>CAVTHU010000028.1:0-232663 GCA_963734355.1 uncultured Actinomycetota bacterium
GGGGCGCTGCCTCGGACTGGGCACCGCGGGGAGCGGGAATCCCGTCTCCTCGGGGCCGGAGAGCGTCGTACTCGCCCTCGGTGCTGCCGTGCGGCAAGCGACCGAGTCGGCCGGCGTGCTGCCGGCCTCGATCGCTGGTGCAGCGGTCAGCGATGGCGGGTTCGCGGTCCGTCCGGTTGGCCGCCGGTCCGGAGCATCCGGGCATCACCGTCGCACTGTCAGCCGCCGGCGTGGATGCGCCGTTCGTCGTCGAGTCCGATCTCCTCGCCATGTTTTGTGCGGGATCTAGTGACCTGGACGGGCACGCGCTGGTCTCCGGCACGGGTTCGGCCGCGATCCGGGTCCGCGAAGGAGAGATCGAGGCCGTGTCCGACGGGACCGGCTGGCTGCTCGGCGACGAGGGCTCCGGCTTCTGGATCGGCCATCACGTCGTGCGCGCCGTGGTCGCGGACCTTGACGGTCGCGGTCCGTCGACCGGGCTGACGCCGCTCGTGCTGGCCCGGCTAGGCATCGACAACACCCACGAGTCGCGAAGCTCCTCCCTCAGCCGCCTCACGGAGATCGTCTACGCCATGCGGCCGGTGCAGCTCGCCCAGTTCGCCCCGGTGGCGTTCGCGGTCGGCGACGACGCCGGCCGTCGCCATCGTCGAGGGCGCCTCGCAGGCCCTCGCTCGCACCCTGGGCACCGTGCTCGACGAGGGGATCGACGGCCCGCTGGTGCTGGGTGGAAGCGTCCTGCTCCACCAGGCGACGGTCGCGGCCGCCGTCGAGACCTCCTTCCGCCGCCAGGGCGGTGCCGGACACGTCGTCAAGGTCGCCGACGGCGTCGCGGGCGCGGCGGCACTCGGCCTCCGGCACCATGGAGTCACCGTCGACCGGCAGTGTTCGCCCGGATCGACGCGTCCCTGGCGGCCCTGCGCAAGCTGTGAACGGCTAGCGCGCTCGGCTGCGGCGTGACGTGACGGCGTGGGACGGGGAGATGTGCTCGGTGAGGGCGATCGAGTCGGCAGCGCGGTCGGGGGCGAGCTGGACCACACGGATGTAGAGGCAGTCGGCGATCATCATCTGGGAGTGCCGCGCGGCGAGGCTCCCGTTCCGGTACGACGTCTCCAGCGCCGCCGACGTCAACACCTCGCGGGAGGCCGCGGCGACGGCCGAGCGTGGGTCACCGGTGATTCCGATCGTCACCGCGCCACGATCCGCGGCCAGCCGGAACGGTTCCACGACCTCCGAGGTCGCACCCGAGTGGGAGATCGCGATCGCAACGTCGTCGGCCGTGAGCAGGGCGGCGGACGTCAGGGCCTCGTGCACCTCGATCCAGGCCCGCACCCGGACCCCGATCCGGAAGAGCCGGGTCTCCAGCTCGTAGGCCACGCTCGCCGAGCTGCCGATGCCGTACACGTCGACGCGGTGAGCCACGGCGATGGCCCGGCTGGCCAGGTCGAGGGCATTGAGGTCGAGCTGGTCGACGGTCTGGGTGATCGCGCGCACGTCGGCGTTCGCGACCACCTTGACGACCTGTGGGAGGAGTCCTCGGGGCGGATCTTCAGTCCGACGTCAGTCGGGACGCCGTACGCCGTTGTGCGGCCTACCTGCTCGGCCAGGGCGAGCCGCAGCTCAGCGTGGCTGGCGAGCCCGATGGACTGGGCGAACCGGGTCACCGACGCCTGCGAGACCCCGGCCCGTGCGGCCAGCGCGCCCGCGGACAGCCGGGCGGCCTCGGCCGGGTCCGCCAGCACGGTGTCCGCGACCTCCCGGAGCGCGCCGGTCAGCCTGGGGGCCACGGTGCGGATCAGGTCGGTGAGGCCGCCGGGGTCCGTGACCCTCAACGTCGAGCTGGGAGCGCGCGTCATAATCATCCGTTCGGGGTTCGGCAGTCAATGACCACAACGGACATGGTCCGCTACTTCGAGGTTCCCTGCGTCACCGAGCCCTGCAGCTGGCGCTGGAAGATGATGTAGACGACCAGCACCGGCACCACGGTGATCACCACGGCGGCGAACAGGCGCCGAAGTCGACGGCGTAGCCCGCCTGCGAGGCGAACGACGCCATGCCCTGCGACAGCACGTAGTTGTCCCTGTTGGTGTTGAGCGCGACCGGCAGCAGGAACTGGTTCCACAGGCCGAGGAAGTTGAAGATCGCCACCGAGGCGATGCCGGGCCTGGCCATCGGCAGCATGACCTGGAAGAACATCCGCCACTCGCCCGCGCCGTCGAGCGCCGCCGCCTCGGCGATCTCCTGGGCAGGGTCTTGAAGAAGGGATAGAGGAAGAACACGGTGAACGGCAGCGCGAACGCGACGTAGGTGATGATCAGGCCGGGCAGGGTGTTCAGCAGGCCGAAGTTCTTCAGCACGAAGAACAGCGGCACGATCGCGAGGAAGATCGGGAACGTCAGCCCGGCGAGCATCAGGTAGTAGATGAACCTGCTGCCCGGAACTCGTAGCGCGCGAGCACGTAGGCGCACATCGCGCCGAGGATCATCACGATGACGAGGGCGCAGCCGACGACGATGACCGTGTTGAGGAAGTAGGTGCCGATGCTCTGCGTCGTCCACGCCGAGACGTAGTTGTCGAAGTTCCAGCTCGCGGGCAGCGAGAACGGCGAGCCGAAGATCTCGCTTGGTCGTCTTGAACGACGACATCAGCGTCCACAGCAGCGGGACGATGACGAGCAGGCCCAGAAGCGAGCACGACGTGGGAGATCGTCGCCACGACCTTGTTCGCCCACGGGCAGGCGCTCCGGAGCCGAGGTCGTGGCGGGCGTCGCTGTGATCGTCGTGTCGTGGTCATCGTCGCCCGAGCTTCTCGCGGTCCGCCGGTCAGCCGGTTCACGACGAAGACGAGCGCCGCGAAGGCCAGGGTGATGATCGCCAGCACGCGCCCATCGCGCTGGCGTAGCCGAACTTGCCCTTCTTGAACGCCGTGTTGAGCAGGTGCTGCGACATCACCAGCGTCGAGTTGGCCGGGCCGCCGCCCGGGTTCAGCGCCTGCATGTAGACGAAGGCGTCGAGCGCCAGGATGCCGAGGTAGATGTAGGCCGTCTGGATCGTGTCGCGGATCAGCGGGATGGTGATCGACAGGCGATGCGGAGCCGGCCCGCGCCGTCGACGCGCGCGGCTTCGTAGACCTCCGACGGGATGCCTTTGATGGCGGCGACGAACAGCACCATGTAGAAGCCGACGAAGCCCCAGACGATGACGAAGATCGAGGCGCCCATGGCGGTGCGCTTGTCGCCGAGCCAGGCGAAGGACTTGAAGAAGTCGAGGCCCATCCCGGTGAGGAGGCCGTTGAGCAGGCCGCTCGACGGGTCGTACATCTGCGCCCAGATGATGCCGATGACGATGGCCGGGACGGTGTAGGGGAAGAACGAGATGACGCGGTAGATGCCGGAGTAGCGCAACCCGCGCGCGGCCCCGGGTGAGCCCGCCGACGGTGACCAGCGTGGCCAGCGCGAAGCTGAGCACCACGGTCACGAGCGGCACGACGATGGCCAGCAGGATGTTGTTGCGCACGGCCTTCATGAAGATGTCGTCGTGGAGCAGCTTCGGTAGTTGTCGAGGCCCACGAAGTTCATGTCGTCGTGAAGCCCGTCCAGTCGGTCATCGAATAGTAGAAGGCCTGCACGAACGGCCAGACCACGAAGACCAGGAAGATCGCCAGCGGAAGCCCGAGGAACACCAGCAAGAAGCTGACCTGGTCGAACGTCAGGGGCCGCCGCGATCTCGCTGCGCGGTGGTGCGGTCGCGAGCTGCCGTGGTGGGGACCAGCGTGGAGCGGTCACTTCACCACGATCTTGGTGACCGAGGCGTCATCGCGGACCTTGTCGGTGATCTCCTGCAGCCGCGCGGTCAGGGCCGCCACGTCGAGCTCGCCGTCGAGGAAGCTGTTCCAGACGACGAGCTCGTCCTGGTTGGTGCCGTAGAGGTCGACGAAGTTCCAGGTGAACACGTCGGTGCCGGCGTCGGCGAGCATCTTGCTCTGCGACACGAGTGCGGTCGAGCCGAAACCGTCGGCCGGGACAGTGTCCTTGACGATGGTCGGCGCGAGCTTGGTCTTGGCGAAGTTGGTCGCCGCTTCCTTGGACAGCATCGTGCGGAGCAGCTCCTTGCCGCCCGCCACGTTCTTGGCCTGCGACGGGATGATGAACGGCTCGCCGGCGGTGCGTGCATGGCGGTGTTGCGGCATCGCCGGTTGTGGAGACCGACATCTCCGGCAAGCCGGTCATCTGGAAGCCGTCCTTGGTCTGGTCCTTCATCTCGTTCTCGATCCACGAGCCCGACGGGTAGAGCAGGCGCCTGGTCGTTGGTCCACTGCGCCTGAGCAGCGGTGAACTGGGTGCCCGAACCACCCGGCTTCATCATAGCCGGCCTGGATGATCTCGTCCAGCGCCGTGAAGACGGCCTGCAACGCGGGAAGCGACCAGAAGCCCGGCGTGAAGTTCTCCACGGCGAGACGCACCTCGTCGCCGCCTTCCTTGATCGCCGAAGCGATCGCCAGGGTCTGGTAGTAGGTCGCGGCTTCCTTGCCCCAGAGGAAGAGGTAGTTGTCCTTCTCCTTGGCCTTCGTGCCGAGCTCGATGGCCTCGGCCCAGGTGGTCGGCGGGGTCCAGCCGATTGTCCTCGAACAGGCTGGCCGAGTACCAGACGGCGTAGACGGTCATGACGTAGTTGAGCGCGGCGAACTTGTCGCCGAAGGTGCCGGGCTTCTCGACGCCACCGAACAGGGTGTCGCGGATCTTGACGCCTTCGAGGTTGGGGGCGTCGAGGACGTCGTTGAGGTCCTCGAGCTGGTCGATGATGGTGCTGAAGCCGATGGCGTGGGCGCCGGAGTTGTCGATCAGGTCGGGCGGGTTGCCGCCGAGGAACCGCGGCTGCAGCTCCTGGGCGATCTGGGTCGTCGCCGACACCTTCACGGTGGACCCGGCGTGGTTCTTCTGCATGAGGTTGGCGGCGAACTCGACGTAGTCGATGCCGTAGCCGCCGTTGAAGATCACCGCGTCGACGGTCGAGCCGTCGGCCATGCCGAACGGATTGCGGCGCTCCTGGTGCCGCCCTTGGTGTCGCGTCGCTGTCGTCGTCTGACCCGCTGCCGGCGCAGGCGGCGAGCGCGCCGCTGAACGGGACGACGGCGGCCGCAGCGAGCGCGCCCTTCAGGAACGTGCGCCGGTCGAAGGTCCTGGTCGTGCTCTGCCTCGCTGTTCACTCTGGTGGTTCCTTCCGTGGTGTGGTGCATCTCAGGCGTGGCGCCGCATCCGCTCGCCGTAGAGGTCCTCGAGACGGTGGTTGTGCTCGTCGCCGCCCGGAATGTTGGCGGAGATATAGATGGGCGGTACCGCGCCCGCGGCAGCGATGCGCTCCGCGACGCCGATGGTGATGAGCTGGGCGATAAAGGCTGCAGTGATCGAGGACACGGCCCCGACGCCGATGCCGCCCTCGAGGGTCAGGGTGGTGTCGCCATACGGCGCCAGGTTGTCGATGACGACGTCGGCGACCTCGCTGAGGCTTGCCGCTCGGGTGCTTGGGGGTGACCTGGGTGGTGTGCTCGAGGCTGGTGACCGCGATGACACCGTGGCCGCGCTCCTTGGCCGCGAGCGCGACGCCCACGATCGAGCCGTTGACGCCCGAGTTCGAGGCGATGATGAAGACGTCGTCCGGGTGCGGCTGGATCGTCTGCCAGCAGCTCGTCGACGATGGCCGGGTCGCGCTCGAGAGCGGCCGCGCCGGCGAGGATCGACGAATCCCTGCCGCCGCGCAGCACGACGTCGCGCAGGGCGATGCGGTTGGTCGCGATCAGCCCGCCGGCGCGGCCGGCGATCTCCATCGCGAAGGCCTCGGAGTGGCCGGTGCCGAACGCCTGCACGACGCCGCCGGCGTCGAGCGCGCGCGTGATCATCTCGACGGGAGCGTCCAGTCCGCCCGCCTCGGCGAGCGCCGCGAGGCGCTCGAGCCTCGTGGTCACCTCGCGCAGGAGCTGCCGGGAGTGGTCAACCATGACGGTGCCGCCCCGGCGGCGGGTGCGGTGCTCCCGAGATCAAGGTCATGAATCATCCATTCAGAACGTCCACGGACCATGAACAAAGCAGTCGGCTGTCGCTCTGTCAAGAGTGCACGCTTCGCCGATGCCGCGCGCTGGGGCACGCCAAGGCCAGCACCACGCTGGACAGCTACGCCAAGCTCTGGCCCTCCGGCGAGGACCGGACGAGGACGGGCGGCGTTGTCTCGACCTCTGGGTCGTTGGCCAAGAGGTCGTCGGGCGCCACTCGCCGTAGACCTCCGGTTGAGGCTGATCTCGATGCAATGTCAGCAGACGTCGTGCTGACGCGAAACGCCAGAACCGAGCCCGTGGTGACCCACGAACCCGGCCTGACCTGCGGTTTCACTGTGTAGCGGGGGCAGGATTTGAATCTGCGACCTCTGGATGAGATGTAAACCACGTTGCAGGGGCGGGACACCCGGCGAGGTCAGGGCCGGCTCGCGCCGTAGCCCAACAGGGCGGCCAGCCCGAGCGCGGAACGGGGCGCGTAGGCGGCTCGCCAGAGCCCGCCGTGACACGCTTGATGTGCCTCGGCCTGCCACGGATGCCCGACGTCGGGGAGTCCGCCGTACAGGTCGTGCACCAGCAGCGTGGCCATGAGCACCCGCGTGGTCGCCGGCTCGAACACCTCGATCCCGAACCGGTGTGCGCCGCCGTAGGCCGCGGCGAGCGCGCGGTTCTTGACCACCGACCGGGTGCGGGTGGGCGGCGCGATGTTCATCGAGACCGGCCGCCCCTCGGCGGCCTCGACGACAGCGCGCCAGCGGTGCAGACGTTTGCCGAGCGCGTAGTTGGGACCCTGCTGGGGCACCAGCGCGTCGCACAGCCCCGGGTCGGCGTTGGGGAGGTAGGCCCGGCGCAGCAGCCGGCCACCGCTGAGCGTGCGCAGGCCGCGGCCGGGGATCTTCGAGAGTCGCGAGCGGCCGTCGTACGCCGCGACCGACGCGGCCACTGCCTCACCGGGCACCGCGAACACGTCGGTCGGGGTGGCGAGGTAGGCGAGCACCAGGTCCGGGTGATGCTCCCGGGCCCGGGTCGCCACCGCGTCGGAGGCGGCGGAGACCCGGACGTTGAGGCCGCCATCGGCGTAGAGGTAGTTGCCGAGCACCAGCGGCCCGTCGAGCGTGGAGATCCAGGCGGCGAGCGCGGGCATCTCGGCGAGCAGGTCGATGCCCGCTCGCTCGGCCAAGGGCGAGTTCCCGGGGCGGGCCGGCGCGAGCAGGGTCCCAGCGCTCTTGATCGTGCCGGCCAGCACGCGCTGCCAGCTGTCGGGGCGGGGCAGGTCGACTCCCGCGACGGTCGCACCCCACCGGAGGAAGACCGACGCGGGACCGACCTCCGAGCCCACGCCGAGCGCGACGAGGGTGCGACCGGCGCCGATGACCCTGTCGTCATCGACATCGCAAGATGCCCGATCACCTCACCGACAGATAGACCTTCGCCCAGTGAGCGGACGGTTCATGAAGGCTCACAACCCGCTGGAGATCGCGGCCATCTCGGCGGCCGTCGGGATCGAGCCGCTGGTGCCGAGGCGTCGGACGGCGAGGGAGGCGGCCACGGTGGCCCGGACCATCGCCTGCGCGACCTCGGCGCCCGCGCAGCGGGTGGCGACGAAGACGCCGGCGTAGACGTCGCCCGCGGCGGTGGAGTCGACAGCGTCGACCACGATCGCGTCGCGGTGGTGGCGAAGGCCGCTGCGGTCGGCGTAGTCGCTGCCTCGGTCGCCCCGGGTGACGACCGCCGCGGGCACCTGTTTCAGGAGCCGGCGAAGGCCTGCCTCCAGGTCGTGCTCGCCGGTGAGGGCGATCATCTCGGGCTGGTTGACGAAAAGGGTCGACGTGCAGGCGAGCAGCTCGTCGCGCAGCGGCCCGATCGGCGCCGGCGTCAGGGCCACGTCGACCCTGGCGTCGAAGGCCGTCCGAGCCGCTTCGAGGGCTACCGCCTGGGGCAGCTCCAGCTGCAGCAGCAGTGCATCGGCCGTGGCGACACTCGCGCGGTCCTCGGGGTCGAGGGAGACCATGGACCCGTTGGCTCCCGCAACCAGCACGATCCGGTTGTCGCCCGCCTCGTCGACAACCACCACTGCCCGCCCGGTGGGATCTCCGGTACGGCGCAGCCGAGACGCCTCGACCCCGGAATCCAGCAGGAGGCGACGTACCTCATCGCCGGCCTCGTCGTCGCCGACCGCACCGACGAAGCTGACGCGCGCACCGGCGCGGGCGGCGGCCAACGCCTGGTTCAGCCCCTTGCCTCCAGGCTCTTCGACGTAGGCCGTGGCGCTCACCGTGGCTCCGGGCCCGGGTGGCTGCACGACGGTCAGCACCTGGTCGAGATTGCAGCTCCCCACGACGGTGATCCGTGGGCCGCCGGTCGGTGCGTGCGGCGGCGAGGTCATCAGTTCGCCGGTGCCCCGCCGAGGAGGCCGTCGAGCAGGTCGAGGCGGTCGCGGATGGAGACGCGGGTCTGCTCGAGCGTCTGCATCAGCTCATCCGCCATCGACTCGAACCCACGGCCGGGTCTCCGGTGAGCTCGGCAAAGAAGGCGGTGTTCTCCGACTCGACCATCGCGCGCCAGTCTGCCCGCAGGGCCTGGGCCCCGTGCAGCGCCCCGGCGAAGGAGCCCGACGACCGTGGCGATGGTGTCGGCGTCCCGTCCGATGCCCGCCGCCTGGATGATCGCCTCGTCGGGGTCGTTGGCCCAGGCGAGGAGGACGGCGACGGCGGCCGGCAGCACCTCGCGGCTCGTCGCCGAGACCGAGCGCTCCGGGTCCCACGCGTGTCCGGCGAGCGTCGGGAAGGTCGGGTCCAGCAGCGTCGCGTAGAACTGTTCCACGAGTGCGTCGCTCGGCCCGGCGCTCTCGGCGAGGCGGACGCCGGCCTGGACGAGGCGGCGTACGTCGAAGGTGGCGTGCTGCTCCATCGTCGCGACGACGTCCGCCGCGGTGGCAGTCGGCAGCAGCGCCACGGCCACGCCAGCGGCAACGGTCGCGGCCGCGTCGCGCTCGACACCGTCCTGGTGGACGCCCGCCACTCCGACGGCGTCGCGGTAGGCCTGTGCCGGATCTCCGACGTTGATGATGCCGACGGGCTGGATCGACATGATCGCCCCGTCGGCAAGGAGGCCGCCGCGACCGGTGTCCCACGGGCTCATGCCCAGGCGCAGCTTCTCGAGCGCGAGCCGCTCGGTCACGTAGAGGCGGTCGGGGTTGAGCCGCTTAAGCCACACCCGCGCGTAGTCCTCGGGGCCGACCCGACCCCCGCTCTCCACGATGGCGGTGCAGAGGTAGTGGCGCAGCGTCGAGTCGTCGGTGATCTGCCCCGGAGCACCGTCGCGGGAGCGGGCGGGCTGCTCCAGCAGTTCGCTGAGCCGGCCGTGCCGCGCTCTGATGTCGCGCCAGTGCCAGTTCTCGACCGGCGCGCCGAGGGCATCCCCGATCGCCCCGCCTTGGAGACAGCCCACCACTCGGTCGCGCAAGTGCATCACGACGTCTTCCCTTAGGTCTAAAACAGATACCTTAGCCCTAAGATGACAGGTATGAGCGCACGACCGGAGGACGCTGCGGACCGCATGGCGGCCGCCTGGCTCCGCGAGCGACCCGGCACAGACGTCAGCTCCATCGGGCGTAGTCACCCGGCTCCTGCACGTTGCGAAGCTGCTCCAGGACGACCACCGCCGACTCTCCGCCGAGATCGGCGTCGAGCCCGCGGTGCGAGACCTGCTGAGCAGCCTGCGCCGCTCTGGACCGCCGTACCGCCTCTCCTCCGGCGAGCTGGCCCGGCGCTCGCTGATCACCTCCGGCGCCATCTCGCAGCGCATCGGACGCGCCGAGGCACTCGGCCTGGTGCAGCGCACAACCGACCCCGATGACGGCCGCACGGTGCAGGTGGAGCTGACCCCCGCCGGCCACCAGCTCATAGAGCAGACCGTCGATGCGATCTTCGCCCGCGAACAGGTCCTCCTTGCCGGGCTTGACGACGAGGACAGCCATCAGCTGGCCGAGCTTCTCCGCAAGCTCCTCCGGCACCTCCGTACAAAGCTGCAGGTCGACGACTGGCCGTGAGATCGTGCGGGGACCACCGTTGAGCTGGCGGCCGCGCCCGACCGGCGCGCTCTTGACGAGCGCGCACCGACAAAGCCGCTGTCGAGCTCGCGCCGACCCTAGGTCGGTCGTCAGCTTCTCGTCTCGTACCTGGTCAGCAGGACCCACATGGGACAGTCCGGGTCTCCACCAGGTTCAGGTTCACCCAGCTGTCCAGGCCGTGAAGAACGGCGTGCCGCTGCCGACCAGGACAGGTGCGGTGGCCAGCACGTACTCGTCGATCAGCCCCGCCCGCATGGCTGCCGCGGCAAGGGTGGCGCCACCGATGTCCATCCGTCCGCCGTCCTGGCCTTGAGCCGGGTGATCTCGGTGACCGCGTCGCCGGTGACCAGGCGGGTGTTCGGGTCAACGGTGCTGGTCGACGAGGAGAACACCACTTTCGGCATGTCCCGCCAGCGGCGGGCGAACTCGATCTCCGCCGGTGTGGCGTCGGGCTGTCGGTCCGCGGTCGGCCAGTGGGAGCTCATCGTCTCCCACAGTTTGCGTCCGTACAGCGCAAGGCCTGTTCGCCCCGACCCGGTCAGACCACCACTGGAACAACTCGTCACTCGGTACGCCCCAACCGATGTCGCCGCCTGGTCCGGCTATGTAGCCGTCCAGGCTCAAGTTCATGCCGAAGGAGTTTCCGCATGGCGTCCGCCTCCGTGACTCCCGTCGTCGATGCATAGACCACCATGTCGCCGGAAAGTCATCGTCCTGGCCGTCGACGGCCACCACCCTGGCACGTGCAAGAGTCGGCCGCCGACGCCGCCGGCGACGAGCGGTCACTGGCAGGGTCCGCATCCCCCTTGGACTTGTCGGGCGATTCCGACCTCGCACGGTTGATGAGCGTGAAGTGCGCACCCTTCCTCTTTTCGTTCACTGTGGGCGGTCGGCTTCGGGGATGGTGGTGGAGAGGCCCGCGCCTAGGTTGTTGGGCCCTCGGGGCCGCTACTTCGGGAAGCCGGCGACGACGGCGTACAGGTACTCGCCGAATGCGTTGGCTGTGCCCTTCATCGTGAACTCGCGACCCCACGACCACAGGCGCAGGGTGATCGAGTCGCCACCGGATGGGTTCGGTGGCTTCAGACGACCGAGGTAGACCACCCAATGGTCCATGGGAAGTGGTCCGTCCGCGTCGTCCTTGCTGTGGGTCAGGGGGTTTGGTGGTCCGACCGGTTGGCGTGGAAGGTGCCACGTCGAGCGCCAGCGCATCTCCTCCTCGTCGTCGCTGCCGCCGTCCCTGATGAGGTTGGAGTCGATCAACATGAACGCAACGCCGCCAGCATCGACTGCGTGTCGGGCCACCTGAAGCGCCTTCAGCTCATCGGTGGAGTAGCAGGTCTGCAGCTGGGAATCGAGCCCAAGCAGGTCGTGCGTCCAGCGCTCCATCGCGCCCGGCAGGGTGTAGGACTCGTAGTCACCGCCGTCGTCGACGTCCTCGGAGACGTTCTCGTCCTCGCGCATCGTCGCCGCGAGCATCCAGTCGACCTCGCCCGGCTTCCAGTCCTCAAAGAACCACTCGGCCGGCAGATCTCGCCCTCGCAGGTCTGGCTCGGCAACGATGTCATCGCCGATGGGGGTGGTGAGAACGCCGTCCTGGAGCAGTCGCCCAACGACACGTCGTACCCGGCCGGATCTCTCCTGCTCAATTCCAGCAGAACTGCGAAAGGCCCGCACAGGGATGTCGGCGATTGACGGATGATCGCGGGGTCGCGCAACCGATCCCGCAGCTCAGACACAATGACCTTGCGGTGCATCTGGGTCCACGAGTGGCTCCCGCCCACCGCGACCTTGCGCAGCTCCACTCCGAGCGGTGCCAGTCGACGGGTCAGCTCGAGGAGCGACACGTCCGGCTTGTGGCGAGCGGCGGCCACAGCCCCATGGCCAACGACTGGCGCAGCGACCAGACGGTGGTGGGGGCGTCGAGCGCGAAGGCGGCGTCGCGGAGCGATGTGCTCATTGAAGGCCGACGAGGACGGGGATGAGGCCACGGCCGGAGCGAAGCGGCTCGATGGCCTTGCCGAGCACCGCACCGAACGCGCGCCCGTGGTCGGTGGCCGCCATGGCATGGCCGGGGCGTCGGACGTGGTGAGCAGGTCACCCACGGCGACCGACCTACGACGCGGCATCCACGCGGCGGTAGACCCTCCGGCAAGCGCCACCGGCCAGCGACTGCCCGCGCCGGGCTGCCGACCCAGGACGATCCCCGGCCGAGAGGCCGCCCGCGCCGGAGATCACCCCGGCGACCCGCCGTCGTACGCTCATCGGCCAGGCGCGACCGTCCGTTCTCAGCCAAGGACACGACGGCTCCCTCACCGAGCCCCTCGACGTCCTCGACCTCGAACTCCTCGGCACGGTCCGCGTTGCGGAGCACGATGTCGCCGGTGCGGCCCAGATGGCCACGGTCGCCTCGTCCTCGTCTTCCGGAGGCACCGTCGGGGAAGACGAGCACGGCTCCGTCATAGCCGCGTCCCCCGAACCAGCCGGACCCATCTCCTTCGAGCCGAACCGTCGTCGCGCCGCCGTTGCCCGCAGCTCAACCAGACCATTCAGCTCATGCCCGCTGATGAACACCGCGTCCTTGTCCACCTCGTTGCGGCACACGATCCACCCCGACCTGTGCTGCTTCCCGAGCACCAAGCTCGCGCACTCGCCGTCGGCCGCCCGCAACACGACGGCATTGCTTTCGTCGGAGTCGCGAAGCTGGACCTGGCCCGCGCCCTCGTGCCCGCTCACGAAGGCCGCGTCCTTGCCGGCCGGGTTGCGCAGCACCGGATAGCCACTGCGCTGCTCGCCGCCCACGATCAGGCTCGCGTCGTCGCCCTGGGCCGCGCGGAGAGTGATCGTGGCCTTGCCCGTGCCGTCGCCGAGCGTCAGCTCGCCGGTTGCTACGCACCTCCCTGCTCGCGACCGCGAAGCGTCGCGATCCGGCGCCGCCCTCCGGGCTCGGGTCGCGCACGACGACCGAGCCGGGGTCTCCGGTGATAGTCACCACGGCCCCCGGGCCGGTCGGAAGCAGAGGGATCACCCCGTCCCCTTCCTTGCCGCCGGCGTTGATGTGCACCCGGGCGCGCCCGGCATCGTCACTGACCAGCAGGTCACCCCCCCGCCCCGCGCCGCCCGCGGTGATGTCTGCCGCATCGGCGTCCAGACGGATCCGGACCTTGTCGCTCGACGTGCCGTCAAACCTCCCGACGAATCCCATGGTGTTCCTCTCGACATCGCTGACACTCGGCCTTCGGATCGAGCGTCGATGCCGGCACAAGAGGTGGTCCAGTTCGTGGCGCCCCGAGCCCCGTCATCCCCGTCGTATCAGCGTGCTCACCAGACGTCAACGACCCGACCGAGCCAATCCGCGACACCTCGGCCGCCCTCTACGCCCGCTCATCGGCCATGGTCGCGCGGACGCGCGCCGTCTAGCCTCGATACTTGTGATCGTGAGTCAGTCCGAGCCTGACGCGTATGAGGAGGTGGCTTCGCCTCGGCCCGCGCGTAGGCTCGCGACTGCCTGGGTGAGGACTACGCCGAAGGTCACCGATGCCGTCCGCGACCCGTGATGACCTTCGGAGCGCGGTTCGACAGCGAATCCTCAGCTGGCCTGCCCTCACGGGGTCCGGGAGACGGCGAGGAGGCGGTCCATGAGCGGGGGCCTCCTCCGGACAACGTACGCCCGCGCTGGCCCGATGTCGCCTGTTGATGTGCGTTAGTTGAACGTCCGCGCGTGACGGCGCCGCGCGTGCGCCGGCACTATGCGGGCGGTGTACTGATACCCGTCGATAGGCTGGTCGATCAGCAGCTTTGAACAGCCAGGGTCACGGCCGACCGGCGCCGAGCCAAAGTCTTCCTGCGGTACACGCGCGCGTGCACGCAGAAGTCGATCGCCGACGAGCTAGGTGTCACACAGATGCAGGTCCCCAGGATCCTGTTGAGGACGCATGCGCATCTGCGCGCCGAGCTCACCGAGACACAGAACGCATCATGAGTTGACGCTGTGTCTCTCACCCGTCCCGCTTCTCCTTGTTCGCGCTGTCGGCGTCGCGGGAGTAGTTCGGGTCGGTGACCAGCCGGCTGTGGCGGGCGCCGTAGACGAAGTAGACGACGAGGCCGATGGCCATCCAGACGACGAACCGCAGCCAGGTCGCGCCGGGCAGGTTCAGCATCAGGTAGACCGCGGCCAGCACGGCGAGGACGGGACCACCGGGACGCCGGGGCAGCGGAAGGCGCGCTCGCAGGTCGGGGCGGGTGCGGCGCAGGACGAGCACGCCGATGGCGACCAGCACGAAGGCGAACAGGGTGCCGATGTTGACCAGCTCGGCCAGCTCGGTCAGCGGCACGAACGTCGAGATCACGGCGACGACGACGCCGGTCAGGATCGTGGTGCGCACGCGGCGTGCCGAACCGCGGGCTGACCTTGGCGAAGGCCGGCGGCAGCAGCCGGTCCCGGCTCATCGCGAAGAAGACCCGGCTCTGCCCGAGCATCAGGATCATCATGACCGTCGTCAGGCCGACCAGCGCCCCGACCGAGATCACGGTCGCGAAGCCGGGCTGGCCGACCGAGCGGAAGGCCTCCGCGAGCGGAGCGTCGACCTTGATCTCGGTGTACTTCACCATGCCGGTGACCACCAGCGAGACCGCGACGTAGAGCACCGTGCAGATGCCGAGCGAGCGCGAGGATGCCGATGGGCATGTCCCGCTGCGGGTTCTTGGTCTCCTCCGCCGCGGTCGCGACGATGTCGAAGCCGATGTAGGCGAAGAAGACCAGCGCCGCGCCGGTGAAGATCCCGCTGATGCCGAAGGCGCCCGGGCGCGAAGCCCAGGTCCTGCAGCAGCGACGGCGTGGCCGCCGCACCCGCGGCGCCTCGGAGCCGGACGGGCGGGATGAACGGGCGAGTAGTTGGCGGACTTGATGAAGAACAGCCCGGCGACGATGACCAGCAGCACGATGGCCACCTTGATGGCCACGAAGACGAAGTTGACCTGCGAGGAGATCTTGATGCCGATGCAGATGACGGCGGTGAGGATCAGCACGATCGCGGCGGCGACCAGGTTGTGCCCCTCGCCGTAGCCGCAGCCCGGGATGGTGATCCCGGCCTCGCTCCATGACGTCGGCGAAGTACGTCGACCAGCCCACGGCGACCGTGCTGGCGCCCAGGGCCAGCTCCAGGATCAGGTCCCAGCCGATGATCCAGGCGACCAGCTCGCCGAGGCTGGCGTAGGAGAACGTGTAGGCCGAGCCGGCCACCGGCACGGTGCTGGCGAACTCCGCGTAGCAGAGCGCGGCCAGCGCGCAGGCGATGCCGGAGAACACGAACGACAGCGCCACCGCCGGCCCGGCCTTCTCCCCGGCCGCCTCGCCGGTGAGCACGAAGATGCCGGTGCCGATGATCACGCCGACACCGAAGACGGTCAGCTGGAGCGGGCCGAGCTCCTTGCGCAGCTGGTGCTCGGACTCCTCGGTGTCGCGCGATGGACTGCTCGATGGTCTTCGTGCGCGTGAGGTTCAACTGTGCGCCTGTCCTCGAGGGCGACGGTCGGAGGTAACCCCCCGGCCGCAGTCGCAGTTCAATGTACTCGAGCGGGCGCCATGGCCGTGGAGTCCGTTCTAGATGCAGAAGGGCCTCGTCCCATACGTACGCTCGGGCCTCCGGCATCGGCACCGGAGGAGCCGATGTGGAAAGGCGCGTCTCGCTCACAACCAGAGGCCTCGACGCGCGGCACGGTAGCGGGGACTGAAGAAAGACGTGCCGGAAACTCACGATGCACAGAACACAACTCCACCTCCAAAGTTGACCTCTTCCGTCCCTGCAAGCGTCCCACTGTAAGGTCATACATGCAGGAAGGATCGGTCCGCCTTCGCTCGGTACCCAGGGCGGCGATCTCGATCCCACGTCTAACCGATGGTGAGTCGTTCAAGCCCGTCTGCACAAGCGCTCGGACGACTGGCCCCTGGAATCGATCGCTGCGCCGATCGCGGTGGACGCTGCCGGAGAGGATGCTCGACTCCGTTCGGACCGCGGGGACACGCTGACCGAGACTTCATGGCCCAACGCTCGACGAGTCAGTGCACCATCGCTCAGAGAGGCCAGCCAATCTGCAGCGGCATGCCGCGGGCGCGCGCCGCGACGCTGCCGGCCATGGTCGAGATGCGGCCACTGCTCGCGCGGAAGAACCGATGCCGGTGACGCACGCCCGGGAACGTGTCATCGTCGACAGCGGCCTGCGGCTACTTCGATTTCGGCGACGGCCCAATGGGCAGCCCGCGCCGGAAGTTGCTGGGACCGCTTCGGCGTGGCTGACCCGAAGCAAAAGCGATCGGTCCCCGAGCGGACGGTCTTCGCGGCATACGCCGAGGATCTGGAGCGAGCCTCGTCTTCCGGGGCCGAGTCGAGGCACTCGTCGCCGCGGCGATGATGACCCTGCCGGTGATCGTTCACAGACGTGGTGGGCGGCAACACGACGCTGCACCGCCGAGGAGCTCGCCGAGTGGGGGGACGCCCCACTTCACGGGTGGAGCCACATGCTGCTCCCTGGCCATAGCGATCTTGCCCCGGAGGCGAGAGTGCCGCAGCGCGGGAGAACCCAGACGTCGGCTCCCCAGCGCTAGCAACGCGACGGGCCGGTGCAAGAAAGGAGCTGCAGACGTGATTTCGAATTCGGGGACGTAGGAGGAGGCAGTCCGTTCGACTTGGAACCGTGCTGTCGGCTGGATGGTCGGGCGGTGGCCCGTTGGCGGCATGGTCTCGGCCCAAGGTCGGTCTGGGCGCCTGGGCTGCGGAGTCTTCACTTGCGACAACGCGCCGCCGAGCGCAACATCGGAGCACAGACCGCCTGGGAGGGTTCCACCGTGATCATCCGAGTCTTCAGGCCGACTATTCAGCCTGGTATGGAAGGCGAGTTCGAGTCGTTTCTCCGCGACACAGCGGTCCCTCTCGTCTCGCGACAGGCAGGGCTCCTGGCCCAGCACGTTGGCCGGCCGCGTGACCCGTCCTCAAGCGAGTACCTCTACATCACGGTCTCGGAAGACGTCGAGTCGATTCCGCCTTCGCCGGCGAGCACTGGCAGGAAGCCGTCATCGCCCCCGACGAAGAGCACTTGCTGAAGGACACCTGGATCGGCCACTACGAGGCGCTCGATACATCGAGCACGTGATGTCACGACGGCCGTCTCATACTCCGCACTGAGCAGGACTCAGTGAGCGCTGCGAGGCCCCGCCTCACTTCGTCGCGATCCGGTGACGGAGCGTCTGACCGTCGCGTGCGCGCTCTTCCGATGTGCGCCGTTACGCCGTAGCTGACTGTGCTCCGTGCTGAACTGCCTCGGCTTCCCTGAGCATGAAGGTGATCACGGGGCAATCCGTGGTGTGAGTGGATCCGATGACGCGGAACCCGTATCGCTCGTAGAAGGTGATGGTGCGCGGGTTCGGCGTCTCCAGGTAGGCGGGCAGCCCCGTCTCATCCACGGCCCGCAGACATTCGACCATCAGCGCACCGCCGAGACCGGCCCCTTGCAAGCTCTCCTCGACACCGAACCATGGCAAGTACCAATGGGGATAACGCGGATGCTCAGCGTCCATCTCCTCAGCGCTGCCATGGTGTCACGGTGGCGTGCCCGATCGACGGTCGTCATCAGCACCCGAACGATCTCGTCGGCGTCTGGCTCCGCGCTCGGGGGCAACCACAGGGCAACGGCCGCGAAGTCGTCCAGTCGCCAGACGGTCTCCTGGGTGAACGCTTCGCCACCGAAGGCTGCCAAGAACCCAGGAAAGAACGTCTCGTACTCCTGGTCGCCCGGATACAACCAACGCTCCACTGGGTCAGCGCGGAACGCGGACACCAACGTGGCGAACGCCTGGGCTCGTTCCCCGGATGTCCCGCCAGACAGTCGAGTCGCCTCCATGCGCCGCCAATCTACGTCTCCGACGAGCCAGCGTCCTTCCGCCGCATGTGACGTATGAGCGGCCAGCCGACTCTGCGCTGGCACCATCGACGGCGCCCCGCCGTCGGTGGCTGCGGCCACGGTCCACCACGCACCATTTGGGCGGCGGCCCTTCCCGGCTAGCGCGGCCACCAGGGTCGGTGCGCGTGCGGTTGGCGGGGGCCACGTCGACAACGGGGAGACGAGGCGCTGGCAGACGCCCGTCAGCATCGGGAGGCGCAGGGGCAACCGGGTCCGCATGGTGCGGTCCACCTCATCCAGGAGTCGATGCCGATAGAACCGTCATAGCACGAAGGCACGCTCGTGCCGCTGAGCCCGTCTCCCCCGTCCCGCTCGCACACTCCCCAGCTCACGACTGGGTCTGAGACGCTGGGCGAGCTCTCGCGCTCCCCGCTAACTCCCCACTTTGAGAAGGACAGCCGGGGATTCTGGGCGAACGAGGATGACGTCTCAGAGAGAGAATCCCGCTCAACCATTGCCTTCTTGGAGTTCGGGTGATTCTCGATGACGCCTCCAGGCCTACTCAGCGGCTTCGGGGTTCGAGTCCATCAAGGCGGGCCCAACCCCTCCACTGGTGGCCCGACGGTCTGCAGGCCCGTTTCCGCAAGGCGTCATCCACTCGCCGATAGCCCTTCGACGAAGGCACGAAGGTCTTCCACTCTCAGCCTGCGGCACCCGTCCACCTTGACGGCCGGAAGCGCGCCCGAAGCGATGAGCTCGTAGAGCTTGGCCCGGCTGACACCCAACTGCGCGGCGGCTTCGGGACCTTGACCAACAGTGCGTCCATGTCCTCTCCTCTCGTGTGCGACCGCACCGCGCGGTCACAAGGAGAAGCAACGCAACGCGGACGACTTCGGACACGCCACAAGAGAGCTACGAGATCAAGGCACACCTGAGCGCCTACCACGTCGAAATTGACTCACCTGAGCCCGAGCGGCCGCCTGCGTCCTGCGCAGCAGTCCCGCAGGCGAGGGCACGTACGCGGCGATGTCTGCCGACAAGTTGCCGACAAGGAGCCCTCTGCAGACGAGCAGAGGCCGCTTCCGGATCACTCCGAAAACGGCCTCTGACCTGCGGTTTCTCTTTGTAGCGGGGGCAGGATTTGAACCTGCGACCTCTGGGTTATGAGCCCAGCGAGCTACCGAACTGCTCCACCCCGCGTCGGTGAACTCAAGGTTACGGCACGGGCGGTGCCGACCCAAATCAGGGTGACGGACTCGGCGAGGAGCCCGACGGCGCCGGGGAGCCGCTCGGGTTGCCACCCCCGTCGAGCGCGACCGCCTGGGCGACGAGGTCGCGGGCCTTGTCGTTGTGGTCCTGGAACTCGGACAGGTCGCCGTTGCTCAAGCGCCTGGTCGGCGAGCGACGAACTCCTCCTGGGCCTGGGCGAGCAGCCCGGCGACGTCATCGCTGACCGGTCCGGTGGGCGTGTCGGTGGGCGACGGCTCGTCGGTCGGTGTGGGGGTCGGCGTCCCGGTGTCCGGCTCGCACTGGAGTCGTCGGCGTTCGCCCTCGCCTTCTCCAGTGCGCTCGGTGAGGGTGGTGTCGATGCCGACGCCGCCCCGGTAGGAGACCAGCACGTAGCGCAGGATCGGGAAGTTCGACTCGCTGGCCGTCGAGAGCGAGGCGTAGACCGGCTCGACGTACATCAGCTCGTCGCCCACCGGGACGGTGAGCAGGTTGCCGTAGGTGACGTTGCTGCCGCTGCGGTTGAACTGCGCGAGGGCATCGGCGACGTCGTTGTCGGATCGCACCGCGTTGGCGACCTGGCCCGGGCCCTGCTGCTGCTCGTCGATGACGTCGATGACGCGCATCTGGCCGTAGGTCGGCGAGGTCGCGTCGGAGTCGACCGAGACGTACGCCGCCAGGTTGCTGCGCTTGTAGGGCACGAACGTCGAGGTCATCGACCAGGTCGGGCCGGTCGGGCGCGCCCACGGCACCGGTCGGGGTCGCGTTGCCGTCCTCGTCGTCGGGCACCAGGCCGGGCGGCTGGGTCGACGAACATCCGGTACGGCGGCTGCAGGCTCTTGGCGCCGTTCGGGTCCTCGGGGACCGCCCAACGGTTGTTGTCCTGGAACCAGGCGTTGGGGTCGGTGACGTGGTAGCGCGCGAACTGGTAGCGCTGCACCTTGAACATGTCCTCCGGGTAGCGGAGGTGCTCGAGCAGCGCATCGGGGATGTCCGACTTCGGCTTCACCGTGCCGGGGAACGCCGACGACCAGGCCTTGAGGATCGGGTCCTGGTCGTCCCAGGCGTAGAGCGTGACCGTGCCGTCGTAGGCGTCGACGGTCGCCTTCACCGAGTTGCGCATGTAGTTGATCTCGTCGGTCGGCAGCGTCCGCAGCCCGGTCTCGTCCTGGAGCGAGTCGTCGGTCATCGTCTTGAACGACTCCCGCTCCGAGCCCGGGAACCGGTCGGTGGTGGTGTAGCCGTCGACGATCCAGACGATCTTGCCGTCGACGACCGCCGGGTAGGTGTCGTCGTCGAGGGTCAGCCAGGGCGCGACCTTCTGCACCCGGTCCTCGGGCTCGCGGTTGTAGATCACCTGGGAGTTCTCGTTGACCCGGCCGGAGAGCAGGAAGTTGGTGCTCCCGAACTTGATGGCGTAGAGCAGCTGGCGGAACGTCGAGCCGACCGGCACCCCGCCGTCGCCGTCGTAGCTCGTCTTGGTGGTGTCCGTCTCGCCACCGCGTTGCAGGTCGAGCTCGACGTCCGACGCGTCCGGTGAGGACTTGCCGACCACCGAGTAGTCGGGGCTGTTCTCGCCGAAGTAGACGCGCGTCTCGTACTCGCCGACGGCCTTCTCGAGGTCGTCCTCGCCGGGCTGGATTCCCTTGCGCCCACTGGGTCTGGTCGGCGTTGCTGGTGCCGCTGCCGCCCAGCGTCTGGCCGGCACCGTCGCGCTGGTTGGCGTACGCCGCGATCACGTCGTTGCCGTGCGTGTAGACGGTGTGCAGGTTGAGCCAGTTCTGGACGTCGCTGTTGAGCCGCTCCTGGTCGAGCTCGCGGACGCCGAGCACCAGCGCGCGGTCCACGCCGTTGATCTCGTAGTGGTCGACGTCGAGCACGTCGGCCACGGAGTAGTAGCCGCGGACCTGCTGGTTCTGCTCGAAGGCCCGCCGGACCAGCTGCGGGTCGACCAGCGGGATCGACGTGACGCTCGGGTCGGTGTCGGGATCGAGCTGGGACGCCGTCTGCCCCACGGACGGGAACTTGTACTCCTCGACCGTGTCGATGTCGTAGGCCGCTCGCGTCGCCGCGATGTTCTTCTCGATGTACGGCGCCTCCTTGTCCGCCTCGGACGGCTTGACCTGGAACTGCTGGACGATGCCCGGCCAGATCAGCCCGAGGAGGATCGCGGAGAGGACCAGCAGCGCGAGCCCCATCGACGGCAGCAGCCAGGTCCGCCGCCAGACGTTGAGGAAGAACAGCACCGCGCAGATCAGCGCGATGCCCATCAGGATCGCCTTGGCCGGCAGCACGGCGTTGTCGTCGGTGTAGGTGATGCCGGTGAGCAGCGAGCCCGACTGGTAGGCCAGGTCGTAGCGGTCGAGCCAGTAGTCGACCGCCTTCGCGAGCACGAAGACCCCGAGCAGCACCGACAGCTGCGCCTGCGCGGCGCCCGAGAGCCGGTCGCCCGGGGTCTGCAGCCGGATCCCGCCGTAGAGGTAGTGCACGACGGCCGCGGCGAGCAGGGCGACCACGGTCATCGCCATCACGAAGTCGGTGAGGAAGTGGTACCAGGGCAGGTCGAAGACGAAGAAGCCGATGTCCTTGCTGGAAGTAGGCGTCCTTGCGCTCGAACGGCACGCCGTTGCGCCAGAGCATGTAGTTGCGCCACTCCCCCGCTCCCGAGGTCCCGGCGAAGAGGCCGAGCAGCACGCCGACGCCGATGACCAGCCAGGTGCGGATCGGGGTGACGGCCTGGCGGTAGCGGTCGAGGCCGCTCTGCTCGGCCGACTGCGGGTGGAACAGCGGCCGCACCCGGAACGCGATCACCATGTTGACCACGACCACGACGGCCATCAGCACGCCGAAGACCGCGAACAGGGCGACCTTGGTCCAGAGCAGGCGGCTGTAGACGCCGCCGAAGCCGATGTCGCGGTACCAGAGCACGTTGGTGTAGAAGTTCGCGAACGTCGTGAGGCCGAAGAAGGCGAGCACCAGCACGATGGCGGTGATCACCAGCGCGCGCGAGCGCCTGGACGGCGGGCGGTCCGCGGGCTCGTCCCGCGGATCCTCGTCGAAGAGCTCGCTCATGTGTCGTCCTCAATGTCGTCGATCGGGTCCAGCGTGGCACCCAGGAGGGTGATCAGCTCGGGAACCAGGTCCGCGCCGCCCACCACCGACTGGTCGTCGTCGTGCGCGCGCAGGCGCAGGGCACAGTACGTCGCCCCGGCCCGGGTGACGCCCACGACCATGCGGACCTCCTGCCGGTCCGGGTGCTCGGAGGCGTACGCCGCGGCGGCGGCCGGGTCGTCGGGGATCGCGTCGTCGGCGTCCGGCGGCAGCACCAGCCGCTCGACGACGGCCGCGCAGCCCGTCACCTCGGTGCCCCAGGCGATCGAGGCGAGCTCGGACTCGAACCGGTCGGGGGGCAGCTGCTCCTGCTCGACCGGCGTGAGCGAGCCCGCCGCGGACGCGTCGTCGAGCCCCATCGCCGAGGCGAGCTCCGGCTCGCGGCGTACGAGAGCCGCGGTGTCGACCAGCGCGTAGAGCCGGCTCGGCTGGTCCCAGCCACGGTCGGCGATGTGCGACTCGATCTCGAGGACCGCCGCGGCCAGCGCGGGGTCGAGGTGGGGGTCGAGGCTGGGCAGGTCGCTCATGAGCAGCTCGGGAGCTTGGCGTCGGGGTCGGCGGCCCAGGTCTCGAGGGCGGACTTCGCGGTGTCGAAGGTGTCGACCCTGACCAGCCGCATGTCGCCGTTGTGGGCGCCCTTGGTGTCCTCGCAGTTGTCGGCGGGGACGAGGAACAGCTCGGCGCCGTCCTCGCGGGCACCGACGATCTTCTGCTGGATGCCGCCGATCGCGCCGACGGTGCCGTCCGCCGCGATCTCGCCGGTGCCGGCGACCCGGCCGCCGCCGGTCAGCGAGCCGGGCGTGAGGGTGTCGTAGATCGCCAGCGAGAACATCAGCCCGGCGCTGGGACCACCGATCGCGCGGGTCGATCGTGACCGTCACCGGGAACGGCAGGATGAACCCCTGCCCGAGGAAGATCCCGATCTGCGGCGAGCCGGTGACGGTCACCGCACCGAACAGGTCGGCGCTCCGCTCCTCCGGCGTGACCTGGACGTCGACCTCCTTGCCGTCGCGGAGCACCGTGAGCGTGACCTGCTCCCCCGGCGGGGTCGACTTGATCGCAGCGCGGAGCTCGTCGGACGCCTTGCCGATGTCGTCGCTGAGCGGGGTGCCGTTGACCTTCCGGATCAGGTCGCGCACGACGAGCGCACCGTCGGCGGGCGAGCCCGGGCTGATCAGGGTGACCTCGAGCGACGGGGTCACCGTCTCGCCCAGCGCCCGCATGGCCACGGCGACGGCGGTGTCCTGCGACGACACCATCTGCACCTGACCCTCGTCGCGGACCTGGTCGGGGGTCTTGTCGTCGGGGTAGACCGCCTCCTTCGGGTACACGGCGTCGTCGCGGTCCAGCCACGCCGCCATGACCTGGAACAGGTTGAGGTTGCTGTCCTTCGGCGTGACGGACACCGTGGTCATCCGGAGCTGGCCGTCGTCGCGGTAGGTCTTCTGGCCGTCGGGGAGCTGGATGATCTCCTTGCCGTCCGGGGCGCCGAGGACGTCGATCGTCGGACCCGGGGCGTAGGTCGTGTACGGCAGCGGCTTGAACAGCGCGACCACTGCCAGGGCGGCCACCAGCGGCATGGCCAGCACGGCGGCCAACGCACGCTGATTCATGAGCCAAACTCTCTCAAACGGGTGGTAGCCGCTGCTGGTACGGGTCAGCCGGCGCGACGCTGCTCGTCGGCACCGGGCTCTCCCGCCGGGCGCGCGGCGGTGCGCGGCGTACGGCGCACGGCCACCCCGGTGGAGCGGTCCCGGCGCCGCGGCAGCCGGGCCGGGCGCGGCGGCTGCTCCCGCTCGAGGGCGGCGCCGAGGCGGCGTACGGCCTCCTCGCGGTCGACCTCGCCCCGGCCCTCGCGGCCCACCCAGCCGACCCAGGCCATCGCCACGAGCGTGACGACGACCGGCGGCACCAGCCAGAGCAGGATCTCCACCTTGCGAGGTTAGGCGTTAGGTTCGGCGGCATGTCGGAGCCCACGCCCGTGCGGCTGGTGGACCTGCGCGAGACGCCCCTGGACGTCGACGAGGTGGTCGCCGCCCTCGAGGACGAGACGTCGGGCGGCCTCACGCTCTTCGTCGGCCGGGTGCGCGACCACGACCACGGCAAGGGCGTGCTCGGGCTCGACTACACCGCACATCCCTCGGCCCTCGACCGGCTGCGCGAGGTGTGCGAGCGGGTCGCCGCTGCCTACGACGTGCATGGGGTCGCCGCGGTCCACCGGGTCGGCTCCCTCGACATCGGTGACGTGGCGGTGGTGGTGGCGACGACCTCGGCGCACCGCGGCACGTCCTTCGACGCGTCCCGGCTGCTCATCGACACGCTCAAGGCCGAGGTGCCGATCTGGAAGCACCAGCGGTTCAGCGACGGATCCGAGGAGTGGGTGGGCTCTCCCTGATCTCTCCCTGAGGACACGGGGTTTCCAGCCGGGAGCCGCGTACCGTGGAGGGCATGGCAGACGAGCCGGAAGAGCCCGAGAACCCGTTCAAGGGCACGCCGTTCGAGCAGTTCTTCAACGCGGGCATGTCGGGGACGGGCGGGCAGGGCATGCCCGACCTCAACCAGCTCTTCGGGCAGCTCCAGTCGATGATGCAGCCCTACGACGGGCCGCTGAACTGGGACGTGGCCCTCGACCTGGCTCGCAAGACCGTTGCGCAGACACCCGACCCGACGCCCAGCTCGGCCCAGCAGAACGCCGTGGCCGACGCCGTCCGGCTCGCCGACCACTGGCTCGACGAGGCCACCGGCTTCCCCTCCGGCGTGACCACCGCGGCCGCCTGGAGCCGGGCCGAGTGGGTCGTCAACACCACCGACGTCTGGAAGGTGCTCGTCGAGCCGGTCGCCCGCCAGTCGGTCGGCGCCCTGGGCTCGGCGCTGCCTGAGGAGGCCCAGGCGCAGGCCGGGCCGATCCTCGGCATCCTCGGTCGCGCGATCGGCGCGCTGCTCGCCAACCAGGTCGGCTCCGGGCTCGGCACGCTGGCCGGCGAGGTGCTCTCGGTCTCCGACATCGGGGTCCCGCTGGCGCCCGCGGGCAAGGCCGCCCTCGTCCCGGCCAACGTCGCGGCCTTCGCCGAGGGGCTCGACATCCCCGAGGACGACGTGCTCCTCTACCTCGCGCTGCGCGAAGCCGCGCACCAGCGGCTCTTCGCCGGCGTCCCGTGGCTGCGCGACCACCTGGTCGGCGCGGTGACGGCGTACGCCGAGGGCATCGACGTCAACGTGGAGGGCATCCAGCAGCGCGTCGAGGAGCAGATGCGCGGCATCGACCCGTCGAACCCCGAGGCGATGCAGCAGCTGCTCGAGGGCGGCATGTTCGAGCTGCCCGACTCCCCCGCCCAGAAGGCCGCGCTGGAGCGGCTCGAGGTGACGCTCGCGCTCGTCGAGGGCTGGGTCGACGAGGTCGTCGGCCAGGCCACCGAGGGCCGGATGCCCAACGCCGGGAAGCTGCAGGAGGCGGTCCGCCGCCGCCGCGCCGCCGGTGGTCCGGCGGAGCAGACCTTCGCGACCCTGGTCGGCCTGGAGCTGCGGCCGCGCCGGCTCCGCGACGCCTCGACGCTGTGGGGCTCGCTCCGGACCCGGCAGGGCACCGAGGCGCGCGACGGCGTGTGGATGCACCCCGACCTGCTGCCGACGGCGGCCGACCTCGACGACCCGCTCGGCTTCCGCGAGGGCGCCAGCGCGCCGGAGGCGCTGAGCGAGGAGGACTTCGACGCCGAGCTGCGCAAGCTGCTCGACGGTCCCGAGGACGCCCCCACCGATCCCGAGGAGTGAGCCTCCACGCCTCGGCGCTGAGCCTGCTCGGCGGCTGGGTCGCGCCCGACGCCGAGCAGGAGGCGCTGCGCCAGCGGTACGTCGAGCACCTCGAGGCGCACGCCGACGCGACGTACCGCCACTGCCGGCCCGACCACCTCACCGCGGGCGCGCTGCTGGTCTCGGCCGACCGCCGGCAGGTGCTGCTGACCCTCCACGCCAAGGCCGGACGCTGGTTCCAGCTCGGCGGCCACTGCGAGCCCGGTGATGTCTCGCTGCCGGCGGCGGCACTGCGCGAGGCGACCGAGGAGTCGGGGATCGAGGGGCTGGTCCTCGACCCCGTACCGGTGCACCTCGACGAGCATCCGGTGACCTTCTGCGGCGAGCCCGGGCTGGTGCACCACCTCGACGTGCGCTTCGTGGCGGTGGCCCCGGCGGGCGCCGTACCCGTGGTCAGCGAGGAGTCGACCGACGTCCGCTGGTGGCCGGTCGACGCCCTGCCGCAGCTGGACTCACCGCCGGACACCGGACTGGTCGCCCGGTCGCTCGAGCGGCTCCTGGGCTAGTCGGTCTCGTGGCCGGGCGGCGGGTCGACCTTGGCGGCGGCCGACCAGCCGAGCAGGTAGCCCTTCGCGCGCTCGGCCTGCGGGTAGCGGTCCACCCAGCCCCAGAACGCCGCGTCGTGGCCCGGCTCGATGAGGTGCGAGAGCTCGTGGACCAGCACGTAGTCGATGACCCAGGCGGGCATCCCCTGCAGCCGCACCGAGAGCCGGATGGTCCGGTCGCCGGGAGTGCACGAGCCCCAGCGCTGCTTCTGGTTCTGGACCCAGCGGACCGAGCCGGGCACCGCCAGGCCGCCGAGGTAGCGGTCGTTCAGCACCAACGCGCGCTCCATCAGCTCCGCGTCCGTCATGGGTGTCGTGCGCTCGGACCGCTGGACCCGCGCCACCATCGTCTCGACCCACTCGGCCTCCTCCTTGCGGGTGAGGGAGGCAGGGACGAGCACCACGATCTTCTCGCCGTCACGGTACGCCGAGACCGTCCGCCGGCGCCGCTTGCTGCGCCGCACCTCGACCTCCGGCGCGGGCTCTGAGGCGACCGCCATGCCGAGAATCTAGCGCCTCTCGACCGAGATTCTGTGGCGCTAGCGGTTGGCCCACTCCAGCAGGCGCTGACTTGGGCCAGGTGTTGACGATCCGGTCCGGGTCGATGCCGGCGGCCTCGGCGCGCTCGGCGCCGTACCAGAGGAAGTCGAGCTGGCCCGGGGCGTGGGCGTCGGAGTCGATCGAGAACAGGCAGCCGAGGTCGCGGGCGAGCTCGAGAAGCTTGGTCGGCGGGTCGCGCCGCTCGGGTCGGGAGTTGATCTCGACCGCCGTGTCGCTCTCCACGCAGGCGGTGAAGACCGCCTTCGCGTCGAACTGGGACTGCTTGCGGGTCCCGCGGGCGCCCATCACCATCCGGCCGGTGCAGTGGCCGAGCACGTTCACGCGCGGGTTCCGGACGGCGGCGACCATCCGCCTGGTCATGTCCGGCGCGTCCATGGCCAGCTTGGAGTGCACGCTGGCGACCCGGAGGTCGAGCCGGTCGAGCATCTCCTCGGTCTGGTCGAGGCTGCCGTCGTCGAGGATGTCGACCTCGATGCCCTTGAGCAGCGTGAAACCGCCTGCCGAGATGCTCGTTGATCGCGTCGACGACGCCGAGCTGCTTCCTCAGCCGCTCGACGCTCAGCCCGTTGGCGACGCGGAGCCGGGGCGAGTGGTCGGTGAGCACCTGGTACTCGTGGCCGAGCTCGATCGCGGTGAACGCCATCTCCTCGATCGGCGAGCCGCCGTCGGACCAGTCCGAGTGCGAGTGCAGGTCGCCGCGGAGGCGGCCGCGCAGCTCGTGGCCGCCCTTGGTGAGCGGGCCGCCGTGCTCCTTCTCGAGGGCGGCGAGCCGCTCCGGCAGCTGGCCGTCGATCGCCGCGGCGATCACCTTGGCGCTGCTGGCGCCCACGCCGGCGAGCTTGGTGAGCGTGCCGTCCTCGACCCGGGCCCGCACCTCGTCGTCGGACAGCGGCAGGATCGCGGCCGCCGCGCCCCGGAACGCCTTGACCTTGTAGGTGTCCTCCCGGCCCCGCTCCAGCAGGAACCCGATCCGGCGCAGCGCCGCGACCGGCCCGCCGTCGTACGCCTCCGCCACGGCGTCCACCCTAGGCGGGTCCCGGACCCCGGCCGACGGAGATTCCTGGCAAAGAGATTTTCGTCCACACCCCGTGGAATCGCGTTGTTGCAGGTCAGGACCAGAATCACCGGCGGCGTCCACCTCTTGTCCACAGGCTGATTCACGGCCCTCTGGCGTGTCCTCCACCTGTGGACGAGCGTTCTGCACAGAGTTCTCCACAGGCGTTGTCCACAGGCAGGGTGATCAGCCCATTGCCCCCCGTGCACGCAGTCCCTAGCGTTGCGCCCCAGACGAGGCCCCCGGGCCCGTCGGGGGAGATCCGCAAGGGGAAGGCAGGTCTCCGTCGGCAGGCCCGGGGGCCTCGGCTTTGGTTCTCGACGGCTCAGCGGCCGCGGAACTCCGGCGGCCGCTTCTCCCTGCTGGCCCGGATCCCCTCCTGGAGGTCCTCGGTGGCCAGCGTGATCGGCTGGGCCATCGCCTCCCACTGCAGCGCGGACTCGAGGTCGGCGTGGCCGCCGTCCCGGAGCGCGAGCTTGGTGAGCCGGGTGGCGATGGGCGCCGAGGCGGCGATGCCCGCGGCGATCTCCAGCACGTCGTCCAGGAACGTCGCCGGGTCCAGCACCCGCGAGACCAGGCCGATGCGGAGCGCCTCGTCGGCGTCCACGACCCGACCGGTGAGCAGCAGGTCGCGGGCGTGTGCCTCGCCCACCACCTCCGGCAGCAGGTAGGTGCCGCCCATGCCCGCGTGCATGCCGAGCTTCACGAACGGCACGCCGAGCCTGGCCCCCGCCGCGGCGTACCGCAGGTCGCAGGCGAGCGCGAGGCACAGGCCGGCTCCGATCGCGGGACCGTTGACCGCGGCGATGGTGGGGACCTCGAGGGTCCGGATCGAGAGCCACGCCCGGTAGAACGGCAGCATCCGGGTGCGGAGCTGGTCCACGGTGGCGTCCGGTTCACTGGCGATCCAGGACGTGTTCCCGCCGGAGCAGAACGCCGACCCCTCGCCGGTCACCACGACCGCCCGCAGCTCCCGGTCGGCGGCCAGCTCGGCCACCGCCGAGACCCACGACGAGGTCATCTCGTCGGACATGGCGTTGCGCATGTCGGGGTTGTCGAGGGTCAGGAGCGCCACGCCGTCGGACGGCCGCTCGACGCGCAGGTGGGGATGGGCGGGCATGAGCGCACCCTACTGACCGGCGTCCGGGGGCCGCCGTGACCGGTTTCACGCCTGAAATCGCCCGAAATGTCGATATCCGGCGCGCCGAGCGCCTGTCACGGGTTCGCGCAGGCTTGGAGTACGGTCAAAGCGGCTCGAGGACCGTTCCGAGAGCTTCCGGCGGGCTTCCCTCAACCCGAGAAATTGGGCAGAATCCCCCGCCGCGACGACCGAGAAGAAGAATAGGCAAGGAGGCCGTCATGGCGGAGACCTGGAGCGGCGAGTTCTACTGCGTGAAGTGCAAGGAGAAGCGGCAGGCCGACGGAGAGGTCCGGGTCAACGACAAGGGCACCCGGATGGCGCAGGCCATCTGCCCCGTCTGCGGAACCAAGCTCAACCGCATCCTCGGCAAGGCCTGACCAGCTCGCCCCAGACTCGACGACGGCGCCCTCGGCACGGCCGGGGGCGCCGTCGTGCTTGTCTCGCCAGGTCGCGGGCCTGTGGATGACCACCGACGACGGCCTCGCCATCCGTGTGACGGTGGCCCCATGACCTGGCTGCTGCGCCCCGGCGTGGGCCTCGCCCGCCGCGACGCCGACCACCTCCAGCTCGGCACCGATCCGCCCCTGGCCGCGGTGCTGCCGGACACCCGGGCCGTGCGCCTCCTGCTCGTCGAGCTGGCCCACGGCAGCCCGCTCACCACCCTCGACGCGTCGACCGCGCCGGTGCTCGACGCGCTGGTCGCTGCGGGTCTGGTCGTGGCGGCCGACGAGGTCGCGCCGACGACTCGACCACCGCGCCGGCTGCCGGGTCCACGTCGACGCGCCCGACGGCGTGCTCCCGGCGTTGCTGCGGCTGGTGGGCGAGGCCGGCCTCCGGCTCGCCCGCTCACCCGCGGAGGCGTCGGTGGCGCTGGTCTGGAGCGAGGGCGAGCCACCGCGGGCGCGGCTCGACGACTGGATGCGGTCCGGCACGCCGCACCTCGTGGTCCGGGAGGGTCCCGGCGGCCCGCTGCTCGGCCCCTACGTCGTCCCGGGCGCCACCGCCTGCCTGCGCTGCGTCGACGCCCATCTCGGCGAGCACGACCCTCGGCGGGCGTTGGTGGTCGAGCAGGTCGCCACGACGCCACCGCTGCGGCCGTCCGAGCCCGATCCGGCGCTGCGCACCCTGGCCCTCGCCTGGGCCGTGCGCGACCTCGTCGCCGGCGCGGAGGGCGGAGTGCCGGCCACGTGGTCGGCCACCGTGGCGCTGGGCGCGCTCCCGCCGACGGTCACGACGTACCGCCGCCACCTCCACTGCGGCTGCGCCTGGGCCGAGGACCTGGTCGACCACGCCGACGGCCGCGCGCGCGCGACGAGCCGCGCCCAGCGCGTCGTGGCTCGGCCGGCCGATCACCAGTACTCGCTGTCGAGCTTGCCCTCCATCGCCCGCAGGTGCTCGCGCGAACAGCTCTCGCAGTAGGTCCTGGCCCGCCCGTTCTCGACCGCGGTGCTCCACGTGAGGGTCTTCGCCTCGTCGGCCTCCTGCCGCCCGCAGAAGTCGCAGGTCTTCATGCGCCGAACCTACCTCCGCCGACGCTGCCTGCCGCAGGCACTCACACGCAGCAGGAGCCGGGTACGACCTCGGAGGTCGTACCCGGCTCCTGGTTTGCACCCGCGATCAGGGTGCCCCGCAGAGGCCGCTTGACTGGCGGCATCCCGTCAGGGTCTTACAGAGCGCGGGCGAGGGCGAGACGCGCCTGCTGCGCTGCCTGCTCGGCCTTGCGGCTGAGCCGACGGGCACGGGCCAGCTGGTGGCCGCGCCGCAACTGTTGCGCCTCTCCCAGGCGCGCGGACATCTGCGCGCGCGCCAGGTTCTCGTTCATGAGATTCATCTCTTGCTCCTGGTCATGTTGGTCTGGCTCATCGGAATTGGTTGGTCCTTCTGGAAAGGGATGCGGCCGTCAGCTGACGGACGCCTCGTGGCTGCTACGCGGCCACCTCGTTCTTGCGGGGACGGCCACGCGGACGCTTGCGGGGGACGACGACGCCCTGGATGAAGAGCTGTCCACCCCAGACGCCCCACGGCTCGCGACGCTCGAGAGCGCCGTCGAAGCACATGGCTCGGACCGGGCAGTCGATGCAGAGCTCCTTGGCGTACTCCACGTCGCTGGGCGACTCGGCGAACCACAGCTCCGGGTTGTTCACCCGGCACGGAAGGTTCGTCTCGTCCACCTTGCCGGCCTCGTCGTGGAGGTTGCCCAGAGTCGGCTGGTCGGTGCGGTCGAGAATGCTGATGGTCATGTTGTTTCACCTCCTCTGCTCACCTTGATCGCGGTTGCTTGGTCATCTGGTCTTGGTAGGACCGCGCCTTGCGTCTCGTTTTGGACTGGCCTTTGAGAAACAGAAAGGCCGCGGATCCCTTTCGGGTTCCGCGGCCTGGAGGCTGCCGATCAGTTGATCTCAACTGGACGGTGGTCTCCAGGCACTGGTCCCCGGGACGTAGGCGATGAGGCCCATGTCACCCTTGGCGGCGGTCGCCTGGCGGTCGCGCACGACGGAGGTCGTGGCAACGCCGGCGGAGCTCGTCAGCGGGAAGGCGTGGCCGCAAGCGGGCATGCCAAAACCGGACGGGATCTGAACCGCCGTCTTGATGGTGTTGGTGATCATCTGGGCCACCTCCTTCATTTCCTCGTGCGCCGGGGTTGTCAGTCCCGTGATGCGCAAACCTGTTGGGACGAGCAAAGTACCAGCCGCGCCCCGGTAAGGGGCAATCGATTTTATGGGTCTTTCTCGATCTATTTCCTGCCAACCTGGCGCGGAGGGCTCAGCTGACGAGCTCGAGGAGCTCCTCGCCGTACTTGTGGAGCTTCTCCTTGCCGACGCCGCTGACCTTGAGCAGCTCGCGCGAGGACTGCGGGCGGCGGATCGCGATCTCCTCGAGCGTGGCGTTGCTGAAGACCATGAACGCCGCGATCTCCTCCTCGCGGGCCCGCTCGGTGCGCCACTGGCGGAGTCGCTCGAACAGCTCCTCGTCGTAGGGGGCCGGGCAGTCGGCGCAGCGGCGGCGGGCCTTGTCGGCTGAGGTCTGGAGCGGCTTCCCGCACTCGAGGCACATCCGGGCGCCCTTGGACTTCGGCGGCTTCGGCAGGGGCAGCGCATCCTGCGGGAGCAGGGGTGTGAGGAACCGCGACGGCTTGCGGGAGCCACGACCGCCGGGCTGGCGCGCCGGCGCCCACGAGAGCGCGAGGTCGATCCGGGCGCGGGTCATGCCGACGTAGAGGAGCCGCCGCTCCTCCTCGATCTGGGCCGGCGTCTCGGCGTAGGTGATCGGGAGGGTGCCGTCCTGGAGGCCGCAGAGGAAGACGGAGTCCCACTCCAGCCCCTTGGCGGCGTGGTAGGTGGCCAGCGTGACCCCGTCGGCGACGGGGGCGTGCTGCTCGGCGGCCCGGCGGTCGAGGTCGGCGACGAACTCGTCGAGCGTGCGGTCGGCGGCGGAGAACTCCAGCGCCTGGTTCATCAGCGCCTGCCAGGACTCCCAGCGGTCGCGGGTCTGGCCGCGCGCGGACGGCGCCTCGGGCGTCCAGCCCATCCCGGCCAGGATGGCGCGCACGCGTCTCGAGGACGTCACCGCCCTGTTCGCTGGCCTCGCCGGAGCGGGCGGCGCCCCGGATCCGGGTGACGGCCTCGCGGACCTCTGGGCGGTCGAAGAACCGGGCGGCGCCCCGGATGAGGTAGGGGATGCCGCGGCCCGCCAGGGCCTCCTCGAACGCCTCGGACTGCGCGTTGATGCGGAACAGGACGGCGATCTCACCGAGGTCGCGGCCGTCGGTGCGGAGCCGGAGGATCCGGGCGGCGACGGCCTCGGCCTCGGCCACCTCGTCGGGATGGGCGTCGAACGTCACCTCGGGACCGGCGGCCTGCTGGGAGCGCAGGTCGACGCCCTGGCTGGCGGTGCCGGCGAGCAGCGTGTTGGCGGCCTGGACGACCTGGGGCGTCGAGCGGTAGTTGCGGACCAGCTCGACCGAGGTGGTGCCGGGGAACTTGGCCGGGAAGTCGCGCAGGAAGTCGGCGTTGGCCCCGGCGAAGGAGTAGATCGTCTGCGCCGGGTCGCCGACCACGCAGAGCTCGTCGCGGCCGCCGAGCCAGAGGTCGAGGAGCGCGGACTGGAGCGGCGAGACGTCCTGGAACTCGTCGACGACGAACCACTTGTACTGTCGGCGGACCTGAGCGGCGACGCGTTCGTCCTCGGCGAGCATCCCGGCGGTCAGCAGCAGGACGTCCTCCATGTCCATCCGGCCCTGGTCGCGCTTGACCTCCTCGTAGGCGTCGAAGACGTGGGCGACGACCGCGGCGGTCTGGCCCGCGACCGAGCGGCCGCGCGCCTCGGCGACGTCGACGTACGTCGCGGGTGAGACGTTGCTCACCTTGGCCCACTCGATCTCGGAGGCGAGGTCGCGGAGCAGCGCCTGGTCGGTGTTGAGCCGCTGGCGTCGGGTGGCGGAGGCGAGCAGCCCGAGCTTGGACTCGATCAGCTGCGGCAGCTCGGTGCCGTGGACGTGCGGCCAGAAGTAGCGGAGCTGGCGCAGCGCGGCGGAGTGGAAGGTGCGGGCCTGGACGCCGCCTGCGCCGAGCCCGCGGAGGCGGGTGCGCATCTCGCCGGCCGCGCGGGTGGTGAACGTGACCGCGAGCACCTCGGACGGGGCGTAGACGCCGGTCGCGACGCCGTGCGCGATGCGGTGGGTGATCGCGCGGGTCTTGCCGGTGCCGGCACCGGCGAGCACCCGCACGGGGCCGCGCAGCGCCTCCGCCACCTGGCGCTGCTCGGGGTCGAGTGCGGCGAGCAGGTCGGAGGCCTCAGCGGGCACGGAACAACTCCCGGGTCAAGATGGTTGAAAGGGGTACCAGCGGTGGAAGACCGCTCGGACGATCACGATAGATGCCGGAGGCGACAGTCCCAGATGAGCCAGTTCACGATGTACAGCACCCCGTGGTGCGGGTACTGCCACCGGCTGAAGAGCCAGCTCGACCGCGAGGGCATCGACTACGACGTCGTCGACATCGAGCAGCAGCCGGAGGCCGCGCTGATCGTCGAGGCCGCCAACCACGGCAACCAGACCGTCCCGACGCTGGTCTACAGCGACGGCACCGCCCAGACGAACCCGTCGCTGGCGCAGGTCAAGGACAAGCTCGCCGCGCTGGTCAGCTGAGGCTCACCACTGGCCGGGCAGCGGTCCGCCGTACCAGTGCTCGACCAGTGACCGACTGATCGAGACGCCACCCGGGAGCACCAGCTCCCCGGACTCGGCGCCGGACTTCATGTCCGCGCGGGTGAACCAGCGGGCGTCGTCGATCTCGTCGTTGTCGACGTTGATGTCCTCCGACACCGCGCGGCCGACGAAGCCGAGCATCAGGCTCGCCGGCAACGGCCAGGGCTGGTTGCCGAAGTACTCGACGTCGCCCACGACGACCCCGGTCTCCTCGAGCACCTCGCGGCGTACGGCGTCCTCGAGGGTCTCCCCCGGCTCGCAGAAGCCCGCCAGCGTCGAGTACCGCCCCTCCGGCCAGATCGCCTGGCGGCCGAGCAGGCAGCGCTCGTCCTCGCTGCCCGGGTCGCCCGAGGTGACCACCATGATCACGGCCGGGTCGGTGCGCGGGAACTGGACGTGCCCGTTGGGACACGCCAGCTCGTGGCCGGCGGCCCGCGGCCGCCAGCGGCTCACCGCAGCGCGGGCAGTAGCGCGTCACCAACAGCCACTCCGCGAGGCCGAGGGCGTGGAAGACGAGCGGCGCGCTCGCGAGTGTGTCGTCGGCCAGGTGCGGCAGCAGGCCGCGCAGCGGGAACCACTCGTCCTTGGCGGCCTGGGCAGTCTCCGGACCGGTGATGACGGCGAACCAGGCCCGGCCGTCCTGCTCCCCCAGCAGCACACGCAGGCCCTCGGGTGCGTCCTGCGGACTCGCCCAGGGGATCCGCCCGTCCAGGGGCTGCACGCGGGTGCCGGAGACGACCAGCACCCGGGTGTCCGGATCGGCCCACCGCTCCTCGAGCCACGCCTCGTCGCGACGGCGTACGGCGATGCGGTCGTGGGCGCCGGCGGCCATGCGCACGTGCTGGTACTCCACCCGACTGACGTTAGTCTGCGGCCAGTGAGCACCCACATCGGAGCCTCCGCTGGTGACATCGCACCCCTCGTCCTGTTCCCCGGAGACCCGCTGCGGGCGAAGTGGATCGCGGAGACGTTCCTCGAGGACGCGCGCTGCTACAGCGAGGTGCGCGGCATGTTCGGCTTCACCGGCACCTGGCGCGGGCAGCGCGGTCTCGGTCCAGGGCTCGGGCATGGGACAGCCGTCGCATGGCGATCTACGCGACCGAGCTGTTCCGCGAGTACGACGTGCAGTCGATCATCCGCGTCGGCTCGGCCGGCGCCCTCACCGAGAAGGTGAAGATCCGCGACATCGTCATCGCCTCCGGCGCCTGCACCGACTCCGGCATGAACCGGATCCGCTTCGAGGGGCTCGACTACGCGCCCGTCGCCGACTGGCGGCTGCTCTCGGCGGCCGCTTCCGCCGCCGGCGACCGCGACGACGTCCACGTCGGCCTGATCTTCAGCGGCGACTCGTTCTACCCGGCCCGCCCCGAGCTGATGAAGCGGATGGTCGAGCACGGCGTGCTCGCCATCGAGATGGAGGCCTCGGCGCTCTACACGATCGCGGCCGGCCACGGCCGGCGCGCGCTGGCGATCTGCACGGTCTCGGACCACATCGTGACCGGCGAGGAGACCACCGCCGAGGAGCGCGAGCGCACCTTCGGTGACATGGTCGAGATCGCGCTCGCCGCCGGGCTCGGCTGACACCTTGCCGACCCGGGGACGGTGGGTGAGCAACCTCCGTCCACAGTGGCGGTGGCCCGAGCAACGCCTCGTCCACGCGGACGAGTGGTTGCTCGACCCGACCGCCACCCCGGCGCGCCGCGGACTTAACGAGCAGCGACGATGGCGTTGTGTCGAGGTGGAGATTCTCGACTCGGTGGTGATCGGCGCGGGCCAGGCCGGGCTGTCGACGTCGTACCACCTGCGGCGGCGCGGGATCGACCACGTCGTGCTGGACGCCGACGAGGCACCCGGCGGTGCGTGGCAGCACCGCTGGGACTCGCTGACGATGCACGACGTGCACGGGATCGCGGCGCTGCCCGACGTCCGCGCCGCCCGCCGAGCAGGAGGGGCGCGCCAACGAGGTGGTGCCGGCGTACTTCGCCGACTACGAGCGCCACCACCACCTGCCGGTGCTGCGGCCGGTCCGGGTGGACCAGGTCGTGGAGGCCGACGACGGACTCCTCGAGGTGCGCGCCGGCGACCGGCGCTGGCTGACCCGCACGATCGTGAACGCGACCGGGACGTGGTCGCGCCCGTTCGTGCCGGCGTACCCGGGCGCCGAGACCTTCCGTGGCCGGCAGCTGCACCCCCACGACTACCCGGGCCCGGCGGCGTTCCGCGGACGGCGAGTGGTCGTCGTGGGCGGCGGCGCGTCCGCCGTCCAGCTGCTCGGCGAGATCGCCCCTGTCGCCGCCGACACGCTCTGGGTGACCCGGCGCGAGCCGGTCTGGCGCACCGACGACTTCACGCCCGAGGTCGGACGGGCGGCGGTCGCGCTGGTCGAGGAGCGGGTACGCCGCGGGCTGCCGCCGGCCAGCGTCGTGAGCGTCACCGGGCTGGCCCTGCGCGATCAGGAACGCGAGGCAGAGCGGCTCGGCGCCTACGAGCGGCACCCGATGTTCACCGCGATCGAGCCCGACGGCGTGCGGATGCCCGACGGCACGCACTGGCCGGCCGACGTCATCCTGTGGGCGACCGGCTTCCGGCCGGCCGTCGGCCACCTCGGGCCGCTCCACCTCAAGTCGCGGTACGGCGGCATCCAGCTCGACGGGACCACCGCGGTCGCCGACCCGCGCGTCCAGCTCGTCGGCTACGGCCCCTCGGCCAGCACGATCGGCGCCAACCGGGCCGGCCGGGTCGCCGCCCGCGGCGTGGCCGCGTGGCTCGACGCTCACGCGCCGAGCATGGCCTCCAGCGCCTGACGGTCGGGCAGGTCCTCCGGCTCGACGGTCTTGCCGGTCCGGACGTAGTGGAACGCGGCGCGCACCTTCTCCAGCGGCAGGCCGCGGAGCTCGGCCCACGCCAGCCGGTAGAGCGCGAGCTGGAGCGGGTCGGCATCCTCGTGGCGGTTGGTCTTCCAGTCGACGAGCAGGAAGCCGCCGTCGGGCTCGTCGTAGACCGCGTCGATCCGGCCGCGGACCACCTGGCCGGCCAGGACCAGCGCGAACGGCGCCTCGACGGCGTGCGGGACCCGGTCGGCGAACGGACCCTTCTCGAACGCCGCGATCACGGTGTCGAGGTCGCCCTCGTCCTCGATGTCGAGATCGGCGCGGCCGGGCAGGTCGTCCGGGTCGAGGAGAGGCTGCTGCTTGAAGCGGTCCTCGACCCAGGCGTGGAACAGGGTGCCGAACCGTGCCGCCCGGCTCGGCTGCCGCGGCATCGGCCTGGCCAGCTCCTGGGCGAACGCGTCGGGGTCGTCCTGCAGGCGGAGCAGCGCCGTCGCCGACAGGCTGCCGGGCAGCGGCACCGACGATCTCGGCGCTGCGCTCGGCCCGGGCCTCGACGAGGAGCCGCTCGACCTCGGCGTCCCAGTCAGCGACCCGGGCGCTCTCGACCATGTCGAGATCGTCGTCCTCGGCATCGGGGTCCGCGGCCCGCACCAGCGCGGCCGCTTCGATCCTCAGGAGTGCCTCGGCGCCGGGGCCGGAGGGCGGCCAGGGCCGCGCCGGGTCCTCGTCGGCGTAGGGGTTGGGGTCGCCCTTCGCGGGCTTGTCGTGCCACGGCGGCTCCGGCTCTCCCCAGGTCGCGAGCAGCTCGCGGATGACGCTCTGGTACTCGGACGGGCCGAAGGGTGTGGGCCGCGGGCTCCAGCAGTACGACGAGACCGACAGCTGGTGGGCGGCGCGCGTGAAGGCGACGTACCCCAGGCGGAGCTCCTCGGTGCGGTCGTGCGCCCGGGTGTCGGCGCGGTAGGCCGTCGAGCGCGGCGCTGTCGTAGCCCCGGAGCTGGGGCAGGTCCTTCGCGTCACCGCGCAGGGGCGCGGGGATCACGGCGGGCGACGACGTCCACAGCGGCCGGGAGCGATTGGCCGGGAAGCGCGTGTCGCACACTCCGACCAGGAACACCGAGCGCCACTCGAGCCCTTTGGACCGGTGCACCGTCAGCAGCTTGACCGAGTCGGCCGCGGTCGGGGTGGCGATGTCGAGGCCGTTGCCCTGGTCGTCCTCGGCGGTGAGGTAGGCGAGCAGGGCTGGCAGCGTGACGTCGCCGTCGACAGCCTGGAAGTCGGCCACCGCCCGGACGAACAGGTCGAGGTTGTCGCGCCGGGCCGGCGCGGCCGCGCTGACCGCCGATGCGAGCTCGACGTCCGCCCCCGTGGTGTCGATGATCCGCCGGACGATGTCGAGCAGCGGCTCGCCGACGTGGGACCGCAGCATCCGTAGCTCGCGCGCGAGGAGCCCGAACCGCTCCAGCGCTTCGGGCGAGTACGGCGCGGGGCCCGGGTCGGACAGAGCGTCATCGAGGCAGGGGATCTCCGCGGGGTCGATGCCGTCCGCGATCTGCACGAGGTGAGCGGTCGACCGACTCGGGAGCCGGACCGCGACCCTGACGCCCGGACAGCTCGGCCGCCCGCCGGCTCAGCAGGCTCAGGTCGCGGGGTCCGATGGCCCAGCGCGGCCCGGTGAGCAGGGTCAGGAGCGAGGCGTTGGAGGTGACGTCGTGCATCAGGTGCAGGATCGCGACGATCTCGGCGACCTCGGGGAGCCGCAGCAGGCCGTTGAGGCCGACGATCTCGACCGGGACGCCCGCGTCGGTGAGGGCGTCGAAGACCTCGGCGGCGTGCGCGTTGTCGCGCGTGAGGACCCCGGTCTTGGACCAGGGCACGCTCCCGTCGTCCGGATGCGCGGCGCGCACGCCTGCGACCAGGGCCGCGAGCTCGTCGCGGTGGGTCTCGTGGACCGCGGTGGTGACGACGCCGTCGCCCGCCTCGGGCTTGGGCTCGAGCGGCGCGACGGCGTCGTGGGCGTCGTAGAGCGGAGCCGCCAGCAGGTTCGCGGCCTCGAGGATCCGCCGCTCGGAGCGTCGGTTGACGGTGAGGGGGTACGTCGTCACGGTGCCGGTCACGGCGGGGAACGTCTCGGGGAAGTCGAGGATGTTGGAGACCGACGCGCCGCGCCAGCCGTAGATCGCCTGGTTGGGGTCGCCGACCGCGGTCACCGCGTGCCCCCGGCCGCCGGCCGGGTCGGGGCCGGAGAAGATCCGCGACAGCATGATGGCCTGGGCGACCGAGGTGTCCTGGTACTCGTCGAGGAGCACCACCCGGAACTTGTCGCGCTCGAGCACTCCGACGTCGGGCTGCAGGGAGGCCAGTCGGGCACCGAGCTCGATCTGGTCGGAGAAGTCCATGAGGCCCAGATCGGCCTTGAGCCGCCGGTAGGCCTCCACCAGGCCGAGCAGCTCACCGCGCCGGTCGATCGCGCTGATCGCGTTGCGGACCGGTTCGAGGTAGGTCTTGCGGTTCTTGCCGGCCTGCTCCTCGGCCAGGGCTCGGACGAAGCCCTCCCGCTCCGCCGCGTCGAACCGCCGGACGGCGTCAGGTGTGACGAGGTGCTCACTCATCGCCGAGTCGAGGGCCAGCAGGTTCTGGATCGCCGTCTCCGCATGGTCGGTCAGCTGCACGATCTCGCCCTGGTAGCGGTCGACCACCCGCGCGCCGAGCTGGTAGCGCGCCGCGTCGGTGATCACCCGCGTGTCCGGCTCGTGCCCGATGCGCAGGCCGTGATCGGTGAGCAGGCCGGCGGCGTACGCGTTGTACGTCGCCACCGTGGGCTCGAGCACGTCCTCGACGCCCGGGCTCGACCTCACCCAGCGCACCCGCCGCAGTCAGGGCTCCCCGGATCCTGGCGCGCAGCTCGCTGGCCGCCTTGGTGGTGAACGTCAACCCGAGGACCTGGTCGGGGCGCACCTGCTCGTTGAGCACCAGGTAGACCACGCGGGCGGCCATGAGCGGACGTCTTGCCGGACCCGGCGCCGGCGATGACAACCGCGGGCTCCAGCGGCGCCGCGATCGCCGCCCATTGCTGCGCGCTGGCCACCCAGTCGACGCCCATGGCCTTGCGAAGGTCGTCGGGAGAGGTGATCACTGGCCCACCACCGGGCCGGCGCTCTTGGCCGGGCAGATCGGCACGAACGGGCAGTCGCGGCACTGGTCACCGACGACCGCGGGGAACTGCTCGCCACGCAGGAGCTGCGCGGCCTTCGCGAGCTGCGACTGGAGAGCGGTGCGCTCCGGACCGTCGTCGGCCTGCGCGCCCTGGGCCTGCACGACCGCGTCGGGCCCGCCGTCCCTGAGTCCGAGCTGGACGAGCTCGGCCCCGCCGGCCTCGGCGTGGTCGGGCACACCGTCGAGGCCTTCGATGGCTCCGCGGTCGACGGCCAGCTGGTAGAGGCCGAGCTGGACGTTGGTCGGGATCGACTTGTCGGTGGGCTTGGACCGGTTGGTCTTGAGGTCCACGACCACGACCCTGCCGTCGGCGTCGAGCTCGAGCCGGTCGGCGTAGCCGGTGAGCCGCACCTGCTCGCCGTCGGGAAGGTCGAGCACGGCGCGGAAGTCCTGCTCGATCCCGACCACGGTCCGGGGGTTGCCGTGATGCCATGCCAGGAAGCGTCCGAGCGCGGCCCGGACCCGATCGAGCTCACGGGCTCGCGCCCAGGGGGTGCGGAACTCCATGCGGTCCCACACCGCGCCGACGTGCACCATCAGCGACTCGACGCCCGCGTCGTCGGCCGAGACCCGGAGCTCGTCCTTCGCGACCCGCTCGGCGAGCGCGTGCACGATCTCGCCGAGGTTGGCGGACTGGTGGGACCGGGTGATGCCCCCGGCTTCACGGGAGAGGAACCACTGGGTCGGACAGGTCGAGATCGCGTCGAGAAGGCTGGCGGACATCGGCACCGGACGGTCATCCTCGCGGAGCGGCTGCACCGACCGGGTGGCCGCCCGCGTCCCCCACCACGACGCGGGGTCGGCCATCGGCACGAGGACCCGGTCTCCGGCCGTCTCCGCGGCGAGTCGCGCCAGACGCCTGGCCGCCGCCCTGCGCAGTGCCGGGCTGGTGGCCGGGTCGGCAGCGGTGCGCCGCAGCTCGCTGACCAGGCCGCCGAGCGACAGCGGACGGAGAGGCCGTCCCTCGATCTTCTCGACGGTGATGCCGAGCTCGCCGAGGAGACGCGAGGGCTGGTCACCATCGTCCTCCGGCGAGGCGACCGCGGTGACCACGAGCTGCTCGCGGGCGCGGGTGCACGCGACGTAGAAGAGCCGGCGCTCCTCGACCAGGAGCTCGCGTGCCGAGGTCGGCGGCACGAGCCCGTCGGTGCCGATCCGGTCGGCACCGAGCAGGGTCGATCTGCGGCGCAGGTCGGGCCAGCCGTCCTGCTGGACGTGCGCGACGACGACCAGCCGCCACTCGAGGCCCTTGGCGCGGTGGGCGGTCAGCAGGCGTACGGCTGCGCCGCGCCCGCCGCGCTCCGCCAACGTGTCTGCGGGGATCTGCTGGGCGACCAGGGTCGCGAGGAACTCACGTGCGCCGACGCGGTCGCGGGTCTCCTCCGCCCTGGCGGCCGCGTCGAACAGGGCGCAGATCGAGTCGAGGTCGCGGTGCGCGCGACGAGCGGTGCCGCCGCCGAGCTCGACCGAACGCCGTAGCCGGGCGGGCCAGCGGGTGCCGGACCACAGGGTCCAGAGCAGCTCCTCGGCGGTGGCGCCGACGTCGAGCTGGGCTCGGGTGCGACCGATGAGCTCGGCGACCGCCCGGGCCCGATCGATCTCGTCGCCGACCAGCCCGTCGAGCACCGTCGGGTCGAACACGGACTGACGGACCAGCTCGCGCGAGTGCACCGGCTGGCGATCGACGGCGGCCGCGTCGTCCTTCTCGCGCCGCCGGAGCTGCCGGGCCAGGCGGCGTACGTCGCCGGCGTCGAGCCCGCCGAGCGGTCCGGTCAGCAGCGCCTCGGCCCGCGCGGCATCGATGTGGTCGACGTGGTCGGGGTCGTCGTTGTCGAGGTTCAGCACCACCCGCAGGGCATCGATCAACGGGAGCGCCGCCGGGTCGCGGACCAGCGGCACCTCGTCGCTGGCCACCTCGACCGGCACGCCGGCGGCGCCGAGGGAACGGCGCAGGGGCGGGATGGACTGGCGGCCGGACCGCACCAGCACCGCCATCTCGTCCCACGCGACGCCGTCCTCGAGGTGCGCCCGACGAAGCAGGTCGGCCAGGTGCTCGGCCTCGGCCCGGTCGCTGTCGAAGGTGCGGACGGTGACCCGACCCTCGCCGTGCTCCCCCACCTCCGCCGTGGGCGCCAGGAACGCCTCGCGCGCACTCTCGGGGATGCTTCCGGGCAGCCCGATCCGGCCGGCGAGCCGCTGCGCGGCGGTGAGCAGCCGTGGCCCGAACCTGCGGGTGGTCCCCAGCGCCACCACCTCGGCAGGAGAACCGTCGACTCGCGGGAAGTCGGTCGGGAAGTCCAGGACCCCGCGCACCTCCGCGCCTCGGAACGCGTAGATCGACTGGTGCGGGTCGCCCACCACGACCAGGTCGCGGCCGTCACCGGCGATCGCCCGCAGCAGCGCCACCTGCCCGGTGTCGGTGTCTTGGTACTCGTCGACGAAGACGTGCGCGTAGGCCGCGCGCAGCTCGTCGCGATGCAGCGTCGCCTCGATCGTCGCGCGCCGGATGAGGTCGGAGTAGTCGACGGCACCGCGCCCGTCGAGGACCGTGAGGTACTGCTCCAGGAAGGCGCCGGCCGCCACGAACTCCGGCAGACCGTTGGCCTCACCCAGCCGCTGGAGCTCCTCCCCGTCGAGGCCCTTCTCCCTGGCTCGGGACAGCACCGAGTGGACCTCGCGCGCGAACCCACGGGTGCCGAGCGCGTGCCGGAGGTCGTCGGGCCACCTGATCGACTCGGGATGGTCCTGCAGCAGCTCACGCAGCACCACGTCCTGCTCGGGCGCCGACAGCAGCCGGAGCGGGCCGACGTAGAGCTCGGCCGGCGCGTAGCGGCGGATCAGGCCGTAGGCGAACGAGTGGAACGTCGAGCCGATGCTCGCGGACATGGTGCGGCCGACCCGCGCGGTGACGCGGTCGCGGAGCTGCTCGGCCGCCTTGCGCGAGAAGGTCAGCGCCAGGATCCGGTCGGGGTGGGTGCCCTCCTCGATGCGGCGGACGATCGCCTCGACCAGCGTCGTGGTCTTGCCGGTGCCGGGCCCGGCCAGGACGAGGAGCGGCCCTCCGTCGTGGTCCGCGACCCGCTGCTGCTGCTCGTCGAGGACCGGCGGCTCACCGGTGAGTGACGGCCGGACCAGGCGGTAGGTGGTCGCGGGGTCGGTCACCGAGCCACTCCATCACGGCGCGCCGACACCTCGCGAGACCACCTGACCTCAGCCGAGCTCGTCGACGACCGCCTTCGCGAGCGCCTTGCTCTTCGGCAGGTTCTCCTGGTCGGTGCCGTCGAAGGAGTACCACTGCGTGAAGAGCGAGATGTCGTCGACGTAGACCCACACGCTCCCGAACGTCGAGGCGTAGGCCTGGTCGCCGAGCCCCTTGATGGGCTGGGCGTCCTCACCGCGGCCCTGGTCGGCGGCGTCGAGGTTCGGGTAGAGCACGATCGTCGCCGTGTCGGCCGGGTGGTCCGGGTCGTCCGACGCATACGCGCACGAGCTGAACTCACCGCCGCTGGTGGTGGGGCCGGACGACGGGGTGCCCTTCTTGACCTTCGTCCCGACCAGGTCGGAGACCTCCTCGGCCGACAGCAGGTCGCAGGCCTCGCTGGGGAGGTCGACCGTGGCCGGGCCGCTGGTGGCCTCGGTCGCGCCCGGGCTCGCGCTCGGGCTCGGGCTGGGGTGGCGTCGTCGGACTTGTCGTCGTCGCCTCCCCCGCAGGCGGAGACGGCGGCGCAGGCCACCAGGGCCAGCGGGAGGAGGACTCGGCGGATGCGCACGGCGGAAGGGTAGATGAGCCGGTCGTGGCAGCGGCGTCCGAGCCTCTGCCAGAGTGCTGCCATGACGACGGGGGCTCCGGCGACGCGCGAGCGGTCGCGGACTGGCTTGATGGCTCCGGTGCTCACGGCCGTCAGCGTGCTGGTGCTCGGGATCACGCTCACCTGGACCTTCTTCTCGATGCGCTCGGTGATGAACGTCGGCGGCTCCTGCGCCGACGGCGGCCCCTACGTCAGCTCGCAGCCGTGCCCCGACGGCGTCGTTCCTCATCGCCATCGCGATCCCGATCATGCTGATCACCGCCATGGTCGGCTCGGCGGCCGCGCTGTCGATCAACGCCCCCAACCTGCTGATCCCGATGTGGGGCGTGCTCTTCGGCTCGCTCGGGTGGAACTTCCTCGAGTTCGCCTTCAGCGGCGACGACATCGTCTGGGGCTGGCTCGTCTGCGGCGTGCTGTTCTGGCTGATGGCCGCGCCCGCGGTCTTCGGGATCCTGGTCGCCGTCAAGAACGCCGTGGTCCCGCCGAGCAAGCCACAAGCCGACACCGGCTCGCGCTGGTGGGTGCCGGCGTACGCCGCACTCGGCTCGCTCGGGTTCCTCCTCGGCGCCTGGTCCTACAACGCGCTGAGCTGACTCAGACTCACTCGATCGGCCGCTCGTTGTAGATGCCGGCCTCGACCTGCCCGGTGAGCTTCGCGATCGCGGCCATCACCTCGTCGGTCGCGTCCCGGCGCGCCCGGCCGGACGGGACCCCGTCGAAGCGGCCGGTGAAGTCGATCGGCTCGCCGAACTCGACGGTGATCGGCACGACCCGCGGACGGGTCGAGCCGACCGGCTGGACCTCCTGGGTCCCGGTCAGCCCCACGGGCACGACCGGCACGCCGGCGGTCAGCGCGAGGTGCGCGACGCCGGTGCGGCCGCGGTAGATGCGGCCGTCGCGCGAGCGGGTGCCCTCGGGGTAGATCCCGAACGCCTCTCCCCGGCCGAGCACGTCGAGGGCGATGTCGAGGCTGGCGATCGCGGCCCTGGTGTCGTCGCGGTCGACCGGCAGCATCCCGAGCCCCTCGAACCAGACCCGGGACGCGAGCCCCTTGAGTCCGGTGCCGGTGAAGTAGTCGGACTTGGCGAGGAAGACGACCTTGCGCGGCACCACGCTCGGGATCACCACCGAGTCGACGAAGCTGAGGTGGTTGCTCGCCAGGATCACCCCGCCGGTGCGGGGCACGTGCTCGAGGCCGCGGACCGTCGGCCGCCAGATCAGCTTGAGCGCCGGCGGCAGCACGGTGTGCATCACGTCGTAGAGCACGCGACCGAGTCTGGCTGCTACTGCGAGGTAAGGCCGAATCGGCTGTCGCAGGCGTGAGACGCGCGGCAGAATGCGATCGGGAAAGGCGAAGGGCCCGAACAAGTATGAGTTGTTCGGGCCCTTCTACACCTCCACCGAAGTGGCGGTGCAGGAGAAGTTCTATTACCTGCGGAACCGTCCGCGCAAGAGGTTCGGCAAACATTCTTCTGGTTCCACAGCTTCATCCACCGGAGCGCGCGAGTTCTCCACCAGGCGCCCGGATTTGTGCACAGCTTTGTGCACAGATTTCCGCCCGATCTGTGGAGAACGGTCACTCCTCGACCGGCGCCAGGGGTGCGGGCGGCTCCGGCTCCCAGAACGCCGCCGTCATGTCCACCGCGCCCGAGGGCCGCAGCGGCGTGCCCTCGTCGAGGTAGTGCGGCCGGGCGTTCTCCTCGTGGCTCGGCGGCAGCGACCCGTCGGCGCGCACCACCCGCCACCACGGCACCGGCCCGCCGTGCCGCGACATCACCGCGCCGACCTGGCGGGGGCCGCCGCCGACGACGCCCGCGATCGCGCCGTACGACGTGACCCGGCCCCACGGGATCTCCTCGACGACCGAGAGCACGAGCTCGACGTACTCCTCGGGGTCGGGAGCGGTCACACCTGCATCCTCGCGCATCGTGACCGCGGTCGCGGCGACGATGCAGACGACCACGGCACACGCCAGGCCGGAGATCCAGATGCCGGGCGGCTCGGGCTGGTCGTCGACCACGACCGCCACCAGCCAGACCAGCGGAGCCGCGACGGCGACGCCGGCGCCGCGGCGCAGCCAGCGGCCGAGCAGCGCGGTGCCGATCGGGAGCGAGGGCGGCCCGTAGGAGAGCAGCACCGCGGCGACATGGGCGGCCAGCAGGAGGAGCGCGGCCGGGATCGCACCGACGGGTACGCCGTCGGCGGCGGCCAGGGCCCACCAGAAGACCACCAGGCCCAGGCACGCGGTGCCCAGCGCGGACTCCGGCATCGCCGCGAAGCCGACCGAGAGCACCAGCGTGAGCACGACGAACCAGCCGTGCGGGAGGTCCGTCGGGCCGGGCGGCCAGCAGGGCCAGGACCGGGGCGACCAGGATGACCGCGCGCAGCAGCAGCCGGGGGCGGGACTCCCGGGCCAGCAGGTTCACCGCGACGCCACCTCCGACCCCGGCAGGGCGCGCGGCACGCTGGCGCGGCGGGCGAGCCGGCGCAGCACGTCGTCGAGGGTGCCGCCGCCGCGCCACGGCGATCACCGGGCAGCCGAGCGCGCCGAGGCCGGCGAGCACCTGGTCGCGCTCCAGCCGGCGCATCCGCCAGGCGAGGTCGGCGAGCTGCGGATCGACGCCGTCGGGCACCCGGGGCCTGGCGTCGGGCGGGAGGGTGTCGACCACGACCACCGGCAGCCCCCGCTGGACGAGGCTGGCGGTCGCGGTGACGATGGCCGCGCCGAGCATCGGCGAGAACACGAAGACCACGCTTCCGCCGCGCACCCGGAGCTGGATCCGGTCCGCGATCCCCTCCGGGAGCTCGCCGGCGCGGACCCCGGCCAGCAGGTCGAAGAGCGCGCGCAGGTGCCGGGTGCCGGCGCCGTAGCCGAGCAGGCCACCGTCCCCGCCGACGATGCGCAGACCCACCCGGTCGCCGGCGCGGATGTGGTGCTCGGCGACAGCGGCCGCGGCCCGGACGCTCTGGTCGAGGCTGCTGGCCTCGCCGTCGAGGCCCTCGGAGTGGCCGTGGTCGCCGAGCGCGTCGACCACGAGCAGGACCCCGCTGTCCTCCTCGGCCGGCGAGGTGGTGACGTGCAGCTCGCGGCTGCGGACCGAGACCCGCCAGCTGATCCGGCGCAGCCGGTCGCCGGGGCGGAACGGCCGGATGTCGGCGAACTCCACGCCGGCCCCGAGCCGCGGGGAGCGGTTGACGCCGACCAGGCCGACCGGCCTGGGGGTCTCGGCCCGGGAGTCGAACCGCCGCGTGTGCGGCAGCACCCGCAGACCGTCGCCGTGCAGGCTGACCGGCCCCCAGCGGTAGCCGGCCCAGGCGGTGGTCAGGCAGACCTGTTCCTCGCCCAGCACCCGCCTGCCCCACCGGCGCGGCCCGACCTCGATCGTGGGCGGGTCGTCGACGAGGCCGGCGGCCAGGCCGTTCGGCGGGTGCAGCGCGACGTACGGCGTGGGCGCCATCACGCGCGTGACGTGCTCGACGTCCTCGCCGTTGCGGATCGACAGCCGCGAGGTGGTGCCCTGGCCCTCGTGCAGCCAGCGGTGGTCGAGCTCGGCGTCGAGCACCGGGGACGAGTCGGGACGGTGCAGCAGCCCGAAGCCGGCGAGCAGGATGAACGGCGCGCCCAGCACCATCACGGCCGGCGCGGCGCCGACGACCGCGGCGACCACGGCGATGGCCCCGACGACGACCGCGCGGGCCAGCGCCGGGGTGGGCCGCCAGCGCGAGGTCACCCGGTCCTCACCGCGTCTCGAGCGTGCTCGGCGTCGGGACCTGGACCAGCACGGCGTCGACGATGGAGCGGCCGGTGGTCTGCGTCATCCAGAGCTCGGGACGGACGGTGACGCGGTGCGAGAGCACCGTGCGGGCGACGGCCTTGACGTCCTCGGGGATGACGTAGTCGCGGCCGCGCAGCACCGCGAACGCGCGGGCGGTGAGCACCAGGCCGAGCGAGCCGCGCGGCGAGGCGCCGGTGAGCGTGTCGCGGTGCTCGCGGGTGGCCGCGGCGAGCGCCACGCAGTAGCGGCCGACGCTCTCGTCGACCCGGACCGTCTCGACGGCGGCCTGGAGGCCGCGCAGCCCGGCCGGGTCGGTGACCGCCTCGAGCTCGACCTCCTCCTGGCGGCGCGCCACCCGGCGGGCGATGACGTCGTACTCCTCGTTGGAGGACGGGTAGCCGAAGCTGACCCGCAGCAGGAACCGGTCGAGCTGGGCCTCGGGGAGCGGGTAGGTGCCTTCGTACTCGATCGGGTTGGCGGTCGCGAGCACGTGGAAGGGCTCGGCCAGGGGGAAGGTCTCGCCCTCGACGGTGATCTGCCGCTCCTGCATCGCCTCGAGCAGCGCGGACTGGGTCTTGGGCGGCGTGCGGTTGATCTCGTCGGCGAGCAGGAGCCCGGTGAACAGCGGGCCGCGACGGAACTCGAACTCCGCGGTGCGCTGGTTGTAGAGGAACGAGCCGGTGAGGTCGGAGGGCAGCAGGTCGGGGGTGAACTGGGCGCGCGCGAAGTCCAGCCCGAGCGCCCGGGCGAACGAGCGCGCGGCCAGGGTCTTGCCGAGCCCGGGGTAGTCCTCGAGCAGGACGTGGCCCTTGGCCAGGATCGCGCAGAGCACCAGCCGCAGCGCCTCCTGCTTGCCGACGATCGCCTTGCCGACCTCGTCGAGCACCCGGACGGCGACGGCGGCGGTCTCCTCGATGGTGGGCGCTTCCGGGGTGCCCTGTGTGGATGTCACAGCTCCTCGATCCTCTTCACGCAGCGGTCGATCTGATCGGCGTCCAGCTTGGTGGGGCTCTCGTTCAGGACCCGGCGCAGCTCGTGACCCAGCAGCTCCTCGGCGCGCGGGTCGTCGACGGTGAGGTCGTGGCGGGCGCGCAGCGTCTGGTCCGCCAGCTCCCGGAGCCGGTTGCGCAGCGCCCCGTCGACCTCGCGCGCGGAGAGGTGGCTCTCCAGGATGCGGAGGTACGACGCGGTGCGGGGGTCGAGCCGGGCCAGCCCGCCCTCCGGCTCGACGTGGCCGGTCCACACGGCGGGCTCGACCGGCGCCGCGTCGACGAGCAGTGCCGAGGCACAGACCACGAGCGCGATCACGAGCGCCAGCCGCAGCTCGTCGGCCTGGCCGTGGATCAGCAGGACGGCGCGCCTCGATGGCGACGAACGCGATGAGCCCGCCGGCCACCCGCCACCACCAGCGTCGCCGGCCGGTCATCGGGCGACCGTGCGGGTGCGCAGGCTGGCGTGGATCACGTCGAGGTCGTCCAGCGCCTGGCGCCGGTGCTCGTCGGTCATCGGGTGGTCGGAGAAGCGGGCCTCGCGGTAGAGGTCGGCCAGCCCGCGCCACCGCGCCTCGGTCGGCGCCGACGAGGTCGAGCACCCCGAGCACGAACTCCGCGGTGGTCTGCCAGGGCCGGCGCTCGACGCCGGCCCGTACCGCCTGCTGCTCGAAGCGGTCCCAGCACTCGACGATCGCGTTGCGCGGCTCGCCCTCGATGGCGAGCAGGGTGCGCTGCTCCTCGGCGTCCTCGGACATCACCTCGGTGACCTGGGCCGCCGAGCCGAGCACCTCGAACTCGACGTCCTCGGCTCGACTTCGCCGTCGCCGTCGGCGAGCGCGGCCCGCCACAGCTCGCCGCAGCTTGCGCAGCAGGCGCCCCACGAGGAACAGGACGCACGCCGACGGTGAGGATCTCCACGCGCGAAGGCGATCGCCGGCCAGCCAGCCCGGCGGTTCGCCGCGCTTCTGCTCGCGCGCCTCCGCGAGCGGGTCCTTGGGGTTCGCGGTGTTGCTGCTGAACGACGGCTCGTCCGGCCGGATCCGCTCGACGTGGCCGCCGGAGACCACCCGGTCGGGGCCGATCGAGGCCGCCCAGGTGACCAGGACGAGCAGCAGCCCCGCGGCGCCGAGGACGGCGACGACCGCCGACGTACCGGCACGGGCGGGCGTGGTCACTCCGGGAACGTAACCGCCGGAACCGACCGAAGACGATCACGTAGCGGTCACGAAGTGCGGCCGACGGGCACGACGCGCAGAGAGACCCAGGCCCCGTCCTGGCGCGGGACGGGGCCTGGGCGTCAGGTCCGTCGGAGCGGACCGTTGCTCCCTCTGGAGTGGGTCAGAGGACGGGGTCGAACGGCTCGGTGCCGTTGACCAGGGTCAGCCCCGCGATGCCGGAGTTGGCCTGGGCGAAGGCCAGCTCCTTGCCGAGGTCGCCGATGTTGTTCGACAGGGGCAGCGGCGCCAGGCCGAGCGTCGACAGGACGCCGATCGCCTTGCCGTCGGCCGAGACGAACGCCGAGCCGGAGTCGCCGGGGACGCCCGGGGTCACGGTGTAGAGCGGGTGCGACCAGCCACCGTCGGCGGCGTCGTCACCGATGCTGATGCCGGTGTGCGGCGAGAGCTGGCTGACGCCGAAGCGGAGGCTGGAGTTGCCGTAGGTGTAGACCCGGTCGCCGGCGGCGGTGCCGTCGGTGTCGATGCCGGTCGGCCCGCCCCAGAACGGGATCGACGGGTTGACCTTCCCGACGTCGCCGGCCGAGACCTTGACCAGCGCCAGGTCGTTGTAGGCGCAGGTGTTGGCGTCGGTGGTGCCGAGCTCGTGCATCTTCAGCCACGAGGAGTAGACGAGCGTGCCCTGCCCGACCACGGTGCCCTCGCTGACCAGGCTCCCGCCCTCGTTGAAGGTGACCGGGGTGCCCAGCGGCAGCGACTCGGCCAGGCAGCCGTCGGTGTCGGTGGCCTCGCCGAGGCCGGCGCAGTGCGCGGCGTACCCGACGTAGACGTTGTGCTGGCGTCGGTGTAGACGAAGTTCGCGGTGCACTGGGCGCCGGCGGTGTACATCATCGTGCCGGGGTGGATCTTGGCGGTCGCGGCGGGCGCCCACTGCGGGGCGGCCTGGGCGGGCGCTGCGGTCACGGCGGCGGCGCCGAGCAGCGCGCTCGCCACGACGGCGAGGACAGCGACGGCCCGGCGGAGCATGGGCTGGTTCATCTCACTCCTTAGCGCGGATCGGGCCCCGCGGGATCGCTGGGCACGTTCACGAGGCCCAACGAGAGGGGGCCCGATCGGGTTACGTCCGGGTAGTCACATCTGACTAGCCCGAGGCGGCGCGGTCGTGCGTGGGTAGCGTGCGGGCATGGCTGACGGTCCCCTGTCCGACCTGCTCGTCCTCGACCTGACCCGCGCCCTGGCCGGTCCGCACGCGGGGATGATGCTCGGCGACCTGGGCGCGCGGGTGATCAAGATCGAGTCGCCGACCGGCGACGACACCCGCTCGTGGGGGCCGCCGTTCGTGGGGCCCGAGGATGCCCGCGAGTCGACGTACTTCCTCTCGGCGAACCGCAACAAGGAGTCGCTGGTCCTCGACCTCAAGTCGGACGAGGACCGCGACGTGCTGGCCCGGCTGGTGGCGCAGGGCGGACGTGCTGATGGAGAACTTCCGGGTCGGCGTCCTCGACCGGCTGGGCTTCCCGGTCTCGCGGCTGCACGAGCTGAACCCCGGCCTGGTCGTCCTGTCGATCACCGGCTTCGGCCACGACGGGCCGGAGGCGTCGCGAGCCGGCTACGACCAGATCGCCCAGGGTGAGGGCGGGCTGATGTCGATCACCGGCACCAGCCAGCCGACCAAGGTCGGCGTCCCGATCGCGGACCTGATCGCCGGCATGAACGGCGCCTTCGGCGTGGTCGCCGCGCTGCACGAGCGGACCCGCACCGGCCGCGGCCGCGTCGTACGCACCTCGCTGCTGGCGGGCATGGTCGGCGTGCACGCGTTCCAGGGCACCAAGTGGACCGTCGCCGGCGAGGTGCCGGGCCTCTCCGGCGACCACCATCCGTCGATCGCGCCGTACGGCATGTTCGCGACCGGTACGGCGCCGATCCAGATCGCCTGCGGCTCGGAGGGGCTGTGGCGGGCCCTGTGCACGGCGTTGGAGTGGGACCCGGCCGAGGACGGCTTCGCCACCAACCCCGAACGGGTCGAGAACCGGGACTCGCTGATCGAGAAGCTGGAGTCGCACTTCGCCTCCGACGACGCCGAGCACTGGCTCGTCGTTGCTGTCCGACGCCGGCGTGCCGTCCGGCAAGGTGCGCTCGATGGACGACGTCTACTCCTGGGACCAGACGCTGTCGCAGGGCCTCAAGCTGTCGGTCGACCACTCCGACCCTCGGCCCGGTCGACCTGCCGGGCTCGCCGCTGCGCTTCGACGACAACCCGTTCTCCGGCGGCCGCTCCGAGCACGTCGCTCCGCCCGACGCTCGGCCAGCACAACGAGTCGATCCGGGAGTGGCTGGAGCGCTGACCCGGGTGCAGTTGTTCGGCACCGTTGTACTGACAGGTGGGGTTCGCGAGAACGGCCAGAAATGACGGGTCAGCGTCTGGGCGTCAGCCCAGGTCGACGATGGCAGCGACCGGGCCGCCGCCGTCCGGGCCCTGGTGGGCCGCGGAGACGGAGACGAACACCGCCGGGTCGCCGGTGACCGCGGCGGTGACGCCGCCGACGGTCGCCTTGATCTGGCGGTGCCAGTGCACGTCGGAGTCGTCGAGCATCGCGTTGCGGCGGCCGCGGACCTGCCCGTCCTGGGAGGCCTCGCACTTGAGGAAGACGTTGACCAGCTTGCCGTCCAGGTCGGAGGTGCGCGGGCGGTCGGGGAGCTCGAGGCCGGCCTCGCGGATGGCGTTCCAGATGCCGTCCTGGTCGAGCGCGTCCTTCATCACCGAGTGGCCGATCCGGTAGCGACCGCCGACACCGGGTGCGTTGCCGACCACGACCACCTGCGCCTGGTCGAGCTCGACGCCGGAGGAGCAGGAGGCCACCGCGGAGTAGAGCTCGCGGTTGTGCATCACGTCGGCGTCGGTCGGCATCTCGATCTCGCCGAGCGCGACCGCGATGCCGAGGGCGGTGCAGCCGTTGGAGAGGTCCATGGACTGGTGGGTCTCCTCGGTCCACACGGTCTTCCCGCGCGACTTGGCGTCGCGGATCGTGTGGATGGTGAGCAGCGGGGTCTTGGTCTGCACGTAGTGCACGTCGGCCGGGTCGGTGATGCCGGCCCGCTCCATCGCGACCTTCACCGCGTCGGCGACCTTGGTGATCATCGCCGTGCGCCCGATGTCCTCGGGCAGCAGCTGCTCGCTCATCGCGAAGCCGACGGTCAGCCGCGGCTCGTCGGACGGTGCCAGATCGTCGGGCAGCTCCTCGGGCGGCACGGTCGCGAAGATCGTGGCGTGCGGGCTGATCACGCCGTCGGTGCCGCCGGACCACACGATCGGGACCTGCTTCACCTGCGTCGGCAGGGGCGCCCTTGGCGACCAGCACCTCGCGGAAGGCGCGGTCGGCGATGATCCGGGTGTAGTCGTTGACGCCGCCGTTGCCCTCGGTCTTGCCGATGATCGCGATCACGCGATCCGCGTGCAGGACGCCGTCGTCGATCAGCTTCGCGAGCTCGCTCGCGTCGGCGACGGAGTGGATGGGGACCTTGCGTACTTCGATGGCGTCGGGCATGGGGCCACTCTCTCTCAGGTTGCTGGTGGTGCGGTGTTCGGGACGACGACGGTGCCGGCGTCGCCTCGGACGGCGTCGGCCAGGTGGGCGAGGTCGGTGATGATCGCACGACTGCCGCCGCGCTCGACGAACCGGCAGACCGCGTCGACCTTCGGCCCCATCGAGCCGCTGGCGAAGTGGCCCTCGGCGGCGTACGACCGCATCTCGTCGACGGTCACGGTGCCGACGTCGGCGGCCTCGGGCGTGCCGTAGTGCAGCACCGCGTGCGGTACGTCGGTCGCGATCACGAGCACGTCGACCTCGACGGACCGGGCCAGCAGGGCGGCCCCCAGGTCCTTGTCGATGACCGCCTCGACGCCGCCCAGGTTGCCGTCGCCGTCGCGCACCACCGGGATGCCGCCACCGCCGTTGGCCACGACCACGAAGCCGCCGTCGACGAGCGCCTGCACGGCGGGTGCGTCGATGATCTCCAGCGGCTCCGGCGAGGCGACCACGCGCCGCCAGCCCTTCTCGCCCCGGTCCTCCCACGTCTCGCCGTGCTCGACCAGCAGCTGCGCCTCCTCGGCCGGGAGGAACCGGCCGATGGGCTTGGTCGGCTTCGTGAAGCCCGGGTCGTCGCGGTCGACGAGCGCGCGGGTCACCACCGTCGCGGACCGGCGCAGCACGCCACGGCGCAGCAGCGACGCGTCCAGCGCGTCCATCAGCACCATGCCGAGCGTCGCCTGGGTCTGCGCGCCGCACCAGTCCAGCGGGACGGGGGGTACGACGGCGGCGGCGAGCTCGTTCTTGACCAGCAGGTTGCCCACCTGCGGGCCGTTGCCGTGCGTGATCACGACCTCGATGTCGTTGGCCAGCAGGTCCGCGACCGCCTCCATGGCGATCTCCGCGGCCGCGATCTGGTCCTCCACGCGGGCCCGCCCCTCGGCGTTCGTCATCGCGTTCCCGCCCAATGCCAGCAGCACCCTCACCAGACCGAACCTAGTGCCCACGCTCGGGTTGTCGATGGGCGGTGGACTCAGGCCGCGTCGTCGCCTCCGAACAGGACCCGGCCGGCGTACTCGGTGTCGAAGTACTCCCGGACGGCAACGATCTCGAACCCGCTCACCACGAAGACCACTGCGTAGTCGTTCTCGTAGACGTCGCCGCTCCTGGTGGTGGCCCGGCTCGTCCACTCGGCGACGGCCGTGTCGCCCTCGACGACAAGACCGGTGAGCTCCTGGGACAGGGGCCGGCCGGGGTCGAGCCGCGCCATCATCGCCGCCAGGAACTCGTCGATGATGGCGTCAGGGCCGGTCCAGGTGCCGGAGACCGGCAGTCCGCCACGCAGCGACCAGGTGGCGTCCGGCGCGAAGCTCCCTCGCAGCGCTGCCACGTCGCCGCGCTGCAGGGCGTCGAGGTAGTCACGGACGACGGCGCGGGTTCGTTCGGTCTCATCAGTGCGCGACATGGTGTCGCCTCCTCGGTTGTGGCTCGGGCTGCTGCTCTGGTGGGAGCGCCAGGACGGCGTTCCCGCGCACCTGACGACCGCGCAGCAGGGCAATGACCTCGGGCGTATCGGTCCACGGCCGCACGATCCCGATCTCGGGATGGAGGCGGTCAGCCGCGACGAGGCCGACCAGGGTGGCCAGGTCCTCGCCGAACGTGCGTTCACCGCGCGTGTAGTCGATGTGCGTGATGGTCGCCTGGACCGGCCCGTGCCAGTAGTCGAAGAAGTCGAGGGTCGCCGGCTGCCGGCTGGCCTGCCCGAACCAGAGCAGCTGACCTTCGTCGCGCAGCAGGGCCAGTGATCCCCGAAGAAGCTCACCACCGACCGACTCCATGACCACGTCGAACGGCGGGCCGCCCGTCGGCAGGGTGGAGCGGACCTCGGCTGCACCCAGGGCCCGCAGTCGCTCACCCCGCTGGGGCGAGGCACTGATGGCGGTCACCTCGGCGCCTGCGGCGGCCGCCAGCTCGACGACGTAGTGGCCCACGCCCCCGCTGGCCCCGGTCACGAGCAGCCGCCGCCCGACCAGCCAGCCCGCCCGACGTACCAGGCGCAGGGCGGTGATGCCGGCCAACGGCAGGGCAGCCGCGGTGACGGAGGAGACCTCGGGCGGGAGCACGGCCAGGTCGGCTACCGGCACGGCGACCCGCGTGGACCAGCCGCCGCCCGGCGGATGTCCCACGACGCGGGTGCCCGCCGGCGGGCCGGAGCCATCGGCCGCGGCCTCGGCCACGGTGCCGGCGACGTCCTTCCCGGGTCGCCAGCCGGCGACGGGTTGTTCGAGACGGAGCGTCTCGCCGCGGTTGACGGAGAACGCCTCGACGGCGACGACCACCTCGTCGGGTCGTGGCCGGGGCGCAGGTACGTCGGCCAGCCGGACCATGTCCCCGCCCGGGTCAGCGGGGACCCAGGCGGGGACGGTCTCCTCGTGGTCCGGGAGGCGCAGCTGCGCCGTCACTTGTCCGCGGTCAGGACGCCGCCCTGACCCCAGCTCTCGGGCGGCGTCTCCTGGATCCACACCTGGACGCTCTCGGGCGGCACCCCGAGCGTGTCGACGAAGGAGTCGGTGATCCGGGCGACGAGCTCCCTCTTCAGCTCGGCCGGGCGCGGACCCTGCAGGATGGTGATGGTGGGCATGGTGACCTCCGGTTCGATGCTGACGGCACGGTGCCGCCGCTCGATCAGTCCAGCGGTGTGGGCCTCCGCGAACCAGCCACGGATCGCTCTCCCAGCGATCACCCGACGTGATCGGTGGCGCTAGTCCTGAGCGGCGGCAGAGCAGGCGCGCAGCAACGGCGCGAGCGCCGTCGTGGTCGCCGCCTCCGGCACCGCGAGAGCGGTCATCAGGCCGAGGGGCGGGTCGCTGGGCCGGAACACCACCCGGTCCAGGTTCAGCATCCGGGCGTGCGGCTCGTAGAGCACGCTCCACGACGGCGGTCCCGAGGCCACGGCGACCAGGACGTCCTCGACCGCCTCCGGATGGTCGGCCAGCCGCGGGCTGAAGCCGGCCTCCGCGCAGGCGCCCATGACGAGGTCGACCAGTGGCGGGTTGGCGCGACGGCCGACGATCCGCAGCGGCAGCTCGGCCAGCTCGTGGAGCGGTACGACGTCCCGATCAGCCAGCTCGTGTCGCGCCGGAAGGAGCACGAGCAGGCGGTCCTGCCACATCTCGATCAGCTCGACCCCGGCCGCAGAAGTCACCCCGCGGACGAAGGCGGCATCCAGCTGGCCGGCGGCGACGCGTTCGAGCCGGGCCCGCGTGGGGGCTGTCACCAGCTCGGCGACCACCGGAGGGTCCATCGCCTCCAGCTCCGCGAGCACCCGGCCGAGCCGGTCGCCGAGCCCGGCACTGCTGCCGATGCGCAGCGTGGTGGCCGGCTCCCGCGGCGCGGCCTCGGTCGCCCGTAGCCGAGCCTGCTCGACCGCCGCGAGCACAGCGCGCGCCTCCGGGAGGAAACGCGACCCGGCCGGAGTCAGCCGAACTCGTCGCGACGACCGGTCCAGCAGGCTGACGCCGAGCTCCCGCTCGAGCCGGGCCAGCTGCTGGCTCACGGCCGGCTGGCCGATCGACAAGGCCTCCGCCGCGCGACCGAAGTGCAGGTGCTCTGCGACTGCGACGAAGTACTCGAGCTGCCTGAGCTCCACACGACCAGCGTGCCACGCAGGCGTGGAACCATCGGCGTGACGGTGGTGTACACAGATCGGACGAGAGAGGGACACCCGAACCTGGACACCGGCCCGGACGACACCGACCTGCTGGCCCGGGTGCGCCGCGGTGACCGCGACGCGTACGCGGAGCTGGTTCGCCGCCATGCCCCGGTGGCGCTGCGCACCGCCGCCCTGCTGGGTGCCGGCGGAGACACGGAGGACGTCGTGCAGGAGGCGTTCGTCAAGGCGTACGGATCGCTGGACCGGTTCCGCCCCGGAGCGCCGTTCCGGCCATGGCTGCTGAAGATCGTCGCGAACGAGACCCGGAACCTGCACCGTGGCTCCGGTCGGCGGGCGGCGCGTGAGCAACGGTCCTGGGCTCTGGCCGAGCGGCTGCTGCTCGCCCGACCCGACGATCCCGCGGAGGCCACCCTGTCGCGGGAGCGGCAGGAGGCTCTCGTCCGCGGTCTGGCCAGGCTCTCGCCACCGCATCGCCAAGTGGTGACGTGCCGATACCTGCTCGATCTCGACGAGGCCGAGTCGGCGGCGGTCCTGGGATGGCCGCGCGGCACGGTGAAGTCCCGGCTGCACCGGGCCCTGGCCCGGCTCCGAGACGTGCTGGACGACGACGCGGAGCGCGTGCAGGCGAGGGAGGAGGCGCACGATGGGTGAGCACGGGTACGACGACCTCGCGCGCGACCTGGCCGCGCTGGGCCGTGCTGTCGACGTGCCGGTTCCCGGGGCGAGCCTCGCCGTCCGCGTCCTGGAGCGGCTGCCCGAGGCGCCCCCTGCGAAGGCGGTCGCGGGAGCGCGACGCCGACGCATCGCCGTGGCGGTGGCCGTGGCGGTTGGACTCCTCGCGCTGCTGGCGACCCCGCCGGTGCGCGCCGCCGTCGCGGACTGGTTCGGCTTCGGCGGGGTGCGGGTGGAGCGGGGCGAGACCCAGGCACCGACGGCCGACCCGACGCCCCCCACGGTGTCGCCAGGCGTGTCGCTGGCGGACGCCGCCGCGATGGTGGGCTTCACGGTGTCGGTTCCCGAGGCGCTGGGTGAGCCCGACGGCGTGGAGGTGTCGGACGACCGTCGGATGGTCTCGATGAGCTGGAACACCGACGACGAGGGGGTGCTGCGCCTCGACCAGTTCGACGCCACGCTCGACTTCTCGGTCCTCAAGACGGCTCCCGACGTGCGGTACGCCGCGGTGAACGACATCGACGCGCTGTGGTTCGAGGAGCCGCACGAGGTCGCGCTGCTCGAGCCCGACGGGACCCAGGTCACCCACTCGGCGCGGCTCGCCGGTCACACCCTGATCTGGATGACGGACGGCGTCACGCTCCGGCTCGAGGGCGACGTCGAGCTCAGCAGGGCGGTGGAGATCGCGGGGTCGGCCGTCCCCGTCGACTGACGGGAACCAGACCCGCAAGCGGCGGTGTAGCACCAGCGAACCCGTCCACCAGGAGGTAGCCGTGCCCGCCATCCGTGCTCTCGCCGTCGTTCTCACCGCCTGGGTCCTCGTGATGCTGGCGCCGCCCGGCCCGGCGTACGCGGGCGGCCCGACCAGCGTGCTGCTGTCCGTCCCGGGAGAGGGCCGCACCGCCTCGCTGTACTACACCGAGGACGCCTACGAGGAGCTCGCCGACCTGGTCGGCGCCTACGACGGCACCGGCACGGTGGACGGGTCGGGGCGGAGCCACGAGACCGGCACCGGAGTGACGTTGACCTGGCTGATCCACGACGTGACGCCGTGGCGCGTCGACCGCGTCTACCTGCAGGGGGACGGCGCGCCGTGGATCGCCAGCCAGGTCATGGAAGGCGACGCATTGAGTGTCTGGGACAGCCCGGTCGTCTGGCACCAGCCGGCCAACGGCACGGAGCTGACCCAGCTGCTGAACAGCCTCGGCGTCGGTCAGACCGGCAAGGCGGCCGAGCCGGCGTCTCCGGTCGAGCCCGGCGTCACCGCGCCGGACTCGGTGGAGCCGGCCTCGGCGGCGCCCACACCGACCGACGACACTTCCGACGCCTCGGCCCGCGACCGCGTGTGGTGGGGGCTCGGCGGGCTGGCGGGCGGTGTGCTGCTCGCCGCGGGCTGGATGCGCGTTCGCTCGACTCGACTCCGCGCTCGTGCTGACGACACGGTCGCGCCACGGGCAGACGTCGACCCGACGACGGAGTGGATCAGCGTGGGTCGGTGACCGTCCGCCCGAGCAGCGCGTCGAGGGTCCGCGTGCCCACCGGCAGCCCGTGCCGGTCGTAGTAGTCGAACATCGCGCCCAGCCAGCCGTCGGGTCGCTGGTCGGTGCGCGCCGCAGGGACACCGGCCTCGGCGGCCAGCTCGGCCACGCTGGCGCTCCGCGAGGCCAGCTCGTAGGTCGCGCCGACGTGGCCGTCCTCGGTCAGCACGAGCGCGGCCACCTCGGCGACCTCGGCGAGGTCAGCGAAGCCGAAGACCGCGTCGACGTCGTACGGCACCTCGAGCGGGCCGCTCAGGTCGAGGTTCTGCAGGTAGGCACCCGGCTGCAGGATCGTCCAGGCCAGCCCGGACCGCCGGACCAGGTCCTCGGAGACGGCCTTGCCGAGGTGGTGCGGCATCTCCGGTGCGTACGGCGAGGCCACCGAGTGGTAGACCACCCGCGGCACCCCGGCGGCGCCGAGCGCGGCCAGCGCGGACGTGACGTACGCCGGCTCGTCGGGGTGCAGGTTCGGCGCGATGAGGTACGCCGCCGAGCAGCCGGCCACGGCGGCCTCGAGGTCGTCCCAGTCGGCGCGGCCCAGCGGCCGCGCCTCGACACCGCGGGAGGCCAGGGCCGCGCACACCGCCCGGCCGGTCTTGCCGTGGCCGCCGAGGACCGCGATCAAGGGCCGAACCGGCGCTGCAGGTCGGCGTAGGCGACGGCACCGTCCAGGAAGCCCAGGGTGCCGGAGTCGAGCAGCTCGCGACCGGCGCGCTCCAGGAAGCTGAGCGAAGCCCGGGCCAGGCTGCCGCCCAGGCTGACCCGCTTGACGCCGAGCGAGAACAGCGTGGGCGCGTCGGTCAGGCTCACCAGCCCGGCCACCACGTTGAGCGGTGCGGGGATCGCCTCGGCGAGCCGGCGGATGTCGTCCTCCTCGACCACGCCGGGGACGAAGACGCAGTCGGCGCCCGCCTCGACGTACCGCATCGCCCGCTCGACCGTCTCGTCGAAGAGGTCACCCGTGCCCGCCGCCGAACCAGGTGTCGGTCCGCGCGTTGAGCACGAAGGTCCCGGCGGGCGCCGCGGCCCGCGCCGCGGCGATCCGGTCCGCGGCCTCGTCGATCGCGAACAGCTCGCCGCCGACCTGGTCCTCGAGGTTGCCGCCCACCGCCCCGGCCTCGACGGCCCGGCGGACGGTGGCGCCCACGTCGTCGTACCCGGACTCCAGGTCGGCGGTGACCGGCACGCCGACCGCGGCCACGATCCGGCCCACGTGCTCGAGCATCGTGTCGAGGTCCAGCGCTCCCCCGTCGGGCACTCCCAGCGACCAGGCGATGCCGGCGCTCGTGGTGGCGATCGCCGGGAACCCGACCTGCTCGAGGATCCGCGCGGACCCCGCGTCCCAGGCGTTGGGCAGCACGAAGCCCGAGCCCTGGTGGAGTGCCAGGAGGTCCGCGGCGGTCACAGGACGTCGACCTCGGCGTGGTCGGCGCCGCCGGAGAGCCGCGCGTAGCCGGGGCCGCGGTCGAAGAACACCTCGCTCGGCGCCGGCCGGGACGCCCGCTCGGCGACGGTCGCGGCGTCGTCGTAGGCCAGCGAGTCGTCGTCGAGCGAGCCGGTGAGCACCACGCCGTAGTCGGCGAGCGCGGCCTCGGGCGAGACCTTCCGCCAGACCACGTCGCGTACGACGAGGGCCGGGTCGCGCTCGAGCGGGTTGCCCCAGCCGCCGCCACCGGTGGTGCGGATCCGGATCACCTCGCCGGCGACGACCGGCTCGGCGTCGGCGAGCGCGTCGACCTCGCGCTCGTTCGGGCCGCCCGCGTCGATGGTGACCTGGAACGGCTGGCCGGCCTTGCCGCCGCGGACGCCCCAGCAGGCCAGGATCGACCGGTCCGCGATGGACATGAAGTGGCCGTCCTTGAGCATCCGGATCGACTTCTCGTAGCCGAGGCCGCCGCGGAACTGCCCCGCTCCCCCGCTGTCCACCGCCAGGGAGAGCGACTCGACCCGGAACGGGAAGCGCGCCTCGGTGAACTCGGTGGGCAGGTTCCGCGAGTCGGGTACGACGTGGATGGTGTCCTCGCCGTCGGCGTAGTAGCGGCCGCCGGAGCCGCCGCCGAGCACCTCGCGCATCAGGTAGGGGCGGCCCTCGAGGTCGTCGCCGTAGACGCCGGTGTAGCGGATCGTCTCCTGGTCGGCCGGCATCCGGCCGTCCACCGCCTTGGCGATCACGCCGGCCAGCACGCCGAGCAGCCGGAGGATCACGAAGGTGCGGGCGTTGGTCGGCGCCGGGAAGACCGGGGTGAGCAGCGTCCCGGGCGGCGGGAACCGCATCTCGATCAGCGGTACGACGCCCTCGTTGACGTCGAGCTCGGCCATCCGCTCGGGGGTGTCGGCGAGGTTGCGCAGGATCGGCGCCAGCCACTTCTTGAGGAAGACGCCGTCGCTGGCGTCGCCCACGTGGTTGATCGGTCCCTTGGCCTGGGGCGAGGTGCCGCCGAAGTCGAGGATCAGCCGCTCGCCGTCCGGGTCGTCGGCCGCGGTGCGGGTCAGGGTGATCCGCTGGGTGTGCAGCATCGGCTCGTCGACGCCGTCGTGCTCGGCGTAGTCCTCCCACACCCACGACCCGACCGGGATCTTGCCGAGGATCTCGCGGCGGTAGGTCTCGGTGGTGCGGCTCAGGATCGCGTCGAAGCAGGACTCGACCGTCTCGACGCCGTACCGGTCGAACAGCTCGCCGAGCCGCCGCGCACCCATCAGGCAGGCCGAGCACTCGGCGTCGAGGTCGGCGGCGAGCGACTCGGGCATCCGGGAGTTGCGGGTCATGATCGTCAGCGCCGCGCGGTTGGGCACGCCGGCGTCCCACAGCCGGATCGGCGGGACCATCAGCCCCTCCTCGAAGACGCTGGTCGCGTGGCTCGGCATCGAGCCCGGGACCGCGCCGCCGATGTCGTCGTGGTGGCCGAACGCCTGCACGAACGCGACCACCTTGCCGCCGGAGAAGACCGGCACGGTCACGCAGAGGTCGGGCAGGTGGCCGATGCCGCCCTCGGAGCGGTAGACGTCGTTGTGGAAGAAGACGTCGCCCTCGCGCATCTCCTCGAGCGGGAAGTCGCGGGCGACCGGGTGCACGAGCGCGGAGTACGAGCGGCCGGTCAGCTTGCGCAGCAGCCGGTCGTGGATGCCGGCCCGGAAGTCGTGGGCGTCGCGGATCATCGGGCTGCGGCTGGTCCGCCCGATCGCGGTCTCGACCTCCATCTCGACGCTGGCGAGCGAGCCCTGGACGATCTCGACCAGCACGGGGTCGGCGCTCGCGCCGGCGTCGTCGGTGAGGTGGCCGTAGGGGAACTGGGTCGGCGCCCTGCGCGACTCGGTCATGCGTCCTCCCTCGTCACGATCAGGTTCAGGAACTCGTCCACCCGCACCTGGAAGCCGGGGTGCACCGGCACCGTCGAGCCGAACTCCTCGATGATCACCGGCCCGCTCACCACCTGCCCGGGCTCGAGTGCGGTGCGCTGCACGACCGGCGTGTCGACGTACCCCTCGTTCCGCGTCGAAGCAGACCGCCCGTTTCGCGTCGAGATGACGCGAATTTGGCCGGTCCTCGAGCGGCTCGAAGACCTGCCATTCGGGTCACTCGACGGGGAATGGCGGCGGATCTCGGGGCGCTGGATCGGGCCGATGCCGGAGACGCGGAGGTTGACCCACTCGACCTGCTGGGTCGCGTCGGTCGAGAAGTCGTAGCCGTAGAGGGCGCGGTGCTCGGCGTGGAACCGGTTCGCCACCTCGTCGAGCACGGCGGCGTCGACGGCGCCGTCCGGGACCGGGACGCGGACCTCGAAGGCCTGGCCGAAGTAGCGCAGGTCGGCGGTGCGGACGAACTGGTGCTGCTCGGGCGCGAACCCCTCCGTCGGCGAGGGCGGACGGCGGCGCGCGTCGGTGAGCTCGTCGTACGCCGCAGACGACGGTCGCCGGGCTCGAGCAGCGTCGGCGAGCGCGACGTGGGTCTGCACGTAGTCGTTCTTCACGTCGACGGTGAGCAGGCCGAACGCCGAGACGTTGCCGGGGTTCGGCGGCACCAGCACGGTCGGGATGCCGAGCACGTCCATCAGCCGGCACAGCAGCAGCGAGCCGGAGCCGCCGAACGTGGTGAGCGTGAAGTCGCGGACGTCGAGGCCGCGCTTGACGGTGACCTGGCGCAGCGCGTTGGCCTGGTTCCAGGCGGAGATCTCGAGGATGCCGGTGGCGCAGGCCTCGGGGGAGAGGCCGAGCTTCGAGGCCAGCGCCTCGACGCCGACCCGCGCGGCGTCGACATCCAGCGGGATCTCGCCGCCGAGCAGGTGCGGCGGGATCCGGCCGAGCACGACGTGGGCGTCGGTGATGGTGACCTCGGTGCCGCCCTTGCCGTAGCAGAGCGGCCCCGGGTCGGCGCCCGCCGACTGCGGCCCGACCTTGAGCGTCCCCTCCGGGGAGAGCCAGGCGATCGAGCCGCCGCCGGCACCGACGGTGACCACGTCGATCATCGGGATCTTCGACGGGAACGCGCCGACCGAGCCCTCGGTGGTCAGCGTCGGCTCGCCGTCGATCACGACCGACACGTCGGTCGACGTACCGCCGCCGTCGGAGGTGAGCACCCGGTCGAAGCCGGCCACCTTGGCGATCAGCGCGGCGCCCAGCGCGCCCGCGGCCGGGCCGGACAGCACCGTGGTGATCGGCTGGTGCACCACCTCGTCCGCCGACAGCACGCCGCCGTTGGACTTCATCACGTAGAACGGGATGGTCCGGTCGTCGTAGGCAGTGAGCCGCGACTTGATGTTGGTGACGTACGCCGAGAGCCGCGGCTTGACCGCCGCGTCGACGAGCGTGGTCATCGCGCGCTCGTACTCGCGGTACTCGCGCAGCACCTCGCTCGACAGCGACACGACGGCGTTCGGGTGCTCCTCGAGCAGGACCGCGCGCATCCGCTCCTCGTGAGCCGGGTTGGCGTAGGCGTGCAGGAAGCAGACGCCGAGGGTGTCGACACCCTGGTCGCGGAACCAGCGCGCCACCGTGCGCGCGCCGTCCTCGTCGAACGGGCGCACCTCGTCGCCGTTCACGTCGAGCCGGCCCTCGACGCCCTTGACCAGGTCGCGCGGGACGATCCGGTCCGGCTTCACCCAGAAGTAGGAGTTGCCGTAGCCGTCCGGCACCGACTGCCGGGCGATCTCGAGCATCGCCTCGTAGCCGGTGTTGGTGACGAAGCCGAGCCGGTCGACCTTGCCCTCGAGCAGCTGGTTGGTCGCGACCGTGGTGCCGTGCGACACGGCGTCGATGTCCGCGCCGGTCGCCCCGAGCAGCCCGAGCACCTTGTCGATGCCGGCCAGGAAGCCGTCGGCCGGGTTGCCCGGCGTCGAGGGCGTCTTCGTGGTCACCAGGTCACCGGTGTCCTCGTCGAACGCGACGACGTCGGTGAACGTCCCACCGGTGTCGATGCCGATGCGGATGCGGCGGGTCATGCCCCTTGTCTAGCGGATGGCCGGGGTCAGCCGCCGCCCGGCCAGAGCACGTCGGCCCGGCTGTAGTGACCCGCCGCGTCGAACCACCGCTTCGCGTGCAGCGTCCGACGGAGGTCGCACTCGGCCACCACGATCCCCTCCGTGTCGTACAGCGGACCCGCGATGACCTCGCCCGACCCGGGCGCGACGACCGCAGCACCGCCGCGGCCGAAGACCTCCTGCTGGTCGGGCAGCGGCCACGGGAAGTCGTCCGGGAACGCCGCCCGCTCGATGTACTGCGGGACCGAGACGACGAACGCGCCCGACTCGATCGCGATGTGCCGGATCGTGGCCAGCCACCCGTCGGAGTCGTCGGCGGTCGGCGCGAGCCAGATCTGCGGGCCGCCCTGGTAGACCGCCCAGCGGGCCAGCGGCATCCTGTTCTCCCAGCAGATCAGCCCGCCGATCCGGCCCAGCCGGGTCTCGGTCACGCCCAGGTCGTCGCCCGCGCCGACGCCGTGGAAGAGCCGCTCGTGGTGGGTCGGCATCAGCTTGCGGTGCCGGTTCAGGACTCCCTCGGGCCCGAGCAGCAGGAGGGTGTTGTAGACCGAGCCGGGGCGCTCCAGCTCGCGCTCGTTGACGCCGATCGCGCACAGCACGTCGTGCTCGCGGCAGGCTGCCACCAGCGTGTCCACCGCCGGACCCGGCACCTCGACGGCGCTGCCCCAGAAGCGTTCCCAGAAGGCGTCCGCGTCCGCACCCGGCAGGTGCGCCCACGCGTACGACGGGTAGAGCGACAGGAAGGTCTCGGGGAAGACGACGAGCTGGGCTCCTTGCGAAGCGGCCTCGCCGAGGAGCCGCACCGCCTTCTCGATGCTCGCGTCGAGGTCCAGCACGACCGGCATCGCCTGCACGGCTGCCACCTTGACCACGGGAAGGGGCTCCATGACCGGATGCTAGATGAGGAAGGTCGTGGCCGCGGTCGAGCTGGCGACCACCTTGCCGGACGCGACCACGTGCGCGGGCGGGGCATGGTGCGCGAGCACCTCGCGCAGGCCGCGTGGTGGTGCACGACGAGGTCGGCGTTGCCGCCGGGCTCGAGCCGGTGGCCGGGTACGCCGAGCACGTCGGCCGCCGTCGTCGTGACCGCGTCGTACACGAGGTCGAGGCCGGGCTGGTCGAAGGCGCCGAGCGCGTGCGCGGCGAGGAAGGCGACCTCGACCATGTTGTGCCGGCCGAACGGGTAGTAGGCGTCCTCGATGTCGTCCTGGCCGAGCGCGACCGGGAGCCCCATCGCGGTCAGCTCACGGACGGGCAGGTGCAGCGAGCCGGTGTGCGGGTCGGAGACGAAGCCGAGCCCGGCGCGTCTGGCCAGGCCGGCCAGCCGCTCCAGGGTCGGCCGGGCGTAGAGACCGAGCGCCCGGGCGTGGTTGGCGACGCCGCGGCCGACCAGCCCGTGCTCGAGCATGGCGGTGGCGAGCATCTCGGTGGTGCGCAGCGAGGCGTCGCCGGCGTCGTCGACGAGCATCGCCACCCGCCGGCCGCGCTCGGCCGCCAGCGCGCACATCCGGCGTACGTGCTCGCGGGCGTCGGCGTCGGTGTGCTCGATCCAGGGGATGCCGCCCACGACGTCCGCGCCGAGGTCGACGGCCTCGCGGACCAGCTCCTCGGCGCCCGGGTCGCACAGCAGCCCGTCCTGCGGGAAGGCCACCACCTGCAGGTCCACGACCCCGCGGAACTCCTCGCGCAGCGCCAGCAGCGGGATCACACCCTCGAGCCGCGCCTTGGTGTCGACGTCGGCGAAGGCCAGCACGTGCCGGACGCCGTGCCGGACGGCCTCGAGCACCGCGCGGCGGGCGTTCGGCTCGATCCAGGCGCGGTCGTAGTCCGCCTTGACCGCCGACGCGAGCTCGATCGAGGTGAGCGCGGAGGCCATGTCGCCGGCGGTGTACGCCGTGAGGGCGGCGTCTCCGACCCGGTCGAGGGTGTGCACCTTGTCGAGGTGCAGGTGGCCGTTGACGAAGCTCTCGGTGACCAGGGCGCCGCCCGCGTCGACCTCCTCGCGGCCGCCGATCGCCTCCTGGGTGACCGCGGCGATCCGGTCGCCGTCGACGCCGATCCGCCAGCGACCCTCCCGGCCGCGCAGCGTCGCGTCGGCGACCACCAGGTCGTGGTCGGTCACTGCCGGCTCATGACGGGGCGGGCCCGAGCTGGTCGACGACCAGGTCGAAGGTGCCGAGGTCCAGGATGTTCTTGGCGAGGTAGACCGGCAGCCCGTCCTCGGCCAGCACCACCGTCAGCGCCGCCGGGATGCCGTGCAGCGGCAGCTCCATCCACGACAGCCGCTCGGTGGCCCGCGAGATCGGCGAGAGCCGCCAGAGCTGTGGCGTCAGCCCGGCTCGGCGCTCGGGGCCGAGGGCCTCGAGCATCGTCGGCCAGACCGTCAGGTCGTGCTTCTCGAGGCTCAGCTCTTCGGTCAGCTCGGGCGGCGCCGCCGCAAGGACCATCATCTCCAGCGTCGAGGCGAGCAGCACGTCGTCGAAGGCGAAGATGGTCTCCCACACCAGCACCTGGGTCTTGGCCCGCAGCAGCTCGTGGGACCAGTGGCTGCCGTCCTCGATGCCGACCAGCAGCCGCCGCACCGGCCGGGCCCGGCCGCCGAGCATCCGGTGGAAGCTGTCGGTGAACGCCGCGGGCTCGGCGGTCGGCGCAACCCGCCAGATCCGGTCGCGCTCGCGCACCACCTTGCCGTCCTCCTCGAGCAGGAGGAGCGCCTCGCGGACCAGGGCTCGGGAGAACCCGAGCTCGCTGGTGAGGGCGACCTCGCCCGGCAGCGGTTCGCCGGGCTCGAGACCGCGCACGACGTCGAGGATCCGGTCGTACACCTCGACGAACGGCGGGATCCCGTCGCGGACGTAGCGTCCCGCGTCGTCCGCCGTCATGCCGTCACCGCCACCTCGAGCGCCGCCGCGGCCTCGAGCAGGAACCGGTCCGCGCCGTACGCCGCGACCAGCTGCACGCCGACCGGCAGCCCATCGGAGGTCCGGCCGACCGGGACCGAGATCGCCGGGCAGCCGGTGACGGTGATCAGGTAGCAGGCCCGCATCCAGTCGAGGTAGGTCTCCATCGGCTTCCCGTTGATCTCGGCCGGGTACTCCTGGTCGGCCGGGAACGGCGGCACCTGCGAGGTCGGCAGCACCAGCAGGTCGTGGGTCGTGAAGAACTCGCGCATCCGCTCGGAGAGGTGGGTCCGCTGGGTGTAGGCGCGAGCGACATCCGCGCCGGTCAGGTGCTCGCCGGCGCGGATGTTGTCGGCCAGTGACTGCTTGAGGTCGTCGGGGTGCTCGGCCAGCAGCGGCCCGAGCCCCGCCTGGAACGTCCAGGCTCGCAGCGTGCGGAAGGTGTCGTCGGCCTCGGGAAGCGTGGGGTACGCCGCGGAGACGGTCGCCCCTGCGGACTCGAAGACCGCGGCCGCACCGGTGACCACCGACGCGACCTCGGCCTCCACCTCGAGGACGCCGCCGAGGTCGGGCGAGACCGCGACCCGCAGCCCGGTGAGCGAGCCGGAGACCGGCGGCGCGAACACGATGCCGGGGTCGCCGAGAGCCACCGGCACCCGCGGGTCGGGGCCGGCCATCACCGACAGCAGCAGCGCGAGGTCGCCGACGTTGCGGGCCATCGGCCCGCCGACCGAGGTCGTCTCCCACAGGTTGTCCGTCGGCCACGACGGGACCCGGCCCAGCGAGGGCCGCAGCCCGACCACGCCGCAGAACGACGCCGGGTTGCGCAGGGAGCCGCCCATGTCCGAGCCGTCGGCGAGCGGGACCATGCCGGACGCGAGGGCGCACGCCGCACCGCCCGAGGAGCCGCCGGCCGACCTGGTGGGGTCCACCGGGTTGAGCGTCGTACCGAAGACCCTGTTGAAGGTGTGCGAGCCGGCCGCGAACTCGGGCACGTTGGTCCGACCCATGATGACCACGCCGGCGCCTCGCACCCGCTCGACGAGCAGGTCATCCACGTCCGGCACGTGGTCCGCGAACAGCGGCGAGCCGTACGTCGTCCGCCACCCCGCGACGTCGTGGGTGTCCTTGAACGCGAACGGCAGCCCGTGCAGGGGTCCGACGTCGGCGCCGTTCGCCAGCGCCTCGTCCGCAGCCGCCGCTCCCTCGCGGGCCCGCTCCTCGTCCAGCAGACGATCGCGTTGAGCTCGGGGTTGCGCTCGGCGATCCGCGCCAGGTGCAGGTCGAGCAGCTCGCGGGCGGAGATCTCCTTGCGGCGTACCGCGGCCGCCTGCTCGCGGGCGGTCGAGTCGACAGTGAGGTCAGTCATCAGCAGGGCACTCTTGCACCACTTCCCTGACGATCTGCGGTGTCTACAGCGAACGGCCCAGATCGTCAGAGTCTACCCGGGTACCCGGGTGAACCTGTCACCTCACCGGCGCCGCCCGAAGACCGACCCCGCGATCACGCCGAGCAACACCAGCCCGGCGCCGACCACGATGCCCTTGACGAAGTCGTCCTGCGACGAGAGGCCACCGGCCTTCGCGGGCGCGGTGAACACCGCGGCGCCGGAGGGCGAGGCGGACGTGGCGACCGCGTCGGCCGACGCGGGTGCGCCGGGCGGAGCCGAGATCGCGCTGCCGACGTTGGAGAAGAACTCGCCGGCCATCCGCTTCGACACCGAGCTGAGCATCCGCTGACCGACGCCGCCGACCATGCCGCCGACCACGGCGTCGGCCTCGTAGGAGATCCGGGTGCCCTCGCTGCCGAGGTCGGCGAAGGCCACGTCGACGGTGGCGTCGACGGTGCCGGGCGCGCCTGCGCCCTGGAGCTTCATCACCAGCGACTCGCGCTCCTTGAGGTCGGAGAGCGCGCACGACCCGTTGTAGGTGCCCTTGATCGCGGCCACCCCCGCGGTGACGGTCATGGCGTAGTGGTGGTCGCCGGTCTCCTCGAGGCGCTCGCAGCCCGGGATCGTGGCCACCAGGACGCGCGGGTCGAGGATGGCGTCCCAGACCTTGTCGATCGGCTGGGCGACGACGTTCGAGCCGGAGATCTTCATGGGGACTCCTCTGTCGGCTGGGGCGAGTGCGCGTTCCTGAGGGCGAACAGCTCGGACGGCGAGATCGGCATGGCGGTGATCACGAATCCCGGACGGTCGAGCCCTTCGGCGTCCTCGATCGCCGCGGCGAACACGGCGGCGGACGGGATCACGCCGGCCTCGCCCGCGCCCTTGATGCCGAGCGGGTTGAGCGGCGAGGGCGTCTCGAGGTGGTCGATGTCGATGCCGTCGGGCACCTCGGTGACGTAGGGCATCAGGAAGTCCATGAACGACGCGTTGAGCAGCTGCCCGGACTCGTCGTAGGCCATCCGCTCGTAGAGCGCGCCGCCGACGCCCTGCGCGACGCCGCCGTGGATCTGGCCCTCGACGATCATCGGGTTGATCAGGTTGCCGCAGTCGTGCATGACGGCGTACTTCAGGATCTTGATCTCCGCGGTCTCCGGGTCGGTCTCCACGATCACGGCGTGCATGCCGGAGGCGAACGTCGCTCGCTCGGGCGAGTAGAAGTCCTTGCCCTCGAGGCCTGGCTCCTCGTCCTCGGGCACCGGCGGCTTGCCCGGGTCACCGACCTGGAACTGGGTGGCCGCCTTCGACGCCTCGTCGAACGCGTAGCGCAGCGGGTTGGAGAGGACCGAGACGGTGCCGAGGTCGATCGAGCTCTCCGGAGCGCCCTTCACCGACACCACGCCGTCGACGATCTGGAGGTCCTTCTCGTCCACCTCGAGGGCGTCCGCGGCGATCTTGAGCACCTTCTCCTTGGCCCGCTTGGCCGCCAGGTGGACCGCCGAGCCGCTCATCACCGCGGCGCGCGAGGCGAAGGTGCCGACGGCGTACGGCATCCGGCGGGTGTCGCCACTGACGACCTCGACGTCCTCGAACTTCACGCCGAGCTCGTCCGCGACCAGCTGGGCGAACACCGTCGCGTGGCCCTGGCCCTGGGTCGTCAGGCCGATGGCGACCTTGACCTTGCCCGAGGTCTCGATGTGGACATGGGCGCCTTCGTAGGGCCCGACGCCAGTGCCCTCGACGTAGCAGGCGAGCCCGATGCCGACCCGGCGACCCTGCGCGGCCATCTCCTGCTGGAACTGCGGGAACTCGTCCCAACCGATCAGCGCCTTGATCTTGTCGAGCGAGGCCGGGTAGTCGCCGGAGTCGTACTCCAGCTCGCGGCCGTCCTGGAAGACCAGGCCGTGGTCGTAGGGGAACTCGTCGGGCTGGATGAAGTTCGCGGCGCGCACCTCGGTGCGGTCCTTGCCGAGGTACTTGGCGATGGCGTCCATGGTCCGCTCCATCGCGTAGCAGCCCTGCGGCCGGCCGGCGCCACGGTACGGCGTCACCATCACCGTGTTGGTGTAGAGCGACTCGAACACGACCCGGTAGTTGTGCGGCTTGTAGGGGCCGAGCAGCTGGGTCGAGGTGATGATCGGGACGATCAGGCCGTACGGCGTGTAGGCGCCGTGGTCGTGCCAGAACTCCACGTCCAGCCCGAGCAGCCGCCCGTCGTCGTCGAAGCCGACCTCGATGTGCTGGACCTGGCCGCGCTCGTGGGCGGTCGAGATGAAGTGCTCGCGGCGGTCCTCGGTGAACTTCACGGTCCGGCCGAGCGCCCTGGCGGCCAGCGGGACCAGCAGCTCCTCGGGCCAGGGGTGGTTGATCTTGACGCCGAAGCCGCCGCCGACGTCGGGCGTGATCACGTCGACCTGGCCGAGGTCGAGCTCCAGCTTCACCGCGATGGCGGCCCGCACACCGGTGGAGGTCTGGGTCGACGTCCACGCCTGGAGCCGGTTGAGGTCGGGGTCCCAGCGGGCGACCGTGCCGCGGCCCTCCATCGGCTGGCAGGCGCTGCGCTCGATGGTCAGGTCGAGGGCGAGCCGGTGCGGCGCGGCCGCGATCGCCGCCTTCGCGTCGCCGACGTTCTGCTCCATCCGGGCCCCGATGTTGCCGGGCACGTCGTCGTGGACGAGGCGCTCCGCGGCGCGGGCCGCTGGTATGCCGACCACCGGTGGAAGCACCTCGTAGTCGACGGTGATGCGGCCGATCGCGTCCTCGGCCACGTAGCGGTCGTCGGCCACCACGAAGGCGACCGCCTCGCCCATGTAGTTGACCTCGTCCTTGGCCAGCGCGTACTGCGTGCGGCCGTGGGTGAGCGCCGGGTGCGGGATGAGCAGCGGCAGCGGCTCGGCCATCGGACCGGTGAGGTCGTCGTAGGTCCACACCGCGTGCACACCCTCGACGTCGAGCACCCCGGAGACGTCGATGTCGACGATCCGCGCGTGCGCGTGGGGCGAGCGCAGCACCGCGGCGTGCAGGGTGTCGCTCCCGACGGCGACGTCGTCGGCGTACCGCCCCTGGCCGCGCAGGAACCGCTGGTCCTCGACCCGTTGGACCTTCTGGCCCATCAGCTTGGTGGTCATGCGCCGAGTCCCGTGGACGCGTTGTCGTCGGCGCGGTCCTCGAACTCGACCTGCCCGGCCTCCGGCTCGGGCGGCTCCGGCGGTTGGACGTGTTCGTGCGCCGTCGCGCGCGATCTCGGCCGCCCGCTCGACCGCCTTGACGATGTTCTGGTAGCCGGTGCAGCGGCACAGGTTGCCCGCGATCATGTCGCGGGCCTCCTCGTGGGTCGGCGCGGGGTTGTCGCGCAGCCCGGCGGTGATCGTGGTGAGGAAGCCAGGAGTGCAGAAGCCGCACTGCAGCCCGTGGCACTCGAGGAACGCCTGCTGCACCGCGCCGAGCGAGCCGTCCTTCTCGGTGAGCCCCTCGACGGTGGTGATCTCACTGTCCTGGGCCGAGACCGCGAACATCAGGCAGGAGCGCACCGGCCGCCCGTCGACCAGCACCGTGCAGGCACCGCAGACGCCGTGCTCGCAGCCGACGTGGGTGCCGGTGAGGCCGAGGTCGTGGCGCAGCGCGTCGGAGAGCAGCCGCCGACCCGGCACCCGCACGGGGTGCGCGGTGCCGTTGACGGTCAGCACGACGTCGTGCCGCTCCTCGCTCATGCGCTGCCCCCCTCCCGCGCTGATCGAACCACGCGGGCGGTCAGGACGCGCACCAGCTGGGCGCGGTAGTCGGCGGTGGCGTGGATGTCGTCGCCCGGCTCGAGCTGCTCCAGCGCGACGTCGCCGAGCCGGTCGTCGGGTACGCCCGAGAGGTCCACCACGGTCGGGACGTCGGCCACCGAGAGGTAGCCGACCCGGACGCGAGTCGCCGTCGACGAGCGCGGCGGCGCCGACCAGCGCGTAGTCGCCGTGCCGGCGGGCGATCTCGTCGAAGGCCACGCCGGCGCCCGCGGCGAGGGCCGGGAAGAACGCCGAGACCGCGATCTCGTCGTGGTGCACGCTCGACTCGAGCGGGCCGACGTAGAGCTCTCCGGCGGGGATGGTGCGCCGCCCGCCCGGCCCCTCGACCTCGAGGGAACCATCGAGCAGGGCGAGCACGACCGGCATCTCCGCGGCCGCGTCGGCGTGCACGAGCGAGCCGACCGTGGTGCCGCGGTTGCGGATGGTGGCGTGCGCGACGTGCGAGAGCGCCATCGTGACCAGCGGCTGCACCCGGCGTACGTCGGGCGACGCGAGCACGTCGGCGTGCCTGGCCAGTGCGCCGACCGTGACGCCGGACTCGTCGGCGGTGATGGCGTCCAGGTCGGGCAGCCCGTTGATGTCGACGAGCATCGAGGGTGCGGCCAGCCGCATGGACAGCAACGGGACCAGGCTCTGGCCGCCGGCCAGCACCTTGGCCCCCGGATCGCCGGCCAGGGCCGCCACCGCTTCGGTGAGCGACCCCGGCCGGCAATACGTGAACGGCGCTGGTTTCACAGTGCCTTTGTTACCTCACTTGCCCCTCTGTCGGTGCTACCGCGGCTCCCGCGGTTCACCAGGTGGTAGAGAACGATGACCAGGATCGTGCCGAGCGCGATGCCCGTCAGCGAGAAGTCGTCGGTGATCTTCAGCGTCACATTGCCGATGCCGACGATCAGGCCGGCCGCCAGTCCGACGAGGTTGACCGGGTCGCCGAAGTCGACCCGGTTCTCCACCCAGATCTTCGCGCCCACCAGGCCGATCATCCCGTAGAGCACCACGGTGATGCCGCCGAGGACGCCGCCCGGGGTCGCGTTGACGACGGCCCCGAACTTCGGGCACAGGCCCAGCAGGATCGCGACCAGCGCCGGCCACGTAGTAGGCCGCGGTCGAGTAGACCCGGGTCGCACCCATGACGCCGATGTTCTCGGCGTAGGTCGTGGTCGGCGAACCGCCGAAGGCGCTGGACAGCGCGGTGGCGAAGCCGTCTGCGCCGATCGCCCGGCCCATGTAGGGGTCGAGGTCGTCGCCGGTCATCTCGGCGACCGCCTTGACGTGGCCGGTGTTCTCGGCGATCAGCGCGATCACACCGGGCAGCACCAGGAGGATGAAGGTCATGGAGAGGCTCGGCCCGTGCACCACGTCGACGCCGTCGGCCAGCGTGCCGCTCGGGAAGCCGACCCAGTCGGCCGCCTTGACCGTGGCCATGCTGACGCGGTCGTGCTCGGTGGCCTCCGTGGCCCCGCCGAGGACCGAGTTGATCGGGCCGAAGATGAGGTCGAAGAGCCACGAGAGCACGAAGCCGAAGACCAGTGCGAGCAGGACGGCGATCCGGGCCCAGAAGCCTGGCAGCAGCACCGCCGCAAGGACCATGAACACGGCGGTCAGCAGCGCGACCCACTGGTCCTGGGGCCAGTAGATGTTCGCCACGACCGGCGCCAGGTTGAAGCCGATCAGCATGACCACCGCGCCGGTCACCGCCGGCGGGAGGACCTTGTGGATCAGCCCCGAGCCCGCGAAGTGCACGAGCACGCCGACGGCCAGGAGCACCAGGCCCGCGACCATGATCGCGCCGGTGACGTCCGCCGAGTCGCCGCCCTGGGCACGGATCGCGACCACACCACCGACGAAGGAGGCGCTGGTACCGAGGTAGCTGGGCACCTTGTTGCTGGTGATCAGCAGGAACATGATCGTGCAGATGCCCGAGAACATGATCGCGAGGTTGGGGTCCAACCCCATGACGAGCGGGAAGACGAACGTGGCGCCGAACATCGCCACCACGTGCTGGGCGCCGACGCCGATCGTCTTGCCCCACGGGAGCCGTTGGCCTGGTGCCACTGGCTCGCCCGGGGCGGGATCGACCACGTCCCACTTGAACATCGACATGACTGACCTCTTTCGCTCATGACGCGCACCCGAGCGCGGCACCATTGCCGGATGGCCTCATGAGACACCCGCAGCAGGTGCGATGGTGTGACCAAGGCGTTACCGGCGGGTAGGTGTCGCGGGCGATAACGTCGCCGGGTGATCCCGGTGAGCGCGCCCCCACGCGTGGCGGCACACCTGCGGTCGACCGCCGATGGTCCGGCGCCTGTTCTGCACCGCGGACCCGATGCGGTGTACGTCGATGTCGGCGGCCGCTGCGTCGGAGTCGTCGGCACCCGGGCCACGGCGGTGCCGTGCGCGCTGCGGACCGCGCTGGACGTGCTGCCGGACGTCGCGCAGGCCTCGGTGGTGGGCGGCGTGCTGCACCTCGGCGCCGAGCCGTTCGTGGTCGGCCGCCTCGTGGACGTGACGGTGCCGGCGCTGGCGCGCGCGGGCTCTCCGGGCGCGATCGACGTCGCGGCGCTGGTGGGTCGCGGCGACGGGCTGACGCCGTACGGCGACGACGTGCTGTGCGGCTGGCTGGCGGTGCACCGCGCGGCCGGGGTGGCGACGCCCGAGGTGGACGCGACGGTCCGGGCCCTGGCGGCGACGACCACGCTGCTGTCGGCGACGTTGCTCGACTGCGCGATGCACGGAGAGGTGATCCCGGAGTTCGCGGCCTGGCTGGCCGCGCTCGGGACCGATGACGAGGAGCCACGGGCGGCGGCGCTGGCCCGCGTCGGTCACACGTCGGGCCGCGGCCTGCTGGAGGGTGCGCGCCGCGCTCTTGCGCGATCTGGAGAGGGTGGCGGCATGACCACGCACGTGGAGCTCAGGAAGGGCGCGTACGCCGACTCGGTCACGCTCCTCCAGGTGAGCCGGGCCGTCCAGGGCGTCGACGGCGTCGCGGCCGCCCAGGTCGCGATGGCCACCGCGCTCAACATCGAGGTGCTCACCGAGATGGGCTTCGAGGTGCCCGCGGAGGCGACGCCCAACGACATGGTGGTCGCGGTGCGGCTGGCCGAGGGCGGCTCCCTCGAGACGGCGCTGGCGGGCGTGGAGCGGGCCCTGACCGAGTCCAGCCGCCGCGAGAGTGGGCCGAGCGAGGAGGCGCCGCCGCGGACCACGGGCGCGGCGTTCCGCCGCTCAGCCGGTCGCGGCGGGCCCGACGCGATCGCGCTGATCTCGGTGCCCGGTGCGAACGCCTTCGTCGAGGCGATGGACGCCGTCGAGGCGGGCCACGACGTGATGATCTTCAGCGACAACGTGCCGGTCGAGCAGGAGGTCGCGCTCAAGCAGGCGGCCGCCGAGCAGGGGCTGCTGGTGATGGGCCCGGACTGCGGTACGGCGGTCGTGGGCGGCCTCGGTCTGGGCTTCGCCAACGTCGTCCAGCCCGGTCCCGTCGGTCTCGTCGCCGCCTCGGGCACCGGCTGCCAACAGGTGCTGGCGCTGCTCGACCACGCCGGCGTCGGGGTCACCCACGCGCTGGGCGTCGGTGGCCGCGACCTGTCCGCCGAGGTCGGCGGGCTGGCGACCCGGGAGGCGCTGCGGCGGCTGGACGCGGACGCCGGGGTCGAGCTCGTCGTACTGGTCTCGAAGCCCCCTGCCCCCGAGGTGGAGGCCGAGATCAAGGACTTCGCGGCCTCGCTCGGCACGCCGGTCGAGCTCGCGCTGCTGGGCGCCGGCCACCCTGACCTCACCGAGGCGACCGAGGCGGTGCTGCGACGGCTGGGCCGGGAGGTGCCGTCGTGGCCGGTGGTCGGCTCGGCGGCGGCGCCGTCCGGTGGCCGCTTCCTGCGCGGGCTGTTCGTGGGCGGCACCATGGCGAGCGAGGCGAAGATCATCGCGACCGGGTTGCTCGGCCCTCAGGAGCCCGGGGGCCACACGTTCGTCGACTTCGGGGACGACGCCTACACGACCGGTCGGGCGCACCCGATGATCGACCCGACGCTGCGGATGGAGCACCTGGCCCGCGCGGCCGCCGACCCGGACACCGCGGTGCTGCTCCTCGACGTGGTGCTCGGGCACGGTGCCGAGCCCGACCCGGCAGCGCTGCTGGCGCCCGCCTTGTCCGGCGTACGGCAGCCGGTCGTGGTCTCGGTCGTCGGTACGACGGCGGACCCGCAGGGGCTGGACCGCCAGGTCCGGGCGCTCGCGGACGCCGGCGCCGAGGTGCACCTGTCGAACGCCCGCGCCACCCGGCGCGCGGTCGAGCTGCTGGGTCCGACTTCAGGGGAGGCACAGTCGTGAGCACGCCGTCCGCCGTGGTGAACGTCGGCGCCGACCTGCTGGCCGACGCGATCGCCGACCAGGCCGTCCCCGTCACCCGCGTCGACTGGCGCCCTCCGATGGAGGGGACCGAGGCCGACCTGGCGACCGTGGCCGCCGACCCGCGACGCGCGGCAGCCAACGCCCGAGCGCTCGCCGCCATGCTCGAGGTGACGGCGACGCTCGTGGACGTCGCGCCCGCCTCCGAGCTGCTCGGGCTGGAGAAGGGGCAGTTCCTGCACGCCGGGCCGCCGATCGAGTGGGCGCGCGCCCCCGGGCCGCTCCGGGGCGCGCTGATGGGCGGCGCCGCGCTCGAGGGGCTGGTCGCCGACCCGGAAGAGGCGGTCGCGCTCTTCGAGGCCGGGACGTCCGTCTCGCTGGAGCCGTGCCACCACCGGTCTGCCGTCGGCCCGATGGCCGGCGTCATCACGCCGAGCATGTGGCTGTGGGTCCTCGAGGACGCCGCCAGCGGGCGGCGTACGTTCTGCTCGCTCAACGAGGGGCTCGGCAAGGTGCTGCGCTACGGCGCCTACTCCCCCGACGTGCTCACCCGGCTGCGCTGGATGGGCGCCGTGCTGGGGCCGCTGCTGCAGGCCGCCGTACGCGCGGCCGGACCGGTCGACGTGACCGGGATCCTGACCCAGATGCTCCAGATGGGCGACGAGGCGCACAACCGCAACCGCGCCGGCACGCTGATGCTGCTGCGCGACCTGTCGCCGTCCATGGTCACGACCGGCTTCGACGCCGGCGACGTGTCCGAGGCGCTGCGGTTCATCGGCGGCAACGACCACTTCTTCCTGAACCTGGCGATGCCCGCCTGCAAGCTCGCGCTGGACGCCGCCCGCGGCATCGACGGCTCCACGATGGTGGTCGCGATGGCCCGCAACGGCACCGACTTCGGCATCCAGGTCGCCGGCACCGGCGACGAGTGGTTCACCGGCCCGGCCCAGCTGGCCGACGGGCTGTTCCTCGGCGACTACGGCCCCGACGACGCCAACCCCGACATCGGCGACTCGGCGATCACCGAGACCGCCGGCATCGGCGGCTTCGCGATGGCCACCGCACCCGCCATCGTCCGCTTCGTCGGCGGCTCCGTCCCGGACGCGCTCGCCACCACCCGCCGGATGCACGAGATCACCCTCGGCGAGAACCCCCGCTGGTCGGTCCCCGTGCTGGAGTTCCAGGGAACGCCCACGGGCATCGACGTCTCCAAGGTCTGCCGGACCGGCATCCTCCCCCAGATCAACACCGGCATGGCCGGCAAGGTCGCCGGCGTCGGCCAGGTCGGCGCCGGCCTGGTCACCCCGCCCGCCGAGATCTTCCCCAAGGCGCTGGCCCGGCTCGCGGAGCTGGCTCGGGCGAGGCTCGGCGCAGGCACCGAGGTTCGTGGCGGTGCCGCGCGGAGGAGTCCATGACCACGAGCGGGCGCGGGGACCGACGACTGGTGTTGCCGGCTCGCGGCCGGCGATGGTCACGGGGCCGTCCACGCGCACGACGGTGGCGGCGACTGGAGTGCCTGGGCGACCGACCCCGGCTACGTCGCGCTCTCGCAGGCCTACTTCGAGCGCCTTCCGACGTCCTGCCCCGGCGCCGGTGTCGCGAGCGGCGCGGCGAGCTGCGGTCGCTTGCCGAGCGGACCCGCGCTCGGACGTCGGCGGTGCACTGTCGGCCGGACAGCTGACGGCGACCCGGACGCCGTGCCCTTCGAGCGCGCTTCTGCCTGGCAGGCGCGCGCACCAGGGTCGAGCGGCACGACGAGTACCGACCGGGGCGCACGACGGGCCGATCAGGAGCCGAGCTTCGTCGAGGCGGAGCTGCGTACGCGATCAGCGGCACTGCGCGGCCGGGGCGCAGCACGTCGGCCGCCCACTCGCCCGCACAGCGTCTCGCCCGGGTACGGCGGCGTCCGAACCGCGGCCGCCTGGCCGAGGAACCAGTCGAGCTGCAGCCGCGGCGGTCGTCGGGGAATCCGCGGGTGAGGTGCCGCTCGCAGATCCCTTCGCGCATCTGGAAGTAGCCCTTGGCGTCGGCGTCGCCGGACTTCAGGTTGACGAGGTCGGACTCGACGCAGCGCGCCCATGACCGGCGAACTCCGCCGGGGATGCCGCGTGCCGCCGCGCCGCGCGGCCATCCGGACGGTCGATGGCGGCCTTGGGCGCGTCGTCACCCGGCATACGGCGCGGTGCGTTGCCGGGCACTCGACGGCGTGTGCCGGAGTGCTCGGCCGGCGCGACCAGCAGGCCCGCGACAGACGTCGCCGAGGGTGACGACGCTCGAGAGCCTGCATCCGCACCAGGGTACCGGTCCGCAGAGCAACGCCCCGGCCGGTAGCAGGCGGCCGGGACGTCGCGTCCGGGGTGGGTCAGTACGACGGCTGGCTCGGGTCGACCTGGTTGACCCAGGCGGCCACGCCGCCACCGACGTGGACGGCGTCGGCGTACCCGGCGCCCTTCACGATCGCCAGCGTCTCGGCGGAGCGCACGCCGGTCTTGCAGTACATGACGACCTGCTTGTCGGAGGGCAGCTGCTCGAGCGCGTTGCCGTTGAGGAACTCGCCCTTCGGGATCAGGATCGAGTCGGGGATCTGGTTGATCTCGTACTCGTTGGGCTCGCGGACGTCGATGAGCACGAAGTCGCGGGCGCCCTCGGCCCGCTCCTTGAGCATGTGCTCGAGCTGGACCACCGAGATGGTGGAGCCGGCAGCGGCGTCGGCGGCCTCGTCGGAGATCGCGCCGCAGAAGGCCTCGTAGTCGATGAGGCCGGTCACCGTCGGGTGCTCGCCGCACAGCGCGCAGTTCGGGTCCTTGCGCACCTTCAGCTTGCGCCAGCTCAGCTCGAGGGCGTCGTAGATCACCAGCTGGCCGACCGCCGGGTCGCCGATGCCCGCGATCAGCTTGATCGCCTCGTTGACCTGGATCGACCCGATCGAGGCGCACAGCACGCCGAGCACGCCGCCCTCGGCGCAGCTCGGGACCATGCCCGGCGGCGGGGGCTCGGGGTAGAGGCACCGGTAGCAGGGCGCGTCCTCGGCGAGCGTCGGCGCGAAGACCGAGGCCTGGCCGTCGAAGCGGTAGATCGAGCCCCACACGTAGGGGATACCGAGGAAGTACGCCGCGTCGTTCACCATGTAGCGGGTCGCGAAGTTGTCGGTGCCGTCGACGATCAGGTCGTAGCCCTCGAAGACCCGCATCACGTTGTCGTTGTCCAGCCGCTCCTCGTGGATCACGACGTTGACGTAGGGGTTGGTCTCGGCGATCGACTCGGCGGCCGACTGGGCCTTCGACTTGCCGATGTCGGACTGCCCGTGGATCACCTGGCGCTGGAGGTTGGACTCGTCCACCTCGTCGAACTCGGCGATGCCGAGCGTGCCGACGCCGGCCGCGGCCAGGTAGAGCAGCGCGGGGCTGCCCAGACCGCCGGCGCCGATGACGAGGACCTTGGCGTTCTTGAGCCGCTTCTGCCCCGTCATCCCGACGTCGGGGATGATCAGGTGGCGGCTGTAGCGGCGTACCTCGTCGATGGTGAGCTCGTCGGCGGGCTCCACGAGCGGGGCCAGCTGGGGGTTGGGCACTGATGCTCCTCCGGACGGACGTGTCTTGGCTCTCTGGGAACGCCGCGGGGCGGCTGGTCTGTTCCCCTCCATCGCTCCCCTTCATGTTGGCAGCGCCACGCCGTACGCCGCGACACGTCCCGTCATCCGGTCACAGCTGACCTGTTGGGTAGGGTCACGACCGTGAGCACGGGCCAGTACGACGTGGACGCCGCGCGGCCACGCGGGGGACGGCTGCCCCGCCGGGAGCGGCGCGCCCAGCTGCTGTCGTCCGCGCTCGAGGTCTTCGTCGCCCAGGGCTACCACGCGGCCGCCATGGACGACATCGCCGACCGGGCCGGGGTGTCCAAGCCGGTGCTCTACCAGCACTTCCCCGGCAAGCTCGATCTCTACCTCGCGCTCCTCGACGCCTCGTGCGACACGATCATCGCCAACACCCGCGCCGCGCTGGAGTCGACCCAGGACAACAAGAAGCGGGTCGAGGCCACGATGGCGGTGTTCTACGACTACGTCGCGAGCGACAGCGGCGCCTTCAAGCTGGTCTTCGAGTCCGACCTCACCAACGAGCCGGCCGTCCGCGAGCAGGTCGAGCGGGTCACCACCGAGACCGCCGCGCTGGTGGCCGACGTGATCCACGAGGACACCGGCCTCTCCGACGAGCAGTCCCGGCTGCTCGCGGTCTCCCTGGTGGGAATGGCGCAGGTCAGTGCGCGGTTCTGGCTCACCGAGGCCGGTGGCATCGAACGGTCCGACGCGGCGGACCTCGTCGCGGGGCTGGCCTGGCGCGGGATCCGCGGCTACCCGCTGACCGACGACCACTGACAGCAAGACTTACCCAGGAGGAATGACCGTGGAGGTCAAGATCGGCGTGCAGCAAGCCCAGCGCGAGCTCGTCGTGGAGGTGCAGGAGTCCGCCGAGGACGTCGAGAAGCACGTCAGCGAGGTCCTCTCCAGCGGCGAGGGCGTGATCACGCTGACCGACGTGAAGGGCCGCAGGGTCGTCGTACCCGGCGCCAAGGTGGCCTACGTCGAGATCGGCACGGGCGTGGCAGGGACGGTCGGCTTCCGGAGCTAGGGCCACCACTAGGATCGCCACATGGTCGGCACGATTCTCTGGGCACTCATCGGTGGGGCGATCATCGGCCTGCTCGGCAAGTGGGTCGCTCCCGGCGACCGCGACGTCCCGCTCTGGGCCACGGTCCTCTGCGGCGTCGGCGGCGTGTTCCTGGGCAACTGGCTCTACGTCGACGTCTTCAACTTCCGCGAGTCGACCCGGGGCCTGGACTGGTGGCGACACATCTGGCAGATCGCGGTCGCCGCGATCCTGGTGATCGGCGCGGCCAGCGTGCTCGGGAAGCGCAAGCGCGTCTGAGCCCGAGGACGGGCTAGGCCGAGAGCCCGAGCTCGTCCATCCGGGCCGCGTGCCGCTCGGTGATCCGGGTGAACATCCGGCCGATGGCGGCCAGGTCGAGCCCGGGTCGGTCGACGCCGCCCGCCAGCAGCGCGGACAGCGCGTCCCGCTCCGCGGCCACCCGTTGCGCCTGGGTGAGCGCCTCCCCCATCAGCCGGCGGCCCCAGAGCGCCAGCCGGCCGCCGAGCCGCGGGTCCGCGGTGATCGCGGCCCGGACCCGGCCCACGACGAACGCCGCGTGCCCGTCGTCGTCCAGGGAGGCGACGACCAGGTCTCGGGTGTCGGTGTCGAGGAACGCCGCGATCTCCCGGTAGAAGTCGTCGGCGAGTCCGTCCCCGACGTAGGCCTTGATCAGGCTCTCGAACCAGTCCGAGGGCGCCGTGTGCGCGTGGAACAGGTCGATCGCGTCGCGGAACGGCGCCATCGCCACGAACGGGTCGGTCCCCAGCTCGGTGATCCGGGCGTGCAGCGCCGCGACCTTGCTGAACTCGGCGCTGGCCATGGTCGCGATCGCGACCTTGTCCTCCAGCGTCGGCGCCATCCGGGCGTCCTCGGCCAGCCGTTCGAAGGCGGAGATCTCGCCGTACGACACCGCTCCGAGCAGGTCCACGACGGCGTCGCGGTAGATCGGGTCGTCGAAGACGAGCGGGGCGTCCTCGCCGGTCGAGTCGGGGGGCGAATCGGGGGACGAATCGGGGGTGGAACCTGGCGCAGATGGGGCCACGCGCGCACCTTACCGATAACATCGATGCTGGTAGAGGCCGTCAACGGACGGCCCGGTATGTGCGCGGCAGACGTGACACAAGTGTGAATAGGTCCGCCGCACCGAACTGACTTTCTTCCAGTTCGGCTCTCCGGCGTTGTGCCGGGTGGGCTGACCACCACACGAAAGTGACATGACCCTGACCACGTTCCGAGAGCTCGGGGTGCTCCCCGAGATTTGTGACGCACTCGACCGCGCCGGCATCACCACCCCGTTCGCCATCCAGGAGATGACCCTCTCGGTCGCCCTGCTGGGCACCGACCTGATCGGCCAGGCCCGCACCGGCACCGGCAAGACGCTGGCCTTCGGCATCCCGATCATCCAGCGCAGCATCGCGCCGCACGACCCCGACTACAGCCGAGATCCCGCAGGGCAAGCCGCAGGCGCTGATCGTCGCCCCGACCCGTGAGCTCGCGCTCCAGGTCTCCGGCGACCTCGCCCTGGCCAGCAAGGACCGCGGCCTGCGCGTCCTCACCGTCTACGGCGGAGTGGGCTACGAGCCCCAGCTCGACGCGCTGAAGGAAGGCGTCGACATCGTCGTCGGTACGCCGGGCCGGCTGATCGACCTCGCCGACCGCCGCGCCCTCGACCTGTCCCACGTGCACGCGCTGGTCCTCGACGAGGCCGACGAGATGCTCGACCTCGGCTTCCTGCCGGACGTCGAGAAGATCCTCTCCAAGACCCCCGAGACCCGGCAGACGATGCTGTTCTCGGCGACCATGCCCTCGCAGATCGTCGCCCTGGCCCGCCGCCACATGCGGCACCCGATGAACATCCGCGCCGAGTCGTCGTACGACACCACGATGGTGCCCGCGACCGCGCAGTTCATCTACCTCGCCCACGACCTCGACAAGCCCGAGATGATCGGGCGGATCCTCCAGGCCGAGGACGCCGGCAAGATGATCGTCTTCACGCGCACCAAGCGGCAGGCCCAGCGGATCGCCGACGACCTCGAGGAGCGCGGCTTCAAGAGCAACGCCCTGCACGGCGACATGGCCCAGGTGGCGCGCGAGAAGGCGCTGACCAGGTTCCGTGACGACAAGCTTCAGGTGCTGGTCGCCACCGACGTCGCCGCCCGCGGCATCGACGTCGCCGGCGTCACCCACGTCATCAACTACACCTGCCCCGAGGACGACAAGGCCTACGTGCACCGCATCGGCCGCACCGGTCGCGCCGGCGCCTCGGGCATCGCGATCACGTTCGTCGACTGGGCGGACCTGCACCGCTGGAAGATGATCAACAAGACGCTCGACCTGCCGTTCGACGACCCGCAGGAGACCTACTCGACCTCCGAGCACCTCTGGCACGACCAGGGGATCCCGCCGGGCACCAAGGGCCGGATCGTGCCCGAGAAGCCGCGTGAGCCCCGCGAGCCGCAGGGGCAGCGCGGTGGCCGTGGTGGGCGTGACAGCCAGGACGGCGACCGTCGCAAGCGCGGCGACCGCCCGCAGCGCGACCGGAACCGCACCCGTAGCCGCAGCGGCGAGGGCGTCGCGGGCGAGCCTGCTCCGGCCGTCGCGACCGCGTCCACCGGCTCCGGTGAGCCGTCCGAGGGCGGTGCCCCGCGCACCCGCAACCGGCGCCGCCGCCGTCGTTCCGGCTCGGGCGAGGGCAAGGCCCCCGCGACCGCCTGAGGGATCTCAGCCGATCCTTGACGATCTCAGGCGTTGCAACGGCTGAGATCGTCGGGGTTACCCGGGTACCCGGGGAAACCTGCCCACCCGGCTACGCGGTGACGTCGACCTCGGTGCCGATCGGGGCGAACTCCCACAGCGCGATGGCGTCGTCACGCTCCTGACGGACGCAGCCGTGCGACTGCGGCGTGCCCAGCTCGTCGACGGTCTGCACGAGCTCGCCGTCGTCGATCGGGATGTCGTGGAAGCCGATGGCCGCGCCGTTGGTGCCCTCGGTGAAGCGGACGAAGTACTTCATCGTCCCGGAGTCGTCGATCCCCCACGCCTGCTCGGACCTCGAGTAGACCGAGTAGCTGCCGGGTTCGAGGTTGTCGTAGAGGCTGCCCGAGACGAGGTAGGTCCGCTCGACGTCCTCGTCGTCGTCGACCAGCCACACCCGCTGGTCGCTCTGGTCGAAGACGATCCGCCGGCCGTCACCGGAGTCGTCGGGGACCGGCGGGTTCGGGTCGCCGGTGTCACCGGCGGCGGCGTCGTCCTGGGGTCCGTCGCTCGTGGAGGTGACCGCGGGCTGGTTCTTGCCCTTGCTGCCGGCACCGCCGCCCTGCGGGTCCGACTGGGTCGACGGTTGCGTGGAGGGGTCGGCGGACGGCGTGGTCGCGGCGCCGGCCAGGACCGAGCCCGCGGCGGCGGTCGAGTCGTGCGCGGTGTCGCCGTCGCCGCCCCCGTCGCCGCTGGCCACCGACGGGAGTACGCCGACGGCCCCCAGCATCGCGATGCCGGTGACGCTCACCGAGGCACCGAGCACGGCGAGCCGGCCGTAGCGCGGCTGCGCGTTCTCAGCGCGCCGGCGCCCTGGCGTCGCGGCGTGGCGGCGCGGCGGTGGGGCTCGGTGGCTGGTCATGGATCAGGACGCCACCCGGGCGGAGAGGTTGGCGGCGACCTCGCGGTAGGCCCGGGCGCCCTTGCTGCTGCGGCTGGTGGCCAGGATCGACCGGCCGGCAGCCGGCGCCTCGGCGAACTTGATGGTCTTCGGGATCGGGGGCTCGAGCACCTCGAGGTCGTAGGTGTCGGAGATCGTGTCGAGCACGGCCCGGGCATGGTTGGTGCGCCCGTCGTACAGCGTCGGGAGCACGCCCCAGACCGTCAGGTCGCGGTTGGTGAACCGGCGCACGTCGTGGACGGTGTCGAGCAGCTGCCCGACCCCGCGGTGCGACAGGGTCTCGCACTGGAGCGGGATCAGGACGCCCTCGGCCGCGGTGAGCGCGGCGACGGTGAGCACGCCGAGAGAGGGCGGGCAGTCGAGCAGGATCCAGTCGTAGTCCTCGCCCTGCTCGGCCAGGTCCTCGACCATCGTGCGCAGGACGTGCTCGCGGCCGGTGCGGGTGAGCAGGTCGGCCTCGGCGCGGGCCAGCTCGATGGTGGCCGGGAGCAGGTCGACGCCGTCCTCGGTGGTGACGATGGCCTCGGTCGGCGCCAGCCCCTTGGTCAGGACGTGGTGGATCGAGAGCTCGAGATCCTCCGGGTCGATGCCCAGCGAGAAGGTCAGGCAGGCCTGCGGGTCGAGGTCGACGAGCAGCACGCGCTGACCGAGCTCGGCCAGCGCCGCCCCGATGGAGGCGACGGTCGTGGTCTTGGCGACGCCACCCTTCTGGTTGGCAATCGCGAGGACCGTCGTACGTCGCTGGTTCATCGGGGCCCATCATGCCGGACGGCCCGGTCTTGACGGAGCACCCACCTGCGAGACTTCGCCCCATGTCTGAGACCGCTCTCGTGACCGGCCCCACGGCAGGCATCGGCCACTCCTTCGCCCAGCAGCTCGCGGCCCGCGGCTACGACCTGGTGCTGGTCGCGCGCGACGCCGAACGGCTGGAGAAGACCGCCGCCGAGCTGCGCGCCGCCCATGGCGTCGAGGTCGAGGTGCTGGCCGCCGACCTGACCGACCGCGCCGACCTGGCCCGCGTCGAGGCGCGGCTGGCCGACGCCGCCCGCCCGGTGGATCTGCTGGTCAACAACGCCGGCTTCGGCCTCAAGGGGCGGTTCCTGGACAACTCCGTGGACGCCGAGACCGCGATGCTCGACATCCTGGTCACCGCCGTGCTCCGCCTCTCGCACGTCGCGCTCAAGGCGATGGCCGAGCGCGGCCACGGCGGCATCATCAACGTCTCCAGCGTGGCGGCGTTCCTCCCCCGAGGCTCCTACAGCGCCGCCAAGGCGTGGGTCAACAGCTTCTCGGAGTGGGCGGCCAACGAGTACGGGCCCCGGGGCGTGAAGGTGATGGCGCTCTGCCCGGGGTTCACCAAGACCGAGTTCCACGAGCGGATGGACGTCGACCGAGGCTCGGCCCCCGACTTCATGTGGCTCGACGCCGACAAGCTGGTCGCCACTGCCCTGTCGGACTTCGACAAGGGCCGGACCTACTCGATCCCGTCCGCGCAGTACAAGGCGATCGCGACCGCCTCGCGACTGATCCCGAACAGCCTGCTGCAGCGCTTCCAGTCGATCGGGCGCAAGTAGCCGGTCACTACTCGGTCAGCGCGCTCAGCGGCGCCAGGGGCACCAGCCCCTCGGCCAGCTCCGCCATCGCCGGATCCACGGTCACGAGGGCGTCGGCCTGGAGGAGGGTCACGGCGAGGTACTCGGCGTCGTACGTCGTCTCCCAGCCCTGCTCGTTCGCGAGCTTGAAGGAGGTCGCGCGCGACACCCGGTCGCCGAGCACCCGGATCTTGAGCTCGGTGAGGCGGGTGTGCAGCACGCCGGCGTCCTTCTCGGACAGCTCACCGCTCCGCACCTGCGCGAGCAGGAGCGTGAGGGCCTGCGACCGGATCGCGTGCGGCGCGACGAGCTGGTGCTCCGGGTTGATCGCCAGCTGCTCGGTGACGATGTGGAGGAGCGTGGGGGCGTCGATCGCGTAGCGCGTCATGTGGTCACCTCCGGGGTGGTGCGGGCCGATCGCGCCGACGCGGCCTCGGCGAGGGCGAGCAGCCGCTCGTACTCCTCGGGGGCAGTCGTGTTGCAGCCGAGCTCGTGGTCGTTCTTGCCGAGGCCGTGGTGGTCGCTGGAGCCGGTGACCACGAGGTCGAGCCGCCGCGCGATCGCGCGCAGCTGCTCGCGGTCCGCGGGCGTGTGGTCCTGGTGGTCGACCTCGAGACCGGCCAGGCCCAGCCCGGCGAGCTCGGTGATGGCGCTCTCCGGCATCGAGCCCGCGCCGTGCCGGCCCCACGGGTGCGCCAGCACGGCCACTCCCCCGGCCTCCTCGACGATGCGGATCATCTCGACCAGCGGGGCGGCGTAGCGGTTGACGTACGCCGGCCGCCCGGGGCTGAGGTACTGCCGGAACGCCGCGTTGCGGTCGGGCACCACGCCCAGGGCGACGAGCGCGTCGGCGACGTGCGGGCGACCGGTCGCCGCCGTGCCGTCGGAGGCGCGGCGTACGTCTGCGATGTCCACGTCGACCCCGACGGAGCGCAGCCGCTCCAGCATGGCCGGCACCCGGCTGTTGCGACCGTCGAGGATCTTGCGCAGCTGCGTCAGCAGGGGTGGGTACGTCGGGTCCGGCAGGTACGCCAGCAGGTGCGCGCCGCGGCCCAGGTGCTTGGTGCTGACCTCGATGCCCCGCACCAGCGTGATCCCGACCTCCTGCGCGGTTCGTGCCGCGTCGGTCCAGCCCTCGGTGGTGTCGTGGTCGGTCAGCCCGAGCACGTCCAGCCCGGTCGCCCTGGCCGCCCGCACCAGCTCCTCCGCCGTCTGCGTGCCGTCGCTGGCCCGCGTGTGGGTGTGGAGGTCGATGCGCACCTCAGCACCCTAGGCTGAGGTCACCAGGCGGGTGCGGGACCTCCGAACGGAAGCTCCACCAGCGGCGGCCCGAGGCCGGACACGTCGCGCAGGATCCAGTCGTCGCGCAGCAGCATGACGGCCGATGCGGGCCGCAGCACCAGCCAGAGCCAGCGGCCGCCTGCCTCCCCGGCGACCACCGATCGGTCCCACTCGCCGGAGGCCGAGGACGTGGACACCGGCCAGAGCGAGATCGACTTGGAGTCGATGCGGACCCGCATCGTGGGCGGCCCGTCCCCGATCTCGGCGCCGGGGTCGTCGTGGCGGGTGCCGGCGATGCGGGCGCCGAGACCGATCCCCGGCTCCTCACTGATCACGAGGACGTCGACCGGACCGTCCAGGGTCGACGTCCCGGAGACGCAGGTCATCGCCGCCCGGCCGCGGTCGACGGTGCCGACGGCGGCGAAGTCGGTCACCCGCCACCCCGGGCTCAGCGGCCAGGGCAGGTAGGTCGGGAAGCGGGCGGTGGCACCCAGGTGCTCCACGAACGCGTCGTACGACGCCTCGGTGGGCCGCCACAGCGGCTCGACCACGCCGTGGTCGGGACACGACCACACGTCGCCGGCCTGGGCGATCGGCGTCGCGCACCGCGGGCAGCCGACCGTGAGAGCCATGCTCAACCGTCCAAGACAGGACGAAGCCAGGTCAAGAGTTCCACGTCAACACCACCGGCTCCTCGCGCTCGTGGCCGAGCCGCGAGATCGTCCCGGTGTCCAGGCGCAGCAGCCGCCCGTCGGAGACCGGCAGCCGCAGCCAGCGGGCGGTCAGCGCCCGGAGGGCGTGTGCGTGCCCGAACAGCAGGACGTGGCCGTCCGCCGCGAGGCACCGGGCCACGACCCGGTCCAGCCGCGCCGACACCTGGTCCGCGGTCTCGCCTCCGGGGCACGGGTGCGTCCAGACCGTCCAGTCCGGCACCGACTCCCGGATCTCGTCGGTGGTGATCCCTTCGTAGGACCCGTAGGCCCACTCGGCCAGGTCCTCGTCGACCTCGGCGGTCGCGAACCCCGCGAGCTCGGCAGTACGACGCGCGCGCTCCCGCGGCGAGGTCAGCACCAGCGTGAACGTCGTGTCGGCCAGCCGCGGCGCCAGCGACCGGGCGGCGTCCTCACCCGCGCCGATGAGCGGCAGCTCCGTGATCGACGTGTGCCGGCCGGACACGCTCCACTCGGTGGCACCGTGCCGGACCAGCCAGACGTCTCCCACGAGGGTCAGTCCTCCGCGAGCACCACGACCGCGTCGCCCGCAGCGATCGTGTAGGTCTGCGACTTCGGCGGGTTGACGACCACCCCGAACTTCAGGCCCGGCTCGGCCAGGAGGGCCGACTTCAGCCCGATCGCGCTCTCGTTGCGACGCGCCGCGCCGGCCACGACGGTGGCCCAGCTGACGTCGGTGCCCGGCTCGACGTACCACTCGGCGGGCCGCAGGTAGATCTCGCTGCCCTCGGCACCGAGCAGCTCCGTGAAGACCGCCTCGAGCCGACCGTCCTCGGAGAGCTGGGTGACCAGGAGCGACACGATCTCGCCGCTGACCACGATGTCGTCGACGTCGGCGACCGACGCGAGGATCCGGTTGCGGTCGTCCATCATCTCGCTCACCACCGGCGTCTCCGAGCCGACCTTGCGCAGGATGTCGCGCACGTGGAGCAGCGACACGAGCGTCCGCGAGTCGGCCGCCTGGGCCTCGAGGTCCCGGTCGTAGCAGAGCACGATGATCTGGTCGAGGTCCGCACCGACGTGCTCCTCGAGCACCGCCCGGTTGGTGGTCAACGCCTTGACCACCGTGACGGCAAGGTTCTCGAAGGACGGCACGACGGGATCCCCGAATGTGGTCAGCACGGTCAGCGTGGAGCCGGGTGGCGCGTAGCGGTCCAGCTCGCGGAGCACGATCGGCGCCCGGTCGTTCCAGCCGATGAGGAGCGCCTGCGTGGGCCGGGCCTCGGTGGAGGACTGCTGGCCCAGCTTGTTGAGGGCGGGCTCGGTCAGTGACCGGGACTGGCCCTCGAGCGCGGAGTCGTCCTCGACTACGACGATGAGGGTCTGGTCGGCGGTGAGGACGGTGTCCGCCGGCGGGTTGAGCTTCGACGTCGCACCGTCGACGATGCCGACCACCGACGCCGCCTCGAACGCCTGCTGGGCCTCGGCGTACGTCGAACCGGCCAGCCCATGCTCCTCGAAGAAGTAGAACTCGTCGCCGGAGTAGTCGAACAGCTCGGTGTAGACCGCGGCAGCACCGGACTGGCGCGAGGTCTGCACGACCAGCTTGGCGACCGTCTCGCGGATGTCGAGCAGGGTCGTCCGGCCCTTGCCGACCAGCGCGGCAGCCTCGAGGTTGCTCGGGTCCTGGATCTCGGCGACGATCCGCGGCCCGTCGGTGCCGGCGTGGGTCAGCGCGAGGAGGGTCTTGATCACCTCCGAGTCCGGGTCGTCGGAGTCGGGCGCCAGCAGGATGACCGAGCGGGCCGTGTCGTGGCTGCTGAGCCGCAGGTCGTCGAGGTCCATCGGCGAGCCGGAGCGGCAGATGATCTTGGTGCCGCGGCGCTCGGGCACCTTGACCTTGAGCTCCTCCTCCATGTCGACCTTGTCCCGGTCGGCGAGGATCACGATGACCGGGTCCTTGCGGCTCTCGTTGGCCAGGGTGAGCTCGGAGATGATCGTGAAGATCGACTCCGACCAGCCGAGGATGACGGTGTGCTCCTCCTCGAGCACGATCGAGCGGCCGCGACGCAGGTCGGCCAGCTTGGAGTCGATGCCACTGGCCAGCACGCCGATCAAGGCGCTGACGATGAACAGGCCGCCGAGGGTGAGCAGCAGCATCGTGAGCAGGTAGGGCCAGGTGCCCGAGTCGCCACCGACGGTGCCCGGGTCCAGGGCGTGCAGCAGGTTGTAGAAGAGGTTGGCAACGGGGCCTCGGTCGGTCCCGTCGTTGTTCATGCCCGTGATCGCCAGGATCACGGAGAAGACGATGATCAGCAGCAGGGTGGCCGCGATCAGCCAGGCCACCAGCGCCGGAGTGCCCGACGACATCGAGTTGTCGAACATGTAGCGGAGCCGGTCGCCCAGCCCCGACTTCTTCTCCGTCGCGGTCTTGACCGTCGGGCGGCTGCTGTCGCCCATCGCCTTCGCCGTCCGGACCCGGAGCTGCTGTCCCGTGCGCGCCATGTGTTCCTCTCAGTGCCGGACCGGAAAGGCCCGAAATTTGCCCGGACGATCCTCCCTCACCGACCACGGAGGCGTCACTGGCACGATCGGGCCATGCAGAGCACCCCCGAGGCAGCCGATCGGCTGGCCCGCCGCGCCGTCGCGCTCGCCTTCGCCACCCAGGGGATGGTCTTCATCAGCCTCACCACCCGGCTGCCGAGGTTCTCCGACCGCTGGGACCTGTCCGAGGTCCAGCTGTCGCTGGTGCTCCTCATGATCGTCCTGCTCGCCGGCGCCGGCTCGTTGGTCGCCGAGCGGGCGGCGCACCGCAGCTCGAGCGCCGGCACCCTTCGCGTCGGGCTGCTCATCATCGGTGTCTCGGTCCCCGTGGTGGCCGCGGCACCGACCGGCCTGGTCTTCGTGCTCGGGCTCGCGGTGTACGGCGTGGGGCTGGGCATCGTCGACGCGGCCAGCAACATGCAGGCGGTCGCCGTCGAGCACCGGTACGGCCGCACGATCCTGCCGTCGTTCCACGGCGCGTGGACCTTCGGCGGCATCATCGGCGCCTGCTACGCCCTCGCCGCCGCGCACGCGCCCCTGTGGACGGCCGGCCTGGTCGCCGTGGTGCCGCTCCTGGCCATCGCCGCGCCGTACCTCCGCCGCGAGCACGGCGAGGCCCTCGTCGCGGCCGCACAGGTCGCCGTCCCCTGGCGCCCGATCATGATGGTCGGGCTCGGGATGGTGCTCTTCTACATGGTCGACACCGCCGCCCAGACCTGGGGGCCGACCTTCCTCGACGACGTCGTGGACGCACCGCAGTCGCTGGTGGCGCTGGCGACGCTGCCCTACCTCGTCGCCAGCCTGGTCGTGCGCCTGGCCGGCGACTCCCTCGTGGCGAGGTACGGCGCCGTCCTGGTCCTGCGCACCGGTTCGGTGGTGGCCTCGCTGGCGCTGCTCGTCGTGGTCACCTCGCAGACCTGGCCGGTCGCGGTCCTCGGCTTCACCCTGCTCGGCGCCGGCGTCTCGGTGATCGCGCCGCTGAGCTTCTCGGCCGCGGCCCGGATCGCCGGCGGCGACCGGGCCCGCGTGGACGCAGTGATCGCCAGGTTCAACCAGTTCAACTACGTCGGCGGCCTGCTCGGTGCCGTGCTCACGGGCCTGGTCGGCGCCGGCTCGCTCCGGCTCGGCTTCGCCGTCCCGATGGTGCTGATCCTCGGCATGCTGCCCCTGGCGCGGTCGTTCGCGCCGGCGGGCGACCCGTCACCGTCGAGTGACGCGAACGTGCTGTCCTGAGCGCGGTTCCACAGCACTTTCACGTCGTTCGACGGTGACCGTCAGTCAGCCCGGCCAGTTCTTGTCCGGCTGCGGGACCGGGCGGGCGGGCTGCTCGCCGCCGCGCTCCTCGAGGTAGCTGTCCTTGGGCACCATCACCTTGCGGCGGAAGATGCAGACGACCTTGCCGTCCTGGTTGTAGCCGATGGTCTCGACGTGGACCACGCCTCGGTCGTCCTTGGACTTCGACTCCCACTTGTCGAGGACCGTGGTCTCGCCGTACAGCGTGTCGCCGTGGAAGGTCGGCGCGACGTGGCGCAGCGACTCGATCTCGAGGTTGGCGATCGCCTTGCCGGAGACGTCGGGGACCGACATGCCGAGCAGGATCGAGTAGACGTAGTTGCCCACGACGACGTTCTTGCCGAACTGCGTCGTCTCCTCCGCGTAGTGCGCGTCGAGGTGCAGCGGATGGTGGTTCATGGTGAGCAGGCAGAACAGGTGGTCGTCGGCCTCGGTGACCGTCTTGCCGGGCCAGTGCTTGTAGGTCGCACCGACCTCGAACTCCTCATAGCTGCGTCCGAACTGCATGCACCCATCTTCCCTGCCCGACCCGGCCGGGGCATCGGGTGGACGCGTGGGCTATCTCACCAGACCCTCACCAGGGCTAGGAGCCCCCGCCACCGGCCTTGCGGCGGTGCATCTTCGGCGCGCCGTCGAGCACCTCGGAGCCGTGCGCCTTCTCGCGCACCGGGCCGTCCTCGTGGACGCCCTTCTCCTTCTTGTTCTTCTTGTCGAGGGCCTCCCGCATCTTGGCCTTCAGGTCGTCGTTCGCTCCGGACTGGTCGGCCATCAAGTCTCCTCCGTACGGCGGGTCGCGGTGTCTCCACCTTCGCACCCGCCTGGTGACGGGGTCGACCCGGTTACCGCCTGTAGGGCAGAAGGATGCCGCTGCGCCGAGTGACGGCACCGGTGGCGTCGAGAGTGAGCGTCCCGATGGTCACCGGCTCGCGACCCACCCGGACCCACTTCTTCAGCCCGCTGCGGACGGTCTCCCACAACCGGCTGTGGTCGCGCGCGTCGCGGATCCGAACCGCGTAGTCGCGCAGGGTGACGTCGAGCCGGTCGTCGTGCACGTCGAGCAGGGCGTAGGTCGTCAGCCCGAACTGGAACGCGCCGCCATGGGCGAGCTGGAGGATGCCGTCCTGGCTGGTCGCGGTCACGTCGTGCACCTCCCCGCACAGGTAGACGTCGACGCCGTACTTGCGGAAGACCTGCCACAGCCGCGACCTCGCGCCGCCGGGGTAGTGCAGCTCGCTGGACCCGCGGGAGCGGACCGGCTCGAGGATCGGCAGGTGGCCCTGGACGATGGTCCAGCGCACGCCGTCCTCCTGCGCGGAGCGGAGCACCCGCACCAGCCACCGCAGCTGCTGCCGGTCGACCTGGAGCCGGGCGCGGTCCGGCGCGATGTCGAACGCGTCGATGGCGACCACCTGGACGTCCGGCGCGGGGCGGAACGCGTACGCCGTCCCGGCATGCACCCCCGTCGGGATGGTCGCGGAACCGCGGACGCCCGGTCGGGGTGCGCGTGAAGTAGCGCGCGAACTGCTGCCGGAAGACCGGAGCCAGCCGGCGCTTGGAGGCCGTCCAGGGGTTGTCGCCGTACTCGTGGTCGCCGACGGCGGCGTAGAGGTCGAGGTCGTGCTCGCGGAACCGCTGGACGTACTGCGGGTAGTACGTCGCGGCCGCGAGGCGCGCGGCCGTCGCCCGCTGGGCCGCGTTGTCGACCGGCCCGAAGTTGCCGGTGTGGTGCGAGTCGCGACCCCAGCGGCCGTCGACCAGGTCGCCGGCGACCAGCACCGCGTCCGGCTGCTGCCGTTGCCAGTCGTCGAGGACGTGGTCGATCGCCCGCTCGTACGCCGGGCTGGTGGAGTTGGCGGACCGGCCGGGGTTCCAGAAGCCCGGTCCCCGGCGCAGGTCGGCGATGTCGGCGTTCATGAAGTCCGGGCTCGACAGCAGCCGCAGCCGGCGTGGGGTGTCCTGCGGCCCGACCAGCACGGTGCGGACGGGGGCCGAGGTGGCGATGCCGCCGTCGGTGACCGTGACCGTGAGCGGCCCGGGCGCGACGCCGGCCCGGACCTCGATCGCGAGCTCCTGGCCGCGCTCGTCGACCACGTCGCAGACCAGGGTGGTGCCGTCCGCCGAGAGGTAGGAACGGCGGCGGATGACCGTGCTCGGTGCGCAGGCGTCCGGGAGCCCGACGACGGCCCCGCCCGCGACTCGCACGGTCGCCTCGGTGGCGGCCCCGGGGCCGAGGGTGACCCGCAGCGGCAGCACCGAGCCCTCAGCAGCGGTCTCGGGAGCATCGGCCCAACCCACCGCGGCCACCCGGCCCGCGCTCGCGGACGTGACACTCCCAGCACTCCCGGCAGGGAGGGCCAGCACCCCTGCGACAACGAGCGCGCAGGCGGTCCTGGCTGCGGCCATGCCGCACTCTAAACGGACTCATTCACTCGACAATGACCGACACGCGCACGGCTCCCACGGCCCCCGCGGTGCCGGCGCGAGAGGGTGGATGCATGGAACCCGGTGACCCGACCCGTCGTCCCATCCCCATGCGATCTCTCGCGCTGTCCGTTGCTGCCCTCCTGCTGCCGCTGTCCCTCGCCGCCTGCGGCTCGAGCGACGACGGGGACGACGTCGCCAGCGATCCCGGCCCGACGACGGCCACCAGTACGCCGACGCCGAGCCCGACCGCGGCGCCGACGGTGGGCACCTATCCGGAGTTCGAGCCGACCGACTACACGTTCGAGCTCACCGTCACCTGCTTCTGCATGGGCGCCGGCGTGCCGGTCGTGGTGACCGTCGCTGACGCCGAGGTGGTGGCCGCGGTCTACGGCCTGGGCCAGAGCGGTGGCCGGGACGGCGAGATCAAGGCAGGCGATCCTGCGGACAAGATCTTCTGGCTCACCATCAACGACGTCATCGAGAAGGCCAACGACACCGAGGCCGCCCGGGTCGACGTCGAGTGGCCGGCCGGCCAGGACTACCCGAACAGCGTCTACGTCGACGGCGACGAGCAGGTCGCCGACGACGAGACCGGCTACACGATCTCGAAGGTCGAGGTCAGCTGAGCGCGGTCAGCAGCTCGTCGAGGACGGCGTACTGCCGTTCGGCAGGGAACCGGTCCGGGTCGAACAGCGCCTGGACCACCAGCCCGTGGGTGAACGCGGTCAGCACGTCGACCACCGTCTCGCGGTCGCGCCCGGCCGCGAGCTCTCCGGCCGCGATCGCCTCGTCGACCAGAGGCCGGAGCCGCTGGCGCCAGCGTTCGTAGCGCGCCGCCTCCGCCAGGCTCAGCTCGGCGTCGGCCAGGGCGAGGTCCCAGAAGCCGACCCAGACCTTGCTCAGCACGGTGGCCTCGTCGTCGTCGACCAGGACCGCGCGGAGCCGGATCCGCAGGCCGTCGACGCCGTGGTCCGGCGTCTCCGCCTCCCGCATCCGCGGCACCGTCCGCTCGTGCACCACCTCGAGTGCGTGCTGGACCAGCTCGCGCTTGCTGCGGAAGTAGTGGGTCAGCAGGCCCGTCGTGGCGCCCATCTCCTTCGCCACGGCCCGCAGGCTCAGGCCCGCGAACCCGGTGTCGGCCAGGACCCGCCAGACGGCCTCGGCGACCTCGCGGCGGCGGACGTCGTGGTCCACGGTCACCGGCATGGTGCTAGGTTACACAACAGTCGTTATGCAACCTTGGAAGGACGGTCTCGATGCTCTCCCTCGACCTCGGTGACGGGCTGGCCCTCGCTCCCCTCGAGCCCTGGCAGGCCGGCGAGTTCGCGGCGTTCGTGGCCGCCGAGCGCAGCCATCTGGCTCCGTGGCTGCCCTGGGGCAGCGCCATCGCGGACGAGGAGACGGCCCGGGGCTTCCTGCAGCGGTACGCCGACGGCACCGCCGCCGACGGCCGGCGGATCTACGCGCTGAGGGTCGAGGACCGGATGGTCGGCGGGACCCTGTTCCGCATCTTCGAGCCGGATGCCGGGGTCTGCGAGATCGGCGTCTGGCTGGCTGCCGACGCCCAGGGCCACGGCTACGTGACCCGCGCCGTGGCCGCGATGCTGGACTGGGCACTGCTGGTGCGCGGGCTGCATCGCGCCGAGTGGCACTGCGTGCCCGAGAACCTTGCCAGCCGCGCGGTGGCAGAGCGGCTCGGCATGACCCACGAAGGGACCCTGCGGGAGTCGTGGGAGCACGACGGCCGGATGTGGGACACCGAGGTGTGGGCCGTGCTCACGCCCGAGTGGCGGGCTCGCGCGGCTACTTGAGCTTGTAGTCCTTGAGCAGCGAGCGGCCGATGATCATCTTCTGGATGTCGCTGGTGCCCTCGCCGATGAGCATGAACGCCGCCTCGCGGTAGAGCCGCTCGATCTCGTACTCCTTGGAGTAGCCGTAGCCGCCGTGGATCCGGAAGGAGTCCTGGACCACCTCGTTGCAGTACTCCGAGGCCACCATCTTGGCCATGCCGGCCTCGACGTCGTTGCGCTCCCCGGAGTCCTTCTGGCGGGCGGCGCGGACCATCATCGCGTGCGCGGTCTCGACCTTGGTCGCCATCTCCGCGAGGCGGAACAGGATCGCCTGGTGCTCGGAGATCGGCTTGCCGAAGGTCTCGCGCTGCTGGCTGTAGGCGATCGCGAGCTCGAAGGCGCGGTTGGCGATGCCACAGGCGCGGGCGGCGACGTTCACGCGCCCGACCTCGACGCCGTCCATCATCTGGTAGAAGCCCTTGCCGGTCTCCCCGCCCAGGATGTGCTCGTCGCCGGCCTTGAAGTTCTCGAAGACGGCCTCGGTGGTGTCGACGCCCTTGTAGCCCATCTTGTCGATCTTCCCGGGGATGGTCAGGCCGGGCGCGGTCTCGCCGAACCCCTCCTCCTTCTCGACCAGGAAGGTGGTCATCGACTTGTACGGCGACTCCTCCCCGCTCTGATCGGTGTTGGCGGTGCGCACCAGCGTCGCGACCAGGTTCGACGTGGCGCCGTTGGTCAGCCACATCTTCTGGCCGTTGATGACCCAGTCGCCGAACCAGCCGAGTCCTTGACGGCCTTGGTCTTGATCGCGGCCACGTCGGACCCGAGCCCCGGCTCGGACATGGAGAAGGCGCCGCGGACCTCCCCGGTCGCCATCTTGGGCAGGTACTTCTGCTTCTGCTCGTCGGTGCCGTGCCGCATCAGCATGTAGGCCACGATGAAGTGGGTGTTGATCACCCCGGAGACGCTCATCCAGCCGCGGGCGATCTCCTCCACGCACAGCGCGTAGGTCAGCAGCGACTCGCCCAGCCCGTCGTACTCCTCGGGGATCGTGAGCCCGAAGATCCCGAGCTCCTTGAGCCCGTCGACGATCTCCTGGGGGTACTCGTCCGCGTGCTCGAGCTCGGTCGCGACGGGGATGATCTGCTCATCCACGAACGTCCGGACCGCCTTGAGGATCTCGGTCTGGTCCTCCGTCAGTCCGTCGGTCTGGCACAGGCGACCCATGGTGAAGCTCCTTGCCGCGCTCTCGAGTCAGCTCTCGAGTCATCCCGGGTGGATGGCGCGGCCGAGGTTACCGGTCGTTCACCTTCCGCGCCGTGGCCAGGATCACGGCGTGCTGGTCGACTGCGTGGGGCTCGGGGTGAGCGTGACCGTCGGGATCGGCACGGTCGGAGTGGGAGTGGTCGTCGGGGTCGGCGGCGGCGGGATCGTCGGCGCGACCGGCTGGACCAGCGCGTCGGACAGCAGCAGGTGGTGGTCGGTGGTGCGGACGACCTTCCTGCTCCGGTCCTGGAGGTAGTTCGAGAACTGCACCTGGGAGCCGAAGATCCAGTCGACGACCATGCCCGACGGGGCCTGGCAGGTGCTGGCGCTGCGGTAGCCGCCGCTGGCCGAGACCATGCCCGCCTGCTTGGTGACCCGGCAGAAGACCTGCTTCTTGGCGTTCATGTCGCCGGTCCACACGATCGGCAGGCCGTTGCTGGCCTTCAGCAGGTTGACCAGCGCGATCTGCAGCCGCTGGCCGATCAGCCGCCACTTCTGGGCGTTGCCGCGGACGTCGGCGGGGTTCTGGAAGTTCATGAAGTAGATCTGCTGGCCGGTCTGGAGGGACTGGAGCAGGACCACCGGCATCCGGAGCACGTCACCGTGGAAGTACGGAAGCTTGAGCCACGTCGTGCTGACGAGGCGGAACTTGTCCTTGCGCCAGGCGATCGAGTTGCGCAGGAAGCCGACGGTCTCGATGTAGCCCGGGAAGATGTCGTACTGGGACGAGGCCTTCTTGACCCACTTGGCGTACTGCTGCGGCTGGAACTCCTGCAGCCCCACCACGTCGACGTGGTGGCTCTTGATCAGCTGCACGGCCCACTTCATGCGGAGCGCGCCGTCGGCGTACCCCTTCTTCGAGCCGCCCCGGGCGGTGTGGTCGTAGCCGAGGATGTTGAACGAGCTCACCCGGAACGACGTCGGCCCGGAGACCGTGCCGACCACGGGGACCGGGCTGGCGCCCATCTCGCCGTACTCGTCGGACTTGCGGTCCGAGCCGGCGACCGCGAGCGCGGTCCCGCCCAGCAGCGTGCCCAGCACGAGGGCGCCGATGGACCAGCGGCGCAGGCCGAGTCCAAGAACAGCCTTCCGGACGACGGTGGGGAAGCCCGTCATGATGATGATCCTCCGAGGGTCGAGAGTGTCGCGCAAGCAGTGTGCCTTGACTGATGCTAAATCCACAACAGCCCCACGCGTCACAATATTCACAACTCCGTGGGGAGGGGACAGGACATCATGCCTCCTCCTCCCTGACGGTGTGGAACCCGCGAAGGTTGGCAGCCGTCCGGATCTTGTGGACTACACGAGGCACACTTGGCGCATGACGCGGATCCCGGCAGCCATGGCAGGACTGGCGCTCGTTGCCGTCACGGCGGTGGCATGTGGCTCCGACGACGGGGACGACAGCACCGCCTCGGACTCGAGCACGTCGAGCGCCCCGGCGTCGCCCTCCGGCTCGGACAGCCCGAGTGCGTCGACCTCACCGAGCGCCACCGAGACGACGAGCCCGGACCCCGTGCCCTCGCCGATCGTCAACAAGGCGGTCAAGCCCGCCATCGCCGACGGCTTCCCGGCGCTGATCCCCGCGGGCGTACCGGCCGGGTGGACCGTCGTGTCCGCGGCGTACGAGCCCAAGGGCGGCGGCGTGTGGACCATCGACCTCACGGACCCGAACGGCGCCCCGGTCACCCTGATGCAGTCGACCGCCTCGGCGGATGACCTGGTTGCCCAGCAGCTCCCCGACGGGAAGCCCGGCGGGACGGTGAAGATCAGTGGCACCGGCAAGTGGACCGCCTACACGGGCACCGCTGCCGCCGCCCTTGCCAAGGACCTCGCCAGCACCGGGGCGGTCGTGGTCGGCCCGGACCTCAACGCGGCCAGCGACCTGGCCTCGGAGCTGCTCACCGCCGAGGACGCCGGCACGGCGACGGGGGCTAGTCGCCCTCCCAGAACTGGCCGCCGGCACGGTAGGGGTCGCGCTCGACCGTGGTCACCGGGCGGCGCACCGTGACGTAGACCTTCTGGTACGAGCCGTCGGCCTGGCGCTCCATCCGGGCGACCTTGAAGTCGGTGTACGTCGTCGTGTAGGCGTTGCGCGAGAAGCGGCCGCTGTTCCAGAAGTTGTTGAAGTTGGCCAGGTAGCGCTTGGCGTTGTTCCGGCCCTGGATGGTGAAGAACACCTCGTCCTCGGCGGTGCCGAGGCTGGCCCAGTTCGAGGAGCCGGTGAGCACCATGTTGGTGTTCGGGACGCCGTTGTAGGTGCCCTGGATCACGAGGTACTTCTGGTGGGTGTAGTAGTCCAGGATGACGTCGTCCTCACCGTCCATGTTGAGGTCGAAGTCGTCGTCCGGGTGGTAGTCGAGCCCGGTGGACCGCAACGGGATCCGCCCGCGGGCCGTCGAGGCGCCGAGGATCTGCTTGGTCTTGAAGCCGATCAGCCCGTAGCTCACCCGGAAGTCGCAGCCCTGGGCCCACTTGTCGCGGATCGCGGAGGCGAGGTAGTTGCCCCGGGCGCCGCGCATGGTGTGCATCGAGAGCACGAGGTGGGTGCGGGTCTGGCCGCCGTTGCCGTCGGGCGTCAGGCACTGGATCTTGCCCAGCATCTGGAGCACGACGTCGTCCGAGGGCGTCGAGGTCTTCGGGAAGATCCAGGTCGTGTACTTGTCGACCGAGTCGTCGCAGGCCGCGCCCTTCGGCGTCCCGCAGAAGCGGATCGGCGGCTGCTTGGTGTTGTAGTCGTGCTTCATGTCCTTGAAGGCGCTGACGAACTGGTCGAACAGCGCGTTGTTGCCGGACATGAAGTAGCCGTCGTTCCACTGGTGGTAGATGGCGTTCCGCGTCAGGTTGACGGAGCCGACGACCATCACGTTCTTGGACTTGCCGGCCTGGGTGAACGTGTAGAACTTCGAGTGCAGGTTGCGGTACTGGTCGGCGAAGGTCCGGCAGCCCTGCTTGCACTTGTAGATGAAGCTCTTGGCGAACCGGTTGGTGCCGAGCACCGCCCGCACCCTCTTCATCGCGTGCGTGTCCTGGTGGTCGTTGAGCAGCATCTGGATCTTGACGCCGCGCTTGTGCGCCGCGATCAGCGCGTCGGCGACCCCCTCCCGGTCGAAGGAGTAGACCGCGATCCGGATCGTCTCGCCCTTGGGCGTGTGGCGGATCGTGTCGATGATCCGGCGCTCGATCTTGAAGCGGTCGGCGTTCACGTGGGGGTTGTTGAAGAAGGCGCCCTTGTAGGCCTTCCAGCGCTTGGGCTTCGGCTTCTGCTTGTCAGCCGTCGCCGCACCGGACGCGGGGTTGCCGACCGTGGCCGCGCCGGCGGCGGACGCCACCTGCGCGCGCGACGCCGTCGCCAGTGCCGAGGGCGTCGTGCCCCACAAGGTCAGCACCAGCGCGATCGCGACCGCGCAAGACCCCGCAATCGAGACTCTCTTCACCGACAACCTCTCCCAAGTGAACGGATGCATGCGCGTCGGACGAGGGCACACACGCTGTATTGCTACGAACCCGTTGTCATGTCGGGCGGGCCCTCGCGGGCGATGCGACGGACGTCCGCGAGCAGATCCGCGACGAGTGTAGTCGCAGAGGCCAGAAGAGCCTCATTCGACACGGTGTCCGGGCGTGGCCTCGGCGGAAGGTCATCGGGCACCCGGAGGCTCTCGACGTCCCCGACGACGTGGTAGCCGCGCCGTTCGATGATGCGTACGGCGCGGTCCGCGCGCTCCCGGCTGTCGGCCACCTGCGCGTCGTCGGCACCGAGCCGCTCCCCCTCCTGGTGCACCAGGTGGCCCTCGGCGAGGTAGCCCCTGATCCAGGTGCCCCGGTCGACGGGCTTGCGGAACGCCGTGAGGTGCGGGTTCACCCGCCGCAACAGCTCGATCTGCACGACGCCGAGCGCAGGGTTGCGCGGCTCCTCCGGCGCGTCGTACCGGTCGGGGTCGAGGCCGAGGACCCCGGCGAAGTTGCGCCAGTGCTGGTCGCGCGGCGCGCCGGGGCCGGGCATCGGCAGCACGTGCACCTGCTGGGGCGGGACGTGCCGGGCCCAGCGCCGGAGCACCCCGCCGAGGTCCCAGGTGCGCCACCCGAACTCGGCCTGTCCCCCGAGCCGGTCTCCGTGCATCTCGGCCAGGGGCTTGGTGCCGCCGTTCTTGACGTACTCCGCCCACCCCGAGGTGAGCATGCCGAGGGTGTCGCGGGCGGTGATGACGACGTGCACCTCGGCGGGCGCCAGCGACTCGATCAGCCCGCGCGCCTGCTCACGGCCGGCGCCGCACATGAACTCGTGGGTGAGGATGGCCGGCCCCTTGTGCCGGTTGACGGCCTTGACCAGCCGGGCCAGCGTGCCGGGCGCCTTCGGGTGGCGCTGCTCGAGGTGCGGCCGCTCCTGCAGCTCGAGGGCGGCCCACAGGTGCTCGCGGTGGCCCCGGCCCGGCAGCAGGAACCCGTCGGCGGCGAGGGCGGCCTTCGACCCCCAGAGCACCGCCTGGAGGTAGGTGGTGCCGGTCTTCGGCAGACCGATGTGGAGGAAGACCTGCGAGGCCATGGGCGGCTCAGACGCTCTGGCGGTACTTCTCGAGCAGCTCCGCCAGCTTCTCCTCGTCGCGGGCGGCCACCGGAAGCAGCAGCTCGGTCACGATGTCGGTGAGCTCGGCGAGCCGGATGTTGAGCGCCCGGCACTCCTGCACCTCGGCCTCGAGCCGGCGCACCCGGCGCCGCAGGTCGAGGTACTCCCCCGCTCGCGTCTCCCGCAGCCGGTTGATCATTCGGTTGCGTCCCTCAGCCATGTCCAGGTCTCCATTCCACGATCAGCCGGCACACCTTGGAGGCGCCCGGCGCCGTCGAGACAGCGAGCGTCTCGCGGTGCACCACGGTGGCGCCCGCCGCCTCGAGCTCCGCCACGATCCTTGCAGGCCTGCGGCGCCGGACGCGGTGCCGCCCGGCGTACCCGTCGGAGCCGGGTCTCGAGAGGAACTCCAGGTAGAGCCGGCCGCCCGCCTCGCCGGACAGCATCATCCGGCTCATCCGCCACAGCTGCTCCCGAGCGGGCTTCTTGGTCGTGTCGACGAGGTGTCGCGCGGTGATGACGGTGCGCCCGGGCCGGCGGGCCACCAGCGCGCCCACCGACAGGACCTGCCGGATCTCGAGCAGGTTCAGCGTCAAGTACGTCACGAGGCCGTTGTCGGCGGTCTCCCGCTCCACCGCGGCGAACGCCCGCGGCTGGAAGTCGAGGCCGAGCGACGGCTCTCCGCGTTCGCTCATGAACCGGGCATCGGCGCCGCGGCCGCAGCCCACGTCGACGTACGTGCCGAGGCCGCCCTCGATGCCGGCCACCCAGTGGATGAACGGCGACGGCTCGGGGATCCCCTTCAGCACCCGCGAGTAGATCCGGTCCCACCGCGCGCGGCCCACGCGCAGCCCGCGGAACCACCCGTTGAGGCGGCGCACCGTGGTGGCGGGCGGGGCGAACTTGAAGGCCGGGTCCGGCGTCCGCCACGGGCCGTACGTCGCGGTGAGCAGCCTGTCGGGGTCTGCGGGCGCCGGGAAGGTGCGTCCCTCGAGGGTGGTGGTGCCGAGCGGGAAGATCCACGACTCCTCGAAGGGCACGCGGATCTCGCCCATCAGGTGCAGGTGGCCGTCCATCAGGAAGCCACCGAAGACGTCGAGCCCCCGCACCACGCCGTCGCCCTCGTCGACGTCCACCTTGAACGCCAGTGCCGAGTAGCGGGTGATCCGGTAGCCGAGCCCGATCAGCGCCCGCTGGAGCCGGAACGACTCGCGGATCACGTCGACCGGGTGGGTGTGGTGGCTGACGTAGCCGAGGTCGGCGTCGCTGTCGTGGCCCAGCAGCTTGCCCTCCCGCACGGCGCCGAGCAGGGTGCCGTAGGCCAGGAACGCCTCGATCCCGGCGTCGCGCAGGGCCTCGAGCACGACCTCGATGGCGTGCATCAGGGGCTCGATGTTCGCGGCGCTGCGGGTGTCGAAGGTCACGACGCGGCGCCAGGACTTGTCGAGGCTGAGCGGCTGTCCGTTGCGGTTGAGGATCTCGATCCGCCCGGACCCGGAGCCGAGCGTCACCTCGTCGTCGAAGACCTGCTCCCCGGTCTCGTGCACGACCACGGTGAACCGGGCGGTCCCGTCGAGGAACTCCTGCAGGGTGCGCGGCCAGGGCACCCGCCAACGGCTCTGTAGGCGGCCGCCGATGCCGCCGCCGACGCGGCTGCCGTCGCGGTGCAGCCAGAACGAGTAGACCCGCCGTCCGTCGACCAGCATGTCCATCACGGTCTCCCGCGGTGCGCGGGCCGTGACGCCGTCGGCGTCGACGGTCACGTCACGCACTCGGCCCAGGAAACCCACGGGCCGCGACTCTAGTGCCCCGGTGGCACCCAACCGATTTCGTGCCGACCGCGTCCCCATGATGAGGTGACCCCTCAACGACGACCTGTCCGACGACGAACGACTTGGCATCGGGTGCAATTTTCATTGGTTCGCAAGACGTCAGTGTCCGCGGTTGCGGCGACGGGGCTGGTTGTGGCCCTCGCCATGACCCTGGTCATCACCCTCGTGGCATCGGGATCTCCCGGCACCGCCGCGGAGCGCGGCCCGCGCAGCAAGACGGGTCCGCACGCGCCGAAGGCGGGGGCCCAGAAATTCGAGGCCCGGTGGGTGCCGGGCCACTCCAAGGCCGGCCTCGCCAAGATCCAGAAGCAGGCCGCGCTGCGCGCCGCGCACCGCGGCGCGCGGTTCAGGTCGTACAACGACCGGGTCCTGGGCGCCCAGCCGGTGCTGTCCTACCGCGGTGTCGCCGACCCGACAGTTGCCCGGTACGCCGGCGGCTGGGTCGCGGTCTCGACCGGGCCCGGCGCGCCCCGGGCGCTGGCCCCGTCGCCGGGCGGACCGTGGCAGAACATCCCGTCCGCCCTGACGGTGCAGCCCAGCTGGGCGATCAGCGGCCGCTACTGGGCCTCCGACCTGGTCGAGGTCAACGGTCTGTGGCTGCTCTACTTCTCGGCCGAGGTGGCCGGCCTGGGCCTGGACGGGCGCTGCATCGGCGTCGCCACGGCCACGGACCCGTCCGGTGCCTTCGTCCCTGACGAGAAGCCGCTGGTCTGCCCCAGGCAGGCGGCCGCCCCGTCGGCGTACGACAAGATCAAGCGGCGCGACCGCAACATGCCCAAGGGCGGCGTCATCGACCCCGACTTCTTCAAGGACAGGCGCGGGCACCAGTACCTGCTCTACCGCACCCAGGGCACGCCGTCCTCGATCCGCCTGGTCGAGCTGCCGGGCAGCGGCCGCCCGGAGGGCAAGGCGCGCAGCACCGAGCTGGTGCGCCGCGGCGGCGTGATCGAGAACCCGACGATGACGCGCCGCGGGCGGCAGTACGTGCTGGTCACCTCCGAGGGCGAGTTCGGCGAGTGCAGCTACAAGACCACCTTCCGTCGCTCCGTGAAGCTCACCGACTGGTCGAGGGCGAAGCGGCAGGTGCTCGTGGACACCAAGAAGAGCGGGCTGTGCGGCGCCGGCGGTGCCGACCTGGGCCGCGGACCCAACGGCGAGCCGCTGCTGTTCTTCCACGCGTGGACCTGCCCCGAGCTCGGGGGCAACTGTCCGGGCGGGCACAACTACGACCGCGAGAACCTGTACGACGCGCGGCGCTCGCTGTTCGCGGGTGTGCTGCGGTTCACCAGCCGGCAGTCACCGCGGGTCAGTGCCTACGTGACCCCGATCCTGCCGCCGCCCCGCCGCCTCCGCCTCCGCCGCCGCCGACCGCCACGCCGACCCCGACGCCCACGTCGACCACGACGCTGAGTCCGACGGACAAGCCTCAGCGCTAGTCGCCCGCCACGGGGCGGGGCTACTCCTCGGAGTCGGCCGAGCTGTCGTCGGTGGGCGACGGTTCGCCGGAGGGCTCGCTGCCCTCGGCGCCACCGAGCGGCTCCTCGGGGATGTAGGCCTCGGCGTAGACGAACGGGTGGTCGCTGACCCGGCCGACGATCCCCTTGCTGGCGCTCACGAAGCCGGAGAACTGCATCTGCGAGCCGAAGATCCAGTCGACGTCCATCCGGTCGGGGGTGTCGCAGCCGCTGGCGTAGCCGCCGCCGTTCGCGGCCTCCAGCTCGGTGCCACCGACGATCGGGCAGAACACCTCGGCGCGGTCGTTGTAGTCGCCGGTGAACACGACCGGGGTGCCGTCGGCGCCGAGCTCGTTGGCGAGCCTGACCTCGATGCTGACCGCGACGCCGCGCCAGTGCGCGTTGTTGCCGTGGTTGGGCGTGGACGCGGGGTTGTGGGTGTTGAAGAACCACACCTCGCGGCCGGACGCGATGTTCTCGAGCTTGATCACGGGGCGCCGGATCAGGTCGCCGCCGAAGTAGGGGATGGCGATGCTGTTGGCCTCGACCAGCTTCCACACGTCGGTGCGCCAGGCGATCGAGTCGCGGATCGAGCCGCGGTCGAGGGAGGGGCCGGGGTAGACGTCCCACCGCGAGCCGGCGAGGGAGCGGAACCGGCCGTACTGCGGGTCCTCGAACTCCTGGAAGCCGATCACGTCGAGGTCGGCCTGGTTGATCAGCGAGAAGGCCATGCCCATCCGGGTGGCGCCCGAGGAGTAGCCGCGCTTGTTGCCGCCGAACTTGGCGGTGTGCGAGCTGCCGAGCACGTTGAAGGTGCCGACGCGGAACGTCGTCTCGTCGGCGAGGCCGCGGCGCAGCCAGGCCAGGGACCGCTTGAGCTTCTTCGCGTCCTTGATGTCCTGCGGCGGCACATCGGTGACGATCTCGGTCGGTTCGTCGTCGGGTGCCGTGGCGGCGTCGGTGCCGCCGTTGTCGGCGGCCGGCTCGGCCTCCGGGCTGATCGCGGCAGCGCCGACGTCCGCGGCGAGATCGCCACCGCCGTCGTCGCGCGAGCCGATCATCCCGGTCGCACCGCCCACGAAGAGCGTCACGAAGGCGACCACGAGGACGGCGGTCGCAACGAGCTTGAGCTGGCCCAGGCGCCGGGAGCGCGGCATCGCGTGCTTGGACACGGGCCCCTCCCAGATACCTGCTGGCGGCGACCCGATCTGGGCCCCGGACGACGAAATCCTGCCTCGTCAGGGTACCCCGCGAGCGCGGAACGCATCCCATTCTTGAAGGTTCTGCGCTCGGCTCCGTTCCGTCGTGGCGGGCCCGCCCACCGGTAGCGTGGCCGCGTGACCACCCCACGAAACTGTCGATGGGGGCGCTGCGCGCCGGCAGTTCCGCGGGGACCCCGGAAAGCATGAGCCGGCTCCCCCCGCGTGTATGCCGCCCGCCTGGTCGGCCTGCCGATCTTCGACCCCCAGGGGGACCAGGTCGGCAAGGTGCGCGACCTCGTGGTGGCGATCCGCTCGGAGAGCAGCCAGCCGCGGGTGCTGGGGATGGTCGCGGAGGTGTTCGGCCGGCGCCGGATCTTCGTGCCGATGACCAGGGTGACCAACATCGACAGCGGACAGGTCTACACGACCGGGCTGCTCAACATGCGCCGGTTCGAGCAGCGCTCGACCGAGACCCTGGTGATGGGCGAGCTGCTCGACCGCAAGGTCACGATCACGACCAACGGGATCAGCGGGACCGTGTTCGACGTGGCGATGGAGCAGGCCCGCAACCGCGACTGGGTGGTCAGCCGGGTCGCCGTCCAGGAGCCCGCCAAGGCGCTGCGCCGCCGCGGCCAGACCCACGTGGTGGAGTGGAGCGAGGTCACGGGCCTCGCCCGCCCCGAGCCCACGCAGGGCGCGACCCGGCTGCTGCACGCGCTCAACGAGCTGCGCCCGGCCGACGCGGCCAGCGTGATCCACGACCTGCCGCCCGAGCGGCGCTCGGCCGTGGTGGCCGCGCTCACCGACGAGCGGCTCGCCGACGTGCTCGAGGAGCTGCCCGAGGAGGACCAGGTCGAGATCCTCGGCTTCCTGGCTGACGAGCGCGCCGCGGACGTGCTCGAGGAGATGGACCCCGACGACGCCGCCGACCTGATCGCCGAGCTGCCGCCGGAGACGGCCGAGGCGCTGCTGCAGCTGATGGAGCCGGACGAGGCCGAGGACGTCAAGCGGCTGATGTCGTACGTCGAGAACACCGCCGGCGCGATGATGACCTCCGAGCCGGTGATCCTCGGCCCCGACGCCACCGTGGCAGACGCGCTGGCGCACGTCCGGAACCCCGACCTCACCCCGGCGCTGGCCGCGCTCGTCTACGTGTGCCGGCCGCCGCTCGAGACCCCGACCGGGCGGTTCCTCGGCGTCGCCCACATCCAGCGGCTGCTCCGCGAGCCGCCGTCCACGCTCGTGGCCGGCGCGCTCGACGAGTCGATGGAGAGCCTGCGCTCCGAGGCGACGATCGACGAGGTGGCCGCCCACCTGGCGACGTACAACCTGGTCGCCGCGCCGGTCGTCGACGAGAACGGCCACCTGCTCGGCGCGGTGACCGTCGACGACCTGCTGGACCACATGCTCCCGGAGAACTGGCGCGACCGGGCGGTGCGCAGTGGCTGACTCCAGCACCCGCCGCAGCGCCCGCCTCGACACCCCCCGCGAGGCCCGGCGCCAGCTCGTCCGACGCCCGACGTACGACTCGGACATGTTCGGTGTCTTCGCCGAGCAGTTCGCGCGGTTCATGGGGACCGCGAAGTTCCTCATCTACATGACGCTGTTCGTCGTCGTCTGGGTGCTGTGGAACCTCTTTGCGCCCGTGGACCTGCGGTGGGACGAGTACCCGTTCATCTTCCTGACCCTGATGCTCAGCCTGCAGGCGTCGTACGCCGCGCCGCTGATCCTGCTCGCCCAGAACCGGCAGGAGGCGCGCGACCGGGTGATCGCCGAGCAGGACCGGCAGGCCGACGCCCGGGCCCACGCGGACATGGAGTTCCTGGCCCGCGAGGTCGCCTCGCTGCGGATGTCGGTCGGCGAGGTCGCGACCCGCGACTACCTGCGCTCCGAGCTGCGGTCGCTGCTCAGCGACCTCGATGAGCGATCCGGCAAGGCCGACCGCTCCGAAGAAGGTGACGAGGCCACCGCCACCGGGTGAGCCGAGGCGGCCCGACTACCCTTGGAGGATCATGAGCACCCCCCTCCTCGAGCAGGTACGCACCTCCCTCGCCACCGTGATCGACCCCGAGATCAAGCGGCCCATCACCGACCTCGGGATGGTCGAGTCCGTCGAGGTGGACGGTCCGGGGGTCGTGCGGGTGACGGTCCTCCTCACGGTGTCCGGCTGCCCGATGAAGGACACCATCACCCGCGACGTCAACGCCGCCGTCCGCGCGGTCTCCGGCGTCACCGACGTCGAGCTCACGCTGGGCGTGATGTCGGCCGAGCAGCGCGCGGGGCTCAAGGAGCTGCTCAACAACGGCAAGGCCCAGCGCGACATCACCGTTCGCGCAGCCCGGGTCGCTGACCAAGGTGTTCGCCATCGCCTCGGGCAAGGGCGGCGTCGGCAAGTCGTCCGTCACCGTCAACCTCGCGCTCGCCATGGCCGGCCAGGGGCTCAAGGTCGGCGTCGTCGACGCCGACATCTACGGCCACTCGGTGCCCGCGATGCTCGGCGTGGCGGACGCCAAGCCCACCCAGGTCGAGGACCTGATCATGCCGGTGCCGACGGAGTCGGGTGTCTCGGTGATCTCGATCGGCATGCTCAAGCCGCGGCGCGACCAGGTCGTCGCCTGGCGCGGGCCGATGCTCGACCGGGCCCTGGTCCAGATGCTCGCCGACGTCTACTGGGGCGACCTCGACGTCCTGCTCCTCGACCTGCCGCCCGGCACCGGCGACGTCGCGATCTCCCTCGGCCAGCACCTGCCGAACGCCGAGGTGGTCGTGGTGACGACGCCGCAGGAGGCCGCCGCCGAGGTGGCCGAGCGCGCCGGCACGATGGCGTCGATGATGCACCAGCGCGTGGTCGGGGTCGTCGAGAACATGTCGTACCTGCCCTGCCCGCACTGCGCAGCGGCCGGTGAGGACCACCGGCTCGAGGTGTTCGGCTCGGGTGGTGGCGAGCGGGTCGCCGCGACGCTGACTCAGCGGTTCGGCTACGACGTGCCCGTGCTCGGCCGGGTGCCGCTCGACGTCGCGCTGCGCGAGGGGGGCGACTCCGGCACCCCGATCATCGAGTCCCACCCGACCTCGGCCGCCGCCGTCGTGCTGCAGTCGATCGCCGACTCGCTGGCCGGGCGCAACCGCGGCCTCGCCGGCATGCAGCTCGGGCTCACCCCCGCCGGCCGGCTGTAGTAGCACGCTCGTGTTCGGAGTCGGCCTGCCGGAGCTCGCCGTCATCATGCTGGTGGCGGTGCTCGTCTTCGGCCCCGACCGGCTGCCCGACCTGGCCCGTCAGGCCGGCCAGATGCTCCGCAAGGCGCGTCAGTTCGCCGACGCCGCCCGCGACGAGCTGCGCGAGGAGCTCGGACCGGACTACGCCGACCTCGAGCTCCGCGACCTCGACCCCCGCACCATCGTCCGCAAGCACATCATCGAGGCGATGAACGACGCCGAGGACGACGCCCGCCCCAAGCGGAAGGGCCTGCGGCCGCTCAAGGACGGCGAGCTGCCGCCGTACGACCTCGAGGCGACGTGACGCTCTCGACCCCGTTCCCTGGCTAACGCTCGGGTCGCACCAGTCCGGACTCGTAGGCGAGAACCACGACCTGCACCCGGTCGCGCAGGCCGAGCTTGCTCAGCAGACGGCCGACATGCGTCTTGATGGTGGCCTCGGACAGGAAGAGCCGAGAGGCGATCTCGGCGTTCGAGGACCCGGACGCGACCTCCAGCATGATCTCCCGCTCCCGGTCGGTGAGCCGGGCGACCTCAGGCGGAACCCGAACCGGACCGGGCAGCGTGGGCGCCACCTGGTCCAAGCAGCCGTCGCGTCGTGGTCGGCGCGATGACGGCGTCGCCACCATGCACCGTGCGGATGGCCGCCACGACGTCCTCGGCCTGGGCGCTCTTGAGCAGGAACCCGCTCGCCCCCGCTCGCAGTGCCGCGAACGAGTGCTCGTCGATGTCGAGGGTCGTCAGCATCAGGACCCGCGGGGCGTCGGGATACCGCAGGATCTCTGCGGTCGCCTGGATGCCGTCCATGCCCGGCATCCGGACGTCCATCAGGACCACGTCGGGCGAGGTCTTCATCACGGCCTCGATCGCCGCGGCGCCGTCGCCGGCCTGGCCGACGACGGTCAGGTCGTCCTGGGACTCCACGATCATGGCGAGTCCGGCCCGCACCAGATCCTGGTCGTCGACCAGCACGACGCGGATGGTCACGACGACCTCTCCTCGGCACAGGCGAGCGTCGGTATCGCGGCGCTGACCATGAACGCTCCGTCCTCGACCGGACCCGCCGTGAGGCGTCCGCCCAGGACGGCGACCCGTTCGGTCATCCCGGACACCCCGCGGCCACCACTGACGGGGCGCGGCGTCCCGCTGCCCGGGTCGTTGCGAATGGTCAGGCAGAGGCGGCCCGGCTGCCAGTCGAGCCGTACCTGCGCGGTCCTGTCGCCTCCCGCGTGCTTGAGCACGTTGGTCAGCGCCTCCTGGGTGACCCGGTAGGCCGCCAGCTCTCCGGCGCCGCTCAGCCCGAGCCGGTCGCCGGTCTCGGTGTACGACACGCTCAGCCCCACGCCGCGCACGCGCTCGAGCAGGTGCGGCAGCTCGCCCAGCCCGGGCTGCGGGGTCTGGATGCCGGGCGGCTGGTCCTCGTGGAGTGCCTTGAGCAGGCTGTGCATGTCCCGCATCGCCTCCTGCCCGACGCGGGCCACGGTCTCGAGCACGGGCAGGGTGACGCTGGGGTCGCGCTGCGCCATCAGCCGACCGCCTTCGGCCTGGCTGACCATGACCGACAGCGAGTGCGCAACGACGTCGTGCATCTCGCGCGCGATCCGGGTGCGCTCCTCCGCTGCCGCGTGTCGGGCACTCTCGACGCGGTCCTGCTCCTCGCGGCGAGCCCGTTCCTCGAGCTCGATCACGTACTGGGCGCGCAGCCGTCGGTAGCGGCCCAGCCCCCACGGGAGCACCACGGTGGCGACCACCCCGAGGGCGACGAACAGCGGCAGGCTTCGCACCGGGTCGTCCCGGGTGGCGAGGCCCGGCTGGGTCACGGTCAGGTAGTCCGCGCCCCACAGACGAGCGATCACCAGCAGGGAGCCGACTCCGGCACCCGCGAGGGCGAGCCGTGAGGTCCGGGGCTGACACCAGGCAGCGACCGAGTAGAGAACGACCGGGAACACCAGGGTGCTGGGCAGCAGGATCGGGGCGAACGGGTCCTCGGCGCCGGCGACGTCCAGTGCGGGCATCACGAGCAGCAGCAGCATGACGGCGGACACCAGAACGAACGCCGGCACCGGGTAGACCCGGCGTACGGAGATGCACGCGTGCGCCAGCACCACGGCACTGATGACCAGGATCTTCAGGCTCGGTGACCAGGAGCTGCCACCGATGGCCGGCACCGTCATGGGCAGGACGACGACCGCCAGCAGCACGGCGAAAAGACCGTCGGCGACCCATGGCCGACGGCGGATCCACGATTCGAGAGTGGGCGTCCCGAGCCCGCTGTCCATCGAACCCATCGTAGGTTTCCCGCGGTCGCACGCTCCACTCGATTCTCGACGCGGGTCATCCCACAGGCGTACGTGGTCGCGACCTCAGGGCGACGTGTGCGCGCTCGCGCAGCGCGCAAGGTGGGCGTCCCGGCACCGGAGGAGTGCCCGCGACGAGAGAGCAGAGACAGACGTGGACAGCATTGCCCGACCCGCATCGCGCGACCGGGACAGGACCTGGCAGGACGTCGGCCGCCCAGTACCGCGGCACGTCGTGATCGCGGCGCACCTGGTCGCCCTGACGGTTCTCCCGGCGGGCATCTGGCGAGTCGTCCTCGGCAGCGGGGTCACCATGGGCTTCACGCGCGCCGCCCTCGAGGCCGACGACATGCCCGGCTGGGGCACCGTGTCCGTCGTCTTCCTCAGCCTGCTCACCGAGGGACTGGCACTGCTCACGCTCGGCCTGGTCCGGCCGTGGGGCGAGGTCGTCCCCGGCTGGGTGCCCCGGCTCCGCGGGCGCCGGATACCGCCCCGCGCCGTGGTCATCCCAGCCACCATCGGTGGCGTCCTGCTCACCGCGATCTGGGGCTTCGCCTTCGCCGGCCTGCTCGGTGTTCACGAGTCCGCCGTGTGGGATGAGATCTCGGGCAACGGCTGGCGGGCCCTGATGATCGGCTGCTACGTGCCGGCCCTCTTCTGGGGACCGCTGTTGCTGTGGCTCACGCATGCCTACTGGCGCCGCCGCCGCCGCTCCACCCGCCAGTACCGGGCTGCGGCCTGAAGAATTCTTCTGCACGGCTGTCGCATCCGGCCCCGCCCGTTCGTGGACTGGGTGAAGGAGGCGATCAGCCATGTGGGACACCGTCCAGACCAACCAGCAGCACCTCTCGCACGACCTGCCCTGCCCGCGCTGCGGTCACGCCGTGCACACCTTCCTGGCGTGCGGCGACAGCTGCGCGTGCGAGCCCGTCGTGATGCCGGGCTCGCTCGGCCTCGCCGCCTGAGGCCGCTGCCCGACGCCGGGCGGCTCAGCCCTCCTGGGCGCCGACCGACCGCCAGTAGTCGTTCAGGGCGTTGTTCGTCTTCACGAACCACACGATGGCGCCGATCAAGAGCAACCAGCCCAGCAGCAGGAACCACAGCCCTGTCATGGCGCTGACCGGCTTGGCCTGGCCGCGGCGCTCGTAGAGCCCACCCACCTCGTGGGAGCTGACGAACGGCATCGCGATGCCGACGAAGATCGCGAGGATCAGCGCGATGGGACCGCCGATGCCGGTGCCGGTGTGCTGCTTCATCTCGTCTGAAGTCTTGTAGTACCAGTACCAGGTGTAGAAGCCCAGCGTCACGATCGTCAGCAGGATGCACGTCCCGGTGCTGCGGATCGTGCCGATCGGCATCGTGGCCGGCTGGCCGGCGTACGCCGGGGCCGGAACCGCAGCCTCGGTCGGTGGGGGCGGCGGGACGGCATCCGGCTGCTCGGCGGCGGGAGCGGGGTCGTTGGCCTCGGTCATGCGGGCAGGTTAACCCGCCAGGCCCCTGTGCGTGCTCAGGTCGGCATAGGTGACGTGGTCGCCGGGCTGGAGGTGCCCGACGTACCAGCCCGGCACCCCGGGCCGATCGAAGCGGCGCGGCACCGTCGCCGACCGCGTGTGGACCGGGTCGGTCCAGGCCGGCTCGGGTTCGCGGTCGGGCAGCCAGATCTTGAAGTCGATGCGGCGGCCCTCGGCGCGCAGGCAGACCCGCCAGGGGAAGGGCAGCAGCTGCAGGTCCGAGGAGACGACGGAGCTCAGGTCGAACTGGCCGAGTGAGCGCCACGGGTCGCCGGTGCGTCGGGTGTCCCAGGTGAGCAGGTTGAAGACCCAGACGTAGTTCGCGAAGGTGTTCTTGGTGAGGGTGACCGCCCGCCTGCGGTCGCCCGGTCCGGCCCGGAACCGGACCGCGAGCCCCTCCTGGTCCGCGTCTCGCGACTGGTCGGTCCAGGTCGCACAGACACCCTGATCTCGGGACGGTCGGGTCCCGGGCCGGACCAGGATCTCGCGCCGGTTCCAGTTCTGCGGGCGCCCCTCCTGGGGCGGCGTGGCCCGGACGGTCACCTCGCCGGCGGGTCCGGTGCGGACCACGTAGCTCTCCGAGCCCGGGGTGAGGATCTCCGCGGTGAGCCCGGGGGCCGCCGCCCCCGCCGGCATCGACAGCGGGAGCAGCAGTCCCGCGGCCGCCCCGGCCACCACGATCCTCGACGAGCGCACGTCAGCCCCGCGACTGGACGGCTGCGACGTGGTCCAGGGCGACCAGCACCAGTCGTCCGGCCGCACCGGTGGCGAGCTCGACGAAGTCGGAGCCGACCCTCAGCAGCGTGCCGTCGTGGCGGCGGCCGTCGGTGAGGTGCAGCGAGCACGGCTCGGCGGCGTCGGCGAGGCGGCGGAGGGCGGCGCCGAGGCCGAGCCGGGCGACCGGGTGGCCAGGCCAGCTCGGGGACGGCGCGGTCCGAGGCGCCCTGCACGGCGGCGACCGCCTCGAGCCGGACCACCCAGTCCTGGCCGGCGCCGCGCAGCAGGCACCAGCCGGTGGCGACGCGGGTCAGGCGACCGGACACGGTCCCGACGCCGGCCAGCTCGAGGGTGACGTCGTGATCGACCGCCGCCATCAGGCGAGTCGCCAGGGAGACGGACTGGTACTCCGCACGGCTCCGGTCGGCGAGCTCCGGCGCGCGCTCGGCGGCGTACATGGCGCCGGCCTGCCCCTCGAGGTCGTCGAGGTAGGCGAACAGCTCCTCCTCCCAGGACATGTCCAGACCCTGCCACGTCGCGCCAGCCGCGCTGTGGAGAGCCCCTTGACGCGTTGTTCAAACGGGCGTTGAGTGAGGCAAACAGACGCAAATGCAAGGAAACTCTCGGGATGAACGTGGTAGCGGCCAGCCGGCCGCGCTGCCTGGCCGTGGCGATCGGCCTCACCGCGACCCTGTGGGGGGCGGCCGCGGTGCTGGTCCGCACGCTCGCGGCCAGGCAGCCGGTCACCCCGGACGAGGCCCTGGTCCGGCTCTGCCTGGGCGCACTGGCCCTGGCCGCGGGCTGGGCCTGGCTGCAGGCCATGGCCGGCGTGGCCGACGCGTGGCGTGGGACGCCCTGCGTCGGGCACCGCGGCGTACGCCGACTCGCCCTGGCCGCCTGCGGCGTGGCGCTCGCGAGCGTGCTCACCGCGCCGGCCCACGCCGACACCGATGGCCCACGCGCCGACCCGCTCTCCGGGCTGCCGCTCCCCGAGCGCGCCGAGGGCCCGGCGCACCCCCGGCACCACGCCCTCGTCGTACGCCGCCGGCGACACGCTCTGGGCGCTCGCCGAGCAGGACCTGCCTGCCCCGGCCACCGACCGGCAGGTCTCGGCCCGCTGGCGCGCCGTCTACCGCCGCAACCGCGGCGTCATCGGCCCCGATCCCGACCTGATCCGGCCCGGCCAGGTCCTGAAGCTCACGAAGGAGAAGAGATGACCGTCACCCCGATCCGCGTCCCGGTCGCCTCCGTGCAGGGCACCCTCGCGCTCGACCTGAGCCCGCGGCACGCCCCGCCGGAGCTGCCCGGGCCGAGGACCTCCCGCGCGGTCGCCGACGTGGTGCCCATCGACCCGACCCACCGCGGCCGGCTCGAGCAATGGGTGCACAGGTTCGTCCAGGCGAGCGTCGAGATCGTCGGCGGCGACCGGCCCGCGAGCCAGCTGCTGCGGTGGACCACCGGACCGGTCTATGCCGACCTGCACCGCCGCGCTGTCCTCGTGGCGCGGGCGGGAGGCCACCAGCCCGGCGTCGGCCGGGTGCAGCCGGTCCGCCCGCACGTGGTGAGCGTGCACGCCAGCTTCGTCAGCCCGACGGTCGCCGAGGCCAGCGCACGGGTGCGCTACGGCGGCCGGTCCCGAGCCCTCGCGCTGCGCTTCGAGAAGCGCCGCGACCGGTGGCTGTGCACGGCGATGGAGTTCGCCTAGAACTACTCGGGCAGCGAGCGCACCCAGGTGGCCTCGCCGGCGTCCAGCGCCAGCTCGCCGTCGGCCGCGGCGGCGGCCTCCGGGTCGTGGGTCGCCAGGACCACGACGGCGCCGCGGTCGGCCGCCGCCCGCAGCGCGGCCATCACCACCTCGCGGTTGCGGCCGTCGAGGTCGCTGGTCGGCTCGTCGGCCAGCAGCACCGAGGCCTGGGCCGCGAGTGCGCGGGCCACGGCGACGCGCTGCTGCTGCCCGCCGGAGAGCTCCTCCACCAGGTGCTCCGCCCACTCCTCCAGCCCGACCACGTCGAGCGCCTCGCGCGCTCGGCTGTCCGCCTCGCTGGACGACACCCCGCCGTCCAGGAGCGGCACCACGATGTTCTCGTACGCCGTGAGCACGGCCGCGAGCCCGTTGCCCTGCGGCACCACGGCGATGCCGCGGGCCGCGGCCTCGGGCCGGGCGCCGACCGGCGAGCCGTCGACCCGGACGCTGCCCCGGTCCGCCGCCAGCGCCCCCGCCATCAGCCACAGCAGCGAGGTCTTGCCCGCGCCGGACGGTCCGGTGATCGCGAGCATCCGCCCGGCCGGCACGGTCAGCGACAGCGGCGCGATGGCGACCAGTCCGCCGTACCGCACCTCGACCGACTCGAGCTCCAGCACGCTCACGTGGTGTCCCCCTCGACGCGGAGGCGGTACTCGCCGTCCTCGAGCACGAGCCGCACCAGGGTGCCGGGCGGCAGCAGCTCGAGCGAGTGCGCCGGCAGCGGCAGGAACCCGTCGGCGGTGACCACGGCGTACTCCTCGCCCGAGCGGCCCTCGCCGCCGATCCGGCCGTCCCGGATCGTCACCGTCCGCGGCATCCAGCGCGCGACGTCACGGTCGTGCGTGACGACCACGACCGTGGTGCCGAGCTCGCGGTTGACCTTGGCCAGCGCCGCCAGCACCCGGTCCCTCGCCTCGTGGTCCAGGCGGCTGGTCGGCTCGTCGGCCAGCAGGAGGCCCGGTCCGATCGAGAGCACCACCGCCAGGGTCACCAGCTGCAGCTGTCCGGGAGTCAGGTGCGCGAGCGGCGTGTCGCTCTCGTCCGTCAGACCGACCATGCCGAGCACGGTCGGCGCGGACGGGAGCCGGTCCTCGTCGGTGGAGAGCGCGCGGGCGGCCTGCTGGGCGAAGGCGATGTTCTCGTGCGCCGTGAGGAACGGCAGCAGGTTGCGGCCCGCTCCCTGCAGCATCAGCGACACGTCGGTCGCGTGCAGGGTGTCGAGCTCGCGCTGGCTGGCGCCGGTGAGGTCGAGGTCGCCGACCAGCACGGTGCCGGCGGTCGGGCGGAACAGCCCGGCGAGCAGCGAGAGGAGGGTCGACTTCCCGGCGCCGGACGGGCCGAGCAGCGCGATCATCTCGCCGGCCCGCACGGTCAGGTCGACGCCGGACAGCGCTGCCACGTCCCGGCCCTCGCCGCGGTAGACGTGCACCAGGCCACGGGTGCGCACCGCGAGCCCGCGTGGGGCCGTCTGCGTGGGCGCCAGCGTCAGCTCGGTCGTCATCAGACGACCTCCCGGATCCGGCTGAGGGGGGCCCGGCGCGCTGTCCAGCGCGCGGTGGCCACCGCCAGCGCGGTGAGCAGCACGAGCGCCGCCAGGGCCGCTGCCACGACGATGGCCCAGGGCGTGGAGAAGTCGGTGGTGTCGATCTCAGGCGGGTCGGTGAACTGGCGGACGCCGGACAGCGAGAGCACGGCCGCCACGATGCCGCACGCCGACCCCGCGAGGGAGCCGACGACGACCACCGGGAGCTGGCCCAGCGACTCCATCCGGCGCAGGGAGCTGCTCGGGAGCCCGGCCATCCGCAACGCCGCGAGGTCGGTGGCGCGGGCTCGCCACGTCGAAGCCGTCGCCACGATCATCACGAGCATCGCCACCAGGAGGGCCGCGCCGCCGACCAGCACCGAGAGCGCGAGGCTCCAGGCCGCGGGTGACGCGTCGAGCTCTGCGCGAACGTCGCCGACGGTGGTCAGGTCGACCACGGTCACCCCCCGCTTCGTCAGCTCGGTCCGGGCCCGGTCCATGGCGCTCGCGTCGTCCGACCACACCTCGACTCCGCCGGTGAAGATGCCGGCGTCCGCCCGGCGCAACAGCCCGTCGAGATCCACGGCCCGGGAGCCCGGGCGGTGAGCCGGGGACCCACGGCAGGGTCCCTGCCACCGTCATGTCGATCGGCCCGCCCAGCCCGGGCGCGCTGAACACGCCCTCCTCGTCCGCACTCACCAGCGCCGGCACGGGCTGGGGCACCCACACGCTCACCATGACGGGTGGCTGCGAGCCGGACGTGCTGAGGACGGCGCCGAGGTTGCCCGCGGGGTCCTCGGCCGGGATCACGGAGCCGCCCGTGTCGCTGACCCGCCGCCACCCAGTGGCTGGTCCCAGCGAGAACGGCGCCCCGTCGACGGTCAGGTCGCGCAGCACGGCGGTGCCGGACGCCCGACCCCCGGGCGGGGTCGAGACCGTCACCCCGGTGACGATGCACCCGTCGGCGCACGGCACCGCAGCGTCGAACGCGGCCGAGGCGTCGCCCGTCGGGATCGGGGACAGGTCGGCCTCCCCGGTCTTGCCGTCGGGCGTGCGCAGCTGGAGCCCGATGCGGAGCTCGTCGACCCGGTCGGCGGAGGGGCCCTCGAGGACGACCTTGTCCGCGTCGACCGTCCCGGCGACGGAGGTGCCGGTCAGCAGGACCGGGTCGACGTCCGGCGCGGCCGATCGCCGCCCAATCCTCTTGGCTGGGGCTGGACTTCGTGAAGTAGGCCACGCGCGGGAACGCCGTCGAGTCGACGGCGACGGTCGACCCCACGCCCGACGAGTCCGGCGTCGAGGTCACCACGGCGGTGAGGTGCTCGTGGTCCGGGTCGGCCGCCGCCACGGCGGCCACCACGTCGGTGAGCCGGGCGGCCTGGATCGCGAGGGAGTAGGGGGCGCCGTTCTCCTGCTCGGCGGCGTTCTGCCGGTTGAGCTTGCCGGTGACCAGCGCGTCGACGCAGAAGACGAACAGCGCGCTGGCCACGACCACCATGACCAGGATCCGACGCGCCGCCGGGCGGCGTACGGCGTTGACGATGCCGGCCGCGGCCACCGCCCGCCCGCTGCGCAGCAGCCGACGCGAGACGGCCCGGGTGGCCGGGGCCAGCGCGCGACCGAGAAGCAGGCCGACCGCGACCGCGAGCAGGGTCGGGCGCGAGGGTCGCCAGCGGCCCCTCGAGGTTGCCGGTGACCAGCGCGACCACCGCGGTCAGGGAGAAGACGATCATCGTGATCTCGGCGGCCCCGGCGCCGGTGCCGGTGTGCCGGGCCTGGACCGCGCGCAGGAGCGAGTCGACCGGCTCGCGCACGGCTCGCCGCGACGCCGCGAGCACCACGAGGAGCACCGCGACCGTGGAGCCGAGCGCCGCGAGCAGGAACCCGTCCGGCAGCTCGAGCGGCACGGTCACCGGGAAGACCACCCGGGCGACCAGGTTCATCGCCAGGGGTGCGACGAGCACGCCGATCGCCACCCCGCTCAGGGTGAGCGGCAACAGCTCGGCGAGCAGGTAGGCCGCGGCCCCGCGGCGGCCGCGGCCCCGCAGCCGCGCCAGCGCGACCTCGGGACGCCGATCGTCGGTGGCCGCGACGAGCACCATCCAGAGCACCACCCCGATCAGGACCAGCAGCTGGGCCACCAGGACCACGACCGTGGTCCGCCCCTGGTCGCTCCCGTCGGCGACCTGCTGGGACAGGCTCGGCAGGTCGGTCTCGATGCGGATCGTGGTGTTTCCGGCCTGCTCGGACGTCTCCGTTCGGTAGTCGGTGACGATGGGGCCGACCGCGACCAGGTCGTCATGGTCGACGGTGTCCAGCGGCCAGGCGACCGAGCTCGTGACGCGGTACCACGTCGCGACGGATGAACCGAGCACCGTGTCCTCGACGGTCACCCAGTCGTCGGTGGCCAGCCCGACATCCTGCACCTCGCGGCCGACCCGACCGGTGAGCGGGGCGCCGAGCCAGTCATCGTCGGGCTCCGGCGCGTAGACACCCACCACGGTCACGGTGCCCGCGGGCACGGACGGTCCGTCGAAGAGGAGGTCCACCCGCTCGGTGACGTCCACCTCGGTGCCGACGGTCCAGCCGTTGTCCGCCACGTCGCCCGAGCTGACCATCACCTCGCCCGCGGCGCGTGGGCAGCGCGCCGTCGACGACCCGGAGCTGCTCGCAGGCCCCCGACGCGGAGTACAGCCGGGTGGCCAGGTTCACGCCGCCGGGCGACACCACCTCGACGTTCGCCGAGGCGGTGGAGACCGGTTCCCCGACGTAGGCTCCCAGCCCACTCGGCAGGTCGGCGACGAGCTGGCCGGTGCTGAGGTCGGTGGAGCTGATGCGCAACGCCTTCTGTTCAGGCGACGCGGCAGCAACGACCGAGGCGGACAGCGCCTGCTCCATCGCGCGCTGGTAGAGCGGGCCGAGGCAGAAGCTCGTGGTCAGGAGAGCGGCAAGGGCCACCAGGGACAGGGCCTGGAGCCGGCGGTGGCGCACCCTGCTCCACACAGCCGGCCCCTTCCTCACGCATCGAGTCGCAGGGATGCTAGTTCGGCATGGTCACGGTACGGACACGGAGGGGTCTCCGCGCGACAACGACGCCCTGACAGCAACCTGTCGAGGCGCCGTTGGACGTCGCTGGCGTGTCTGCGGATCAGCCCCCGGCGGCGCGGGCGGTGAGCCCGGTGGGTCCGCCCGGCCGGCCGTGGCACATCTTGTACTTCTTGCCCGAGCCGCAGGGGCACTGCGCGTTGCGGCCCACCTTGGCGAACGGGTCGTCGGCCGTGGTCACCGTCGAGCCCTTGACCTCGGCCTCGCCGTCCTCGGACGGGGCGGAGTAGGACAGCTTCTGCGGCTGGCGGGTCTGCTGGAGCCCCTTGGCCTTGATCTGGGGGCTGCGGACGAACGCCGCGGCCGGAGACTCGATCTCCTCGTTGGGCTGCTCGGAGGGGCCGGAGGCGATCATCGGGTCGTCGGCGTCGACATCGTCGTCGGAGCCGGAGGACGGGATGTCGGGGATCACCCGGCGCAGCGGCTCCTCGATCTCGACCTCCTCCTCGTCGTCCTCGTCGTCCGTCGAGACCTCGAGGTTGAACAGGAAGCCGACCGACTCCTCCTTGATGCCGTCCATCATCGTGGCGAACATCTCGAAGCCCTCGCGCTGGTACTCGACCAGCGGGTCGCGCTGGGAGTACGCACGCAGGTAGATGCCCTCGCGCAGGTAGTCCATCTCGTAGAGGTGCTCGCGCCACTTGCGGTCGAGCACCGACAGCAGCACCCGTCGCTCCAGCTCGCGCATGACCTCCTCGCCCACCTCGGCCTCACGGGCGTCGTAGGCCGCCTGGGCGTCCTTCTGGAGCTCCTGGATCAGCTCGTCCCGGTCCACGTTCGCCGCGCCGCCGTGCTCGGCCTCGAGATGCTTGAGGTCCAGCGAGACCGGCCAGATCTGCTTGAGGTCGATCCACAGCTGGTCGAGGTCCCACTCCTCGGCGAACTCCTGAGTGGCGCCGGTGACGACGCCGACGACGACGTCGTCGATGAACGTGCGGACCTGCTCCTCGATGTCGGCGCCCTCGAGCACCTCGCGGCGCTCGCTGTAGATCACCTTGCGCTGACGGTCCATGACGTCGTCGTACTTGAGGACGTTCTTGCGGGACTCGAAGTTCTGCGACTCGACCTGGCCCTGCGCGTTGGCGATCGCGTTGGTGACGCGCTTGTTCTCGATCGGGACGTCGTCGGGGATCTTGAGGACCTGGAGCACCCGGTCGACCCAGTCGGACTTGAAGAGCCGCATCAGCTCGTCCTGGAGCGAGAGGTAGAACCGTGACTCGCCGGGGTCGCCCTGGCGGCCGGAACGACCACGCAGCTGGTTGTCGATCCGGCGCGACTCGTGGCGCTCGGTGCCGACGACGTAGAGACCGCCGAGGTCGCGCACCTCGTCGTGGTCGCGGGCGACCTGCTCCTTGACCTTGTCGAGCGCGGCCGGCCAGGCCGCTTCGTAGTCCTCGGGCGTCTCCACCGGGTCGAGGCCGCGGCCACGCAGCTCCTGGTCGGCGAGGAACTCGACCGACCCGCCGAGCATGATGTCGGTGCCTCGGCCGGCCATGTTGGTGGCGACCGTGACCGCGCCCTTGTGGCCGGCGACCGCCACGACCTTCGCCTCGTCGGCGTGCTGCTTGGCGTTGAGCACCGAGTGCGGGACCCCGAGCTTCTTCAGCTTCTGGGAGAGGTGCTCGGACTTCTCGACCGACACCGTGCCGACCAGGATGGGTTGGCCCTTCTCGTGCCGCTCGCGGATGTCCTCGACCACCGCGTCGTACTTGGCCTCCTCGGTCCGGTAGACGAGGTCGGCGTTGTCGAGGCGGGCCATCGGCTTGTTGGTCGGGATCGGGACCACGCCGAGCTTGTAGATCTTGTCGAACTCCGACGCCTCGGTCATGGCCGTACCGGTCATGCCGGAGAGCTTCTCGTAGAGGCGGAAGTAGTTCTGCAGGGTGATCGTGGCGAGGGTCTGGTACTCCTCGCGGACCTGGACACCCTCCTTGGCCTCGATCGCCTGGTGCAGTCCGTCGTTGTAGCGGCGACCGGCCAGCATGCGGCCGGTGTGCTCGTCGACGATGAGCACCTCGCCCTCCATCACGACGTACTCCTTGTCGTTGTGGAAGAGCTCCTTGGCCTTGATCGAGTTGTGCATGAACGAGATCAGCGGCGTGTTGACCGACTCGTAGAGGTTCTCGATGCCGAGGTGGTCCTCGACCTTGGTGATCCCCGGCTCGAGGACGGAGATGGTCCGCTTCTTCTCGTCGACCTCGTAGTCGACGTCGCGCTCGAGCCCGCGGGCGATGGTGGCGAACTCGCCGTACCACTTCACCTCGTCCTGGGTCGGGCCGCTGATGATCAGCGGGGTCCGGGCCTCGTCGATGAGGATGGAGTCGACCTCGTCGACGATCGCGAAGTTGTGGCTGCGCTGGACGCACTCCTCGATCGAGCCGGCCATGTTGTCGCGGAGGTAGTCGAAGCCGAGCTCGTTGTTGGTGCCGTAGGTGATGTCGCAGGCGTACGCGATCCGCCGCTCGTCCGGCCGCATCTCGGGAAGGATCACACCGACCGTGAGCCCGAGGAAGTGGTGCACGCGGCCCATCCACTCGGACTGGAACTTGGCCAGGTAGTCGTTGACCGTGACGACGTGCACGCCCTTGCCCTCGAGGGCGTTGAGGTAGGCGGGCAGGGTGGAGACGAGGGTCTTGCCCTCACCGGTCTTCATCTCGGCGATGTTGCCGAGGTGCAGCGCCGCGCCACCCATGATCTGGACGTCGAAGTGGCGCTGGCCGAGCACCCGGCGGGCGGCCTCGCGCACGGTGGCGAACGCCTCGGGCATGAGGTCGTCGAGGCTCTCGCCCTTGGCCAGCCGCTCCCTGAACTCGTCCGTCATGCCTTGGAGCTCTGCGTCGCTCATCGCGACGAAGTCGTCCTCGATGGCGTTGACGGCCTTCGAGATGCCTTCGAGCGTGCGCAGGATCTTGCCCTCGCCGATACGGAGGAGCTTGTCGAGAATGGCAGGCACGGGAAACGGACTCCTGGGTCGAGGTCAGAGGGGCGCGCGGTGATGCGTCGGCACCGTCTTAGATCGTAACGGCCGACCCGGGCAGACCGTTCCTCAGCGCGACCTCGGCAGATTTCATGTGAATGAGTATTGACGCCGAATAGATATTGGTGTCAACTATCACTGTCATGAAAACGAAGCGCACGTACACGATGGGCGCGCGAGCGCAGGCCGTCGAGGACACCCGGACCCGGATCCGCGAGGCCCTCTTCGAGCTCGGCACCGCGCGGGTCTTCTCAGAGATCTCCCTCGAGGACGTGGCCCACGAGGCGGGCGTCAGCGTCCAGACCGTGCTGCGGCACTTCGGCAGCAGGTCGGCCCTGATCGAGTCGAACATCGACTACGCCATCGGCCGGGTGGCGCACGAGCGGCTCGCCCCCGAGGGCGACATCGACGCGGCTGTCGCCGTCCTGATCGACCACTACGAGCTCCGGGGCGACACCGTCATGCTGATGCTGGCGCAGGAGGCCTCCGACGAGCAGGTCCACCGGCTGACCGAGAACGGCCGACGGATGCACCGCGACTGGGTGCGGTCCACCTTCGCTCCCGTCGTCGCCGAGCGTGAGGACCTCCTCGACCTCCTGGTCGTCGCCACCGACGTCTACACGTGGAAGCTGATGCGCCGCGACCGCGGCTACTCGCGCGCCACGACCGAGCAACGCATGAAGGCGCTGGTCCGTGCGGTGACCAGCCAGGGAGAGAAGAGAGCCTGACATGGCCGACATCCTGTTCGTCACCTGGGACGGCGGAGGCAACGTCCCGCCCGCGGTCGGCATCGCCGAGGAGCTCAAGGCCCGCGGGCACCGGGTCCGGTTTCTCGGCCATGCGCGCCAGGCACCGGCCTTCGCCGAGCGGGGACTGGAGTTCTCGGGCTTCCCGACGGCACGCCCGTTCGACTCGACCGTGCCGGCCACACCACTGAAGGTCCTGGCGACCTTCGGCGACCGTGCGATGGGCGCCGACGTCGTCGCGGAGCTGGCAGCGCGACCGGCCGACGTCGTCGTGGTCGACTGCCTGCTCTTCAGCGTGATGGACGCCCTGCGCACCACGGGGCACAGCTACGTCGCCCTCGAGCACTCCTTCGACACCTGCTGGCGCGGTATGGCGAAAGGCCCCTTCGGGCTCATGCTCCGGCTCCGCGGGATGAAGGCTCTGGCGCTGCTCGACGGAGGCGAGCCGACCATGGCGGCCACCATCCCCGACCTCGACTCCGGCCACGGCGACGTCGTCCACACCGGGGCGGTCGTGACCGGCGTCCCCGCCACTCCGTCGCAGCCGACCGTGCTGGTGAGCCTGAGCACGTTCGCGTTCAAGAGCCTCGAGGCGACCTGGCAGCGGGTTCTCGACGCGGTGGCTCCTCTGGATGCCCGCGTGATCGCGACCACCGGGCCCGCGATCGACCCGGCCCGGCTACGGGCACCGGCCAACGTCGAGCTGCACTCCTGGCTCGCCCACACCGACGTGATGCCCGAGGTCTCCGTCGTGGTCGGGCACGGCGGCCACGCGACGACCATGGCGGCGCTCGCCCACGACCTGCCGTTGCTGGTCATCCCGATGGATGCGATGACCGACCAGCCCTACATCGGCAAGGCGATCCAGGGCGCGGGCGCCGGACGCACCATGGGGCGGAAGTCGTCACCCGAGAAGATCCGGGCCGCGATCGAGGAGCTGCTCGGCGAAGGCCCGCACCGGACGGCGGCCGCCCGACTCGGCGCCGCGGTCCGTGCCCTTCCGGGGGCGACCACCGGTGCCGACCTCATCGAGGACGTCCTCAGCCGCGGAGCTGCGGCGCCAGGTCGCCCTTCGGCTCGATCCTGACGCTGTCCAGGCCCAGCCAGACCGCCAGCACGTCGAGCTCCTCGCGCAGCTCGTGCGCGGTGTCCTCGGGGGCGCCGTCCTCGGCCCAGGCCGACTTCACGACCAGACGCCCCTCCTTGCGGTCGGCCTTGAGGTCGACCCGGGCCACGATCTCGTCGCGGAGCAGGAACGGCAGGACGTAGTAGCCGTGCACCCGCTTGTGGGCGGGCGTGTAGATCTCGATGCGGTAGTGGAAGTCGAACAGCTTCTCGCTGCGCTCGCGCAGCCACACGACCGGGTCGAAGGGGCTCAGGAAGGCCCGCGCGTCCACCTTGCGTGGCCGGCGTGCGTCGCGATGGAGGTACGCCGGGCGGTTCCACCCCTCGATCGCGACCGGCTGGAGCACGCCCTCCTCGACCAGCACCTCGACGGCGGGCTTCACCTCGTCGGCCTTCATCCGGTAGTAGTCGGCCAGGCAGCGCAGCGTCGCCACGCCGTGCGCGGCCGCCGCGCGGCGCACCAGCTCGAGGCCGGCTTCCTCGGGCGTCGGCGTCGGCAGCGCCAGCACCGCGGCCGGGATGACCCGCTCGGGGACGTCGTAGATCACCTCGAACTGGCTGTTGCGCCCCGACACGGCCAGCTCGCCGGCCATGTAGAGGAAGTCCAGGGCCTTCTTGGCCTCCGACCAGTTCCAGCCCCAGTGCTTCTTGTCGCGCGGCGCGCCGTCATCGAGGTCGCGTGCGGTGCTCGGACCGCGCGTGGCGACCTCGGCGAGCAGCCGGTCGGCGAGGTCGTCGTCGACCTCCTGCCACCACTTGCCCTTCTGCGCGCGGTAGAACGCCATGCGGTGCTGCATCACGGGCCACAGCTCGACCGGCATCAGCGCCTGGACGTGCGCCCAGTACTCGACCAGCCGCCGGGGCTTCTTCTCCGCCGCCCGCGTCAGGAGTGCGGTGTCATAGGGCCCCATCCGCGAGAACAGCGGCATGTAGTGCGCGCGCTGCAGCACGTTCACCGAGTCGACCTGGAGCACACCGGTGCGCTCCAGGGTGCGGGCGAACGTCCGCATCGTCGGCGTGGTGTGCCGCGGGTCGAGGAACCCCTGGGCGGCGAGTGCGATCCGGCGCGCCTGGGCGCGCGAGAGCGTGTCCGTCACGCCCAGAACTCAACCAGAGCCCACCGACAAGCGGTGTCCGGCGCCATTGGAGCGGGCGAGCGCAGCGAGCGTTGCGAGCGCAGCGAGCGCGCCCCGCGATCGGCCCGATGCCCACGATGGACTGCGAAGCCCGCGAAGCGGGCGAGCGTCCGTCGTGGGCTCGGGCCGCTCGCGGGGGTAGACAGTCACGGCAGGTCGAGCAGCTTCTCCTTGACGGCGTACATGACCGCCTCCATGCGCGAGTGCAGCTGCAGCTTCTCGAGGATGTTGCGGACGTGGTTCTTGACCGTGTTCTCGGAGATGAACAGGTCGCGGGCGATCTCGCGGTTGTTCATGCCCTTGGCGACCAGGCGGAGCACCTCGAGCTCGCGGTCGGTCAGCCGCAGCCCCGGGACGTGCTCACGCTCGGGGCGCGACATCTGCTTGAACTCGTCGATCAGCTTGACCGCCATCGACGGGCTGATCAGCGACTGGCCGTCGGCCACGACGCGGATCGCCTGGGCGACCTCCTCGATGGAGGAGTCCTTGAGCAGGTAGCCGGAGGCACCGCTCTTGACCGCCTCGTAGAGGTCGGCCTCCTCGTCGGAGACCGTGAGGATGATGATCTTGGCCGACGGGACGGCTTCCTTGATCGCGAGACAGGCCTCGATGCCGGAGCGCTTCGGCATCCGGATGTCGAGCAGCACCACGTCCGGCGCGGCGGTCGCAGCCAGGCTGGTGCCCTCCAGACCGTCGCCGGCCTCGCCCACGACCTCGACTCCCGTCTCGGCGGCGAGCAGCATCGTCAGCCCCCGTCGGAACAGTTCCTGGTCGTCGACAACCAGCACCCGGATGGGCTCCGGCTCCCCGTGTTTTGCTTCCACCACCCGCGCATCATGACACGAGTGGGCGGTGCCACGGGCGCGGACGGGGCATTACGACCGCCCCCACGGGTGACCCAGATGGGCCAACCGTGGAGTGACCCGACTACCGAGTGGGCCCTCGGGGGGTCACCATCCGCCTAGGACACGTCGAGCGCGATGACGCCGTAGTCGTAGCCGCGACGGCGGTAGACGACCGAGGGCCGGTCGTTCTCCTTGTCCACGAACAGGTAGAAGTCGTGCCCGACCAGCTCCATCTCGTAGAGCGCCTGGTCGAGCATCATCGGGCTCGCCGGGTGCACCTTCTCGCGAACCACCAGGGGCCCGTCGCCGGCGACGGTGATCGGACCGACCTGACGGTCGTGGACCTCGTCGTCAGGGGTCGGCTCGGCGGCCTCGTCGACGTCGGCGAGCGCCTGGCCGACCGAGACCGGGGCGTGCCGGCCGTGGTGGACCCGCCGTCGGTCCGCGGCTCGCCGCATCTGCGAGGCCATCTTGTCGAGAGCCAGGTCGAACGCCGCCATCTTGTCGGCGGCCGCCGCCTCGGCGCGGATCACCGGCCCCTTGGAGAACGCCGTGAGCTCTATTCGGACGGCGCGGTCACGCTGGCGCGGGTTGGGTTCACAGTCGACCTCGACCTGTACCCGCATGATGCGGTGGTCGTGCTTCTCGAGCCGGGTCAGCTTCTCCTCGACATGACCGCGATACCTGTCGGTGATCTCGCAGTGACGGCCGGTGACCACAACATCCATGTGAACCTCCCGTTGAGGCGTTGTCCTGTCGGTTGGTCAGGAAGACCGCCAGAGAAACGGAAGAGCCCGGGAGTTCCCCCGGGCCCTGCGTCCTCGGGTGGACTCCATACACAGACGTTAGTCGGCCCATGGTGGGCACGGAAGTCGATTGCCTGAGTTTTCGCCTGACCCGACTGCCGATCTGCTCGGAGCCACGAGTCATCCACAGCCGGCGGCCGAGGCGCCGGCGTCCACAGGGTGCGCCCCACGGCGCCGCAACCGTCGGCACGAGCGGCTTCGCTGGCCGCATGACCGACACCGTGCTCGACGGAGCCATCGACCTCCTGCTGGGTGGGTCGTGCGTGGGTTGCACGCGACCGGGCCGCCTCCTGTGCTCGACCTGCCGGGCGGAGCTGCCGGATGCGGCGACCCCGTCCTGGCCGACGCCGGTGCCGCCCGGGCTGGCGGAGCCGTGGGCCGCGGGGGTCTACGAAGCCACCCTGAGGGCGATGGTGCTCGGCCTCAAGGAGCGGAGGCTGCTCGGGCTGGCGGTGCCGCTCTCCCGGCTGCTCGCAGCGGCGGTGGCGTGCGAGCTGCCCCGGGGAAGCCCGGTCGTGCTGGTGCCCGTCCCGTCCCGGCCCCGGACGGTGCGGGCGCGCGGCCACGACCCCACCCACACGATCACCGCGCGGGCGGGGCGACATCTCAGGAGCGCAGGGTTCGACGTCGAGACCCGGCGACTGCTGCGACTCCGGGCCGGCGTGGTCGATCAGGCCGGTCTCGACGCGAGCGCACGAGCGGCCAACCTCGCCGGGTCGATGCAAGCGCGTGCGTCCTCGGTCCGACAGCTGCGGCGGCGCCATCCACACGTGCGCGTGGTGGTCTGTGACGACGTGCTGACCACCGGCTCGACGTCGCGCGAGGCCCAACGAGCGCTCGAGCTGGCCGGCCTGGACGTGGTCCGGGTCGCGGCCGTCGCGGCGACCCCGAGGCGATTCAGCTGACGTAGGCCAGCATGGTCAGTCCGGGATCGAGCTCGATCCGCTCCCCCCGTGGGCCGGCCAGGTCCGCCAGCGAGGTCCGGGTCTCCGACTTGGTGAAGGCGTAGATCGGCTCGCCCTCGACCGGCGTTCCGATCAGGCCGATGACCGGCTCGTCGATCGTCACCGGGGGGTCCGCCAGGGTGGCGCCGTCGACGGACACGCTGCGGACCTGGAAGAGCTCATTGTTGATCGGCTGCAGCACGGCGAGGCGCGTTGGTGAACGCCAGGCGATGTCCCGGATCTGGCCGTCGAGGTTGTCGGGGTCCGGGACCTTCTCGGCCGAGAGGGCACCGACCACCTGGCCCTCACCCGTGCTGAGGATCCGGCTCACGACGATCGAGTCTTCCTCGGCGTTCTCCCGGATCACCGCGATCAGGCGGGAACCATCGCGAGAGATGAGGAAGTCCTTCACGTCCTTGCCGCTGATGCCGTCCACGGCCAGCGGCAGCATGGTCCCCGTCCTCTTGTCGAGGTAGTAGACGATCGCGCCGGTCTTGCGGCGGTCCACCTCCCACAGCCGGCCCCTGAAGTCCCAGGCCGGGCGCAGCAGGTCCTCCCCGGTCGTGATCAGGTCCCTGGATCGCTCACCGGTGTCCTTGACCGGCGCCACCGACAGGATGTTGCCAGCGGCCGAGACGCCAGCGACCTGCTCGGCCCGGAGGTCTGGTGCGACGGTGCGGAGGCTGTAGTCGGCCGCACCGAACGGACCGGTCACGGGCGCCAGGTTCTGCGGGCTGCCGCCGACCATCAGTCCGTCCTGGAGCCCGAACAGCTGGGTGCTCGATCCCGCGACGTACGGCGCGTACTCGTGGCCGTGCTCGACGCTGAACTCCGGCTCGTTGGGCAGCTGCACGGGCCGGCCGTCGATGGTGACCCGGAACCGCGAGACGGACGGGTCCTGTCGCAGCGTCCACGCAAGCTGCGAGACCATCAGCTCGATCTGCTCCGGCGACGGCACGGTGGCCGCGGCAGTGTCGCTGGTCAGGTCGACCTGGGCCACGCCGCTCTCGGAGACCGGCACCGACAGCGAGCGCAGGTCCGGCGGGAGGTAGCTCTGCTCCACGCCCGCCAGCTCGGGGGACGGCACCTGCAGCAGGCCGTTGACCAGTGAGGACAGGAACTGCGGGCCACGCGGCACGAAGACCGGCTCCGGGACGAGAATCGTTGCCGAAGGGTCGAAGAAGTAGAGCGACACCTGCTGGAACCGCTGCGCGAACCAGGACTGAGGCACGATGAGGAAGGACGGCGGGTCCGCAATCCGCCACTCGCCGTCCTCGAGCACCATCGGGAACTTGACCGTGAGGTCGCCCTCGGGCACCGGCCCCAGCCACGCGCCGCGACCATCCGTGCGGGATGCGTCCGTCAGCGTCGCCTCGACCTCGTTGTTGCCGCGCGGGGGCACGACCCTGCCGTAGATCACCATGCCGGTCGGCTGCCACGCCGTGCTCGCCTGCTTGGTGAGGAACTGGCGCGCGACCGACGTGGTGATCGCCGGCGTGGCCCGCATGGCATCGATGAAGCCCGTCACTATCTGGTCCGGCGAGTCGCCCTTGCCGGGCCGGAGTGGGCGGATGTTCACCGAGCCGTCGTCGCGGTGCGTGCCCTCGGCGCTGGTCTCGTGGACGGGTCCGCTGTCGGGCATGCCGACGCCGCAGCCGGTGAGCACCAGGCACGCGGCGGCCAGGCCGGACAGCACCGCAGCTGCGCGGCGCCTCATCGGACCGGCTCCGGCGCGTCTTCGGGCACGAGTGGCAGCGGGCTCTGTCGCAGCGAGCCGCCGACGCGACGGGGCAGGGTGAGCCGGAACTGCGAGCCCTCCCCCGGCCGGCCCCACGCCTGCAGCCAGCCGCCGTGCAGGTGGGTGTCCTCCATCGAGATCGACAGCCCCAGTCCGGTGCCGCCGCTGGTCCGCGCGCGGGCCGGGTCGGCCCGCCAGAACCGGTTGAACACCATCGCCGACTCGCCGGGCGCCAGCCCCACGCCGTAGTCGCGTACCGCGATCGCAGCCGCCTGCTCGTCACCGTCGACGCGGATGACCACGCGGGCGATGCCGGTCCGCTTGCCGTCCGGATGGGCGTGGTCGATCGCGTTGGTGACGAGGTTGCGGACGACCCGCTCGACGCGGCGGACGTCGGCCTCGGCCAGGCAGGGGTGGTCCGGCGCCTCGACCACGAGCTCCACCTTGCGCTTCTCGGCCAGCGCACGGGTGGTGTCGACCACGCGGTGGGCGACGTCCACGAGGTTCACGTCGTCGGTCTCGAGCACGGCCGCACCCGCGTCGAAGCGGCTGATCTCCAGCAGGTCGACGAGCAACGTCTCGAACCGATCGAGCTCCAGCTGCAGCAGCTCGGCGGCGCGTGCGGTCGCCGGGTCGAAGTCGCGGCGCGCCTCGTGCAGCACGTCGCCGGCCATCCGCACCGTGGTCAGCGGCGTCCGAAGCTCGTGGGACACGTCCGAGACGAACCTGCGTTGCACCCGGCTCAGCTCCTCCAGCTGGCGGATCTGGCGCTGCAGGTTGGAGGCCATCTGGTTGAACGACGTCGCGAGCCGCGCCAGGTCGTCCTCGCCCGACACCCGCAGCCGTTCCTGCAGCCGCCCGGCGGCAAGCCGCTCGGCCACGCGGCGGGCCATCCGCACCGGCGTCACCACCTGCCGGGTGACCAGCCAGCTGACGCCCGCGACCAGCACGAGCATCAGCACGCCCGCCGTGAGCAGGGCCCGGGCGACGAGCCGCATGGTCTCCTGCTGGTCGTCGAGCGGGAACAGGAAGTAGACCGTGTAGGTGCTGCCGTCGGCGGGCAGCAGCACCTGGGCACCGACGGCGATACCTGGCTCGGTGCCGACCACCTTGTCGTCGTCGTCGGTGCGCGCGATCGACGTGTAGGTCCAGGCGCTGCTGGCACCGGGCTGGTCGAAGTGCTCCTCGAGCGAGACCGGCACACTGGTCGGCGAGACGTGGCCACTCGCCTCGTAGCCTCCGTCGGCGATCCGGACGCCCTGTCCGGCGGGACCGGCCACCACGACGCCGTACCCGCGGGTGGTTCCGCGCGAGATGATCAGGTCGGTGGTGTCGCGGCGCTGCACGGAGGGATCGACGTCCTGCCCGGAGGCCTGCTCGAGCCGACCGTTCTGCTCCTCGACCTCGTCGGCGACCTCGCCGGTCACCGCCTTGACCCGCTGGTCGAGCAGGCCGTCGCGGGTCTGCTGGAGCAGCAGCCAGCCGACCGCGGCGATGACCACCGCGGTCAGGATGACGGTGCTGGCCACGACGCGGGCCTGGATCGAGCGGCGCCAGAACGTCAGCCCCCGGCGGAGGGCCCCGGGGAGACGGCGCGGCGCGCGGGCGCGGAGCACGGCTCGGTCCTACGCGGTGCCGGCCTTGTAGCCGACGCCCCTCACCGTCACCACGATCTCCGGGTTCTCGGGGTCGTGCTCCACCTTCGAGCGCAGCCGCTGCACGTGCACGTTGACCAGCCGGGTGTCCGCGGCGTGCCGGTAGCCCCACACCTGCTCGAGCAGGACCTCGCGGGTGAAGACCTGCCACGGCTTGCGGGCCAGGCAGACCAGCAGGTCGAACTCCAGCGGCGTCAGGTTGATCGACGCGCCGTTGCGGGTGACCGCATGGCCGGCGACGTCGATCGACAGGTCGCCGATCGCCAGGGACTCCTGGGCGGCGCGGTCGTTGGTGCGGACTCGAGCTCGGATCCGGGCCACGAGCTCCTTGGGCTTGAACGGCTTGACGACGTAGTCGTCAGCGCCGGACTCCAGCCCGACCACGACGTCGACGGTGTCGCCCTTGGCGGTGAGCATGACGATCGGTACGCCGGACTCGGCGCGAATCTCCTTGCAGACGTCGATGCCGTCCTTGCCGGGCAGCATCAGGTCGAGCAGCACCACGTCGGGCCGGTAGTCGTGGAAGGCCTCCATCGCGAGGTCCCCGCGGGTCACCACTCGCCCGTCGAAACCCTCCTGGCGCAGCACGATCGTGAGCATCTCTGCGAGCGAGGCGTCGTCGTCCACGACGAGGACGCGACCCTTGGTCGCGAGGTCACTCGCCGCTCCGGCGTGCTCTGCCATGCGGCAAGTGTGCCCCACGCTGCTGAGAAAAGGCCGTGACCCGGGCCTAGAGGCCCGGGTCACGGTGCTGCTGCGGGGTGCTGCTCAGTAGCGGTACTGGTCCGACTTGAACGGGCCCTCGACCGGGATGCCGAGGTAGGACGCCTGCTCCTCGCTGAGCGTCGTCAGCTTCACGCCGAGCGCGTCGAGGTGCAGCCGGGCGACCTCCTCGTCGAGGTGCTTGGGCAGCACGTAGACGCCCGTGGGGTACTCCTCGGGCTTGGTGAAGATCTCGATCTGCGCGAGCACCTGGTTGGTGAAGGAGTTCGACATCACGAACGACGGGTGGCCGGTCGCGTTGCCGAGGTTCATCAGCCGGCCCTCGGAGAGCACGATGATCGCCTTGTCGCCGGGGAAGGTCCAGACGTCGACCTGCGGCTTGACGTTCTTGCGGGTGGCGACGCCGTCGGCCTCGAGGCCCGCCATGTCGATCTCGTTGTCGAAGTGGCCGATGTTGCCGAGGATCGCGTTGTGCTTCATCCGCTTCATCTGCTCGACCGAGACGACGTCCTTGTTGCCGGTCGCCGTGATGATGATGTCGGCGACTGCGAGGGCGTTGTCGAGGGTGTCGACCTGGTAGCCGTCCATGGCCGCCTGCAGCGCGCAGATCGGGTCGATCTCGGTGACGATGACGCGGGCACCCTGGCCGCGCAGCGACTCCGCGCAGCCCTTGCCGACGTCGCCGTAGCCGCAGACGACCGCGACCTTGCCGCCGATGAGGACGTCGGTGGCGCGGTTGATGCCGTCGATGAGCGAGTGCCGGCAGCCGTACTTGTTGTCGAACTTCGACTTGGTGACCGAGTCGTTGACGTTGATGGCCGGGAAGAGCAGCGAGCCTTCCTTCATCATGTCGTAGAGACGCAGCACGCCGGTGGTGGTCTCCTCGGTGACGCCCTTGATCTCACCCGCGATCGGGGTCCAGCGCTCCTTGGTCTCAGCGAAGGAGGCGTTGAGCACGTCGAAGATGACCTTCTGCTCGTGGCTCTTGGCCGAGGCCGGGTCGGGCGCGACGCCGGTCTTCTCCATCTCGACACCGAGGTGCACGAGCAGGGTGGCGTCGCCACCGTCGTCGAGGATCATGTTGGCGAACTTGCCCTCGGGCCACATGAGGATCTGCTGGGTGCACCACCAGTACTCCTCCAGGGACTCGCCCTTCCAGGCGAAGACCGGGACACCGGCAGGAGCGTCGACCGTGCCGGTCGGGCCGACCGCGACAGCCGCCGCGGCGTGGTCCTGGGTGGAGAAGATGTTGCAGGACGCCCAGCGGACCTCGGCGCCCAGGGCGACGAGGGTCTCGATCAGGACGGCGGTCTGGATGGTCATGTGCAGCGAGCCGGCGATCCGGGCGCCGGCGAGGGGCTTGGCGTCCCCGTAGCGGGCGCGCATCGCCATCAGGCCGGGCATCTCGTGCTCGGCGAGGGTGATCTCGGTGCGACCGAAGTCGGCCAGGTTGAGGTCGGCGACCTTGAAGTCCATGTGTGTCTCCTCGGAACGGTGGAGTCAGGTCTGCGCCGCGCATCTGCGCGTTGACGGGATCTCCCACGCTGACCGGAAAAGAGTAGGACGGAGGCTGCCTGGAGCAGGAATCCTCGACGACCCCCGTCGAGCGATCAGTGACCGCCCGAGTGCGGCACCTCCGGCCGCTCCGCGGCGACGTAGTCGTCGCGGTAGATGTCCGGCTCCAGGTACACCGCGGTGGCGAGCGGCTCGGCGGCGCGCACTGCTCGCTCGGCGGCGTCGATGGTGGTCGCGACCTCGGCGGCCGAGCTGGTGGCGGTCACTCCGATCTTGGCCGCGACGAGGAGCTCGTCGGGTCCGAGGTGCAGGGTCTTCATGTGGATGAGCCGGTCCACACCCGGGGTGCCGGTCAGCGCCGCCTCGATCGCGCGCTGCGACTCCGGAGTCGCGGACTCACCGAGCAGCAGGCTCTTGGTCTCGAGGGCCAGGACCACCGCGACCGCGACCAGGAGGAGTCCGATCGCCACGGTGCCGGCCACGTCCCAGTAGTGGTTGCCGGTGATGAGGCTCATCCCCACGCCCACGAGGGCGAAGAGCAGGCCCAGCAGAGCGGCGATGTCCTCGAGCAGGATCACCGGCAGCTCGGGCGACTTCGCCCGGCGGATGAACGTGGCGAACGACGCCTCGCCGCGGACCTTGTTGGTCTCGATGACCGCGGTCCGCAGCGAGAAGCTCTCCAGGCAGATCGCCACGACGAGCACGACGATGGGGACGTACGCCTTCCAGCCCTCGACGGCCTCGGAGTGACCGGAGTGGATCTCGTGGAACTTGTGGTAGGCCTCGTAGAGGGCGAACAGGCCGCCGACCGAGAACAACACGATGGCCACGATGAAGCTGTAGATGTAGCGGTCGCGGCCGTAGCCGAACGGGTGCTCCGGGGTCGCCGCACGCGTCGAGCGCTTGCCGCCGACCAGCAGCAGCACCTGGTTGCCGGCGTCCGCGCACGAGTGGATCGCCTCGGCCAGCATCGAGGAGTTCCGGGCCAGCGCGAACGCGATGAACTTGGTGGCCGCGATCCCGGTGTTGGCCAGCAGCGCCGCCACGACGGCGCGAGTCCCTCCGTCGCCTGCCATGGCCGAACCCTAGCGAGCGGCCACAGCCTCCTCGGCCGCAGCCTCCTCGGCCGCGGCTACCTCCACGGCTTCCTCGACGGCGACCGCGATCTGGTCGGCCTGTGCGGGCGCCTCCGACAGCTGCACCGCCTCCTTGACGTGCTTCTCCGCGGTGCCGAGGGGGTCGACCGCGTGGGTCAGCACCCTGGCGACCGGCGACCAGGCGAGCAGCAGCGCGAGTCCGGCGGCCGCGAGGGAGGTCACGGGCAGCGAGAGCAGGGCGTGATCGTCGGCCCAGCCCATGAAGCCGGCGTACTCCGCGCCCTTGATGGCGAAGCCGTGGAACAGGTAGACGACCAGCGTCGCCGCGCCCATCCGGGTGAACCAGCCGCCCGCGCGGGGCACCAGCGCCAGGAACGACCAGGCGCCCAGCGTCCCGATGACGAGCAGTACGGCGCGGGTCAGGAGCGCGCGGCCGTCGCCGACGTCCAGCTCGCCGTACTGCGAGCGGTAGTAGAGCCACTCGGTCTGGGCGAGCTGGTCGGTCCAGGTGGTCACCACTGCGATCGCCAGGAAGACCAGCAGCGCCGCGTTCCGGACCCACGGCTCACGGAGCCGGTCCAGCCGCTCCTTGGTGGCGGTCAGGCCCAGCACGAAGAAGGGCAGCAGACCGAGCACCCGCGCCACGTCCAGCGTGTCACCGGCGTAGAGGCCGGCGACGAGGGAGACCGCCGCGGCAACCGCGATCGCGACGACGGCCGGCATCCGGGTGAAGACCGGGGTCAGCAACCGCCAGAAGAAGAGCGCCGACAGGTACCACATCGGCCAGTGCGGGTCGCGGAACAGGTCCTCGAGCTGCTCCCCACCGACATAGATGCGGAACAGGGCCAGGGCGCACTCGAAGACCACGTAGGGGACCACGACGGTGCGGACCAGCTGCCACAGCCGCCGGGGCTCGTAGGTGAAGGTGCGCGACAGGTAGCCGGTGACGAGGACGAACGCCGGCACGTGCCAGGCGTAGAGGAAGTCGTAGAGGTGGTCGTTGAGCGTGGTGTGCGGCAGCAGCGTCCACGAGTGGCCCACCACGACGAGCAGCACCAGCGCCATCTTGGCGTTGTCCAACCACGGGTCGCGGGTCTTCGCGGCCGCGGTCGGCATCGAGGCAGGCGTCGCTGCGGTGGTGGTGACAGCCACACCGGCCCGTACCCGAGAGGCGCCCGCCGGACACCTTCCGTCTCAGGACCGCGCGATCACTCCTCGACGATGCCGACGCGGAGGTACTCCGAGCCGTAGGTCCCCGAGAGCAGGAGCGAGGCGTAGCGCGCCACCTCGGACGGCGCGTCGGTGCTCACGTTCTCGACCCGTACGCCGCGCGAGGAGGCCGCCGCCAGCAGCCGGCCCCGCTGCTCGCGGACGACCGGCTCCTCCGAGCCGTCGTCGAGCAGCAGCAGCATCGGCCGCGCCTCGGGCGGGGCGTCGGCGAAGGGGTCGACGAAGACGTCCCGCTGCCGAGCCGCCTCGAGCACCGGCAGCAGGTGTTCCGCGTCGCCGGCCAGCGCGGTCCGTCCGCTCGCGCGGCGGATCGACTCGGCGACCCGGCGCGCCGCGCGGGCGGCGAGCACGGTGCCGCCCCACACGAGCGGGTTGGCGTCGGCGAGCGCGATGGCCAGCATCTTGGCCGGGTTGACGGCGATGTCGCGGCTCGGGGAGCAGGAGATCGCGACCTCGTCGAGTGCCTCGGCGACCGGCTCGGCCTCCGCCGCGGGTCCGAGCTGGACGCGGTCGAGGTAGGCGAGCATCACGACCGCGGTCGCGAGCTGGTCGCGGGTCACGGTCGGCAGGATCGTGCTCCAGCGGCCGGCGGCGTGCTCGGCGACCATCGACCCCGGCGGGCACGCCACCACGACCTGGCAGCCGCGGCGGATCGCCTCGGCGACCGCCGACGCCGTACCGGTGTCGGAACCGTCGGGAGCGAGCACGACCACCAGGTCGAGGCTTCCGGCCCAGCCCGGCAGCGCCGGGCCCGGCCAGGCCACGAACGGCACCGGGCACCACGGCTCGAGCACCGCGCGCAGCAGCCGGGAGTCGGGCCCGGCGGCGATCACGGTGCGCGGTCGGCCCTGCTCCAGGGCGCTGGCCACCGCCTCGTCGATCGCGGCCGAGGCCTCGTCGGCCTCGCGGCGGACGCGCGCCCCGGACTCGGCGAGCGTCCGCAGCCGGAGGTCGTGACCTGCCAGCGCGGACTCGTCGTCGAGCCGGGACTCGTCGAACCAGGTGACCACCAGGACGCCCGGATCAGCCGGGTCGACGGGCTTCGTCGACGAGCAGGACCGGGATGTCGTCGCGGACCGGGTAGGCGAGACCGCAGGCCTGGCACACCAGCTCGCCGCCGTCGGCCGTCTCGACCGGCGCCAGGTCGCCATGGCAGTCGGGACAGACGATGATTGCGAGCAGCTCGTCGGACAGGTTCAGTGGCATCAGGAGTAGTCCTTCCGGATCAACGCGAGCACATCGTCCCGCACCCGCTCCATGATGGCGCGGTCGCGGCCCTCCGCGTTGAGCCGCAGCAGCGGCTCCGTGTTGGAGGGTCGCACGTTGAAGGTCCAGTCGGCGTGGCTGACGGTCAGGCCGTCGAGCCGGTCCACGGTGACCCCCTCCCGGCCGGCGTACTCCTCGGCGACCGCCGCGATGGCCGCGCCGGTGTCGGCGACCTCGGAGTTGATCTCGCCGCTGAGCGGGTAGGGGTCGAACTCGGCCATCAGCTCCGAGAGCGGCCGATCGGTCTCGGACAGCGCGGCGATCGCGTGCAGCGCGGCGAGCATCCCCGAGTCGGCGCGCCAGAAGTCGCGGAAGTAGAAGTGGCCGCTGTGCTCGCCGCCGAAGATCGCGTCGGTCTCGGCCATCGTCGCCTTGATGAAGGAGTGGCCGACGCGGGTGCGCACCGGTACGCCGCCGAGCTCGCGGACCAGCTCCGGCACCGCGCGGCTGGTGATCAGGTTGTGGATCACGGTCGCGCCCGGCTCCTTGGCCAGCTCGCGACCGGCGATCAGCGCGGTGAGCGCCGACGGCGAGACCGCAGCACCCTGCTCGTCGACCAGGAAGCAGCGGTCGGCGTCGCCATCGAAGGCCAGGCCGAGGTCGGCTCCCTCGCGGACCACGCGGTCCTGGAGATCCCGGAGGTTGGCCGGCTCGATCGGGTTCGCCTCGTGGTTGGGGAAGGTGCCGTCGAGCTCGAAGTACATCGGGACCAGCTCGACCAGCCCCTCGGGCAGTCGCTGGAAGACCGCGGGCGCCGTGTGGCCGGCCATGCCGTTGCCGGCGTCGGCCACGACCTTCAGCCGGCGGCCGGCGGTCATCGGCACCAGCGAGACCAGGTGCTCGGCGTAGGCCACCAGGAGGTCGAGGGTGCGGACCTCGCCGGCCAGCTCGGCCGTACGACGCGGCGCCACCACGAGGTCGCGGATCTCGTCGAGCCCGGACTCCAGGCCGAGCGGCACCGCGTTCGCCCGGCACAGCTTGATCCCGTTGTACTGGGCCGGGTTGTGGCTCGCCGTGAACATCGCGCCGGCCACGCCGAGGTGGCCGGAGGCGAAGTAGAGCATGTCGGTGGACGCCAGCCCGATCATCACGACGTCCGCGCCGGCCTCGGTGGCGCCGGTCGCGAAGGCGCGGGCGAGCCCGGGCGAGCTCGGTCGCATGTCGTGGCCGACGACGACCGTGGTGGCCCCGGTGACCTGGGCGTGCGCCCGGCCGGTCGCGTGCGCCAGCGGCTCGTCGATCTGCTCCGGCACCAGCCCTCGGACGTCGTAGGCCTTGAAGACGGCCCGGACGGTGTCGGGATCGGGCATGGACGAGAGCCTAGGCGCTACGAACCCGGCGCCTCGTCGTGGGTGAGCACCCGCAGATGCCCGCGGCGGAGGGTCTCGCGCGAGCCGTACTCGGCGCCCGGCGGCTCCGCGGCGGCCGGCACCGGGCGAGCCGCCTCGCGGACCGCGTTCGCCAGGGCGAGCAGGTCGTCATCGGAGGGCCCGCGCGGCGAGAGGTCCGAGACCAGCCGCAGCACCTCCCAGCCGCGTGGCGCGGAGAGCCGCTCGGCGTGCCGGTCGCACAGGTCGTAGGCGTGCGGCTCGGCGTAGGTCGCGAGCGGGCCGAGCACCGCCGTCTGGTCGGCGTAGACGTAGGTGAGCGTGGTGACCGCGGGACGGTCGCACGCGGTGCGCGAGCAGCGGCGGGAAGGGCTCACGCGGCGACCGTACCCCCGTGTCGACGCGGCTTCGTCGAGGCGCGCGGCACCGGTCGGACGACTAGTGTCGAGGACGTGGAGAACCGCACCGCCCGGCCCTCCGGCCGCCGTGACCGGCGCGGGCGAGGGATGCGCGGCCCCGGCGTGCTGCCGCGGCAGCCCGGGAACCCCGAGCTGCCGACCAGACGACAGCGGTTCGACGACCTGGCGCTGGGCATCGTGACCGGCATCGACCTGCGGTGGCAGGACCAGCTCGGCCTGGTGGAGTACGCCGTCGAGGACGCCCCGCAGCTCCCTGACGACTGGGAGAGCGACCAGGTGCCGCTGGCCTCGCTGGTCCGCGGCAGCGGCGCCACCCCGACCAGGCTGGTGCTGTTCCGGCGGCCGATCGAGCACCGCGCCGAGAGCCGCGCCGATCTCGAGGCCCTGCTCCTCACGGTCGTGGTCGAGCAGGTCGCCGAGCTGCTCGGCATCGACCCGGAGCGGGTGGACCCCCGTTACCAAGGAGAACAGTGATGGGCCTCTGGCCGTTCGGCAGGAAGAAGGACGACCGGAGCGTCGAGACGCTGCTCGAGGAGGCGAACGCCGCCAGCCCGACCGGTCCGGCCACCGCCGCGGCCGGGCCGCCTGTCGTCGCGACCGGCGACGGCTCCTTCCGCATGCCGGTCGAGGACATCTTCTCCATCCACGGTCGCGGGACGGTCGTGACCGGCCGGGTCGAGTCCGGCACGGTGCGGGTCGGGATGGAGGTGAACGTGGTCCGCGACGGTGGCGTGGCCACGACGACGACGGTCACGGGGGTCGAGATGTTCCGCAAGGTGCTGGACTCCGCGACCGCAGGGGACAACGTGGGCCTGCTGCTCAAGGGGATGAGCAAGGAGCAGCTGAGGCCCGGTGACCTGATCCAGGGCTAGGGAACGCCGGGTCGCACATCGGGCACGAGGCTGGTCAGCACCAGCTCACGCAGCGGTACGACGGCGGTGCCGGTGCCGGTCAGCAGCACCGCGGCCCGCACCGAGGTGCCCTGTGGGGTCACCGTCACCAGGACCGCGTCGTCGGGCAGCACGAGGTCCGCGCCCGCGTCGGGGCCGAGCTCGACGGCCTGCTGGTCCAGCTGCTTCCCGCGCGCGGCGTACGAGGTCACCGTCGCGCCACCGGCCGCGTCGGCGCCGGCGAGCAGCAGGTGCTTCGGTCCCACGGGGACGACCACCGCGGTGGCCGCGTCGACCGCGGGCGCGGCGGTGAGCAGGGAGAGATCGGCGCCCGAGAACTGCCGCAGGGAGGTGGTGACCGGACCGTTCGACTCGACGAGCAGCCCGATGGCGCCGTCCTTGGCCGCCTGGACGAGCACGTCGTCCAGGGAGACTGCCTCGGTGGAGTCCGGCGCCACCCGGACGGGCTCGACGCCGGTCGGCGCGAACGTGGAGGTCGGCGTCACCACCGTGATCGTGGCCCGCACCTCGTCGGCGCCCGGGTTGGAGAGCACGAGCGTTCGCTCGCCGGCGCCCTTGGTCAGACCGAGCAGCAGGTTGGCGGTGGCCGGCTCGGCCTGGGCCGGCAGCCAGTCCTGGCCGGTCGCCCCGGCACCCAGCTGGTCGTAGGAGTCGACGACGTACGCCGCGAGCCGGCCCCGGCTGGTGTGCACCTCGAGCGAGAGCTCGGCGCGGTTCGGCACGATCTGGCCGAGGTCGAGCTGCATGGCGCTGTTGCCGGCAACCGAGACGCCGCGCAGGGCGGGCACGTCGACGACCCCGTTGGGTGAGCGGACCGTGATGTCTGCGATGGCCGGGCCGGCGTTCGGGTTGACCAGCTCGAGCACCGAGTCGTGGGTCGCGTCAGCGCCGACCCCGGTGAACCACTGGTCGGCCACCGGGGGCGCGCAGTCGACCGAGGCAAGCGGCGCCGACTGCGACCGCCCTGCGACCAGGCCGGGCGCGAGGTCGCCGGTGCCGGTGACCACCGCCGGACCGAGCCCCTGCGGTGCCGTGGAGACGCGGCGGGTGCGCACGCGCAGCGGTGTCGCCGACGAGCCGAGCCCGACCTGCACGTCGCCCGACACCTTCGCGTCCGGATCTGCGCCGAGGATGCTCACGCCGAGCAGGTCGGACCCGGTGCCGGGCAGGGCGCCGGGGCAGATCACCGACGCGGAGGTCAGGGGAGTCTCGACGGGTGCCTTCCCCTCCGGCTCGTCTCGGTCCGGGTGCAGGAGCAGCAGCGCCAGCACGGCGACCACCGGCAGCACGATCGCCAGGAGCACGTCGGCCCCCAACCTGCGCCTCATCGCCGGCCCCCTTCCCGGTCGCGGTCGGTCGAGGGTGCACACAGGACGAGGACGACCAGGATCGCGACCCCCTGCAGGATCAGCAGCCCGACCCGGAACCACGACCGCGACCCGTCGAGGTCGCTCGCCGAGAGGGGCTGGCCGACCTGCCAGGCGCGGGTGCTCCGGTCCTCGGCGCTGGCCTGCTCCAGCCCGGCGGTCGCGTCCAGCACGGCCGCCACCTCGCCGTCGGCGGGTGCCGGCAGCACGACGTACTCGATGCCGCGCGAGGCCAGCTCCGCCACGGCGTCCGGGGTCGGCACGGACGCCAGATCCTGCACCAGGGCCGTGAAGTCGCGGTCCTCGGTGGTCAGGTTGAGCACCTCGTCCTCGCCGGTGGTGACCCCGTCGTCACGACGCACGGTGTAGGTCAGCCCGTCCTCCAGCGAGCCGCGCAGCACGAGGATCCCGTGCTCCGGGCCGAGCTCCGAGCTCTGCACCATGTACGCCGGGATGCCGGCGTCCCGGTCGCCGGTCAGGTGGTCCCCGCCGTCGAGCACGAACCAGGCCAGCGCGCCCAGCGGCGCCGCGACGGCGACGGCGACGAGCAGCACGGCCACGGCCCGCAGCGCGCCGCGCGGCGGCGGGAGCCCGAGCGCGCCGAGGACGACCGCGCTCACCAGCGCCGCCTGCACGACGATCAGGAGGAAGCCGAGGCCCGGCGAGGTGGACAACGCTGCCAGGTCGAGCGTGATCGACCCGAGCCCGACGGCCGCCAGGACCGCGACCAGGGCGACCACCCAGCAGATGAGCACGGGGATCCGGGTCCGGCGGGGCACCAGCGCCAGCGCCGCGAGCACCGGCAGCACGACCCCGAGCCACCACGGCGCGCCGAGGTCGTGGAGCCGGCCCAGCCCCAGCTCGAGCCCGTCGGGGGTCGGGGCCGGCAGCAGCCCGCCGTCGAGCAGCAGCCCCTCGCCGGCGCCGTGCAGCAGCGCGGGGAGCCACCACGGCGCGAGCAGCACCGGGACCACGGCCAGCGCGACCACCGGCGGACCCCAGGCCGACCGGTCCCGGCCGACGCCGGGCAGCAGCGTGAACGCGAGCAGCACCACGACGAGGCCGACGAGGGCAGCGACCAGCCAGGCCACCGGCGTGCCGCAGCTGACCAGGGCGAGCAGCAGCCCGGTGCGCCAGGCCGCGCGCCACCGTCGGTCCGACTCCGGGTCCGCGAAGCCGAGGGCGGCATGCCCGAGCCAGGGCAGCAGCGCGGCCGACAGCACCAGGGCGATGCTGCCCTGGCCCCACGCGCCGGAGACGACCGGCACCACGGCGTACGTCGTGGCACCCCACAGGATCAGCCAGCGGTTCGCACCGGCCGGGGTTGCGAGCCGGCCGGCCACGCGCAGGAAGCGCCAGGCCCCCCACAGTGCGAACGGCACCGCCAGCACCAGCAGCGCCGACACCGCCGCGGCCGGGCTGCCACCGAGGACGGTGGCCAGCAGCGCCATCGGCAGCACGTACGGCGGCGCGGGCACCGCGGTGCCGAGCCCGAGCTCGTGCCAGGACGAGAGGTGCAGCGACCACCAGTCGCTCCAGTCGTTCGGTGCCGGCGAGAGCCCCGGTCCGGAGACGTGTCCGAGCGCGGAGCGGGCGCCGATGAGCATCGCGAGCACGGTGACGGCGAGCAGCACGGCGACCGGGTTGGTGAGGAAGCGGGCGACCAGCCCGGTGTCCTCCACCACCTCCTCGTCCTCGAGCCGCTCCCGCTCCGTCGTCCGCCGTGCCGCGAACGACGACGGGTCGCGCTCGGCAGCCGCCGCGCGGCGTCGCTCGGCCACGTCGGAGGCGGACTGGGTGAGCGCGGTCGCCAGGTCGATGACGGCATCGAGACCATGTCGGTAGGGCAGCCAGCGCGGCGCCAGCAGCCCCTGGGTCGTCGCGGGTTCGGCGGTGGCCGCGGCGCGACGGGTCCGCCGGGCCGCCAGCAGCTCACCCGGGTGCGCCACCACCGAGATGTACGCCGCGAGGTCGTCGAGAGCGGCCCCGGGCGAGCGGATCGCCAGGTAGCCCAACATCCGGATGAAGGTGCCGAACGCCAGCCGGACGGCCTGGAGCGGCCAGACCCGGGACCGGGAGTTCGCGAGCAGGGTGAAGAGCGCGGCCCGGCGCTCCTGGTAGTGCGTGTGGCGGCCGGTCAGCGGCGTGCGCCGCAGCCCGCGGTGTGCCGCCTCGGCGTGGAAGACGATGGCCTGCGGCACGGCGACGGTCCGGTGGCCGGCCGCGGCGGCGCGCCACCCGAAGTCGAGGTCGTTGCCGAAGATCGGCAGCTCGTCGTCGAGACCCCCGAGCTCGTCGAGGACGCGTCGGCGTACCAGCATGCCGGCGGTGTTCACCGCCAGGACGTGGCGCGGCTCGGAGTACTGGCCCTGGTCGTACTCGCCGCGCTCCAGCCCGGTCTCGCGCCGGCCGGTCCCGGAGATCGTGACGCCGAGCTCGAGCAGCCGCTTCAGCGAGGGCCACTCGCGCAGCATCGGGCCGAGCACGTCGGCGTCGGGGTCGTCGGCCGCGCCGGCCAGCAGGGCCAGCAGCGCCTCGGGGTGCGGGCTGGCGTCGTCGTGCAGCACCCAGACCCACTCGGTGTCCGCGCCGAGCTGGTCGAGGTGCGCGAGCCCGGCGCGCAGGGCGCCGGGGAAACCGGTCGAGGACGGCAGCGTGACGACGTTGTCCCGGCCGAAGGCGTCCGCGAGCAGGTCGGCGCTCGCGTCCTTGCTGCCGGTGTCGACGGCCACGCAGTGCGCGATCGGGGCCAGCTGCCCGGCCAGCCCCTCGAGCACCGTCGGGAGCCAGCGCTCGCCGTCGTGGCTGACGAGCACCACCGCGACGTCCTCACGGCCACGCGCGGTCAGCGGCGCGTGACGAGGATCTGCGGCGGACACGATCGTTCAGGGTAGGGGTGAGGCGGTGACGGCCGGAAATGACCGGAAATGAGAGGAGCCCGGGCCAGTGGCCCGGGCGCTCTCGATGCGTCTGCTAGACCGCGCTCTTCTTCAGCTTGCGGCGCTCCCGCTCGGAGAGACCGCCCCAGATGCCGAACCGCTCGTCGTTCATCAGTGCAGACTCCAGACACTCGGTCCGGACGTCGCACGTGAGGCAGACCTTCTTGGCCTCCCTGGTGGATCCGCCCTTCTCCGGGAAGAACGCCTCCGGGTCTGTCTGCGCGCACAGCGCACGCTCCTGCCAACCCGCGTCGTCGGCGTCGTCCCCGTCCAGGAGAAATAGTTCTCTCATGTGACTGCCCTTCGACCCTGTGAATCCGTGGTGCGGATTCGACTCTCATTCCAGAGAACCGGCCGACCGACCTCGACCCCGCCCGAGTGAAATTGGAGTGTGCTGAGCTCGACCCTGCTCGACCAGCGTGTCGTCTGGATTCTGCTTCGAATTCGTGAACGACACTGGTGTGATTACATGCCTGTCGTACCCCTGAAGTCAAGCCCCGATCTGGTATGGGGATACCTGAGACGAACCACCCGACCCTCTGGTAAAGGGATCGATGCGACAGGCTGGGGCCATGGTGAGCCCCACCGGAGAGCTCCGCAGCGTCACCGTCCTGTCCGGCGGGATGGGTGGCGCGAAGTTCCTGCAGGGGCTGCTGCACGGCATCGAGCAGGGCCGGCTGCCGGGGGTGGCCGCCGATGCCGAGGTGACCGTCATCGCCAACACCGCCGACGACCTGTGGGTGCACGGGCTGAAGGTGTGCCCCGACCTCGACACCGTGATGTACACCCTCGGCGACGGGATCGACCCCGAGCGGGGGTGGGGCCGACGCGACGAGACCTGGAGCGTGAAGACCGAGCTCGCGGCGTACGACGTGGAGCCGACCTGGTTCGGGCTCGGCGACCGCGACATCGCCACCCACCTGGTCCGCACCCAGATGCTGGACGCGGGCTACCCGCTCTCCGCGGTCACCGAGGCGCTCTGCCGGCGCTGGCTCTCCCCTGTCTTCGGGGGCAGCGTCCGCCTGCTCCCGATGACCGACGACCGGGTCGAGACGCACGTCGCGATAGCCGACCCCGAGGCACCGAGCGGCCGCCGGGTCGTGCACTTCCAGGAGTACTGGGTGCGGCTGCGCGCCGAGGTCCCTGCCGAGACGATCGTCGTGGTCGGGCTCGACGAGTCGACCCCGGGACCCGGCGTGATCGACGCGATCACCGACGCCGACCTGGTCCTCCTGCCGCCGTCCAACCCCGTGGTCTCGGTGGGCACCATCCTCGGTGTCCCCCGGGTGCGGGAGGCGCTGGTCGCCACCCAGGCGCCCGTGGTCGGCCTGTCCCCCATCATCGGCGGCAGCCACGTCCGTGGGATGGCCAACCAGCTGCTGACCACCATGGGCGTGGAGGTCAGCGCCGGCGGCGTCGGCCGGCACTACGGAGCCCGGACGCAGGGCGGTGTCCTGGACGGGTGGCTCGTCGACGAGGCGGACGCCGACCAGCTCCCCGGGCTGCACGAGGCCGGGCTGGCCGCGGCCGCCGTACCCCTCTACATGACCGACCACGACGCCACCGCCGCGATGGCGGCCGCTGCGGTCGGGCTGGTGTCGTGACCCTGACCATCCTCGCGCCGGACGGCGTCCCGGAGATCCGGCCCGGCGACGACCTGGCGGCGCTGGTGGTCGCGGCGCTGTCCCCCGTCGACGGGGACGTGGTGCTGGTGACCAGCAAGGTGGTGAGCAAGGCCGAGGGCCGCTCGCTCCCGGGCACGGACCGCATCGCCGCCGTCGAGGCCGAGCTCGCCGAGCCGGGCGCCCGGGTGGTGGCGCGGCGCGGACCGACCACGATCGTGCGCACCCGGCTCGGGCTCACCCTCGCCGCGGCCGGGGTCGACGCGTCCAACGTCGCGCCGGGCAGCGTGCTGCTCCTGCCGCTCGACCCGGACGAGAGTGCCCGGACGCTGCGCCGGGCGGTCGCCGAGCGGAGCGGCGCCAACGTCGGTGTCGTGGTCACCGACACCGCCGGGCGGGCCTGGCGCACCGGCCAGACCGACATCGCCATCGGCGCCGCCGGGATCACGGTGGTCGACGACCACACGGGCCGCACCGACGGCTACGGCAACGAGCTCATGGTCACCGCGCCCGCGCTGGCGGACGAGCTGGCCGGGGCGGCCGAGCTGGCCCAGGGCAAGCTGGCCGGCCGGCCCTTCGCGCTGGTGCGGGGCCGGTCCGACCTGGTGCTGCCGCCCGGCGAGGACGGGCCGGGCGCCGCCGTGCTGGTTCGCGTCGAGGGCGAGGACCTGTTCGGGTACGGCGCCCGCGAGGCCGTGGTCCGCGCCCTGGCCGGTGAGCCGGCCGACCAGGTGCCCTTCGGTGCCCCCGCAGCTGCGGAGGAGATGGCGGCTGCCGTCGTGCGCGTTCTCGGTGTCGTGGCCGAGCCGGTCGGGGACGCCCTGGCAGTCCCCACGGATCCCCGGCTGGCGCCGCTGGCGTTCGCACACGGCTGGTATCTCCTGGAAGCCACCGAAGAAGGTCCTGAGAAAGCAGTGATCCGACCGGTCACTCCGTAGACTTCCCCGTCGGGCTCTCGCGAGCCCTTCCCCTTGTCCAGCACAGCCTCCTGTGCAGTCCACCCCGAGGTGCTCCCTAGCCGTGGCCAAGAAGTCGAGCAAGTCTGACCGCCAGGCGGTCATCGACGAGATCCGCAAGAAGCAGAAGGGCTCCGAGAAGCGCCGCGGTTACGCCATCGTGGGTGTCTGCTCGCTGGTCGCGCTGCTGATCGTCGTCGCGGCGGCGTACCGCCCGGTGAAGAACTGGTGGGACCTGCGGCAGTTCAAGGACATCAACCTGGCCTCGATCGGCGCCCCGGCGTCGGTGTGCGACAAGGTGACCACCAAGCCGGCCGACGGCAACCAGCAGCACGTGCCGACCGGGTCGCAGGTCACCTACTCGACCGCTCCGCCGGCGTTCGGCTCGCACTGGAACGAGCAGGGCACCGCCCCCGCGCCGTTCAACCGGAAGTTCTACACCGACAAGGACCGCCCCGAGCTCGAGGCGCTCGTGCACAACCTCGAGCACGGCTACACGATCCTCTGGTACGACCAGTCGATCGCTGACGACGCCGACGAGCTCAACGTCATCGACGGCATCGCGGACAAGTTCCGCTCGGACTCCGACAACCTGCGCTACAAGTTCATCGCCGCGCCGTGGACCTCCGAGGACGAGGACGAGAGCGGCAAGTTCCCCGACGGGATGCACGTGGCGTTCTCGCACTGGTCGGCCGGCGGCCACGGCGTGACCGACCCCGCCAGCCAGGTGGGCGCGTTCCAGTACTGCAGCCAGCCGAGCGGTGCCGCCCTGAAGGACTTCATGCTGGAGTACCCCTACACCGACTCGCCCGAACCGGACGCGATGTGATGGGTGCGCCCGCGCGCATCGCCATCGTCAGCGGCTACTTCAACCCGATCCACATCGGGCACCTGCGGATGCTCAAGGCCGCCCGCGAGCTGGCGCCGCACCTGGTCGTGATCGTCAACAACGACAAGCAGCAGCTGCTCAAGAAGGGCCGCATCCTCATGACCGAGGACGACCGGCACGAGATCGTCGCCGAGCTGCGCTGTGTCGACGAGGCGCTCGTGGCGGTCGACGACGACGCCACTGTCGTGGCGTCGCTGCGGAAGGTGCGCGAGCTCTACCCGGACGCCGAGCTGCTCTTCTGCAACGGCGGCGACCGGTCGGACGCCGGCGATCCCGTCCCGAGTGCCGAGACCCACCTGACCGAGGAGATCGGGCTGCAGATGGTCTACGGCGTGGGCGGCGAGGACAAGGCCGACTCGAGCAGCCGGATCAACGAAGAGCTGAGCCGAGCGGACATCCCGGCGAGTTCGTGACCTTCGGCGAGCTGCTCGGCAGGGAGCTGCGCCGCGACCCGGGGCGCCCGCTGCTCACGTGGTACGACGACGGCACCGGCGAGCGCGTCGAGCTGTCGGTGGCGACGTACGCCAACTGGGTGGCGAAGGTGGCCTCGCTGCTCGTCGAGGAGCACGACCTCGAGCGCGGTGACGTGCTCCTGGTCGACCTGCCGAGCCACTGGCTGGGCCCGGTCTTCCTCGGCGCGGCCTGGACCGCGGGGCTGGCGGTGGCGTTCCCGTCCTCGGACGTGGCGCCGAACGTCGTGGTGTGCGGACCGGCGTCCCTGGCGACGTGGGCGCCCCGCGCCGACGACCTGCCGGTGCTCGCCTGCGCCCTGCTGCCCATGGGTGTCCGCTTCGCCGAGCCGCTGCCGCCCGGGGTTCACGACGTCGGCGTCGAGGTCTGGGGGCAACCGGACGCGTTCACGCCGTACGACCCACCTGGTGGCTCCGACGTGGCGCTCGTGGACGGGCCGGTGACCCAGGACGAGCTGTTGGGGAGCCCGGTCGCCGCCGGGAGCTCACTCCAAGCCTCGACCGGCGGCGACCGGCTCCTGTCAACGGCGAACCCGGCTTCCCCACCAGGTGTCGCCGCCGTTTCGCGGCCGCTCGTGTCGGGCGGCTCGCTGGTCCTCGTGGCGGGGGCGGACCCGGCTCGGCTGGACGCGATCGCTGAGGCCGAGCTGGTCACCCACCGCTTGGGCTGATCAGCCGGCTCCAGCCCGAGACGTCCGGGCCGGGTGCGTGCCCCTGGCCCCGCATGGGTGTGCCGTCACCCGAGTCGTGCTTCGACGCTCCGCGACCCGCAGGCTGCCCGGGACACAGCGCTGCTGCCCGCGGACGTAGCCGGACATTCCGGCCTCGGGCGACCGGTCGGTCGGCTGGTCGGGCGACACCGAGATCGAGGGTTGGGCGACGCCCTGACCCGGTCCGACGCCGACCACGTCGAGCGAGACCACGCGGGTGGCCGGCACCAGGGCCATGACCACCACACCGAGGGCCAGCAGCTGCTGGCACGCGGTGACGTAGCGAGCGCGCGAAGGCGACATGCGGGGTTGCTCCTGTGCGGGGGAAGATCACACGATGCGCAACTTTCACACGCGTCACAGGGGCAGCGGTAGAGAATCTGAGTAACTACAACGCTGTAATTGCCAGTCGACACGCCGAACGGTTCCCACTTTGTCAAGCCCAGCGCGGCCACCCGGTGGGTGCGGGTGACCGCGCTGCAGGAGTCCTTCGGCCGCAGGCCGACCGCGTCAGTCGATCGCCTTCAGGACCCTCCGAGCCATGGTGTGGCCGATGCGGTACCCGTCCTCCATGGCCGTTCGGAAGTGCAGCCCGGACCAGATCCGGGCCAGGAAGGCGTCGCGCTCGATGCTGCCGAGCCGGTCGTAGACCCTGGGGGTCGGACTGTTGACCGAGACCAGCTCGAGTGGCGTCCGCTCACCGAGGGTCCGGCGGATCACCTCGACGGCGGGAGCGGTCAGGCAGGCGTGGCCGCTCACGTAGTCGGAGTACGGCGGCGTGGGCACGAGCGGCGTCCAACCCGGCTGGGGCGAGGTGGCCGGGTTCCCGTCGGTGTCGGCGAGGGCGATGGCCTGGTTGGGGCGCCAGAAGCCGACGTCGCGCTTGAGCCGCCAGCACGTGATGACCGAGTCCGTCATCGCTGCGTGGACGGCCGCGAAGAGCAGCGAGGTCCGCTGCAGGCCGATCGGGTGATCGCTCAGGTAGCGGACGAGCGCGTCACTAACCATGGTGGCCGAGTTGGAGTTGAAGAATAGCGCCGTGGCGGTCTGCTCGGGCGTGCGCTCGGTGGAGGTGGCACTGCCGAGCCGCCGGACCTCCTCGTACTGCGCGGCGTAGCGCCTGCTCGTCAACGGGTCCGCGCCACCCAGCAGGACCTGGGTCGACACCAGCAGCGGTCGCAGCGACCCCAGCCAGGGCACCAGCATGTCGGTTGCCGGCGGCACCGGCTGCCACACGCCGGGACCGGGGGCCTTGAGGTAGTGGATCGTCGGGTCGGCGTAGCCGTCCCCTGCCCGGTTGGCGACCATCCGGGCACCGGCAGCCGCACCGATCGCCCGGCCGCGGGCCTCGGCCGGTCCGTCCGGCACCCCGGCCAGGGTCGCGACCAGGTCGGCGTCGAGCTTCGGTGCCGCAGACGGGAAGTAGTGCACCAGGACGGCATGGGCCGCGGCAGCCACGGCGGCCGTCTCCGAGCTCGAATGGGCGCGAAGGGAGCCCTCGACGGCGTCGTGCATGGCCATGGACGTGAAGCCCATCAACGGAACGCCGCTGGGGACCGGGCTGAGCCCGTCGGTGTACACCGTGCGGAACACGATGCGTTCCCAGTCCAGGACGACCTGGGGCGACTCGGCGGACGTTCCGGGCCGGACGCGGTCCCCCTCCACCGGGAGCTGCTGGGCACGGGCGGCGGGCGGGGTGACGAGCGCGAGTAGGGCGACGGCAACGCCGACGCCAGCACAGATCCGACGTGTGGACGGCATGACGATTCCTTTCGTGGGGCAGGGTGGGTAGGCCCGCCGTCCCGGTGCGGGGCGGTGGGATGGAGGCCGCGGCTAGGCCGATGGCTCCAGACGGATCGAGCCGACCGTCGCGGCGAGTTCTGCGCGGGCCTGGTGCGTGGCGGCCTCCGCGGTCGTGGCGTCGACCAGTACGACTCGCCCGGCCACGTCGACCACCCACAGGTCCATCCGGCTGTGCGGTCCAGCCGAGCCGACCAGCTCGACGCCTCTCGCGAAGATCGGGAAGTCGCGGTAGGGGCACCGGGCCTGCGCCGACGCCTCGACAGCCAGGTGGGTCGCGGGGAAGCCGAACCGGTCGTCGGGTCTCGGCGCCAGGACCACACGATGCCGGGGTAGCACCTGCAACGCCTGCACCAGTGCGGCGGGATCGGATCCGACCTGGGTCATGTCGGCGAGGTCGAGCTGGCAGGCCTCGTTGGTCACGGCACTCACCTCGAGGACGATCACCGCGACCGCGCCCGCGTCGACGTCGGCGCCGGCGCCATGGCGAACCGGACCGAGCCAGGAGCTCCACCCCTCCGGCACCGTGATCAAGGCCGTGAACGACGGGTCGGACCCGATCCGGTACGTGCCCGGTTCCAGGGTCTGTGACCCGTCGCCGGCGAGGTAGCTCATGACCGGCCGAGGTTCGGGCGGGCGGACGGGCTCCTGCGCCCGGGTGTCCAACCGGCTGCCGACCAAGACGCCGCCGACGGCGACCGCGGCAACCACGAGCCCGGCGATGACGCCCCGCGCGCGGCGCCGACGGACGGCGCCCCGGCGCACGAGCGCGTCCAGGTCGGGGACGACGATGCACTGCTCGGCGCGGTGGGCGAAGTGGTGGAGCTGCTGCTCAGGCATCGCCGGCCCCTCTGTCCCAAGCAGCCCCGCCATCATGTCCCGCGCCCGGTGCAGCCGAGACTTCACCGTGCCCTCTGCGATCCGGAGCGTGTCGGCGATGTCGGAGACACTGAGGTCGGCGAAGTAGAAGAGGGCCAGCACCTCGCGCTGCTCGTCGCCGAGCTGCCGCATCGCCTCGATGACGCTGATGTGCTCCTCCAGCCCCGGCAGGTCCCTCGGCCTGGCCAGGTCGGAGCTCACCCGCGCCAGGCCGCGCAGCTTGCGCCACCGGTTGCGGTGCAGGTTGATGGCCGTGGTGCGCAGCCATGCCTCCGGGTTGCGTACGTCCGCGAAGCGGCGGCCCAGCGTGGCGGCCCGCACGAACGCCTCCTGAACCAGGTCCTCGGCCTCAGCTGCGTCGCCGACAACTCCATAGAGCTGCACCACCAGTCGCCGGTAGGAGACCGCGAAGACCTCCTCAAGGCTCACCCCGGCGCGCACAGCATCCCGCGGCGCGCGCTGGGCAAGGGATTCCGGCTGGTTCACGGGCGAGCCTCCACGGATCACTGGATCACACAGCACGACCCGCGACCACCCCCTCCGGTTCCCGGGGAACCGGAGGCAATTTCAGCTACGCGTCAGATCTCCGAGCCGAGCTCGGCGTCGGGGTTCTGCTCCTCCTCGTCGATGTCCGGCTCGTCGTCGTCGTAGTGGAGGTACTTGATGCCCTCGTCGACGTCGCCGTCGAAGCCGACGACGCCCTTCTCCAGGACGATGACCCGCGTGCACATCTTCCGCACCGACTGGGCGGCGTGGCTGACGTAGAAGAGGGTGACGCCGCTGTCGCGGATCTCCTCCATCTTCTTCATGCACTTCTTCTTGAACGGCTGGTCGCCGACCGCCAGCACCTCGTCTGCGATGAAGACGTCACAGTCGACGTTGACGGCCACGGAGAAGCCGAGCCGTGCGAACATGCCCGACGAGTAGTTGCCGACGGGTGTGTCCATGAACGCGCCGACGTCCGCGAAGCCGGCGATGTCGTCGAACTTCGCGTCCGTCTCCTCCTTGGTCATCCCGAGGATGGCGGCGTTCATGTAGATGTTCTCGGTACCGGTCATCTCGGGATGGAACCCGGCTCCGGTGGCGATCAGGCCGGAGATCCGGCCGCGGGTGCGGACCTGGCCCGAGGTCGGCTTCATCACGCCCATGATGTGCTTGAGCAGCGTGCTCTTGCCGGAACCGTTGAGCCCCATCAGGCCGATGGCCTCGCCCTGCCCGACCGCGAAGGACACGTCCTGGAGGGCCCAGAAGTCGTCCTTGGTCTTCTGTCCGCGGAGCTTCGCGACCACGACCTGCTTGAGGGTCCGCTGGTAGCGCATCGAGAACTGCTTGGAGACGTTCTCGACCTCGATCGACGTGGCCATCAGACGAGCCTGTCCGGGATCTTGTCGTCCAGCCTGCTGAACACCCACTGGGCGAACGCCAGGAACACGATCGAGAACAGGATGAAGATCGCGCCGCGCAGGAACAGGTGCGGCGGGAAGTTCACCGCGAGACCGGCCTGGAAGCCGAACTCCTGCCCTGCCTCCGCGGCGTCGGAGGGGCTGACGGTCGTGATCCAGAACGCCCGCTGCATCAGCAGCACCGCTTCGGTGATCGGGTTCAACAGGTAGAGATGCGCGATGATCGGGAAGTTCTCGAAGCGGATCTGCACCAGCGTGTAGGGGTACATCATCGGCACGCTGAAGGGCAGCATCTGCGTGAAGATCTGCACGACCCGGGTCCAGTCGCGGTACATCACGTTGATGGCGGAGAACATCAGCCCCATGCCGGTGCCGAGCAGGATCACGATGATGAAGGCCATCACGGCGGCCAGCATCCCCACCGGGTCCGGTGAGAACGAACCGGTGGCAAAGCAGGCGCCGATCAGGATCACGAGCTGCGGCCCCGTGTGGTAGAGCGAGACGAGCATCGAGGCGATCGGGAAGATCTCTCGCGGCAGCGGCATCTTCTGGACGATCGACTTGTTCTGCATGATCGAGCGGGTGCCGGAGTTGAACGACTCGGTGAAGAGGTTGACCACGACCATGCCGGCGAACAGGTGGATCGCGAAGTGCGGGACCTGGCCGCGGCCCAGGATGATCCCGAACACGAAGTAGTAGGTCAGGAATCGCGTGAACGGGTTGATGTAGGACCACGCGAGCCCCATCTTCGAGCCGATGTAGCGGGCTCGGAGCTCGCGCTTGACCATCAGCCGGAGCAGGTAGCGCCGGCGCAGGACGCCTATCAGCCCGCCCTTGGCGGCCGGGTCGATCATCGGCACGTGGGCGAGGTCGTGGCGAACGGCGACCGAGTCCGAGTCCGGGTCCGGGTCCGAGTCCGAGTCGCTCTCGGGGGTCAGCTGGTCGGTCATGCTTGCGGGTCGCTCCACGGGCGGAACGTCTCCGCCCAGGTCTCCGGCGAGGTGACGTCGTGCAACGCGGCGCGGTACTCCTCCGCCAGCCGCGGCCACTCGCGGGTCAGCCGCTGGTGCAGCTCGGCGGTGTTCCTGGCCAGCTCGCGGAACTTCTTCGGGTCGCGCTTGTAGAGCGCGGCCGAGGTGCCGTCGTTCATCGACACCACCGCCGAGTCGTAGGACGCCAGGCGGTACCACTTGGCGTCCATCGCCCGGATCTCGATCTCGGGGAAGTCCTGGGAGAGCTCCCGGGTCGGGCGCAGCTGGCGGATCGGCGCGAGGCCCGCCGTGATCAGTCGCGAGACCCGGCTGGGGATCTCGATGATGTCGCGACCCTTGCGCGGCGGCTTCTTGCGCCGGATCTCGGGGAAGGCCTCGCGGTCGGCCTCGAGCTGGGCGTCGGTGAACTGCTTGCGCAGCTTGTTCACCTCGGCGAGCCGGGTCGGCAGCATCTCGTGCAGCTTGCCGGGGCCGGCCAGCACGTCCTCGAGCGCCAGGTTGCGCAGCTCCACCGTGGAGTACTGCATCGCGACCAGGTGGGCGATCGTGTAGGTGAGGTCCTCACGGATCAGCTTGCCGCCGCGCGGGTACGACGAGTGCAGCAGCGCCGACACGAACCGGTTGCGGACGTGGAAGTAGGCCTGCCAGTCGAGCGCGTCGTTCTTGTCGGTCCACGGGACGTGCCACACGGCAGCGCCGGGCAGGGTCACCGTCGGGAAGCCGGCGGCGCGGGCGCGCAGGCCGTACTCGGCGTCGTCCCACTTGATGAACAGCGGCAGCGACAGGCCGATCTCGTCGATGACCACGCGCGGGATCAGGCACATGAACCAGCCGTTGAAGTCGACGTCGACCCGCTTGTGCAGCCACCGCGCGGAGCGGATGTTGCGGGCCGAGAGATCCCAGCGGCTGTAGCCGTCGAGCGGCGTCATCCACCAGAACCGCCACGGCTGGACGATCTCGCCGAAGCTGTGCAGCTCGGACTTGTTGTAGAGGCTGAACATGTGGCCGCCGACGATGGTCGGGCGGCGGGCCAGGTCGCCGAAGGTGACCGCGCGGATGATGCCCTCGGGCTCGCACACGACGTCGTCGTCCATCATCAGGGCGTACGTCGCGGTGCCCTTGCGCAGCGACTCGAGCTGGCCGCGGGCATAGCCGCCGGAGCCGCCGAGGTTGCCCTGCTCGATGATGCGCAGCTTGTCGCCGAGCGCGGCCTGCGCATCGGCGTAGAACGCGGAGTCGACGACCTTCTGCGTGCCCTGCTCCATCACGAGGACGGTGTCGAGGTAGGGCGTGAGCAGCTCGTCGTTGCCGAGCTGCGCGATCAGCTTGGCGCAGAAGTCGGGCCGGTTCATCGTGGTGATCGCGATGTCGGCGGTGCCGGGCTCGAGCCGGTCCTCGGGGACCTCCGCGGACCACTCGGCCGACTCGACCACGGCGTCGTCGTCGCCGGCGATGACGTTGTACCAGTACCAGCCGCCGTCCACGAACGGCTTGAGCGGCAGCTCGAAGACGAACGTCCCCTTGGCCTCGCTGCCGGTGCTCGCCGAGTCGACGCGCTGCGAACGGCCGTTGGCCAGCGAGCGGTAGACGATGACGGTGGCGCCGCGACCGGACACCTGGACCGTCAGGCGGATGTCCTGGACGACGGTCCAGCGCCGCCAGTAGCTGGCCGGGAACCCGTTGAAGTAGGTGCCGAACGAGAGCCGCTCACCGGAGCGCACTCGCAGCGCCGTGCGTGACTCGATCTGGTCGGGGTGGATGGTCCGGCCGGTCGACGTGGGCTGCCGGATCGCGGCGTTGTTGAGGTCCTTGGCCGCGCGGTTGCCGCCGATCTCGTAGCGGTCGGCGTCCAGCTGGGCGTCCTCGGCGTCGACGTAGAGCGCGAAGACGTCGAAGTCGCGGTCGATCGGCATGATCTGCCGCTGGAGCAGCCGGCGGCTGGTCTCCGCGCGGTGCGTGCCGGGCGTCGCCGCCGCCTTCTTCGTCGTACGTCGGCGCGTCGTGGCCTTCTTGGCCGTGCCGCTGGTCTCGCTCACTCGTCGACTCCCCCGGACTTGAGCTCAGCGCCGTCCGCGAAGTGCGGCTTGAGCTTGTTCTCGTACATCGACAGCGCCGAACCGATGGCCATGTGCATGTCGAGGTACTTGTAGGTGCCGAGCCGCCCGCCGAAGAGCACCATCGGCTCCTCCTTGGCGAGCTCGCGGTACTTCAGCAGCTTGGCGCGGTCCTCGGCGGTGTTGATCGGGTAGTAGGGCTCGTCGTCGTCCTCGGCGAACCGTGAGTACTCGTGCACGATCACGGTCTTGCCGGGGAGATGGGTCTTCACGCGCTCGGGGTGGAAGTGCTTGAACTCGATGATCCGGGTGAAGGGCACTTCCTGGTCGTTGTAGTTCACGACGCCGGTGCCCTGGAAGTCATCGACGTCCTCGACCGAGGCCTCGAGGTCGACGGTCCGCCAGGAGAGCCGGCCCTCGCTGTTGCCGAAGTACTCGTCGACCGGTCCGGTGTAGACGATCGGGACCTTGCCCTTGAACTCGTCCGCCACGTCGAAGAAGTCCGTCTCGAGCCGCACCTCGATGTTCGGGTGGTCCGCCATCCGGGTCAGCCACGCGGTGTAGCCGTCGGTCGGGAGCCCCTCGAAGGTGTCGCTGAACCAGCCGTTCTCGAAGGTGTAGCGGACCGGCAGCCGGGTGATGATGTCCGCGCTCAGCTTCGTCGGGTCGGTCTGCCACTGCTTGGCGGTGTAGCCCTTGATGAACGCCTCGTAGAGCGGTCGCCCGATCAGGCTGATCGCCTTCTCCTCGAGGTTGCTGGCGTCCTCGGTGGCGATCTCGCTGGCCTGGCTCGCGATCAGCTCGCGGGCCTCCTCCGGCGTGTGGCTCTTGCCGAAGAACTGGTTGATCAGCCCCAGGTTCATCGGCAGCGAGTAGATCTGGCCCTGGTACTTGCCGAAGACGCGGTGCTTGTAGTCGGTGAAGGTCGTGAACCGGTTGACGTACTCCCACACCTTCTCGTTGGAGGTGTGGAAGAGGTGCGCGCCGTACTTGTGCACCTCGATGCCGGTCTCGGGGTCCTTCTCGCTGTAGGCGTTGCCGCCCAGGTGGTGCCGGCGGTCGAGGACCAGCACGCGGAGCCCCAGCTCGGACGCGCAGCGCTCCGCGATCGTCAGCCCGAAGAACCCGGAGCCGACGACCACAAGATCAGGACTGCGATCAGGCCCGTCACTGTTGGGGGAGTTCTCCGACGACACGACAGATCAGTCTACGGACGGGGCCGCGTCGACTCGATTCGGCACGCGGCTAGGCGCCCGCGGCTCGCGCGAGCGCGCGCAGGCTGCGACGAACGTCACCCTCGGTGGTCGACCAGTTGCTCACCGAGATGCGCAGCACCGCCCGGCCGCGCCACAGCGAGCCGCTCATCCACGCCTCGCCGTCCGCCAGCAGCCGTGCCACGACCTCGCGCGTCCGGACGTCGTCGCCGAAGCTCACGCAGACCTGGGTGAAGACCACGTCGTTGAGCACCTCGGCCCCCGGGATCGCCGCGATCTCGCGGGCGAACGCCGCCGCGTGGCCGGCCATCCGCTCGACCAGGTCGGCCACCCCCTGGCGGCCGAGCGCGGCCAGCACGGCCTAGACGGGGACCGACCGGGCCCGTCGCGACAGCTCGGGCACCTTGTCGCAGCGGGTCGCCCGCCGCGTCCTGGATCAGGTAGTCGCCGTGCATCCCCATCGCGGCCTTGACCGCGGCCGGGTCGCGGACGATCGCGATCCCGCAGTCGTAGGGCACGTTGAGGGTCTTGTGGGCGTCGGTGGCCCACGAGTCGGCGCCGGCGATGCCCTCGGTCAGGTGGCGGTACGCCGGCGCGGCGGCCGCGAACAGCCCGAAGGCGCCGTCGACGTGCACCCAGGCGCCGTGCCGGTGCGCGAGCTCGATCGCCTCGGCGAACGGGTCGTAGCCGCCGGAGTGCACGTTGCCGGCCTGCAGGCAGACCATGGTCGGGCGGCCGATCCGGCTCGCAGCGCCGCCTCGAGGGCGCGCCGCGTCGAGCCGGCCCTGCTCGTCGGCCGCGCACCGGCTCCGGGGCGCCGAGGCCGAGGTAGCGCAGCGCCAGGTCGACGGTGTCGTGCCGCTCCTGCCCGACCAGCACCCGCACACCGGGGCCTCCCGACCAGACCCAGGGTCTCGACGTCCCAGCCGGCTGCCCGCAGCACCGCGTCGCGGCCGGCGGCCAGGCAGGTGAAGTTGGCCATCGTGCCGCCGGTGACGAACCCGACCGCGCTCCCCTCGGGCAGCCCGAGCAGGTCGAGCAGCCACGCGCTCGCGACCTGCTCGGTGGCGGTGGCGGCAGGGGTGAGCCGGGCCAGCCCGGCGTTCTGGTCCCAGGCGCTGACCAGCCAGTCCGCGGCCATCGCGGCCGGGTGCGTGCCGCCGATCACCATCCCGTAGAAGCGGCCGGACGGCATCGCGGTCAGCCCGGGCTCGCAGCGCCGTCGCCAGGTGCTCGATCACCTTGGCGGGGTCCTGCGGCCCGTCCGGCAGCGCGGTGCCGAGCCGCTCGACGATCTCCTCGACCTGTGCCTGCGGCGGGACCGGCCGGTCGTCGAGCGAGTCCAGCCACCGCTGGGCGTGCTCAGCGGCGACGGGCAGGGCGGAAGCGCGATCGGTCACGCTCGGACTGAACCACTGCCGCGTTCACCGTGTCGAGTGCTCCAGGCCCTCAGCGGGCACCGGCCCGCGCGTCCCTGAGCGCCCGGCGGACGTTGCGCGCCTCCGCGCGGCCACCGCGCAGGGGCGAGAGGGCGACCACCCCCGCGGTGATCAGCCAGGGCTTGGCGCGGACCAGCGCGTTCTCGCCGTACCGCAGATGGATCGTGAAGAGGTTGCGGTACATGTAGTAGCCCTTCCACCCGGCCAGGTCGAGCTGCTGGTCGAACTCCAGCTGTCGGACCAGCACCGCGTCGCGCACCGCATAGATGTGGAAGCCGGCGCGGCGGGCGCGCAGGGCGAAGTCGACGTCGTCGTAGAAGATGAAGAAGCTCGGGTCGGGCAGCCCGACCACCTCGACCACCCGCCGCCGGACGAGGAACCCCTCGAAGGGGATGTTCTCCAGCTCGACCAGCGCCGGCATCGCGGCACGGGTGCCGTACGTCGTCTCGACCATCGCGGTCTTCGGCTTGATCCTGAGCGGGTTGCGGAGGTCGAACCGGAGCGCGGCCTTCTCCACCAACCGCCCGCGGGTGTCCTCGCGGACGACCATCAGGCAGTCGGCCAGCTCGTCGTCGACGGCAAGGAGCACGCTGAGGCAGTCCGGCGCGGGCACCACGTCGTCGTCGAGCAGCCAGATCCGGTCGTAGCCCTGCTCGTACGCCGCCTGCATCGCCGAGATGGAATCCGCCCGCCCCGCCCAGGTTCTCCTCGGGTCGGATCACCTGGAGCTTCAGCGCACTCTGTTCGATGCCGGCCGTGTCGAGAACGGTCGCCGTGTGGTCGGTGCTGGCGTTGTCGACCACGATCACCGCGTCCGGGGCGTGGTCGAGCGCCGCCAGGCCGGCCAGCATCCGGGTGAGCAGCGACGCGCGGTTGTAGGTCACCACCACGACGGCGACGCGTCTCGCGTCACGTCGAGGTACTTCCGGTGGCCGGCGAAGTCGCCGCGCAGTCCGGCGTACGCCGCCCGGGCACTCATCGGGAGCCGGCCCGGCCGCGGCCTGGTGAGCAGGTAGAACCAGACGGTCTTGGCCCAGAACATCAGCACGTGCGGCCAGCCCCGGTAGCGGCGCAGGTTGACGGTGTTGTTGCGGGCCATGCAGTAGTGCTTGAGGTCGCTGGGGCTGTGGTTGTACGTCGTCCGGCCGAACATCATCGGCGTCCCGAGGTCGTCGGTGGCCGGGTGCAGCACGTGCGCGGCCACGACCGTGGCGATGCGGGCACCCGCCGCCTCGGCGCGCCAGAGGTACTCGACGTCGTCGCCCCAGATGAAGAACTCGGCGCGCGGGTAGCCGATCCGCTCGACCAGCTCGCGGGTGACCAGGACGCCGTTGAACGGGATCAGCACGCCCTGGATCAAGCCGTCTTCAGCGGCCTTCTCGACCGCGGCCATCTCGTGGACGACCGTGGTGCCGCCCGGCAGCCGGATCGGGAAGCAGAGCCGGTCGGGGTCCTGAGCGGCCAGCACGGCCGGCCCCCAGAAGTCGAGGTCCTCGCGCTCGAGCAGCAGCTTCAGGCAGTCGGGCTCGGGCAGGCCGTCGTCGTCCATCAGCCACACCAGCTCGGCGCCGCTCGCGACCGCCCGCTCGAGCCCGTGGCTGAAGCCGCCCGCGCCGCCGGTGTTCTCCGCCAGCGTCTCGGCCGTGACCGGCTGGGTCCGCAGCCACTCCCCCGTGCCGTCGGTGCTCGCGTTGTCGACGACGAGCACCTCGTCGAGCTCGGGGACCTCCGCCAGACGCTGGAGCTGGCGTTGCAGCATCTCGAGCCGGTTGAAGGTGACGACCACGGCCACGATGCGGCGCCCGTGCTGGTCAGTCACGCGGACAACCGTCTCAGAACAGGGCCTCTTGCACGTAAGCCGGGCCCGCCGGCGCCGGCACCAGCTTGGGCAGGGGACCGAGCTTCGGCCGCGGCGCGGCCGTCCAGCGCGGGTCGACGTAGGGCTCGGCGACGGTGCGGGTGGGCTCGCGGAGCGTCAGCCCGCGGATCGCGGTCGGGACATGCAGCTCGAACCGGGAGTACGTCGCGCGCACGGCGTCCTCGTCGAGCGGCAGCCGGCCCGGGCCCTCGAGCTCGAGCCCGACGTCTGCCGTCGTGACCATGGCCATCACCTCGCGGTTGAACAGCCACCGCTCCTCGGCCTCGGGCGCGACCAGCGCCTTGGCCCGGGCCTTGCCGATCGCGGCGCTGCACTTCTCGCCGCCGCTGGCCGCGTCGTCGAACGCGGCCCGCGCGGTGCCGAGCGCCTGCAGCAGCCGGACCGCGGTCTTGGTGCCGAAGCCGTGGACGCCCGGGAGGTTGTCGGAGGTGTCGCCGCGCAGGGCGGCGAGGTCGAGGTACTGGTCGGGCCGGACGCCGGTCACCATCGCCAGCCGCTCGGGGTCGAGCAGCGGCGAGGCGTCGACACCGCCGTTGAGGATGCGGAGCATCCGGGTGTGCTCGTCGATGAGCGAGAAGCTGTCGCGGTCGGAGGTCGCCACCACCGTCTGGGCGCCCAGGGTCGGTGCCTGGGCGGCCACGCTGGCCAGCACGTCGTCGGCCTCCAGCCCCTCCGGCACCACCACCACGACGCCCAGGTCGCGGAGCACCTGGACGGCGAGGTCGAGCTGCCGCTCGAGGCTCTCCGGCTTCGGAGCACGCTGGGCCTTGTAGGAGGGCCACCTCCTCTTGCGGCTGCTGTTGCCCCGGTCGTCGAACCCGACCACCACCGCGTCCGCGCAGACCCGGTCGACCGCGGAGACGAGCTGGCTCAGCAGGCCGCGCACCGCCCACCCCTGCGCACCGTCGGGCGTGCGGTACATCGTGCGCGCCGACGCGTGGAAGGCCCGGTGCAGCAACGAGTTGCCGTCGACGGCGAGCACGGTCGGGGTGGACATTGCGTCCACCCTAAGTCCGCGCGCCGACCAACGGGCGGACCGCTGCGGTGGTTTCAGCAGGCGTTGTCGAGGTCCTGGGACTCGTTGGCGGCGTACCCCTCGCTCAGCGAGCCGACCGAGCCACCGGTCACGGCGTCGGGCTGCTTCGGGTTCTTGTTCTTGCCCGGCTTGGCCTGGGCGTCGCCCTCCGCGTCCGCGGCCTTGGGAGCGGTGCCCTCGGCGGTGTCGATCGCCTCCGCGACCTTCGTCCGGATCAGCTTGGCGTCCGGCTCGTAGGTGTCGAAGAGCGGCGGCACGATCGAGAGCGTCGAGACCTTCTGGTCACGCGCCTTCAGCGCCAGCCCGATGAAGCGGTCGACCTCGCTCGCGGGGATGCTCGTCTGCACCATGGCGGAGCTCGCCTTGGCGATCTTCTGGAAGTTCTTGAGCACGTCGGTCGGGTCGAGCTGGTCGAGCATCGCGGCCATCACGCACTTCTGCCGCGCCATCCGGGAGTAGTCGTCGGAGCCGTCGCGGGCTCGCGCGTACCACTGGGTCTGGAAGCCGGTGAGCTTCTGCTTCCCGGGCTCGATGTAGTCGTAGACGTCCGAGCCGAGGCCGCCGATCGGAATGCGCTGGCGGACGTTGAGGGTGACGCCACCGACGGCGTCCACCAGGTCGCGGAACCCCTTGAGGTTGACCATCGCCCAGTAGTTCATCTTCAGGCCGGTGATCCCCTCGACCGCCGAGATCGTCGCGTCGATGCCGGGGTTCTCGGCCTTGCCGAACAGCTCCGTGTTGTCCATGGCCCAGGTGTTGACGCCGTTGAGCATGCAGTGCTCGCAGTCGAACCCCTGCGGGAACTGCTCGTGCATCACCGAGCCCTTGGCGAACGGGAAGTTCTGCATGTTGCGCGGCAGCGAGACCAGCACGGTGCGGCCGGTCTCGGCGTCGATGCTGGCGACGGTGATCGAGTCCGGCCGCAGCCCCCAGCGGTCCACGCCGGAGTCACCGCCGAGCAGCAGCACGTTGTAGCGGCCGTCGTGCGCGCCACTGGCGTCGCCGGAGCCGAACATGGTCTGGATGAAGTCGCGCTGCACGCCGACCAGGTGCGCGCCGAAGAGCAGCACCGCGGCGACCGAGAAGCAGAGGATGCCGTTGATGCCGACCGCCGCCCGGCGGTGGCTCATCCGCAGCGTCAGCGGCTGCCCGATCCGCCACGCGTCGAAGAAGAGCGCGGCCCACCCGACCGCCAGCGCCATCAGCGCGATCCGGACGGTCTGCAGGGCGGCGAGGTCGGAGACGAGCCAGAACGCGAACTCGTGGTGCAGCGCCGCTGCCACCAGGCAGCCGGCCCCGACCATCAGCAGCGCGAACCAGATCCGCAGCGCGGCCCGCCCGACCGACTTGTTGCCGCACGCGAGCTGGGCGCTGCCGGGGAGCACGAGCGTCATCGCCATCAGCGCCAGCGCCCGCCGGAACCGCACCTTCGCGGCACGGTCGGCAGTGCTGAGACTGACGCTCGTGTATTCGGCAGCCATCCGGGATTCGCTCCTGAGGGGAAGATCAGGGGTGCGCACAATGTGTCCTTGGCAGTATCACCAGTCACAGGAGTCACATCCGTGCACGACGCGCCGGTGGGCCGCGGTTCAACCGCCCAAGGCGTGCGCCTCGATGGCCGCGACCAGCTCGTCGGTCGGCTGGCGGTCGACGTACACCAGCCGGATCGCGTCGTGGTCGGGGTTGGGCCGGTCCGGTCCCCGCCACGCGAGCTGCATGCCGAGCCGTTCGGCGGTACGCCGGGAGGCGGTGTTGTGCTCCAGCAGGTAGGCCACCACCGGGCGGGCCGGCTCGACGTCGCGGGCTGCCTCGATCGCCCGCAGCCCCATCTCGGTGGCATATCCGCGGCCGTGCACCGCTGTGGCGAACCGGTAGTAGAGGTTCCACCACGCCCGTCCGGTCAGGATCGTGCAGCCCCCGCGGCCGATCACCGGACCGCCGGGCACCTCCCGCACCGACCAGTAGCCCAGCCCGTTGCGCTCGAACTGCCCCTCCGCCTGGGTCACCATCCCCTCCGACTCGGCTCGCGAGGTGTGCCGGCCGACCGGGAAGTGCCGCCACGAGTCGGGGTCGGAGTGGATCGCGTGCAGGTCGTCGACGTCCGCCTCGGCGGGCAGGTCGAGCCAGAGCCGGGCAGTGGTGGTGTGCCGCCAGTCCGAGGTCACGAGTCGTCGGGGTCGGTCATGCCCCGCACGGTAGCGTCGTGCGCATGCCCGATCGTCCCCGGAACGGCGGTCCCGAGGACGGACCCGACTTCACCTGGCTCTACGGCGAGGGCGGCAAGCCCAAGGATCCGCAGGCCACTCGCCCCGTCCCGCGCCAGGAACGTCCGTCCGCGCCGCGCCCCGACGAGACCCGGGTGATACGTGCCCAGCCGCCCGGCCCGGCACCAGGAGCGCCGCAAGACGCCTCCGACCCCGCCTCGGCCCGCGCCTCCCGTCGCCCCCCCGCAGCCGGCCAAGGCCGGCCGCAAGCGCCGCCGGTTCCGGGCGCGCTACGTCCTGATCATCCTGCTGCTCTGGCTGGCCTATCTGGTGGTCGTGCCGGTGATGGCCTGGCGCGACGTCGACAAGGTCGCCTGGGAGCCTGAGGGCGACCGACCGTCCGACCAGCCGGGCCATACCTACCTCATGGTGGGCAGCGACTCCCGGGCGGGCCTGAGCAAGGAGGAGCGCAAGGCGCTCAGCACCGGCGGGGCCGCCGGCGGCCGCACCGACACGATCATGCTGCTGCACACCGGCTCCGGCCCGAACCTGCTCCTCTCCATCCCTCGTGACTCGATCGTCGACATCCCCGGCCACCCCAGCGGCAAGATCAACGCCGCCTACGCCTTCGGCGGCCCCGAGCTGCTCGTCCAGACCATCGAGCAGAACACCGGCGTCCGCATCGACGACTACGTCGAGATCGGGATGGGCGGCGTGGCCGGGATCGTCGACGCGGTCGGCGGCATCGAGGTGTGCCCGAAGACGAACATGAAGGACAAGCTCGCCGGGCTCGACATCAAGAAGGGCTGCCAAGAGGTCGACGGGACGACGGCGCTGGCCTACGCCCGGTCCCGGCACACGTCGGGCATCGGCGACATCGACCGGGTCCGCCGGCAGCGGGAGGTGGTCTCGGCGGTCGGCTCGGAGGTGCTCTCGCCATGGACGGTGATCAACCCCGTCCGGTACTGGAGGCTCAACAACGCGATCCCCGACTTCTTCACGTTCGGCGAGGGGATGGGACCGGTCCGCAGCGCGATGTGGGCGACGGCGATGACCCGGGTGAACGGCGACAAGGGGCTCACCTGCGTCGTACCGCTGCAGGACCTCGCGGTGCACTGGGACCCCGAGAGGGCCCCGGAGATGTTCAACACGATCATCAAGGACGAGACCGACACCATCGACGACGCCCTCTGTTCGCCGACCGGCGGCATCCAGTGACGTCCTCCCTCTACGAGACCCTCTCGGTCTCGCTGGACGAGGACGGCGTGGCGACGCTGACCCTGGACCGGCCCGGCCAGCTCAACGCCTTCGACCTGACCATGGCCCGCGACCTGGAGAGGTTCTTCCTCACCGACGCGCGGTCCGACGAGGTGCGCGCGGTGGTGGTGACCGGGCGCCGGCCGGGCGTTCTGCGCCGGCATGGACCTCTCGCGCGAGGGCAACGTCTTCGGGCTCGACGAGTCGCTGGCGCCGACGCCCGAGGAGTTCCGAGCCCACTACGACGAGCCGCCGTACCACGACGGCCTGCGCGACACCGGCGGCCGCGTGACCCTGGCCATCTACGCCCTGCCCAAGCCGGTGATCGCCGCGATCAACGGCGCCGCGGTCGGCATCGGCGCGACCATGACCCTGGGCATGGACATCCGGATGGCGTCGACCGAGGCGCGGATCGGCTTCGTCTTCGGGCGGATCGGCATCACGCCCGAGGCGGCCTCGTCGTGGTTCCTCCCGCGGATCGTCGGGATCCAGCAGGCGCTCGAGTGGATCTACGCCGCCGACATCCTCACCGCCGAGGCCGCGCTGGCCGGTCGGCTGGTGCGCTCGGTGCACCCGCCGGACGAGCTGCTGCCGGCGGCGCAGGAGCTGGCCCGGTCGTTCGTCCGCGGCCGCTCACCCGTCGCGCTCGGGCTGGCCAAGCAGCTGCTCTACCGGCACGCCGGCTCGGCCGAGCCCTTGGAGGCGCACCTCTCCGACTCGCTCGGCGTCTACTGGACGTCGATGTCGGACGGCAAGGAGGGCGTGGCGGCGTTCCTCGAGAAGCGGCCGGCGTCGTTCACCGGGAAGGCCTCCGAGCTGCCCCGGATCGACTAGCCCCGGAGCGTCCTCGCCAGCAGTGCCTCGAGCTCCCGGAAGTGCCGCTCGGCCCCGGCCTCCTGGTACATCGACGTGTCGTTCATCGTGTAGCCGTGCGGGGCGTCCTCGTAGATCTCGTTGAGGTGCGGGCGGCCCGCGGCCCGCAGCGTCTCCTCCAGCGCGGCGACGTTCTCCGGCGTCATCCCCCGGTCGTTGTCGGCGTTGCCGAAGACGTACTCCGCGGTGCTGTGGGCGATCGACCGGTGCGGGCTGTCGTCCGCGTCGGTGACCAGGCCACCGCCGTGGAACGCACCCACCGCCACCACCGTGCCCGGGAACTGACCCGCCGCCCGTACGGCGAGCCGCGCCCCCATGCAGTAGCCGGTCACGGCGATCGGCCCGTCGCCGGCGTGCTCGCGCAGGGTCCGCACGTACGCCTCGGCGTCCGGCGTGGCCCTGTCCGGCGTCATCTCCTGCACGCGGTCGCCCACGCCGCTGGCGAAGAACTCCTCCCTGGCTCCCGGCTCGCGCAGGTCCTGCTTCGGCGCGAGCTCCTCGGCGGTGCCGTCGCGGTAGAAGACGTTCGGAGCCAGCACGACGTACCCCCACGACGCGATCCGGTCGGCCATCCCCTCGATCTGCGGCCGCAGCCCGATCGCGTCGATGTAGAACAGCACCCCCGGGTCGCCCCGCTTGCCGCTCAGGTACGCCTCCGCGGCCCCGTCGCCCGCCTGGAGCTCGATGGTCTGGCCCATGCCGCGGACTGTACTGGTTGACCTGCACAACCGGCCCGGACCCGACCGTCGAGCTCACCGATGAGCGTGACGGGGGTCCCACGTGGTGCACTAAGGGGTGACCGAGACCAGAGAGACCACGCCAGAGACCTCGCGCAACGCTGCGGACGTGGGGGTCGAGGAAGCCCGTGCCGCATGGGTCACGGCGGCCCGGCCGATCCTGATCGAGACGGCCCGCAGCTACCGGTCCGTGGTCACCCACAAGGAGCTGGCCGAGGCCGTCCAGGAGCACAGCGGCATCCACACCGAGCAGCGCGTGCACTACTGGATCGACGACATCCTCGGCACCGTGGGCCGCGACAACGCGGCCCGTGACGAGCCGCTGCTGCCTGCCCTCTGCGTGAACCGCGAGGGCAGCGTCGGGCCGGCGTACGCCGCCCTCGTGCTCGAGCTCACCGGCGAGGCGCCCGCCGACCCGGACGACCACGCGGCCAAGCAGCGGCTGGACTGCCACCGCTTCTTCGAGGCCCCGGACCTGCCCGAGGGCGGTGGCTCGGCCGCCCTGGTGCCCCAGCTGGCCAACGCCCGCGCCCGGATCCGGAAGGCGGCCGTTGCCGCGCGTCCGGTGCAGACCTGCCCCACCTGCTACATGGAGCTGCTGCCCACCGGAGTGTGCGACACCTGCGGCTGAGGCCTCAGCGGCCGCTCCGCAGCCGCTCCCAGACCTCGTCCGTGACGACGCCCGTCTCGGGGAGGTGGCTCTTCCGCTGGTACTTGCGCACGGCCCTCTCGGTGGCCTTCGACACGGCGCCGTCGACCTTCACCCGCTTCCCGAGCGCGGCCGTCAGCGCGCGCTGCAGCCGGCGCACCGGGTCACCGGTGGAGCCGACCTTGAGGAGCGGGTGCGGCCCGCGGGCCAGCAGCGCCACCCAGGTCCTGCGGGTGATCTTCCCGGTCTGCTTCTGGTCCAGCTTCCGCTGCGCCTTCTTCACCGCGGCGACGGTCTGCTTGTCGTAGCGCCCGCTGGGCTGTGCCTTCATCAGCCCCTGCTTGCGCAGGACGCACTGCGCCGCCGCGACCCCGGGTCCGCGCGAGCCCGGGAGCAGCGTGGGGTACCTCCGCAGGTCCACGTCGACGCCACGGCACAGCGGCCGCGACGGCGACCCGACCGAGCCCTTGCCGACGTCGAGCCAGTTGGCGTCGATCGTGAGGGTGTAGCCGCCGTAGGTCTGCGGTACGTCGAGGGCGTACTGGTGGACCCGGGCGTGGTCGTTCCACTCGTCGCTGAGCACGCGCTCGTCGGTGACGGTGTCGGCCCTGCCGTTGGCCCACGCGAACCAGATGTCGTCGGGCATCGTGTAGGCCGTCGGGTCCGCCCGGTCCGCCAGGTCGAGCGAGGTGATGGCGGCGGCGATGTTGGAGTAGACGCCCGAGTCGTAGTTGGCGGCGTGCAGGGCCTCGGTCCAGCCGGAGAGGAAGGACAGCGCAGCGCGACGGCAGTCGTCCGGCGCCAGGTCGTAGTCCTCGAGGTCGTAGTAGAGCGTGCTCCCCGACCCGATGCCGAGCCCGCGGGCGGTCGCGATGGCCGTCGCGGCCTCGGCGCTCCCCTGCTGCTTGGCGGTGGCCAGGTCGGACGACATCCGGTCGGCGTACCCCGAGCAGCTCGCCTGCGGCCCCACCTGGACCGGCAGCAGGTGCCAGCCGGTGCGCTGCTGGGTGCGGACCCAGCCGGCAGTGAGCTCGGTCTGGTCCTTGCACACCCGGTTGCTGCCGCCGATGTAGATGCCGACGGCGGAGTACGGCGACTGCTCCCACCAGGCATCCATGACGGCCTGCGGAGGGGCCGAGCACGCGTCGAAGCCGTAGCCGGTCAGCGAGCCGGGCGCCCCGGGCTTGGCCTTCGCCGCGCCCGGACCGGTCGAGGCGCCGGCGGCCGGCACGGTCAGTGCCAGCAGACCGACGACCACGGCGAGTACGGCGGGCAGGCGAGACGGCATGAGGCTTCCTCCGAGTGGGTGAGCGCGCGAGCGGTCCATGGCTGCGTCGGCGCGAGTCTTACATCACGGCTGGTCAGAGCTGGCTCTGCACACCCGCCAGGAGCTGGCGGGCCATCACGATCCGCTGGACCTGGTTGGTGCCCTCGTAGATCTGGGTGATCTTGGCGTCGCGCATCATCCGCTCGACCGGGTAGTCGCGGGTGAAGCCGTAGCCGCCGAGGACCTGGACGGCGTTGGTGGTGACCTCCATGGCGACGTCGGAGGCGAAGCACTTGGCGGCGGCGCCGAAGAAGGTGAGGTCCGGGTCGTTGCGCTGCGAGCGGCCGGCGGCGGCGTAGGTGAGCTGGCGGGCGGCCTCGACCTTCATGCCCATGTCGGCGAGCAGGAACTGCAGCCCCTGGAACTCGGCGATGTTCTTCCCGAACTGCTGGCGCTCCTGGGCGTAGGACAGCGCGTAGTCGAGCGCGCCCTGGGCGACCCCGACGGCCTGCGCGGCGATGGTGACCCGGGTGTGGTCGAGGGTGCGCATCGCGGTCTCGAAGCCGGTGCCCTCCTCCCCGATCATCCGGTCGGCGGGGATCCGGACGTTGTCGAGGTAGACCTCGCGGGTGGGCGAGCCCTTGATGCCGAGCTTCTTCTCGGGGGCGCCGAAGGAGACCCCCTCGTCGGACTTCTCGACCACGAACGCCGAGATGCCCCTCGCGCGCTTCTCCGGGTCGGTCACGACCATGACCGTGTAGTAGTCGGAGACCCCGGCGTTGGTGATCCACCGCTTCACGCCGTTGAGCACCCAGAAGTCGCCGTCGCGGACCGCCTTGGCCTTCATCGCCGACGGCGTCCGAGCCGGCGTCGGGCTCGGACAGGCAGTAGGAGAACCCACCCTCGCCGCGGGCCAGCGCGCCCAGGTAGTGCTTCTTGAGCTCCTCGGACCCGGCCAGCTGGACCGGCAGCGAGCCGAGCTTGTTGACCGCCGGGATCAGCGAGGCGCTCATGTCCACCCGCGCGATCTCCTCGATCACCAGCACCGTGGCCAGCGCGTCCGCGCCGGCGCCGCCGTACTCCTCGGGCACGTGCGGCGCGTGGAAGTCCGCCGCGAGCAGCGCGGCAGCCGCCTCCTCGGGGTAGCGCGCCTGCTCGTCCACGTCGGCGGCGTACGGCGCCACCTTGGCCTCGCAGAGGGCGCGCACCGCCTCGCGGATCGCCCGGTGCTCCTCGGACAGAGCGAACAGCGGGGACTCTCGTCACCGCTTACTCATGAGTCACATCGTAAGGCGGGGCTCGAGTCCCGAGCGTCACGCCTCGGCTCGCGGGCTACCGGCTCGGCTTTCGGTATGACGTGGCAGGACCCCGAGGCGATCCGGTTCATGCTCGACGACTGCAAGGTCTGGGCGGTGGTGGGGCTCTCGGGAGACACCAGCCGGACGGCGTACTCCATCGCCGCGCTGCTCCAGGAGCGCGGCAAGCAGATCGTCCCCATCCACCCGGCGGCGGCGTCGGACGAGGGGCTGGTCGTGCTCGGGGAGAAGGGCTTCGCCACCCTCGCCGACGTGCCGTTCCCCATCGACGTGGTCGACGTCTTCCGCCGTTCAGAGGCGGCCGGCGAGTTCGCCGACCAGGCCGTCGAGGTGGGTGCGCGAGGCGGTGTGGTTCCAGCTCGGCGTCATCGACGCGGACGCGTTCGACCGGACCGTGGCGGCTGGGGTGCCGATGGTGATGGATACCTGCCCGGCCATCGAGTGGCGACGGCGCCGACCCGTGACGTCACCGGTCCGGGAGCAGGCCCTGCCGGATGGCGATGGAGAGCGCCTCGAGCTTGGAGTGGGCGCCGAGCTTCGCGGACAGGTTCGCGACGTGGTTGCGGACCGTGTGCACGCTGACGACGAGCCGGGCCGCTATCTCGCTGTTGGCGAGACCCTCGGCGAGCAGTGCGAGCACCTCCAGCTCGCGCTCGGTCAGCTCGACCCGGCCCGGCTCGCGGCGTCGGTTGAGCCGGGGCAGCAGACGGGCGAGCAGCTCGGGCGAGATCACCGCCTCACCGCTGTGCGCGGCACGCACCGCAGACCTGACCTCGGCCAGGCTGCGCGACTTGGACAGGAAGCCGGAGGCGCCGGCCTCGATGGCGCTCACCAGCACGTGATCGGCGGTGCTGGCCGTGAGGACGACGTACCTCGTCGCTAGCCGGAGCGCCTGGAGCTCGACGATGGCCGCCACACCGTCACCGTCGGGCAGGCGGTGGTCCATGAGCACGACATCCGGCAGGGTGTTGCGGGATCATCGCCCGGGCCTCGGCGATCGAGTGTGCGGTGCCGAGGGTGAGCAGGTCGGGCTCCAGCGCGAGCACCTGGGAGAGGCTCGAGGCGAACACGTCGTGGTCGTCCACGATGAGCACGCGAATAGGTGCGCGAACGGGTGCGGCGTGTGTCGTTCATCTGACGGAAGAGTCTGACATGTGTCCCCTGACATGTCACCCCCATTTAATGAGCGTAGTGCTCGAGGCACTATTCGTCTAGTTCCCACACGGGTGGGCTAGAAGGGGTCGGGTACAGGAGCATGGATGCGGGGGGAAAGAGGGTTCTGGAGACGATGCCTATTCGGGTAGCGGTCGGAGACGACGATGCCGCGTTCCGCGAAGCGGCCGTCGGGCTGCTGGAGGCGGACCCTCGCATCGAGGTCGTCGGCGCGGCCGCCGACGGCACCGAGCTGCTGCACCTCGGCCTGCGACGACCGAGCCGGACGTGGTCCTGCTCGACGTGCGGATGCCCGCGGAGGTGCCACCGGCGCGAAGGCGCTGTCCGACCTGTCCACGGCGCCCGGCCGTCGTACGTCGACGCTGGTGGTGGCGCTCACGGCCGAGACCTCCCCGGACGTCATCGAGGCGATGCTGCGGGCGGGCGCGGTCGGCTACTTCGCCAAGGGACGCATCGGCGCAACCCTCGGCGACCTCGTGTCCCGCGTCTACGACGGCGAGGTGATCCTCGCGACACCGACCGCCGGGCTGGCCCTGCGCCGCCTCCTCCGCGAGAACCCGGCGACGGGCGTCCCCGCGACGTAGGGTGGCGGTCCGCCTACGCGATGCCGAGGCGCCGCTATGAACCAACCAGCACACCCGCCACAGACGGTCTTCGACCTCTTCGACGCAGCGGCCACCGCGGTCGTCGCCGTGGACGACCGCCGCGACCATCCGCTACATGAACGCGCGCGCCAGAGAGGTGTTCGGCTTCACCGCCGAGGAGCTGCTGGGCCAGCCGATCGAGGTCCTCGTGCCCGCGGCCGATGCCGTCGCGCACGTCGCGCAGCGGGACGACTATCTCGGCGCGCCCGAACCGCGAGCGTTCGACGCACACCGCGACCTCAAGGGCCGGCGCAAGGACGGCACCGAGTTCGCCGCCGAGGTCAGCCTCACCCCCCTCGACACCGATCCGGCCATTGGGTGGTGGTCAGCGTGCTCGACATCTCGCTCCGGCAGGAAGCCGAGGCCCGGGTCCGCCGCGAGAGCCGCAGCTACCTGACCCTCGCGCGGCTCAACGAGGCGGTGGCCAAGGCCGACGACGAGACGACTCTGTTCCGTCGGACCTGCAACGTCGCCGTCGTGCACGGGGGCTTCATGGGCGCCTGGATCTTTGTGGGCACAGGCAGCGACACGGTCGAGGTCAGGGCTAGCGCCGGGCCTCTGTCGACCGGCCTCGCGGCTGCTGGCGCCGGTGAAGACGCCGCGAACCTCGCCAACGAGAGGACCGGACCGGACCGGCAGCCGGACTTCACCCAACCCATGTTTCGCGAGGCCATGGCCAGCGGGCTTCCGCGCTTCATCAACGACTTCTCCACGGCGACCGAGACGCACGCCCGCCAGGCGGTGACGTTCGGGGTGGAAGCACTCGGCGTTCTCCCGCTGAAGAGCCGAGGTCGCACCGTCGCGACCCTGTGTCTCGCATCCGACCAGGCGGGCGTCTTCGACGACAGCATGTGCACCCTCCTGATCAGTGGAGCCGAGAACATCTCCCTCGCCCTCGACCGGTTCCAGGGGCAGGCCGACCTCGGCCGGGCTCTGTCGCACGGCACCGAGCTGCAGCGCCGGCTGGTCGACGCCCAGGAGCACGAACGAGCTCGGATCGCCGCCGACGTTCACGATGAGCCGGTGCAGTCGCTGGCGGCGGTCGACCTGCGGCTCGCGCTGCTGCAGCGGCAGCTGGCCGACGCCGCACCCCACCTGGTTCCCGAAGTGGTCCGCATCCACGAGATCATCACCTCGGTCAACGACGGACTGCGCGACCTGCTCTTCGAGCTGGAGCCGATCGAGCCGTCGGCGCACCTGACCGACCTTCTCGAGGACGCCGCCACCCACATCTTCGAGTTCACGCCCTGGTCTGGAAGATCGAGAACGCGCCCGATCCCCGGGAGCTCGAGCTGTCCGTCGCCACCGCACCCAGGCGGTACGGATCGCCAAGGAGGCCATGGTCAACGTCGCCAAGCACGCCGAGGCCACGACAGTCAGGATCTGGTCAGCCTCGATGACGACGGAGTCACCGTCGAGGTGGCCGACGACGGAGTCGGCCTCCCGCCTGGGGTGCGTCGTCTCCGCCGGGGCACAGGGGCATCAGGGGAATGCTGGACCGAGCGAGGTCTCCGGCGGCTCGCTCTCCGTTGACTCCGCCGCCACCGGCACGACGATCTCGATCTGGCTGCCGCGGGACTGACGGGACGGGTTAGAAGGTCCTCCGGCGGCTCCCAGAGGGGGTCGTTCTGGTACCGATGTACCAGCGAGAGTGCCTGCATGCGCGTCTGCCGCCGGGTCGGCACTTGACGAATGCTGGAGGCATGGACACCGCGTACGGCTGGAGCAGCTGCTCTCCCAGTGGCTCTCCGCGGAATGCGAGAGCGGCTGTGGTCCGACACCTGGGAGATGGCCCAGGTCACGCCGTCGTCGCTGGACGCGTGGCTGCGCGCTGTACGGCGAGGAGATCGCGGCTCTCGCGGTGGCAGCGGGTCTCGACGAGGACGAGCTGCAGCGGCACCTCACCGACCGGCGGCCGCCCGACCGAGAGGCTCTCGAGATGCTCGCGGACCTCAACTGCTATCCGTACGTGACACCGGCGGCTCGAACGCTCGTTGCGCTCTGAGAAAGCAGGCCCAGACCATGCCGACACTGACCGCCCTGGCCGCCCGACAGAGCCCGAGACCGACAACCGCGCGGTCATCGCCACCGACTTCGCCGGCGTGATCCGGCACCTCACGCCGGCCGCCGAGCAGCGCTCGGCACTACGACCTGGTCGGGCGGTCCCTTCGCAGTCTATACGTCGAGGAGGAGCTACAGGCCCGCGCGACAGAGACGGGATGGTCGGGCTCGACGAGCTCGAGGCCGTGTTCGCGCGCCTCCGCAGTGGGCAGGTCGCCTGCGAGCGGCAGCGCTGGACCTATCTGTGCGCGGACTCGGCCCGCATCCGGGTCTACACCACCGTCACCCGGGTGTACGGCGGTGTCGATGACGGAGTCGCGTTCGCCATCCTCCTGGAGACGCCGCAGGTGTTGATCTGGCCGGCCCCATCACTGCACCGGCGAGCTCCGCTGGTGCAGTTCGGCGACGACTACGCGTCCAGCATGAGTCATGAGCTGCGCACCCCGATGGCGGTCATCCTCGGCTACACCGAGCTCCTCCAGAGCCTGGACGCAGGCCCGCTCACCGAGTCGCAGCGCGCGATGCTCGGCCACGTCGAGCGCAACGCGCATCGGGTTCTCGAGATGATCAACAGCATCCTGCGCAGCTACTCGGTGGGTCCTCGTGACTTGTGTTCGTGCTGGGTGGTCGCTGATGGAGGCGGCGGCGCTGATCCCGCCCACCGCCACCTCCAGCGGCCCGCGCCATCGGACGGCGACGAACACCGCGCCCACCGAGAGCAGCACGAGGACGTGCCACCCGAACGACGACGGCTCCTCGGCGGGCCAGACCTGCTCGGTGCGCATGACCACGTGCAGGCTGTAGAGCGACAACGTCATCGTCCCGGCGCCGAACACGATCGCGACCGCGCGGCGGGGCCGGTCCCCGAGCCACGCGACCAGCCACAGGCAGAGGCCGATGACCAGGGCCGCCGACGCACCGGTCTGCGAGCAGGTCGAACGGCGTACCGCTGTGCGGCGCCACCACCAGCAGCCAGGCCCACGAGCCGTCGGCCGGGGTGGTGCCGTGCATGCCACCCGAGATGGCGTTGACGAACGCGTCGGCCGTCGACACGTCGCCGTACGCACCGGCGTCCGGAACCAGCCGGCGCAGCACCCACGGCTGCTCGGTGAACGACCGCGACACCACGAAGGCCACCACCGCCACCGCCAGCCCGCCCACGACCAGCCCGGTCTGCACCGACCGGGAGCGCAGGTCGCAGCGGCCGATCGCCATCCCGAGCAGCAGGTAGGCCAGCCACGGCAGGCACGGGTAGTAGCCGGTGAGCAGCAGCTCGGCGAGCAGGTGGCCGGGGTTCGCCAGCTGGTCGAACGCCGGGCTGGGCCCGGAGCGCGGCGCCAGGTGCGGCCGCACCAGGTGCGAGACCACCGGCGCGACCACCGCCCACGCCGCCGCCCACGCGAACAGGGCGCGCGCCCTCAGGCCCAGGAAGGGCAGCCCCAGCAGGAACAGCAGCCCGTAGTAGGTCAGGATGATCGCGAGCCCGGTCTCGAGCTCACCCAACGCGAGCCCGAGCAGCGCGACCAGCAGCGCGCGGACCGCCAGGCCGGCACGTGACGTGCGGCGGTGCATCAGCACCAGGCTCACCCCGGCCAGCACGGCGAACAGCGCCGACGCCCGGCCGTCGACCAGCCAGCTGGTCCGCGTCAGCGTGCCGTCCGGCCTCCGCTCGTCGAGCACGTGCGCGGCGACCATGCCCAGCAGCGCCAGGCAGCGTGCGACGTCGAGACCGACGAGCCTCGTGACTCGGGCTGGCTCAGAAGCCCGACCTTCCGGGCCCCGGCGTCGTTGCGGACCGCCGCGCCCTTGGCCTGCGCGGACTCCTTGAGCGCGGCCTGGAACTCGACCATCCGCTGGCGCAGCCCCTCGTCCGACGCGGCCAGGATGCGCACGGCGAGCAGCCCCGCGTTGCGCGCGTTGCCGACGGCGACCGTCGCGACCGGTACGCCGGCCGGCATCTGGACGATCGACAGCAGCGAGTCGAGGCCGTCGAGGTGCTCGAGCGGGACGGGTACGCCGATCACCGGCAGCGGCGTCACCGCCGCGAGCATCCCGGGCAGGTGGGCCGCTCCCCCGGCTCCGGCGATGATCACCCGCAGCCCGCGACTCGCCGCCTCCTTGCCGTAGGCCAGCATCTCCTCCGGCATCCGGTGCGCCGAGACCACGTCGGCCTCGAACGGCACGTCGAACTCCTCGAGCGCGGTCGCGGCAGCCTTCATCACCGGCCAGTCGGAGTCGGAGCCCATCACGATCCCGACCTGGGGTGTCACGTCGTTCCCTGTCATCGCGGTCATCTCGAAGTCACTCGCTCTCGTTGCCGAGGTCGCCGCGGAACCAGGCGGCGGCGTGCCGGGCGCGCTCGAGGCAGTCCTCGAGGTCGTCACCGTAGGCGTTGACGTGGCCGACCTTGCGACCGGGCCGCAGCTCCTTGCCGTAGAGGTGCACCCGCAGCCGCGGGTCGCGGGCCAGGGCGTGCGGGTAGCCGTCGTACAGCCGCCCGACCTGGTCCGACGGGCCGCCCAGGATGTTCACCATCACCGTCCACGGCGCCCGCGGCGCCGGGGATCCCGAGCGGCAGGTCGAGGACCGCGCGCAGGTGGTTCTCGAACTGGCTGGTGACCGCACCGTCCTGGGTCCAGTGGCCGGTGTTGTGCGGCCGCATCGCGAGCTCGTTGACCAGCACCCGCCCGTCGCGGGTCTCGAACAGCTCGACCGCGAGGATCCCGACGACGTCGAGCTCCTTGGCGATCGTGAGCGCGACCTGCTGGGCGTGCGTCGCCAGCTCGGGCGCCAGGTCGGGTGCCGGGGCCGACGACCTCGTGGCAGATGCCGTCGAGCTGGGTGCTGGCGACGACGGGGTACGCCGCGGCCTGGCCGCTCGGCGAGCGGGCCACCAGCGCCGCCAGCTCGCGACGGAAGTCGACGAGCTCCTCGGCGAGCACCTGGACGCCGGTCTCGGCCGCGGTCGCGAACGCCTCCTCGGCCTCGTCGGGGTCGCGGACCGTCCAGACCCCGCGGCCGTCGTAGCCGCCGCGGGTGACCTTGAGCACGCACGGGCAGCCCGAACTCCTCGACGTCCGCCGCCGACGTCACGACGGCGTACCGCGGGCACGGCACCCCCATCGCGCTGAGCCGCGCCCGCATCACCGCCTTGTCCTGGGCGTGGACCAGCGCCTCCGGGCCCGGCCGCACGGCGACGCCGGCTTCGGCGAGCGCGTGCAGGTGCTCGGTCGGCACGTGCTCGTGGTCGAAGGTGACGACCTGTGCCCCGCCGGTGACCTTCCGCAGCATCTCGAGGTCTCGGTAGTCGCCGACGATCGTGTCGGGGATGACCTGCGCCGCCGAGACGCCCTCCGCCTCGGCCAGCAGCCGCAGCGGGATCCCGAGCGCCGCGGCCGGCTCCGCCAGCATCCGCGCGAGCTGCCCGCCACCGATGACGGCGACGGTGGGCGCGAGGTCGGGCACGCGCACCCTGAGGCGCGCAGCGACCCGATCCGGGTGCACGCCGTCACTGCCGGCGTACGGCGACCGGCTCGACGATCCCGAAGCCGCGCACCGGGCGGCCGGGCAGCCGCCGGGTCTCGAACTGGTCGTCGGGCAGCAGCTCGGCGGTCTCGGCGTCGACGATCACCCGGTTGCGGCGGGCCACGGCGGTGAGCCGGGCGGCCATGTTGACCGGCGGGCCGAAGACGTCGCCGAGGCGGAGCACGACGAGCCCGGTGGCCAGGCCGACGCGGACGTCGGGCATCCGGGAGTCGCGGCCGATGACGGTGATGATCCCCTCGGCGATCTCGTAGGCCGCGATCGGGTCGTGGTGCACGAACAGCACCGAGTCGCCGATCGACTTGATCACCCGGCCGCGCTGGGCGGCGACGACGTCGGCGCAGCGGGCCTCGAACAGCTCGACCAGGTCGCCGATCCGCTCCTCGGACAGCTCGTTGGACAGCGCGGTGAACTGCACGATGTCCGCGAACCCGACGGTGAGCCGGCGTCGTGTGCACGTCCTCCTCGCGGGCGCCGAGCGCCTCCTGCCGGGCGACCGCGGCGGCGAGGTGGCGCCGCCAGACGTAGACGAGCAGCGCCTCGAACGGCTCGGAGAACTCCTCGATCATCCGCAGCCCGATGGCCAGCCGGTCCTCGGTCGCCTCGCCGACTCCTCGCGGGCCATCTCGAGCGACCCGGTCAGCAGCGCCGAGACCTCCCAGTCCGAGAGCCGGGCCATGGTCTGGCCGACCGCGCGGGTCAGGTGCACCGCGAGGTCGAAGTCGATCAGCCCCGAGTCGACCAGCCCGACCAGCGTCGACAGCGCCTGCGCGTCGGAGCGGGTGAACGCCGTCGCGGCGCCGTGCTCGGGGAAGCCGAGGGCCCGCCAGAGCCGGCGCGCCTTCTCGAGGTCGACGCCGGTCTCGGCGGCGAGCTCGACCGCGGTGAAGACGCGGGCCTCGCCGAGGATGTGCTGCTCGAGGTCCTGCGACGGGTCGTCCGGGCTGGCTGCCGGTTCCGAGGGCTGGTCAGACACCTTCGTCGCGGCGGTCGTCGTCGGTGTGCAGGTCGTGCAGCAGGTCGTTGAGCTTGCGCTGGACGTCCTCGACCCGCGGGATGTCGGGCAGCGCCACCTGGCCGTGCGTGCTGGCGTCGCTGATCACCAGCGTGCCGCAGCCCAGCAGCCGGTCGATGAGGTCCTTCTCGTAGGCGACGTCGCTGATCCGGGTGAGCGGGATGTCGTGGCCCCGCCGGGTGATGACGCCGTGCCGGGTGATCAGCCGTCGGGTGGTGATCGTGTAGGTCGCGGTCAGCCAGATCAGGCACCGGCCGGACGACGAACCAGAGGACGCCGACGGCCGACGAGCACCCAGACGACCGTGGTGCACGACTGCCCTCGTCGGTCTGGCGTCTGCACGAACGTCGCCGATCGCCAGCGAGCACGACGAGCGCCAGGAGCGGGCAGCAGCAGCGCCTTGGGGTGGGTGCGCGTGTCGACGACGAGCGACTCGCCCTCGTTCAGCAGGTTCTTGGAGATGGCCACGGACGGATCATGTCACCGATCGGCCCGATCGCGCACGCTCCGGACGTGGACGACGTCGCCCGGCGCTCGACCGCGCCCGTCGCCGTCGCACGAGCAGCCGCCCGCTCGGGTCGATGCCGGTCGCCGTGCCGGTGAGCACCTCGCCCGACGGGAGGTCGACGCGGACCTGCCGGCCGATCGTCGAGCAGGCCGCGGCGTACGACGCCGCGCAGCCGCGTCGCGGCCGGTCGCCGCCCTCCTGCCACGCGACGTAGCCCTCCCACAGCGCGTCGAGCAGCGAGACCGAGCAGCTCGGTCCGGTCGGGGACGCCGCGCCCTCGAGCGCCAGCGACGTCGCCTCGGGGACCGGCAGCTCGTCGCGCGGTCATGCCGACGTTCAGCCCGATGCCGACGACCGCCGCCGGCCCGCCGGCGGTCTCGACCCGCTCGACCAGGATCCCGGCCACCTTGCGGTCGTCGAGCAGCACGTCGTTCGGCCACTTCACCGTCGCCGTCGAACCCGGCCGCCCGCAGCGCCTTGTCACGGCGTACCCGGTCAGCAGCGGGAGCCACGGCCAGGTCGCCGTCGGCAGCCGTCGGGCCGGAGCAGCACCGAGAAGGTCAGCGCCGGAGCGGGCCGGCGTCTCCCAGGTCCGGTCGAGCCGGCCGCGGCCGGCGGTCTGGTGCTCGGCGACGACCACGAGGCCCTCGCGGCCCGCCGGCCCGGGCCCGCTCGGCGACCAGCGCGTTGGTCGAGGCGGCCTCCTCGACCACCTCGACCGTCAGGCCGGTCGCGGTCGGGTCGGCGCGGCCAGCCGCTCGGCGTCGAGAGGTGGGCGTGCGGCGGGGTCCGAGATCACGAGCACTAGCCTGTCACGCGTGAGCGCGCACCCCGGCGAAGGCACGGACGTCCCCGAGGACATCGACACCCACACCACCGCGGGCAAGCTGGCCGACCTCGACCGCCGGCTCGACGAGGCGGTGCACGCCGGCTCGGCCAAGGCGGTCGAGAAGCAGCACGCCAAGGGCCGCAAGACCGCCCGCGAGCGGATCGAGATCCTCTTCGACGAGGGCTCCTTCGTCGAGCTCGACGAGCTGGCCCGGCACCGCTCGACGGCGTTCGGCCTCGAGAAGCGCCGCCCGTACGGCGACGGCGTGATCACCGGCTACGGCACCATCGACGGCCGCCAGGTCTGCGTGTTCTCCCAGGACTTCACGATCTTCGGCGGCTCCCTCGGCGAGGTGTACGGCGAGAAGATCACCAAGGTCATGGACCTCGCCATCAAGACCGGCTGCCCGATCATCGGCATCAACGAGGGCGCCGGCGCCCGCATCCAGGAGGGCGTCGTCTCGCTGGGCCTGTACGGCGAGATCTTCCGCCGCAACGTGCACGCCAGCGGGCGTGATCCCCCAGATCAGCCTGATCATGGGCTCCTGCGCCGGCGGCCACGTCTACTCCCCCGCGGTCACCGACTTCACGATCATGGTCGACGGCACCTCCAACATGTTCATCACCGGCCCCGACGTCATCAAGACCGTCACCGGCGAGGACGTCACGATGGAGGAGCTCGGCGGCGCCCGGACCCACAACACCAAGTCCGGCAACGCCCACTACATGGGCGCCGACGAGGACGACGCGCTGGAGTACACCAAGGCGCTGCTCTCCTACCTGCCCCAGAACAACCTCGACGAGGTGCCGTCGTACGACGACGACGCGGACACTCGAGTTCACCGACCTCGACCGCAGCCTCGACACCCTGATCCCGGACTCGCCGAACCAGCCCTACGACATGCACGACGTCATCAAGGCGGTCGTCGACGACGAGGAGTTCCTCGAGGTCCAGGAGCTCTTCGCGCCGAACCTCATCGTCGGCTTCGGCCGGGTCGAGGGCCACTCGGTCGGCGTCGTGGCCAACCAGCCGATGCAGTTCGCCGGCACCCTCGACATCGACGCGTCCGAGAAGGCGGCCCGGTTCGTCCGGTTCTGCGACGCCTTCAACATCCCGGTGCTGACCTTCGTCGACGTGCCCGGCTTCCTGCCCGGCACCGACCAGGAGTGGAACGGCATCATCCGCCGCGGCGCCAAGCTGATCTACGCCTACGCCGAGGCGACCGTCCCGCTGGTCACGGTGATCACCCGCAAGGCCTACGGCGGCGCCTACGACGTCATGGGCTCCAAGCACCTCGGCGCCGACATCAACCTGGCCTGGCCGACCGCGCAGATCGCGGTGATGGGCGCGCAGGGCGCGGTGAACATCCTCTACCGCGACACGCTCAAGGAGGCCGAGGACCCCGAGGCCAAGCGCGCCGAGCTGATCGACGACTACGACCAGGCGCTGGCGAACCCCTACCTCGCCGCCGAGCGCGGCTACGTCGACGCGGTGATCAGCCCGCACGAGACCCGCGTCGAGGTGGTCCGCGCGCTGCGGCTGCTGCGGTCGAAGCGGGAGACGCTGCCCGCCGAAGAAGCACGGGAACATCCCGCTGTGATGTCGGACGAGAGTCCCGAGCAGCGTCCGCTGCTGAGCGTGGTCAAGGGCGACGCCACCCCCGAGGAGGTGGCCGCCCTGGTCGCGGTGGTCGCGGCGCTCGGCAGCGGCGACGAGCCGCCGCCACGGCGTACGCCGGAGTGGTCGGCCCACCACCGCAAGGTCCGCAGCACCCTGCCGCACGGTCCGGGCGGCTGGCGGTCCAGCTGCGCTGCCGCGTTGACCCGGCATGACATCGGCTCGCCGCCCATAGCCCAGTCAGGCCATGCCTGACAGGCCGGAATGGTCCATCTGGGCCATCGCCAGGCCGCGACGCGCCACGGAGGATCGTCGCAGGCCCTCACTCCCGAGGAGGGCAGTCACGGGGACACGACGCAGGTCCGTCGCGGGGGGCGACGGACCTGCGTCCTGCGTGCGGGCGTTCGGCCGGGTCAGGCCCGGCTGCGGACCTTCCCGGGGGCGAAGAGCGCGGCGACCACGGCGATGGCCACCGCGGCGGCACCGGTGAGCAGCGCCGGGCCGATCGCCCCGTCGTACCCGGCCGGGCTGATCTGGCCGCCGTTGCCGAGGAAGACCGCGACCAGCAGCGCGATGCCGAGCGCCACGCCGAACTCGCGGATCGTGGAGTTGGCCGAGCTGGCGATGGCGAAGTCGCTGTCCGGCAGCCCCTCGCAGCACCGCGGTGGCGCTCGGCGCGAACGTCAGCCCCATGCCGATGCCGGCCATGGCGAGCGGCACCAGGAACGCGGAGTACGCCGAGCCGTTCTCGGTCAGCCACGCGAACCACACCAGCGACGCGGTCTGCAGGGTCAGCCCGGTCACGAGCAGCTTGCGCAGCCCGGTCCGGCCCGCGATCGCGCCGGCGATCGGGGCGATCACCATCGGCGCCGCGGTCCACGGCAGGGTGCGGATCCCGGCCTCGAGCGGGCTGTAGCCCTGCACGACCTGGAGGTACTGCGAGAGCAGGAACACCGTGCCGAACATGCCGATCGTGAAGGTCAGGCCGATCACGTTGGCGACCGAGAAGCCGCGCGCGGAGAACAGCCGCAGCGGGCAGCACGGCGTAGGAACGGCCGCGCGACCAGGCGACGTACGCCGGCACGAGCAGACCGGCCACGACCAGCGGCACCAGCACGCCGGCCGAGGTCCAGCCGTCGTCGTTGCCGTGCACGATCCCCCAGATGCCCGAGGAAGACCGCGCCGCCGAGCATGCGCGGTGCCGACCAGGTCGAGCCGCTGCCAGGTGCCCTTCGACTCGGGGACCGCGAACAGCAGCAGCGGCAGCGCGACCAGGGCGACCGGGACGTTGAGCCAGAAGATGGCCTGCCAGCTGACGCCCTCGACGACGGCGCCGCCGACGACCGGGCCGAGCGCGACGCCGAGGCCGGAGACGCCGCCCCAGATGCCGATCGCGGCGGCGCGCATCTTCTCCGGCACGGCCGAGGCGAGCAGGGTCAGCGACAGCGGCATGATCGCCGCCGCGCCGAGGCCCTGGACCGCACGGGCGGCGATCAGCGCCTCCGAGGAGGTGCTCAGCGCCGAGGCGATCGAGGCCAGGGTGAAGACGGTCAGCTCCGGCGATCATCACCCGACGCCGGCCGAGCCGGTCACCGAGCGTCGCCGCCGGGAGCATGAAGCGTGGCGAACGCCAGCGTGTAGGCGTTCATGAACCACGACAGCTGGTTGACCGTCGAGCCGAGGTCGGCCCGGATCACCGGCAGCGCGCTGGTCATCACGAGGTTGTCGAGAGTGGCCATGAACATCGGCAGCGAGACCGCGACCACGGCCAGCCAGACCGGGACCCGGCGGGTGCCGCGCGAGGTGGTGCGGTCCGCGGTGGTGACCGCGGTGTCCGGTGCATCGGCCCGGACGTCGAGGGTGGTGGACATCCTTGAGCTCCTAAGAAGGCATTGAATGATTACTTGTGTTCGCCACGTTAGTAATCGACTGATAACATGTCAAGCGTGAGCCCGACCACAGCCGCCAGCACCGCTCCCGAACGCACCCGGATGAGCGCCGACGACCGCCGCGAGCTGGTCCTCGCCGCGGCGACCCGGGCCTTCTCCCGCGGTGGGTACGCCGGCACCAGCACCGACGCCGTCGCCAAGGAGGCCGGCGTCTCCCAGCCCTACGTCGTCCGGATCTTCGGCACCAAGCTGGAGCTGTTCCTCGAGGTCTTCGAGCGCGCCTGCGACCGGATCCGGGAGGCGTTCGAGGCGGTGCTCGCCGACGGCCCGTTCGACCCCGACAGCGACGACGACTGGGCCCGGCTGGGGCTCGCCTACACCGAGCTGCTCCGCGACCGCGACCTGCTGATGGTGATGATGCACGGCTTCGCGGCCGGCAACGACGACCGGATCGCGGAGCGCAGCCGCGACAGCATGGGCCGGATCTTCGCCACCGTCCTCTCGACCGGCTGCACCGACGAGCGCGCGCAGGAGTTCATCGCGCAGGGCATGCTGCTCAACGTGATGCTGTCCATGCGCGCGCCCGAGCACCTCGAGGAGAGCCACGACCTGGGCAGGCTGGCCATCTGCGCGTTCGGCGACGCCCTGCCCTTCGTCACCCCGTGACGGCGCCCGTCCTCGTCCTCGCCTCCCAGTCCCCCGCCCGGCTGGCGACGCTGCGCGCCGCAGGCATCGAGCCGGTCGTGATCGTGTCCGGCGTCGACGAGGACCAGCTGGGTCCGCTGCCGCCCGCCGAGCTGGCGCTCCAGCTCGCGGAGCTGAAGAGCGCCGCCGTCGCCGGCCGCGACGACCTCCCCGACGCCGCGCTCGTCCTCGGCTGCGACTCGGTGCTCGAGCTGGACGGGGAGGCGCTGGGGAAGCCGGGCACGGCCGAGGAGGCCACCCAGCGCTGGCTGACGATGCGCGGCCGCTCCGGCGTGCTGCTGACCGGGCACAGCCTGCGCGACACCGCGACCGGCCACGTCGCCTCGGCCACCGCCGCGACCACCGTGCACTTCGCGGACGTGACCGACGACGAGATCGCGGCGTACGTCGCGAGCGGCGAGCCGTTGCACGTGGCCGGCGCGTTCACCATCGACGGCCTCGGTGGCGCGTTCGTGACCGCGATCGAGGGCGACCACCACAACGTGGTGGGGCTCAGTCTCCCTCTGGTGCGCGAGCTGATGGCGGAACTGGGCCACTCGTGGACCGACCTCTGGCGAGAGCAGCCGACTCGCTGACCGGTCCCGAGTCACCGTCGAGCAGCTCGATGTCCTCGACCACTCCCGGCTCGTCATAGATCTCGACGATGCTGATCGGGCGCTTGAACACGTAGGTGCGGAACAGTGCGAACCGCGCGGCCAGGCCGAGGACCAGCCCGATCATGTTGGCCGACACGTTGTCGGAGATCGGGTCGTCGAGGCCGAGCACGTCGCGGCTGATCGCCAGGCACCCGATCGGGATCAGCATGGTGAGGAAGTTGATCACGACGAACGACGTGAGTCCGCCGTCCGACGTCACCGGCGGCCGGTCCCGGAAGGCCCAGTGCCGGCTGCCGTAGTAGCTGACGCCCATCCCCACGCTGTTGGCGATGACGAAGGCCGCGATCGGCTGCTTCCTGAGGAGCGCGTGGTCGCCGGTGTTGAATCCGTGCACCAGCAGGTTGAAGATGATCAGCGCCACGATCGTGGCCGCACCACCCACCACGAGGAACCGGCCCACCTCAGCGATGAATCGCTGCGTCCGGTCCGACATGGGTTCGATGCTAGACGGCGCGACCCCGCTGTTCGGTCAGGCCTGACACCGGGTGCGTCACGTGGTCACTTGGTGAACAGTGACGACGCCTTGTTGAGCGTCTCGATCGTTTCGCGCCGTGAGAGCTCAGGTAGTGGTGCCCGGCTCCAGTCGGCTGCCCGCCCGGAGTTCCCCTGACACCTGGCTGCCGCGGCCGACCAGCGTCACCGCGTCCGGGTCGTCGAGCGCGTCCTCGTCTCGGGAGCCGAGCCGGGCGTCAGACTCGATGACGCAGCCGGTGTCCAGGACCGACCAGTGCACGCGGGCGCCGGCGCGCACGACGGTGTCGGCGAAGACGACGCTGTCATGGACCTCGGCGCCCGACTCGACCACCACGCCCGGCCCCAGCACGCTGCGGCGTACGACGCCGGCCACCCGGCTGCCGGGCGAGAGCAGGCTGTCCACGACCTCACCGCCGTCGAGCACTCGTGCCGGGACCCGCTGGGGCAGCCGCGACAGGATCGGCCAACCGAGCACCGACAGGACCTCGCGGTCGTCGGTGAGCACCTCGCGGTGGGCGCGCAGGTAGTGATGCGGCTGGCCGAGGTCGCGCCAGTAGCCCTCGTGACGGTGAGCGAACGTGCGGCCTCGCTCGACCAGCGCGGGCAACAGGTGGTCGCCGAAGTCCCCCAGCCCGGTGTCGCCCTCGTCGCTGCCGGCCGCGAGGTCGCGGTGCAGCTCCTCGAGCACCTCGCGGAGCACGGTCGGGTCGTAGGCGATCACCTCGGCGACGATGGTGTCGGTCCTCGGCTCGTCGGGCTTGTACGCGAACCGGGTGATCCGGCCCTCCTCGCCGACCTCGACGACGCCGTGGTCACCGGGGTCGTCGCCCTCGGGCGACTGCACGACCACCACGGTGCACTCGGCCTCACGCTCCCGGTGCGTGTCGAGAACGTCGTTGTAGTCCAGCCGGTAGACGTGGTCGGCGCTCATGACGAGCACGACCTCCGGGTCGAAGCCCGCCACCTCGTCGCGGAACCGGAACAGCTCGTCGGCGTTCCCGCGGGCGAACCCCTCCTCGTCCATGCCCCCGGTGCCCTCGTGGGGCAGCAGTATCCGCAGCCCACCGAGGTTGCGGTCGAGATCCCACGGGCGGCCGTTGGCGACCTCCTCCTGCAGCGTGGAGCCCTGGAACTGCAGCGACAGCCACACGTCGCTCAGCCCCGAGTGGGTGAGGTTCGAGAGCGGGAAGTCGACGAGCTGGTGCACGCCGGCGAACGGCAGCGCCGGCTTGGCCCGCTCGCGGGTGAGGACGTCCATCCGGCCGCCCGTCCCGCCGGCCTGGATGAGGGCGAGCACGCGTGGTCGGGGCATGCCTCGCCGTACCCGACCGGGCGTGGGTCTACTCGACCGGCAGGCCGAGCCCTCGGGCGATCAGCATCCGCTGCACCTCCGAGGTGCCCTCGCCGATCTCGAGCACCTTGGCGTCGCGGTAGAAGCGGGCGACGGCGTACTCCTCCATGAAGCCGTAGCCGCCGAAGACCTGGGTGGCGATCCGGGTCGCGCTGACCGCCGACTCGGTGGCGTAGAGCTTCGCGACCGCGGCGGCCTGCTTGAACTCCTTCACCGGCGCGCCGTGCCCGTCCTTCTGGCTGTCCTTCATCGCGGCGGCGCGGTAGGTCAGCAGCCGCGCGGCGTTGAGCATCACCTCGAGGTCGGCGATCTGGAAGGCCAGACCCTGCTTGCGCCCGATCGGCGCGCCGAAGGTCTGCCGCTCCCCGGCGTACTGGACGGAGAGGTCGAGGCAGGCCTGGATGCAGCCGACCGCCAGGGCCGCGATCGCGACCCGGCCGTCGTCGAGGGTGGCGAGGAACTGTGCGTAGCCACGGCCCCGGTCACCGAGCAGGTTGGCCTCGGGCACCCGGCAGTCCGCGAAGGTCAGCGGATGGGTGTCGGACGCGTGCCAGCCGAGCTTGTCGTACGGCTTCTCGGCGGTGAACCCGTCGGTGCCGGACGGGACCAGGATCGCGCTGAGCTCCGGCTTGTCACCCGCCGTGCCGGTGCGTGCGGTCACCGCGACGACGCTGGTGATCTCGGAGCCGGAGTTGGTGATGAACTGCTTGGCGCCGTTGACCACCCACTCGCCCTCGACCAGCTCGGCCTTCGTCTTCGTGGCGCCCGCGTCGGAGCCGGCGCCCGGCTCGGTGAGGCCGAAGCCGGCGAGGGTCTGGCCGGCCACGAGATCGGGCAGCCAGGTCTGCTTCTGCTCGTCGTTGCCGAAGGTGAGGATCGGGTTGATCCCGAGCCCGACCGCGGCCTCGAGGGTGATCCCCATCGACTGGTCGACCCGGCCGATCTCCTCGATCGCCACGCAGAGGCTGGTGAAGTCGCCGTCCTCCCCCGCGCCGCCGTACTCCTCGGGTGAGGTGAGCCCGAACAGCCCGAGCTTCCCCATCTTCTGCACCACGTCGACGGGGAAGTGGTGGTCGCGGTCCCACTGCGCGGCGTACGGCGCGATCTCGGCCTGGGCGAACTCCCGGACGCTCTGCCGGAACTCCTCGTGCTCACGGCTCAGCCCGAAACTGTTCGAGGGGGTGCTCATGGGCCGCAGATTACCCCGTTTGGTTAACGATCGCTAACCTCGCAACGAGGGCCCCCTGACGACCTTGATGTTGAAGTCGTTGCCGCCGAGCGCCAACGCGGTGCGGATCCAGAGCGCGACGTACATCTCCGGGCCGCGGGCCGTCTCGATCCCGCCGAGGTCGATCACGTCCCCGTGGCCGATCGCACGCAACAGCTCGGTGACCGTCGCCTTGGCCTCCGCGTCATCGCCGGAGACGAAGACGGTGGTGTCCTCGCCCAGCCGCTGGGGGTCGACCATCAGCGCGTTGTTCATCGTGTTCAGGCTCTTCACGACCCGGGCGTCGGGATGGGCGCGCTGGATCGTCTCGGCGAGGGAGTCGTCGTCCTTGACGAACAGCTGCGGCGGGAACCCCGTCGAGCCGTCCAGCGGGTTGGAGATGTCGAGCAGCACCTTGCCCGCGAGGTTCTCCGCGCCGGCGCTCTCGATGATGCCGAGCGCGACCGCACCGCCCGACGCGTTGACCACGAGCTCCGCACCCGCGGCGGCCTCCGCGAAGGTCGAGAGCCCGACGTCGGGGTGGTCGGCCGCCCACGCGGCGTAGTCGTCTCGTGCGGCAGTGTCGGCGGCATCACGGGTGCCGATCGTGACCTCGTGGCCGAGCTCGGCCAGCCTCCCGCCGACGGCGCGGCCGACGGGTCCGGTGCCCAGCACCGCGATCCTCAGGGACTCCACGTCGAGGACGCTAGGACCTCAACCGCACTGGAGGTCAAGGGCGCCGAGAGGTCCCACTGAGACGGTCCCCACGCTGCGCACACCGCACCGAGCGATAACCTGCGCTGGTGCCTGAGACCGCCCCGTTGCAGAAGGTCCTGATCGCCAACCGCGGTGAGATAGCGGTCCGCGTGATCCGGGCCTGCAAGGACGCCGGGATCGGCAGCGTCGCCGTGTACGCCGACCCGGACCGGGACGCGCTGTTCGTGCGGCTGGCCGACGAGGCGCACGCGCTCGGTGGCTCGACACCGGGCGACTCCTACCTCGACATCGGCAAGATCATCGCGGTCGCGGAGAAGGCGGGTGCCGACTCCGTCCACCCGGGCTACGGCTTCCTCGCCGAGAACGCCGAGTTCGCGCGGGCGGTCATCGACGCAGGGCTGACGTGGATCGGGCCGCCACCCGACGCGATCGAGAACCTCGGCGACAAGGTCAAGGCACGCCACATCGCCGAGAAGGTCGGCGCCCCGCTGGCGCCCGGCACCAAGGACCCGCTCGAGAACGCCGACGAGGCGGTCAGGTTCGCCGAGGAGTTCGGCCTCCCGATCGCGATCAAGGCGGCGTTCGGCGGCGGCGGCCGCGGGCTCAAGGTCGCGCGCGAGATGAGCGAGGTCGCCGACGCGTTCGAGTCGGCGGTGCGCGAGGCGGTGTCGGCGTTCGGCCGCGGCGAGTGCTTCGTGGAGAAGTTCCTCGACAAGCCGCGCCACGTCGAGACGCAGTGCCTCGCCGACCAGCACGGCAACGTCGTCGTGATCTCGACCCGCGACTGCTCGCTCCAGCGGCGGCACCAGAAGCTGGTCGAGGAGGCGCCCGCGCCGTTCCTCACCGACGACCAGGTCGCCAAGCTCTACGAGTCCTCGAAGGCGATCCTGCGCGAGGCCGGCTACGTCGGCGCCGGCACGTGCGAGTTCCTGGTCGCGAGGGACGGCACCATCTCGTTCCTCGAGGTCAACACCCGCCTCCAGGTCGAGCACTGCGTGTCCGAGGAGGTCACCGGTATCGACCTGGTCCGCGAGATGTTCCGCATCGCGGCCGGTGAGGAGCTCGGGTACGACGACCCGGAGGTCGACGGCCACTCGATCGAGTTCCGGATCAACGCCGAGGACGGCGGCCGCAACTTCATGCCCGCGCCCGGCACCCTGTCCGCCTGGCATCCGCCCAGTGGCCCCGGCGTCCGCCTCGACGGTGGCTACGAGACCGGCGAGACCATCCCCGGCTCGTTCGACTCCCTCATCGCCAAGCTCATCGTCACCGGCCGCGACCGCACCCAGGCGCTCGAGCGCTCCCGGCGTGCTCTGGACGAGTTCGTGGTCGAGGGCATGCCGACGGTGATCCCGTTCCATCGCGCGGTGGTCTCCGACCCGGCGTACGTCGGCGACGGGGAGAAGTTCGACGTCTACACGACCTGGATCGAGACCGACTTCGACAACCAGCTCGAGCCGTACGCCGGCGACGTGGCCGAGGGCGACGAGCCCGAAGAGCGCCAGCGGGTGGTCGTCGAGGTCGGCGGCAAGCGGCTCGAGGTCGTCCTGCCCGGCGCGCTCGGCGCCATCTCTGCGGGCGGCGGCGCGGCGAAGAAGCCGAAGCGGGCGGCCGGCAAGAAGGCCGGCTCCAAGGCGAGCGGCGACGCGGTCACCTCCCCGATGCAGGGCACCATCGTCAAGGTGGTCGTCGAGGAGGGCCAGGAGGTCGCCGAGGGCGACACCGTGGTGGTCATCGAGGCGATGAAGATGGAGCAGCCGCTCAAGGCCCACAAGGCCGGCACCGTGACCGGGCTGCAGGCCGAGGTCGGCGCGACCGTCACCAACGGCGCGGTCATCTGCGAGATAAAGGACTGACGATCCCCGACGCACCCTCCCTTCGCGAACCCAGCCAGCGAGTCAGCCCGCGAGCACGGCTGATGTGGACGGCCGAGGCCGTGGTGCAGGCAGCCGTGCTGGCCATCGTGCCCGCGGTCCTGGCCGGTCCGTTCGACCTCTTCGACGTGCCCTGGTGGGTCTGGGTGCTCGTCGCCCTGGTGCTGCTGTCGTACATCGCGGTCGTGCCGAGCTGGCGCTACCTGGTGCACCGGTGGGAGGTGACCGACACCGCGGTCTACACGCAGACCGGCTGGTGGTCGCGGGAGCGCCGGATCGCGCCGATGTCGCGGATCCAGACCGTCGACCACGCCGAGGGCGCGATCTCGCGGCTGTTCGGGCTGGCCACGGTCACCGTGACCACCGCCTCGGCGGCGGGCGCGCTCGAGATCGCCGGGCTGGACAAGGACGTCGCGCGCCGACTGGTCGACGAGCTGACGATCAAGGCGGACGCCGTGGAGGGTGACGCCACGTGATCGAGCCGGACCTGTCGGCGTACCCGCCGCCGGAGCCGGGCCCGGAGATGCGGCGCGACGCCGAGTGGCAGCGGCTGGACCCGCGGATGCTGCTCGTGCACCCGATCCGCGAGGTGATCCGCTTCCTGCCGGTGCTGATCGTCTTCGCGGTGGCTCGGACCGCGTCCGGCGGGGAGCGGTGGCAGCTGTTCGGCGTCGCGATCCCGATCGCGCTCGGCCTGTTGCGCTACCTGACCACGAGCTTCCGGATCAACGGCGGCCGGATCGAGCTCCAGCGCGGACTGTTCAACCGGCACGTGCTGTCGACGCCGGTGGACCGGGTCCGGACCGTCGACCTGACCTCCTCGCTGATCCACCGGCTGCTCGGGCTCACGAAGGTCCGGATCGGGACCGGCACCGCCTCGACGAGCGACGAGGACCGGATCGACCTCGACGGACTGCCGCTGGACCGGGCCCGCGCCCTGCGGGCCGAGCTGCTGCGGACCTCGACCGCCGACGACGAGGTGGCCGCCGAGCAGGCGCCGGAGCGCGAGGTCGTGACCTTCGACCGGTCGTGGGTGCGGTTCGCGCCGCTGACCGGCAGCGGTGTCGTCATCGGCGCCGCCGCGCTCGGTGCCGCCAGCCAGCTGCTGCAGGCCACCGGCTTCTTCGAGCGGTTCAACCCGGAGTCGGTCGACCTCCCCGGCCTGTCGCTCCTGGTGCTGGTCCCGCTGTTGGTGCTCGGCGTCCTGCTCGTCATCTCACTGCTCTCGATCGCCGGGTACGTCGTCAGCAACTGGGGGTTCCGGCTCACCCGCACCCGCGGAGCAGCGACGTGGCATCTGACCCGCGGACTGTTCACCACCCGCGAGACCACGCTGGACGACTACCGGCTCGCCGGCGTCAACCTGTCCGAGCCCCTCGGGCTCCGGCTGGCCGGCGGCGCCCAGCTCTCGGCGATCGTCACCGGCTTGTCGGGGAGCCAGCAGGGCAGCTCCACCTTGGTCCCGCCGGCCCCGCGCCAGCTGGTCGAGCGGGTGGCCGGCGAGGTCCTCGACACGACCGTCCCGGTCGAAGCGACCCTGATCCCGCACGGACCACGAGCGGTCCGCCGTCGCTGGACCCGGGCGCTGATACCGGCGCTCGTGCTGGCCGTCGGGTGCGTTGCGGCGGTGATTGCCGATGGCCCGTCGTGGCTGCTGGGCGGCCTGGTCGCACTCCCGGTCGCGGCCCTGCTGGCGTGGGACCGCACCCGGTCCCTCGGCCACGCCCTGGTCGTGGGCCACCTGGTCGCGCGGTCCGGCTCCGTGGTCCGCCGCCGCCGGATCCTGGAGGTCGACCACGTCATCGGCTGGAACCTCCGCGCCACCTACTTCCAGCGCCGCGCCGGCCTCACCACGCTGGTCGCCACCATGGCGGGAGGCAACCAGGCGGTCGAGGTGCTCGACGTACCCGAGAGCGAGGCGGTCCGCGTCGCCCACGCGGCGCTGCCGGACCTGGTCGGCCAGTTCTCGGAGCCTCGGGCCTGAATCGCAACTTCGGCGATTCGCTGCAAACCGCCACCGATGTGCCTAGCCTGACCTCATGGTCGAGTTCGTGGGCTGGATCGGCGTCGCCGTGATCGCGCTCTTCTCCGTCGTCGGCTTCACCGGCGTGGTCGTGACCAGCGTGATGACCGTCGTCCGCGCGCTGCGCCGGCCGGCACCTGCCGAGCCCGTCGACGTGCGCAACGGGGTCGCCGCCTAGCCGTCCGCAGGCTGTCCACCCACCGTCACGGGGCTGATCCCGGGGACGGCGCCTTATAGCGTTCAAAGCATGTTCTCGAAGGTGCTCGTCGCCAACCGCGGCGAGATCGCCATCCGCGCGTTCCGGGCCGCCTACGAGGTGGGCGCCCGGACGGTGGCGGTGTTCCCGTTCGAGGACCGGTGGTCGGAGCACCGACTCAAGGCGGACGAGGCCTACGAGATCGGCGAGCGCGGCCACCCGGTGCGGGCCTACCTCGACCCCGACGCGATCGTCGCGGTGGCCGTGCGGGCCGGAGCGGACGCGGTCTACCCCGGCTACGGATTCCTGAGCGAGAACCCGGCGCTCGCCGAGGCGTGCGCGAACGCCGGCATCACCTTCATCGGGCCGACCAGCGACGTGCTGACCCTGACCGGCAACAAGGCGCGGGCGATCGCGGCGGCCAGGAAGGCCGGCGTGCCGACCCTGGCCAGCGTCGAGCCGAGCACCGACCCGGACGAGCTGGTCGAGTCGGCCAAGGAGCTGCCGTACCCGCTGTTCGTGAAGGCGGTCGCGGGTGGCGGTGGCCGCGGCATGCGCAGGGTCGACGACCCCAAGGACCTCCGCGACGCGGTCGAGACGTGCATGCGCGAGGCCGAGGGTGCGTTCGGCGACCCGACGGTGTTCATCGAGCAGGCGGTGGTCGAGCCGCGGCACATCGAGGTGCAGATCCTCGCCGACGGCGCGGGCAACGTGATCCACCTCTACGAGCGCGACTGCTCGGTCCAGCGGCGGCACCAGAAGGTCGTCGAGATCGCCCCCGCGCCGCACCTCGACCCCGAGCTCCGGACGAGGATGTGCGCCGACGCCGTCCGCTTCGCCACCGAGATCGGCTACCGGAACGCCGGGACCGTCGAGTTCCTGCTCGACCCGAGCGGCAACTACGTCTTCATCGAGATGAACCCCCGGATCCAGGTCGAGCACACGGTCACCGAGGAGATCACCGACGTCGACCTGGTCCAGGCCCAGCTCCGGATCGCGAGCGGCGAGACCCTGGCAGACCTCGGGCTCAGCCAGGAGGGCATCCAGGTCCGCGGCGCCGCGCTGCAGTGCCGGATCACCACCGAGGACCCGGCCAACAACTTCCGCCCCGACACCGGCGTGATCACCACCTACCGCTCCCCCGGCGGTGGCGGCATCCGCCTCGACGGCGGTACGACGTACACCGGCGCCGAGATCTCCGCGCACTTCGACTCGATGCTCTCCAAGCTGACCTGCCGGGGCCGCACCTTCGAGGACGCGGTGGCCAAGGCGCGGCGGGCGGTGGCCGAGTTCCGGATCCGTGGCGTCACGACCAACATCGCCTTCCTCCAGGCGGTCCTGGACGACCCCGACTTCCGGGCCGGCCGGATCACCACGAGCTTCATCGAGACCCACCCCCAGCTGCTCAAGGCCCGGGCCAGCGGCGACCGCGGCACCAAGCTGATGACCTACCTCGCCGACGTCACGGTCAACCAGCCGCACGGCCCGGCGCCGGTGACCCTCGACCCGGTCAGCAAGCTGCCCGACCTCGCGCTCGACGTACCCGCACCCGACGGCACCCGGCAGCTGTTGCTCGAGCTCGGCCCCGAGGCGTTCGCGCGCCGGCTGCGCGAGCAGAACGACGTGGCGGTCACCGACACCACGTTCCGCGACGCCCACCAGTCGCTGCTCGCGACCCGGGTGCGCAGCAAGGACCTGCTCGCCGTCGCCGGTCACCTGGCCCGGAGCACCCCGCAGCTCTGGTCGCTCGAGTGCTGGGGCGGAGCGACGTACGACGTGGCGCTGCGCTTCCTCTCCGAGGACCCGTGGGAGCGGCTCGCCGCGCTGCGCCAGGCGGTGCCGAACGTCTGCCTCCAGATGCTGCTGCGCGGCCGCAACACGGTCGGCTACACGCCGTACCCGACCGAGGTCGCCACCGCCTTCGTGAAGGAGGCCGCCGAGACCGGCCTCGACGTGTTCCGCATCTTCGACGCACTCAACGACGTCGAGCAGATGCGGCCGGCGATCGAGGCGGTCCGGGAGACCGGGACGACGGTCGCCGAGGTGGCGCTCTGCTACACCGGCGACCTCTCCAGCCCCGACGAGAAGCTCTACACGCTCGACTACTACCTGCGGCTCGCGGAGCAGATCGTCGACGCCGGCGCGCACGTGCTGGCGATCAAGGACATGGCCGGCCTGCTCCGCGCACCCGCCGCGCGCACGCTGGTCACCGCGCTGCGGGAGCGGTTCGACCTGCCGGTGCACCTGCACACCCACGACACCCCGGGCGGCCAGCTCGGCACCCTGCTCGCGGCGATCGACGCCGGCGTCGACGCGGTCGACGCGGCCTGCGCCTCGATGGCCGGTACGACGTCGCAGCCGCCGCTCTCCGCGCTGGTCAGCGCGACCGACCACTCCGCGCGCGAGACCGGGCTGTCGCTGGCGGCGGTGAACGCGATGGAGCCGTACTGGGAGGCGGTGCGCCGGGTCTACGCGCCGTTCGAGTCCGGGCTGCCCGCGCCGACCGGCCGGGTCTACCGGCACGAGATCCCGGGCGGCCAGCTCTCCAACCTGCGGCAGCAGGCCATCGCGCTCGGCCTGGGCGAGAAGTTCGAGCAGGTCGAGGAGATGTACGCCGCGGCCAACGACATCCTCGGCCACATCCCCAAGGTGACGCCGTCCTCGAAGGTGGTCGGCGACCTGGCGCTGGCGCTGGTCGGGCTCGGCGCCGATCCCGCCGAGTTCGCCGAGAACCCGGCGAAGTTCGACATCCCCGACTCGGTGATCGGCTTCCTCAGCGGCGAGCTCGGCGACCCGCCCGGCGGGTGGCCGGAGCCGTTCCGGACCAAGGCGCTCGAGGGCCGCAGCTGGAAGCCGTCGGCCAGCGAGCTCACCGCCGAGCAGTCGTCGGCGCTGGCCGAGGGCAGCTCGCGGACCCGTCGCGCGACGCTCAACGAGCTGCTGTTCCCCGGCCCGACCCGCGAGTTCCTGGAGGCGCGCGCGACCTACGGCGACGTCTCGGTGCTGCCGACGGTCGACTACCTCTACGGGCTGCGCCACGGTGAGGAGCACGAGGTCAGCCTCGAGGAGGGCAAGACGATCATCCTCGGGCTGCAGGCGATCAGCGAGCCCGACGAGCGTGGCTATCGGAACGTCATGGCCACCATCAACGGCCAGCTGCGGCCGATCAGCGTCCGCGACCGCGCGGTCGCCTCGGAGGTGGCCGCGGCCGAGAAGGCCGACCCCTCGAAGCCGGGACAGGTCGCCGCGCCGTTCCAGGGCGTGGTGACCACCGCCGTCGCCGAGGGCGACAGGGTCGCGGCCGGCGAGGTGGTGGCCACCATCGAGGCGATGAAGATGGAGGCCTCGATCACCGCGCCGGTCGACGGCACCGTGGAGCGACTGGCGATCTCCGGCACCCAGGCCGTCGAGGGCGGCGACCTGGTGCTGGTGCTCGCCTAGTGCGTCAGGCCGGCGCCAGCTCGAGCCAGGTCGACTTGAGCCCGAGCCGGGACCGGAAGTCGTCGCCGGTGACCTTGACCGAGGTGGGCAGGCCGCCCAGGCTGCCGGTGAGCGTGACCGAGGTGACCCGGCCGCCGAAGTGCGCCCCGAGGCCGTCCCGGCTGAACGACAGGCTGACGAGCTTGCTGACCACGGGCCACGCCTTCTCGATCTGTGCGCTCGTGACGGTGGCGGTCCACGGGTCGTTGGGGTTGTCCGAGGAGGCTTCGTAGGGGTCGGGCTGGGCGGCCAGGTAGGGCTGCGACCCGGCCGAGCTGTAGCCGCCGTTGCTCGAGGAGAACTGGGTGAAGGCCGGCTGGCCCTGGTAGAGCACGACCCTGCCTCCCGTGGCCTTCACCGCGGCGGTGGCCGCCGGGTGCTCGTCCGCGACTCCGCCGTAGACCTGGCAGGACTCGGTGTCGCAGATGTCGTAGTACGACGTCGCGGCCTCCCGCTCGAACGCGGCGTACGTGCGGGCCGCCACGGCCTGGGCGCGGACCGCCTGCGCCGGCCACTCGGCCGGGACCTCGCGCGGGACGACACCCTGCACGTAGCGGTCGATCGGCAGCACGTTGACCGTGTGCTTCTCGACCGAGCGCAGGGCGCCGCGGTAGTCCGCGGACCCGTGCCTCGGCAGCCGGAGAGTGACCGGCTGGTTGCCGGCCGAGAACTCGGCGGCACCCGGGAACGTCGTCCACTTCTGCCAGCCGCCGCGGCTGGGGATGCGGTAGGACACCACGCTCCTCGAGCCTCGCGGCATGATCCGCCAGCGCGTCGCCTTCGGCCGCACCTTGGCCAGGTTGAAGGCCTTGCGCCCGGTCAGCCGCGTGAGCCGGAGCCCGTCGCGGGCGTCGACCACGACGTCCTTCTTGTCCGCGGTGATGAGCACCTTGATGGTGCCGCGCGCCTTGCCCAGGCGGGTCCCCGGGTAGTAGAAGCCGATGATCTGCTTCCACGAGAGGCCCTGGTTGGCCGCGCCCTGGGCGCCGTACTGGGAGAGGCCGTGGCCGTGGCCGTAGCCGTAGCCCGTGACGGTGTAGGACGCGGCAGCCGGGACCTCCTCGGCGGCCGCGGGCAGCGGCAGACCACGAGGGCGGACGAGGCGACGACTCCCAAGCCGAGCCGGAGCAGGCGAGACCGGGTCATGTCTCACGAGGTTATGTCGCGCCGACAAGCCTGCTCAGGTCAGCCTCACCTCTCTGGACGACGCCCGCCCGGAGGAGGACGGTAGAGCCATGACCACCATGAGCCTGCCGATCATCAGCACGTGCTCCGCCGAGGGGTGCTCCTACAACCACGACCACGACTGCCACGCCGCCGCCATCACCGTGCTCGGCCACGGATCCGCGGCCTGCGGCACCTTCGTCTCCGGCGACGGCAAGGCCGGGATCGGCGATGCCGGTCACGTGGGCGCCTGCCACCGGTCGGACTGCACCCACAACTCCGCGCTCGAGTGCACCGCTGACCACATCGACGTGGGGGCCATGGAGGACGTCGCGGATTGCCTCACCTACGCGCCCGCCTGACCTCTCTCCAGGCCCCCGCGTCCTCAGGCGCGCCGGGCGGTGAACAGCAGGTACTCCCACTCCATCGGGCCGTCGGTGACGTAGCGATCCCCGTGGGCCGCGAGGGCCTCGTCGAGCTCGGCCGTGCGTGCCGGGTCGTCGGCGAGGGACCGGTAGACGGCGATGGTCGGCCCGTAGGTGCGCTTGAAGAAGTCGCGGAACGACGCACCGTCCGGGAACACCGGCACCGGCAGTGACTGCTTCTCGGCGACGACGTCGGTGACCCGGTCGCCCAGCAGGGCGCGCACGTGGTCCTCGTCGCCCCAGAGCGGCGGCGGCTGCGCACCGGGCGGTGGCGGCCGGGGCGAACGGCTTCATGGTGGCGAACATCTGGCCGATGAAGCCGGCCGGCGTCCAGCTGATCAGCCCGATCCGGCCGCCTGGGCGCACCACGCGGACCAGCTCGTCGGCCGCCTGCCTGGTGGTGCGGGGCGAACATGATGCCCACGCACGAGATGGCCGCGTCGAACTCGGCGTCGGCGTACGGCAGGTGCTCGGCGTCGTCCACCTCCCAGCGCAGCGCGACACCTGCGGCGGCCGCGGCCTGGCGGCCGGTCTCGATCAGGTCCGGCGTGAGGTCGCTGGCCACGACGTCGGCGCCCGCCTGGGCGGCGGGGATCGACGCGTTGCCGGAGCCGGCCGCGATGTCGAGGACGTGCTCGCCCGGGCCGATGCGGGTGGCGGCGACGAGCGTCGGGCCGAGCGCGGCGATCACCTCGGTCGCAACGGCCGGGTAGTCGCCCATCGCCCACATGGCCGCGTGCTTGGCCTTGAGTGCGACGTCGTCGGGGGTGGAGGTGGCTGGGTGTGCTGTGTCTGTGTCATGGCCGAGAACGTACGGAGAGTGCGCCCACCGTGGCATCGGTGGAACCACCCATCCTCGGCCGTCCCTCCCCGAGGCGGCTACGTACGTAGCGGTCCGGTCAGACGTCCGGCCGGACGCGCAGGAGGGCCCGGCTACGTACGTGCCAGGGTGGCGGCAGCGGCCGCTCGCGCCGACGGTCCGCTCAGTCCGAGCTTGCCGTAGACGTTCTGGAGGTGCCGTTCGACCGTGCGCACGCTGAGGTAGAGCTCGGCGGCGATGTCATCGTTCGACCGGCCCACGGCTACCAGCGCGAGCACCTCGCGCTCGCGCGGCGACAACCCGTCCGTCGACGGGCTCCGGGGCTCCGTCGGGCGCCATGAAGGACCGGACCTCGTCGACGAAGACCTGCCACGCCGGCTCGTCCCCGAGCAGGATGTGGTTGTCGCTGTCCAGCGCCACCAACCGGGCGCCGGGGATGCCCTTGGCGAGGAGCCGGGCGTGCTCGAAGTCGTTCATCTGGTCGCCGACCGAGTGCAGCACCAGGGTCGGCACGTCGAGCCCGGGCAGCAGGTCGGTGCAGTTGGCCTTCGACCGCTGGCGCAGCGCGTCGGAGGCGGTCGCGGCGGAGGCGGCGACCCGTTGCAGCTCGTCCAGCCAGAGCATCTGCTCCTCGGTGGCCCCCGGGATCATCATCGAGGTGAAGACCCGCCGGAAGGTGTGCTGCGGCCGGGCCCACCCGACCTTGATGAGCTGCGCGAACGCCTCGAGCTGCTCCTGGCTCTCGACCGAGCCTGCGGCCGCACCCGCGTAGCTGCCGTAGAAGAGCAGCCTGGTCACCCGCTCCGGGTGCCGGACGGCGTAGGAGATGGCCGGCGGGCCGCCCTGGGCCATCCCCATGAGCGCGAACCGGTCGAGGCCCGCGTGGTCGGCGACCGCCTCGAGGTCACCGATCCGGGCCTCCAGGCCGTGGTCGGTCACGTCCCAGTCGGAGAGCCCGTAGCCACGCTCGTCGTAGCGGACGATGGTGGCGAACCGCCCGACCTGGTCGAGGAAGTGCCGCCAGACCGGGCTCTGCCAGTCGTGCTGGAGGTGGCTCAGCCAGCAGGTCGAGACGAGCAGCGGCGGACCGGTGCCCGAGACGGCGTAGGCGATGCGGACGCCGTCGGGTGCCTCGCAGAAGCGAACCTGCTGCACCGGACCCGGATCGGACATCTGTCGAGGTTAGGTCGGACGCACGGTGGGAGGAATGGCCCGGACGGGTCAGGCTCGGCGCGCGACGTCCGCCTCGAACGCCTCCCCGGCGGCAAGGGCGTCCGCCCGTTCGGCGGGGCTCATCTGGCTCCAGAGCTCGTCGAACGCCGCCATCCCGCGGTGGGCGAACTCGACCAGGTGCGGGTGCTCGGCCAGCTCGCGCATGCTGCGCCGTCCCGCCAGCACGTCGTCGATCCGGGCGGCGAGCGGAGTGCCGGCCTCAAGGCCGGCGAGCTGCCGCAGCGAGCTCCGAAGGATCGCCGCGCCGGCGGCGTCGCCGGTGAACGACTCGATGTCGTCGAGCGTCCCGGTCACGACAGGCCCAGGTCCGTGAGTGCCCGCTGGGCCGCCGTACGCAGGGCGGCCTCGTCCGGGTCGCCCGGATCGCGCAGCTCAGGGTCGTCGTAGTAGTCCTCGCAGACGAAGAAGAGCCGATCGAGCGCGACGAACGTGGCCTCGTCGAGTCGACCGAGCTCCTTGTAGCCGTCCTGGTAGCCCTGGACGAAGTCTCCGGCTGTGGTTCGGCCGGCGAGGTAGGACCTGATCTGTCCAACGAGTGCGTCGACACCGGTGGTGGCGTTCATCTCAGTGACCCCCTAGCTGGCCGGTGCGGATGACGTGCTGGAGCTGTGTGTAGTTCATCTTCCATGCCGAGATGAAGTCCCCGGACTTGCTGGTCACGACCACCTGCCCGGTGGACGGGTTGAAGCTGAGGTCTGCGGGCTGCCCGTTGTAGGTGCCGTCCCGGTGCTTGGTGGTGGGACTGTCGAGGAAGTCGTCGAGAGCCTTCTGGAACTTCTCGCCGGCGCCCTTCTTCCACGGCTCCTTGACCCCGAAGTCCTTCGCGTGCTTGTACTTCTTCTGCAGCTGCTTGGGGTCGAACTTCGCCTTGGGCCTGGCGATCTGTTTGAGCTGGGCCAGCTTGCGGGCGGACTTGAGGTCCTCCAACGCCTTGCGCACCCGGTTCAGCTTCGGCGCGTTCTTGGCCAGCTGCAGCACCGCCCGGGCGGCGCGCAGGGCCTTGAGGGCGGTGAGGATCCGGTGGGCGTACTTGACGGCGCGGGCCGCGATCACGCCCGCACCGACGGCCGCAGCGCCGCCGAAGGTGACGAAGCTCAGCCCCACGCTGACGCCTGCCGTCACCCCGCACTCGATGGCCAGGTCCTTGAGGAGATCCTTGATCGTCTGCCGGGTCTCGTCGACCTGCTTGGCGTAGTCCTCGCACGCCTGCCCCTGTTCGGTCAGGCAGTCGGCGAGGTCCCGGATGTGGCCCCGGGTGGTGGTGAGCACACGGGTGGCCGTCGGGATCTCGGGTGACCGCTGCCCGCGAAGGTGCGAACTGGCCGTGTCGATCCGTCCGGACAGCCCGCTCACCTGCCCGGCTGCCGTCTTCCAGGCCGTTGCCGCCGAGCGCAGCTGGTCGGTGTTGGCGCTCGGCCAGCCCCATCCCTGGAGGTGGTCGACCACGTGGTTCCACCAGTCGGGCATGTCCTCGTTGTCACCACCGAGCGAGGACGGCAGCGAGACACCGGAGACGGTGACCGGTCCCTCGCCAGGAACGCCGCCCTCATAGCTCGGCCTCGGTTTGCCGTAGACCGACTCGGCATGAGCACGCCGGTGGTTCTCCACCGACGCGGCGGTGATCTCACCGAGGTTGCCCAGGCCGTCGACCAGCGCCCGCAGGGAGTCGACGGCCTCCTGCGCGCTGGCGTCGTACTCCTTGACGAAGTCCTCCGAGCTCTTGTCGTCACCACCGAGTGCGTGGAAGCCGGCGAGCTTGGAGGTGAGCCCCTCGAAGGCCATGGCCGCGCCCTGGTTGGCGCCGACCAGGGCTTCGGCCGCGGTGTCGTAGCCGCTGGCCTGGACGTCCAGCTTCATCCGAGATCGCTCCACATCTGGAGGTTGCTCTGCCCGGCCGAGGTGTGGTTGCCGTGCGCCGTGCGGCCGGCCTCCCGTAGCCCCGCCATCGCCGTTCGCATCGCGCTCATCCCGTCGTTCCACTGCTGGTGCGCCTCGGCGTGCGCCTGGGCGGCGAGGCCCTCCCACACGTCGTGCAGCGCCTTCATCTGCTTCTCGAGGTCGTCGGTCAGCCGCTCGAGCGACCGCTCGGTCCGCTCGACGTCGCCGATGACAGCGTCGAGCTCATCGAGATCGATCTTGAAGTCGTCGACTCCGCCCATCAGCCGAGCCGATCGATCAGCCGGGTGGACAGCGCATCGAGGGATGCCTGGGATGCGTCGTCCTGGGCGATGAAGTCGCGCAGTGCGGCGCCGAGCAGCTCACCCATACCGTCCAGGGCCTCGTGGACGTCGTCCGCGGCCAGCCTTCCACTCGTCCCACGCCTCGGCGAACGCGTCGGCGGCGAGGCCGGACCACCCGGCATCGACGAACCCCCGGACCCGCTTGTCGATGCCCGTGACCTCCGTCTCGAGCAGGTCGCACGCAGTCCTGACGTCACCGATGCCCTTCTCGAACGCGGCATAGCTCAGCTGGACGGACACGGACTGACACCTCCGAGGACGTAGCGGACTGGTCCAGAAGGACTGCCCGCAGCAGCCGGGTGCCAAACCGTTCCGCAGCAGTTAGTCGGGCCAGTCCGTCGGTCGCCCCTAGGCGCGGAAGTGGTGCAGCCGCCGGGCGGCCTCCGCGACCGAGCCCGACATGGACGGGTAGACGGTGAACGTCTGCGCGAGCTGGTCGGCGGTCAGCGACTCGGCGACCGCGATCGACACCGGGTGGATCAGCTCGCTGGCCCGCGGGCCCGACGATGACACCGCCGACGATGATGCCGGTGCCGGGGCGGCAGAACAGCTTCACGAAGCCGTCGTGGACGCCCTGCATCTTGGCGCGGGCGTTGCCCGAGAGCGGAAGGGTGACCGCCTCGGCCTGGATCTCGCCGGCGTCGATGGCCTGCTGCGACCAGCCGACGGTGGCGATCTCGGGGGCCGTGAAGACGTTGGAGGAGACCGTCTTGAGGTCCAGCGGGGTGACCGCGTCGCCCAGGAAGTGCCACATCGCGATCCGCCCCTGCATCGCGGCCACGGAGGCGAGCATGAGCACGCCGGTGCAGTCGCCGGCGGCGTAGACCCCGCGCGCGGAGGTGCGCGAGACCCGGTCGACGTTGACGAAGCCACCGTCCTTCAGGATCACGCCGGCCTCGTCGAGGCCGAGGTCAGCGGTGTTCGGGACCGAGCCGAGGGCGAGGATGCAGTGCGAGCCCTCGACCTGGCGTCCGTCCGTGAGCGTCACGGTCACCACGTCACCGGAGCGGGTCACGGACTCCATCCGGGAGCGCGAGAGCACGTTCATGCCGCGGCGGGTGAGCACCTCCTCGAGGACCTCGGCGGCGTCGGCGTCCTCGCCGGGCAGCACCCGGTCGCGGCTGGAGACCAGGGTGACCGGGACGCCGAGGGCGAGGTAGCCGGACGCGAACTCGGCGCCGGTGACACCGGAGCCGACGACGATCAGCTCGGACGGCACCTCGTCGAGGTCGTAGACCTGTTCCCAGGTCAGGATCCGCTCACCGTCCGGCTGCGCGGTGGGCAGGGTGCGCGGCGCGGCGCCGGTGGCGACCAGGACGGCGTCCGCCTCGAGCGTCTCGTCGCCGGCCACCACCCGTGCGGGGCCGTCGAGCCGGCCGCGCGCCTGCACGACCCGGACGCCCTCCTTCTCCAGCCGCTGCGCGATGTCGTCGCTCTGCGCGTGCGCCAGCGCCTTGACCCGCCGGTTGACCCGGGCCAGGTCGACCCGGACCCCGTCCTCCCCGATCATCACGCCGAGCTCGTTGGCGCCGGCGACGTCGGTCATCAGCTCCGCGGTCGCGATCAGGGTCTTGCTGGGGACGCAGTCGGTGAGGACCGCGGAGCCGCCCAGCCCGTCGGTGTCCACGACGGTGACCTCGGCGCCGAGCTGCGCCGCGACCAGCGCGGCCTCGTAGCCGCCCGGTCCGCCGCCGATGACAACGACGTGGTCCGTCATGAGCGAGCCATCGCTAGAGGTTGATCATGTGGCCGGCGATGCCCTCGACGGCTTCCTTCATCGCCTCCGACAGGGTCGGGTGCGCGAAGACGTTGCGGGCCACCTCGTCGGCGGTGAGGTCCCACTTCTGGGCCAGGGTCAGGGCCGGCAGCAGCTCGGTGACCTCGGGACCGATCAGGTGCGCGCCGACGATCTCGTTGTGCTCCGCGTCGGCCACGATCTTCACGAAGCCTGCGGTCTCGGCCATGCCGCGCGCCTTGCCGTTGGCGGAGAACGGGAACTGCGCGACCTTGACGTCGTAGCCCTTCTCCTTGGCCTGCGCCTCGGAGTAGCCGAAGGACGCGATCTGCGGCTGGCAGAACGTCGCCCGCGGGATCATGTCGAAGTCGATCTCGATGGTCTCGGCGTCCGCGATGGTCTCGGCCGCGATGATGCCCATCGCCTCCGCGGTGTGGGCGAGCATCAGCTTCCCGGTGACGTCGCCGATCGCGTAGATGCCCTTGACGTTGGTGCGGCCGCGGGCGTCGACCCCGATCGCGCCCCGGTCGGTCAGCTCGACGCCCGCCTTGTCGAGGCCGTAGCCCTCGACCCGAGGGGCGAAGCCGAACGCCGCCAGCATCTTGTCCGCCTCGAGCACCTGCGAGTCGCCGCCGTCGGCCGGGCTCACCGTGACCTTGACGCCGCTGCCGGTGTCCTCGACGTTCTCGACCTTGGTGGAGAGCAGCACCTTCACGCCGAGCTTCTTGTACGCGCGGAGCAGCTCCTTCGAGACGTCGGCGTCCTCGGTCGGGACCATCCGGTCGAGGAACTCCACGATGGTCACGTCGACGCCGAAGTTGGTCATCACGTAGGCGAACTCGACGCCGATCGCGCCGGAGCCGCCGATGATGATCGACCCGGGGAGGTTCTCGTCGAGGATCTGCTCCTCGTAGGTGACGACGTTGTCGCTCACCGACATCCCGGGCAGCATCCGCACCTTCGCACCTGCGCCGATGATCACGTTGTCGGCGGTGTACGAGGAGGTCGAGCCGTCCTTGTCCACGCTGACGCCGTGCTTGCCGCCCTGGTCCCCGGTCAGGGTGCCCCAGCCGTCGATCTCGGTGATCTTGTTCTTCTTCATCAGGTAGTGGACGCCCTTGGCGCTGGCGTCGGCGACCTTGCGGCTGCGCTCGTGGGTCGGGCCGAACGCCATCGTGGCGTCGCCCTCGATCCCGAACGTCTTCTTCTCCTGCGTGATGATGTGCGCGATCTCGGCGTTGCGGAGCAGCGCCTTGGAGGGGATGCACCCGACGTTGAGGCAGACCCCTCCCCAGTACTTCTCCTCGACGATCCCGACACTCTTGCCGAGCTGCGCCGCGCGGATCGCTGCGACGTACCCGCCGGGGCCGGCACCGAGAACCAGGACATCGAAGTGGGTATCGCTCACGAAGCAAGCCTAGTGGCGTCCGCTGGCTGTTCGCTCTGGGCATTACGCTCCCGCGGTGCCCCTGTATGCCGCGTACGGCTCCAACATGGATCCGCGCCGCATGCTGGAGCGCTGCCCGCACTCGCCCCTCGAGACGACGGGCTGGCTGACCGGCTGGCGGCTCACCTTCGGCGGCGAGGAGCACGGCTGGGACGGTGCCCTCCCGACGATCGTGCAGGACCCGCTGGAGCAGGTCTTCGTGGCCGTGTACGACGTGTCGCGGGAGGACGAGTCCGCGCTCGACAGCTGGGAGGGCGCGGACTCCGGGCTCTACCGGAAGACCAAGGTGCGGATCTTCACGCTGACCGGCGAGACGGTGGTGTGGACCTACGTGCTCGACGCCTACGAAGGCGGGCTCCCCTCGGCGTCGTACGTCGGAGTCCTCGCGGAGGCGGCCGAGGCGGCCGACGCGCCCGACGACTACGTCCTGCGCCTCCGCAGCCTGCCCTGCCGGTCGAGCGGGCTCTGAGCCAGGCAGGTCGTCGCCCGAGCTGGGCGGTGTGGCAGACCGCCTGGCCGTCGGCGCCGACCAGCGTCGCCGTGACGAACGCGCCGTACGTAGTCCTCGTCGGTACTCAGAGAAAGACGGGCTGCTCGTGCAGCACCTCGACGTCCCAGGGACAGACCGCACGTCGAAGTCGCCCCCACCGCGGCAACGTCCTCGAGCACGACGCGAACTGGCTCTCCCGCTCCGGCCGTCACCCCGACCCGGGTCACCCGGTCGCCGAGCACCGCGTCGCACGCCAGCGAGAACGGACCACCGCCCGAGTGGCCGTGCGTGACGAACCGTCGATGCCCAGCGCGTCGGCGACCAGACCCGTGTCGCGCGCGATCGATGCCAGGCTGAACGGGATCAGCTGCGACTCGCCGTAGCCGGGGCGGTCGAACGAGACCAGACGGATGCCCAGCTCCGCGGCCAGGGCGTCGGCGAACGCCGGCTCAGGCGGCTCGACGGGGTGCCGTGGAAGTAGACCAGTGGCGTGCCGCCGAGGTCGCCGGCCTCGCGCACCATGAGGGTGTGGCCCGAGACCTCGACCAGACGTTCACGCACCGGTTCCGGCATGCGCTGGAGGGTACCCGGGTCACGCGGCAGGTCGTCGCCCGGCTGGGCGGTGTGGCAGACCGCCTCGACGTTGTTGCCGTCCGGGTCGCGGACGAACGCGCCGTAGTAGGCCTCGTGGTACTCCGGAAAGAACCTCGGCTCGTGCAGCACCTCGGCGCCCTGGGACACCGCAGCGTCGAAGAACGCCCGCACCGCGGCAGCGTCCTCGGCCACGAACGCGACGTGGATCTCGCGGTTCGGGCCGGATGCCGGCCCCTCGGCGGGCTGCCGGCCCAGCCAGAAGTCCGGCTTGTCGGCGCCGTAGCCGATGGCCTCGCCGAAGTCCATGAGCCGCGTGAACCCGAGCGCGCCGAGCGTCTGGTCGTAGAAGGCCGCAGCGGCGGGGAGGTCGGAGCAGTTGATGCCGACGTGATCGAGCATGGCGACACACTAGGTGCCTTAGGGTGCGTCGAGTGACTGAGGCATCGCCGTACGACCTTGCAACCCAGGCCGCGGAGAAGCTCGCCGAGCTGAGCGGGGTGGAGCGCCACGACGTGGCGCTGGTGCTCGGCTCCGGGTGGTTGCCGGCGGCCGAGATGCTCGGCGAGACCGCAGCCGAGATCGCCACCACCGACCTGCCGGGCTTCAGCGCCGCTGCGGTGGCCGGCCACTCCGGCAAGATCCGCTCGGTCCGGGTCGGCGACCTACGGGCGCTGGTCTTCCTCAGCCGCACCCACTACTACGAGGGCAAGGGCGTCGCGGCGGTGGTGCACGGCGTGCGGACCGCGGCGAAGGCGGGCTGCCGCACCATCGTGCTCACCAACGGCTGCGGCGGGCTCAACGAGAGCTGGACGCCGGGTACGCCGGTGCTGATCAGCGACCACATCAACCTCACCGGCCGCTCGCCGATCGAGGGGGCGAACTTCGTCGACCTGACCGACCTCTACAGCTCCCGGTTGCGCGCTCTCTGCCGCGAGGTGGACCCGAGCCTCGACGAGGGCGTCTACGTGCAGTTCCCCGGGCCGCACTACGAGACCCCGGCCGAGGTCCGCATGGCCGGCGTCCTCGGCGGCCAGCTGGTCGGCATGAGCACCACCCTCGAGGCGATCGCCGCCCGCGAGGCGGGCATGGAGGTCCTCGGGATCAGCCTGGTCACCAACCTGGCCGCCGGCATCAGCAGCGAGCCGCTCAACCACGAGGAGGTCCTCGAGGCCGGCAAGGCGGCCGCCGCGCGGATGGGTTCCCTCCTCTCCCGGGTCGTCCCCCCACCCCGAAAACGTTGTGAGAGCAGCCCGGGTGGTACGCAACGGCGAACCCGCCGCCGTGGTCGAGGTCCAGGACGTCGACGTGCCCGAGCCGGGGGCCGGTCAGGTCCGGGTGGCGGTCGGCGCCGCCTCGCTCAACTTCGGTGACATCGCCCGCTGCCGCGGCGGCGTCGCGGCCGTGATGGCCCAGCCGCCGTTCACCCTCGGGATGGACGTCTGCGGCACGGTCGACGCCGCCGGACCGGGCGCCGAGGGATGGGTGGGCCAACGGGTCGTCGGCATCACCCCCCAGTCGCTCGGCGGGCTCGCTGAGCAGGCGCTCGCGGGTCCTGGTGGGCGGCGCCACCGGAGCTCACCGACGTCGAGGCGGCGGCGTTCACGCTGCCCTTCCACGTCTCCCATCTGGCTCTGCACGAGCGGGCCGCGCTCCGCGAGGGCGAGACCGTCGTCGTCCGTGGCGGCGCCAGCGCGGTCGGTACGGCGGCGATCCAGCTCGCGGTCGCGGCCGGCGCTCGGGTGATCGCGGTGGCCGGTGGCCCCGAGAAGACCGCACTCTGCAGCGAGCTCGGTGCCGCCCGAGCGGTCGACCACACCTCCGAGGACGTCTTCGACGTCGTGATGGACGAGACCGCCGACCGTGGCGCCGACGTCATCTTCGACCCGATCGGCGGCGACCAGACCGAGATGCTGTGGACCTGTGGCGCGCTCGGCGGGCGCTACCTCGCCGTCGGCTTCAACGACGACCCCGAGTCCGGGCTCACCGGTCGGGCGCTGCGCAAGCTCTCGATGGCGAACATGACCGTCATGGGCGTGCTGCTGGCCTACCTCGACACCCCGCGCGACTTCCGCCGGTTCGGCATCAACGGCTTCCCTCCGGAGGTCGGCCAGCGCGTCCACGAGCGCCTGCTCGAGCTCGTCGCGGCCGGCCGGATCCGGCCGGTCGTCGGCCGGACGATCTCACTCGACGAGGTCGGGACGGCTCTCGAGGACCACGCCGCCCGGCGTACCTCGGGCCGCACCGTCGTGGAGCTGGGTCGGTGAACGTCGACGAGATCGTGGCCGCCGCGGTCGAGCAGACCGGGCTCGACGACTTCGGTGAGGACCTGATCCCGAGCAGCGTCGTGAGCTTCCGCGAGGGTCTGGAGCTGTACGTCGACTGCCTCGACCGCGAGGCGCAGCTCAACGAGCTCGGCGCCGTCGCGCTGCCCCCTGCCGTGAGCGCCGCGCTGGTGAACCGGCTCAAGGTCATCGACTGGGCGAAGCAGCACCCCGAGGTCGAGACCGAGCGCATCGAGGCGCCCGTCGTGGTGATCGGCATGTTCCGGGCCGGCACCACGTTCCTCTCGCACCTGCTCGACCAGGACCCCGCCAACCGCGCGCTGCTCGGGTGGGAGTCGCAGGACTCCGTTCCCCCGCCGACGAGCGAGACGCGGCGCAGCGGCCCGCGCGTGGACGCGGCCCAGGGCGGCGTCGACCTGCTCGAGACGCTCAACCCGGCGATCAGCGCGATCCATCACGAGACGGCCGTCGACCCGACGGAGTGCATCGCGGTGATGGGGCAGGCCTTCCAGAGCATCAGCTGGGAGGCGATCGCCAACGTGCCGTCGTACGGCGCGTGGTGGCGGGCCGCCGACGACCGGCCGGCCTACGACTACCACCGGCTGGTGCTCCAGGTCCTGCAGAGCGGCGGCGTCGGCGGCCGCTGGACGCTGAAGAGCCCGCACCACGCCCTGGCGCTCGACGCGCTCGTCGACACCTATCCCGACGCCCGACTGGTGCTGCTGCACCGCGACCCGGTCGCGCTCGTCGGCTCGGTGTGCAGCCTGGTCCGGGTCATGTCGAGCACGTTCTCCGACGCCGACCACCGCGCGTACATCGCCGAGCACTGGCAGGACACCCTCGAGGAGTCGGTGCGCCGGATCGACGACTTCCGTGCCCGACGCCCCGAGCACCCGATCCTCGACGTCGCCTACGCCGACCTGGCCCGCGACCCCCTCGGCTCCCTGATGGCGCTCTACGACAGCCTCGGCCTCGCGCCGGGCGTCGGTGCGTTCGCCGCGGTCGAGCGCTACCTCGTCGACCACCCGCGCCGGGAGTTCGGCTCGCACGCCTACGACGTCCGCGAGTTCGGGCTCACCGAGGCCGGCGTTCGTCGGCGGTTCCGCGGCTACAGCGCTCGGTACGGCATCGAGCCGGAGAAGCTGGCCGACCAGGGCGTCTAGCCTCGTCTCGTGCGAGTTCTCCTCACCGGCGCGGCCGGCAGCATCGGCCGGGTCCTCTCCGTGGGGCTGTCGGACCGCGGCCACGAGGTGGTGGGCCTCGACCTGGTGCCCGCAGCCCGATGGGATCGACGGCGCCTGGCACACCGCCGACTGCGCCGATCCCGACGCGGTCGCCGACGTCTTCGAGGCCGAGTTCGCCGAGTCGAGCCTCGATGCGGTGGTGCACATGGCCGGCCACCCGGGCGAGCTCTCGCTGCCCGACTCGCTGACCTCGCACGTCGTCACCACCGCGGCCCTGCTCGACGCGATGGTCGAGCACGGCGTCAGCCGCCTGGTCTACGGCGGCTCCAACCACGCGGTCGGCCGCACGCCGCGGGCCGGGCTGCCCGACGGGCTGCTGACGGCCGAGACCCGGCTCCGGCCGGACACGTACTACGGCGTCGCCAAGGCGTCGGCGGAGACGCTCATGAGCCTGTACGCCGACCGCCACGGCCTCGACGTGGTCAGCTGCCGGATCGGATCGTTCCGGGCCGAGCCCACCACGACCCGCGCCCTGGCCACCTGGCTCTCCCACGAGGACTGCGTGCGCATGGTCGAGGCCGCACTGACCACCCCGGCGCCCGGCTTCGCAGTGCTCTACGGCATCTCGAACAACACCCGCGGTTGGTGGGACCTCGCGCCCGGCCGCGCCCTGGGCTACGACCCTCAGGACAACGCCGAGGACTGGGCGGCGCAGGTCGAGGCGCGCCCCGAGGATGCCGCGGAGAATGCCCACGTCGGAGGGCAGTACCTCGCGGAGTCGATGGAGCGCCCGGCCCTCGACCGGTCTTGACCCGGAGTCGGCATAGCCCTCACATCGCCGCTGCCACCGCCGTCCCGTTGTCCCACACGTTGCCCGACCAGACGTTCCCCGGACGGCTCGTGCTGAAGCTGGTCACCGGCCCGTAGGTGCCGCACTTGCTGTTGCCGCCGCGCTGGAACACGTTGTTGGTGAACTTCTGGTTCGTGGCGTTCGTCGGGTCGCCGGAGTAGGGCTTGCCGCGGGCTGGCGCCGCCGTAGGCGCAGAACCCGCTGCCGGGACTGGCCATGAACAGGTTGCCGTCCACGGTGTTGTTCTTGATCGGGGTGAAGTCCGGGTAGCCGGTCAGGTCCGCGGAGCACCCGATCTCGTCGTTGATGAACGGCCCGGTGAAGGAGCAGTGGATCGAGTTGTGCCGCAACGTGAGGCCCTGCTCCATGCGCACCGACGAGGCGTGGGCCAGGTTGCTCACGTCGGGCCACAGGTTGGTCCCGTGGAAGTAGCTGTCCTGGATCAGGGCATGAATCGCAGAGGCCGCGGAGCGCACCGGGCTCACCCCGGACACGCTGCGCTACTACGAGAAGGACGACCTGCTGGAGCCAGCGCCCCTCTGGCTACCGGCTGATGTTGATGATACATCGGTTGGCTGGATGGTCACTCGCTCCGCTCGACCGCATGCCAGTCCGCGAGTACGCCGGTAGCCGCGTGTCCCGCAGGCGACTTACCGGCGGGCCCGGCTCACCTGCTCGCACGCCGGGAATGCTGGCCCGGCTGCCGATGAACGAGTCCTGCACGGTGTACGCCGCAAGACGCCGATCACGGACTGGACGATCGAGCCGTTCAGCGTAGGAGTTCTTCCAGCGCCAGGCCATCGCCGCCGCTGGCCAGTTCAGGGTGCGGCAGTTGACGACCTTGGCGTCGATCACCACGTTGCGGGGTCGTGTCGTTGGTTGGGATCTTTTAGGGGCCGGCGACCTGACCGTTCGTGAAGGTGTTGCCCGACCACACGTTGGTGGCCTGGTGTCCCAGTCGTCGGCCAGCCCGCGCCCGGCTTCGAGATCCCGAAGGTGTTGTCGACGATCTGGATGTCCCCGTTGTCGTTGCCGTTGAACTTGAGCGTGTACCAGAACAAGCCGGCGGGGAAGTTGTTGTGCTCGACCAGGTTGTTGCGCGTCGCCGAACTCCTGCAGGTCGGCACCGGGACGGCCGCAGATGGCAGGGCGGCCTAGACCTTCGGACGAATCGCGAGACCGATCAGCGAGACCGGTCACCGCGAGGACGGCACCAACGGCGATCAGGGCAGGTCTGCGCTGCACAAGGACTCCTGGTTGTGTCGGCCCCCCGTGTGAAGGTCAGTTGAGGACCTCGAGCGGGTCACCAGGTTCAAGGCCTGACCGGGCAGGCGTGACGCAACCGCGCAGGTCGTTGCCCGACTGGACGGCAGGGACGGCACCTGAGGTGTGGCAGATCGCGTTAGGCCAGTAGGTCTGTCCGCCGAAGTGGTTGTTGGTCAACCGGGTCTTGCCGTCGTTGTCGGCGCCGTAGTGGAAGACGTACCCGCCGCCGAGCATCCAGTTGTTGTCGATCACGACACCGGAGTGCCCTCCGTTGGCGGGCTCGAAGTAGACGGCGGCGTTGTACTCGAACTGGGGTGGGCCGAGGTCGAAGTTGTTGCAGGACAGCTCGATGCGGTCGGCGCCGCGCACCTGGATACCGTCGTAGTGCGAGCCTTCGCCGGGCTGGGGGTCGTGGATCCAGTTCCGGGTGATCTTGATGTCGGCGACACGCATCGACCCGTCGTCGGTGACATGCAGACCGTCGTCGACCGATCCGGTGATGTCGGACCTGTCGAGCACCACGTCCGCCGCCGAGGAGACGAAGAACTCCCGCATGGTCACCCGGGATCAGGCGGGCGCCGGTCGACTCGGTCACACCCACAGTTCCGGTAACCCTGGTGTTGCGGACGGTGACGTTGTCGGCGGCGATGGTGAGGCTCCCGTTGGTCGACCTTGTTCTCGATGACGGCGCCGCGGTCGCGATGAACGCCGACGCCGGCTATGGTCAGCGGTCCGGGCGCTCCGGTGTGATGGCGTCCGGCTTCACGCACCCGCTCGGGAGTCAGCGTCGGAGTCGGAGTCGGAGTCGGCGTCGGAGTCGCGACGACGACGAGTCGGCGACGACGACGGTCGCGGCTCCGCGTAGTCGACGGCGTCGGAGTGGGCGTCGGAGCGGCCGTCGAGTCGGCGTCGGACTGGCGGCGAGTCAGGACCCACAGGACCAGACCAGGCCACACACCACCGCCGTCAGAGATCCAGCCGACGCTCGAGGGCGTCGAGGCTGCGAGCAGCTTGCTTGCGCACCTCGGCGTCCTCGTCGTCGAGGCGGTCCCGGACGACGGCCAGGTGCTCGCTGTCGCCGGTGACGGCCAGCGCCCGCATCGCCTGCGCCCGCACCCGGGGCAGCTCGTGGTCAGCGAGCGCGGCGGCGCCGTCGCCGCTGCCTGCCACCTCGTGCCGGGCGGCGATCTTGAGACACATCTCGGCCGGCCGCCAGTGCTCGTCGGCCAGCCCGCGCACGACCGCGTCGGTCGCGCTGTCGTCCCAGACGTGGAGCAGCCCGCGGGCGCCCCATGTGCGCACCCAGTAGTCCTGCCAGGTCTCGCGGTCGAAGACACCGTCGCCCGGGTGCCAGTCGTGCCCGGTCAGGCTGCGGAGCTCCTCGACGTACTCCTCGCGGTCCGCGCCGGCCATCAGGTCGGTGCAGACCGCGACGAAGCGAGGTACGCCGAGCCGAACCGCCAGGCCGGCGATCAGCTCTGCCACGGGCGGTCGGTCGGACACAGGTCCTAGGGTGCCCACATGACGACCTCTGCGGCCACCGACGTCCTGCTGGAGCGTGCGCGGGCCTGGGCGGCCGAGGACCCCGACGAAGCCACGCGGACCGAGCTGGAGCAGATCATCGCGGACGTGGCGGGCGGCGCCGACTCGGCCGACCTGGCCGACAGGTTCGCGGGGAGCCTGGAGTTCGGGACGGCGGGGCTGCGCGGGGCGGTCGGTGCGGGTCCGAACCGGATGAACCGGGTGGTCGTGATCCGCGCCGCGGCCGGGCTCGCGGCGTACCTCAAGGAGCAGGGCGAGAGCGGACCGGTGGTCGTCGGGTTCGACGCGCGGCACCGCAGCGACGACTTCGCCCGCGACACCGCCGAGGTGATGTCGGGCGCCGGCTTCAAGGTCTGGGTGATGCCGCGCCCGCTGCCGACGCCGGTGGTGGCGTTCGCGATCCGCGAGCTCGGCTGCGCGGCCGGCGTCATGGTCACCGCGAGCCACAACCCGCCCCAGGACAACGGCTACAAGGTCTACCTCGGCGACGGCAGCCAGATCGTGCCGCCGGCGGACGCCGGGATCGCGGCCCGGATCGACGCGGTCGGAGCGCTGCGGGACGTGCCCCGCGGACCCGGCGGGACCGTGCTCGGCGAGCACATCGTCGACCGCTACCTCGACACGATCGCCGAGCTCGCCGAGGACGGCCCGCGGGACCTCGACCTCGTCTACACGCCGCTGCACGGCGTCGGCGGCACGTCGGTGCTCCAGGTGCTCGAGACCGCCGGCTTCAGCGCGCCGCGGGTGGTCGAGCAGCAGGAGCAGCCGGATCCGGACTTCCCCACCGTGTCGTTCCCCAACCCGGAGGAGCCGGGCGCCATGGACCTCGCGCTGGCGCTCGCCGCGGACCACGACGCCGACCTGGTCGTCGCCAACGACCCGGATGCCGACCGCTGCGCCGCCGCCGTGCCTACCGGGCACGGCTGGCGGATGCTCCGCGGTGACGAGGTCGGCGCACTGCTCGCGCACCACCTGATGTCGCGCGGCCGCTCCGGCACCTGGGCGACGTCGATCGTCTCCTCGAGCCTGCTCGGTCGCATGGCGGCCGCCGCCGGCCAGCCGTACGTCGAGACGCTGACCGGCTTCAAGTGGATCGGCCGGGTCCCCGGTCTGGTCTTCGGCTACGAGGAGGCGCTCGGCTACTGCTGCGACCCCGAGCACGTGAAGGACAAGGACGGCGTCTCGGCGTTGCTGCTGCTCTGCGAGCTGGCAGCGCAGACCAAGGCGGCCGGCCGCACCCTGGTCGACGTGTTGGACGACCTCGCGCTGCAGCACGGCCTGCACGCCACCGACCAGGTCTCGGTGCGCGTCGCCGACCTGTCCCTGATCGCCGCCGCCATGGAGCGGCTGCGCGCGGCCCCGCCCAGCGAGCTCGGCGGTCTCGCGGTCGAACGGGTCGACGACCTCTCGCTCGGCAGCGCCGACCTGCCGCCCACCGACGGACTGCGGTTCCACCTCGCCGACGGTGCCCGGGTCGTCGTCCGACCGAGTGGCACCGAGCCCAAGCTCAAGTGCTACCTCGAGGTGGTCGTCCCCGTCGACGCCGAGGCGGGCGTCGACGCGGCCCGGATCTCGGCCGCGGCCCGGCTGGACGCGCTGGGCGCTGACGCCGCGGCGGCGTTGGGGCTCTGAAGCCCTAGCCGGCGAGGACCGCGGCCACGAAGAAGGCCGCGGTCGCCACCAGCCCGGCGATCTCCGGCCAGGCCAGCTCTCTGCGGATCTGCTTGGCCAGCTCGTCGATCTCGGGCGAGAACCGCTTGACCCCCCGGCGCATCCTGTCCTCGTTGATGAGCTCCTGGAGCCGGATCTCGACGAAGTCGGCGTAGTTCATCCCCGGCTCTCGCACCGTCGCCGACGCGAGCTCGCCGCGCAGCCCGCCCATCTCCTCGCGGGCCCTCTGCACCGCCGAGCCCTTCATCGCCTGGCGGAGGGTCCGGCCGACCCCGGCGCAGACATAGCGCTTGCCGCCGGCGCGCACCGCCAGCACCTGCCGGACCGCGATCTCCTCGATCGCGGCGAGCGGGATGTAGACCGTGGTGAGCATGTTGCGCAGCACCAGCTCGCGGCCCTGCACCAGCACCCGGGGCCGGACCGTGCTCGTGTAGAGCACGAGCCCTCCGAACAGGGCGATGGCCGGCACCCACAGTGGGACCTGGTCCCTGTCGACCGCCCAGGCGACGATGAAACCGAGCGCGACCAACCCGCCGATGACTGAGATCGCGGTGCCGCCGTTCGGGGCGAACTTCTCTACTGTGGTGTCGCCGTCGTCGGTCCCGGTCGCGCGGGTCATGCCCTGGTCCTCCAATGGGCTCGGTGGTGCCGTTCCAGCCTATGCTGGGCGGCATGGTCGCAACCGAGTCCGACGTCGAGACGACACCCTTCCGTGACCTCGACGTCACCCGGTCCGACTCGTCGCTGCGACGCTTCCTGCACGGACTGCCCGGCGTCGACCAGGTCGGCGCCGAACAGCGTGCCGCCTCGCTCAGCACCCGCTCGATCAAGACCTCGGCCAAGGCCTACGCCCTCGACCTCGCCATCTCGATGGTCGACCTGACCACGCTCGAGGGCCAGGACACCGAGGGGAAGGTGCGCTCGCTCGCCGCGAAGGCCATGCACCCCGACCCCTCGGACCCGTCCTGCCCCTCCACGGCGGCAGTGTGCGTCTACCCCGACATGGTCGCCACAGTGAAGGACGCACTGGGGTCGAGCGGCGTCAAGGTCGCCGCGGTCGCGACGGCGTTCCCCAGCGGCCGGGCGGCGATGGACATCAAGCTCGCCGACACCAAGGACGCCGTGGAGGCGGGCGCGGACGAGATCGACATGGTCATCGACCGAGGCGCCTTCCTGGCCGGCCGCTACCTCGAGATCTACGAGGAGATCGCCCAGGTCCGGGCGGCCTGCGGCAGCGCTCATCTGAAGGTGATCCTCGAGACCGGTGAGCTGCAGACCTACGACAACGTACGCCGCGCGTCCTGGCTCGGGATGCTGGCCGGCGGCCACTTCATCAAGACCTCGACCGGCAAGGTGCAGCCGGCGGCGACCCTGCCGGTCACGCTGATCATGCTCGAGGCCGTCCGCGACTTCCGCGAGGCGACCGGCACGATGATCGGCGTCAAGCCGGCCGGCGGCATCAAGACCGCCAAGGACGCCATCAAGTACCTCGTCACCGTCAACGAGGTGGCCGGTCCCGACTGGCTCGACCCGGACTGGTTCCGCTTCGGCGCCTCCACGCTCCTCAACGACCTGCTGATGCAACGCATCAAGCTCAAGACCGGCCGCTACTCCGGCCCCGACTACGTGACGGTGGACTGACCATGGCTTCCCAGAAGACAGGAAAGTTCGACTACGCCCCGGCTCCCGAGTCGCGCTCGATCGTCGACATCAAGCCGTCCTACGGCCTGTTCATCGACGGCGAGTTCGTCGACGGGCACGGCAAGGCGTTCAAGACCGTCAACCCGGCCTCCGAGGAGGTGCTGGCCGAGATCGCCGAGGCCGACGACAACGACGTCGACCTCGCGATCAAGGCCGCGCGTCGCGCGCACCGGTCGTGGTCGCGGATGCCCGGCTCGGAGCGCGCGAAGTACCTCTACCGGATCGCCCGGATCATCGCCGAGCGCTCCCGCGAGCTCGCCGTCCTCGAGTCGATCGACAACGGCAAGCCGATCAAGGAGTCGCGGGACGTCGACGTACCCATCGTCTCGGCGCACTTCTTCTACTACGCCGGCTGGGCCGACAAGCTGAAGTACGCCGGGTTCGGCGAGCGGTCGTTGGGCGTGGCCGCCCAGGTCATCCCGTGGAACTTCCCGCTGCTGATGCTGGCCTGGAAGATCGCCCCGGCGCTTGCCTGCGGCAACACCGTCGTGCTGAAGCCGGCGGAGACGACGCCGCTGACCGCGCTGCTGTTCGCGGAGATCTGCCAGCAGGCCGACCTGCCGCCGGGCGTGGTCAACATCGTCACCGGCGCGGGCGGGACCGGCCAGGCGCTGGTCGGACACCCCGACGTCGACAAGGTGGCGTTCACCGGCTCGACCGAGGTCGGCAAGGCGATCGCGCGGACCGTCGCCGGCTCCGACAAGCGCGTCACGCTCGAGCTGGGCGGCAAGGCGGCCAACATCGTCTTCGACGACGCTCCGCTGGACCAGGCGGTCGAGGGCATCGTCAACGGCATCTTCTTCAACCAGGGCCACGTCTGCTGCGCGGGCTCGCGGCTGCTGGTCCAGGAGTCGGTGGCGGACGACGTGCTGCACCGGCTCAAGCGCCGGATGGCGACGCTGCGGGTCGGCGACCCGCTGGACAAGAACACCGACGTCGGCGCGATCAACTCCGCCGAGCAGCTCGCCCGCATCCGGGAGCTCTCCGACATCGGCGAGGCCGAGGGTGCGGAGCGCTGGTCGGCCCCGTGCGACCTGCCCTCGCACGGCTACTGGTTCGCGCCGACGATCTTCACCGACGTCACCCAGGCCCACCGGATCGCCCGCGAGGAGATCTTCGGGCCGGTGCTGTCGGTGCTGACCTTCCGGACGCCGTCCGAGGCGATCGCGAAGGCCAACAACACCCCCTACGGCCTCTCCGCGGGCGTCTGGACCGACAAGGGCTCGCGGATCCTGCAGATGGCCAACCAGCTGCGCGCCGGCGTGGTGTGGGCCAACACGTTCAACAAGTTCGACCCGGCCAGCCCGTTCGGTGGCTACAAGGAGTCGGGCTACGGCCGCGAGGGCGGCAAGCACGGGCTGGAGGCCTACCTGCGATGACTCGCGCCGACGTTCGCAAGACCTACAAGCTCTACATCGGCGGGGCCTTCCCCCGCTCCGAGTCGGGACACTCCTACGTCGTCGACGACGCCAAGGGGAAGTTCCTCGCCAACGCCGCGCTGGCGTCGCGGAAGGACGCCCGCGACGCGGTCGTCGCCGCCCGGGCTGCGTTCGGTGGCTGGGCCGGGCGTACGGCGTACAACCGGGGCCAGGTGATCTACCGGATCGCCGAGCTGATGGAGGACCGCCGCCCGCAGTTCATCGACGCGCTCGTCTCGTCCGAGGGTCTGACGTCGCGGCAGGCGTCGTCCGCCCTGGACGCCGCCGTGGACCGGCTGGTCTGGTACGCCGGCTGGGCCGACAAGCTGACCCAGGTGGTCGGCAACGCGAACCCGGTGGCCGGGCCGTTCTTCAACCTGTCGACGCCGGAGCCGACCGGCGTGGTCGCCGTCCTCGCGCCGCAGGAGTCCTCGCTGCTCGGGCTGATCTCGGTGGTCGCGCCGGTGATCGTCTCCGGCAACACCTGCGTGGTCGTGTCGTCGTACGCGCGGCCGCTGCCGGCGGTGACGTTCAGCGAGGTGCTGGCCACGTCCGACGTGCCGGGCGGGGTGGTCAACATCCTCACGGGCGACGCGGCCTCGGTGGGCCCCTGGCTGGCCTCGCACATGGACGTCAACGCGATCGACCTGGTCGGCCTGGCCGGCTCCTCCGAGCTCGCCGCCGAGCTCGAGGTGGCGGCGGCCGACAACCTCAAGCGGGTCCGGCGGGCGCCCCGTTCCGAGCCGGACTGGAGCCTCGAGCCGGAGCTGTCGGCGATGACGGGCTACCTCGAGACCAAGACGGTCTGGCACCCGATCGGGGTCTAGCTCGTCCCCACCAGCTCGGCGACTGCCGCGCGCACCTGTGCCTGCGAGGTGCTGGTGAGCACGGCGATGGTGACCTGCGTGACCTCGTCGCCCTCTCTCTGGACGACGACCTTGGTCTGTCCGACATCGCCGACCGGCTCGACGGCGCATGCCACGACGTCGGTGCCGAGCCAGTCGGCCGGCACACCCGGCGCGACGCCGCCGCTGCGGTCGAGCGTCTTGCAGAGCCTGTCGTAGCCCGTGCGCTCGCGCACCTCGACGTACCCCTGCTCGGCCTCGCGGTGGCAGCCCCGCACCGTCGCCTCCGCGGCCTTGGGCGGCGACCAGCGCAGCGTCTCGAAGACGCTGTCGGGGATGCGGCTGGCACAGTCGGCGGCCGTGGTCGTGTCGGAGCCGGCCTGATCCGTGCTGTCGTCACCGGAGCACGCGGTGAGCACCAGGAGCAGCGCCAGGGCGACGAGCCCCCGAGTTCCCATGATGAGAGAGTGCCACGGCATGATGGGCGGGTGCCGGCGCAGGTGATCGTCCTGGCGGGGCCCTCGGGCTCCGGGAAGTCGCACCTCGCCGAACGGCTGAAGCTCCCGATCCTGCGCCTCGACGACTTCTACCGCGACGGCTCGGACCCGGCACTGCCGAGGATCACCACCGGCGCCAATGCCGGGCTGGTCGACTGGGACGACCCCGCCTCCTGGCTCTGCGACGAGGCCGTGGAGGCACTCTCCGCGCTGTGCCGCACCGGCACCGTCGACACGCCGGTCTACTCGATCTCGGCGAACGGCCGCACCGGCACCCAGACGCTGTCCCTGTCCGGCGCCTCCCTCGTCGTGGCGGAGGGGATCTTCGCGCACCACGTGGTCGGCCAGCTCCGCGAGGCGGGCCTCCTCGCCGCGGCGTACTGCCTGCGCCAGCACCCGATGGTCACGTTCTGGCGCCGCCTCTCTCGCGACCTGCGCGAGCACCGCAAGCCGCCGCTCGTGCTGATCCGCCGCGGGGTCGCCCTGATGCGCGACCAGCGTCGCATCGTCGCCGCGGCCGTCGCCTCCGGCTGCACCGCCGTCTCGGCCGACCAGGCGTTCGCCCTGGTCCAGAAGCTCCCGGTGTCGCGGTAGCTCGAGTGAACCTCGACGCCATCCGCGGCCTCTCCCAGCCCGACCAGCGCTCCTGCGGGCCCAGCTCGCTGGTGGCCGCGCACATCCTCATCGACCCGGCGTACGCCGCCACCCAGAACCCGCACGCCTTCGCCGGCACGGTCAAGGAGCTGCACCGCCAGCTCACCGGCGCCTCCGCCTTCGGCCGCGCCCAGCTGCCCTGGCCGCGCGCCCTCGGCACTCCCCCGTGGGCCGTCGTCCGGGCCATGACGGAGTTCTCGGGCATCCCCTACCGCAACCACATCGTCCGCTGGGGCAACCGCAAGGACGACTTCGACGCCCTCCACGCTGCGGTCACCGCCGGGCACCCCTGCCCGCTCTACGTCGGCGACCGGATCCCCCGCCACGTCGTCCTCGCCGTCGCCCCGACCGCCGGTGGGGTCGACGTCTACAACCCCGGGCGCGGCACGGTCGACGAGCTGGAGCGCGCTGCCTTCGAGGCCGGGAAGCTCACCACGTTCGGGCGCTGGGTCACGCCCTGGTTCGCGGTGCTGCCCAAGGGCCGCGGCTGAGAGTGCCTAGCTGGCGCCACTCGCCCCAGCCGTCGAGGACCGGCCCGATCGTCTCCTCCTCGTAGGCCAGGTGCTCGAGCAGGCCGGTGGACAGCCGGGTCAGCGCCTCGACCAGGGCCGCCCGCGCCGATGAGTCGTCGAGGTCGTGGGCGAGCGCCTCGATCTCGTTCAGCACCGCCGACACCTTCCGGTGGTCGGCCTCGAGCCGGTCGACGGTCGCTGCGAGGTGCGGCGCCGCCCGCCGGACGGCCGGGAACAGCACCTCGTCCTCACCGCCGTGGTGCGAGTGCAGGAGCTGGCAGTAGCCGAGGCAGTTCGCGCGCAGCTGGAACAGCGGCCCTCGGGCCTCCAGCTCGGCCAGCCCGTCCCGGACCTCTCGGGTCGACGCTCCCTCGGCCACTCGGCCGGCCAGCTCCCGCACCGCCGCCAGGTCGCGGCGCAACGTGTCGTGGACCCAGCGCAGCTGGTCGCCCAGCGCCTCCGGGCGTTCGGTTCTCGTGGTCATGCCACCAGCCTCACGGCCGTTCCCGTTCTCGACCAGCCGAGGGTGAGTGACTTACTCTTGGTGAGTGATCAACGTCGAGCACCTCCTCGAAGCCCACGGCGACCAGGAGATGTGCCGGTCCTCCCAGCGGGCCATCGAGTTCGTCGGGCAGCGCTGGGTCAGCGTCGTGCTCATCGCCGGCTACGTCGGAGCCCGCCGGTTCAGCGAGTACCGCCGCTTCTCCGTCGGGATCTCCGACCGCCTGCTCACCCTCCGGTTGCGTCAGCTCGAGGAGCGCGGACTGCTCGAGCGCACGGTGGTCCCGACCATGCCCGTGCAGATCACCTACGAGCCCACCGAGAGCGGACGCGCCCTCGTCGAAGCGCTCGGACCGCTGTTCTCGTGGGGTGTCGACCAGCGGGTCTGAGGCTCCCGACAGTCAGCTGACCGCCTTCTGGCGGCTGGCCGGGATCGCGAGCGCTCCGACCACGGCCGGCAGTCAGCAGGACCCGCCCAGGACCTCGGGTCGATCCGTGACGATGCGGGTGGCGCCCATGCGCACCGCTTCGTGGAGCTGGGCGACCGAGTCGACCTTGCGGAGGGAGACCTCGGTGCCGCGGGCCGCAGCCTGTCGGATGTACGTGGCGTCGGCGGCACCGAACTCGATGAGGATCACGTCGACCCAGGCGGGAACGGTTGACAGTGGCGGTCGGCCCGAGGACCGCTCGATCAAGCCGACCGGAAGGTCCGGAGCCAGCTCGTGAAAGCGCTCCAGCGTGCTCAGCTCGGAAGAGGTCACGAGCACCTGTGCATCGACGTCGCCCACGAACTCCCGGTCGAGCCGGGCCAGCTCGAGCAGGAGGCTGTCGCTGAACAGCCGCCCGTCCTTGAACTCCTGCTGCAGGCGCACGTCCGGGTGCACCGGCACCATGGCGCTCAGGACCTCGCGGAACGTCGGCACGGGTGCGCGGCTCTGGTTGCGGAGGCGCTCGACGTCGGCGGCGGTCTGGGATGAGATCCCCCCGGTCCCGTCAGTCATCCGCGTGAGGGTCGCGTCGTGGTGGCTGACCACCTGGTCGTCGGCGGTGGGCCAGAAGTCGGTCTCGAAGCCGTCGGCGCCGGCACGCATCGCGGCCGTGAAGGCTCCGATCGTGTCCTCGGAGCGGGCGGCCCCGAACAGAGTCCTGGTGCCCGGTCCGATGCCACGGTGACCGATGACCACGACGCGGTCCCGCTCACACGCGGGCGTGTTGGTCGCGCTGTCGACGAGTGTCAGGGCGGCCGCGGGCGGCGAAACAGGGAACACAGATGTCACGACGTACGTGCCGATGACCACTCCGCCGGTGACCGCGGCGAGGACGGCGATGGTGTTGCGGTTCATGAATGCTCCCGGGGTCCGGGTCGTTCTGAGGGCGCACGAATCCAGGGCGACGTGCCTGTCGCTCATGTGGGGAGCGGTGTGTCTGACCCGGCTCTGCTCTGGAGGAGCAGGGGGGCGACATCTCCGCGTCAGCAACCCATCGTTCGCGCCGGCTCAGCCCAGCGGGAAGGTGCTGCGGTCCCGCCGTCCGTGGGCCTTCGGACCAGCTGTTCGGGCGCGGGAACCCACGCCCGGACTACGAGCTTCCCGAGCGTCCCGGGAAGCGACCACCGGCACCCGTCAGGCCAGAGCCGCCAGACGGATCGCGGCGACCCCGCGCACGCCGCTCGAGTCCGGCCACCGTCCGCGGGTGGCCGTCGGAGCCGACCGCGAGCGCGGCGGCGGCCACGCGCGCCGCGCCGGAGGCCGCGCCGAAGCGGTCGCGGGCCCGGAGGTCCGGCGGCAGGGCGTACGTCGGGTGGCAGGTCGTCGTAGGTCGCGGCCGTCCAGCAGTCGGTGACCTCGGCGAGGCACGTGGACTCGCGGACGGAGGAGAGCCGGACGGCGGCGGCACCTTCAGCGGCGTCGGGGTCACCCGACACGCACGGTGGGCTCGGCGGCGTCGGCGCCGAGGGCGAGCGCGCGGTCCGAGCGGCCGGCGGAGAGCAGCGAGAGCGCCTCGACCACGGCTTCCAGGCCGGCGTGCTCGCCGCAGACGGCCACGGCCGGGCCGGTGATGCCGAGCAGGGTGGCGACGTAGCCGACGTGCACGCTGACGACCGTGTTCGGGAACGCCATCGGGAACACCTGGTCGGGGCCGTGCTCGGCCGCCACCTGCACGAACTCGGCGAGCGGGGCGACGCTCGAGCGGGCCGAGCCGAGCACGACGGCGTCGACGAGACCGTTGGCGGAGTCAGGGGGCCACACCGCGGCCGCGGCGACCATCGCCAGCCGCGCCGTGCGGGAGAGCGGACGCAGGCCACGGAGCGTGAGCGACGAGGCGAGCAGCTCGTCGGAGACCAGCCCGGGCGGCCCGAGCCCGGAAGCGGTGAAGCCGGACGGGCCGAAGACCGCGGCCGCGGTGACGTACGCCGTCACGACGCGCGCCGGAAGACGGTGACGGCGTTGCAGCCGCCGAACGCGTAGGCCTGGTTGAGCACGACATCGCCCTCCAGCGACCGCGGCCCGTCAGGGAGCACGTCCCAGTCGCACTCCGGGTCCTGCTCGCCGACGTGCCAGGTCGGGGGCAGGCAGCCGGAGCGCAGCGCCTCGATGGCGAGCACCGCCTCGATCGCGCTCGCAGCGCCGAGGCCGTGGCCGGACAGCGACTTCACCGACGACGCCGGCGGCCGGCGACCCGTGAACACCGACCGCAACGCGAGCACCTCGGCGCGGTCGTTGGCCGGGGTGCCGGTGCCGTGCGCGCTGACCCACCCGACGTCGTCCGCGCGTACGCCCGCGTCCGACAGCGCGGCTCGCACCGCCCGCGCCGCACCGGCGCCCTCCGGGTGCGGGCTGGTGGGGTGGTGCGCGTCGCAGGACAGCCCGGCGCCGGCGAGCTCGGCGAGCGGCTCGACGCCGCGCGCCAGGGCCGACTCGAGCTCCTCGACCAGGAGGAACGCCGCGCCCTCACCCAGCACGAGACCTTGCCGAGCCAGACCGAAGGGTCGGCAGCCGTCGTCGGCGAGCGCGCCGAGCCGTGCGAATCCCATCAGCGCGGTCCGGCTGAACGCATCGACGCCTCCCGCGAGCACCCGCGAGCTGCGCCCGGACCGTACGTCGTCCAGGGCCCGGGCCAGTGCGAAGTTCCCGGCCGCGCAGGCACCGCCGACCGCGGCGACCCGGCCGCCCACCCCGAGCCCCTCCGCCACAGCAGCCGCGAGCCCTTCGGGTGTCCCGCCCATCAGCTCGCGCGAACGTGCGGCAGGCACCGGCTCCAGAGCGGCCTCGTCGGAGGGCCAGGTGTCGATCCAGCTCGGCTCGCCCATGGTCGTGCCGACGACCAGGTCGACCGTGGCGGGGTCGACCCCGGCCAGCGCATCGCATCCCGCGGTGACCGCGAGCGCGGTCGCCCGTCCACGCAGCGGCCGGCCGTCAGCGGACCGCACCGGACCGGGCGCGTCGGGGCCGGAGACCTGAGCGACGAGTCTGCCGTCCGGCGACCGCGTCACTCCCGACCGCCCGGTGAGCGCCGCGTCGTAGGTGGCTGCCGGACCGCGACCCAGCGGGGAGAGCACCCCGAGTGCCGTGACCACCGCAGTCCGGACGGCCATGTCAGCCCTGCTTCTGGCGGACCGAGTCTGCGAGCTGACGGACGCTCTGCACGGTCTTCAGCTCGGTGTCCTCGAAGCGCACCCCGAACCGCCGCTCCACGTGCACCGCGATCTCCATCGCCAGCAGCGAGTCGATGCCGGCGTCCTCGAACGACGTGTCGGTCTCGACCTCGTCGAGGGGCAGCTCGGCGAGCTCGGCGACCAGGTCGCGGAGGTCGGTCTCCAGGTCGGTCGTGGTCATGTCACAGCCTCCAGTGGTGTGGGCAGGTGGTCGGGAGCCGGCGCGAAGACCGCACGTGCGCGAGCGAGCACGTCGTCCGCGCCGGACAAGGATGCGAGCGGGTCGCCGACGAGTCGGTACGACGCCGCCTCGGCGGTCGGCGCGCCGTCGGCCAGCAGCATGGCGCGGAGCAGCGAACCCACGTCGGGGGCCGGGCCGCGCAGGGCCGCGGCCAGGGCGACCACGATCCGGGTGTTGTCGAGGTGCAGCACCGGTCGGATCGCGCCCACCGCCGCCGCGGCGGCGCCCTGCAGCACGACCTGCTCGGAGAAGCTGGTGCCGACCCCGCGCCGGCTGGCGGTCCAGCAGGTCAGCGACAGCAGTGCACCGAGCGGGGAGGAGAGACCCAGGTGGGCGGCCCGCAGCCCCCGGTACGCCGCCCACCCGCTCGGTCGTCCGTGCCCGAGGTAGACGGCGAGTGCCGAGGCCGAGACCCAGCCCCATGACCAGGTCCTCGCGGGTGACCCGTTCCGCGCCCCAGCGCACGCTCGGCAGGTCGCCCAGGTGGTGGACCAGCCGCTCGGACAGCTTCTGGTAGCGCGGGCTGCGCTGACCCAGCACCGCCACCGGCGACCGATCGCGACGCCCGGCCACAGCAGCAACCGCCCCGACGTACGCCGTCAGGTCGCGCGCCGCCGGGAGCCAGCCGACCGGCACCCAGCCCCCGTCCGCGGCCCGGACGAACGGCCGGTCGGTCGCCCGGCCGGGCGACCGCCGCCGGTCGCCGACGAGCAGCACTCCGCTGGCTCCCCCAGGTACCAGCCTGGCCCACTCGTCGGCGGCCGGCGGCCCGTCCAGTGCGACCACGCGCACGGGACGGGTGGCTGCCCGCAGCTCCACGAGAGGTTCGAGCTGCGGCAGCCGGGACCGCGGGGCGACCAGCACCCAGCAGCCGTGGTCATCGGTGCGCATCAGGCGGCCTGCACCTCGGCGATGTAGGGGTCGAAGTGCACCGTGGACTGGCTGGCCTTCTTGGTGGCGTAGAAGTCCTGGACGATCTGCGCCTGCTGCTCGGGGTTGAACGCGTCCAGCCCCTCGTCCGCGTGCGCGTCCAGCCCGGTGTTCCCGCCGTAGTCGTAGCCGTCGGTGGCCTGTCCGATCAGGGCGTGGGCCATGTAGACCGGGCCGACGTGCTCGCCCTGCCACACGTGCATCAGCTCGTGGATCAGCCACGACTCGTCCGACGGGTCGGTGTCGCTGTAGCTGTCCGGGAAGTGGATGATCCGCATGGTCGTCACGCCGGTGGGGCTGCCGGTGTTGTTGGCCGCGCCCCAGGCCACGAACGAGCCGATGAACAGCTGGACGTCGTCCAGCGGCACGGTGTCGTTGTAGACCGTCTTGGCCCGGGCCCGCTCGGCCGGGGTCAGGTGCCGGAACACGCCGAAGACCTCGAGCAGCACGGCGACGACCGTGAAGATGGCGCCCCCGACGATCTCGAGGAGCCCGTCGAGGCACTCCTGGAGGCCGGTACCGGCGTCCTTGAGCGACTGCACGAGGTACCTCTTGTCCGCGTCACTGAGCGTGAACGCCGGCTCGAGGATGTCCTTGACGGTCTTCCCGAGGTCGCGCATCGCCTGCACGAACAGCGCGCCCGCGTTCTGCGGCTGCTGTGCGATCGCGACCAGGAGCTCGACCATCGAGACCCCGAACGCGAGCGCCGCCTGGAGCACCGCGACGACCGCGCTGAGCGCCTTGCCGACGGCCCAGACGATCACCTCGACGACGGCCAGCCCCGCCTTCAGCAGACCCTTCACGACGCTGACGACACCAGGGATCAGGTCCTTGGCGACCCAGGTGAGGATGTAGCTGACCGAGTTCTTCAGCCTCGCCCACACCTCGCCGAGCGCCTCCAGCGCCTTCGCGCCCGCGGCCTTGGCCCAGTCGATGACGTCGCGCAGCCGGCTGCCGATGTCCTCCGCGATCTTGACGATCGCCTCGAGCAGGGCGGAACCCTGCTTCAGCGCCCAGTCCAGCGCCTCGTCGAGGGCCTTCCGGACGAACCGGATCGCCAGCACCGCCTCGCGCAGGAGCGCGTCGACCGCGGTCGCGGCCTGCGTCACCACCCAGTCCAGGATCTCGCCGACCTTGCGACCGGCGTCGATGATGCCGGTGATCATCCGGCGCAGCAGGAAGTAGGTGCCCTTGGCCGCCTCCTCGAGGAGCTGCCCGAGCTTGATGCCCGCGGCGATGGCCGCCTCGACGAACCGGCGCGCGGTCTTGTACGTGAACGCCGCCACGGCCTGGACGATCTCCACCAGCGCCTTGCCGGCGGCGACCAGCGCCTTGATGACGTCGCGGATCGCGCTGACGACCAGCTTGGAGACCTCCTTGATGATCCGCACGACGGCGTAGCCGAGCTCGATCGCCGCCTCGACGATCCGCTTGACCGCGTTCAGGCCGGCCTGGGCGAGCTCGTAGACGAGCTGGCCCAGCGTCCGGCCGATCTGCAGCAGCGCCTTGCCGACCGCCTTGGCGAGCGCCGCCGCGGCGTTCGCGATGAGGTTGCACAGGTCGACGAAACCGCTGGCGATGTCGGCGATCGCGCGGACCACCTCGGTGAGCAGGTGGGCGGCGGCGTTGATGGTCGCCTGGACGATGTCGACGACCGCCCGGCCCAGCGCGATCAGCGCCTTCACGGTGTCGCGCATCAGGCTCAGCGTGTAGTTCGCCGCGGAGACCAGCAGCTCGCCGATCTGCCGGCCGAGCGCCAGCATCGCACCGACGACCGACTGGAGCACACCCAGCGCGGCCTGGGCCGCCTGCTGGAGCAGGTTCCCGATGGTCTTGCCGATGGCGAGCAGCGCCTCGACGACCTTTCGCACCGTGTCAGCGACCTGGGAGGCCAGCCACGAGAGCAGCTGCCCCAGCTGCTGACCGAGGTTGTCGATCGCCTTCAGGATGTCGCGCAGTGCCTGTCCGACGAACTGAACCGCCTGCTCGAGGATCGTGAACATCGCCTTCCCGACGTTGCGGATCGCGGCGATCATGTTGCGCACGAAGTCGTAGCCGTAGGCGACCGCCGCCTCGAGGATGTCGAAGATCGTCTGGCCGGCGTTGAGCAGCGCCTGCGCGAGGTTGGTGAGCTTGTCGACGGTCCAGCTGATCACCGCCCCGATCGCGTCGACCAGGCTCTCGAAGGCGTCGACGACCGCGTCGACGACGTTCTCGATCGCCTCCTTGACCTCGTCGACGACGTCCTCGATGAACTCGACGACCGCGTCGTCGTGGTCCGGCTCACCGTCGGGAGCCGGCTGACCCCCGAAGCGGATCTCGGCGCCCAGGTTGGCGACGTAGCTCCACACCTCCTCCAGCGCCGCGTTGTCCTTGCGGCCCGCGGGGCTGAGCACGTAGTCCTTCATCAGTGCCCGGCCGTGCGCGGCCGGCAGCTGGCCGATCGCGTGCACGATCCACTGGTCCTGGTGCGCGTCGCGGTAGCCCTTGATCAGGGTGCGCCGTTCCTCGGCGTCCCGGGAGAGCGCCACCGACTGGAACACCTGGCGGTGCTGGTCGATGGTGGGCAGCGTGGTGGCGTACGCCGTCGCCAGCCGTCGCGCTCCAGGCTTCGAAGTCTTGTAGATCTCGCGGTAGACGGGGCCGACCTCGCTCGGGGTCGGCTTGATCTCGGCGACTCGGGCGTTGATCATCCCGAGATCGGTGGGCAGCTTGCCCAGTGCGTCGAGGACGCGCTCTCCAGCCATGTCGAAGTCCCTCCCGCCGGTGGATCTCCCTCGTCCAGATCCATCGGTCGGTCTGTGTCGGTGTCAGCCGCTTTGTTGCGGCTCGCCTTCACTGTCCTTCGCGATCTGGGAGGTCGGAATAGTCCCAAGAGGCTATGGATCGCCGTCTCAGGCCGACGCGTGTCGACTCACGCGCTGGGAGCCAGCAGCCCCCCGACCGAGCAGAGGCCCCTTCCTCAAACCATCAGCTCGGCGAGTCGCGCCAACCCGGGCGTCGCATGGGCCGCGACCCGCTCCAGGACGCCGTCCAGCTCAGCCGACCCGCCGTGCTCGGGCGGGACGCGGGCGGGGTTGAGGGAGACGCGGTTGGCCCAGTCCTTGATGTCGGGTTCGGAGTTGAACGCGGCGGTGTTCTGGAAGCCCACGACGTTCATCCGGGCCCACAGCGTCAGAGAGTTGGCGTACGGCGACGGGCGGCACAGCGCGTTCTTGGTGTCGTCGTCGGTGCGGGTGGCCTCGACGTAGCCGGTCAGTGCGGCGCCGAAGCAGGGGAAGCCGGCGCGGACCGGTTGGAGGGTGATGCCGGAGGGCTGCCAGACGGGCACGAGCGGTGGGTTCTTCAGGCCGTCGGCGGCACAGTTCACGACCAGCGCGTCGTCGGCGACCGAGACCGCGCCATCCTCCAGGTCGAGCCGACCGCGTGTGACGGAGCGGATGTGACCGAGGCGGACGACGTTCTCGATGCTGCGGAGCAGGTCGAGCTCCCAGGTGGCGAGGGTGGGCGACTTCGCCATCGTCGGGGTGACCGTGCGGTCGATGCGCAGCATGATCCCGGCGTCCTCGAGGCGGAGGAACAGGTCGTCGAGTGACGCAGCGGAACCAGCGGCGTCCAGCATCGAGCCGACCATGCCGAGGTAGATGACCGGGTCCGGCTGGATCAGCGCTCGGTTGAGCATCCACGGGTCGCGGGGGCGCACCCAGCAGATCGCGCCCGGGTCGACACCGCGCGCCAGCAGCCAGATGCAGGCATCGGTGGCGGTCTTGCCCGAGCCGACGACGACGTACTGGCTCGGCGCCTCCTCGAGGTGCACGAGGTCGTTGACCGGGACCACCCGGGCGCCGTCACCGACGGCGAACTTCGGCGGCAGCTCGGCCGGGATGTCGGGAGCGAGGTAACGCGCGTCGACCACCCGGCAGTCGTCCGGGACCTCGAACGTCGCTCCGGACACCCGCGAGACGACGGTGCGGTTGTCGACGTACGACGCGCCGGGGTAGAACTCGACCCGCCCCGACCCGAGCAGCCGGTCGGCCAGCACGTTGGCGTAGTAGGCGAGGATCGCGGGCTGGCCGGCCCGCTCGTGCAGCCCCGTCTCGGGCCCGCGGTCCTGCACCCGCCCACCGCCGAGCAGCGTCGACGCGACGCCGTAGAAGCTCGAGGACTGGTGCAGCTGGACGAACGGGTACGCCTCCAGCCAGTGACCGCCGACGCCGTGCCGGCGGTCGACCAGGGCCACGCGCACATCGGGGGCGTGGTCGACCAGCGCGTCCGTGAACGCCATCCCCATGGCG
>CAVTHU010000029.1:0-15017 GCA_963734355.1 uncultured Actinomycetota bacterium
GCGGAGCGACGAGCCGGGTGCCCTCCGCCGGGTCGTACATGGAGGCATCGGTCTCGTACTGCTGGCCCGAGCCCCAGTTGACCGAGGTGACGGTGGTGTCGGGGATGGTGGCCGCCGAGCCGGTGATGCGCACCGCCGGGATGGTGGCGACCTCTGGGATGCCGACACTGTCGGGTTTGAGCTCGGGATTGGGGTAGTTGCCGGTGAGGTCGCCGCCCGCCGGCCCGGTGGCCGGCCCCTGCGGCCCGGTCGGCCCGGGGGGGCCGGTCGTCGGCCCCCCTGGTCCCTGCTGTCCATGCAACGAAGCGCGTGCGGCTGCGCTGAGGTCCTTCTCTGGATGGAGCCGTTCTTGATCTGCTTGCCGGTGATCTGAGCCGCGGCCCGGGACACGGTGGCTTGGGCGGGCCCGTTCAGGGCCAGCGCGAGTGCGAACAGGCTGACGCCGAGGCTGACGGCATGCGGCCAGTGGTGCCGGAACGTGGTCATTTCGGCACGCTAGTGCCTCCTGCCAGTCACCTGCACGCGTCGCGCCGGCCGGTGTGGACCAGGGTCAGGGGGCCCCAACCAACGCTGGTGAGCTGGTTGCTGCCCCCTGACCCGCTACTCGGCGGGTCGCATCGCCGTGGCGACCGCCGCGAGGACGCCGAGCTGGGCACCGCGCTGGAGCAGGGGCTCCCACTCGTCACCGAGCCGCTGCCTGCCGGCCTCGACGGACGGTGCGAGGGCGGCCTCCTGGAACGGCATGCGCGGAACGCCGAGGCCGTCGCGCTCGGTGGACGCGGCGCCCACGAGCAGAGCCCCGTCCCGGTCGCGACCCATGTCGAACAGGACGCACGCGAAGTCCTCGCAGCTGGTGAGCACCGCGTCGGGGATGTCGTCGGCGAGGATCTCGGGGAGGACGGCGGCGAACTCGTCGTACGCCTCGTCGTAGCGGCCCAGATGGCGCAGCGTGCAGGCGCGGTTGTTGCGCACCGCGGTGCTGGCCAGCCCGTCGCCGAGCCGGTCCGCCATCTCGATCGCGGCATTCTCGAAGGCCAGCGCGGCTTCGTGGTCGCCGTCGTCGGTGACGACCAGCGCGTGGTTGACGATCGCCCACAGGTGCGGGATCGAGTCGCCGCCGTGCGACCAGGCGTGGCTCAGCAGCGGCCGGGCCTCGTGCGGCCGGCCCTCCCAGTAGGCCAGCGCCCCCAGGCAGAAGAAGGCGTGGCAGGTGACCGGCGCCAGCGCGTCGACGTCCTCCGGCGTCAGCTCGTGCAGCCGGAGCAGGTCGGCGGCCTCGTGCACGAGCTCGGCCGAGCGCTCGGCGCGGCCGGTGACGCGGTGGATCTCGGACACGTGCAGCATCAGGTCCGCCCGGCGCAGGCGAGAGCCGTTGCTCCCTAGCGCCAGCGCGGAGTCGCCCCAGCTGCGGGCGTCGTCGTACTCGCCGCGGAGGGTGCCGATCTGGTGCACCACGGCGGTGGTCAGCACCAGCTGGTCGTCGACCCAGCCGGGGGACCGGTCGTCCCAGGTCGGCAGCGCCATCAGCTGGTTCATCACGGTCTCGACGTCGCGGTAGCGCGACTCCACCGCCCTGAGGTACGCCGCACGCTCCGCGACGCTGCCGAATCGTCTCGAGTCGAGCACCAGTGCCTGCGCGCGTTCCAGCTCCCCCGTCACCCGCGACAGTCAAGCCCAGGGTGACGATCGGCGCCAGATCCGGAAGCGGGGAAACCGGCTTCGACTGGTTTCGTGACGGCTCGCGCGGCCCGCGCTGGCGCGCGGTACGCGCCGAGCCCCTCAACCTCCTCGCAGATTCTAGGTACGAGCAAGCTCGGCCCTAGGCTCGGAGCTAGACTCGTCCGCTGGTCCACGGCGACCCACGAACATCTTTGACAACTCGACCCAGAAGGCTGATCCAAGCGACATGGCAACGACGAACGACCTCAAGAACGGCATGGTGCTCAACCTCGACGGCCAGCTCTGGCAGGTCATCTGGTTCCAGCACCACAAGCCCGGCAAGGGCGGCGCGGTCGTGCGCTCCAAGCTGAAGAACGTCGAGTCCGGCAAGACCGTCGACAAGACCTTCAACGCCGACGTCAGGGTCGAGGTCGCGAACGTCGACAAGCGGACGATGCAGTACCTCTACAACGACGGCACGTCCTACGTCTTCATGGACACCGGCACCTTCGACCAGGTCGAGATCGCACCGGACATCGTGGGCGACGCGTCCAACTTCCTCCTGGAGAACCAGGAGGCGATCGTGGCCAGCAACGACGGCCGCGTCCTCTACATCGAGCTCCCGGCCTCGGTCGAGCTCGAGGTCACCTACACCGAGCCCGGCCTCCAGGGCGACCGCTCGACGGGCGGCACCAAGCCGGCGACGGTCGAGACCGGCGCGACCGTCAGCGTCCCGCTGTTCATCACCACCGGCGAGCGGATCAAGGTCGACACCCGCGACAGCTCCTACCTCGGTCGCGTGTCGTCCTAGTGGTGCTTCGCTAGTGTCAGCCCGCTCCAAGGCGCGCAAGCGCGCACTCGACGTGCTCTACGCCTCCGAGCTGCGCGGTGAGTCGGCCACCGAGGCCCTCGACCGCGCGGTCGAGGAGGGCGAGGGGCCGACCAACGAGTACACCTCGGAGCTGGTGCGCGGCGTGGTCGACCACCAGCCCCGCATCGACGAGGTGCTGGCGTCGTACTCCGAGGGCTGGGCCCTGGAGCGGATGCCCGCCGTCGACCGGAACGTGCTGCGCCTGGGCATCTACGAGCTGCTCTACGTCGCCGACGTCCCCGACGCCGTGGCCGTGAGCGAGGCGATGGCCCTGGTCCGCGACCTCTCGACCGACGACTCGCCGCAGTTCGTCAACGGCGTCCTGGGCGCGGTCCTCAGGAACAAGCCCTCGCTGGTCTGAGGGACCCGGCTCCTCCTGCAGGGATACCCGGGTACCCGGGGATCCCAGCAGCTGGCGCGCCAGCCTCGCCTGACCTCGCCGACCGGCCTTGCCTGGGGCAGTGTTGCCCCATGAGCGACGTGCAGCAGGTGGATCTGGTGGTCATCGGGCTGGGGCCCGGGGGAGAGGCGTTGGCGACGGCCACCGCGAAGGCCGGCCTCCGGGTCGTGGCGGTGGACAAACGCCTGGTCGGCGGGGAGTGCCCGTACTTCGGCTGCGTGCCGACCAAGATGATGGTGCGCGCCTCGGACGTGCTCGCCGAGACCGGCCGGGCGGCCGAGCTGGCCGGTGAGGTCACGGTGCGCTCGAGCTGGTCGCCCGTCGCCGAGCGGGTCGCCGTCCAGGCCACCGACCACTGGGACGACCGGGTCGCCGTCGAGCGGCTCCAGAACGCCGGTGCGACGGTGCTCCACGGCGTGGCCCGGCTGGACGGCGTCCGGCGCGTCGTCGTGACGCCGACCGACGGCTCGGAGCCGGTGACCTACGAGGCCAGCAAGGGCGTCGTGCTCAACCCGGGCACCCGCCCGGCGACCCCGCCCGTCGAGGGGCTCGCGGACACGCCGTTCTGGACCAACCGCGACGCGGTCCAGGTCACCGAGCTGCCAGGGTCGTTGGTCGTGGTCGGCGGTGGGCCGATCGGCTGCGAGCTGGCGCAGGTGTTCGCGCGGTTCGGGGTCCGGGTCACGATCATCCAGCACGGAGACCGGCTGATCCCCGTCAACGAGCCGGAGGCGTCCGCGGTGCTGACCGAGGTGTTCGCGCACGAGGGGATCCGCGTCGTCACCGGCTCGGACCTCACCCGGGCGTCGTACGCCGACGGCCGGTTCGAGCTCACCCTGGACACCGGCGAGCAGCTCACCGCCGACAAGGTGCTGGTCGCCGCGGGCCGGATCCCGGAGCTCGCCGACATCGGCCTCGAGACCGTCGGGCTCGACCCCGCGGCGCGCACCATCGAGGTGGACGACCGGATGCGGGCAGGCGAGGGACTCTGGGCGATCGGCGACGTCACCGGCAAGGGCGCGTTCACGCACGTGTCGATGTACCAGTACGCGATCGCCCGGCGCGACATCCTGGGCGAGGACGGCCCGCCGGCGGCGTACCACGCGCTCCCGCACGTCACCTTCACCGACCCGGAGGTGGCCGGCGTCGGGATGTCCGAGGCACAGGCCAGGAAGGCGGAGCTGTCGGTCCGGATCGGCAGCACCAAGCTGGAGGAGTCGACCCGCGGGTTCACGCACGGCCCGGGCAGCCGCGGGCTGATCAAGGTCGTCGAGGACGCGGGCCGCGGGGTCCTGGTCGGCGCGACCGTGGTCGGTCCGTTCGGTGGGGAGATCCTGGGCTTCCTCGCGGTCGCCGTGCACGCCGCGGTCCCTGTGGACACGCTGCGGTCGATGATCTACGCCTACCCGACCTTCCACCGGGCCATCGAGAGCGCCCTGGCCGACCTCTCCTGACCGCATGACTGCCGCCCTCTCCGGGTATCTAGTTCGAGGGAGAGGGAGGTGGGCGCATGAGCAGCATCGGCACGCAGGCCGAGCAGGCGGGCCGGGAGGTACACCAGAGCGAGTGGCTCGACCACGCGGCCCGGATCGGCCTGGTCACCTACGGGGTGGTCCACCTGGTCATCGCCTGGCTGGCCGTCCAGCTCGCGCTGGGCGACAAGGAGGGCTCGGCGGACTCGCAGGGCGCGGTCCAGCAGCTCAACGAGCAGCCCTACGGCCAGGCAATCGTCTGGGCCGTCGCCATCGGAATGTTCCTGCTCGCCGTCTGGCAGGGGATCGAGGCGATCTTCGGCTACCGCGACGAAGAGGGCTTCACGCAGGTCCGCAAGCGGGTGACCGCGGCGGGCAAGGCCGTGGTCTACGTCGTCATCGGCATCACCGCCGTGCACGCCGCCACCGGTCCGTCGTCGTCGGGCAAGAACGGCACCGACTCCACCACCGCCCAGGTGATGGACTGGCCCGGCGGCCAGGGCATCGTGTGCGCCATCGGCCTCGCCCTCATGGGCATCGGCGGCTACCTGATCCACCGCGCGTTCACCGAGAGCTTCGCCAAGCACATCAATGCCGAGGGCAAGAGCGGCGAGAAGGGAACGGCCTACCTCTGGTTCGGCAAGGTCGGCTACACGGCGAAGGGAGTCACCTTCGGGATCGTCGGCGTGCTGTTCCTCTACGCAGGGCTCAGCCATGACCCGAAGAAGTCCGGTGGGCTCGACCAGGCACTGCACAAGGTGCTGCAGCAGCCGTTCGGACCGTTCCTGCTCGGGCTGATCGCGCTCGGTCTCGCCTGCTACGGGCTGTTCTGCTTCGCTCGCGCGCGGCACTTCAACGACTGACCGCGCAGCGTCAGCGCGGCGGGCCGTCCGGGGTAGGTCGGGAGTCGAGGACCTCCACCTCGTCACCGACGTGGAGGGTCGCGCCCGGGGTGAGCGGCACGACGTTCATGCCGAACCACACCGCGCCGTCCCAGCGCCGGTGCTTGGCCAGGGTGTACGTCGGCTCCTTGCCTCGGACCGCGGTCGCCTCGTCGGTGGTCGGGATCGCGCACCGGTCGCAGCCCTTGACCACCCGGAACTCCGCCTCGCCCACCCGCAGCCGGAGCCAGCCGTCCTCGGCCCAGGGGAGTCCGCCACCGATCACCAGGTTGGGGCGGAACCGCACCATCGGCAGCGGCCCCTCGTCGGACTTCTCGCCGGCGGCGATCAGCTCGTTGAGGGCTGCCAGCGAGGCCTCGGTGGTGAGCAGCAGCGGGTAGCCGTCGCCGAAGTGCATCGGCACGCCGGGGCCGGCGTACGCCGGGTTGGCCTGGCGCCGGTTCGGGTCGTCGGCGAAGACCAGCCGGACCGGCTCGGCCAGGACCTTGCTGAACCACGCGTCCGCCTCGTGGCCGGCCGGCAGGGCACCGAACGGCGCCCGGCCGAAGACCGTCACGTCGACCAGGCGGCCGCCCGCGGCGGGCCGGGGCACGACCAGGTCGTGCTGATCGGGTGCGCTGACCTCGAGGCCGCCGTCGGCGCGCAGCCTCGGGTGGATCAACAGCATCTCGCGGTGCTCGCGAACGGTGACTGTCTCCCCGGTCTCGTCGACCAGCATCCAGCGGCGGTCGCCGGCCAGCCCCCACGGCTCGACCACGGCTGTCTCGAGCTCCTCACCCCGGCAGGACTTCACGGGGTGGCGACGCAGCTGGGTGAGAGAGAGCGGCGCCGGGTCGGTCACCGCACCATCGTCTCAGGTGACAGAGCCGGAGAAGGGCCCCGTTGGCTCACACGAGAGCGCTGACCGCCTCGATCGCCTGGTCGACCTGCTCGGGGTTGGTGGCGATGCTCGGCCCGAGCCGGACGTAGGACGTGGCGTACGGCGTCGAGCTGCCCACCACCCCCTGCTCGCGCAGCTTGAACACGAAGTCGGGCGGCCGCTGGCCGGCGACGTCGAAGCAGACGATGCCGGCGGAGAGGTCGGGCGACATCGGAGTCTTGAGGGTGAGCCCGGCGATGCCCGCCAGCCCCTCCTTGAGCCGGGTGGCCTGCTCGGCCGTCCGTGCGACCAGCCGGTCGCGGCCGACCGCGGACATGAACCCGAAGGCGTCCGCGGCCGCCCAGCGGTGCTCGAAGGAGTGGTAGCCGCCGGGGGTGAGCCGGCCGGCGGGGCTCGCCGGGTCGCTGAACGTCGGGATCACCTCGGTCAGCGGCCCGAAGCTGCGGCCCCAGAGGATGCCGGTGCCACGCGGCCCGAAGAGCCACTTGTGCGTTCCCGCGGCGAGGAAGTCGCACCCGAGGTCGGGCAGGTCCACGTCGACGGCGCTGAACCCGTGCACCCCGTCGACGCAGACGACGTACTGGTTGCGGGGCACCGTGCTGAGTCCGTCGAGGGCCGCGCAGATCTCCGCCACCGGGACCCGCACGCCCGTGGACGAGTGCACCCAGGTCAGCGCCACCACCTTGGTGCGCGGCGTGATCCCGGCGACGAGGCGCTCGACCATCTGGTCCACGGTGGCCTGCGCCGGGTCGTCGTACAGCGTGACCCGCTGGATGCTCGCACCGGTGCGTCTCCGGAGCAGCCGCAGGCTGTCCTCGGTCGAGTAGAAGTCGTGCGTCGTCGTGAGCACCTCGTCGCCGTCGCCGAGCTCGAGCCCGCCGTACATGAGACCGAGGCCCATGGTGGTGCTGTCGGTGAGGGCGTACTGCTCGGCGACGCCGCCGTGGTACGCCGCGGCGGCGGTGCGCACCCCCGCCTCGCGCTCGAAGCCCGCGATCAGCGCGCCCTCGGTGTCGACGCCGAGCTCGTCGCGGTAGCCGGAGATCGCGGCGTCGAGGAGCTTGGTGTGCGGCGAGAGGACGAACGCCGCGAACTGCGCCAGCGCCGGGTCGAGCAGGAACTGCGCCTGCACCGAGTCCCAGTCCTGGGGGTCGACGTCGGGAGCTGCCGAGGCGGAGCCCGTCCCGGTGGGCGGCGCAGACGACGGGGCGCTCGTGGCGGCGGGCGACGGCGTGTCGTCGGAGTCGCATCCCGCGAGCAGCGCGGCCGCGCCGCCGGCCAGACCGGCGCCGAGCACGGCGCGTCGAGACGAGAGGGTCACCCGCCCATCTTGGAGGGGGTGGTTGGGTGGCGCCATGAGCGCGAGTGGGTCGACACGAGACTGTGACGTGGTCGTGCTGGGGCTCGGTCCCGGGGGCGAGCACGCCGCGCGCAAGCTCGGCGAGGCGGGACTCGACGTGATCGGTGTCGACGAGGCGCTCGTCGGCGGCGAGTGTCCGTTCTGGGGCTGCACGCCGTCGAAGCTGATGGTCCGGCCCGCGGACCTGATCGCCGAGGTGCGCCGTGCGGACCGGCTCGCCGGCGAGTCACTGGTGTGGCCGGACTGGTCCCTGGTCGCGGCGCGGATCCGGGAGGCCAACCACGACTGGACCGACGGGCAGCACGTCGAGCCGCTCGAGCACGCCGGCGTCCGCATCGTCCGCGGCCACGGCCGGCTGGACGGTCCCGGCGTGGTCCGCGTCGAGCAGGACGGCGACACGACCGTGCTGCGCGCCTCCCGAGGCGTCCTGCTCAACACCGGCACCGAGCCGCTGCGGCCGCCCATCGCCGGGCTCGACGCCACGCCGTACTGGACCAACCGCGAGACGATGAAGGTGACCGAGGTCCCCGACCGGCTGGTCGTGGTCGGCGGAGGACCCAACGGGCTGGAGCTGGCGCAGGTGTTCGCGAGGTACGGCGCGCAGGTGACCCTGCTCGAGCTGGCCGACCGGATCGCGGCCTCCGAGGAACCAGAGGCGAGCGACGTGCTGACGACGGTCTTCGGTGAGGAGGGGATCGAGGTGCGCGCCGGCGTCGAGATCGAGCGGGTCGACCACGACGGCGTGTTCCACGTGGACGTGGGCGGGCAGGTGCTCGACGCCGACCAGCTGCTCGTCGCGGTCGGCCGCAGCCCCAACCTCGGGGACGTCGGCCTCGAGACCGTCGGGCTCGACCCCGAGGCCGACACCGTCGAGATCGACGAGCACATGCGGGCCGGCGAGCGGCTCTGGGCGGTCGGCGACATCACCGGGAAGGGCGCGCTCACGCACGTCTCGCGCTACCAGGCCTCCGGCGCGGTCGCGGACATCCTCGGCAAGGACGGGCCGCCGGCCGACTACCGTGCGGTCTCCCGGGTCACCTTCACCGACCCGGAGCTGGCCGCGGTCGGGATGACCGAGGGCCAGGCCCGCGAGGCCGGGCTCTCGGTCCGGGTCGGGCTGGCGCAGGTCGAACGGTCGGCGCGGGGCTGGCTGCACGGACCGGGCACCACCGGCATCGTCAAGGTGGTCGAGGACGCCGACCGGGGGGTGCTGGTGGGGGCGACCGTCGTGGCGCCGTACGGCGGAGAGGTGATCGGGATGCTCGTGACCGCGGTGCACGGCGAGGTACCCGTCGCGCGGCTGCGGACGATGCACTACGCCTATCCCACCTTCCACCGGACGATCGAGGCGGCGCTGAAGCGGTTGGGGTAGCAGGGGCCGCGCTCCGGACCAGACCAGTCGGGCTTACGTTAGGAACGGCCGGATCTCGGGTAGGGACGGGGCAGTGGCCCCCGCCCCGAGGAGGCCACGAGGAGGAGCCATGTCGCAGCACACGCACCACCTGTCCGACGACACCAGCGACAGGCTCTACACGCCGGAGGAGCTCGAGTCCTACGCCGCCGCGGAGGGTCGCCCCGACGACCGGCCGGCCACGACCCGCCCCGACCCGCTCAACGACCCGCTCCCCGAGGTCGAGCACACCGTGATCCGGCCCCGGCCGGCGCTGCCCGACCCGGCCGCGCCGCCGGCGACCCCCCTGCGCCAGGTGACGCCGGTCGCCGGCCCGGCTATCGGGCCCGCCTTCCGGCCCGCCCTCGGGGCCGCCGAGCGGTCCGCCACCCGGGCGCCCGGCCCCGCCGTCGGGAGGCGCTCCCGCCACTCCGCCGCCGTCCGTCCCTCCGACCGCCCCACCTGTCCCCGCGGCCGGCCCCGAGCCGCGCCGCTTCATGACCGCGACCGACTTCCTCGAGCGCCGCGCCGATGCGGTGGAGCCCGGCCCTGCCACCTGGGGCTGGCGCGGGCGGGTCCGCCGCTGGAGCGGCGGCTCGATCTCGCCGCGGATGGGGCCGGCCGAGCGTGCCTACGAGCAGGACCGGGCGCTGATCCAGAAGGACTTCGACGGACCGGTCACCATCGCCTTCATCAACCCGAAGGGCGGCGCCGCCAAGACGACCGGCGTCCTGGCCGCCGGCTACACGTTCGGCACCGTCCGCGGTGGTGGCGTGGTCGCGTGGGACAACAACGAGACGCGCGGCACCCTCGGCATCCGCGGGTCGCGCAGCTCGCACACGAAGACCACCAAGGAGCTGCTGGGCGACCTCGGCAAGTTCGCCGACGTCTCCCAGTCCCGGATCGGCGACCTCGGGTCGTACGTCCGCTCCCAGGGGGACGCGCACTTCGACGTGCTCGCCTCCGACGAGAGCCCCAACGTCACCGGCCAGATCCACGCCGACGACTTCAACTCCATCCACCAGCTGCTGACGCGGTTCTACCGGGTGATCCTCGTGGACACGGGGAACAACATGCGGGCCGAGAACTGGCTGGCCGCGGCCGACGCCGCCGACCTGCTGGTGGTGACCTCGACGGTCCGCGAGGACACCGGCTACAGCGGCCTGTGGATGCTCGACGCGCTCCAGGACGCCGGCTACCAGAACCTGAAGTACAAGACCGTCACCGTGCTGTCCGACCCGTCGTCGACGGTGGACGGCAAGCTGGCGGCCGACCTGGTCGACGTCTACCAGCAACGGACCCGTGGTGTGTACCGCGTGCCCTACGACCCGGCGCTGGTCGCCGGCTCGGTGCTGCCCTACAACCAGCTGTCCCACGGCACCCGGATGAGCTGGTTGCGCGCCTGCGCGGGAATGGCATCCGCCCTCTGACGGGTACCTAGCGCGCATGCGCGCCGTCGTCTTCACCGAGCCTGGACCGTCCTCCGTCCTGACCCCGGTCGACCGTGACCTGCCCGAGCCCGGTCCGGGCGAGGTGCGGGTCCGGCTGGTCAGGGCCGGGGTCAACCCGACCGACTGGAAGCGCCGGCAGAACCCGATGGACTTCGACGAGGTCACCCCCGGCCAGGACGGCGCCGGGCTGGTCGACGCGGTCGGCGCCGGCGTCAGCGGGCTGGCCGTCGGCGACCGGGTCTGGCTGGTGCTGGCCCAGAAGGAGAAGGCGCACGGCACGGCGGCCGAGTACACCGTGCAGAGCGCCTCGCACGTCGCAGCGCTGCCGGACGGCGCGTCCTACGACCTGGGCGCGTCCCTCGGCGTACCAGCGGTCACGGCGCACCGGGCGCTCACCTCGGCCGAGCTCGGGCCGTCCCGGCTCGGCCCCGGGACCTTGGACGGGATGACGGTGCTGGTCGCCGGGGGAGCGGGGGCCGTCGGCAACGCCGCCATCCAGCTGGCTCGGTGGTCAGGCGCCACGGTGGTGACGACGGTGAGCGGCTCAGAGAAGGCGGCGCTGGCCACTGCTGCGGGTGCGCACCACGTCGTGAACTACCGCGAGGGCGACACCGAGGCCGCGATCCGAGCGGTGGCGCCGGACGGCGTCGACCTCGTGGTCGAGGTGGCCCCGGCCCAGAACAACGAGCTCGACGTAGCGGTCACGAAGGTGCACGGCACCGTCGCGATCTACGCCAACAACGGCGGCGACGAGCTGACCGTGGCCCTGCGTTCGATCTTCTCCAAGAACCTCCGCTACCAGTTCCTCATCCTCTTCTCGCTCGACGACCGGTTCGTGCAGGCCGCGGTCGAGGACGTCTCCGACGCGGTCCGTGCGGGCGCGCTGCGGGTCGGCGAGGACGCCGGCCTACCTCTGCACCACTTCCCGCTGGACCAGACCGCGGCGGCGCACGACGCGGTCGAGCGGGGCGAGGTCGGAAAAGTCCTTCTCGATATTGCCGCGGACTGACCGCACACTGGTCTCGTGACTGTCGTGACCTCCACGGGAGTGCCGAGGGTCGGCACCTACCGCTGGCACCGGCGCTGCTGGCGGCGCTGGTCGGGGCGGCAGTGGGCCGAGGCGACGTACTCGGCGTTCCCGAAGCGCTTGAGCCGGCCGCGGGACTGGGAGACCTACCCCGAGCTCTCGGAGCCCAGTCGCGAGCGGCTGCTCGAGCTGGCCGTCGACCTGGAGGTCCTCGCCGGCGGCCGGGTGGTGAACCGCAGCTCGGACGGCGTCACGCTGGCCTACCAGCGCTCGGTCACCCACGTCGGCCACTTCATCCTCACCCTGCTGACCGCCGGCCTCTGGGGCTTCGTCTGGATCGCGGTGATCCTGAGCCGCAAGGAGAGCCGGGTCCGCTACGAGGTCGACCCCTGGGGCAACATCTGGCCGGTCGCCGCCCCCTGACCCGACCGCGACCCCGACTCGGCGTGGTCGAGGAGACTTGACACGTGTCAGCCGAGACGGATGAATCTGCCCGGTGACGACAGCAGTGGACCGGCCGATGCAGGCGCCCATCAAAGTCGTCCAGTGGGCCACGGGCGGGGTGGGACAGGCGGCGATCGAGGGGGTGCTCAGCCACCCGGACCTCGAGCTGGTCGGCTGCTGGGTGCACTCGGCGGAGAAGCACGGCAAAGACGTCGGAGAGATCCTCGGCACCGGCCCGGTCGGCGTGGTCGCGACGAGCAGCGCCGAGGAGATCCTCGCGCTGGACGCGGACTGCGTGGTCTACAGCCCGCTGGTGCCGAACGACGCCGAGGTCGCGGCCCTGCTGCGCTCCGGCAAGAGCGTGGTGACGCCGGTCGGATGGATCTACCCGGACCCGGCCAAGGTCGAGGCGATCGAGGCGGCCTGCGTGGAGGGACGGTCGACGCTGCACGGCACCGGCATCCACCCCGGAGGCATCACCGAGCGGTTCCCGCTGATGATCTCGGCGGTGAGCGCCCGGGTGACGCACGTGCGCGCCGAGGAGTTCTCCGACATCCGGACCTACGGCGCCCCGGACGTGATCCGGCACGTGATGGCCTTCGGCGGGACGCCCGAGGAGGCGCTGGCCAGCCCGATGGCGGCGCTGCTCGGCGGCGGGTTCCGGGCCTCGGTGCGGATGGTGGTCGCGGAGCTGGGCTTCGACGCCGACCCGCACATCGAGACGCTCCAGGAGGTCGGGGTCGCGACCGCGCCGATCGACTCGCCAATCGGCGTCATCGAGCCGGGGCTGGTGGCGGCCCGGCGCTTCCACTGGCGGGCCCTGGTCGACGGCGTGCCGGTCGTCACCGCCACCGTGAACTGGCTGATGGGCGAGGAGCACCTCGACCCGGACTGGAGCTTCGGCCCCGAGGGCGAGCGGTTCGAGGTCGAGGTGACCGGCGACCCGAGCGTGAAGCTGACCTTCAAGGGTCTGCAGCCGGAGACGGTCGAGGCCGGCCTGGTCCGCAACCCCGGCATCGTCTCCACCGCCAACCACTGCGTGAACGCGATCCCGTACGTCGTGGCCGCCGAGCCGGGCATCAAGACCTACCTCGACCTGCCGCTGATCGCCGGCCGCGCCGCCCCGAACCTAGGCCCCAACCGGGCCAGCCCGTCCTGACCATCCCGGATGACCCGGTCGGGCCATGGTGACCCGAGGGCGTGAGCGTTCCACTGGTGGAAACAGCCACATCCCCCATGACCCCTGGGACTCGGCATGGCCAACTCACCCACCCACAAGCGCACAGTGGAACCCTTCGACGCGGAGGGTCGTCCGCAGGTGAGCATGCTCCTCGCTCTCGTCGTCATCGCCGGCGTGGTCGCGCTGCTGCTGGCCACCAGCGCCGTGAGCGAGCGCCTGGTCGGCTGAGTCCCGACTCGCGTCCGGCACCCGAGACGCGCCGGGCGCCGGGTCCGACGAGGTCGGCGCCGCCCGGTAGGGTGACGCCCGATCGACATCCTTTAACGAGCCGTCCCGTGAGGCGGAGAAGGAGGTCACGCATACCTGTGTGTGCCCAGCCCAGCCCATCAAGAGCCCTGCGCAGCAGGCCAACCAGCCCCCGACGGGGCGAGTGGTCCTCGACGACCGCGACATCGCGCGGGCCCTGACCCGCATCTCCCACGAGATCCTCGAGCGCAACAGAGGCGCCGGAGACCTCGTCCTGCTCGGCATCCCCACTCGCGGCGTTCCCCTGGCCACCCGGATCGCGGAGCGGATCGCTGCCGTCGAGGAGTACGACGTGCCCGTGGGCTCGCTCGACGTGACCATGTACCGCGACGACCTGCGGCTCAAGCCGGCCCGGACGCTGCTGCCGACCGAGATCCCGCCCGGCGGGATCGACGGCAAGGTGGTCGTCCTCGTCGACGACGTGCTCTTCAGCGGCCGCACCATCCGGTCGGCGCTCGATGCGCTCAACGACGTGGGCCGGCCGAGCGCGGTGCGGCTGGCCGTCCTGGTCGACCGCGGCCACCGGGAGCTGCCGATCCGGGCCGACTTCGTCGGCAAGAACCTCCCCACCTCGCTGGTGGAGCGAGTCAGGGTCAGCGTCTCCGACATGGACGGCGTCGACGCGGTGACGATCGAGGACTCCAACACATGAAGCGCCATCTGCTCAGCGCCGCCGACCTGACCCGCGACGATGCGGAGCTGGTCCTCACCACCGCCGACGAGATGCGCTCGCTGGCGGACCGGCCGATCAAGAAGCTGCCCGCACTGCGTGGCCGCACCGTGGTGAACCTCTTCTTCGAGGACTCCACCCGCACCCGCATCTCCTTCGAGGCCGCGGCCAAGCGGCTCAGCGCGGACGTCATCAACTTCTCCGCCAAGGGCTCCAGCCTCAGCAAGGGCGAGAGCCTCAAGGACACCGCGCTCACCCTCGAGGCGATGGGGGCGGACGCGGTCGTCGTACGCCACGGCGCCAGCGGCGCCCCGCACCGGCTCGCGCACTCCGGCTGGGTCCGCTCCAGCGTGGTCAACGGCGGCGACGGCACCCACGAGCACCCCACCCAGGCGCTGCTCGACGCGTTCACGATGTGGAAGCACCTGGGCGAGTCCAAGCCGGGCGGCCTCGAGGGCCGCCGGGTCGTGATCGTCGGCGACGTCCTGCACAGCCGGGTGGCCCGCTCCAACGCGCTGCTGCTCCGCACCCTCGGGGCAGAGGTGACGCTGGTGGCCCCGCCGACGCTGCTGCCGGTCGGGGTCGAGACGTGGCCCGTCGAGACGTCGTACGACCTGGATGCGGTGCTCCCCAAAGCGGACGCGGTGATGATGCTGCGGGTCCAGCGCGAGCGGATGGGCGCGGCGTTCTTCCCGACCGCCCGCGAGTACAGCCGCCGCTACGGCCTGGACGGCCGGCGGATGGCCACGCTCCAGGACCACACGATCGTCATGCACCCCGGGCCGATGGTCCGGGGCATGGAGATCACCGCCGACGTGGCCGACTCGGCCCGCTCGGTGATCGTCGAGCAGGTCACCAACGGCGTCGCCGTGCGGATGGCCGTGCTCTATCTGCTGCTCGGTGGGTCCGAGCCCGCGGTCGGAGGAGAAGAGTGACCAGCTACCTGATCAAGGGGGTCAGTGTCCTCGGCGCGGCGCCGACCGACCTGCTGCTCGAGGACGGCAC
>CAVTHU010000030.1:0-30583 GCA_963734355.1 uncultured Actinomycetota bacterium
ACCCCCGACCGGATTCGAACCGGCGCTACCGCCTTGAGAGGGCGGCGTGCTAGGCCACTACACAACGGGGGCAAGCACTGCTGGAACAACCTGCGGAACTCTACTTGCCAGTCCCTCAGACGAGCCAATCGCCGCCCATTTCGACTGCTGAGGGCGGCGACTTCGCTGGGATACTAGGACTCGAACCTAGACTAACTGGACCAGAACCAGTCGTGCTGCCAATTACACCATATCCCACTGTCTTACTGGTGTTCGGCCCGGTTGCCATGGTGGTTTCCCACCGGCTCCGGGCCGGGGAGAAACCTTACACGCGGCGTTCGGAGGCCTCCAAAACGTTCCGGACCGATCCGCTGTCGACCGCCCGCGCGATCCCGAGCCGGCGGGCCGCCCAGATCGCCAGCGCCAGGTAGACCAGCGACTGGGTGAGGGTGGTGGGCAGCGTCCACCAGCTGCCGCCGGTCGGGTTGAGCGCGGTGGTCATGTCGCTGAACGCGAGCGCGAAGCCGTAGGCCAGGAAGTTGTTGAGCACGTGCATCGCGATGCCGGCCTCGAGGCCACCGGTGGCGATGACGAGGATCCCGGCCACGATGCCGAACGCGAGCCGGTCGACGAAGACGGGTGCGTCCTGGGCGCCGTGGGCCAGCGCGAAGAGCACGGCGGGGATCAGGACCGCGGCCACCCGGCTCCTGAACAGCCCGCCGAAGGCCTGCGTCAGGTAGCCGCGGAACGCGTACTCCTCCCCCGCGGCCTGCAGCGGGGTGAGCAGCACGATGACGATCACGAAGTCGCGGGTGGTGTCGGTCCAGCTGTTCAGCCCGCCGGAGGAGTCGGCCGGGTCACCGGACGCCGGGACGAACGAGCCGACCACCACCGTGGCGAGCAGCGCGACGAAAGCCAGCCCGAACGTGACCGCCATCCACCGCCACCGGAGCCGACCGATGACGGAGGAGACCCAGCCCGACGGCATCCCGTGCAGCATCCGGGTGAGCAGCAGCGCGACCGGGATCGCGGCGGCCAGCGAGAGGTTGAGGTACGCCAGCTGGCTCGGCGTCACGTGCGCGGTGTCGCTCAGCGCGTCCACCTTGTCACCGACGTCCGCACCCGTCGCGAAGAACGCCACGACGAAGCCGACGAGCAGAACGAACTGCGCCAGAATCATGAGCGCCACGAGGGCGACCAGCCCGACGATCGGCCGCCAGGCGGCCCACCGGCCGACGAGCCGCTGGACCAGGTGGTAGTTCGGGCTCTCCATCAGCCGGCTGCCCCGGCCAGGCGCGCCAGCGAGCGGTCGCGGCCCAGGAGCTCCAGCGACTCGAACAGCGGTGGCGACACCTTGCGCCCGGTCACCGCGATCCGGACCGGGCCGAAGGCCACCCGCGGCTTGAGCTCGAGCTTCTCGATCAGTGCCTCGCGCAGGGCGGCCTCGATGTCGGCGGTCGACCACGACTCCAGCGCCGAGAGCGCCTCGTGCGCCGCGCGTACGACGTCGCGCCCGGCGTCGTCGAGCTCGTCGATCAGCACGAACGACGCCTCATCGACGAACAGGAAGCCGAGCATCGGTGGCGCCTCGGTGAGCTTGTTCATCCGCTCGGCGACCAGCGGCATCGCGAGCTCGAGCAGCTGCGCGTCCGCGTCGTCGACCGGATCGGTCAGCACGCCCGCCGCCTGGAGGAACGGCACCACCCGGTGGGTGAGCTCCTCGATCGAGAGCATCCGCAGGTGATCGGCGTTGATGGCCTCGGCCTTCTTGAGGTCGAAGCGCGCCGGGTTGGGGTTCACGTCCTTGATGTCGAACGCGTCGACCATCTCCTGGAGCGTGAAGACATCGCGATCCGGTCCGATCGCCCACCCGAGCAGGGCCAGGTAGTTGAGCACCCCCTCGGGCAGGAAGCCGTCGTCGCGGTACATGAACAGGTGCGCCTGGGGGTCCCGCTTCGAGAGCTTCTTGTTGCCCTCGCCCATGACCAGGGGCAGGTGCCCGAACGCCGGCACCACCTTCGAGATGCCCAGCTCGACCAGCGCCCGGTGCAACGGGATCTGCCGCGGCGTGCTCGACAGCAGGTCCTCGCCCCGCAGCACGTGGGTGATCTCCATCAGCGCGTCGTCGACCGGGTTGACCAGGGTGTAGAGCGGGTCGCCGTTGGCGCGGCAGAGCGCGAAGTCGGGGACGTACTGCGTCTCGAAGGTGATCTCGCCGCGGACGAGGTCGTCCCAGGTGATCGAGCCGTCGGGCATCCGGAACCGCACCACCGGCTTGCGCCCGTCGGCCTCGAACGCCGCGACCTGGTCGTCGGTGAGCTCGCGGCAGAAGCCGTCGTACCCCTGCACCTTGGAGCCGGACGCCTTCCGGCGCGCGTCGACCTCCTCGGTGGTGCAGTAGCAGCGGTAGGTGAACTTCGACTCGGAGAGCTTCGACAGGACGTCGCGGTAGAGGTCGCCCCGCTCGCTCTGGCGGTACGGCGGGTGCGGGCCTCCCTTGCCCGGACCCTCGTCCCAGTCGAGGCCGAGCCACTGCATCGCGCCGAGCATCCCCTCGTAGGACTCCTCGGTGCTCCGCTCCTTGTCGGTGTCCTCGATCCGGAAGACGAAGGTGCCGCCGTGGTGCCGGGCGAACACCCAGTTGTAGAGCGCGGTGCGTGCGAAGCCGACATGCGGCGATCCGGTCGGCGAGGGGCAGAAGCGGACGCGGACGCCGTCGAGACGCTGGCTCATCGCTTCGCCACCGGGTTGGCCAGCGAGCCGAGCCCCTCGATGGCCACCTCGACCTCGTCACCGACCTGCATCGGGCCGACCCCCTCCGGCGTTCCGGTGAGGATCACGTCGCCCGGCAGCAGCGTCATCACGCTCGAGACGGCCGCGATGAGGGTGGGGATGTCGAAGATCAGGTCGGCGGTGCTGCCGTCCTGCACCACGTCACCGTTGAGGAAGGTCTGCACGGTCCTGCCCTTGGCGAAGTCGTCGGGGTCGAGGTCGGTCTCGATCCACGGGCCGAGTGGGCAGAACGAGTCGAACCCCTTGCCGCGGGTCCACGTCGCGTCCTGCTTCTGGAGGTCGCGTGCGGTGACGTCGTTGCCGATCGTGTAGCCGTGGATCACGTCGGTGGCCTGCTCCGGCGGGACGTCGCGGCAGATCCGCCCGATCACCACCGCGAGCTCGCCCTCGTAGTGCAGGTCGCTGGTCTGCGGCGGGTAGAAGATCGGGTCGCCGGGACCGACCACGCTGGTGTTCGGCTTGAGGAACATCAGCGGTTCGGTCGGTAGGTCGTTGCCCATCTCGGCGGCGTGCGCGGCGTAGTTGCGGCCGATCCCGACCACCTTGCTCCGCGGCAGCACCGGCGCCAGCAGCCGTACGTCGGCGAGCCGGTGCTCCTGCTCCAGCGGCTTGATCCCGACGTAGAGCGGGTCGCCGGCCAGCGCCACGATGACCGCGTCGTCCCCGAGCTGGCCTTGGTCGTCGAGCTCCCCGGAGACCACGCCGTACTGCGGGTCCTCTCCGGTGGTGAATCGGGCTATGCGCACCCGCCGAGCCTATCGAGGGGCCGCGCACAGGATGATTCGGCGCATGACCCGGATCGCGGTGACCGGTGCCCGCGGGCGGCTCGGCGGTCAGGTGGTGGAGCTGCTCGGTGGCCGGGACGGTGTGGAGGTGGCCGGTCTCACCCGCGCCGTGGCCGACTACGACGACCGCCCGGCGCTCACCGCCGCGCTGGCGGGCGTGGACACGCTGGTCCTGGTCAGCAGCGACGGCGAGGCCGAGCGGGTGCTCCAGCACCACCTCAACCTGGTCGCGGCGGCCACCGCCAACGGTGTCGCTCACGTCGTGGCCCTGAGCAGCGTGGACGCGGACCTCGCCTCGCCGTTCTGCTACGCCAGGGTCAACGCGCTGACCGAGCAGGCGCTCCGGGACAGTGGGTGCGCGGTCACGGCGGTGCGGGCCTCGATCTACACCGAGTTCTTCGACACGCTGCTCGACGGGGCGACGGTCGACGGCGAGCTGCGGCTCCCGGCCGGGGACGCGCGGGTCGCGCTGGTCGCGCGCGCCGATGTCGGTCGTTGCCTGGCCGCCTGCGCACTGTTGCCGCCGTCCGGAGCGCTCGACGTCACCGGCCCGGCGGCGCTCGACATGGCCGCGCTCGCGGCGGCGCGTGGTGGGACGTACGTGCCGGTGACCGAGGCCGAGTTCGCGGCCGGGGTGGCCCACCGGGAGACGCCGTGGTGGGCCTACGCGTACACGAGCATGTTCGGGTCGATCCGCGAGCACCGCTGGGAGGTCGTGACCGACTCGGTCGAGAGGCTGACCGGCGAGCCCGCGCGGCCCGCCGTCTGAGTCACGGGGTCGGGTAGTCGCCGCCGGGTACGTCGAAGAACTCCTCCAGGGTCGCGATCCCGGTGCGGTGCAGCTCCGCGGCGAGCGGTCGGCCGACGTACCGAAGGTGCCAGGGCTCGGGCGCGTAGCCGGTGACGTCCGTGGTCGCCGGCTGGTAGCGGACGACGAAGCCGAAGCGCCAGGCGGTCCGCGCCAGCCACCGGCCGCCCGGCGTACGCGCGAAGCACGCGTCGAAGTCGCACGCCGGGTCGTCCGGCGTGACCAGGTCCACCGCGAGGCCGGTCTGGTGCTCGCTGTAGCCCGCGCGCGCCGAGACCAGGTCCGCCTCGGCGTCTCCGCGGGCGGCGGCGGTCGCGGCGTGGACGTGCAGCTGGTAGCCGTACGAACGGAACGCGCTGGCGATCTTGAAGCCGAGGCCGCGCCGGTCGCCGGCGTCGAGAAGGCGCTGGAGCGGGCCGGCGGCCGCCGTGGCGACCTGGTAGCCGCGCACGATCTCGATCTCGGGCCGGAAGTCCGACGGCGCGATCGGGTGGGTCTTGTTGACGACCACCCAGATGCTGGCCGGGTCGGTCGTCGAGTGTGCGGTGCGGTCGAACGGCTCGCGGGTGGGTGTTGCCGGCTCCCTGTCTCGCGTCGAGCGTCGTGAAAGTGCTGCCGGATCCGGGGTTCGGCAGCACTTTCGCGACGCTCGACGGGGACGTTCCCCCACCCGAGATCGCCGTGACCCCGCCGATGACGAGCACGGTGGCGACCGTGGCCACGGCGGCTGCCAGCGTCGTCCTCACATCCACCTGACGGGTGCGGGCACGTCGTGGGGTTGCCGCCTGGTGCTCCGTATCCTTGGCCGGTGCCGCTGCTGGATTCCGAGACGGAGCGCGTCGTTCTCGACGACGCGGTGTGGCGCGCCCGGGCGGCGACTCACGAGGCGCGCGTGGACGCTCTCGTCGGCGACCACCTGGCCCGCCGCCGCGACGGCGTGAAGCACCCGGTGCACGACTTCCTGTTCACCTACTACTCGTTCCGGCCGGCGCGGCTGAGGCGTTGGTCGCCCGGCTTCGGGGTCGTGTGTCTCGCGACGCGCGATGGCGCGTCCTCAGGCACACGACCCTCTCCCCCGACGGAGGTGACCGCCGACGATGTGGCCGCCCGCCGCGACCTGGTCGCCGGCATCCACGCGCTGCTCGTCGCGACCGCCGGGCGCCCAGCGAACTTCGGCTGCTTCGGCATGCACGAGTGGGCGATGGTCTACCGGCTGGCCGAGGACGAGACGCGGCACCCGGCGTACCCGCTGCGGCTCGGCCCGTCCGACACCGACGCGGTGGTCGAGACGCACCGGATCGCGTGCTCGCACTTCGACGCCTACCGGTTCTTCACCGCACCCGCGCGCCCCCTCAACACCCTCAACCCGGCATCGCACGACCGGCCGGCGTACGAGCAGCCCGCGTGCCTGCACGCCGGCATGGACCTCTACAAGCACGCCTTCCGGCTCTCGCCGCTCGTGCCGTCCGAGCTGGTCGTCGACTGCTTCGAGCTGGCCCGCGACATCCGCGTGCTCGACATGCGCGCCTCGCCGTACGACCTCGCCGACCTCGGCTACGAGCCGGTGCTGGTCGAGACCCCCGAGGGCAAGCAGGAGTACGCCGCCGCGCAGCGTGAGTTCGCCATGCGCGGGGCCCCGCTGCGGCAACGGCTCATCGAGGAGTGCGAGCGCCTGCTCGACGCTGCGAGCTAGGCAGCCGGCGCGGTCAGGCCGAAGCCGATCGACTCGGTGGCCTGGTCGCCGAGCTTCAGTTCGAAGGTGACCTGCCCGTCCAGCTTCGCGTCCTGGGCGTCGGCGAAGGCCAGGATGATCGGGCTGCTCGTGCCGGCCTCGATCGTCTCCGGACTCGGGGCATCGACTCCCTCGAAGGTCTGGGCCCCCTCGATGTAGATCCCCGGCTGGGGCGAGAGCGGTACGTCGGAGGCGGTGACGGTGCACAGCACGTACAGCCCGCCGCTCTTCGGCTGGCGGTAGGCGTAGGTCGGCTGGACCTTGTAGAAGCCGGCGGACTCGATCGGCGGCTGGGCGGTCAGGTCGACCAGCAGGTCGCCGAGCTCGATTCCGTTGATGTCGAAGTCCGTCAGCCTCCCGTCCTTGCCCTCCAGGTCGTTCCAGGTCGCGCACTGGTCCGGCGAGTTCCCGATGCAGGCCTTGAAGCCACCATCGACCTCCTCGACGTCCGGCGGCTCGCCGGTCTGATCGACGGACGCCGCGGCGACCGAGAACTCGGCGTTGTACGCGGCGTACGCCTGCGCGAGAGAACCGTCCGCGGCGACATCTGTCTGGACCTTCGCGAGCTTGTCGGCGTCCCCACTCACGATCGCCTCGAAGTACGACGTGAGAGCCGCCTGCGAGGGCAGCCCCGGCCCGGTCGCAGGCTCGGGCTCGTCGTCACTGCAGCCGGCGACCAGACCGAGAGGCAACAGCAGGGCCAGGAGCAGGACGGGAACACGCAGCCTCACAGCGAGCATCATGCCCGGGGACCCCTCACGAACACTCTGTGTGAGCATGGAGCCATGCGCGCGCTCGGGCTCCTGGTCGCGCTGGCGGCCCTGCTGGGGGCGACCGCGCCGCCGGCCGGCGCGATGGACCCGGACTGGGTCTTCTACACCAGCGACAAGCACCACTACACCTCGCCGTGGTACGCCGGCGCGCACCGGATCATGGTCCCGTTCGGCTGCACGGAAGCGCCCTACTACGACCACGACGCGCGCTGCCCGGGCGACGAGGGGTTCCACCACGGCCTCGACATCGCGATCCCCTGCGGCACCAAGCTGTACGCCGGCAAGCGGGCCAAGGTCGTCGACAACGCCTCCCTCGGGGCGGCGTACGGAGAGAACCCGGTGCTGCTGCGCAACCGCAAGCTCGGCTGGGACCTGGTCATCGGCCACACCCGCAAGGTGTTCGTCGAGCCGGGCGACAAGGTGCACCGCGGCGACGTGTTCGCCCGCGTGTCCGACAGCGGCGCGCCCGACGGCTGCCACCTGCACTTCGAGCAGCGGGCCGTGGAGGGCGCCCTCGACACGGCCGTCTGGCCGCGGCCGCTCCTCGCGCTGGTCCCGAGATGAGGGCTCGGCCGTGACCTCACAGGAGAAAGCACAGCAGGAGCGGGTCGCTCGCAACTTCTTCGACGACGGCGGACGGCTGCACACCATCCCGAGCAAGCACGCCAAGCTGCTCGTCGTGCTCGACCGGCTGGCGCAGGAGTTCGAGCCCGGGCAGACCTACCCCGAGTCGGAGGTCAACGAGGTGCTCAAGCGGTTCCACCCCGACTACGCGGCGCTGCGCCGCTACCTGGTCGAGAACGACTTCCTCACCCGCGATGACGGCTGGTACTGGCGCAGCGGCGGGAGCTTCGAGGTCTGATGAGCTCGCACACGAGCAACGAGATCAGCGGCGAGGACTGGTACGGCGAGGAGCTCGGCAGCGACGTCCGGCACCAGGGCGTCCGGTTCGTCGAGGTGGACCTCACGGAGGTCCGCACGGCGGGTGCGACGTTCGAGGACTGCGTCTTCGACCGGTGCCGGTTCAACGCCTCGGTGCACGAGGCGACGGCGTTCGTCGGTTGCACGTTCGGCGGCAGCAACTTCTTCGACGCGACCCTGGACGGCTGCAAGCTCACCGGCTCGACGTTCCTCCGCTGCACGCTCAAGCCCATCACGGTCCGCGGCGGCCAGTGGCGTGGCGTGGTGCTCCGGGGCGCCGACCTCACCGGCCAGAACCTGAGCGGCGTCGACCTGCGCGAGGCCGACCTGTCGATGGCGGTCCTCGTCGGTGCCACCCTGCGCGGCGCCAACCTCGGCGGCGCCGAGCTGCGCGAGGCCGACCTCAGCGACGCCGACCTGCGCGGCGCGACCCTGGACGGCAGCGATCTGGGCGCCGCCACGCTCCGAGGCGCGAGGGTGGACCTGGCCGGCGCCGTACTGCTCGCCGAGCTCACCGGCGCGGTCGTGGACCTCGACCAGGGGTGAGCCGGCGGCCGGACGCACCCCCATATTGGGGAGGGTGTCGTGCACCCGATCGAAACCCGGGTACAGGATTGCAGGTCGGTGCTGGGTGACCCCATGTCCGGAGCACCGGCAGCTGGGCGTCTGATCCCCCGCGCCCGGGCATCCGTCCAGATCCGGGCCCCGTCAGGGCGGATGCACTCAGGTCCTGGTCAGGTGATGCCTGATTGAGTTCGCTGGTTCCGGGTAACGCTCGGGAGTGGCTCGCCCGTTGGGGGATTGGTGGGCCGCGGACCACCGTCTTTCACACGTTGGACGGCGGTGGCTCCCACGTGAGGGATCACGTCCCTCGTTGCGGACCGCGACGACCTCGCGCCCGGAACACCGAACGCCCTTCTCGCCACCAGCGACGAAGGGCGTTCTGGCGCTCCGCGGGGTTCCCGCTCGATGTCGTGGACGTCGCTGCGAGCCGACCGGTCCCGGTCGGCATACTGAGCGACATGACAACCACCCCACGGAACCGCACGGTGACGGCGCTGCGCGCGGGGACCGAGCGCTTCCGCGGGGACCCCGGAAAAGCTCGTCCTTCTTCGACCAGCTGGCCGACGCCGTCCTCGACGGGAAGCCCGCGACCGAGGACGACGCCCTCGCGGTCCTGCAGGCCCATGACGACGAGCTGCTCGACCTGGTCGCGGCAGCCGGACGCCTTCGCCGCGAGCACTTCGGTGCGACGGTCAAGGTCAACTACCTGGTCAACCTCAAGTCCGGACTCTGCCCGGAGAACTGCAACTACTGCTCGCAGGCGCTCGGCTCGACCGCGGACATCCTCAAGTACAAGTGGCTCAGCACCGACGAGGCGCTGGAGCAGGCGGCGGCCGGGCTCCAGGGCGGCGCCACCCGGGTCTGCATGGTCTCCAGCGGCCGCGGCCCGACCAACAAGGACGTCGAGCGGGTCGCGGACATGGTCGGCACCATCAAGGCCGAGCACCCCCAGGTCGAGATCTGCGCCTGCCTGGGGCTGCTCAAGGACGGCCAGGCCGAACGGCTCCGCGAGGCCGGTGTCGACGCCTACAACCACAACATCAACACCGCCGAGTCCCACCACGACCAGATCGTGCAGACCCACACGTACGCCGACCGGGTCGACACCGTCGAGAAGGTGAAGACCGCCGGGCTCTCGCCGTGCAGCGGCCTCATCGCGGGCCTGGGCGAGACCGACGAGCAGCTGGTGGAGGCGCTGTTCGCACTGCGGGAGCTCGACTCCGACTCGATCCCGGTCAACTTCCTCATGCCCTTCGACGGCACGCCGCTCGAGAACACCTGGGAGCTCACGCCGATGCGCTGCGTGAAGATCCTCGCCATGGCGCGGTTCGTCTGCCCGGACCGGGAGATCCGGATCGCCGGTGGCCGCGAGATGCACCTGCGCACGCTGCAGGGGCTCGCCCTGAACGTCGCGAACTCGATCTTCCTCGGCGACTACCTCACCTCGGAGGGGCAGGCCGCCGACGCGGACCTCGAGCTGATCCGCGACCACGGCTTCACGGTGCTCGGCGCACCCGACCCCACGAGCGCGGACGCGCCCGCCGAGGCCAGCGCACGACCCGGCCAAGCGCCGCCGCGGCGCGGGCACCGCCGTCGCCCCGAATGCCTGACCGCTCCGCCGACGAGCTGCTCGCGTACGACCGCGAGCACGTCTGGCACCCCTACACGTCGATGACCGAGCCCACGCCGGTGCGGCTGGTCGAGTCCGCGTCCGGCGTACGGCTGCGGCTCGCGCTGACGGGCACCGAGCTCGTCGACGGGATGTCGTCGTGGTGGGCCGCGATCCACGGGTACGCCGTGCCGGAGCTCGACGAGGCCGTACGCCGACAGGTCGGCGACATGGCCCACGTGATGTTCGGCGGCCTCACCCACTCCCCCGCGATCCGCCTGGCCGAGCGCCTCGTCTCGCTGGCACCTGACGGGCTCGAGCACGTCTTCCTGGCCGACTCCGGCTCGGTGAGCGTCGAGGTGGCGCTGAAGATGGTGCTCCAGCACCAGCGCGGCCTGGGGCGCCCCGAGCGGACCCGGATGCTCACCGTGCGCGGCGGCTACCACGGCGACACGTTCGGGTGCATGAGCGTCTGCGACCCGGTGGGCGGGATGCACTCGATGTTCAGCGAGGTGCTGCCGCAGCAGGTCTTCGCCGACCAACCACCGGCGCCCGGCGGCGACGTCCGGGCCTGGGCGGACCAGTTCCGCGCGATCGCGCTGAACAGGTACACCGAGCTGGCCGGGATCATCGTGGAGCCGCTGCTGCAGGGCGCGGGCGGGATGTTCGTCTACGACCCCGAGTGCCTGCGCGTGATGCGCGAGGTCGCCGACGAGCACGGCCTCGTGCTGGTCTTCGACGAGATCGCGACCGGTTTCGGCCGGACCGGGACCTTCTTCGCCGCCGAGGCGGCCGGCGTGGTGCCCGACATCATGTGCGTCGGCAAGGCCCTCACCGGCGGCTACCTGTCCCTGGCCGCCGTGCTGTGCACGGGCGAGGTGGCCCGCGGGCTCTCGGCGTCGGAGTCCGGCGTGCTGATGCACGGCCCGACCTACATGGGCAACCCGCTGGCCTGCTCGGTCGCGCTCGCCAGCCTCGACCTGCTGGAGTCGTCCGGCTGGTCGGCCAACGTGGCCCGGGTCGGCGCCGGGCTCTCCGCCGGGATGGAGCCGCTGCGCGGTCTGCCGGGTGTCGCCGACGTGCGCACCATCGGCGCGGTCGGCGTGGTCCAGCTCGACCACCCGGTCGACGTGGTCAAGGCGACCGAGGCGGCCGTCGAGGAGGGCGTCTGGCTGCGGCCGTTCCGCGACCTCGTCTACGCGATGCCGCCGTACGTCACCTCCGACGAGGACGTGGCCCGCATCTGCGCCGCGATCGAACGGGCGGTGTCGTCGGCATGACCCGCTGGGAGGACTGGCTGGCGCCGAGTCGGCCGCACGCGACGCGGCCGGGCTGCAGCGGATGCTGCGACCGCGGCCGGCGGAGGGCGCGACCACCGACCTGGCCGGGAACGACTACCTCGGCCTCTCCCGTGACCCCGCGGTCGTCGAGGCGGCCGCCGCGGCGGCGCGGCGCTGGGGAGCCGGCGCCGGAGCGTCCCGGCTGGTGACGGGGACGCTGGAGCTGCACGCGCAGCTCGAGCGCGAGCTCGCGGCGTACCTCGGGCAGCCGGCCGCCCTCGTGTTCTCGACCGGCTACCACGCCAACCTCGCCGCCGTCGCCGCGCTGGGCGGTCGCGACGCGCTCGTCGTCTCCGACGCGCACGTGCACGCGTCGCTGGTCGACGCCGTACGCCTCTCGAAAGCGGACGTCGAGATCGTGCCGCACCACGACGTGGCGGCGGTCGGTCGAGCGCTGGCCGCGGCGGGAGACACCCGTGCGCTGGTGCTGGTCGAGTCGGTCTACTCCGTGCTCGGCGACGAGGCGCCGCTGTCGGCGCTGGCGGCGGTGTGCGAGAGGTACGACGCGCTGCTGGTCGTCGACGAGGCGCACGGTCTGGGGGTCCGCGGGCCGGGGCTGGTCCGCGAGCTCGGGCTGGCCGGGCTGCCGCACGTGCTGGTCACCGCGACCCTGTCGAAGGCGCTGGGCAGCCAGGGCGGGGCGGTGCTGGGCCCACAGGCGGTCGTCGACCATCTGGTGAACCGGGCCCGCCCGTTCGTCTTCGACACCGGACTCGCGCCCGCGGCGGCCGGCGCTGCGCTGGAAGCGCTGCGGCAGCTCCGGGCCCGGCCCGAGCTGTCCGACGTCGTACGCCGGCGGATGACCGACCTCGCTGCCGCGCTCGGCGTCGCGCCGGCCGCGGGGGCAGTGCTGTCGGTGCCGATGCCCTCGCCGCTGGTCGCGCTCGCCGCACAGGCGACCGCCCTGGCGCAGGGCGTGACCGTCGGCTGCTTCCGGCCACCGTCGGTGCCCGACGGGATCTCCCGGCTGCGGATCACCGTCAGCGCGGGCATCCCGGAGGCCGACTGGGCTCGCGCGGTGGACGTCCTCGTGGCGGTGGTCAAGGAGCACGGATCCACCCCACGAAGCGCGCGATGAGCGCGCTTCGCGCGGAGCCGCGCCCGCTTGCGCGGGGACCCCGGAAAAGCTCGTGAAGGTCCTGGTCGTGACCGGGACGTCCACCGGAGTCGGCAAGACCGTCGCGACCGCCGCCCTGGCCGCGACCGCCACCGGCTCCGTACTCGTCGTGAAGCCCGTGCAGACCGGCGCGCTCGACGGTGACTCCGACGCCCGCGAGGTCGCCCGGCTGACCGGCGTCGAGGCCGTGGAGTGGACCACTCTCGACGAACCGCTCGCCCCCGACACCGCCGCCCGGCGGCAAGGGGTCGACGTACCTGCCGTGGCGTCGTACGCCGCCCGGATCGCGGTGCTCACGCAGGACACCGTGATCGTCGAGGGCGCCGGCGGGCTGCTGGTGCGGCTCGACGCCGGCGGGGGCACGCTGCTCGACCTCGCCTCGCTGCTCGCCGGCGTGGCCGAGGTCGAGGTCGTGGTCGTGGTCGCGGCCGGCCTCGGCACCCTCAACCACACCGAGCTGACGGTGGACGCGCTCCGCGCCCGCGGCCTCACCGTCCGCGGCCTGGTCATCGGCGCCTGGCCCGCCGAGCCCGACCTGGCGGAGCGGTGCAACCTCGACGACCTGCAGCGGATCGCCCCACTGCTCGCCGTGATCCCGGAGGGCGCGGGCGCGCTGGACCGGGACGCGTTCGTGGCTGCGGCGCCGGGCTGGTTCGGAGCGGGAGACTAGCTGCCGCGGCGCACGACGACGTACGGGGAGCAGCTCTCCTCGACCACGTCGGAGCCGAGGTAGCAGACCATCACGGAGGTGCGGCCAGAAGGCGCGCGCTTCCACGGCATCCGCACGAACGACGCGCCACGGGTCACCACCGCGCGGCCGAGCTCCTTGAGCTGCCCGTCCTTCTTCTTGTACGCCACCACCGTGCCACCGTCGGTGTCCCACGGCCGCTCGGTCGTCATGAACGAGATCGCCATCCAGACCAGCCGCATCCGGTCGGGGGCCGGGTGGACCCGTCGGACGTCGAGGGTGAGCGTGGCGGTGATCTTGCGGGCGATCATCGCGGTTCCGACGAAGTCGGCGGTGTCCGGGCCGGAGTGACCTGTCACCTCGGGTGCGAGCGTGTGGCCGATGTCGGCGACCTGCACGAGGTAGTCCCGCGTCGTGGCGCCGGCGATCGGAGTGCCGTCGCGGAACCACTGGAACTCGTAGGACTCCGGGGGCGAGGTCCAGGCGCCGAAGTCGGCGGTCAGGTAGGCGCCCGGGACGGGCGTGCCCTGCGTCGGGCTGTGTCCGACCGCCACGAACGGGGTCGGCGACGTCGCGTCGGCGGAGGTGGCGGGCACGACCAGCCCCGTCGCGAGCGCAAGCGCCAGCCACGTGGCGACGCGAGCAAGCACCCGTGTCACGACGACCCCCCTGATGAACCTTCGACCTGCGAAGAGTACCGAAGCCTCCCGGTGGACTCTGGCAGCCGCGTCCGTGGCGCTCTAGCCCTCCAGTGGCTGGTTGAGGAACCAGCGATGGCCGAACGGGTCGCGGAACACCGCGACCCGGCCGGCGGGCGGGCTGTCCTCGGGTCCCCGAAGGAGGGTGACCCCGTTCTCGACCACCCGCGCCGCGACGGCGTCGCAGTCGGTGACGGTGAGGTGCAGTCCGACGTCGCTGCCTCTGCTCGGGTCCGGGGCCGCCACCCCCGCGGACTCGAACTCGTCGGACATCATCCAGCGCGCCCCGTCGACGGCCAGCTCGCAGTGGCCGACCTTGCCGTCGTCCATCACGATCGGCTCGTAGACCAGCTCGGCCCCCAGCGCCGCGACGTACCACTCGATCGCGGCGCGGCTGTCCTTCACGCAGAGGTACGGCGTCAGCTCGCTCATCGTTCTCCTTGATCTGTGTTGCGTCGGTACCCGGCTCCCGGCAGGTTGGACCGGGTGTTCTTCTCGGTCAACATTCCATGCTTCGGCGACTTCGCGGATCCTGGGACGTCGGCCGCCTCGCGGCAGCGGCCGAGGAGGCCGGCCCGCCCGCACTGTGAGGGCTACCAGCCGGGCGGGTTGCGGTGGCGCCAGGGCGCGGCGGCCTCGACCTGGGCGCAGAGGCTGAGGAGGAGCTCCTCCTCGGCCGGCCTCGCGGCGAGCATGACCCCGACCGGGAGGCCGTCGTCGGTCCACGCGAGCGGGAGCGAGGCGGCCGGCATCCCGGTGACGTTCCAGGCGCTGGTCCAGGGGGTGAACCGCTTCTGGTTCTCGAAGTCGGCGGCCGGGTCCTCGTCGTCACGGATCGCGCCGACCGGCAGCGGCGGGGCGGCCAGGGTCGGGGTGAGCACGGCGTCGTAGGGCGCCAACGTCGTGAGCGCACCGGCGGCGACCCGGCGCAGCTCGCCGAGGGCGAGTCCGAACTCCGGCCCGCTGACCGCGCGGCCGCGCTCGGTGAGCCACCGGGTCAGCGGCCGGAGCAGGTGCTCCTGCTCGGGCGGGACGAGGGACATGGCGGTGAGCACCGACCAGCAGGTCTCGAAGACCGGCACCGCCTCGGCCGGCATGGGGACGGCGACGTCCACGATCTCGTGGCCCAGCGACTCCAGGAGCCGCGAAGTGTCCACAACGGCGTCCAGGCAGGCCTTGTCCACAGCCACGTCGGCGATGACTGGCTCGGTGAAGCGGGCGATCCGAAGATGGCCTGGATCGCGGTCGCAGGCCGCGAGGAACGTCCCGACAGGAGGTGGTGCCCAGGACGGATCCCCCGCCCGACGACCGGCGAGCTCATCGAGCATCGCCGCCGCGTCGCGCACGGTCCGGGCGATCGGCCCGGCCGTCGCCAAACCCACCGGGTCGCCGTACATGGGGTGACCACTGATCCGCCCGCGCGTGGGCTTGAGGCCGAAGAGGCCGCAGCACGAGGCCGGGATCCGGATGGAGCCGCCACCGTCCGACCCCTGCGCCACGGGGACCAGTCCCGCCGCCACCGCCGCGGCCGCGCCGCCGGAGGAGCCGCCGGCCATCCGGGACCGGTCCCAGGGCGTGACCGAGGGCGGCCTGCCCTCGGGCTCGGTGTAGCACGGCGAGCCGAACTCCGGCGTCGCGGTCTTGCCGAGGCTGACCATGCCCGCGGCCTCGAGCGCCAGGGTCACGCCGTCGGAGATGTCCGGCACGAAGTCGGCGTAGACCGGCGAGCCGAACGTCGTGCGGATGCCCTGGGTCAGGTTGAGGTCCTTGATGGCCGTCGGTACGCCGTACAGCGGCGAGCTGGCCCCGCGCTCCAGGGTCTCGAGCTGACCCGCGCGGGCGCGCGCCAGGTCGTCGGTGAGCGTGACGAACGCGCCCACCGTCGTCGACGGGTCGTCGTCGACACGATGGGCGCGTTCCAGGTAGTGCTCGACGAGCTCGAGGGGCGACACCTCGCGCCGGCGGACGAGCTCGCCCTGCTCGAGGGCGGTCAGGTCGTGCAGCTCGGCCACCCGTCGAACCTAGGGCGTCCCAGGCGACAGCCGTCAGGCGGCCACCGTCTCCTGCTTGAAGTCCACGAGCCGGGCGACCGCGGTGTGCAGCTTGCCGAGCACCTCGGGGTCGGAGAGCACGTCCACGTCGATGGACGACTGCGAGACGGTCACGTCCTCGACCACGACCGCTCCGGCGATCGTGGCCGAACGCAGGGCGTCGGCGTGCGACCACTTGCCGCCGTACGGCGTCGGGGTGGCACCGACCACGCCGAACGGCTTGGCGGTGAGCGCGCTCTGGCCGTAGGGCCGCGACAGCCAGTCGATGGCGTTGTTCAGGACGGCCGGCATGGTGCCGTTGTACTCGGGCGTCACGGCGAGGACGCGGTCCGCGAGACCGACGCGCTCGCGTACAGCCGCGGCGACGGCGGGGACGTCCACCCCATCGATGTCCTCGTTGTAGAACGGCAGCTGGTCGAGACCATCGACCAGGTCGAGGGTCACGCCCTCGGGCGCCTGGTCGCGCAGCAGCTCGGCCAGCTTCCGGTTCACGGAGTCGGCACGCAGGCTTCCGACAAGGACGGCGACGCGGGTCTCGGACATGGGTGCTCCTGTGCAGTTGTAGGTCATCCGGCGACGACGAAACGGACCGTGGTCCGGTTATATTCCGGACCCGCCTCGGCGGGAGGGTGGTCTGGACCACTGCCCCCGCGCTCCTACAGTGGCCCTCACCGATGAGCGAGCGACCCCTCCTTCCGTTGCTCGGGGAGCCCACCCCCGAGCGGCGCGACGCTGCCCGCAACCGGGAGGCGCTTCTCGTGGCCGCCGAGGCGCTCATCGAGCACTGCGGCATCGAGGGCGTGACCATGGACGCCCTCGCGACCCGCGCCGGGGTCGGCAAGGGCACGGTGTTCCGTCGGTTCGGCTCCCGGGAGGGACTGATGGCGGCACTGCTCGACTTCTCGGAGACCGAGTGGCAGGCGTCGGTGATCTCCGGACCGCCCCCGCTCGGCCCGGGGGCGCCGCCCATGGAGCGGCTGCTCGCGTTCGGGCGGTCGCGGCTCGAGGTCAACCTGCGGCTGGCCGACCTGATCCGGGCGGCGGGGCGGGCCGGGACCCGCAGCTACGCGGCGTACTCGTTCGTGGCCATGCACACCCGCCACCTGATGGGCGAGCTCCAGGTGACCGGCGACATCACGCTCCTCGCGACCGCGCTGCTCGCTCCCCTCGAGGTGCCGATCCTGGACCAGCAGGTCCGGATCGAGGGGATCCACGTCGACCGGATCATGGAGGCCTGGACCGACCTCGCGCACCGGATCACCCAGCGCTGATCAGACTCCTTGGCGGCGCAGGCCGAAGGTGAACCCGTCGACCAGCGCACCCCACGACGCCTCGATCACGTTGTGGCCGACGCCGACGGTCACCCAGGACGACTCGCCGTCGGAGGTCTCGATCAGGACCCGGGTGATCGCGTCGGTGCCGTGGCCCTGGTCGAGGATGCGGACCTTGTAGTCGATCAGCTCGAACTTCACGACCTCCGGGAACGCCTGGCCGATCGCGGTCCGCAGCGCCTGGTCCAGCGCGTTGACCGGGCCGTTGCCCTCGCCGGTGACGACGTGCCGCTCACCCTGCGCCTTGAGCTTCACCGTGGCCTCCGAGACCGCCTCCTCGCCGACCGCGCGGTGGTCCAGCGTCTCGGTGATCACCCGCCAGGACTCGACGTCGAAGTACGACGGACGGTGGCCGGACACCATCTCCTCGAGCAGCAGCTCGAAGGAGGCGTCGGCGGCCTCGAAGGTGAACCCGGTCGACTCGAGCTCCTTGACGCGCGCGGTGACGGCGCCGAGCAGCTCCAGGTCGGAGCCGAGGTCGAAGCCGAGCTCGCGGCCCTTCAGCTCGATCGAGGCGCGGCCGGCCATGTCGGAGACGAGCAGCCGCATGTCGTTGCCGACGTGGACCGGGTCGGTGTGCTGGTAGAGGTCCGGGTCGACCTTGATGGCACTGGCGTGCAGCCCGGCCTTGTGCGCGAACGCCGAGACGCCGACGTAGGGCTGGCGCGAGGCCGGCGGCACGTTGGTCACCTCGGCGACGGCGTGCGCGATCCGCGTGGACTCCTTCAGCAGCCCGGGCGGGAGGACGGCGCGGTCCAGCTTCAGCTCCAGGTTCGCGACGACGGAGACCAGATCGGCGTTGCCGGTGCGTTCGCCGTACCCGTTGATGCAGCCCTGGACATGGCTGGCGCCCGCGTCGATGGCTGCCAGCGAGTTCGCGACCGCGCAGCCACTGTCGTTGTGCGCATGGATCCCGACCCGGACGCCGGTGGTCTCGATGACGTCGTGCACCACCTCGGAGACCCAGTCGGGAAGCATCCCGCCGTTGGTGTCACACAGGGCGACCACGTCGGCGCCGGCTTCGTACGCCGTCCGGAGCACCTCGAGCGCGTAGTCGCGGTTGGCGCGGTAGCCGTCGAAGAAGTGCTCGGCGTCGAGGAACACCTGCTGCCCCTCGGCGCGCAGGTGGGAGACGGTGTCGCGGACCATGGCGAGGTTCTCCTCGAGAGTGGTCCGCAGCGCGAGGTCGACGTGCCGGTCGTGCGACTTGGCGACCAGGGTGACCACCGAGGCACCGCTGTCCCGCAGCGCGGCGACCTGCGGGTCGTCGGCGGCGACGGCGCCGGCCCTGCGCGTGGAGCCGAAGGCCGCCAGCTTCGCGTGCTTGAGGTCGAGCTCGGCGGTGGCGCGGCGGAAGAACTCCGTGTCCTTCGGGTTCGCGCCCGGCCAGCCGCCCTCGATGTAGCCGACGCCGAGGCCGTCGAGCTGCCGGGCGATGGTGAGCTTGTCGGCGACCGAGAGGTTGAGCCCCTCCTGCTGCGCGCCGTCGCGCAGGGTGGTGTCGTAGACGTGGAAGGCGCCGTGCAGGTCCATCGGGGTCTCTCTCGGTCGGGCTTCAAGGGAGCTTCGCGCTGTTCTTCCTCCGAAGAGTCCGAGCAAGCTCGGCCTCTTCGTCGCACAAAAAAACCTCTCGGGGTACGAGAGGTGGGCGCGTCGAGGGTTCGACGCGCTAGGAAATGATGATCACGCAAGCGTTCATTGCCACCCATCCTGCCACGGGACGCGCTCAGTGTCCGGTGGTCGGTCCGCTCAGCGGACGGTCGCTCCCGGGCGACCACGACGTGCCGCGCGACTCGGCCAGCCCGCCCAGTCCGGTGGCGAGCACGAGCAGGACGAACGTGACGGCCAGCCACGGCTTCCACCGGTGAGCGGTCGGGTTCACCACGCGCGACAGCGGTGAGCGCACGCGAGAGCCCCCGGGGCCGGTCCACACCGCGGCCGCGAAGACCGTGCCGCAGACGAAGAGGGTGACCGTCTCGCCGGCGACGAACGCGTAGCACAGCAGCGCCGCGGCGACCGCGAGCCCGGCGCTCCAGAGCTGGAGCATCACGGTCCCGGCCAGCGTGCGGAGCAGCTCCCACGGAGCCCGGATGAGCAGCTGCGCGCCGTCGTACCACTTCGGGCCGCGCACCCGGCGCCGGGCGCCCGCCTCGCTGGCAGCCAGCGAGCCGCTGCGGAGCAGCCAGACGAGCAGCAGGAGGGTGACCGAGCCGTACCAGGGGTAGGCCGCCACGATGCCACCGCACAGCAGCGCGCCGACCGCGAGCAGGGTCGCGCGCCGGGCCCGTTCGGCGAACGGCGGACGGCCCTGCTCGGGGGGCAGGGGTGGCGGGGGCGGGAGCGCGCGCGGATCCCGCTCCATGACGGTCTGGTACTCGGTGAGCCGCTTGGTGCCGTCGGCGCCGACCGGTGGTCCGCCCGGCAGCACGTCGGTCGACTGGGCGTCCGGCGAGGTGCGGGCAGCGGCGTACGGCATCGTGAGCTTGTCCGGAGCGAGCGGGGCCGCCGTCCGCGCCGTCGGAGCGACCTGCGGCCGCAGCCAGCCCAGGATCGCGTCCAGCGTCGGCCGCCGCTCGGCGTCGGGGTGGAGGCAGGCGGCGAGGAGCTGGCGCAACGGCCCGGGGATGCCGGAGAGCTGGTGCTCGCCGCGGCGGACCCGGTCCATGATGGCCATCGACGGCCCGCGTCCGAACGGTGGCTTGCCGGTCGCAGCGAAGGCGACGGTGGCGGCCCACGAGTGCACGTCGGAGGCCGTGGTGGCGTCCTCACCGTGCAGGATCTCGGGCGCGAGGTAGCCCGGCGTCCCGAGCAGCCAGCCGGTGTGGGTCAGCTTCGGGTCGTCGGCGACCCGGGCCAGGCCGAAGTCGATGAGGATCGGCGTCCGGCCCTCCATCAGCACGTTCGAGGGCTTCACGTCGCGGTGCAGCACGCCGACGGCGTGCACGGACGCGACGCCCTCGGCCAGGCAGGCGGCGAACCAGGTCAGGTCCTTGCCCTCGATCGGTCCCTCCTCGTGCACGTAGTCGTGCAGCGAGAGACCCGGGACGTAGCGGGTCGCGACGTACGGCACCGGCGCCCACGGATCGGCGTCGACGATCTCGGCGACCCACCTGCTCCTGATCCGGCTCAGGGATCCGACCTCGCGCTCGAGGCGGCGTCTCGCCTCGTCGTCGCCGACGATGTGCGGCCGGAGCACCTTGAGTGCCACCCGTGGCCCGTCGCCACGGCGCGCCAGGTGCACCACGCCCATGCCGCCCTCGCCGATCTTGGTCAGCAGCGTGTAGCCGCCCACGGTCGGCGGCCTGGCGGCCGGGACGGCGGGCGTGCCTCTCGCCGGCGTCCGCGGCGTGCTGGTCACGTTGATCAGACTAATTGGCGACGCCTCGGGTTCCCGGACGACGAGGCCGCACGCCCTTGACCCACACCGCGGCGTACGGCATCGTCATATCAATGAATGCTGATATGTGGACGAGCCTCGGAACGGTCGACCGCAGCCTGCACACCGGCACCCGCGACGGCCAGGAGGTGCGGGTGCTCGTCGTCGAGAAGCAGTACGACGCCGCGCGGCCCGAGGTCTGGCACGCGGTGACCACCGCCGAGCGCATCGCGCGCTGGCTGGCACCGGTGTCGGGCGAGCTGGTGCTCGGCGGCCGCTACCAGATCGAGGGCAACGCCGGCGGCACGGTGCGGCGCTGCGAGGAGCCGGAGCTGCTGGAGGTCACCTGGGAGTTCGGGGGTGGCGTCACCTGGGTGGTGGTCACGCTCACCGAGGACGGCGCCGGCACCCTGCTCCGCCTCGAGCACACCGCGCCCCTCGACGAGACCGTCTCCAACGAGTTCGGCCCGGGCGCGGTGGGCATCGGCTGGGAGATGGGGCTCGGAGGGCTCCGGCTGCATCTCGCCGACCCGGAGGCACCGCGTCCCGACCCCGACTACACGGACCCGGGCTACTCCGCCTTCGTGCACGCGTCGGGCACCGCCTGGGCCGAGACCGATGCCGCCGCGGGCACCGACCCCGAGCAGGCGAACGCCGCCGCGGAGCGCTGCATCGCGGCCTACACCGCCCTTCCGCCCGACGAGGGCTAGGTGCGATGCACGCCTTCGACGTCCTCGGCGACCCGGTTCGGCGCCGGATCCTGGAGCTCCTGGCCGGCGGCGAGCAGTCGTCCGGCAACGTGGTCGAGGTGATCTCACAGGAGTTCGGGATCGGGCAGCCGGCGGTGTCCATGCAGCTCAAGGTGCTGCGCGAGAGCGGCTTCGCCACGGTCCGCGCCGACGGCCGGCGTCGCCTCTACGCGATCGACTCCGCTCCCCTCGCGCAGGTGGACGCCTGGCTGTCGCCGTTCCGCCAGTTCTGGGAGCAGCGGCTCGACGCGCTCGGGACGGAGCTGCGCCGCGGCCGTGGCTAGCCTCGCCATATGCGCCTGACCCGCTGGAGCCACTCGTGCGTCGCCCTCGAGGCGGAGGGACGCAAGCTCGTGCTCGACCCCGGCGGGTGGAGCGAACCCCGGGCCCTCGACGGCGCCCACGCCGTCCTGGTCACCCACGAGCACGGCGACCACGTCGACGTCGACCGGGTGCGAGCCACGGGCCTACCGGTCTGGGCGCCCCGCGGGGCCGATCTCGGCGACCTCGCGTTCACGCCGGTCGACCCCGGTCAGTCGTTGCGGATCGAGGGCTTCGAGGTGACCGCGGTCGGCGGCCGGCATGCGGCGGTCGTGGCGGGCCAGGAGGTCTGCGCCAACCTCGGGTACGTCGTCATCGCGGACGGCGAGTCCGTCTACCACCCGGGCGACGCGCTCGCGGTCCCCGACGTACCCGTGACGACGTTGCTGGTCCCCATGCAGGCCTCGTGGCTGAAGACGGAGGAGGCGATCGGCTTCGTGCGCGCCGTGCGCCCGGACCGGGCGGTCGGCATCCACGACGGCCAGGTCAACGACCGGGCGCGTGCCAGCATCAACCACTGGCTGGCCACCGAGGGCGGCGCCGACTACCACTGGCTCGCGCCAGGCACCACGTTCGGCGACGACGGCGGTGGGCTCCCCCGCGTCAGCCAGCTCCGGCTCGTCGTCGAGGCCGAGGACTTCGACGCAGCGGTCGCCTTCTACCGCGACGCGCTCGGCCTTCCGGTCGAGCTCGATCTCGCCGGCGACGGCGGCGAGCACGTGCTGATCCTCGACGCGGGCCGGGCCACCCTCGAGCTCTCCAACCCGGCCCAGGTCGCGATGATCGACGACGTCGAGGTCGGCCGCCGGGTGGCGCCGCCGATGCGGGTCGCCTTCGAGGTCGACGACGCCGCCACCGCCACCGACGCGCTGGAGCGCGCCGGTGCCGAGGTGGTGGCGCCGCCGACCCGGACCCCATGGGCCTCCCTGAACAGCCGACTGGAGGCGCCGTACCTCCAGATCACCCTGTTCGAGGAGCAGGGCGGCGGGTAGCCCGTCGGGTCAGCCCGGCGGGTCAGCCCGCGGGTCAGGCCGGCGGGACGGCCTTATTGGGTTCTCGCCGCCGATGCGTTACACGTCAGACGATCTTGCGCATCCAGCCGAAGGTGTCCTCCGCCCGGCCGAACTGCACGTCGACCAGCGCCTGGCGGATCCGGAAGGTCAGGTCGGTCGACGCCGGAGCCGGAGCCGAGCCGCCCTCCCACTTGAGCTCGCCCACCGGGGTGACGACGGCCGCGGTGCCGCAGGCGAAGATCTCGGTGATCTCTCCGCTGGTCACGCCGTCGCGCCACTCGTCGATCGAGATCCTCCGCTCCTCGACCTGGTGGCCCATCTTCCCGGCCAGCTCGATGATCGAGCCGCGGGTGATGCCCTCGAGGATGGTGCCGAGCGCGGGGGTGACGATCCGGCCGTCCTTGTAGACGAAGTACATGTTCATGCCGCCGAGCTCCTCGACGTACTTCATCTCCTCGCCGTCGAGGAAGACCACCTGGTCGCAGCCCTGCCCGATCGCCTCCTGCTGCGGCAGCAGCGAGCTGGCGTAGTTGCCGCCGGTCTTGGCCGCGCCCATGCCGCCGCGGCCGGCGCGGGTGTAGTCCTCGGACAGCCAGAGGCTGACCGGCTTGATGCCGCCCTTGAAGTACGACCCGGCCGGACTGGCGATCACCATGAACGTCACGTGCTGGGCGGGCCGGACGCCGAGGAACGCCTCGGAGGCGAACATGAACGGCCGCACGTAGAGGCTCTTCTCGCCCTCCTGGTCAGGCACCCAGCGCTGGTCGACCTCGACCAGCGCCTCGACAGCCTGGACGAAGTCGCCGACGTCGAGCGGCGGAAGCGCCAGCCGGTGGGTGGAGCGCACCATCCGCGCGGCGTTCTCCTCCGGCCGGAACGCCCAGATCGAGCCGTCCGTGTGCCGGTACGCCTTCATGCCCTCGAAGATCTCCTGCGCGTAGTGCAGGACCGCAGTGGCCGGGTCGAGCGTCAGCGGCCCGTACGGCGTGACGCGCGCGTCGTGCCAGCCCTCGGCGGGCGTCCACTCGACCGTGAACATGTGGTCGGTGAAGTGGATGCCGAAGCCGGGGTTGGCCAGGATCTCGGCCAGGCGGGCGTCGTCGACCGGATGCTCGGTGCGGGTGGTGCTGATGTCCATGGACATCAAAGTAGTCGTTCTCATCCGGGTTCAGAAGCACTGGGTCGAGGACTGATCAGCAAGCCGACGGCGGCCACCAGCAGGACGGCGGCACCAGCGAGCGCCGCGACGTGCAGGCCGTGCACGTAGCCGTCGCGGCTCACCGCGAGCACCTGCTCGGCCAGACCGCCCGGCATCCCGGCGGCGGAGCTCAGCGCGCCGGGCAGGGAGCCTGCCGCTGGGGTGTGCACCGCCTCGGTCGGCAGGTGGTCGCCGGCGTACGACCGGTACGCCGCGGTGCCGATGCTGCCGAGCAGCGCGATGCCGAGGGCGCCCCCGAGCTCGGTGCCGGCCTCGGAGACCGCGGAGCCGGATCCGGCCTGCTCGGGCTTGACCGCGGCCAGGACGAGCTCCGAGCCGACGGTCATGGTGCCGACCAGCCCGCAGGCGAGGACACCGGCGGCAACCAGGACCAGCACCAGCGAGTCGGTGCCCGCCTGGGTGAGGGTCCCGAAGCCAGCCGCGGCGACCACCATCCCGCCGGCGGCGACCCGGGTGGCGCCGAACCGGTGCGCGAGGCCCGACGCGAACGGTGCCGAGAAGCCCACACCGATGGTCGGCACCAGGCTCCACAGCGCGGCCCGCAGCGGGCTGTAGCCGAGCACCAGCTGGAGGTACGCCGTCATGAAGACCGCGTTGCCCACCAGGGCGAAGGTGCTGATCGTGTTGGTGCCGACCGCGGTCGTGAAGACCCGGTTGCGGAGCAGGTCGGCGTCGATCATCGCGTGCGGGTGGCTCAGCTGGCGACGCACGAACACCGCGCCCAGCGTGAGGCCCACGACGATGCACGCGATCCAGCGGGGCTCGGTGCCGTGCGCGGCCCACTCCTTGATCCCGTAGATCGCCGGGAGGATCGCCGCCAGCGACAGCACCGAGCTGAGCACGTCGAACGGCGCGCCGCGGCGCCGCTCGCCCTTCGGGAGCAACACCGGGCCGACGACGAGCAGCAGCGCCATCGCCGGGAGGTTCACGAGGAACACCGAGCCCCACCAGAAGTGTGCGAGCAGCACGCCGCTGAGCACCGGGCCGAGGCCGACGCCGGCGGTCATCACGCCGGTCCAGATGCCGATCGCCTTGCCGCGCTGGCGACCGTCGTGGAACAGGGTCCGGATCATCGACATGGTCGACGGCATCAGGGTCGCGCCGGCGATGCCGAGCAGGGCGCGGGCCGCGATGAGCTCGCCGGCCGTCTGTGCGTACGCCGCCACGAGGGAGGTGGCGGAGAACGCGACGGCGCCGATCAGCAGCAGCCGCCGGGCGCCGACCCGGTCCGCGACCGCGCCCATGGTGACCAGGAGCCCGGCCAGGACGAAGCCGTAGACGTCGAAGATCCAGAGCTGCTGGGTCGAGGTGGCGTGCAGGTCGCGGGCGATGTCCGGGACCGCGAAGTAGAGGATCGAGACGTCCATCGAGACCAGCAGCAGGGGCAGCGCCAGGACGGCGAGCGCGGTCCACTCCCGTCGTCCCGCCAGCTGCGGGGCCGGGGCCTGGAGCGTCATTGACATGTCCAACTCCTTTGCGTAGAACATAAACTGTTTTGACTCTACGCAGATGATGCATCAGAACTGTGTAGGATGTAAATGGTTTTGTTGACGCCGACCTCAGGAGCCCTCGTGACCGACCTCCCCCGCGCCGTCCGAGCCCTGTGGGGCCTGGAGGACGGCGCCGGCCGCCGGGGGCCGAAGCGGACCCTGTCAGTGCTGGCGATCGGCGAGGCCGCGGTCCGGATCGCCGACGCGGACGGACTGGCCGCCGTCTCGATGGCCTCGGTGGCAAAGGAGCTGGGGACCACCGCGATGTCCCTCTACCGGTACGTCGACTCCCGTCAGGAGCTGGAGATGGTGATGGCCGACGTCGCCATCGGCCCTCCGCCCACCCCGAACGCGCGCCGTTCGTGGCGACGTGGGCTCGAGGACTGGGCCCGGGCCGAGGCCACGCAGCTGGGCAGCCACCCGTGGACGCTCGAGCTGCGCACGGGCTCTCCCCCGGTCAGCCCCAACCTCCTCGCCTGGTCCGACGCCGGGATGCAGGTCACGCTCCGGTCGGGGTTGACCGAGCAGCAGGCGGCCTCCGCGCTCCTCGTGGTCGACGGGTTCGTCCGGAGCCAGCTCCTGCTGGCGCTCCAGTTCGCCGACCCGGAGGCGAGCCGGCACTGGGCCGACCAGCTGCGCCAGGTCGTCGACGCCGACGTGATGCCCGGGCTGGCCCAGGTCCTGGAGGCGAACGCGCTCGAGGACGAGCCGGATGACGCCGAGGCCCCGCTGGGCGCGGAGTTCGAGTTCGGGCTGGCGCTCGTCCTGGACGGGATCGCAGCGCTGGCGGCCCGCTGACCCTAGGAGCTCAGTCGCGACGCGATCGCGTCGCCGACCTCGGCGGTACGGCGGACCGCCCCGGGTACTCGTTCCGCCATGTCAGCGATGGCCGCGCGCTCCACGGCGGCCGCGGCGTCGGCGTACCCGAGGTGGTCGAGCAGCAGCGACGTGGACAGGATCGCTGCCGTCGGGTCGGCCTTCTGCTGGCCGGCGATGTCTGGAGCAGAGCCGTGCACGGGCTCGAACATGCTCGGGGCGGTGCGGTCCGGGTTGATGTTGCCCGAGGCAGCGAGGCCGATGCCGCCGGTGATGGCGGCGGCGAGGTCGGTGATGATGTCGCCGAACAGGTTGTCCGTGACGATCACGTCGAACCGCGACGGGTCGGTGGTCAGGAAGATCATCGCCGCGTCCACGTGGATGTAGTCGACCGTGACGTCCGGGAACTCCGGCGCCACGGCCTGGACGAGCCGCCACCAGAGCGCTCCGGCGTTGACCAGCACGTTGGTCTTGTGGACCAGGGTGAGCTTCTTGCGGGGCCGGCGCTGGGCCCTCGCGAACGCGTCGCGCACGACCCGCTCCACGCCGTACGCCGTGTTGACCGAGACCTCGGTGGCGATCTCGGCGGGGGTGCCGACCCGGAGCGCACCGCCGTTGCCCGTGTAGGGACCCTCGGTGCCCTCGCGGACCACCACGAAGTCGACCTCTCCGGGGTTCGCGAGGGGAGAGGTGACGCCGGGGAAGATCCGGGACGGACGCAGGTTCACGTAGTGGTCGAGCTCGAACCGCAGCCGCAGCAGCAGCCCGCGCTCGAGGATGCCCGGCGGGAGGTTCGGGTCGTTCGGCTTCCCACCGACCGCACCCAGCAGGATGGCGTCGTGCTCCCGGATCTCGGCGAGCACGGAGTCCGGCAGCACCTCACCGGTCGCGAGGTAGCGCTCCGCGCCCAGGTCGTAGCGGGTCTGCTCGAACTTGACCTCGGCCGGCGCCGCGACCTCGAGCACCTTCAGCGCCTCGGCGGTCACCTCGGGACCGATGCCGTCGCCGGGGATGACCGCGAGCCGGAGGGATGTCATGGGCGCAGACGTTAGTTGTCGTCGGGGCGCTCGCCGCCGTTGTCCCGCAGGTCGAGCGACGCCTGGACGGCGGCGTTGGTGTTCTCGGCGCTGCGTGGGTTCTCCGGGTGGTGGCTGGCGGGGCCCCAGTCGGGATACATGTCGTACATCGGAACGGTCTCCTGGTGATCGTGGCTGGATGAGTCGGGTCTGGCCGAGGACGCCCCGCGACGGGGACGTACCGACTCGTGGATCACACGAGGGAGGAGCCATGCTGCTGGCGGATCACGCTGGCTGAGCTTGGTGTCCGCGTCGCGGGGGCGTCTCGACCTGGATGAGCTGGTCAGCTCGGGTGAGGGGCCACGCAACGCCGAACTCCGCGGCGAGGTGGCCTCTCGTCAGGCCTCGCCGCGGCGCTCGATGAGTACGAACACGCTCCGCATGGTGGTTCGATGGTAGGACGTCCGCGCATCGCCTGCAGCGGATATCGCAGGCTGTTCGCCATGCGAGACGGCCGTTCCGAGATGAAAGACTCGACACCGTGAGCCACCCGCCTTCCCTCCCCGAGATCGTCAACCGCGCGTTCGACGTCTCCCGCCGGGCCGGCTACGTCTCCTTCTGCCGCAACGAGACCGGCCGGCTGCTGGCCATGCTGGCCGCGACCCGCGACGGGACCATGGCCGAGTTCGGCACCGGCTGCGGCGTCGGTACGGCGTGGCTGCGGTCCGGCGTACGCGGCGAGAAGGCGCGGATCGTCACCGCCGAGCTGGACCCGAAGCTCGCCGAGGCGGCCGCCGAGATCTTCCGCGACGACGACCAGGTCGAGGTGCTCGCGGCCGACTGGTCGACGCTGCTCGACCGCGGCCCCTACTCGCTGCTGTTCCTCGACTCCGAGGAGCCCACCGAGGTCTCCGTCGACGCGATCGCCGACCTGGTCGAGGACGGCGGCATCGTCGTGCTCGACGACTTCACCCCGTGCGAGCTCTGGCCCCCGATCACCCACGGCCGCGTCGACACCCTGCGCGAGCACTGGCTCACCGACGAGCGCTTCACCGCCGTCGAGGTGATGGTCGCCCCCGACGCGTCCACCATCATCGCCACCAAGCGCTGATCGCTGAGTCGGGCCCTCTCATGAGGCCGGAACTGACGGGTCAGTTGGTTCTAGAGGGCCGAACTGCGGGTCAGCGTGAGGGTGCAGGTCGACGATCCAGGTGGGGAGCATCAGCTGGGTCAGGGGGCCGATGGCGAGGGCGTAGAGGACGGTGCCGACGCCGGCGACGCCGCCGAGCAGCAGGCCGATGACCACGACGGTGATCTCGAGCAGGGTGCGGACCAGGCGGAGCGAGAGGCCGGTACGCCGGGCGAAGCCGGTCATCAGGCCGTCGCGGGGGCCGCGGCCGAGCTGGGCGCCGATGTACATCGCCGTCGCGAGACCGCAGATCACGACCCCGCCGACCATGAGCACGCCGCGCAGCCACATCGCTCCCGGCTGGTGGAGGACGGCCAGGAACGCGTCGGCGGAGACGCCGATGACGATCGCGTTCGAGATGGTGCCGATGCCGGGCACCTCGCGGAGCGGGATCCAGAAGATCATCACCAGGAAGCTCACGATCACCAGCGCTTCGCCGAGCGTGATCGGCAGGTGGCTGGCCAGCCCGGAATGCAGCACGTCCCACGGCGCGTTGCCCAGATGACCGCGGACCATCAGCGCGATCGAGAGGCCGTAGAGCACCAGGCCGACGTACAGCTGTGGCAACCGCCGCCCGAGGCGCCCCGCCCGCAGCTGCGCGATCGGGCCGAGGTCGGTGAGGACCCGGGGCGTGCGCGCGGACAGGGCGGTGGTGGTCACGCGACCCATCCTCGCCGCAAGTGGCCTTTCGATAAATAGCCAATCGTGCGAGAGTGGCCTGCATGGACCGCTCCATCACCGCCCGGCGAGTGGCCACCCTGGTCGGCGGGTTCGACCGTCGTCCGGCCTACGCCGGCCTCGCGGACGCGCTGGTGCTGCTGATCGGCGACGGTCGGATCCCCGCCGGCACCCGGCTGCCCAGCGAGCGCGAGCTGACCGAGGCGCTCGGCGTCTCCCGCACCACGGTGACGCGCGCCTACGCGACCGTCCGCGACGGCGGGTACGCCGAGGCGCGGCGGGGCTCGGGCACCTTCACCCAGGTGCCGGGTGGGCCGTCACGCGCCCACGACCGGGCGCTGCTCCCCCGCCAGAGCGACCGGGCCGCGATCGACCTCAACTGCGCCGCGCCGTTCGCGCCGCCGGAGATCGCGACGGCGTACGCCGAGGCGGCGACCCGGCTCCCGGCCTACCTCGGCGGGCACGGTTACTTCCCGGCCGGGCTGCCCGAGCTGCAGTCCGCGATCGCCGCGCTGTACGACGCCCGAGGGCTGCCGACCGATCCCGGACAGGTGATGGTGACCCCCGGGGCGCTCGCGGGGGTCTCGATCGTGGCCCAGGCGCTGGCCGGCCGCGGCGACCGGGTGCTGGTGGACACCCCCGGCTACCCCAACGCCGCCGAGCGGATCCGCAACGCGGGCGCCCGGCTGGCGACCACCGAGGTGGACCCGGACGGCTGGGACCTCGACGCGACCGCGGCCCGGCTGCGCCAGGTGGCGCCGCGGCTGGCCTACCTGATCCCCGACTTCCACAACCCGACCGGGCTGCTGATGAGCGACGAGGAGCGGGAGCGGTACGCCGCCGAGCTGCGTCGCGGGCACGTGACGCCGATCGTCGACGAGTCCCACGTGATGCTGGCCATGGAGGGACAGCCGATGCCGCGTCCGTTCGCGGCGTACGCCCCGGACACGATCACGGTCGGCAGCGCGAGCAAGGCCTTCTGGGGCGGCCTGCGGGTCGGCTGGGTGCGCGCGCCGCTCGAGCTGATGGAGCAGCTGACCAGGTCGCGGGTCACCCTCGACCTCGGCGTGCCGGTGATGGAGCAGCTCACGACGGTCCGGCTGCTCGAGGACCCGGGTCCGATCCTCGATCGCCATCGGGCGCGGCTGCGCGAGCAGCGCGACGGCCTCGTCGCGGCGGTCCGCGCCGCGCTCCCCGACTGGACCTTCCGGGTGCCGACCGGCGGGCTCTCGCTGTGGTGCGAGCTGCCCGGCCCGGGCCGCGGTCTCGGCATCGCGCTGGCCGACGAGGCGGAACGGCACGGCGTGATCATCGCGCCCGGCCCGGTGTTCGCGCCGGACGGCGGCCTCGACCGGTTCGTGCGCATCCCCTGGACGCGCCGGGTCGACGAGCTGGAGCGAGCGGTGGCCGGCATCGCAGAGGCGTGGGCGGTGGTCAGCGCCCGCCAGTCGACCGCAAGCCGCTCGAGCGGCCGCGTGATGGTGGCATGAGACGGGTCCTGCTCACCGGCATGTCCGGCACCGGCAA
>CAVTHU010000031.1:0-21275 GCA_963734355.1 uncultured Actinomycetota bacterium
GTCGCAGCCGAACAGGATGAGGTAGTTGCGAGAGTCATTGCCGAAGGCCCGGATCTTGTGCGCGTTCATGTAGATGTCGTTGACGCCAGTGAGCGCGAAGTTCAGGCCCTCGCCGAGGCTCACCTGTCGGCTCCGTAGGTCGACCCGGAGTCCGTCCTTGCTGTTCTCGGGCGCGGTCAGGTGGACGGTGGGGTTGTCCAGCACCTTCGAGGCCCCCCGCCGGTGGGTAGTTCGGCGACGACCGTGCCCGATGAGCTCGCTGGGGACCTCGGTCCACTCGAGGTAGAGCTCGCCGAGATAGAAGTTGACCCTGATGTCCAGGTGCTCGAAGTCGATCACCGTCGGCAGCCCTTCTCCGTCGTTGTCGCCGACGCAGCACGATGGAGTCCACCCCGCTACCGCCGTCGAACACATCGAACCTCCACCAACGACGCACACGGTGTCGTCCCCGGCGCCCGCGAGCACCGTGGTCACGGGATCGAATGGGTCATCACTGCCGGCGACGATCACGTCGTCACCGTCGGTGCCGTTGACCGTCCCGGTGCTCTGGACGATCGTCGCGACCTTGCCCTGGCAGGTGTCGACCGCCTGGGCCGGAGCGGGAGCCAGTGCCAGGAGAGGACGGTACGGCGAGAAGTGCGGCGGCGAGGTGGCGCATGTAGTGCCTCCTAGGGCAACGACGAGGGTTCGGCCGGTCTGATGCAGCTCCTCGCCCTTTGGTTCGCGGTCGCGGCTACGAGGGCGAGGTGAACGCGCATGGTCAGGAGTCGTCGCCGCGACCGGCTCGGGCGATCGCAGTCGCGGCCGCGGCGCCGAGCGCCGCACCGGCGGCGAAGGTGCCCTTCTTGAACCGGCCACCATGCTCGCCGGCGCCCCCGAGCTCGTCACCCGAGGGCGAAGGCGGCCCCTGTACGGGAGCCTCGGGCTCGGCCACGCGCCGCTCGCGGGCCAGCGGGTGGGTCCAGGCCCACGAGGCGGCGTACAGGATGTCGCGGGAGAAGTAGTTGATCCAGACCAGCAGGATCAGCGCCAGCCCGAAGACCTGGAACGCCGGGTTGCCCTGGGTCGCGCGGATCAGCAGGCCGGAGATCTGCTTGAGGATCTCGAAGCCGACCGCTCCCAACAGGGCTCCGGACCACATCGCCCGCTTCGGGAGGCCGGGTGCGGCGAGCAGTCGGAACATCGCGTAGAACAGGACGGCGTTCGCCAGCAGGCCGAGCACGATCGTGAGCAGGTCGACGAGCCAGCCGAGCTCGGTGTCGAGCCCGGCCCAGTCGAGCAGGTCGTCCGAGAAGCCGGAGACCAGGCCGGTGAACGCGACGGCGAACAGCAGGACCGCGCCGATGATGACGAGCGTGATCAGGTCGCGGACCTTGCCCATGAGGAAGTTCGGCTGCTCCCGGTCGCGGCAGCTCGAAGACGGTGATCAACGCGTTGCGGAGCGCCGAGAGCCAGCCAAGGCCCGCGTAGAGGAGACCGACGACTCCGATCACGCCGGCGGTCGCGGCGGAGTTCTGGAAGTCCTCGAGGTCGAGCTGGTGCGCGCCGTCGCCGATCAGCCCGGGGAACATCGACTCGATGGACGTCACGAGCGTGTCCTGCGCGTCGGGGAAGACCTTGGCGACGTACCCGACGACGAAGAAGGCCAGGGCCAGCACCGGGAACACCGAGAGGAAGCCGAAGTAGGTGACCGCCCCGGCCTGCTGGCTGGCCTGGGTCTCGCCGTAGTGCTCCTGCGTGCGCACGGCGTGGTCCAGGGCGGGGCGCCGCTGCCGGATCTCCGCGACTCGGTGGGTGAGCCGCTCCTTCAGCGACGCCATGGGCTCAGGTACCCGGTTGCAAGGTGAAGTCGCGGGTGGGCGTCCAGCCCCGCTGGTGGTCGTGCACGTAGAGACGGAACTCCGCGACCTCGAACTGGCACTCGAAGTCCGCCAGCTCGGCGAAGGCCTGGTCGAGCCGGTCCTCGGCGACGTGGTGGGCGATGGTGACGTGCGGGTGGTACGGGAAGGCCAGGTCGACGGCGAGCGGCCCCCGGCGTACGGCGGCCGCCAGCTGCTCGCACTGCGAGATGCCCTCGACCACGGTCACGAACACCACCGGCGAGACCGGACGGAAGGTGCCGGTGCCGCGGAGGTGGACCGCGAACGCCGGGACCTCGGAGGCAGCCAGAGCGAGGTGCTCCTCGATCTCCTCGAGCTCTTCGTCGGTCACCTCGGTCGGCGGGACCAGGGTGATGTGCGTCGGGATGGTCGCGGCCATCGCGTCACCGACGCTGGTGCGGTAGTCCTGGAGCTCGGTCGCCCAGGGCTCCGGGATGGCCAGCGCCACTCCGATCGTCGGCACGAGGACCAAACCTACTCAGGTGCTATCTCGGCTTCGCCACGAACCCCACTCGCCGGTAGATGTCGTCAAGCGTGGCCTGCGCGACCTCCTGCGCCTGCTGACGGCCCTGCTCGAGCACCTGCGTGAGGTGGGCCTGGTCGTCGAGGAGCTCGAGGGTGCGGTCGCGGAACGGCGTCACGAAGTTGACGACCACGTCCGCGAGGTCCGCCTTGAGGTCGCCGTACCCCTTGCCGGCGTACTGGTCCTCGAGGTCCTGGATGCTGATCGCGGTCAGCGAGCTGTAGATGGTGAGCAGGTTGCTGATGCCCGGCTTCTCGTCCATGTCGAAGCGGATGTCGCTGCCCGAGTCGGTGACCGCGCTGCGGATCTTCTTCGCGCTCACCTTGGGGTCGTCGAGCATCTCGATGATCCCGGCCGGGCTGGAGGCGGACTTGGACATCTTGGCGGTGGGGTTCTGCAGGTCGCCGATCTTGGCGGTCGCCTTGAGGATGTAGGGCTCGGGCAGCCGGAGCGTCTTCTTGTAGCGGCTGTTGAACCGCTGGGCGAGGTCGCGGGTCAGCTCGAGGTGCTGGCGCTGGTCCTCGCCGACCGGGACGTAGTGCGGGCGGTAGAGCAGGATGTCGGCCGCCTGGAGCACCGGGTAGGTGAACAGCCCCACGCTCGCCGCGCCCTCGCCGCCCTTGGCGGACTTGTCCTTGAACTGGGTCATCCGCCGGGCCTCGCCGAAGCCGGTCAGGCACTGCAGCACCCAGGCACCCTGGGCGTGCGCCGGCACCTGGCTCTGGATGAAGATCGCCGACCGCTGCGGGTCGATCCCCATCGCCAGCAGCTGGGCCGCGGCGCGCAGGGTGCGCTCGCGGAGCGCCTTCGGGTCCTGCTCGAGGGTGATCGCGTGCAGGTCGGCGATGAAGAAGAACGGCGCATGGTCACGCTGGAGGTCCACCCACTGCCGCAGCGCGCCCAGGTAGTTCCCGAAGTGGAAGGAGTCGGCGGTCGGCTGGATCCCCGAGAGGACTCGCGGCCGGGCACCACCCGAGACCACGTCGGGCACGCTGACCTCAGGCTCTGCCGAGGGTGGGCTGAGCGGCGCGGTAGACATGGGTGGCATTGTCCATCGTTGTGGCCGCCACATCCGAACTGGTGCGCTCGTTCTACGACGACCTCTGGAACCGCTGGGACGACGCGGCGGTCGACGCCGTGCTCTCCCCCGGCTTCGAGTTCCGCGGCTCACTCGGAACGTCGACCGTCGGCCGCGACGGCTGGCGCACCTACCGAGACACGATCCGGGCCGGGTCGGCGGACTTCCACAACGAGGTGGTCACCCTGGTCTGCGAGGACGACACCGCGGCCGCCCGGCTGCTCTACTCCGGCACCCACACCGGCCCGTTGCTCGACCTGCCCGCCACCGGCCGCCGCTTCGAGTACGCCGGCGCGGCGTTCTTCACCGTCGACGGCGGACTGCTCGCCAGCGCGTGGGTGCTCGGCGACCTCGAGGGTCTTCGCCGTCAGCTCGACTGACGCCGACGCGCCGGGCGGGTGATGACCCATTCCGCGATGGCGATGTTGATGACCCACCCGGCCCCCTTGGCGAGGTCGTCCCGGACCACGCCGCTCCCCCACAGTGCGCCCCCGATGCCCTCGGTGAAGGCCTGGGTGCCGGCCGCCAGACCGATGGCGTAGGCGCGCACCATCCATGCCCGGTGGGCGGGGATGTCGCGGCGACGGGCCGCGTTGAAGCCGAGCACGAGGAACGCAGCCATGGCCGAGGCGAAGGCCAGCCGGAACACGAACAGCAGGTCACCGGTCCCCGGCTTCTGGCTGTAGGCCAGCGTCATCCAGAGTGCCGAGCCGGCCACGCACAGGCCGGCGACGGCGAGCACCCGCCCGGCCCGACGGTGCCAGGCCCAGTGCCGTCGCCGGAAGCGAGGCGCGAACTGGAGCGCCCCGAGAAGCGCGTACGTCGTGGCCCCGACGATGTGGACGACGAGCGGAACGGCGAGGCCGCCGAAGCGTGGGTCCGCGGGCAGCACCTGCGGGCCACCGGCGAGCTGGAGCAGGCGCAGGGTGCCGGCCACGACGGGGATCACACTCAGTGCCACCAACGCCCCCGGGACCGCCCGGCCCGGACCGCCCGGTTCGCTGGGGGGTCGTCGTCGGCAGTACGGCGGTCATGCCGGCCCACCCGAAGGGACCTGGGTGACGGACAGCAGCGGGAGGCCGAGGTCTCGGAGCCTGGCCAGCAGGCCGTGCAGCGCGGCCTGGTCCGCGACCGGGCCGCGGATCAGGGTGGTGCCCTCGGCGTCGGTGCTCACGGTCATCCCGTCGAACCAGCTCGCCCACCGCTGGTCCAGCCGTCCGCGGAGGTGGATCTCGTACCAGTCCGCACCGGTGCTGCTCGTGTTCATGTCCGCAAGCTAGGAGCCCGGACGGTGAGTGGTCGTCACACCATGTGGTGAGCGAGGTGGTGATCTTCAGACGCCGGAGCGGTTCAGCAGCCCGAGCTGGTGGGCCCTGCTGACCGCGGAGCGCCGGTTGTTGACGCCGAGCTTGGTGTAGACGTGCTTGGTGTGGGTGCGCACCGTGTTCAGCGAGACGACGAGCTCACGGGCGATCGACGGGCCGTCCAGGTCGGTGGCCAGCAGCCTCAGGACGACCAGCTCCCGCTCGCTCAGCGGGTCGACCAGGGCACTCCCCTGCGGCTCGACCGGGGTGGCGGTCGTGGCTGGTGGCGCGGGCGGCGTGGTCCTCGGCCGCTGCGCCGCCCCGACCAGGTCGCGCAGGTAGCCCCACTCGGGTCGGCGTGCGGCCAGGGCGCCGAGCATGGCGCTCATCGGGTCCCCCTCGTCGAGGAAGACCCGGACGTGCCCCTCTGGCTCGGCGAGCGCCAGTGCGCGCTCGAGCGTGTCCAGGGCTCCGGCCCGGTCACCGTCCGCGTCCTGGGCGAGGGCCCGTAGCCCCAGCACCTCGATGAGCGGGCCGATCCGGCCACCCGCCTCCGCGGCCGCGGCCAGCCGGTCGAGGAGGCCCGTCGCCTCGCGCAGCGCCGGCTCCGACCCTTCGAGAGCGTGCTCGGCGAGCAGCAGCCGGGCGAGGGTCACGTGCTCGTACTCGCGGAGGTAGGTCAGCTCGTCGGAGGCGCTCACTCCCCTGCTGCGCGCCCACTCGCGGGCCGAGGCGAGGTCGCCGAGGGCCGCCTGCACCCGGGCCAGCTGGGCCGGCACGGGGCGTACGTCGGGCGAGTAGTCGCCGACGTACACGCGCACGGCCTCCTCGAGCAGTCTGCGGGCGCCGTCCAGGTCGCCCGCGGCTCGGGCGAGCCCGGCGGCCGCGACCCGGTGCCGGTACGGGTTCTGTGGCAGCTCGGCGTCCTCGCCGAGCTCCTCGCTGCGGCGCAGGTACGCCGCCGCGGCCTCGAGGTCGTTCCGGGCCCGCGCGACCTCACTCAGGCCGACGTGCATGTCGGCCGACCCGCGCAGCGCGGGACCCTCGCGCTCGGCCAGCTCGAGGGAGCGTTCGAAGGTGCGCTTCGCCTCTCCGAGCCGTCCCCGGGTGGTCGCGAAGTCTCCGACCGCGATCGTGCAGCCGAGGACGTCGGCGATGTGCCCGGCCTGCTCGAGCCCGGCCAGGGCGACGGTGTAGCGGTCGGACGCGGCGTCGAGGTCGCCCATGGTCCAGGACGCCAGGCCGGACAGGGCCGAGGCCGCCGCGCGGATCAGGTGGTCGTCCTCGGCAGCCCGGTCGAAGGCCCGCTCCGCGTGGACGATGGTGGCCGCCGGGTCGCGGGCGATGTTGAGGGCCAGGGCGGCGCGGTACATCTCGATCGCCGCCGGGACCCGGGCCAGCTCGTCGCGGTCCACGATGACCAGCTCGTCATCGGGCAGCGCGAGCTGCCGCTCGATGTCGTCCAGCCGCTCGGTCACGCCGGCGAACTGGTTGCTGGACATCAGCCCGCCGACCAGGCCGATGGCGAGCACCGGGCGGTTGCGGAGCACGTCGTCGGGGAGGGCAGCTGCCCAGCTCGCGATCACGGCCTCACGGCGCACCACGCGCAGCGCCGGGATGGCGAGCTCGACCAGGTCGGCGGCGCGGGCGACGTCGCCGGCGGCGAGGGCGTGCCGGACGGCGTCGAGGGGCTCGTCGGCGTCCTGGAACCACGTGCTGGCTCGCCGGTGCAGCCCGGCGACCCGGTCGGGGTGCTCTCCGAGCAGGTGCGCCTGGAGCACGTCGGCGAAGAGGTGGTGGTAGCGGTACCAGCGGCGTTGGTCGTCGAGAGGCACCACGAACAGGTTCCGGCGCTCCAGCGACTCCAGCATCTGGCCGCCCCCGGACGTCTCGGTGACGGCGTCGCAGAGGGGGCCGGTGAGCCGCTCCAGGATGGCCGTGCCGAGCAGGAAGTCGCGGACGTCCTCGGGCTGACGGTCGAGCACCTCCTCGACGAGGTAGTCCACGACGTACCGGTCGTCGCCGGCGAACCCCGCGATGAACCGCGACGGGTCGTCCCGGTCGCGCAGCGAGATCGCGGCGAGCTGCAGGGACGCGATCCAGCCCTCGGTCCGGGCCTCGAGGGCCTCGACGTCATGCGCGTCGAGCTCGAGCCCAGTCGCTTCGGCGAGGTAGGCGGCCGCCTCGTCGCGGGTGAACCGGAGGTCACCCGCGCGGACCTCGGTGAGCTCCCCACGCGCCCGCAGCCTGGCCAGCGGCAGCGCCGGGTCGGCGCGGGTGCTGATGACCAGGTGGACCTGCGGCGGGAGGTGCTCGAGGAGGAACGCCACGCCCGGCTGGATCTCCGGGCTCTCCGCGAGGTGGTAGTCGTCGAGGACGAGGTCGATGTCGTCCGGCAGGACGCTGAGCTCGTTGAGGACCGTCGCCAGCACCGTCTCGACCGGCTGACCGGCCTCCAGCAGGTCCAGGGCCTCGGCGCCGGCGCCCGGCGCGGCGCGGTCGAGGGCGGTCAGCACGTAGGACCAGAACGCGGCCGCACCGGTGTCGGCCTCGTCCAGGGACACCCACGCGATGCGCCGGGTCCCGACCTCACTGTCGGTGGCCGCCGCCAGCCAGGCGGCGAGCAGCGTCGTCTTCCCGAAGCCCGCCGGGGCCGAGACCAGGGTGAGCCGGGTCCGCCGGGTCCCCAGGACCTGGTCGAGGCGGGGTCGCGGCACCAGCCCCTGCCGCGGCCGCGGGTGGAAGAACTTGGTCTCGACGAGGGCGACCGGCATCAGCGCTCCCCTCCCCGGCTGCTCGAGGAGTCCCGCACGTGCATCCGCTCACCGGGGCGGCCGAAGATGCTCAGCACCTCTGCCGGTCCCTCGCCGGCGCTGCCGAACCAGTGCGGCAGCTGGGTGTCGAACTCGACCACCTCGCCGACCTCGAGCACGAGGTCCTGGTCACCCAGGATGAGCCGCATCCGACCGGCCAGGACGTAGAGCCACTCGTGGCCGTCGTGGCTGCGCGGTTCGGGTGTCGACTGGTTCGCGGGGATCACGATCTTCCAGGCCTGCACGCCGCCCGGGTGCCGGGTCAACGGCAGCACGGTGCGCCCGTTGACGCGCCGGGCCTTGAGCCGGATCCGCGGATCGCCGACCTCGGGCGCGCCGACCAGGTCGTCCAGTGGCACGCGGTACACCTGCGCCAGCGGGAGCAGGAGCTCCAGGCTCGGACGCCGTTGGCCGTTCTCAAGACGCGACAACGTGCTCTTCGAGATACCGGTGCGCTCGGCGACGGCCGTCAACGTGATGCCCCGCTGCTCCCGGACCTTGCGCAGCCGGGGGCCGACGAGGTCCAGCGCCGCACTGATCGCCTCCGTCATGGGGCCCATTGCACAGCCAGATTCCCGGAAACAGCAACCTTCGTTGTCGAAGTGGGGACGACCGGGGACGCTCGAACCATGAACGAGTACGACGTAGCAGTGGTCGGCGGCGGCGCCGCCGGCCTGTCCGCCGCCCTGGTCCTGGCCCGCGCCCGCCGCGCGGTCGTGGTGATCGACGCGGGCGAGCCCCGCAACGCACCCGCCGCCCACATGCAGGGATTCCTGTCCCGCGACGGGATGCCGCCCGCGGAGCTCTTGGCGGCCGGCCGCGACGAGGTGGCCGGCTACGGCGGGCACCTCGTGAGCGGCACCGTCACCGCGGTCCGGCCCCTCGACGACGGCGGCTTCGAGCTCACCCTGGCGGACGGGCGGGCCATGTCCGCCAGGCGGGTCCTGGTCACCACCGGGCTCCGCGACGAGCTCCCCGACCTCCCTGGAGTCCGCGAGCGCTGGGGCCGCGACCTGCTCCACTGCCCGTACTGCCACGGCCACGAGGTCCGCGACCAGCGCCTCGGCGTACTCGGCGGCACCCCGGACGCCGTCCAGCACGCGCTCCTGATCCGGCAGTGGTCCGGCGACGTCGTGTTCTTCAGCCACACCAGCACGCCCACCGCGGACGAGCGCGAGCAGCTCGTGGCCCGGGCCATCGGCATCGTCGACGGCCCGGTCGGCCGCCTGGTCGTCGAGGACGACCGGCTGCACGGGGTCGAGCTCGAGGACGGCCGGGTCGTTCGCCGCGACGCCGTCTTCGTCCGTCCCGCCTTCACCCCGAACAGCGACCTGCTCACCGGGCTCGGTTGCGACACGCACGAGAACGGCTGGGTCGTGGCCGACCCGACCGGCCGCACGTCGGTGACCGGTGTGTGGGTGGCGGGGAACGCCGTCAACCCGCGGGCCCAGGTGATCACCGCCGCCGGCGAGGGTTCCGCGGCCGCCATCGCGATCAACGCCGACCTGGTCGAGGAGGACGTGCAGACCGCCGTCCACGACTTCCGCGCCGGCCTCCCCGCCTGAACCCGCCTGACCCCGTCACCCAGACCACCCCTCACACCAAGGAGCACGCCCATGACCGAGATCCGCACCGTCCCGACCGCTCCGCCGCCCACCAAGCACCAGCTCGCGCTGATGATCTGGGTCGCGGTCTTCCCCACGCTCACGGCGCTCAACCTCGCGCTGGGCGACACCCTCGCCGACCTGCCCAGCGTGCTGAGGACCTTCGTGCTCGCGACCGTCGCCGTCCCGATCGTCATCTACGGCCTCATGCCCCGCCTGCACCGGCTCCGCGCGCGGATCATCGGCGCCCGCGCCACGAGCTGAGCCGGCAGCGGGATCACCACCTGGCTCACCACCTGTGGTGACGACCAGTCACCACATCCGTTCCTAGCTTCGGGCCATCAGATCAACCTCGATCCCGAAAGGCCCGACCATGAACAGGTTCACCCGCAGCATCGCGATGACGAGTGCGAGGCACCCGTGGCGCACCATCACCAGCTGGGCGGTCGTCCTGGTCGCCATGCTGTTCCTCGCCGTCAGCGGTGGCGGCACGTTCACCGAGGACTTCGCCGCGAAGGGAAGCCAGAGCGACCGCGCCAGGCAGCTGCTCGCCGAGAACTTCCCCGAGGCGGCCAAGGGCACGGCACTGGTCGTCTTCGAGGCCGAGGAGGGCACCACCCTCGACGGACACCGTGCGGACCTCGAGACCGTGCTGACCGAGGTGGCCGCCCTCGAGCACGTCGAGTCGGTGGCCGACCCGTTCGCGGCCGGCACCGTCTCCGAGGACGGCCGGATCGCCTATGCCCTGCTCACCCTCGACGTTCCCGAGCGCGAGATGGGGAAGCCGGCGTTCACCGTGCTCTCCGACGCCGTCTCCGGCACCGACGTGTCCGGCCTGCGCGTCGAGCTCGGCGGCGACGCCGTGTTCTTGAACGCCGAGGAGAAGACCTCGAGCCACACGGGCATCGGCCTCCTGGTCGCGCTCCTGGTCCTGCTCGTCGTGTTCGGCACCGTCGTCGCGGCCGTCATCCCGATCGGCCTCTCGATCGTCGCGGTGGGTGCCGGCATCGGCGCCATCACCCTGCTGGCCGGTTCGATGGACGTGTCGGGCTCCGCCATCCCCGTGGCCGGACTCATCGGCCTTGGCGTCGGCGTCGACTACGCGCTCTTCGTCGTGGCCCGCTACCGCGAGAACCGCGCTGCCGGCATGGCCAACGACCGCGCACTCGCCCAGGCCATGGGCTCGTCCGGCTCCGCGGTCGTGTTCGCGGGCGGCACCGTCATCGTCGCCACGTCAGCTCTCGCCATCACCGGCCTGGGCGTGCTCACCTCGATCGGCCTGTCCACCGCCCTGATGGTGCTCTTCGCCGTCGCGGCGGCCGTCACCCTGCTGCCCGCACTGCTCGGCCTGCTCGGTGACCGCATCGACACCGGCAGGCTGGTGCGCCGGCACCGCCCGGCCAAGCGCGCCGAGGACACCGTCTGGTGGCGCTTCGGCCACCGGGTCTCGGGTCGCCCGTGGCCCTACCTGGTCGGCGCCGTCGTCACCCTGGTCGCGATCGCGATCCCGGCGTTCTGGATCCAGACCGCCTTCCCCGCCGCAGGGGACGCACCGGCCGAGACCACGCACCGGCAGGCGTACGACCTGCTGGCGGAGGGCTTCGGCACCGGCATCAACGCACCGCTCCTGGTGGTCGTCGACCTCGACGCCTCCGGCGTGGACGCCGCCGGCATCCCGGCCCTGACCGACGACATCGCCTCGGTCCCGCAGATCGTGTCCGTGAGCGAGCCGCAGGTCTCGTCCGACGGTGACACCGTGGTCTTCACCGCGATCCCCACCACGGGGCCCGCCGACGCGGACACCTCGGTCACCATCGACCAGGTGCGCGACGTCATCCCCGGCAACGTCTACGTCTCCGGGATCACCGCCATCACCGACGACCTCACCGCCCAGCTCAGCGAGACCCTGCCGCTGTTCATCGGGGCCGTCATCGCAGTCTCGTTCCTGCTGCTGATGCTGGTGTTCCGCTCGATCGTGGTGCCGCTGAAGGCCGCGGCGATGAACCTGCTCTCGATCCTGGGCGCGTACGGCGTCCTGGTCGTGGTCTTCCAGTGGGGCTACGGAAGCAGCCTGATCGGCCTCGAGGGGCCGACCCCGATCACCTCGATCATCGTCGTGATCATGTTCCCGATCCTCTTCGGGCTCTCGATGGACTACGAGGTGTTCCTGCTCTCGCGGATCCGTGAGGAGTTCGTCCGGACCGGTGACAACACCGAGTCGGTCGCCCGGGGGCTGGCCGGGACCGGCCGGGTGATCACCTCGGCCGCGCTGATCATGATCGCCGTGTTCCTCAGCTTCGTCGCCAGCCCGGTGCCGTCGCTGAAGATGCTGGGCCTGGGGCTCGCCGTCGCGATCCTCATCGACGCCACCATCGTCCGGATGGTCCTGGTGCCGGCCACGATGGCGCTGCTCGGCAAGGCCAACTGGTGGCTCCCCGCCTGGCTGGACCGGGCCCTGCCGCACCTGACCGTCGAGGGTTCCGCCCGCGACGACGAGGCCCCCGCCGACGTGCCCGTGCTCACCCACTGACGCGTCACCGCACGACTGCTGGCCCCCGCGACCCGCGGGGGCCAGCAGTGCTCGCCCCGCCCGAACAGGAGAAGCCCATGTCCATCACCGCCACCGCACCGCCCTCGACAGCGACGAGTGCCACCGAGCTGTCACTGGCCCGCCTGCACCTGATGCGCGCCGGCTACCTCCTCATGGGTGTCGGGCTCGTCCTCGTGAAGTGGCCGCTGCTTCCCGATGCTCACTCGCTGCCGCTCTACGAGGGCGTGACGCTGTGCCTCCTGACGGCCATGTCACTCCTGGCGTTCCTCGGGCTGCTCCACCCGGTCAAGCTGCTGCCCCTGCTGCTGTTCGAGTCGGCCTGGAAGCTCCTCTGGCTCTCGCTCGTGGCCCTCCCCCGAGCCATCTCCGGGGACCTCGACGCGGCCACAACGAGGTCGTGGTCAACTGCTCGCTCGTCGTGCTCATCCTCGCCGTCGTCCCGTGGGGCCACGTGTGGCGCACCTTCGTTCGCGCCCCAGCGGAACGGTGGCGCTGAGCCCGCTGGGTGCTTGGCGCTCAGCACGTGGGGGAGCAGAATGACGAGGCGGACGGGCCCGAGGGGGTTCAGTGCAGACCAACAACTCGTCAAGTGAGCGCCGCGGCATCCCAACGCCGGCACGCTTCGAGCACGAGGCCGCCTTCTACTCCCGGCCCGCGGACCACCTGAGGATGTGCCTCGCCTTCGTCGAGGAGGGACTCGAGTACGGCGAGCCGGTCATGGTCGCGTTGGTTCCGGAGCGCGGCGAGGCTCTGACCTCAGCTCTCGGAGCGGCCGCGGACGCGGTCCAGTTCGTCGACATGACGGAGCTGGGGCGCAATCCAGCGCGGATCATTCCCGAGTGGCAGCAGTTCCTCACCGAGAGAGGTGGCTCTGGTCCCGTCCGCGGAATCGGCGAACCGGCGTGGCTCGGTCGCACCTCGGTCGAGTACGCCGAGGCGGCGTTGCACGAGGGGCTGCTCAACCTCGCCTTCGACAACGGCCAGGCTTGGCGCCTGATGTGTCCCTACGATCTGACAGGTCTCCCGCCCGAGGTGCTGGCCGAGGCACGGCGTACTCACCCCGTCGTCCAGAACGAGCCAGACGGCTCCGAGCGTTTCGGGGGCCAGGAGCACACCAAGCGTGTCTTCTCGACTCTCCTGCCCGTGCCGGTGCACGGGCAGCGAGTGGACTTCGACCGGAACGAGCTGCCCCTGGTCCGCGGCGTCGTGGGTCGCATCGCGCAAGCGTCCGGACTGTCTCCGACGGCGACGGAGAACCTCACGCTGGCTGTTCACGAGGTGGCAGCCAACAGCGTCGTGCACGGCAGTGGTGTGGGTGCCCTGTGGTTCTGGGAAGAACCCGACGCTGTCGTGGTCGAGGTCCGCGACGGCGGACACATCGACGATCCACTGGTAGGGCGACGCGTGCCGGACCTGATGCAGGAGGATGGGCGCGGGGTCTGGATAGCCAACCAGCTGTGCGACCTGGTGCAGATCCGTTCGAGCAAGGCGGGAACTCAGGTACGCATCCGCATGTGGACCGGATCGCGACGACCGGTTGAACCGTGATGTAGGGCGCTTCGATGACGGCAGCCGCGAGGTCCCCGGCGGGACCGCGGGGCCGGTGCGGCGCGTACTCGTGGTGGGCGCTGGCATCGCTGGGCTCACCGTCGCCAACGCGCTCGACCACGCCGGTGTGGAGTGCGTGGTGCTCGAGGCTCGGCGACGAGTCGGAGGCCGGCTGCACACCCTGGACCTGGCAGGCTCGCCGGTCGATCTTGGGGGTTCATGGCTGCACCATCCGTCGGGCAACCCGCTACGACGCTTCGCGGTTGAAGCTGGTATCGATTGTCGGCCTGGCGATCCGTTGCCGACCCTGGCCGCGTTCGATGTCGCCACCGGGCTGTGGCTCTCTCACGAGGAGGTCGAGGAAAGCCTGACGGGAGACCTCGAGGGCTTCCACGCGGCGCTCGATGCCTTGCGCGAGCAGCTGGGACCGAACGCCTCCGCAGCGGAGGGGATCGAGGCGTTCCTGGCGACCACCGGGCTCGCGGGTGAGTCGCTGCGGCGAGGGCGCCAGGGACTTCGGGCAAGTGTCGAGGCGGACGCGGCCGGAGCGGCCGAGCAGCAGTCGCTGGAGTGGCTGTGGACGCAGGACGAGTACGACGACGCCTACTTCGGCGACCTACCTCGAAACGGTTACACCTCGGTCGTGGAGGCCATGGCTTCGGGGCTCGACATACGCCTCGACTGGCCGGCGGCGCGCGTCGACCTGACCGGCGAGGGTGTAGCCGTCTCGTCGCACTCGGGGCAGACCGAATCCGGCTCGCACGTCGTCGTCGCGGTGCCGCTCGGGGTCCTCAAGAGCCAGCTGCTGGCCTTCGCGCCGCCGCTGCCGCCCGAGAGGGTTCAGGTCGTGGCTCAGCTGGGCTTCGGGCGGTACGAGAAGGTCGTCCTGAAGTTCGCCAGACCCTTCTGGCGTGAGGCCGGGTGGTCACACCTGGTGCTCTTCCCGCCGGATCCCGCCGAACCTGCGGCGTGGGTCTTCGATCTCGATGCGTTCGACATCGGCCCGATCCTGGTCTGTCACGTGTTCCACTCCGCCACCGGCCACGTCTCCTCGGCATCGCCGACCGTGGCGGCCCGCTGGGTGACTGACCAGCTCGCGGCCGCACTCGATGCGCCATGCCCGGAGCCGGTCGCGGTCGCGGTGACCGGCTGGGCCGACGATCCCTACACCGCAGGCGCCTACACCCACGTGACCCCGGGATCCTCCAATGCCGATCTCGACTTCCTGGGCACGCCGGTCGCAGGTCGGATCCTCTTCGCGGGCGAGCACACGCAGAGCGCGCGGCTCGGCTACGCCGACGGTGCGATGACCAGCGGCATCCGCGAGGCCAAGCGACTACTGGGTGCGCCCGAGGTCACACTGGGCCGAACGAACGGGACCCGGTAGACGCCCAGCAGTTGCTGACGCCCTGCACCTGGCTCGGCTGCATGACAGTCGGCCGGGCCCGCTGGGACGGGCTCGGCCGAAGGGTTGGTCGTCAAGCCATCTCGGGGACGTGCAGGTGCGCATAGGCGAGCTCGAACTCGTGCACCTCGACGATCTCGCCGCCCGCATCCTTCGCTGCCCGGCTGCGCATGTCGTCGGCCGACGGGCGGCTGGCTTCCATGGCGTCGCGCGTCTCCCAGGCCGTGGTGGCGCAGCACAGACCGGTCGACCGATTCACGAGCAGGCTGGCACTGCAGAATCCGGGAGTCTGCTCGAGCTGGGGAAGGACCCCGACGCGGACAGTCTCCGTCATGGCGTCGAGGTCACCTTTCAACCAGCTGACCCGGCAGCACTCTCCGTGATGCGTGCGGTGCATGACGGCGATCTCCCACTCGTCCACCTGCATGGAGCCGCCGAGGATGTCCCGCCCTCGATCGCGGAGAGAGCGAAGCTGCGCATCGCTGTCGCGCATTGCCGACTCGGTCTCCCATGAACTTGTTGCGATGCAGTGGCCGGTCGCGCGGTCGACGAGCATCGACAGGCCGCGACAGCCCTCGATCTGGTAGAGCATCGGCCCGGCCTCGCTGTTGATGAACGTGATGCCCGCGTCGATGTTGTCGGGTCTTCCGTGGAACGTGGTGGAACGTGCGTACACGGCCCACTCCTCTCGGGACGGGGCAGTGCCCGGTCCGGCACCGCCGGATGATCCCTGCCTACTCCCCTCAGCCCGCGGACGCCATAGATCGGCGCTTGAGAATCTCGTCCCAATCGGGCCGACGCACCGACTCGGCTCAAGCGCACGGAATCGGCGTAACTTGGGAGGGTGACATCGATACCCCTGCCGCAACGGGTGGCTCGGGCGGTCGGCGAGAGCCCGGTCTCGGAGCGAGTGGCCGACGCCCAAGAGCTGATCTACGGGCCGGTGATCGACTGGGCTCGGCGCAGCCCGCTCCACACCGACGCACTCGGCCACTCGGTGCATCCGTTGCTCACAGACGTCACCCTCGGTTGCTGGCTCGGCGCGTCCATCCTCGACCTGGTCGGCGGGTCCGGGTCACGCCGCAGCGCGAGACTCTTGGTCGGGTTCGGACTGGTCGCTTCCGGGCCGACCGCCCTGGCAGGCACCGGCGACTGGGCGGAGATGTCGGGCACCGAACGCCGGATTGGCGCAGTTCACGCTCTCGGTACCGACGCTGCGACCTTCCTTCTCCTCGGCTCCTTGGTCGCGCGGATGCGGGGCCGGCATGCGGCCGGCACGAAACTCGCGCTTGCGGGGAACCTGGTCATGGCCGGTGCGGGCTTTCTCGGCGGACATCTGGCGCTCAACCGGGGAACCGCTCGCCGATCCTCAGCCGCGGAGGCCTAGCGAGCGGCGACGGGACGCGGATCCGGGCCTCGATGAAGGCGTACGCTCCCTGGCAGCCGACCGAGGGACTTGCCTGTGAGTACTGCGAACCATCTGCTGGAGGCGCTGGAGCCGGTCGTTGCGGAGAATCTCGACCGCCACCTCGGGCTGGCGCAGGAGTGGCACCCCCACGACTACATCCCGTGGAGCGAGGGCCGCGACTTCGCCTTCTTGGGCGGTGAGGACTGGTCTCCCGAGCAGTCCCGGCTCTCCGAGACCGCCAAGGCAGCGATGATCACCAACCTGCTGACCGAGGACAACCTGCCGTCCTACCACCGCGAGATCGCCACCCGGTTCGGTCGCGACGGCGCCTGGGGCACCTGGGTCGGGCGCTGGACCGCCGAGGAGAACCGCCACGGCATCGCCATGCGCGACTACCTCGTCGTGACCCGCGGGGTGGACCCCGTCGAGCTGGAGCGCGCCCGGATGGACTACATGACGTCCGGCTACGACTCCGGCGACAAGACACCGCTGGAGGCGGTGACGTACGTGTCCTTCCAGGAGCTGGCCACCCGTGTCTCGCACCGCAACACCGGCAAGGTCACCAACGACCCCGTCGCTGACCGGATGCTCGCCCGGATCTCCAAGGACGAGAACCTGCACATGGTCTTCTACCGCAACATCGTGGCGGCCGCGTTGGAGATCGCGCCCGACGAGACCATGCGCGCGATCGCCGATGAGGTCATCGGATTCGAGATGCCTGGCGCCACGATGGCCGGCTTCCGTCGCAACTCGATGATCATCGCCAAGGCAGGCATCTACGACCTGAGGCTGCACCACGACGACGTGATCATGCCGATTCTGCGGCACTGGGACGCCTTCGACCGCACTGACCTCGGCGAGGTCGGCGAGCAGGCCCGCGACGAGCTCGCGACCTTCCTCGATGGCCTGGACGCCCAGGCGTCCCGCTTCGTGGAGCGCCGCGCGGAGAACCGAGCCCGCGCCGCCGCCCGGTCCGACAGCGACGAGACACCCGACATCGCCTCCTGACCCAGGGCCCAGCTCAGTGCGCGGCTGCGCCCAGTGACCTGTCCTTGCTGGGCTGGGTGAACCAATCCGCGACTCGGCGGCACAGGTCGGCCTCGCCGGTAGCCGTGAGCGAACCGTCGGCGGACGCGTCTGTCCACCCTTGCCGGCCACGTGCCAGGGCCAGCAGCGTCGGGAGCGCGCACGCCACGTATACGTACCGGCCTGTGTCCAGCATCGGATCTGTCAGGCACCCGTACGGCTCGACGCGGTCTTGCAGCACCAGCCAGTAACGCCGATCGTGCTCGTGGGGCCAGAACTCCAGCACCACAGGCTCTGCCGGTAGGTGCTCCGGGGACACGCGCTGGGCCAACCACCCGAGTACGACGTCGGGATCGCGCTCCATCATGGCGGGGTCGTCGGGAAGCCATGTCTCGGCCCAGCCGCGCAGGGAGTAGAGCACAGGCATCAGCCCGGCGCCGACCGTTGTCAGGCGATAGCCGCCGAATTCCTCCCGCGAGACCAGACCCAGCGTCTCCAACCGTCTGAGCCGCTCGGTGAGCACCGAACGGGAGATCCGGCCCGGCAGCGAACGCGCCAGCTCGTTGAAGCCCAGCGGCCCGCACACCCCAAGCTGGCGCACGACGAGCAGGCTCCATCGGTCGCCGAGGTGTTCGATGGCCTTGGTGAAGGAGCAGTAGCCCGGGAACTCGCGCGAGCCCACCGTCCGAGTGTCCCACCAGCAGTTCGAATGCAGAACTATGCGACCCCAGTCCGTCGGCCGGATCGTGAGCCCATGGCCACCCTCCGCAACGCCGACGCCTGCGCCGCGGCACACCCCCGCGATCGAGGAGCTGTACCGCCGGATGCTGCGCGCTGCCGACGCGCGCGGACGGTTCGTCCCGCGCCCGTCCGGACGGCGCGTTCATGTGGTGGAGGCCGGTGACGGACCACCCGTTGTCCACCTGCACGGCACCAACACCTCGTCCCTCTCCCACCTGATGCTCCCCGGTCTGACACCCGGCATCCGCTCCTACCTGGTCGACCGTCCCGGATGCGGTCTCAGCGACCCGGAGTCCTTCCGGCCGGAAGAGTTCCGCGACTACTCCGTCGGCTTCGTCGGCGATGTGCTGGACGCCCTGGGGCTCGATGCAGCGCACCTCGTCGGTGCCTCAGGCGGCGGCATCTGGGCCACCTGGTACTCCCTCGCCCACCCGGAGCGGGTCCGCGGACTGGTCATGCTCGGCTCCGTACCGACCCTGCCCGGTGGCCGGGTGCCTCTCCCGCTGCGGCTGGCCGCGACCCCCGGGATCGGTGACCTCATGTCGCGAGCGGTGAAGCCCGGCCGCCGGATGCTGCTCAAGATGATGGCCTCGGTGGGCGAGGCGGAGACCATCGTGAGGCACCCCGACTTGCTCGACTCCCTCGTCGCGGGCGCCAGGGACCCGGTCGCGACCCAGGCCAACCTCGCCGAGCTCCGTGCGCTGATCTCCCCACGCGGCTTCCGAACCAGCATGCGGCTCAGCCGCGAGGATCTCCGCCGGCTGACCGTGCCCACTCTGATGATCTGGGGCGAGCGCGATCCCGTCGTACCCCTGGTGCAGGCGCGCGCGGTCGCGGCCGAGATCCCGCACGCCCGCCTCGAGGCACTACCCGGCGGGCACGTGCCACAGCTGGGCAGCCCGGATCGGGTGGCCGCACTGCTGGAGGATTTCGTCACTGCGGCCTGACCAGGAGGTGCAAGGACGGGGCAATCGGTTTGCGTCTCGACGCCGCGTCAACCACTCTGCCCAAGTGACTGCCCCGCTGGCCGCCCCGACCCTGACCGACGGCGTGGTGACGCTGCGGGCCCACCGGGCCGAGGACGTGCCGCGCATGGTCGAGCAGTGCCAGGACCCGGTCTCGATCGCGTGGACGACCGTGCCGGTGCCGTACGCGGCGAGCGATGCCGAGGAGTTCGGCCTGCACGTCCTGCCGGCAGCCTGGGCCGACGGGTCCGAGTGGGGCTTCGCCGTCGAGTTCGAGGGCCGGTACGCCGGCACCATCTCACTGCGCGACGAGGGCCCCGGCCGCGCCGAGATCGCCTACGGGTCGCACCCGGACGTGCGCGGCACCGGGACGATGCTGCGGGCGCTGCGGCTGCTCGTGGACTGGGGGTTCTCCGAGCTGGACCTGGAGACGATCGTGTGGCAGGCCTTCACCGGCAACTGGCCCAGCCGGAAGCTGGCCTGGCGGCTCGGCGTCACGGTCGAGGGCACCCTGCGCCGCTACCTCCCGCAGCGCGGTGCCCGGCGCGACGCGTGGATCGGCACGCTGCTGAAGGACGACCCGCGCGAGCCGCGCTCCACCTGGCTGGACGTGCCCGAGCTGATCGGCGACGGCTTCCGCCTGAGGCCGGTTCGGGAGGGTGACGCCCCGCGCATCCACGAGGGCACCGCGGAGCCGGCCACCGAGCACTGGCTGGGACACAAACCGGCGCCGTACACCCTCGCCGACGCGCAGTGGTACGTCGAGCGGCGGAGGGAGCTCGCCGCGACCGGCGAGTGCGTCACCTGGGCGATCGCGGACCCCGACGACGACCGGATCCTCGGCACGGTGCTGTGGTTCAACTGGACGCCCGGTGTCGAGTGCGAGGTCGGCTGGTGGACGCACCCGGACGCGCGCGGCCGCGGTCTCGCCACCAAGGCGGCCCGGCTGGCGATCGGGCACGTCTTCGAGACGTTGGGCGTCAAGCGGGTCACCGCGTACGCCGCGGTCGAGAACACCGCCTCGCGTCACGTGGCGGAGGCCGTCGGCTTCCGTCAGTACGGCGTCGAGCGGTACGGCGCGAGCATCCGCGACGACTGGGTCGACATGGCCCTCTACGACCTGACCGCGGAGGAGTGGTCGGAGCGGTCCAACGCGAACGCGACCGCGAGCACGGCGAACCCGGCCAGCGAGAGTCCGACGCCGACCACGAGCGGCGACCGGTAGCCGAACCCGGCGGCGATCGTCACGCCGCCGAGCCACGCGCCGAGCCCGTTGCCGATGTTGAGCGAGCCGTGGCTGAGCGCGGCGCCGAGGGTCTCGGCGTGCCCGGCGACGTCGATCAGCCGAAGCATCAGGCCGAGCGCCAGCACCGACCCGGTCGTGGTGATCAGGAACAGGGCGGGCAGGGCGGCGAAGCCGCGCGGCATCAGCAGCCACGACAGGAGGAGCGTGATCGCCAGCGCCACCGGGGAGTAGAGGAGCGCCTTCTTGAGCGACCAGTCCACGGCCCGGCCGGCCACCCAGTTGCCGAACACCATGCCGACTCCGAGGGTGAGCAGGAACACCGGCACCGCGGCGTCCGGCAGGCCACCGACGTGGGTGGCCATCGGTGCGACGTACGAGTACATCGCGAACATGCCGCCGAAGCCGATCGCTCCGGCGACGATCGCGAACCAGACCTGCGGCTTGCGCAGCGCCTGCAGCTCACGGCGACCGGTCGCCTCGGGGTTGCCGGGGCAGTCCGGCACGAACGCCAGCACCATGGCGATGGTGAGCGCGGCGAGCCCGGTGACGACCCAGTACGACGCCCGCCAGCCCAGGGTCTGGCCGAGCCAGGTCGCGGCCGGTACGCCGACCACATTGGCGACCGGGAGGCCCATCAGCACGAGGGCGATGGCGCGGCCGCGCCGCTCGGGGGAGACCATGCTCGCCGCCACCAGCGAGGCGACGCCGAAGTAGCCGCCGTGCGGCAGTCCGTCGAGGAATCGCGCGACCATCAGCGTCCCGTAGTTCGGGGCCAGGGCACTCAGTGCGTTGAACAGGGAGTAGGCCGCCATCAGTCCGACCAGCAGCTGCCGGCGCGGCAGCTTGGCACCGAAGTAGGCCAGCAGGGGGGCGCCGATCACCACTCCCAGCGCGTACGCCGAGATGACCCGGCCGGCCACCGGGATCGACACGTCGACGCCGTCCGCGATCTGGGGCAGCACCCCCATGGTCACGAACTCCGTGGTGCCGATCGTGAAGCCGCCCACGGCAAGGGCCACCACCGCCAACCCGAAGTGGCGGGCCCGCACCGTCGGCCCGACCTCGGCCTCGACGACGGCGACGTCGTCGGTGGCGATCCCGCTCTGCTCGTGCGGCTCGGTGGACTGGGACATCGCCACCATGGTCCTAGCCGACCGCGCCGAAGACCTATTCCTCGAACGGT
>CAVTHU010000032.1:0-16462 GCA_963734355.1 uncultured Actinomycetota bacterium
GAGCGGCCACGAGGAAGGCCGCCGCGGCGAGGCTCAGGTAGACAGGACCGTCCCGGACGTCGGCCACCACGAACACGGTCACCGCTCCGAACGTGACGGCGACGCCGCGCAGCGGCCATCGCAGCGCCGCGAGCAGCCCGCAGACGGCAACCAGGCCGAGGCCGGCGGCCAGCCACGGCTGGTAGCCGGACGGTGCCGCATGGTCGTCGGGGACGTTGGTGAAGTACGACCCCAGCACCACGACCACGCTCAGCGGGACCAGCCAGAGCAGGTCGGCACCGGGGGTGCGTGGCGGCGGGTTCACGCCGTCGAGCCTAGGCGCGGGACCGGGTCCGGACGTCCCCGCGGCGGCGTATCCGGGCTACGCAGATCTGCGTAGTGCGGAGCCTCTGTCCGTCGGATGGCAGAGCGGCCGGTCATGGCGAGGGTGGAGGGCATGAACCTCAACCATGAAGACTCCGACATCGACACGGACACCGTCGTGCAGACGAAGGAGCTGACCAAGAAGTACGGCGACCGGTTGGCTGCCGACCAGGTCAGCCTCACGGTCAGGCGCGGCGAGGTGTACGGCTTCCTCGGGCCGAACGGCGCGGGCAAGACCACCACGCTGCGGATGATCCTCGGTCTGATCCGGCCGACCTCGGGCTCGGCCGTCGTCCTCGGGAAGCGGGCCGGCACCGCGGAGGTCAACGCCCGGGTCGGCGCCCTGGTCGAGGGACCGGGCTTCTACCCCTACCTCACCGGGCGCGACAACCTGCGGGTGATGGCGCGCTACCGCGGCCTGTCGGAGAGCGTCGTCGACGAGGCCCTGGAGCGGGTCGACCTCGGCTCCCGAGGAGGCGACAAGTTCAAGTCGTACTCGCTGGGCATGAAGCAGCGGCTGGGCGTGGCCTCGGCGCTGATGGGCGACCCCGACCTGGTGGTGCTCGACGAGCCGACCAACGGCCTCGACCCCGCCGGGATGGTCGACATGCGGCGGCTGATCGTCGACCTGGCCCGCGGCGGCCAGACGGTGCTGCTCTCCAGCCACCTGCTCGACGAGGTCCAGGAGATCTGCGACCGCGTCGGCGTGATCAACAACGGCCTGCTCCTCAAGGAGTCGACGGTGTCGGACCTGCGCGGCGGGGCGTCGCTGGCGGTCCGGGGAGAGCCGGTCGACCGGGCCGTCGCGGTCGCGATGCGCCTGGCCGGCGACGACGGCGTCCACCTGGACGGCGACCGGATCCTGGTCGACCTCACGCCGGACCGGGCACCCGAGCTGGTCCGCGAGCTGGTGGCCGGCGACGTGCAGGTGCACGAGGTCGGGCAGCGTCGAACGAACCCTGGAGGAGGTCTTCTTCGAGATGACCCGCAACGAGCTGGAGGTAGCGCGATGAACGCGACGACGGAATCGATGACAGACGCGACGACGGTGAAGGGAAGCACGATGACGAGCGCGATCGGAAGCACCCTGGCGAGCGCGAAGGCAGAGCTGCTGCGGCTGCGGAAGTGGCCGGCGGTCTGGGTCACGATCGGCGCCTGGTTGGCCCTGACCGCGATGTTCGGCTACCTGTTCAACTACGTGTCGTACACGTCGGGCTCCACGAGCTTCTCCAACGAGGGGGTGAGCCCAGAGAGCCTGCTGGCCGAGATCCTCCCGGCGAACGTCGACCACGTGCTCCTCCAGGGCATGCCGATGTTCGGCGGGGCCCTGATGATGGTGCTCGGCGCGATCGCAGCCGGCAACGGCTACGGCTGGGGCACCTGGAAGACGGTGTTCACCCAGGGCCCTTCTCGCCGGTCCGTGGTCACCGGCTCGCTGGCGGCGCTGACGGCGTTCGTCGTCCTGACGGTGCTGGCCACGCTGGTGCTGTGCTTCGGGCTCTCCCTGCTCGTCGCCGCAGTGGAGTCCCAGGCGGTCGCGTGGCCTTCTGTCAGTGATCTCGGGGTCTCGCTGGGCGCCGGGTTCCTGGTGATGGAGATGTTCGCGCTGGTGGGCTACCTGCTCGGCACCCTGGCGCGGGGGCCGGCGCTCTCGGTCGGGCTCGGCCTGGTCTGGGTCCTGGTGGTGGAGAACCTGCTGCGCGGCGTCGGCACCCTGCTGGGGCCGATCGAGGCCTTCACCAAGATCCTGCCGGGCACCGAGGCCGGCTCGCTGGTCGGCGCGATCGTGGGGACCGGCGGACCCAACGACACACCGGGCGTGGTCGACACGCTCACGGGCGGACAGGCAACGGTCCTCCTGATCGCCTACCTGGTGCTCGTCCCGGCAGTCATCGGCTGGCTGGTCACCCGGCGAGACGTGGCCTGAGTCAGCCGGTCGCCGGCATCTGCTCGCCGGCCTCGACGGCGAACGCCAACGTGTTCGCCGTCGGGGCCACCGGGCAGGTGGCGAACTCGGTGTAGGCACACGGCATGTTGAACGCCCGGTTGAAGTCGATCCGCACCCTCCCGTCGGGAGTCGGAGGTGCGACGACGAGCTGACGAAGGGCCGGGTACGTCGTGATGCCCGACGTGGCGTCGCGGAACAGGATCCACAAGCTCCCGTCGTCCTCACCCCAGGCGACCAGCCGATGCTCGGTGCCGTCGTGCTCGAAGGCGACCTCACCGACCGCGTCACCGGCTGGCTCCGGGTACGGCTCGAAGCGGCCCGGCAGCACCCACGCGGGGTCGGCGGGATAGCAGGGCGTGCCGCGATAGGCCCGCAGGTTCGGCGAGTCGGGATGCCGGGGACGCACGATCACGCGGCCGTCGCGCTCGGCCACCTGGACGACGGCGTCGCCGAAGGCCAGCCGCAGCCCGATGTCGTCGAGCGGCTCGAACACGTGCACGCCCTCGGTCAGCGTGGCGCCGCTCTCGTCGACCAGCACCTCTCCCGGGGCGAGCGCGACGGTGGCGCGGCGGTCGGCACCCGACCATTCGCCGGGGGCGTCGTCGATCCGCTGCGGGGCAGAGGTGAGCCAGTGGATCGCCGTGATCGACAGCCACCCGTGCGGGTCCCGGAGCCGCTCCTCCCGGGCGTCGCGCCACGCCTGCCAGTCGGCATGGAAGTCGCGGACCCAGCGGACCTCGCCGCCCTCGACCACGTCCGTACGCCGCAGCCCGAGCCGCTCGGCGACCCGCGCCGAGGCCGCGTGGTCGGGGTGCACGTGCGCGACGAGCCGACGTACGCCCGCGGCGCTCAACAGCTCGCTCATCCTGCGGGCGGCCTCGGTGGCCAGCCCGCGGCCCTGGACCGACGGGGAGATCACCCAGGCGATCTCCGCGGAGTCACCGACGACCGTGGCCTGGACGTAGCCGACCGGGGCCGAGTCGAGCAGCACCACCCAGTTCAGCCACTGCTCGGTGCCGTCGGGCGAGTGTCCGACGGCCTGCCGGGTGTAGCGGTCGGTGAGCTCTTCGAGCGTGGGCGGTGTGCCGCCGGTGAACTCGTAGAGCGACGGGTCCGAGAGCACGGAGACCATGGCGGTGGCGTGTTCCACGGTGAGTGGCGTCAGCTCGACCGTCATCCGAGCTCCGACCGCAGCTCCTGCACCACCGAGTCGACCACCGCGACGAGGTCGCCGTCCGTCGGAGGCGGCCACGGCCTCGCTGCCGCTGGTACGACGCCCCGCGCACGGGGATGTCGAGCACCGACGCGAGCTCGGCCGAGCAGCCGAGCCGCTCGGCCACCGGTGCCAGGCGGCCGACGAGCTCCTTCAGGTCGTCGGTGAGCAGCGCCTCGTGGGAGTCGGCGTCGAGGATGATGATCGCCTCGAGCCCGTAGCGGGCCGCCCGCCACTTGTTCTCCTGCACGTGCCACGGCGGCAGCACCGGGAGCTCCTCGCCGGCGGCCAGCCGGGTGTCCAGGTCGACGACGAGGCAGTGCATCAGCGCCACGAGGGCCGAGAGGTCCGCGAAGGTGGAGACGCCGTCGCAGATCCTGTTCTCCAGCGTGCCCAGGTGCGGCGCCGGGCGGACGTCCCAGCGGACCTCGGTGAGCTCGTCGATCACGCCGGTGGTGACCTGGTCGCCGACGTACGCCTCGAACTCCGACCAGCGCGTGAACTGGAACGGCAGCCCGGCCGTCGGCAGCTGCTGGAACATCAGCGCGCGGTTCGAGGCGTACCGGGTGTCGACCCCCGCCCAGATCGGTGACGAGGCCGACAGCGCCTGGAGGTGCGGGTACTGGTTCAGCAGCGACGACAGCACCGGCATCACCCGCGAGCGCTCGGGCATCCCGACGTGCACGTGCACGCCCCAGATCAGCATCTGCCGGCCCCACCACTGGGTCCGGTTGATCAGCTCCGCGTAGCGGTGCCCCTCCGTCAGCTGCTGCACCGTCCACGAAGCGAACGGGTGGGTGCCGGCGCCGAACAGGTCGATCCCGAGCTCGTCCCCGGCCGGGACGACGACCTCCAGGGTCCGGCGCAGGTCGGCCATGGCCTCGCTGGTGGTCGAGCAGACGCCGGTGACGATCTCGACGGTGTTCTTCAGCAGCTCCTTGTGGAGCCGGCCGGGGTCAGGGAGCCGAGCCTTGGCGCGCGCGAAGAGGTGGGCGGCGTCGTTGCGGAGGTCGCGGGTACGCCGATCGACCAGCGCGAGCTCCCACTCCACGCCGAGGGTCGGCTCGGCCGAGGGGTGGAAGTCGATGCGCACGCGTTCAGGCTGTCACAGCACTCGCTCACGAGGTCACTGAGCGCAGCACGTCGAACCACGGGGTGGCCGACCCGTCGAACGGCGGGTACTTGTCCCGCACCGCGGTGAAGCACGATGTCGCGCGTCGCCAGGGCCAGGTCGACGACCTCCCGCGGGTAGCTGTGCTCGACCCGGTGCTCGTCGAACTCGTCCTGGTCGTCGACGTACACCTCCCGGTCCAGTCCCTCGACGATGTCGAGGTCCAGGTCGATCGCGCGGACCGTGCGACCTGCCCACTTCGGGACGGTCGTCATGTCGACGTAGGTCCAGACGTCCCCGCCCGGGGTGTGGAAGGTCGCGAGCCAGGCCTGGCCGACGGCCGTCCCGGAGGACGGGACCAGACACACCTGCTCGTTGGTGGTCGTGATCGACACGCCTGGCCGCGACATGACGGTGCCGACCGGGAAGCCGATCCAGTCTCCCGCCGCGTCGGCGCCGAGGTAGACCGCGTCCATCTCCCAGTGCGGCCGGTCGCCCCACTTCGTCATCACGAGGCGGATCCGGTCACCCTGCGCCGGGCGGGAGCTCACGCCGGCACCAGCTCGTCGCCGGGGGACAGGGTCACGCCCCGGTTCTACCGCACGGGCCTGGATCAGACGACTGTCGACTTGTCCGGCAGCACCCGTTTCGACGTCCTGGCGACGACGTCCTGGTAGCGGGAACCGAGCAGCTTGGCCAGGTGATGCACGGCGTGCGCGTCGATGCCGACCAGGACGCGCGCGCGGTTCTTGAGGATGCCGTTGACGATGATCTCGGCGGCCCGTTCGGGCGTCATCCGGGCCAGCTTCTCGTCGAAGAGGTGCGCGGTCTGCTCCTTGTCCTCCTTGGCCGAGACCCGCGCGTTGCGCGCGATGGCGGTCTTGATGCCACCGGGGTGCACGGCGGTCACGCCGACCGGGTGGCCCGCGACCAGCATCTCCTCGCGCAGCGCCTCGGTCATGCCGCGGACGGCGTACTTGGTCGCGTTGTACATCGACTGGCCGGGCATCGAGACCAGCCCGAACAGCGAGGAGAGGTTCACGACGTGGCCGTCACCGGAGGCGATCAGGTGCGGCAGGAACTCCTTCGTGCCGTGCACGACGCCCCAGAAGTTCACGCCGACGATCCAGTCGATGTCGGTGTACTCGAGGTCGTTGAAGTCACCGGCCAGCGCGACACCGGCGTTGTTGATGACGACGTTGACCCGGCCGAACTCCTGCACGACGTCGAGCGCGTAGCGCGCGAACGCGTCGCGGTCGGCGACGTCGAGCCGGTCGCTCCGCACGCGAACCGCGCCGGCCCTCGTGGCCTGCGCGACGGTCTCGGCCAGGCCGGCCTCGTCCACGTCGGACAGCGCGAGCAGCGAGCCGCGGCGGGCCAGGTTGAGGGCCAGGGCCCGGCCGATGCCGGAGCCGGCACCGGTGATCACGACCACCTTGTCGTCGAGCGTCTTCACCGTGCCACCTTCTTGGGGAGGACCTCCCGGTAGGCGTCGGCGTCGAACGACGACAGCCGGCGCCGGAAGTCCACGGTGGACCTGGGCCACAGGGTCGTGTTGCGGCCGCGGGAGTCGAGGTACCAGCTCTGGCAGCCGCCGGTCGTCCAGACGCTGTGGGCCATCCGCTTCTGGAGGCTCCGGTTCCAGCGGTCGGTGACCTCCTGGGACGGCTCCACGCTGGCCAGCCCCTCGCGACGCATCCGGCGCAGTGCGTCGCGCAGGTAGGCGACCTGGGACTCGATGATGAAGATCATGCTGGTGTGGCCCTGGCCGGTGTTCGGCCCCACGAGCATGAACAGGTTCGGGAACCCGGGGACCGTCGTCCCCTTGTACGCCGCCATGCCGGTCTCGCGCCAGCGGTCGGCCAGCGTCTGGCCGTTGCGGCCGGTGATGTGCTCGGTGACCGGCAGCTCGGTCGTGTAGAAGCCGGTGGCCACGACCAGGGCGTCGACCTCGCGCTCGACGCCGTCGGTGGTGACGATCGCGTTGCCCGTCACCTTGGCGATGGGGTCGCTCACCAGCTCGGTGTTGTCGGCGTCGAGGGCCGGGTAGTAGGTGTTGGAGCGGAGCACCCGCTTGCACCCGAACGCGAAGTTCGGCGTGACCTTCGCCCGCAGCTCAGGGTCCTTGATGCCCTTCCGGATGTTGGCGAGGGCGACCTTCCGCGCGGGAGCGGCGAGCTTGGGCTGGAGGGTGAACGCCGGCACGTAGGCCTCGTGCGCCCAGTAGAGGCCGGTGCGGTAGAGCTTCTGCAGCCCGGGGACCCGGCGCAGCGCGGCGCGCTCGAGCCGCCCGTAGGGCCGGTCGTTGCGCGGGATGATCCACGGCGCGGTGCGCTGGTAGACGTCGAGGTGGCTGGCGATCCGCTGGAGCTCCGGGACGATCTGGATGGCCGAGGCACCGGTGCCGATCACGGCCACGCGCTTGCCGGTGAGGTCGACGTCGTGGTTCCACCGCGCGGAGTGGAAGACGTCGCCCTGGAAGGTGTCGATCCCCTCGAGGTCGGGGAGCTTGGGGGCCGAGAGGGCGCCGGCCGCCACGACGAGGGTGCGCGAGACCCAGGTGCCGCTGCTGGTGCGGACCGTCCAGCGCTGGGACTCGTCGTCCCAGGCGGCGTCCTCGACCAGGGTGTCGAACACGAACCGGTCGAGCGTCCCGGACTCGTCGGCCACCTGCCTGATGTAGGCCTGGATGTCCTGCTGGGGCGAGTAGGAGCTCGGCCAGTCGTAGGCGGAGAACGAGAGCGAGTAGAGCTGGCTGGGGATGTCGCAGGTGGCGCCGGGATAGGTGTTGTCACGCCAGGTGCCGCCGACGTCCGCGCCCTTCTCGAGGACCACGAAGTCGCTCTCGCCGTCCTCCTGGAGCTTGATCGCGGCGCAGAGGCCGCCGAAGCCGGCACCGACGATCACGTGGTCGACGTGGTGCACGGGGTCGTGGCGCGATCCCGGGGAGGTGCTCATGCCTCGACGGTACCGAGGAGGCCGGTCCGCTCCGAGCTAGGCCTTGCTGACGACGGCCTCGAGCTGGTCGAGGCCCCACATGAGGTCCTCCGGGGAGATGACCAGCGGGGGCGCGAGCCGGATCGTGGAGCCGTGGGTGTCCTTGGCCAGCACGCCGCGGGCCATCAGCGCCTCGCAGACCATCCGGCCGGTGCCGATCCCGGGGTCGACGTCGACCCCGGCCCACAGGCCGCGGGTGCGGACGCCGACCACGCCGTGGCCGAGCATGGTCTCGAGCCGCTCGCGCAGCAGGACGCCGAGCTCGGTGGCGCGGGTCTGGTAGTCGCCGGTGCTGAGCATCTCGACCACGGTCAGGCCCACCGCGCACGCCAGCGGGTTGCCGCCGAAGGTGCTGCCGTGCTGGCCGGGGCGGAGCACGCCGAGGACGTCCTTGTCGGCGACGATCGCGGAGACCGGGACGATGCCGCCGCCGAGCGCCTTGCCGAGGATGTAGATGTCGGGGACGACACCCTCGTGGTCGCAGGCGAAGGTCTTGCCGGTGCGGCCGAGGCCGGCCTGGATCTCGTCGGCGGCGAACAGCACGTCGTGCTGGGTGCAGAGGTCGCGGATGCCGCGCAGGTAGCCGTCCGGCGGGATGATCACGCCGCTCTCGCCCTGGATCGGCTCGATGAGGACGGCGACGGTGTTGGAGTCGATGGCGGCCTCGATCGCGGCCAGGTCGCCGTAGGGGACGGTGACGAACCCCGGCGTGAACGGGCCGAACCCGTCACGGGCGTCGGGGTCGTCGGAGAAGCCGACGATGGTGGTGGTCCGGCCGTGGAAGTTGCCGGCCGCGACGATGATCTTCGCCTGGTCGGCGGGGACGCCCTTGACCTCGTAGCCCCACTTGCGGGAGACCTTGATCGCGGTCTCGACGGCCTCGGCGCCGGTGTTCATCGGCAGCACGAGGTCCTTGCCGCACAGGTCGCCGAGCGCGGCGGTGAAGTCGGCGAACCGGTCGTGCACGAAGGCCCGGCTGGTGAGCGTCAGCTGGTCGAGCTGGGCGTGCGCGGCGGCCAGCAGGGAGGGGTGACCGTGGCCGAAGTTCAGCGCGGAGTAGCCGGCCAGCAGGTCGAGGAAGCGACCGCCGTCGACGTCGGTCATCCAGGCGCCCTCGGCGTGCGCGACCACCACGGGCAGCGGGTGGTAGTTGTGCGCGGTGCGCGCCTCGGCCCGCTCGAACTCGCTTCGTCCCAAGCTGGCCGAGTGCGTCGGCTGCTGCTGGATCGCCGTCATGGTGTCGCCTCCTCCGTCGTGAAGATTGTCAGACAATCTCGGTACGACGTCAGCGTAGCCGTACAGCGATGGTGGTGCCAGCCGGCGCGCTGTCCAGCGTGACCGTGCCGCCGTGCGAGCGCACGATCGCCTCCACGAGGGAGAGCCCGAGCCCGGCCCCGCCCCCCTGGTCGGCGCTGCGCTCGCGCCCCTTGTCGACCCGGGCGAACCGCTCGAACGCGTGGTCCACGAAGTCCGCGGGAAACCCCGGCCCGTCGTCGTGCACGTCGAACCCGTCGGCCCGGACCGTCACGGTGACCGTGGTCCCCGCCGGGGTGTGCTTGCGGGCGTTGGTGAGGAGGTTGGTGATCACCTGGTGCAGCCGCTGCTCGTCGCCGGAGACCTCGACGGGGGAGCCGGGCAGGTCCAGCCGCCACAGGTGATCCGGGCCGACCACCCGGGCGTCGTCCACCGCCTCGACCAGCAGGCGGGTCAGGTCCACCGGCTCGCGGTCGAGCGGGCGGCCGCCGTCGAGCCGGGCCAGCAGCAGCATGTCCTCGACCAGGGCGGTCATCCGCGCGGACTCCTCCTCGACCTTGCCGAGCGCGGTGCGGAGGTTGTCGTCGTCGGGGCGACGGCGGGCCAGCTCGGTGTAGCCCGCGATGGTGGTCAGCGGCGTGCGCAGCTCGTGCGACGCGTCGGCGACGAACTGGCGGACCTGCTGCTCGCTGCGGTGCCGCGCCTCGAGCGAGGTCTCCACGTGGGCCAGCAGGGTGTTGAGCGCGGCACCGACCTGGCCGACCTCGGTGCGCTCGTCGGTGAGGTGCTCAGGCACCCGCTCGGTGAGGTCGATGTCGCCCTCGGCCAGCGGCAGCGCGGCGACCGCGTGGGCGGTGGCCGCGACCTCGGTGAGCGGCCGGAGCTGGCGACGTACCAGCAGCAGTCCGCCGCCGGCGGCCAGCAGTGCGCCGAGCGCGATCAGGAGGGCCTCCCAGCCGATCAGCGAGGTGACGGCCTCGTCGACCTGGTCGGTGGGCAGCCCGGTCACCTCGGTTCCGAGGGACCCCTCCACCGCGATCACCCGGTAGCCGCCGAGCCCCGGCAGGTCGACCTCGTGGACCTGCTGGTCGGCGGGCACGTCGGCGAGCACGTCGAGCACCTGGTCCGACAGGTCCTGCGACTCGCCCCGCCCGGCGAGCAGGGACCCGCCGCTCGGCGGTGTCGCTGATGACGGCACGGACGGTCCGAGGACCACCGCCCAGCGCGCCGATCCCGCCCTCGCCGACCGGTGGCGGGCCACCGGGCCCGGGACCGACGGGGCCGCGATCGCCCCGGATGCCTGCGGCGGCGTGCAGGTCGTCGTCGAGCTGGTGGGTGAGCTGCGCGTTGAGTGCTGCGGTGGCGGCGACGCCGATCAGGACGGCCACCAGCACCACCAACGCGACGGCGGTGAGGACCAGCCGCGAGGTGAGCGAGGCGAAGACGTGGCGCATCGGCTCAGCCCGCGGGCTTGAGGACGTAGCCCGCGCCGCGCATCGTGTGGATCATGGGCGCCCGGCCGACGTCGATCTTCTTGCGCAGGTAGGAGATGTAGAGCTCGACGACGTTGGCCTGCCCGCCGAAGTCGTAGTTCCACACGCGGTCCAGGATCTGGGCCTTGCTCAGCACCCGCTTCGGGTTGCGCATCAGGAACCGCAGCAGCTCGAACTCGGTCGCGGTCAGGCTGATCTGCTCGCCCGCGCGGGTGACCTCGTGGCTGTCCTCGTCGAGCTCGAGGTCGCCGACCACGAGCACCGAGGTCGTCGCGGCGCGCTGCGCGCCGGAGCGGCGCATCAGCCCGCGCAGCCGGGCCACCAGCTCCTCGAGCGAGAACGGCTTCGTCACGTAGTCGTCCCCGCCGGCGGTCAGCCCCGCGATCCGGTCCTCGACCGCGTCGCGGGCGGTGAGGAAGACGACCGGTACGTCGGGCTGCGTGGTCCGCATCCGACGCAGCACCTCGAGGCCGTCGATGTCGGGCAGCATCATGTCGAGCACGACGGCGTCGGGGCCCTGCTCGCGGGCGGTGTTCACGGCCGAGCTCCCGGTGTGGGCCATCTGCACCTGCCAGCCCTCGTAGCGCAGCGCCATGGAGATCAGCTCGGCGATGTTCACCTCGTCGTCGACGACGAGGACGCGCAGCGGGGAGCCGTCGGCGCGGGTCAGGTCGGCTGTGGGAGCTGAGCTCATGACGCCAGCCTGCGCTCGTTGCCTGTGCGTTTCCTGTGAGGAGGCTGCCAGGGACCTTGAGACTTCAGAACCCACGCACAGGTCAGGCACAGGTCGCCGGCCCAGGGTGAGCACCATGAGCGACACCGAGCCCACCGCCGAGCAGCCAGAAGCAGCCCGTGCAGCCACCGGACCCGACGCCGGCGCCTGCGGGACCCCGGCTGCGGGACCGCGTCTTCGGGTTCCGGTCGGTCGTGATGGTCGCCCTGGCCGGGGTGATCCTGGGTGGGCTGGGCGGGTTCGGCATCCACGCCGCGACCGACGGCGACGACCGGGACGGCCGGATGGGCCGGTTCGGGCCGGGCGGCGGCTTCCAGGACGGCCCCGGCGGCCGAGGCGGCCCGGGTGGCTTCCCGCAAGGCCCCGGCCAACAGGGTCCCGGGCCAGGTGGGCCCGGGTGGTCAGGCGCCGCAGGCGCCGCAGCCCTCGCAGTCGCCCGGCCAGTCCTCCTGACTTTTCTCCGTTCCGGCCAACCGATCTGGGTTCCACCCCGTCAGAAGGGGTAGAACAGCCTTCGGTCACCGAAATACGGAGCAGGCACTTGGGCGGCACACGGGACGACGGCTTCACGGCGTACGTCGCCGGTCGCCGCGCGCACCTGTTCCGCACCGCCTACTTGCTGTGCGGTGACCCGCACCGCGCAGAGGACATCGTGCAGAACGCGCTCGCGAAGCTCTACGTCGCCTGGCCCCGCGCCTCCCGGGCCGACTCGGTGGACGCCTATGTCCGCCGGGTGATCATCAACAGCCACCTCGACGAGACCCGCCGCCCGTGGCGCCGCGAGTCACCCACCGAGGACGACCGGCTGGACCGGGCCGCGCCGGCCGGCGTCGCCCCCGAGGTCGCCGACGCCCTCTGGACCGCGCTGAAGGACCTCGGGCCCAAGCAGCGCCGCGTGGTCGTGCTCCGCCACTACTGGGGGCTCTCCGTCGAGGAGACCGCCGCCGACCTGGGCGTCAGCCCCGGCACCGTGAAGAGCCAGACCTCTGCCGCCCTGGAGAAGCTCCGGACGGCGCTCCTGACCGACACCAGCCACCGAGGAGGACGGCGATGACCGACCCCGCCGACCGGTTCCTCGAAGAGAAGCTGCACGCGCTGGCCCGCGGGGTCAGCGCCCCGCTCGTGCCGACCGAGGACGACGTACGCCGCGGCCGTCGTCGGCTGTTCCGGATGCGCGTGGCGATGGCCGGCGCGACCACCGCGGCCCTGGCCCTGGTGCTCGGCGTCACCAGCCTCACGGCCGGTGACCCGAAGGCGACCGAGCCTCCACTGGTCACCGAGCCACCGAGCACGCTGCCCGCGACGCCCAACAGCTCGCCGACCGCCGACGGCGGCGCGGACGAGGAACCGGGAGGGGGGCAACAGGGCAACACGGGCCGCAACCAGGACGCCGTCGACCTGGCCGGTGACCCCGGCAGCCAGCACACGGACGACGGAGTCCCGGCCAAGAGCTCCACGAACGGCACGAACGGCGACGGCCACCGGCGGGACCACCACGCACGACGGGACCAGCACGGGGCCCCATGACGACCCGACCGGCACCTACGGCTCCGACCCGACCGAGGTGCCCAGCTCGAACCCGACCGAGACTCCGTCCTCGACGCCGACCGAGACGCCCACGTCGACCCCGACCACGACGCCCACCTCGACGCCCACCCCGACCCCCACGGTGCCGCCGACCCAGACCCCCAAGGTCCGGGTGCACCAGGTGCTGCGCTACTACAACGACGTGCTCGCCGAGCACCTCGACCCTCGTCGACTCCACCTGCAGCCCTACAGCCGCAAGATCGACTCCAAGGAGGCGACGACCCTCGACGGCAAGCTCTTCGCCCTGGGCTCGACCTACCGCTGGGAGGACGGCCGCTCGCGGTCCGGTCTCCAGCTCACCGTCGCCAGCGGCTGGGACCAGGTCGAGTGGCTCTGCGGTGCGTCCCTGGCCGACTGGGACTGCCACCCCGCCACCGCGAGCACGGTGACGTCGGCCGACACGGCGTCCGCGGAGGTCGCCACCCACGACGGCGTGCGGCAGGTCGCGGTCGAGCACGCCAGCGGACAGGTGGTGGTGATCACCGCCGACCCGACGTACGACCCGCAGTCGCGCAGCGCCGCCGACGTCACGAGCAGCGAGGCCGACCTGGTCGCCGCAGCCTCGGACGACCGGCTGATCCTGCCCGGGGTCGCCCCCGTCGCGCCGCCCCGGATCGACCTCGACACCTTCGTCGCCGCAGGAACGGCGGCACTGGTGAAGCCCGGCGAGGCCTTCGCGCAGACCGGGGTCAGCAGGACGCCCTGGGTGCGCGGCGACTGGAGCGTGGGTGGCGTCGCGCGCGGCACGGTGGCGTGGACTGTGGAGCCGATCTACAGCGAGGGCGGGTTCACCTGCCTGACCACCTTCCGCTCGTGCTCCGAGGTCACCATCGACGACACCGGCACCACGGTGCACCTGGCGTTCCTGAAGAAGAAGGCCGGGGGCGGCTGGCTGGTCCAGTACGACGGCGACGCCTACGGCGTCCGGGTCTACTCCTCGGACCGGAAGTTCCCGAAGAAGCGGGCCTACGCGTTCGTCACGCAGGCGGCCTGGCAGCCGAGCCGCTAGCGCAGCAGGTCCTCCACCGCGAGCGCGGCGAAGACCATCGCCGACCCGAGCGGGGCGCCCGGGCCCGGGTAGACCGACCCGAAGACCGAGGCCGCGGTGTTGCCGGCGGCGTACAGCCCCAGGATCGGGGTGCCGTCCGCGCGCAGCACGCGGCCGGCCGCGTCTGTCACCAGGCCGCCCTTGGTGCCGAGGTCGGAGAGGACGAAGCGGGCGGCGAAGTACGGCGGTGCGTCGAGCGGGGAGAGGGCCCCATTCAAATGTGCACCGTCGCGAGCGTCGCCGCCGGTGAAGAAACGGTCGTACTCGTCCTCACCGCGGTGGAACTCCTCGTCGACTCCGGCTGCGGCGTACCCGTTGAACCTCTCGACCGTCTCGGCCAGCGCGTCCTGGCGGCAGTCCGGCCGCCGCGGCCAGCTCGCCGATGGTCGCGGCGCTCACCCAGGTGCCGGCCTCGAGGTGGGCCGCCGGGTCGCCCTCGGGCATCGCGATGGCCGGGAGCCGGCCGTCCTCGCGGGAGTCGAAGACGTACCAGGACGGAATCCGCTCCGGCGCCTTGGCCATCTCCCGGCCGAACCGGTCGTAGGGCAGGCACTCGTTGGCGTAGCGGCGGCCGCCCTGGTCGACCATCAGCCCGCTGCGGAAGCCGAGGGTGAACGAGCCGCCGCCGTCGGGCTGCTCGAGGCCGGGGCAGAACCAGCCCAGCGGGCGGAAGTCGGTGGCGGCGCCGAGCGCGACCGCGGCCTGGATCGGCTCCCCGGTGTTGGTGCCTCGCGGTGCCATGGTCCAGGCGGTGTCGCCGGGCACGTCGTGGTCGCGGCGCATCGTCTCGTTGCCCTCGAAGCCACCTGCGGCCAGCAGCACGCCGCGGCCGGCTCCGATCTCGATCGGGCCCTCCGGTGTCATCGCGGCGACCCCGACGACGCGTCGTCTCGTCGTCGGTGACCAGCCCGGTCACCGGCAGGTTGGTCCGGATCGTGCCGCCCTCGCGGACCAGGATCGTGGCGAGCCGGGCGATCAGGGACTGCCCTCCGCTGAGGGTGTTGCGGCCGCCCTCACCGGCCCGGTCGCGCTCGACCGGCGGCCGGACCAGCTCCGCGACCTCGGGGCGCAGCTCGGCCCGCCTGATGTTGGTCGGCTGGATCGAGCGGCCGAACGGCACCCGGCCGGGGGCGTCGTAGTACTCCGAGAACGGCAGCCACTCGAAGTCGAGGTCGGGATCGTCCTCGAGCTCGGCGACCAGCCGCGGGGCCGTGGTCAGGAACGCCTCGACCTTCGTCTGGTCGACGTCCTCGAGAATGGCGCCGAGGTAGTCGCGGGCGCCCTCGGTGGAGTCGGGGATGCCGGCGCGCTGCTGGACCTGGCTGCCGGGCAGCCAGCAGGCACCCCCTGAGTACGCCGAGGTGCCGCCGATCAGTGGCGTCTTCTCGATCACGCACACCGAGAGCCCGGCCTTGGCGGCCAGCGCCGCACCGGTGAGCGCACCGCCGCCCGACCCGACCACCACGACGTCGTACTCGTCCACCGCGCGATGGTCGCAACTAGAACACGTTCTAGGCAACCTCGTTCACGGGCTGGTACGTCGCGAGGAGCAAGCCACTCGCGGTCGGGGTGCCTTCCACGAGCTCGAGCCGAGTGACTTCGTCGTCCGCGCCGAAGAGCCGCTGGCCGGAGCCGAGCACGAGGGGGTGGACGACCAGGAGCAGCTCGTCGACCAGGTGGTGGGGGAGCAGCGATCGGATGAGCGCACCGCTGCCCATGATCACGAGGTTGCCGCCGGGCTGCTCGCGCAGTGCCGCCACCGCGGCGGGGACGTCGCCGGACAGCAGCGTGGAGTTGGGCCACGGCAGGTCGGCGTCGGGGTCCGAGGAGGCGACGTACTTCTGGGTGTTGTTGAGGCCGTCCTTGAAGGGTCCGCCGACCTCGTTCCAGTGGCCCAACATGTCGTCGTAGCTGCGCCGCCCGAACAGCCAGGCGAAGCCGTCGCCCATCCGCCTGCCCATCGCCTCGCCGATGGCCGGGTCGCTCCCGTCGGCCCAGCCGCCGTGCCGGAAGCCGTCGCGGGTGTCCTCGTCGGGCCGACCGGGACCCTGCATGACACCGTCGAGAGTGACGTGGTTGACGACCACGACGCGCATGATGACTCTCCTCATTCGGGGGATCGGGCTCGTCGATGCTGACCCGACACTGGCCCCGAACTCATCGTGGCATACTTGTGGCATGAGTAGGACACGGCTGAGCACCACCGTGGATGCAGACCTGTTGGGCGAGGCTCGCAGGCTGACGGCGGGAACCAACGACGCGACCATGGTCGACGCTGCCTTGACAGCGCTGATCGCGCGGCACCGCAGAGCCGAGGTGGACGCGAGCTACGGCGCCTACGACGACCACCCGATCGACGAGCCGGACGAGTGGGGAGACCTCGAGTCGTTCCGGCGCGCCGCGTCAGCCTCATGACAGCACTTCCCGGGCGCGGAGAGGTCTGGTGGTGCGAGCTGCCGGAGATTGGTCGTCGTCCTGTCGTCGTGCTCTCCCGCGACGCCGTCATCCCCAGGCACCGACGTGCACTCGTGGCGCCGTGCACGACCACGATCCGAGGACTGGTCAGCGAGGTCGTCCTCGAACCGAGTGAGGACCCCGTTCCGCGAGACTGCGCCGTCAATCTCGACTCGGTGGAGAGCGTCTCGATCGGGGTGTTGGTCGAGCGCTTGGGGCGACTGGCGGACGGCCGGATGCGTGAGGTCTGCGCTGCGTTGG
>CAVTHU010000033.1:0-15224 GCA_963734355.1 uncultured Actinomycetota bacterium
GCGATGCTGGTGGCCCTCTCTTGACAATATCTGACTACACTCATTATTGAGTGTAGTCAGTTCATCCGGCATCGCCAACACCGAAGGGCACCACCATGAGCACCAACAACAACGAACCCGTCGTCACGTCATACGCGAAGGCGCCGGCCCGCACCGTCACCACCGGAGGCACGACGTACGCCTACCGCGAGCTGGGTCCGAAGGGCGGAATCCCCGTCGTCTTCTTCGTGCACCTCGCCGCGACCTTGGACAACTGGGACCCCCGCATCGTCGACGCCGTCGCGAAGAACAGGCACGTCATCACCTTCGACCAGCGCGGTGTCGGCGCGTCCACCGGAACGGTTCCGGGCACCATCGAAGAGGCGGCCGATCACGCCTACGAGTTCATCACCGCGCTCGGGTTCGACCAGATCGACGTCTTCTCGTTCTCGATGGGCGGCATGATCGCCCAGGACCTGATCGTCAAGCACCCCGACCTGGTCCGCAGGCTGGTGCTGACCGGGACCGGGCCGCGGGGCGGCAAGGACATCGACAAGGTCGTCGGCGTCACCTACTGGGACATCCTGCGCGCGAGCCTGACCCGGTCGGACCCCAAGGAGTTCCTGTTCTTCAACCGCAACGCCGCCGGCAAGCTCGCCGGGAAGGCGTTCGTCAAGCGGCTCCAGGAGCGCACCGCCGACCGGGACCAGGAGATCGGGATCAAGGCGTTCCGGACCCAGCTGAAGGCCATCGCCAGGTACGGCCGCTCCGCCCCCTCGGACCTCTCGACGTTCACCCAGCCGACCCTGATCGCCAACGGCGACAACGACCGCATGGTCCCCTCGGTCCTGTCCGAGGACCTGCACCACCGCATCAAGGGCAGCGAGCTGATCATCTACCCCGACTCCGGCCACGGCGGTGTCTTCCAGTACCACGAGAAGTTCGCCCCCGTCGCCGCCGAGTTCCTCGCCGCCTGACCCGCCCGGCCGGCAAGGAAGAAGTAGAGACATGAGCACGTCAACGTCGAACCCGCAGGTGGGCGTGAGGAAGCACTTCAGCTCTTCCATCCTGTTGTGGATGCGCACCGACCAGCCCCGTCAGAACGGGATGGACCACTGGAAAGGTCCGCACTCCGGGATCATCGCCGCGAGCCCGGGCCTGGAGGAGTACCGGCAGCTCCACCTCGCCGAGGACAACTCCGGGCTCTGGCCCACCACCCTGGGCGTCGAGACCCGGATCCCCGCCGACCGCAAGGTCGACGGGGTCGCGGAGGTCACCTTCCAGTCGGCCCTCTCGCCACTCAAGGGCCGCGCCCAGACGAAGCTGGCGTTCCAGGACGAGATCAACGTCTTCCGGCGCACCTTGCTGTACGCCGGCCTGCCGGGCACCTCCCGCTGGTACGACGTCGCGGGCCCGGCCGACCACGTCGGCGCCCGAGCCCTCATCTACCTGCGCCGTAGGGACGGTGTCAGCGGCCGCGAGTTCCGCAAGGTCGTCAAGAACGACCTGGTCCCCGCGCTCATCGGCACCGGAGTGCTCAAGGAGCTCCGCACGCAGACGTTCCTGCCCTGGAACGAGAAGACGTGGAACACCCCAGACGTCGCCCACGACAACCCGGCCGACCAGCGCTTCCACGCCTCGCTCGTCCTCGGGTTCGCCGACCCGGCCGCCCGGACGGCGTTCTTCGAAGGCACGGACATCAAGCAGCTGTCGCAGACGCTCGCCCCGGTCGCCGCCGCGATCCACGCCTACGACGTCTCCGCAGCACTGACCTACGTCAAGGACCGCAAGATCCTCCCGCACTACCAGGACTGACCGGGCCTGGTGACTATGTTCATTCCTGAGTCACGTCAGAACCCACGTTCCCGGAGGGGACCCGCATGTCTGTAGCGTCCCAGCCGGTCGGGCGGCGCGAGCGCAACAAGCAGGCCAAGCTCGAACGCATCATCGCCGCGGCCAGCGAGCTGTTCGCCGCACATGGCGTCGACGAGGTCACGACCCAGCAGATCGCCGACAAGGCGGACATCGGCACCGGGACCCTTTTCCTCTACGCCAAGACCAAGGGCGAGCTTCTTCTGATGGTGCAGAACGCCCAGTACGCCGGCGCGCTCGAGAAGGGGCGGGCGTCCGCCGAGACAATTCCCGACGCGCTGGACGCCGTCATGTCCATCGTGCGGCCGATCGTGCAGTGCAACCGGGCCCAGATCGAGAACGGTCGGACCTACCTGCGCGAGATGGTCTTCGGTGACCCCGAGGAACCCCATCACGGCGAAGCCCTCACCATCGCCGGGCAGACCGAGGAGGCCATCGCGGCCGTGCTCCGCCGCGACGAGCGAGTCGGAGAAGATGATGCCGCGACCCTGGCGCGCGTCGTGTCCAGTGTGATGTTCCTCAGCATGGCGGCGAGCCTGAACGCCGCGTGGAGCGTCGAGGAGATCGTGGACGAGATCCGCAGGCAGGTCAGCGCGCTGCTCGCCCGCTAGCTGGCGGCGGACTTCCGGGTCAGGCTCAGATCTCGGTACGCCGCTCGCTGACGGTCTGGGTGCCGTCGCTGTGGGTCGTGGTGGCCACCGACCGAGTGCCGCGGCGGCCCGCGGTCACGGCGGTCAGCACGATCAGGAGCGCGCCGACGAGCGCCATGATCCAGCCGACCATGGTCAGGTCGACATCGCTCACTCGATCTGTCACGGCCAGGGCCAGCACCAGGCCGACCACCAGCAGGAACCCGCCAAAGCCGTAGCCCATGAGAATCTCCTCACCTCCGGCCGCGGCCAGGAGGCCACGATCCGCACTGGTAGGTGACCGGATCACGGGTGGGACAAACGCCGGTGCAGACCGGAGCGGCCGCTCATGACCGCTCATGAGAAGTCCCTCATCCTCGGGGGCTAGCGTCCCGCGGATGACTCGGCACACCCCCCTCACCATGATTCTGGGCGGCCTCGGCGCCGCCACCCTCGCCACCGGGCTGGCCCTGGCCGCCCCCGTGGCCTACGCCCATGACGGCGACGACGACCACGGCGGCCACGGGGGCGGCCACGGGCACCACGGCTCCGCGCTGTCGCACCTCGACCTGCCGGACGGGTTCCGTCCCGAGGGCATCGCGACCGGCTCGCGGCACACGGCCTACCTCGGCTCGCTGGCCGACGGCGACATCTACCGCCTCGACCTTCGGACCGGGGAGGGCGGGGTGATCAGCGAAGGTCCAGGGACGCCGTCGGTGGGGCTCAAGCTCGCCCACGACTGGCTCTTCGTCTCCGGTGGCTCCGCCGGCAACGCCCGGATCGTCGACGCCCGCAGCGGAGACGTGCTGGCCACCTACACGCTGGCGCCCACCGGCACGCCGGCGTTCATCAACGACGTGATCGTCACCGACAAGGCGGCGTGGTTCACCGACTCGCTCGACAACGCCGTCTACCGGCTTCCCCTGCGCGACGACCGCCACGGACACCATGGACACCACGGCCGGCACGGCCACCACGGGCACCACGGGCACCAGTCGCTGCCCAGCCAGGAGGACGTCGAGAAGGTCGACCTCACCGGTGCCTGGGTCCAGGCGGCCGGCAACAACGCCAACGGCATCACCACCACTCCGGACGGACGCGCGCTGCTGGTGATCAACTCCAGCAACGGGCTGCTCTACCGCGTCGACGACGACGGGGTGGCGACCCAGGTCGACCTCGGCGGATACGTCATCACGAACGGCGACGGGCTGCTCCGTGAGGGCCGGACGCTGTACGCCGTGCAGAACCGGCTCAACCAGGTCGCGGTCTTCAAGCTCGACAAGAGCGGCGCCAGCGGCGAGCTGCGGGACACCCTCACCTCGCCCGACTTCGACGTCCCGACCACGATCGCGCGGTCCGGCGGCGACCTCTACCTGCCGAACGCGCGGTTCACGACCCCGCCCACCCCGACCACGCCGTACTGGGTGACGGGCATCGACGACTGACCCACCTTGATGTTGACCCGGCGCAAACTTTGCGCCGGGTCAACGTGGTCAGAGGGTCTCGAACCTGATGCCCGCCGCGACCAGGCGGGCCATCAGGTTGTCGCCCATCGCCTGGGCGGTGGTGACACTTCCGGCGGTCTTCGGGTTGTCGTCGAAGGCCAGGCAGAGGGCGGACTCGGCGAGCATCTTCGAGGTCTCGCCGTAGCCCGGGTCGCCGCCACGGACCCGGGTGTGCACGGTCCGTCCGTCGCCCTCTCCGACGAAGTCGACGCTGAACCACGACTTGGCACGGCGGGCCTCGTCGGGCCCGTCGCCCTGCTTGATCCGGCCCATCAGGAAGTTGCGGAGCGGCGGCACCTGGGCCGTGGCGATGACGGCGCCGGCCCCCAGAGCGAAGGCGGCGGCGTTCCACGGCTTCTTGGCGCCGGCGTAGTGGGAGTAGGTGAACCGCGGACCGTACGCCGGGAGTGCGGCACCGCTGCGGGCCACGACGGTGGCGTCGATGGTGGGCAGCGGCAGCAGCCACCAGCCGAGCACCTTGTCGCGGTGCGGCTTGCCGCCCACGGCCTTCGACGAGCGACCCTCGGGCCGGCGTTCGGCCGCGCGCCTGGCCTTGGCCGCCTCGCGCGTCTCCTTGGCCCGGGACATGATGCCCATCGCCGAGTGGAAGGTGCCTCCCGAGGCGATGGCCCCGGCCCGGACCACGCCGCGCACGGCGACCGGGCCCTTCGCGCCCAGCTCCTTGACCGTGTAGTAGGCGCCGAGGTCGTGCGGGATCGAGTCGAAGCCGCAGGAGTGCACGATCCGGGCACCGGACTTCTCCGCTGTCGCGTGGTAGGCGACGTACATCTGGTCCACGAACAGCGGCTCGCCGGTGAGGTCGACGTAGTCGGTGCCGGCCTCTGCGCACGCCGCGACCAGCGGCTCGCCGAACTGCACGTAGGGCCCGACCGTCGAGATCACGACCTTGGTGCGCGCGACCATCGCGTCGAGTGAGGCGCGGTCCGCACTGTCGACCTCGATCAGCTCGAGGTCGGCGAGCGCGGGGTCGAGCGTCGCGAGCTTGTCGCGGACCGCTTCCAGCTTGCTGCGGTTGCGGCCGGCCAGCGCCCAGCGAAGCCCGGAGGGCGCGTGCTCGGCGAGGTACTCCGCGGTGAGTGCTCCCGTGAAGCCGGTGGCGCCGAGCAGGACGACGTCGAGGCTCCGTTGGTTGGTGCGGCGCTTCGCAGGCGGCATGACCCCGACTCTCCCACTCGCGGAACCACACCCTCGATCCGGCCGTCCGATCAGCGGACTCCGCTGATCAGGGCGGACGCTCCCCTACTTCCAGCTCAACTGCCGAAGGTCCAGCCATGCCCCTGCGCCGCTCCGTCACTCGCACAGTCACCCGCACCCTCGTCGCGCTCACCGCAGTGGTCGGCCTCGGCGCCGCCTTCGTCGCCGGCACGTCGTACGGCGGCTCCGACCACGCCGGGACCGGCCGTGCGGGGGGCGCGGGGGCGGATGCCTCGCCCGCGGCGTACTCCGGCTCGGACCTGAGCCTTGCGGAGTCCTGCGACGACCTGCTGGCGTGGTACGTCGAGCGTGGCCTGGACCTGGTCGGCCCCTACGGGTGGCACGGCAATCCCAACATCGTCTACGACTTCGCCGAGAGCTCGGCCGGCGGCGACGCCGTGCGCGCACCGATGGCCGCCCAGGCGCCCGCCCCCGTCCGCGCGACGAACGGCGAGACCGGCACCAACGTGCAGGAGGCCGGCGTCGACGAGCCGGACGTCGTCAAGACCGACGGGGACACGCTGTACCGGGTCCAGGACGGCGACCTGGTCACCTACGACCTGAGCGGTGCCGAGGTCGAGCGGCTCGCGTCGCTCGACCTGCCGGGCGCCACCGGTGCGGACAGCACCGAGATCCTGCTGTCCGGCGACACCGTGGTCGCGCTGTCGCAGCGGGGTGCCGACGGGCGCGGCGGCGCGGCCGCCACCCAGCTGGCGACGGTCGACGTGTCGGACCCCGCTGCACCCGAGGTCACCCACACGGTGGACTACGACAGCACCCTGGTCACCGCCCGGCTGCACGACGGCGTGGTGCGTCTGGTGCTCCAGGCCGGGCTGCCCGACCTCGACTTCACCGAGCCCGACCACCACACCACCGAGTTCGAGGCCACCCGGGAGAACCGCGAGGCCGTCCGGGACAGCACCGTCGAGGACTGGCTCCCGAGCGCGTCGCTCGACGGCGGTGCCGAGCAGCCGGCACTCGGCTGCGACCAGGTCGCGATCCCCGACGACGGCACCTCCCTCGGCACCATTGCCGTCGTCGGCTTCGACGCGTCGGCGCCCGATGCGCCCTCGGTCAGCGGCCTGGCCGTCGACACCGACCTGGCCTACGCGTCGGCCGACCAGCTCTACCTGGCCACCAGCCCGTCGTACGGCGGGATCATCGGCGGCTGCTTCGACTGCATGGAGCCGTTCCCGGTGCCCGAGCCGCGCGGCCTGCTCCCGGGCTGGCTGCCCGGCGGTGGCGGCGTCGACTGCTGCAGCCCCATCCCCTCCCCCCGCGGCACCTACGACGACGCCAGCCACCTCTACGCGTTCGACCTGGACGGCATCGACACCACCTTCGCCGCGTCCGGGCAGGTGGACGGCGTGATCCGCGACCGCTGGTCGATGGACGCCGTCGGCAGTGGTGCGAGCGCGGTGCTCCGCATCGCGGTCGGCCCCAACGGCAGCACCGGCAACTTCAACTCGATCGTGACCTTCCGCCAGGAGGGGAACGACCTCGTCGAGTCCGGGCGCCTCGACGACCTCGGCGTCGGCGAGGAGATCGAGTCGGTCCGCTGGTTCGACACCCTCGCGATCGTCGTCACCTTCCGCCAGGTCGACCCGCTCTACGCCATCGACCTCACCGACCCCGACCAGCCACTGCTGATGGGCTCGCTCAAGATCCCGGGCTACTCGGCGTACCTCCACCCACTCGGGGAGCACCGCCTCCTCGGCCTGGGCCAGCTGCAGAGCAGCAACGGCCGGTGGGGCGCCCAGGCCGGGCTGTTCAACGTCACCGACCTCACCAACCCCCAGCAGCTCGACGTCGTGGAGTTCGGTCCGGACAGTCAGGCCCTGGCCGGCCAGGACCCGCGCCAGCTCACCTGGCTGCCCGACGGCCGCACCGTGCTCACCGTCATCGCCGACTACGGCAAGCGCGGCAACGTCGGCTACGTCTCGGTGCTCACCCTCGGCGAGGGCGAGCTGTCCAACCGGATGGTCCCGGTCGAGTACGGCGACGAGGTGGCCGCCGTCCGCCTGGTGCCCCTCCCGGACGGCCGGGTGGTGCTGGTGACCGGCGACGACGCATCCTTCTTCGCCCTCTGACCCTTCGAGGCTCCTCGCTCCTCGCTCGCACCTCAGGACAAGCGCCCACGTAATCTGGTGGCATGTGCCGCAACATCCGTCCGCTCAACAACTTCCAGCCCCCGGCGACCGATGACGAGGTCAGCGCCGCGTCCCTGCAGTTCGTGCGCAAGGTGAGTGGCACGACCAAGCCGTCGGCGGCCAACCAGGAGATCTTCGACCAGGCCGTGCACGAGATCGCCCACGTCGTGCGGCACCTGATCGACGACCTGGTCACGACCGCGCCGCCGAAGGATCGCGAGGTCGAGGCCGCCAAGGCGCGCGAGCGGGCGGCGCTGCGGTACGCACAGTGACCGTCGCACCTGCGCCGTCGACAGCCACGGCGCAGGTCGACGAGGTCCTCGACTTCCTCGCGGGCCGGCAGCTGGTGGTGCTGACCGGCGCGGGGTGCTCGACGGACTCCGGCATCCCCGACTACCGCGGTCCGGGCAGCCCGGCGCGGACCCCGATGACCTACCAGGAGTTCGTGTCCGGCCCGCTGGCGCAGCAGCGCTACTGGGGTCGAAGCCACCTCGGCTGGGGCCGGATGAAACGAGCCGAGCCGAACGCCGGCCACCACGCGCTGGCCCGGATCGATCCCGACCTGCTGATCACCCAGAACGTCGACGGTCTGCACGAGCGGGCCGGGTCGCGGCGGGTCGTGGCGCTGCACGGCCGGATCGCGGAGGTCGTCTGCCTGGCCTGCCGGGCGGTCACGGCCCGGACCGCGCTGCAGCAGCGGCTCACCGAGCTCAATCCCGGCTTCGCCGAGCGGCACCTGGCGGCCGAGGTGCGCCCGGACGGCGACGTCGAGCTGGACGAGACCCACGACTTCGTGGTCGCCGGCTGCAGTGGGTGTGGCGGGGTGCTCAAGCCGCACGTGGTCTTCTTCGGCGAGAACGTCCCGGCCGAACGGGTCGAGCGCTGCTACGCAGCGGTGGACGCGCTCAGGGGTGGCGATGGCGCGCTGCTGGTCGCCGGCTCCAGCCTCACCGTGATGAGCGGCCTCCGGTTCGTGCGCCGGGCCGCCAAGGCGGACATCCCCGTGGTCATCGTCAACCGCGGCGAGACGCGCGGCGACGACCTCGCGACGTACCGCTTGGACGCGGGTACGTCGGAGTTCCTGGCCGCGCTGGACGGGCGGCGCAACTAGCTGGTGCTCAGACGGCGAGCCCCGAGGCCCGGTGCCTCGGAACGTAGTCGGCGATCTCTCGACGGATCGCCTTGGCGCTGTTGAGCCAGGCGCCGACGTCGACGACGTTCGGACGCCGCTTCACGTCCTGGTCGGCCGAGCGCTCGACAGTGGCGGTGCTAGACATGATGTCCCCAATTCCCCCGAAGATGCCCCCACGGCACCTTCCCCGATGTAGACGGTAGGCGGAACGCCCCGAAGTTGCACGCAGAGTGCGGGTTTCGGCCGTGCTGGTCTACGCCACCTTCGGATCTCGTCGTCAGAGCTTGCGGACGAAGATGTGCTCGGCAGCCTCGGGCACGATCTCGGCGGTTTCGCCGCCGGAGCCGACCAGCACGCCCTCGGCCGTGGAGACGACCGTGATGGTCTTGTCGGGCAGCGCACCCACCCGGCGCAGGGCGCTCATCAGCGTCTCGTCCTTCTGCATCTCCTCGGAGATGCGCCGCACCAGCACCCGGCCCTCCTCGCTGGAGGCCGCGTCCGAGAGCGCTTCGACACCGGTCATGAACTGCTCGCCGACCGTGGACTCCCCGAGCTCGGCGAGGCCCGGGATCGGGTTCCCGTACGGCGACTCGGTCGGGTGGTCGAGCAGCTCGACCAGGCGTCGCTCGACGGTCTCCGACATGACGTGCTCCCAGCGGCAGGCCTCGTCGTGGACGAGCTCCCAGTCCAGGCCGATCACGTCGGTGAGCAGCCGTTCCGCGAGCCGGTGCTTGCGCATGACCCGGGTGGCGAGGCGCATCCCCTCGTCGGTCAGCTCGAGGTGGCGGTCGCCCTCGACGGTGAGCAGCCCGTCGCGCTCCATCCGCGCCACGGTCTGCGAGACGGTCGGGCCGCTCTGGTGCAGCCGTTCGGCGATCCGGGCACGCAGCGGGACGATGCCCTCCTCGACCAGCTCATAGATGGTCCGGAGGTACATCTCCGTGGTGTCGATCAGATCGCTCACCCGCCCATTCTGTCCTACGAGGGGGTACCGAGCCGCGGACGATCACGGGTAGCGCCGTGCGGGAGGAGACGCTGAGGCAATGACGAGCGTGATGTGGTTCCGCCGCGATCTCCGCCTCGCCGACAATCCGGCGCTCCTCGAGGCGGTTGCGGACGGCCCGGCGCTGCCGCTGTTCGTGCTCGACCCGGCGCTCTGGGGCCCGGCCGGACCGGCCCGCCGCGCGTACCTCGCCGCGTCGCTCCACGCCCTCGACGGCCGGCTCCGGCAGCGGAGGACGCAGCTCAGCGTGGTCCGCGGCGACCCGGTACGCCGGGTGGTTCTCGCCGCGAAGCAGGTCGGCGCCGAGCGGGTGCACGTGGCCGCCGACCACGGCCCCTACGGTCGCCGCCGCGATCGGGACGTCGAGCGGGCGCTCGCGGACGCCGGGGTCGAGCTGGTCCGCACGGGCTCGCCGTACGCCGTCGCTCCCGGCCGGGTCACGAACGGCTCGGGTGACCCCTACAAGGTCTTCACGCCGTTCAGCAAGGCGTGGCTCGACCACGGCTGGCGCGGCCCGGTCGACCCACCCACCGGCGCGAGCTGGCTCGAGCTCGGCGAGGACACCACCGACATCCCGGACCCGGCTCTGCCGGGCGGGCTCGACCTGCCCGAGGCCGGCGAGGCCGCCGCACGGCGCCGCTGGGAGTCGTTCCTCGACCGGGTCGACGGCTACGACGAGGACCGGGACAAGCCCGGCGTCGACGGCACCTCGCACATGTCCGTCCACCTCAAGTGGGGTGAGATCCACCCGCGCACGATGCTCGCGGAGCTGGCCCGCAAGCGCAGCGCCGGCGCAGCGACCTTCCGGAAGGAGCTCGGTTGGCGGGAGTTCTACGCCGACGTGCTGTTCCACCAGCCGCGGACCGCGCGGCACTACCTCCGGCCGGAGTTCGCGCGGATGCAGTACGACCCGCCGGGAGCCCAGCTCGAGGCGTGGCAGGAGGGGCGCACCGGCTTCCCGATGGTGGACGCGGGCATGCGCCAGCTTCGCGCGACCGGCTGGATGCACAACCGGGTCCGGATGGTCGCGGCCAGCTTCCTGGTCAAGGACCTGCACGTGGAGTGGCAGCACGGCGCCCGGCACTTCATGCGGTGGCTGGTCGACGGCGACCTCGCCTCCAACCAGCACGGCTGGCAGTGGACGGCGGGCTGCGGCACCGACGCGGCGCCGTACTTCCGGGTCTTCAACCCGACCACCCAGGGCAGGAAGTTCGACCCCGACGGCCGCTACGTCCGGCGCTGGGTCGAGGAGCTGCGGGACCCGGACCTGGTGCCCGACCCCCACGACCCCGATGCGGATACCCGCGGGCTGGTCGGCTACCCGGCGCCGATCGTCGACCACCGGGAGGAGCGGCTGGAGGCCCTGGACCGTTGGGAGGCGCTGCGCTGATGCAGGGGGCTGACCAAAGTCTGAGCGGCTCGGCGACCACGGTCGGTTCCGCCGGTCGTCCGGGGTGGGGGACGGCCCACGCCGCTGCGATCGCGCCGCGCGTTAGCGTGGCCGCGTGAGCCAGGACAGCCCAACGGACACCAGCGTCGACACCGAGCTCGTGATCGCCGGCCGGTTCAAGGGCCCGGTCAGGTCCGGCAACGGCGGCTACACCTCCGGGGCGCTCGCCGCGCTGGCACCGTCTGACTGGGCCGCGACCACGGTCCGGCTGAGCCAGCCGCCGCCGCTGGACGTCGCGATGGCGGTCGCCCGGTCCGAGGAGCTCCTCGTGGCGTCGTACGACGGCACGGAGGTCGCCCGCGCTCTGCCGGCCGACCACGATCCGGAGCCGGTGCCGGCGGTCGACCCCGCGACCGCGCGCGCCGCAGAGGCGACGTACCCCGGCCTCACCTCTCACCCCTTCCCGACCTGCTTCTCGTGCGGGACCGGCCGCGAGCCCGGCGACGGGCTGCGGATCTTCCCGGGCCCGGTGGCGGAGGGGCGGGTGGCCGCGACCTGGACGCCGGAGCCGGTCGTTGCTGCCGACTGGCACGAGTACACCGACGCCACCCGCGAGGTCGGCCACGCCGTCACCTGGGCCGCTCTCGACTGCTCGGGCGGCTGGGCGGCCGACATCGGCGAGCGGCTGATGGTGCTCGGCACGATGACGGCGCGGCTCTACTCTCTTCCGAAGGTCGGCGAGGAGCACGTGGTCGTGGGCGCGGCCCGCGGCGAGTCCGGCCGGAAGCGGATGAGCGCCGTGTCGCTGTACGACGCTGCCGGCGTGCTCGTCGGCACCGCAGAGCACGTCTGGATCGCCGTCGACCCGAAGGACTTCAATTGAGCGCCCCCCAGTCGACGGCATGGTGGCGCCACGCCGTGACCTACCAGGTCTACGTCCGCAGCTTCGCCGACAGCGACGGCGACGGCGTCGGCGACCTGCCCGGGATCACCTCGCGGCTGCCCTACCTGCGCGACCTCGGGGTCGACGCGCTCTGGATCACGCCGTTCTACACCTCTCCGCAGAACGACCACGGCTACGACGTGGCCGACTACGAGGACGTCGACCCGCTGTTCGGCACCCTGGCCGACGCCGACGCGCTGGTCGCCACGGCGCACCAGGTGGGGCTGCGGGTCGTTGTCGACCTCGTGCCCAACCACACCTCGAGCGAGCACGTGTGGTTCCAGGCCGCGCTCGCCAGCGAGCCCGGCTCGCCGGAGCGGGCGCGCTACCTGTTCCGCGACGGCAAGGGTCCCGAACGGCGACGAGCCGCCCAACAACTGGCGCTCGGTCTTCGGCGGCCCGGCCTGGACCCGGGTGCCCGATGGTCAGTGGTACCTCCACCTCTTCGACGACTCCCAGCCGGACCTCGACTGGCGCAACCCCGAGGTCGGCGACCTGTTCGAGGCGGTCCTGAGGTTCTGGCTGGACCGTGGTGTCGACGGCTTCCGGGTCGACGTGGCGCACGGGCTGGTCAAGGAGGCGAGCCTGCGCGACCAGGTCGTCGCGGAGGGCGTGGAGCCCTCGAGCGGCGTCGGCAGCGAGGGCGAGGACGCCATGGGCGAGCGCGCTCGGCGCGACGAGCCGATGTGGGACCAGCCCGAGCTGCACGACGTCTACCGGCGCTGGCACCGGGTGCTGGCGGAGTATCCCGGCGACCGGATGACCGTGGCCGAAGCCTGGACCCAGGGCGCGGAGTCGATGGCCCGGTTCGTCAGATCCGACGAGATGAGCCAGGCGTTCAACTTCTCCTGGCTGCTCGCGCCGTGGTCGGCGCGCGCCTTCGCCGGCGTCATTCGCACGCACGCTGGAGCAGCTGTCCGAGGTCGCTGCTGCGCCGACGTGGGTGTTGAGCAACCACGACGTGGTCCGGCACGCCACGCGGTACGGCGGCGGGCCGGTCGGCCTCGCTCGCGCCCGGGCGGCGACGCTCGCGATGCTGGCGCTGCCCGGCTCGGCGTACCTCTACCAGGGCGAGGAGCTCGGCCTCGAGAACGTCGACGTGCCGGAGGAGCAGCGCCAGGACCCCCTCTGGCTGCGCACCCATCGCGACTGGCGGGACGGCTGCCGGGTGCCGATCCCGTGGTCGGGCGACGCGCCGCCGTACGGCTTCGGCCCCGGGACCGGCCAGCCCTGGCTCCCCCAGCCGCTCGACTGGGCCGACCGCTCGGTGGCCGCCCAGGAACAGGACCCGGACTCGACGCTGGCGTTCTACAAGGCCGCGCTGGCCGCTCGCCGCAAGCACACGAGCGACACCACCGAGGACGTCGAGCTCCTCGACGCGGGGGCCGACCTGCTCACCTTCACGAGGGGCGAGCTGACCGTCGTGCTCAACGCCGGCACCGACGCGGTCGAGCTCCCGGCCGGTGACGTGGTGGCCGCGAGCGGGGAGCTCGAGGGCCGGCTGCTGCCCGCGGACACTGCCGTCTGGCTCGTCAACCCTGCCTAGGGTTGAGCCATGGCCGACGTCCCAGCTGCCGTGCAGTCCGCCCTCGACGCCGCGAACGCTGGTGAGGTCGAGGCCTTCCTCGACGCCTTCGTCGACGGCGAGGGCGCGGTCGACGACTGGGGCCGGGTCTTCCGAGGCCGCGACGCCATCCGCGGGTGGAGCGACAGCGAGTTCATCGGCAAGCAGGTGACCCTCGAGGTGACCGGCGTCCGCACCGAGGGAGCCACGACCGTGGTCAGCGCGCAGGTGGGCGGCAACGGGTTCAACGGCCCGTCGGACTTCGCGTTCGAGGTCAGCGGCGACCGAGTCGCGCTGATGACGATCTCGGGCTGAGCCTCGGCTCGGGTCAGACGTTGAGCGCGAGGTTGTAGCGCTCCAGTCCGGCGACGAACTCCTCGAGCTCCTCCGCGCTCCAGTCGCCGAGCTGCTCGTCGAGCCACTTGCGGCGGTGCGCGGCGACGTCCTCGAGGCGTCGGATGGCGTCCGCAGTTGCTTCGACCAGGGTGGCCCGTCCGTCCGCAGGGTCCGGGGTGCGCCCGACCAGGCCGAGATCGACGAGGTGCTGGAGCTGGCGACTCACCGCGCCCTTGTCGATGCCGAAGTGGTCGACCATCGACGACGCCCGCACGGGTCCTTCCTCGGCGAGCCAGGAGAGCATGAGGTAGGACGCGGGCTGGAGGTCCTCGTGGACCGAGCGGGCGCGGTCACCGATGACCCGCCTGATCCGCCTGATCATCACCCCGACCTCACGCTCGAGGTCGCGCAGCGAGTCCGCGCGGCTCGTCATCGGACGCCCGCCTCGACCCGGCCCTCGACCCTGCCTTCGACCCGCACGGGGCCATTGTTGCCGATCGCGGCCTCCTCGTGGTCCAACGTCGTGCGCAGCGGCACTTCGCGGATCAACAGGACGCAGACCAACGCGACCAGGGCGAACGGCGCCGCGATCAGGAACAGGTGGCCGGTCGCCTCGCCGAACGCGCCCTCGTAGAGCGAGCGGATCGGCGCCGGCAGCGCGGCCAGGTCCGGGATCGCGCCGTTGCTGTGGCCGCCCTCGATGCCGAGCGCCGCGAGCCCCTCGGTGACCTTCTGGGTCACCTGGTGGCTGAGCACGGCACCCAGCGCGGAGACACCGATCGAGCCGCCCATCGAGCGGAAGAACGAGACCACCGAGCTGGCCGCACCCATGTCGGCCTGCGCCGTGTTGTTCTGGACCGCGAGCACGAGGTTCTGCATCGTGGCGCCGAGCCCGAGGCCGAGCACCGCCATGAACGCGCCGACCTCGACCAGCGGGGTGGTGGCGTCGATGGTGCCGAGCAGGGTGAGCCCGACGACCACGAGGACCATGCCGCCGACCAGGTAGCGCTTCCACAGGCCGGTGGCGGTGATGATCCGGCCGGTCACGATGCTCGAGACGAGCAGGCCGCCCACCATGGCGACCGACATCAGGCCGGCCTCGGTCGGGCTCATGCCCCGGGCGTTCTGGAAGTACTCGCTGAGGTAGACGGTCGAACCGAACATCGACACGCCGATGAGCACGGAGGCCACGGTGGCGAGCGACGTGGTGCGGTCCTTGAACAGGCGCAGCGGGATGATCGGCTCGGCCGCGACCTTCGCCTCGACGTACAGCGCGGCGGCGATGACCGCGAGGCCGACGACGACCATCACGGCGCTCGTGGGCGAGGTCCAGCCGAACTGCTGGCCGGCCAGGGACACCCAGACGAGCAGGATGCTGACGCCGCCCACGATGAGGGTTGCGCCGAGGTAGTCGATCTGGACCGGGCGCCTCACGACCGGCAGGTGCAGCTTGGCCTGGAGCACGACGAACGCCGCCAGCGCGATCGGCAGGCCGACGAAGAAGGT
>CAVTHU010000034.1:0-74709 GCA_963734355.1 uncultured Actinomycetota bacterium
ATGACCGTGCCGGTGGCCATCGCGCCGCCCGCGCACATCGAGACCAGGGCCGTGGCCTGGTCGCGGCGCTCGAGCTCGTGCAGGGCGGTGGTGATCAGCCGGGTGCCGGTGGAGCCGACCGGGTGGCCGAGGGCGATCGCGCCGCCGTTGACGTTGACCTTGTCCATGTCGACCCGGTGCTCGCCGGCCCACGAGAGGACGACGGAGGCGAACGCCTCGTTGACCTCGAACAGGTCGAAGTCGGAGATCGCCATGCCGGTGCGGTCGAGCAGCTTCTGGGTCGCCTCGATCGGGCCGTCGAGGTGGTAGTAGGGGTCCGACCCGACCAGGCAGTGGGTCTTGATCCGGGCCCGCGGGGTCAGGCCGAGGGCGCGGGCCTTGTCCTCGTCCATGATCAGCACGGCGGAGGCGCCGTCGGAGATCTGTGACGACGTGCCGGCGGTGTGCAGGCCGTCGGGGAGCACCGGCGCGAGGCCGGCCAGCCCCTCGAGCGTGGAGTCGCGCAGCCCCTGGTCGGCGTCGACGACGCCGTCGGGCGTGGTGAACGGCGCGATCTCGCGCTTGAACCGGCCCTCGTCGACCGCGACCCGGGCCTTCTGCTGGGAGGCCAGGCCGAACGCGTCGAGGTCGGCGCGGGTCAGCCCGCGGCGGCCGGCGATCCGGTCGGCGGCCTCGAACTGGTTGGGCATGTCGATCGCCCAGTCGTCCGGCCGCGGGTCGCCCGTGCCGGGCGGGACGTTGGCGCCCAGCGGGATGCGGGACATCGACTCGACCCCGCAGGCGATGCCGACGTCGATGGTGCCCGCCGCGACCATGTCGTGCACCAGGTGCGCGGACTGCTGGCCCGAGCCGCACTGGGCGTCCACGGCGGTGGCACCGGTGCGCTGGGGGAGCCCGGCGTACAGCCAGGCCCGGCGGACCATGTCGTTGGACTGCTCACCGGCCTGGGTGACGCAGCCGCCGACCACCTGGTCGACCAGCTCCGGATCGATGCCGGCGCGGCGCAGCACCTCGGCCTGGGCGAAGCCCAGCAGCGCCGCAGGGTGCACGCCCGCGAGCCAGCCGTTCCGCTTGCCGAGCGGCGTGCGGACGGCATCGATGATCACGGGGTTGCCCATGGTCCAAAAACTAGAACTTGTTCTCGTTTAGGGCAAGCGAATCACTTCCGAAACCTACCGGGAGTATGTAACCTCGCCCACTAGAACACGTTCCAGATTTAGCGCTGCCCAGGAATGGTGCAAGGAGCCAACGTTGACCCAAGCGGCCGAGGCCACCGGGACCGGATTCGACCCGACCGACCCCGACGTGATGCGGGAGCGGGTCCCCCACGAGGAGCTGCTGACGCTGCGGCGTACGGCGCCCGTCACGTTCGTCGAGCAGTCGCCCGAGGCCCGCGCCGGCTTCCCCGAGCACCGCGGCTACTGGGCGGTGAGCAAGCACGCCGACGTGGCGGCCATCTCGAAGGACCAGGCGAACTTCTCCACCAACCTCGATGGCGTGATCATCCGGTTCGGTCCGGACATGGATCGCGAGGGCGTCGTCAACACCCGGTTCCTGCTGATCAACCACGACGCACCCGACCACACCAAGCTGCGCCAGATCATCTCGCGCGCGTTCACGCCGCGGGCCATCTCGGCGCTGCACGAGGACCTGCAGCGCCGCTCCCGCGACATCGTCGCGGAGGCGGTCGCCAAGGGTGAGGGCAACTTCGTCGAGGACGTCGCGGCGGAGCTCCCGCTCCAGGCGATCGCCGGGCTGCTCGGCGTACCGCAGGAGGACCGCGGCAAGCTCTTCGAGTGGTCCAACCAGATGATGTCCTACGACGATCCCGAGGTGGAGGGCGACGAGGCGGTCGCGTTCATGGAGATCCTCGGCTACTCGATGGCACTGGCCGACGAGCGGCGCAGGAACCCGCAGCGACGACATCATCACCAAGCTCGTCAGTGCTGAGTTCTCTGGGCCAGAGCTCGACGCCAGTGGTGAGCAGAGCCGCGGACTCACCGACGACGAGTTCGGCTTCTTCATGGTGCTGCTCGCGGTGGCCGGCAACGAGACCACCCGCAACGCCATCTCGCACGGCATGCACGCCTTCTTCCAGAACCCCGACCAGTGGGAGCTCTACAAGGCGACCCGCCCGGCGACGGCCGGCGACGAGATCATCCGCTGGGCCACCCCGGTCACGGTCTTCCAGCGCACGGCGATCAACGACGTCGTGGTCGGCGGCCAGCCGATCGCGGCCGGCGAGCGGGTCGGGATGTTCTACGCCAGCGCGAACTACGACGAGGACGTGTTCACCGACCCGTTCCGGTTCGACATCACCCGTGACCCGAACCCGCACCAGGCCTTCGGTGGCCATGGTGCCCACTACTGCATCGGCGCCAACCTGGCCCGGCTCGAGGTCAACCTGATCTTCGACGCACTGGCCGAGCAGGCCCCGGGGATCCGTCAGCTCGGGGAGCCACGACGGCTGCGGCACGGCTGGATCAACGGCGTCAAGGACCTCCAGGTCGCCTACCGCTAGCGGTGAATTGAAAGGAACGACGTGACCGACACTGTCCTGCCCGAGGGCTACGACTTCAGCGACCCCGACATCCTCTGGGAGTCGGTGCCGCACGAGCAGTTCCAGGCACTGCGGCTCAACGCGCCGGTCTACTGGGTGGAGCAGCCCCAGTCCTCGCGCGACGGCATGGCCGAGGCGGCCGGCACCGGCTACTGGGCGGTGTCGAAGCACGCCGAGGTCGCGGCCGTCTCGAAGGACAGCAAGAACTTCTCCAGCTCGGAGAACGGCGCGATCATCCGCTTCCAGGAGGGGATGCTCCGCGAGATGGTCGAGATGCAGCGGGTGATGCTGCTCAACCAGGACCCGCCCGAGCACACCGCGACCCGGCACATCATCTCGCGCATGTTCACGCCGCGGGCCATCGGCGCCCTCGAGGAGATCATGCGCGAGCGGGCCCGCCGGATCGTCCTGGACGCCGTGGAACGAGGCTCGGGCAACTTCGTCGAGGAGGTCGCCGCCGAGCTGCCGCTGCAGGCGATCGCCGACCTGCTCGGCGTACCGCAGGAGGACCGCCGCAAGCTGTTCGACTGGTCCAACCAGATGCTGGCCAACGAGGACCCGGACTTCGAGGGCGCCTCCGACGTGGCCGCGGCCGAGATCCTCGGCTACGCGATGGCGATGGCGGCCGAGCGCAAGGAGAACCCGCGCGACGACCTCGTCACCCGGCTCCTCAACGCCGACAAGGACGGCCGCGGGCTCAACGACGACGAGTTCGGCTACTTCGTGATCATGCTGACCGTCGCCGGCAACGAGACCACCCGCAACGCGATCACGCACGGCATGGATGCCTTCCTCGACCACCCCGACCAGTGGCAGCTCTGGCTCGACCAGCGCCCCGACACCATGGTCGACGAGGTGATCCGGTGGGCGACCCCGATCAACGTCTTCCAGCGAACCGCGCTCAACGACGTCGAGGTGGGCGGCGTGCCGGTGAAGAAGGGCCAGCGGGTCGGGCTGTTCTACGGCAGCGCCAACTACGACGACGACGTCTTCGAGGAGCCCTACACCTTCGACATCACCCGCTCGCCGAACCCCCACGTGGCCTTCGGCGGGCACGGCGCGCACTACTGCATCGGCGCCAACCTGGCCCGCCAGGAGGTCCAGCTGATCTTCGAGGCCCTGGCCGAGCACGCGCCGGCCATCAGCAGGCTCGGCGAGGCGCGCCGGCTCCGGCACGGCTGGGTCAACGGCATCAAGGAGCTGCAGGTCAGCTACGTCGGCTAGCTAGGCGTGACTCCCTAGCGGACGACGAGCTCCAGGGCGTCGAGGGCGCGGTCGACGTCGTGGGGGTTGGTGTAGGCGGCGAAGCTGAGCCGGCAGCTGGCCGGTGAGCCCGAGGTCGAGGTGGGCCAGGGTGGCGCAGTGGCAGCCGGCGCGGGCTTCGACTCCGCGCGCGTCCAGGGCCGTCGCGATCGCTCGGGGGTCCTGGCCGCGGACGTTGAAGGCCAGCAGCGGAGATCGCGCGATGCCCGGGCCGGGCCCGTAGATCTGTAGTCCGGGGATGATCTGCGCGCCCGGTCGAGGGCGCGGTCGGTGAGGTCGCGGACGTGCCGCTGGACCAGGCCCATCGCCGACTCGACGTCGGTGCGGCGGAGGGGTTGGGGGTTGCCGAACCACGGCTGCGGTCGGGTCCAGCGCCAGGTCGACCAGGAGCCGGAGGGCCTGGGCGGAGGCGATGACGCCCAGGACGTTGGGGGTGCCGGCGACGTACTTCCAGGGGAGCTGGTTGTACTCCACGTGGCCCAGGGAGACCTTGCCCTCGGCGATCATGTCGCCGCCGTAGAGGAACGGCAGGGACCGCTCCAGGAGGGACTCGCGGGCGTAGAGGACCCCGACGCCGAAGGGGGCGAGCACCTTGTGGAAGGAGAAGGCGAGGTAGTCGACGTCCAGCTCGGCCACGTCGATGGGGCTGGTCGGGTGCGAGCTGGGCGGCGTCGACCAGGACCAGCGAGCCGCTCGTTCCCTCGGGTCGCTGGTAGCCGCTGCAGACGGCGATCTGTCGGACCCGGTCCAGGGGTGGTTTGGTGCCCAGGAAGTTCGAGGCGCCGGTCACGCAGACCAGCTTGGTGCGGTGGTCGACGAGCCGGCGAGGTGGTCGAGGTCCAGCTGGCCGGTGTGGTGGTCGAACCGGGCGACCCGGCACTCCACCCGGCGGCCCAGGCGGGGCAGGACCTCGTGGGTCAGGGCGTGCCAGGGCACGTAGTTGGAGTTGTGCTCCATCAGGGTGGTGACCACGTTGTCGCCGTCGCGGAACTCGGTGAGCAGCGAGTACATGACCGCGTTGATCGCCTCGGTGGTGTTCTTGTAGGTCGCGATGCTCCGCCGGCTGGGCGCGTTGACCCAGGTCGCGATGGTGTCGAAGGACTCCTCGAAGCTCGGCGGTGATCTGCCGCGACGCGGCCGACTGGCCCCGGTGGACACTCTCGTACCACGGCGACAGGCGTGCGGTAGAGGTCGATCAGCTCGCGCGGGGTCTGGGAGGTGGCGGCGTTGTTGGTCACCACCCGGCCGGTGCCGGGGAAGTCGAAGTGGCTACGGACCCGCTCCACGTCGCACGCGGGACGTCGCGCGGCTGACTCGGCGCCTCCGCCTCGGCGCGGTCGCCGCCGCCGCGGGAAAAGCCCTCCCTTGAGCAGCTGCTCGCTCACATAGCCGTAGTGACTCATCGTCCACCGCCTCCTCCGACACCAGTCATCAATGTATGCTGGTGTCGCATTGAAGCGCAACCGGTCATCGCATTACGCTGGTGTCGGTGGGGAGGAGCGTCATGGGTGACCGGGAGATACCTCAGGACGGCGTGCCGAGGTCGGCGGCGCTGGTCCGTGACTTCGTCAACACGCTGGACCATGAGCTCGGTACGGACGCCCTGGCGACCGGTGCCGGCCTCACCGCCTTCCTGACCGACAACGGGTTGCTTGCGCGGCCGGGCCGCGCCGACGAGGACCAGCGGTCGACGGCAGTCAGCCTCCGCGGCGCCCTGCACGAGGCTCTGGAGCTCAACCACGCGGCGGAGCGCGCCATGCTGCCGGCGCTCGACGACCTCCTGGGCCGGCTTCCGGTCCGCCTGGCGTGGGACGGCGAGGGTGTGGTCGCACGACCGGCGCAGGACGGGGTCGGCGGGGCGCTGGCCCGGATCGGCCTGGCTGCGCACGAGACGATGGCGGCACAGGAGTGGTGGCGCCTCAAGATCTGTGCCTTCGACGAGTGCGAGTGGGCGTACTACGACCAGTCCAAGAACCGCTCACGCAGCTACTGCGAGTACGGCTGCGGCAACAAGCTGAAGACCCGCGCGTACCGCGCCCGACAGCGATCGGCCTCGAGCGCTCACCTAGCCCTTCTCGCCCTCGAGCTCCGATCGATCGGTGAGCACCAGCGGCCCGTCGTCGGTGATCGCGACGGTGTGCTCCATGTGCGCGCCGCGGGAGCCGTCGGCGCTGCGCAGCGTCCAGCCGTCGGCATCGGTGAAGATCTGGTCGGTGGTCTGCAGGAACCACGGCTCGATCGCGATCACCAGCCCCGGCTTGAGCTTGAGGCCGCGGCCCGGGCGGCCGTCGTTCGGCACGTGTGGGTCGCCGTGCATGGTCCGGCCGACGCCGTGGCCGCCGAACTGCAGGTTGACGCCCAGCCCGGCCGCCCGCGCGACGTCGCCGACCGCGGCCGAGATGTCGAAGAGCCGGTTGCCGACCCGCGCCTGGGCGATCCCGGCCTCGAGCGCCCGGGTGGCGACGTCGATGAGCGCGAGGTCCTGCTCGCGCGGCGTACCGACGACCAGGCTGAGCGCCGAGTCGGACACCCAGCCGTCGACGCTGCACGCGAAGTCGAGCGAGAGCAGGTCGCCGCCCTTGAGCGCGTAGTCGTGGGGGAGCCCGTGCAGCACGGCGTCGTTGACGCTGGTGCAGAGCACCTTCCCGAACGGCGAGGCGCCGAACGAGGGGTGGTAGTCGATGTAGCAGGACTCGGCGCCGCGCTCCTTGATCATCTCGTGCGCGAGCCCGTCGAGGTCGAGCAGGTTGACGCCGACGTCGGCGGCGTCGCGCAGCGCGACGAGGACCTCGGCGACGAACCGGCCGGCCGGTTTCATCGCCTCGATCTGCGCGGGCGTACGGAGCTCGATCATGTCGGCGACCCTATCGACGCCCACCTAGGCTGCCTCGCGTGGACCTCGTACTCGGAACGATGTACTTCGGCACCCGGACCGACGAGGCGACGTCGTTCGCGATGCTGGACCGCTTCGTCGCCGCCGGCGGTCGCGTGCTCGACACCGCGAACTGCTACTCGTTCTGGACGTCGCCGACCGGCCACGGCGGCCAGAGCGAGTCGGTGCTCGGCCGGTGGCTGGCGGCGAGCTCCGGACTCCGCGAGGAGCTGGTGATCGCCACCAAGGTGGGGATGGAGCCGGTCGACGCGGGGGGCGTCGAGGGGTTGTCCGCCGCCGTGATCGAGCGCGAGTCCGCTCGGTCCCGGGAGCGGCTCGGTGTCGACGTGATCGACGTCTACTGGGCGCACGGCGAGGACCGCTCGGTCCCGATCGAGGAGACCGTGGCCGCGTTCGGGGCTCTGGTCGCCACGGGCGCCGTACGGCGGCTGGGCGTCTCCAACCATCCCGTCTGGCGGGTCGAGCAGGCTCGCCTTCTCGCGGAGGCCCGGGGCGTCGAGCCGTACTCCGCCCTCCAGCTGACGACGTCGTACGTCGAGCCGCGGCCCGGCGCTCCCGTCGAGGGCAAGGACCACCGCTTCGGCTTCGTGAGCGACGAGACCGTGGACTACCTCGCCGAGCACCCGGACCTCGAGCTCTGGGTCTACAGCCCGTTGGTCCAGGGCAGCTACGACCGCGCGGACCGGCCGTTCCCAGCGGCGTACGACCACCCGGGCACGACCGCGCGGCTCGCCGCGCTGGCCTCGGTCGCGTCCTCGCGGGGCGTCGCGCGCTCGCAGGTGGTGCTGGCGTGGCTGCTGGCGCGTGGGTGGAAGCCGATCGTCGGGGTCAGCACCCTCGAGCAGCTGGACTCGGCGCTCGCGGCGGCCTCGCTGGAGCTCTCGCCGGAGGAGCTCGCGGCGCTCGACGCGCCGCGGTAAGGGGCACGTCCTCTGCTCAGGGCAGAACCGCCCTCGGCGGAATCGCTGGAACCGCGCACGACGGCGCCGCAGGCTCGAAGACATGAGCCAGACACCGAACCCCGCCGGCCTGTCCGCGGCCGACCGCCTGCTGCACCAGCGCATCATCGTCCTCGGCCAGGAGGTCGACGACGCGATCGCCAACAAGCTCTGCGCGGAGCTGCTCCTGCTCTCCGCCGAGGACCCGCGGCGCGACATCGCGCTCTACATCAACTCGCCCGGCGGCTCCGTCTCGGCCGGCCTGGCGATCTACGACACCATGCGGCTGATCCCGAACGACGTGGCGACGCTGTCGATGGGGCTGGCGGCGAGCATGGGGCAGTTCCTGCTCTCGGCCGGCACGCCGGGCAAGCGGTTCGCGCTGCCGCACAGCCGGATCCTGATGCACCAGGGCTCGGCCGGCATCGGCGGGACCGCGATGGACATCGAGATCCAGGCCGAGAACCTCGAGCACACCAAGAGCGTGATGATGCGGCTGATCTCGGAGCACACCGGCCAATCGGTCGAGACGATCGAGCGGGACTCGCGGCGAGACCGGTGGTTCACCGCCGAGGAGGCGCGGGACTACGGCTTCGTCGACCGGGTGCTCACCGACGTGTCGTCCGTGACTCCCTACCGTGCGCCCAGCGCCTCCTTCCGCACGGAGGCCGCGTCATGAGCAGCTACACGATCCCGAGCGTGGTCGAGAAGACCGTTCGCGGGGGCGAGCGCGCCGTCGACATCTACAGCCGGCTGCTCACCGACCGCATCGTCTACATCGGCACCGAGATCGACGACGGTGTCGCCAACGTCGTCATCGCCCAGCTCATCCACCTCGAGTCGGACCGGCCGGAGTCGCCCATCGACCTGTACCTCAACTCACCGGGCGGCTCGGTGACCGCGATGCTGGCGATCTACGACACCATGCAGTTCATCAGCTCGCCGGTCGGTACGACGGCGATCGGACAGGCCGGCTCGTCGGCCGCCGTGCTCCTGGCCGCCGGCGACCCGGGTCGCCGTACCGTGCTGCCGCACTCGCGGATGGTGCTGCACCAGCCGTCGGGCGGGAGCCAGGGCACGATCCCCGACCTGGAGCTGCAGGCCAAGGAGATCGTCCGGCTTCGCGGCCAGATGGAGGAGATCCTGGCCCGGCACACCGACCGCACCGTCGAGCAGATCCGGGAGGACACCGACCGCGACCTGGTCCTGTCCGCGCAGGAGGCCGTGGACTACGGCTTGGCCGACGCGATCCTCGACAGCCGCAAATTGGTGCTCGCCCGCCCTTGAACTCAACTTAACTTGAAGTTTCATGATGAAGGCATGACTTCTCCCGTTGCCGTCATCACCGGCGCCTCCCAGGGGCTCGGCCGCGCGCTCGCCCACGAGCTGGCGAGCCGCGGCTGGGCCCTCGTCCTCGACGCCCGGCACGAGGCTGCCCTGACCGAAGCCGTCCGTGCGCTGCCCGGCGGGCCACACCCGGCGATCGCCGGCGATGTCGCCGACCCGGCGCACCGCCGCGACCTCGTGGACGTGGCCGCCGAGCTGGGCGGCGCCAGCGCCCTGGTGAACAACGCCAGCACGCTGGGGACCAGCCCGCTCCCGACGCTGGCCGAGCTCGACACCGCGACGTACCTCCACATCCTCCAGGTCAACCTGGTCGCTCCGATGGCGTTGACCGCGGCACTCCTGCCTCAGCTCCGCCCGCGCGGCGGCGTGGTCCTGAACCTGTCGTCGGACGCGTCCGTCGAGGCCTACGAGACCTGGGGCGGCTACGGCTCGTCCAAGGCGGGGCTCGACCACGCGACCCGGGTGCTGGCCGCCGAGGAGCCCGCGCTGCGGGTGTACGCCGTCGACCCGGGCGACATGCGCACCCAGATGCACCAGGACGCGTTCCCCGGCGAGGACATCTCCGACCGGCCGGAGCCGACGGTCGCCGTACCGGCGCTGCTCCGGCTCCTGGAGGGCGCGCTGCCCAGCGGCCGCTACCGCGCGTCCGAGCTGTTGAAGGCGCTGGCGTCCGTATGACCGCCGCCGCCACCGAGGCGAGGTTCGTGCTGCCGCCCGGCAGCGAGGCGACCTCGCCGCCCGAGGCCCGGGGCCTGGCCCGCGACGAGGTGCGGATGGCCGTCGTCACCCAGGAGCGGACCCACCACCATCAGGCGCGCGAGCTCCCGCTGTGGCTGGAGCCCGGCGACCTGCTCGTCGTGAACACCAGCGCGACGCTGCCGTCCGCGCTGGAGGTGCAGCGGCACGGCTGCACGTGGGGGCTGCACGTCTCGGCCGAGCTGGACGACGGCGCCTGGGCGGTCGAGCTGCGGCGACCCGATGGCGCCGGGCCGGGCCTGCCCGAGCCGGGCGAGGTGCTGCGCCTGCCGGGCGGCGTGCGGCTGCGCATCGCGGCGCCGCACCCGGCCGGCCAGACCAGGCTGTGGCGGGCGACGACCCTGCCCACGGCTGACCGGGTGGCGTACCTGCGCCGCCACGGGTCACCGATCCGCTACCCCTACCTGCGCGGCTCGTGGCCGATCGAGGACCTGCAGAACGTGTACGCCGCCGTCCCGGGCAGCGCCGAGATGCCGAGCGCCGGGCGGCCGCTGTCGCGCGAGGTGCTGGTCGACCTGATGTCCGCGGGCGTCGTGGTGGCGCCGCTGGTGCTGCACACCGGCGTGGCGAGCCAGGAGTCGCACGAGCCGCCGCAGCCGGAGTGGCTCTCGGTCCCGGAGTCGACGGCCCGGCTGGTCAACGTCACCAGCGCCGCCGGTGGGCGGGTCGTCGCGGTGGGCACCACGGTGGTCCGGGCCCTCGAGACCGCCGCCTCCGTCGAGGGAGCGGTGTCGGCCTACGACGGCTGGACGTCGCTGGTGCTCTCGTCCGCGCGGCCGGCGCGGGTGGTGAGCGGACTGCTCACCGGCCTGCACGAGCCCGAGGCCAGCCACCTCGACCTTCTCGAGGCCGTGGCGGGAGGGCCGCTGGTGGACCGGGCGTACGCCGACATCACCACGCCGGGCGCGCCGCACTACCTGTGGCACGAGTTCGGGGACTCGATGCTGCTGCTGCCCTGATGTCCGCCCCTGAGACCCGCGGGCTGGAAGCGGGCCGCGGTCCGGTTGGATGTACACGTGACCGAACTCGTCGACGCCTCGATCGCGGAGCTCCGCGCCATCCACGACCGGCTCGCCACCCTGGTGGCCGGCCTGTCCGCTGACCAGCTGACCGCCCAGAGCGGCGCCGAGGACTGGACCGTCGCCGACGTCCTCTCGCACCTCGGCAGCGGCTCCGAGATCGGCCGGTACCCGCTGCTCGCGGCCGCCGGTGCCGGCGAGGAGCCGCCGGCGAACCAGGACGTCTGGGACCGCTGGAACGCGATGGCGCCCGCCGACCAGGCCGCTGGGTTCGTCGAGAGCGAGGAGCGCCTGGTCGCGACCTACGAGGCGCTGAGCCCGGAGCAGCGGGAGTCGATCCAGATCGACCTCGGCTTCATGCCGCAGCCGGTCTCCCTCGCCACCTCTCTCGGCATGCGGCTGAACGAGGCCGCCCTGCACGGCTGGGACGCCGAGGTCGGTGTCAACCCGGCCGCGGGTCTCAGCGCCGAGTCCGCCGCGCTGCTGGCCGCACACTTCACCGAGACCATGACGTTCCTCCTCGGCTTCGCCGGCAGGCCCGAGGGTGCGCCCGCCACCCGGGTCGCCCTGGACGACTACGCGATCGTCGTCGGCGCGGAGGGTGTCCGGCTGGAGGCCGGCAGCGACGGCGCGACTGCGACGTTCGACGGCCCGCTCGAGGCGGGCATCAGGCTGATGGCGGGCCGACTGAAGCCCGAGTACACACCCGCCGGCGTCGACGTGACCGGCAACGTGACCTTGGACGAGCTGCGGAAGGTGTTCCCGGGGTACTGAGGCCTAGGCCGCGAGGCAGACCGGCCCGCGCACCTGGCTGAGCCGGCGCGCGACGCGAATGGTCAGGTCGACCAGCCGCAGCCCCAGGGCACCGGCGACCGCCTGCAGGACCTCCGAGCTCGGCTCCTTGCGGCCCCGCTCGATCTCGGAGAGGTACTGCGTGGACACGCCGGCGTCCTCGGCGACATCGGCGAGCGTCCGTCCGGCGTCCTGGCGCTCGTCGCGGAGCTCCTGACCGACCGCCTCGCGCCAGAGCGGCTCGCGCTCGGCGGGTACGTCGGTCGGCTCCGGCATCGGGAACGGGATCAGCTCACCCATGTCCGGAGGCTACGCCCGCGCGGCGTACACCGTCAGCCGCAACTCCGGTCGTTCGCCGAGGGCGGAAAGTCAGGGGCGCAGCCACTCACCGAGCTCCGCATCGGTCAACAGCTCGCGCGCGTCGGCCGCCCGCTCGTCGGGCACGAGGACGCGCATCTGCAGCCAGTTCAGGTTGCCCTCCAGGCCGCTGGTGTGCCGGTCCGCGACGTGGCAGGGGATCTCGGCCTCCTGGAGCAGGCTCTCGACTACCGAGATCAGGGCGACGTCGTTGGTGCGGATCAGCTCAGCCATGTTTCTCCCAACGGACGACGGTTGCCCGGGGTGCCCTCAGTTGCTCGGCTTCTCCGACCCGACCACCCACATGGCGAAGAACTGCGAGCCGCCGCCGTACGCGTGACCCAGGGCCTTGCGGGCGCCGTCGACCTGGTGCTCGCCGGCCGCGCCGCGGACCTGGAGCGCCGCCTCGCCGAAGCGGAGCATGCCCGAGGCGCCGATCGGGTTCGAGGACAGGACGCCGCCCGAGCAGTTGACGGGGAGCCGGCCGTCCATCGCGGTGGCGCCGGACTCGGTGAGGCGCCAGCCGCCGCCGTTGGCCTCCGCGAAGCCGAGCGACTCCAGCCACATCGGCTCGAACCACGAGAACGGCACGTAGATCTCGGCCATGTCGATCTCGTCGATCGGGCTGGTGATGCCGGCCTGCTTCCAGAGCGCGGCGGCGGCATCCCGGGAGGCCTGCGGGTTCACCTGGTCGCGCTCGGCGGCCGAGGTGGCCTCGGAGCGCATCACGGTGCCGTGGATCCAGGCCGGGTTGGACGACCGCGCCGCCTCGTCCTCGGCGACGACCACCAGCGCGCAGGCGCCGTCCGAGGACGGGCAGGTCTCGTCGTACCGGATCGGGTCCCACAGCATCTGCGAGGCCAGCACCGACTCCACGGTGGTGTCCGGGTTCTTCAGGTGGGCGTAGGGGTTCTTGAGCGCGTTCTGCCGGTCCTTCGCGGCCACGATCGCGCCGATGTGGGTCGGTGCCTCGGATCGACGGATGTAGGACCGCACGTGCGGCGCGAAGTAGCCACCCGCGCCGGCGTGCACCGGCATGTTGAACGGGATCGGCACCGACAGCGCCCACATCGCGTTGGACTCCGACTGCTTCTCGTAGGCGACCGTGAGCACCTTCTTGTGCACGCCCGCCTGGACGAGCGAGGAGGCGACGATCGCGGTCGAGCCGCCGACCGAGCCTGCGGTGTGCACACGCAGGAGCGGCTTCCCGGCGGCGCCGATCGAGTCGGCCAGGAACAGCTCGGGCATCATCACGCCCTCGAACAGGTCCGGTGCCTTGCCGACGACGATCGCGTCGACCTCGTCGATCGTCATCTGGGCGTCCTCGAGGGCGCGGTCGATCGCCTCGCGGAGCAGTCCCGCCATGGAGACGTCCTCGCGCTTGGCGCGGTGGTGGGTCTGGCCCACGCCGATCACTGCGGCCGGCTGCTTGCCCATCACTCGCCCTGCCCTTCACTGGCCATCACGCAGACGAGGTTCTGCTGCAGCGCCGGCCCGGAGGTGGCGTGGCCCAGCGTCTTCGACGCCTCGCCCGACCAGATCCGCTTCGCGGCCTCGCCGATCCGGATGCCGCCCGCGGAGAACATCGGGTTGCTGGTCAGAGCGCCGCCCGAGGGGTTGACCCGTACGTCGTCACCCAGGCCCAGCTCGGTGCGGAGGATCAGCTCCTGGTGGCTGAACGGCGCGTGCAGCTCGGCCACCTCGACGCCGTCGAGGTCCGCGGCCGCTCCGGCACGTTGCGCGGAGGGGGAGCGCTTCAGGTCCCGGGTCCCCATGCTCATCGGGTCCACGTAGTGCGCCAGGCCCGTGATCCACGCGGGTCGGTCGGCGACGTCGCGAGCCCGGTCCCCAGCGGCCAGCACCAGCGCGGCCGCGCCGTCGGTGACCGGGGCGCAGTCGTGCTTGCGCAACGGGTCGGCGTACATCGGGCGGGCGAGCAGCTCCTCGACCGACGAGCCGCCCTTGCGGATCGCGTACTCGTTCTTCTCGGCATCGGTGAGCGACCGGTTCGCGACCTCGGCCATCGCCCGCTCGTCCCAGAGGCCGGCGTCGATGCCCTCGCGAGCCTGCAGCCCGGCGAGCGACACGGTGTCGGGCCACAGCGGGGTCATGGTGTACGGATCGAGCTGGAGGGCGAGGGTACGCCGCAGCACGCCGGCCGAGCTCTTGCCGAAGGCGTAGACGAGCGCGGTGTCGACCTCGCCGGTCTGGATCTTGATCCACGCCTCGAACATCGCCCAGGCCAGGTCCATCTCGACGTGCGACTCGTTGACCGGCGGGATCACGCCGATCGCGTCGACGGCCTGGACGAACGAGAACGAACGGCCGGCCAGGTAGTCCGACGAGCCCGAGCACCAGAACCCGACGTCTCGCCGGGTCCAGCCGGTCTGCTCGTAGCACTCCGCGAACAGCGGGACCAGCAGCTCGACGCAGGTCGGGGACCCGTCGAACTCGGCCATCTGCCGCTGCGCGAAGCCGACGACTGCGACGTCTCTCACAGGCTCTGCTCCATCTTCCTGGCCATCACAGATGGTGCCGGTAGGTCTCGTAGTCCGCGTCCGGCTCTCCCGTCGGCGCGAAGTGGTCGATGTTCTCGATCGTGGTGCCCCACTCGTCACGCGGCTTCCACACCGCCTTGACCCGCATCCCCATCCGGACCTCCTCGGCCGGGATGTCCAGGATCAGGTGCAGGAACGCGATGTCCGCGCCGTCGAGCAGGATGTACGCCGAGACGTACGGCGGCGTGATCCGCTGGCCGAGGAACGGCACGTTGACGATGCAGAACGTCGTCACGGTCCCGGTGTCGGGCAGCTCGATCTCTTCGGCGGTCGGCGTGCCGTCGGCCGGGCAGGCACTCCGCGGCGGGATGTAGACCTTGCCGCACGTCGGGCACCGCTGGCCGACCAGCTTGCCCTCGGCGAGCGAGGTGTAGAACAGCGACTCCTCGGGCGAGGCGGCGTACAGGTAGTCGAGCTCGATCGGGCACGACGATGCCGGTGACGTCGGCTTCGGCCGTGTTGCGCTGGGCGGTCGAGGTCGCGAGCCGCCGACTCCGCCGCCGCGGCCGTCGCGGCGGCGCGTCGCCGTCAGCGCGCTCGAAGCACTCGATGTCGGTGATCGCCCCGACCCGCTCCACGCGCCACCGCACGCGAACCCGCATGCCGGTAGAGACATCGTTGGGGGATCCGACGTCGAGCGCGTGGAGCAGAGGGGCGTCCGCACCATCCAACGTGACCAGCACGAACGCGAAGGGCCGATCCAAGGGCTGACCCTTGACCGGTTCGGGCACCCAGGTCCACGAGGTGACGGTGCCGGTGTCGGCCACCTCGACGAACTCCTCGGTCGGTGCGTAGGTGACCGGGTCGAACTCGGGCGGCGGTACGACGACCTTGCCCTCCGACGTACGGGCGCCGACCACGACGCCGTCCCTCAGCCCGGACAGGAAGCGGCCGAGCACGGGCCCGGTCGAACGGGTGTAGTCGAAGGCTACGGTGACGGGCGCCGAGAGAGTTCTGGGCATGGACGCAAACTAGAACACGTTCTAAAGAGTGGGCAAGTAAGTGCGGCCTGGAACACGTTCTAAGATGAGACCAGTCTGCTTCCCGCCCAACGCCCGTGGCTGAGTTGGCAGGTCGGGTTGGAGAGGTGGCACATGAAACTGGGGTTGCAGCTCGGCTACTGGGGCGCGCAGCCGCCGGCCAACCACGCAGAGCTGGTCGCCGCGGCCGAGGAGTCCGGCTTCGACGCCGTGTTCACCGCCGAGGCCTGGGGCTCCGACGCGTTCACCCCGCTGGCCTGGTGGGGTCGCGAGACCTCACGGCTCCGGCTCGGCACCTCGATCGTGCAGATGTCGGGCCGGTCTCCGACGTCGATCGCGATGCACGCGCTGACGCTGGACCACCTCTCGAACGGACGGGTCATCCTCGGCATGGGCGTGAGCGGGCCGCAGGTGGTCGAGGGCTGGTACGGCCAGCCGTTCTCCAAGCCGCTGGCCCGCACCCGCGAGGTCGTCGACATCATCCGCAAGGTGCTGGCTCGCGAGGGGCCGGTGACCAACGAGGGGCCGCACTACCCGCTGCCCTACGCCGGAGAGGGCTCGACGGGGTTCGGCAAGCCACTCAAGTCGATCGTGCACCCGCTGCGCGCCGACATCCCGATCTGGCTCGGCGCCGAGGGACCCAAGAACGTCGCCCAGACCGCGGAGATCGCCGACGGCTGGATCCCGATCTTCTACACCCCGAAGTCGGCGGCCATGTACGGCCCGTGGCTCGACGAGGGGTTCGCTCGCGCCGGCGCCCGACGTGCCCGGTCCGACTTCGAGATCGCGGCCACCTGCCACGTGCAGATCGTCGCCGACGCCGACGAGAAGAAGGCGGTCATCGACGGCATGAAGCCGGTCGTCGCGCTCTACATGGGCGGCATGGGCGCCAAGGAGCAGAACTTCCACACGCAGGTCTTCGAGCGGATGGGCTACGAGTCGATCACCGGCAAGGTGCAGGAGCTGTTCCTGGCCGGTGACCGCGAGGGCGGCCACCGCCCTGATCCCCGACGAGCTCGTCGACGACATGCACATCATCGGCACCGCCGCCGAGGTCAAGGACACCGTCCAGGCCTGGGAGGGCACCGGCGTCACCACGCTTCTGCTCAGCTGCGGGTCCGGTGACGAGGTGCGACGGATCGCGGAGCTGCTGGCGTAGCGCGCCCCGTCCACCACCGCGGTGACCGTCAGACCCGGCCGGCGCGCATGTCCATCAACCGGCCGAGCACCCGCGGCGCGTCGCTGCGCAGGCCGTCGTGCTCGTACTCGTTGGTGACCCAGGTGCGCACGTTGCCCACGCGGCGTGCGGTGTCGACCTGCAGCTCGGCGTCGACGTACATGTCGTCGAAGTAGACGGCCGCGAAGACGGGGACCTCGTTGGCGGCGAGGCGGTCGAGGTCGTACAGCGGCCTCCAGTCGTCGTAGGTCGCCAACAGCTCGGCCGCGCCCTTGAAGGGTCGCAGCGCCCGGATGTCGTCGAACATCCAGCTGTAGAACATCTCGCCCGTGAAGAGCAGCGGGTCGTGGTCCTCCGCGAAGTCCGGATGCTGCGCCATGGCGCGCTCCGCGGCCCAGGTGCTGGCGCCCGAACCGGGCTGACCGTACGTGTACTCCTGCAGTGCGAACAGGGGTCCCTCGATGTTCCCGGTGAGCGCCTGCACGCCGTGGAGGAACACGTCGGAGAGCTCGTGCCCGTGCCACGCCTCCTCGAGCAGCCAGTGCACCCGCTCATACCCGTAGCTCATCCCGAAGGCATTCCCGAGCAGTCGGAGCCGACGGGTCGTCAGCCGGTCGCCGTCGGGCAGCTGGACCACCTGCGCGTCGAGGTGATCGGCGATCCGGCGAACCAGGGCCGCGTCGTCGGCGTGGCGCGAGTAGAACTCGGCGTTCTTGCGGGCCACCCGTGGGTAGGTGCGCGCGTACACGTCGTCGGCGGTCGCGGTCAGGCCAGGAAGGCCACCGGTGACGTAGCAGGCGTCGAGACCCTCGGGCGCCATTGAGAGGTACGCCATCGTGACGAAGCCGCCGTAGCTCTGGCCGAGGGTCTCCCAGCTCCGCCCACCCGCGACGCGGTCGCGCAGCACCTCGGCATCCCGAACGATGCTGTCGGCCCGCATCAGACGCAGGTACGCCGCGATCTCGGCGTCGGACCTGCCCACAACGGCCCTGCCGGTCAGCGGCGTGCTGCGACCGGTGCCGCGCTGGTCGAGCAGCAGAACCCGGTGCGTACGGGTCGCCTGCCGGAGCCACCCGTCACCCGCGCCGTCCCCGGGGCGCGGGGACTTCCCACCCGGGCCACCCTGGAGGAAGAGCAGCCAGGGGAGATCATCGTGCTCGCGACCGGCGGCGACCACCTCACGCGCGAACACCTCGATCGTGCGCCCGTCGTCCGGCGTGGAGTGGTCGAGAGGCACCTCCACGACGTGGTCGGTGAGCACGAAGCCCGGGATCCGCGTGCTGTCCATGCGCAGAGTCTGACCCAGGGAGAGCAGTGCCTACCTCGGCAGGGCCTCGCTCACCACGTCGATCGACTCGGCCGTGATGGGGTCGAGCACGAGCTGCAGGTGCGTGGCGCCGGCGTTCGCCAGCCCCTGCACGTGGTCGGCGAGGTCGTCGGGCGTGACCGTGGTGACCCTCGCGTCGTAGTCCTCACCCATCACCCGTCCCTCACCGCTCGGCAGCGTGACCAGGACGGCCGCGGTCGCCTCGACGTGCCGCCCCTCCGGCATGGCCGCGTCGACCTCGGCCTTGACCTCGGCGAACCGCTCCACCGAGTTGTCGTAGATGCTCCACCAGACGTTCCACGAGTCCACGACCGGCAGCCCGATGCTCAGCATCCGCGGGCTGTTGGAGCCCAGCATGATCGGTGGGCCGCCCTCCCGGACCGGGCGCGGGTCGAGCACGCAGTCGTCGACGTCGTAGAACTCGCCGTGGAACGTCGTCCGCCCCTCCCGCAGCAGCGGCACGATGATCGCCAGCGCCTCCTCGAACCGCGAGACGCGCCGGTCGTAGGGGAAGCCGAACGCGTCGAACTCCCGTCGGTTCCAGCCCGCCCCGAGCGCCACGATGAGCCTTCCTTGCGAGATCGCGTCGACCGTCGCGGCCTGCTTCGCCAGCATCGCGGGCGCGTGGAAGGCGGTGGAGGCGACGAGCGGCCCGATCTCCACCCGCTGGGTCACCGCCGCGATGGCCGCGAGGGTCGTCCACGCTTCGTACGGCCCCCGGGTCTGGCCGTCCGGCAGGTCGTAGATCAGGTGGTCGCCCACCCAGATCGAGTCGTAGCCGACCGCCTCCGCCCGCCGGGCCAGGTCGAGGTACTCCGGCCACGGCACGAACCGCTCCACCTCGGGCAGCTGGACACCGACCTTGCAGGGGCGCGTCATGAGTCGACCCTAGGGAACTAGCCTCGGTGCATGGCAGCGGCATCGACGACCTACGGCGTGCTCGGTGTCGGCGCACTCGCCTCAGCGATCGTCACCGGGTTGTGCGACGGGGTGGCGAACCCGCCCGCGATCGTGCTCTCGCCGCGCAACGCGGACACGGCTGCCGACCTGGCTGCGCGATTCGATTCGGTCTCGGTCGCGGCTGACAACCAGGCGGTGGTCGACGCAGCCGGGCTGGTCATCGTCACCCTCCGTCGCGCCCACGCCGACGTGCTCGGCGAGCTGCGCTGGCGGCCCGACCAGGTCGTGGTGAGCGCGACCGCCGGGCTTCCCCTGGACAGGCTCGCGGGGCTGGTCGCGCCGGTCGACCGGGTGGCTCGGGCGGTCCCGATGCCGGCCGTCGCCACCCGCAGCAGCCGGACGCCGGTGCACCCGCCCCTTGCTCCGGTGCTCGAGGTCTTCGAGCGGCTCGGCGGGACGATGCCGATCGACGACGGAGACGAGTTCGAGGCGATCTTCACCGCGATGGGGACCGTGGCGCCGTTCTTCGAGTACCTGCGGATCCTCTCCGACTTCCTGGTCGGCCACGGCCTCCCGGCGCCGGACGCGCGGCAGGTGGTGGCCGGCCACCTACACCGGCCTGCTCGAGCAGCTGAACGCTCACGAGAGTCCGGACTTCGCGGAGCTGGTCAAGGAGCATGCGCCCCCCGGCGGCGGCAACGAGCAGCTCACCGCCCTGATGCGTGAGGCCGGCGTGTTCGACGCCATGACGGATGCCGTCGAGGAAGTGCACCGCCGGCTCACCGGTGCCGGCTCGTGACGGCATCGACGACCTACGGCGTCCTGGGGGTCGGCTCGATCGCACGCGCCATCGTCATCGGACTGTGCGACGGCATCGCCGGCCCACCCCGGATCGTGCTGTCGCCGCGCGGAGCGGCCGTGTCGGCCGAGCTGGCCGGCCGCTACCCGACCGTGACCGTGGCCGTGGACAACCAGGCCGTCGTCGACGGCTCCGACGTCGTCCTGGTCTGCCTCCGCAAGGCCGACGCCGCCCTGCTCGGCGACCTGACCTGGCGACCCGAGCAGGTCGTGGTGAGCGCGGTGGCCGGCGTCGGCGTCGCACAGCTCACCGAGTGGGTGGCGCCGGTGACGCGGGTCTGCCGGTCGGTCCCGATGCCTCCGGTGGCGGACCGGGCCGGGCTCACCGCGGTGCACCCGCCGCTCGCGGAGGCACGGACGCTGTTCGACCGGCTCGGCAGCACCCTCGAGGTGGGGGACGTCGTCGCCTACGAGGCGCTGTCCGCGACGTCGGCCACCCTGGCGGGCTTCTTCGAGTACCTGTCCACCCAGACCGACTGGCTCGAGGCCCGGGGCATCGCTTCCGCCGATGCCCGCCGGTACGTCGCCGCGACGTTCGCCGGCGCCCTCACTTCGCTGAAGGCGGTCGACGGTCCCGACTTCGCCGAGCTCGCCGCGGACTACGCCACCCCGGGCGGCGTCAACGAGCAGGTGGCCCGCGAGCTCCGCGAGCACGGCTCTTTCGACGTGCTCCGTGATGGCCTCGACCGGGCGCTCGGACGCCTGGCCACCTGAACTACCAGACCTGGCCGAGGACGATGAAGGCGGCACCCGCGCCGGCCAATGCGCCGCCGTAGCAGACCGTGGCGATCTGCCACTTCCACTTCAGCTGCAGGCCGTCGTACAGCGTGTATCTGAATCGGTGTGCTGCGTGCACGAGCATGACTGAGAAGACCCCGAGCAACACCAGGAACGTCAGCGGATTGCGCAGGATGGCCAGCAGGTGCGCGCGGGAGGGCGGGTCGATCCAGCCGAGCGGGAACGCCAGTGCGAACAGGAACGCCAGCACCGGCAGGAACATCGCGGCGGTCACCCCACCACCGCTGAACATCATCCAGACCAGGGGTTCGATACGCCGCTTTGTCATCGGGTCACCAGCCACCAGATGAAGGCGGACACGACCGCGAGCCCGACGTACTGCGCGCCGATCACGAGCGGTGCCGGCACCGGCCTGCCTCGGACCTGCAGCGCCATCGCCTGCGGAGTGACGCCGAACCAGGTCACCGTATGGAGAACGATGAACACGAAGGCGACCACGTCGACCACGACGACCACAGGGGATGCGGCCCAGTCCAGGAAGTCTTCGTACGCTCCTTCCCCGACGCTGACCGCCCGGATGAGCAGGAGCAGGAAGAGCACGTACCAGGCCACGAACAGCGAGCTCAGCTCGCGCATCACGAAGACGAAGTAGGTCCGCTTCCGCAGCCACCACCACGTGGAGATCGGCCGCCGCCAGGTGAGGTCCTGGCTCATTGCCTGCCCCTCGGCAGGAGGAATGCCTTCACGGACTGTTGCGCCGCCTTGAGCTTGTAGCGCTGGATGGCACCGGCCGGGTCCACGTGCTTGGGGCACACCCGGGTGCACTCGCCGACGAAGGTGCACCCCCAGACGCCCTCGTGCTCGATGAGTACGTCGAGACGCTCGCGGGCGCCCTGGTCGCGGGAGTCGAGGTCGTAGCGCTCGGCAAGCGCGATCGCCGCCGGTCCGATGAAGGTCGGGTCGAGGCCGTAGACCGGGCAGGCGGAGTAACAGAGCATGCAGTTGATGCACATGCTGAACTGCTTGTAGGCGTCCAGCTCCTCGGGCGTCTGGAGGTACTCCCCGTCGATCTCGGTCACGTCGTCGTCGCGAATGATCCACGGCTTCACCCGGGGGAGCTTCTCCATGAAGTCGGAGATGTCGACGACCAGGTCGCGGGCGATCGGGAAGTTGGCCAGTGGCTCCACGATGACGGGACCGGGTGCGTAGTCGGTCAGGAATGCGCCACACGACAGGAGCGGGTCGCCGTTGACGTTCATGCCGCAGCTGCCGCAGATCCCCATCCGGCATGACCAGCGGAAGGCGAGCGTCTGGTCGAGCTCGTCCTTGACATAGTTGAGGCCGTCGAGGACCGTCCACTCCTTTCGCAGTGGGACGTCGTACTCCTCGAACCCGGGAGGTGTGTTCTTGTCGGGCCGCCACCTCGTCACCCTCAAGGTGATGCTGTCCGTCATGACTACCTCCCGTAGGTCCGCTCGCCCGGGGGCCAGCGGGTTATCGTCACCGGCAGATCGGAGACGTGCGGTGCGCCGTCTGGATCGCGCTCGACCAGTTGGTGGGTGAGGAACCTCTTGTCGTCCCGGGCAGGGAAGTCGGTGCGCTGGTGGGCGCCACGCGACTCCTCCCGGCGCAGGCCGGAGGCGAGCATGCACTCGGCGACGTCGAGCAGGTTGGCGAGCTCCAGTGCGGCGACCAGCTCGGTGTTGAAGGTGCGAGCCGTGTCCCAGATCCCGACCCTCAGCGCGCGTTCCTGCAGCTTGCTTGAGCAGGTCGACTCCCGCGGCCATCTCGGGCCCGGTCCGGTAGATCCCGGCTGCATCCTCCATCGCCGTCTGCATCTCGGTCGCGGATGGGAGCGACCGCGTCGTCGCCCGGCGGGGTGCCGAGGAGCCGCTCGAGGCGTCGTACCTCGTCAGCCGCCTGAGCGGCGATGGAGGCAGGGGGAGGACCGGCGCTCGCGGCGTACGTCGCCGCCGCCCGGCCGGCTCGGGCACCGAACACAAGGCACTCGGGCAGTGAGTTGGAGCCGAGCCGGTTGGCACCGTTGATGCTCACGCACGCGGTCTCCCCCGCGGCGTACAGGCCGGCGAGGGGCGCCGCGCCGTCGATGTCCGTGTGGACCCCGCCCATCATGTAGTGCACGACCGGACGGACTGGGATCAGCTCGGTCACCGGATCGATGCGTTCGTACTTGAGGCACAGCTCGCGCACGAAAGGCAGCTTGGTGTCGATCAGCTGCGCCCCAAGGTGGCGCAGATCGAGGTGGACGATCGGCCCCCACTCCGAGTCCAGCGTGCGGCCCCGCTCGACCTCGTGCACGAACGCCTGCGAGAGCCGGTCGCGGGGACCCAGCTCCATGCTGCGCAGCGTCGGCTCCGGCGTGGGCGTGCCGAGGTCGTAGTCCTGAAGGTAGCGATAGCCGTCCTTGTTGAGCAGCCAGCCGCCCTCGGCCCGCGTGGCCTCGGTGATGAGGATGCCGGTGAACGGGAGCCCGGTCGGGTGGTACTGGACGAACTCCATGTCCTTGAGCGGGGCACCGGCCCGATAGGCGAGCGCCATGCCGTCGCCGGTGTTGATGTTGGCGTTGGTGGTGAACGGGAAGACCTTTCCGCAGCCTCCTGTGGCGAGCACGACGGCGCGGGCGGTGATCGCGCGGATCCGACCCGTGTTCAGCTCCACTGCGACGACTCCGTGCACCCGACCCTCATCGACGAGCAGGCGGGTCACGAACCACTCGTCGTACCTCGCCAGCTTCGAGTACTTCAGCGAGGTCTGGAACAACGCGTGCAGCATGTGGAAGCCGGTCTTGTCGGCCGCGAACCAGGTGCGCCTGATCTTCATGCCCCCGAAGGCACGCACCGCAACCCGGCCGTCCGGCTGCCGGCTCCAAGGGCACCCCCAGTGCTCGAGCTGCAGGAGCTCGCGAGGCGCCTCGTTCACGAACGCCTCGATGGCGTCCTGGTCGCCCAGCCAGTCGCTGCCGGAGATCGTGTCGTAGATGTGCTCTTCGACGGTGTCGTCCTCCGCGATCACCCCAGCGGCGCCGCCCTCGGCCGACACCGTGTGGCTGCGCATGGGATAGACCTTCGACACCACGGCCACATCGAGTCCCGGCTCGGTCTCGGCAATGGCGATCGCGGCCCGCAGGCCGGCAGCGCCTCCGCCGACCAGGAGTACGTCGTGGTTGGCGACCACGGGGTCATCACTCACCCCGGAGCTCCTCGTCCACGAGCACCTCTGCCGTGGTGGTCCACGATCTGCCGGTGGACGCTGCCGTCGTGGTACTCCTCGCGGTGGCTCTGGCAACCGCAGTCGTACGCGACGTCCTCTGTGATCAGGCCCTGCTGATCCTCGGTCGTCGTGCGCTCACCGTCGTACAGGTTCCGGCACGGCGCGAGCGCCGCGCCGAAAGCGAGTGACAATGGTCGTCACGGAGTCCTCCTCACCGGGTCGGTACTCCACCCTGCCCTTTCCGGCCCGGAGTTGGGAAGACCTGTTCGCTAGCCGCCAGCGCGTCGCCAGCCGCGGTGCGGGAGTAGACCACCTGCCGACCCTCGCGCCGGCGGACGACCAGCCCGGTCCGGCGCAGCACGCCGAGGTGGGAGCTGACGCCACCGGGACTCCAGCCCGTGCGCAGCGCGAGCGCCTGCGTCGAGGCCGGGCGCTCCAAGGAGCGCAGCAGGGCGGCGCGGCGGCGGCCGACCAGCTCCTCGAGCGCTCCCGCGGACGAGGTGTCGTGGAGCCACAGGTCGCCGACGCCGGGCGGTTGGTAGGTGAGCGCCGGGTCCCAGGGCGGGTCGACCCGCGGCCAGACGTCCCAGGCCAGGACGGAGGGGATCAGCAGCAGGCCCCGGCCATCGAGGTCGACGTCTCGCGCGGCCAGCTTGGTGGGGGAGACCGACAGGTCGCGGCCGTCCCAGGTCACGGTCGGGTCGAGATCGGCGAACGCCGCCTCGCTCCCAGTCGTCACCAGCCGGCGGGCCCGGGATGCGATCTCGCTCTCCAGGAACGCCGACATCCGCGGCCACCACGGCTCCAGCGCCGCCTGCCAGAACGACCACGCTTGCTCCACGAAGCCGGCCAGCGCGGCCTGGGGCTCCTCGACGAACGGGCGTGCGGCGTCCGGCACGCCGTCCGGGTACGCGCGCTGCACGTCCGACCGCACCAGCTCGGGGTCGGTGGCTGCGAGCCGGTCCAGCTCGTCCTCGATCCGCGGGTGCGGCACCACGGGCGGGGGAGCATCGAAGTTCGGCCACGCCGTGCGCCCGAGCGGGCTGGCGGCGTACAGCAGCTCCAGGTCGAGCGCCGCGACGCCCGGCGTCACGCTCTCGACCCATCGGCGGTGCTCGGGGAACTGACGGGGCAGCCGGACCACGTACGTCGCCGCGGCCAGCTCGATCAGCGGCGAGATGGCGAACCTGGTGCGGAGCAGGTCGTGGCGGCCGAACCGGTACCGGACCCGCCGCTCAACCCGAGACATGGATTCAGACTATTCCGAATCGTTTCGTTCGGCGGGGGATCGGCGATGCACTGGGCGCGGATAGGTCAACGCACCCGAGGAGGAGCAGGACATGAGCAAGGTCGTGATGCACAACGTGGTCAGCGTCGACGGGTTCATCGCCGACGACAACGACGACATCGGTCCGCTGTTCGACTGGTACTTCAACGGCGACCAGCCGTTGGCCGAGGGCGGCAGCTTCACCGTCTCGCAGGCCTCGGCCGACTACGTCCGGCCGCTGTGGGGCGGCATCGGCGCGATGGTGATCGGCCGCCGGCTGTTCGACCTGATGAACGGCTGGGACGGCCACCCGCCGACCGGCGACCACGTCGTCGTGGTCTCGCACCGGCCGAAGCCGGAGGGCTGGCACCCCGAGGCGCCGTACCACTTCGTCGGCGACGTCGGCGGGGCGGTGAAGAAGGCAGCAGAGCTGGCCGGGGACCGGGTCGTCGCCGTCGCGGCCGGCGAGGTCGGTGGCCAGGCGCTGGCGGAAGGCCTGGTCGACGAGGTCGCGATGGACGTCGTGCCGGTCGTGTTCGGCTCCGGCCGGCGCTACTTCGGGCCGGTCGACAGCCAGCACCTGCTGGAGGACCCGGACGTGGTCGTCCAGGGTGACCGGGTGCTGCACCTGCGCTACCGGGTCCGCCTATATCTCTTACTGCTGCTCTTCGTCAGCCTGCTCTGCTCGTGTTATTCGTATACCACTGGAGCACTGGATCCAGATCGACGAGGTCACAGCGTAAGGCGAACTCAGCACGTTGCGGGTGATCGAGCACGACTTGCCCTCGGAGGGAGTGAACGACGACTCGGAACCGGAGCCACCGGAAGTCGCGATAGCGGTACAGAAGTAAAGCTAGGGGTAAGTGAAGAAGATGCAACCTGAGTAATAGCTAGCGATAGAGGAGGAGCGGGACCTGGTCGTGCTAGAGCAGAGGATGGACGGGGAGAACGTCGTCGAAGGATCGACAAAGCTGAGGGTATGGGCAGCCGCCGCCGGTCAGCAACCACCTGATGTCGAACCGGTGCGGAGGGTGGTGCACTGAGTGGTCCGGATCGGCTTCGAGCGCACTTTCGAGCAGGACGTGGCGTTCGGAGTGCGCCAGCTCGCCGACATCGCGGTCAAGGCGCTCTCCGCGGCGATCAGCGACCGCTACACAGTCACGCGATCTTCATCTCCGTCGCGGCGCAGCTCACGCCGCGAGTGGCAGCGCTGCGCATCAGCGATAGCGGCGCAGACGAGTCAGGCGGGTCTGCCGTGGTGATCACCGGCGAGGGACACCTGATCACCAACTCCCACGTGGTCAGCGGGGCGGACGACGGGCACGGCGGAGTTCGCCGACGGCACGGTAGACAGCTTCGACGTCGTCGGAAGAGAACCGCTGTAGGACCTCGCGTAGTGCGCACCGACCGCGACGGTGCCGAGCCCACCGGAGTACGGCGATGCCGACTCGCTCCTCGTCGGCTCTCTGGTGGTGGCTGTCGGCAAACACTGGGCTTGGCCGGAACGGTGACCGCAGGCGTCGTGAGCGCCGTAGGGACGGAGCATGCCGGCGCGCACGCGCACGGCGGCGCGGTTGATCGAGGACGTCATCCAGACCGACGCCGCGCTCACGCCGGCACCCGAAGAACTGAGGGCCGTTGCCCGAAACTGGAACACGTTCTAGTCTCGGGCCATGAGCGGCGCTCCCTCCGACCTCGGCGACCCGATGCGGGTCGGCACCCACAACGGACACCTGATGGTGGCCGCGCTCAAGCGGCACCGGGACAAGCCGGTGATCCACCTCGGCGAGACCACGCTGACCGGCGGCGAGGTCTCGCAGCGGATCAGCCAGTACGTCCAGGCGTTCGAGGCGCTCGACGCCGGCAGCGGTACGGCGGGCGCGCTGCTCGCGCTGAACCGGCCCGAGGTGCTGTTCATCCTGGGCGCCAGCCAGACCCAGGGCTACCGGCGCACGTCGCTGCACCCGCTGGGCTCGCTCGACGACCACGCCTACGTGATCAACGACGCCGAGATCACCACGCTGATCGTGGACCCGGTGTTCACCGAGCGCGCGCTCGGGCTGCTGGAGAAGTGCCCGGGGCTCAAGCAGGTGCTCACCATCGGCCCGGTGCCGGAGGCGCTCGCGCACGTGGGCAAGGACCTGGTCGCCGAGGCCGGCAAGTACGCCGCCCAGCCGCTCGAGGCCGTCGTGCTGGCTCCCGACCACATGACCTCGATCACCTACACCGGCGGGACGACGGGCAGCCCCAAGGGCGTCATCGGGCTCACCCAGTCGTTCAGCACCATGACGCAGATCCAGCTCGCCGAGTGGGAGTGGCCGGAGAGCCCGCGGTTCCTGATGTGCACCCCGCTGTCTCACGCCGGCGCTGCCTTCTTCGCGCCGACCGTGATCAAGGGCGGTTCGCTCTACGTGCTCTCGTCGTTCAACCCCGCCGAGGTGCTGGAGTTCATCGAGCGGGAGAGGATCACCGCCACGATGCTGGTGCCGTCGATGCTCTACGCGCTGATGGACCACCCGGACTCACACACCCGCGACCTGAGCAGCCTCGAGACCGTCTACTACGGCGCCAGCGCGATCAACCCGGTCCGGCTCAAGGAGGCGATCGACCGGTTCGGCCCGATCTTCGCGCAGTACTACGGCCAGTCCGAGGCCCCCATGGTGATCACCTACTTCGCCAAGGCGGACCACGTCGGCGGCGGCGACGAGCGGCTCTCGAGCTGCGGCAAGCCCTCGGCGTTCATCCGCTCGGCCCTGCTCGGCGAGGACGGCAACCCGGTGCCGCAGGGCGAGCCGGGGGAGATCTGCGTGGCCGGCCCGCTGCTGTGCGGCGGCTACTGGAAGCTGCCCGAAGCCACCGCGGAGACGTTCCGCGACGGCTGGATGCACACCGGCGACGTGGCGCGCGAGGACGAGGACGGCTTCTGGTACATCGTCGACCGCACCAAGGACATGATCGTCACCGGCGGCTTCAACGTGTTCCCGCGCGAGGTCGAGGACGTCGTCGCCCAGCACCCGGCGATCGCGCAGGTCGGCGTGATCGGTACGCCGGACGAGAAGTGGGGCGAGGCCGTCACCGCGATCGTCGTACTCCGGGACGGGCACGAGCTCACCGACGACGTGGTCCACGAGATCCAGGACCTGGTCAAGGAGCGCAAGGGCTCGGTGCAGGCGCCCAAGCAGGTGATCGCCACCGAGGCGCTGCCGTTGACCGGGCTCGGGAAGCCGGACAAGAAGGCGCTGCGGGCGCAGTACTGGACGGGCGAGCGGAGCGTTGGCTAGCAGCCGGTACGCCGACCTCACCAGGGACCAGCTCGCCGCACTGGTCCCGGAGCTGCTGCTGATCGGGCAGCTGATCGACCGCTCCGGCATGGCCTGGTGCATCTCGGCCTTCGGCCGCGAGGAGATGGCGCAGGTCGCCGTCGAGGAGTGGGCGTCGTCCTCGCCGGTCTACACGCGGCGGATGCAGGCCGCCCTCGGCTACGCGCCCTCGACGCCGGGCCACGGCGACGTCGTCACGATCTTCAAGGGGCTGCAGCTGGACATCGGCGCGCCGCCGCAGTTCATGGACTTCCGCTACACCGTGCACGACCCGTGGCACGGCGAGTTCCGCCTCGACCACTGCGGTGCGCTGATGGACGTCGAGCCGATGGGGCCCGACTACGTCCGCTCCATGTGCCACGACATCGAGGACCCGACCTTCGACGCGACCGCGGTCGCCTCCAACCCGAAGGCCCAGGTCCGGCCGATCCACCGGCCGCCGCGCAGCGCCGAGGACATGACCGCCGACCGGCACCCGCACTGCGCGTGGACCGTGACCATCGACGAGTCCTACCCCGAGGTGGCGCCGGTCCCGGGCCTGGCCACCGTCGCCGCATCCCGGGCCGCCGCGCTGGCGCTGGACCCGATCGACCCGACGGACGAGGGCGCCGGCGACTACGCCGGACCGCTCGTCACCGACCTGGACTTCGCGGCGTTCTCGCACTCCGCGCTCGTGCGCATCGCCGACGAGGTCTGCCTCCAGATGCACCTGCTCAACCAGGGCTTCCTCCTCGCCGTCCGCGCCCGCGCGACCTCGCCGGCGCAGGCCACGGAGATCGCCACGAAGCAGCTGGTCGGCATCGCCGGGGTGGCCGCCGAGCGGATCCACCGCGCGCTCGGCACCGACGCGCTGGCCACGCTCGCCGTGCATCCGCTGGTCAACCCGGCGGCATACGTCGACGCGTCCTTCTCGAGCTCGACCATCTCCGTGACGAGCAGCCCCGCCCACGAGGACGGCGGCTGGATCACGCTGTGCGGCCCCGACTCGGTGCGCCCCCTTCAGGCCGCGGTGCGCGCCGTCGACCCCCACCTCGACGTCGAGGTCACCGGTTCCGACTCCGACTGGACCGCGACCGTCGTACGCCGTGAGGAGCCCGCGCCGGTCGCGGACGAGGTCGCGGTCACCCGCTTCAGCACCGGTGCATCGTTCGCCTTCGAGCCGAGGAAGTCGCTGCCGATCACCCCGGTCTGAACGGGTACCGGCGCGCCATGCCACTGCGGAACGGGGAGCACGGCTATGGCGCCGTCACCAAGGTCCTGCACTGGCTGACCTTCTCGGTCATCGTCGGCCAGTTCCTGGTGGGCTACTCCATGTCGACCGAGAGCTCGGCGGCCGACGCGGCGGCGGACCGGGTGCACGACTCCAAGGAGCAGTGCAAGGACCGGGCCGACGAGAAGCAGTGCGAGGAGGACGTCGACCGCCGGGAGGACGCGCTCGACGACCGGAGCGACGACACGCTCGGAACCGCGTGGGACGACCTGCGCAGCGGCGACCTGTTGGCCGGCGGCGTGACCCTGCCCGAGCTGCACATCCTCCTGGGGCTGCTCATCCTCGCCCTGGCGGTGGTCCGAGTCGTCTGGCGGTTCGCCGGCGGGCTGCCACCCTGGGCGCCGGTGCTGAGCCACGCCGAGCGCACGCTCGAGAACTGGCTGGAGAAGGGGCTGATGCTGCTGCTCTTCGTCATCCCGATCAGCGGCCTGTTGCTCGTCGCGCGGGACGACGACGACTGGGTGGGGCTGCACATCGGTGCGCACATCGCGTTCTTCGTCGTGGTGGGGCTGCACATCGCGCTGGTGCTGAAGCACACGATCATCCAGCGGGATCGACACCTGGCACGGATGCTGTAGTTGGGTCCTGGAGCTCGAAGAAGTCCTTCCGCCCGAACCGGAAGGCCAGGGCGACCAGGTTCGACGGGAACGTCTGAACCCGGGTGTTGTAGGAGCGCACGTTGCCGTTGTAGAAGCGCCGGGCCGCTGCGATCCGGTCCTCGGTGAGGGTCAGCTGGCGCTGCAGCTCCAGGAAGTGCTCGCTCGCCTTCAGGTCGGGGTAGGCCTCGACCCGCGCCAGCACCGACTGCAGCGCCCGGGTGACGGAGTCCTCGAACCCCTCGCGCGCGTGCGGCCCGTCGTCCCGGTGCGCGGCGGCGGCCTCGCGGGCACGGACCAGCTGTTCGAGCACCTCCCGCTCGTGGGTGGCGTAGCCCTGGACGGTCTCGACCAGGTTCGGGATCAGGTCGTGCCGGCGGGACAGCTCCACGTCGATGTCGCCCCACGACTCGTCCGCGAGCGTGCGCTGCCGGACGAACCGGTTGTGGCTCATGATCACGCTGATCACGAGCACCACGGCGATGCCGATCAGCAACCATGCGAGCGGGGTCATGACCGTCCCTTCAGCCCTGTCCCTTGAGACGCAGCCAGACGAACTCCGGCACCCGGTCGGTGATGCCGTCCATGACCGCGATCGTCGCGTCGATCTGCGCCGGCGTCCGCTGTCCGTCAGCGACCATCAGCATCGAGTCCTGCTCGAACCTCCAGCCGACCTGCCGGTGCTGGAGCAGGAACTCCATCATCTGCGGGTGCAGCACGTCGGAGGCGAACTTCCGGTCCGGGCAGCTCACCGTGAACGACCGGTTGAACTCCTCCGACTCGAGGTCGATGTCGGTGCCGGTGAGCCGGCCCACGAACCGGTCGAGGAAGCTCTCCGGGTCCACGCTCAGCGGGGGCATGTGGATGCCCATGGAGAGCCCCAGCACCGAGAACCGGTGCACCTGGGTCGTGGTCTGCTTCCCGTTGCTGGTGTGGGTCTTGTACTCGTAGTCGAAGGACACCAGGTCGCGGCCCTCGTGGGTGCCGTAGAGCACGTTGTAGGCACGACGCCCGGAACCGAGCCCGAACGGCGGCCCGGTGAACCGGTCGACCAGCAGCGGCTGCTCCGCCTCGAACCGCCAGCCCCGCCCGGCGGCGTACGCCGCCATCGCCTCGAGCCGCTTCTTCGCGGCGAGGTAGCTGAGGACGACGGCAACAACGGCGACCACCAGGAACGCGGCGAAGATCAGCACGACGCCGGCAGCCACGCGGACACACTAGGCGGTCGAGTCACCTGCCCCGGTACTGCGCGGGCCGCTTCTCGCTGAACGCCCGCGGCCCCTCCTTGGCATCCTCCGACGAGAACACCGCGGCGCCGACGCGGGCGTCGTCGGCCCAGCAGTCGTCCTCGTGCTTGCCCTCGGAGTCGCGCATGCTCTTGAGGATCGCCTGTACGGCGAGCGGTCCGTTGGCGGCGACGAGGTCGGCGAGCTCGTGGGCCTTGGCCAGAGCCTGCCCGTCCGGGACGACGTAGCCGATCAGGCCGAGCTCCTTGGCCTCGGGCGCGAGGATGTGCCGGCCGGTGAGCAGCAGGTCGGCCGCGACCGTGTAGGGGATCTGCCTCGGGAGCCGCACGGCGGACCCACCCATCGGGTAGAGGCTCCACTTCGCCTCGGAGACGCCGAACTTGGCCGACTCGCCGGCCACCCGGATGTCGGTGCCCTGGAGGATCTCGGTGCCGCCCGCGATCGCCGGACCCTCGACGGCCGCGATCAGGGGCTTGGTGAGCCGGAACCCCTTGAGCAGCGGTTTGATGATCGTCGGGTCGTACTCGCCGGACTCGAAGCTCTCGCTCGGGGGCTTCTTGTCGGCCGCCTTGAGGTCCATCCCCGCGCAGAAGTAGCCGCCCGCACCGGTGAGGATGCAGACCCGGATCTCCGGGTCGTCGTTCACCCGGTCCCAGGCGTCGGACATGATCGCGAGCATCTCGCTCGAGAGAGCGTTTCGCGCCTCCGGCCGGTTCATCGTCACGATCAGCTTGTGGCCGTCCTGCTCCACGAGGCAGTGCGCTGCACTCTCGACATCGGCACTGGTCACACGGGGGATCGTAGACCGAAACGAGAACGTGTTCTAGTCTTGCGCTCGTGGCGCTGAACATCGCAGACCTCTTCGAGCACGCCGTGGACGCGGTGCCCGACAACCCCGCGATCAAGGTGGGGGACCGGGTGGTCACCTACGCCGAGCTGGAGGCCGACAGCAACCGGCTGGCGCACTTCCTGTCCTCGCGCGGGGTGCGCGCGGGCCAGCACGTGGGCCTCTATGCCAAGAACAGCGTCGAGCACGTCGTGGCCCTGCTCGCGATCCTCAAGATCCGTGCGGTCTCCATCAACGTGAACTACCGCTACGTCGAGGGCGAGCTCAACTATCTCTTCGAGAACGCCGACCTGGTCGCGCTGATCCATGAGCGCCCCTACGCGCCGCTGGTCGCCGCCTGCCTGCCCAACCACCCGAACCTGCAGACCGTCGTGGTCCTGCCCGACGTCCTCGAGCCCGACAGCGACGCGGACGTCTCGTCGTACGGCGGGGTGCTCTACGACGATGCGCTGGCCGGCCAGAGCGACAAGCGCGACTTCGAGGAGCGCAGCGCCGACGACCTGCACATCATCTACACCGGAGGCACCACCGGCTTCCCGAAGGGCGTCATGTGGCGCCACGAGGACTTCTGGCGGGTGCTCGGTGGCGGCATCGACTTCTACACCGGCGTGCCGTTGAACGAGCTCGACCAGTCCACGCAGGCGCTCGAGCCGCGGATGATGACCTTCCCGCTGAGCCCGCTGATGCACGGCGGCGCGCAGGCGAGCCTGCTCATGCACCTGTTCGCCGGTCACTGCACGATCCTCGAGCCGAAGTTCGACGCGCAGCGGACCTGGGAGATCGCCGAGCGCGAGAAGATCCAGATGCTCTTCATGACCGGCGACGCGATGGCGTTGCCGCTGATCGACGAGTTCGAGCGCAAGGCCGGCGCCGGGACGCCGTACGACGCCTCGAACCTCTTTGTCATCTCCAGCAGTGCCGCCGTGTTCAGCCCGCCCGTGAAGAGGCGGTGGATGGAGGCGTTCCCCGACGGCATCTTCACCGACTCCGTGGGTGCCTCCGAGACCGGCTTCCAGGGCATGGGCATGCAGGACAAGGAGCACATCAGCACGGACGGACCGGTGATCGGCCTCGGCCCCAACAGCGTGGTCATCGACGACGACAACCGGCTCATGGACACCGAGACGGACGTCGGCAAGGTGGGCCGGCTCGGCCGCGGGGGCAACGTGCCGGTCGGCTACTACAAGGACCCGGAGAAGTCGGCGGCGACCTTCCTCGTGATCGACGGCCAGCGGTACTCCGTGCCCGGTGACAACGCGCGCATCGAGCCCGACAACAAGGTCACGCTGCTCGGCCGCGGCTCCAACTGCGTCAACACCGGCGGCGAGAAGGTCTACCCCGAGGAGGTGGAGATGGCGGTCAAGAACCACCCGGCCATCTACGACTGCCTCGTGGTGGGCATCCCCGACGAGAAGTACGGGCAGGCCGTCGCGGCCGTCGTCCAGCTGCGGGACGGGCAGACGCTCGAGCTCGATGAGCTGCGGGAGTTCCTGCGGACCTACCTGTCCGGCTACAAGCTGCCGCGCTCGCTGACCGTCGTCGACGAGGTGCCCCGCAACGCGACCGGCAAGGCGCAGTACCCCAAGGCGAAGGAGCTGGCTCTTGCGCACGTCGCTGTGTGACCAGTTCGGGATCGACTACCCGATCTTCGCGTTCACTCCCTCCGAGCACGTCGCGGCGGCGGTCTCGCGGGCCGGTGGTCTGGGCGTGCTCGGCTGCGTGCGGTTCAACGACACCGAGGAGCTCGAGCGGGTCCTCACCTGGCTGGACGACAACACCGAGGGCAAGCCGTACGGCGTCGACATCGTCATGCCGATGAAGATCCCGACCGAAGGGACCTCGGTCGACCTCGGCGCGATGATCCCCGAGGAGCACAGGAAGTTCGTCGACGAGACGCTCCTGAAGCTCGGCGTACCGCCACTGCCGGAGGGCGAGGGCCGGGAGGGAGTCCTCGGCTGGCTGCACTCGGTGGCTCGGTCGCACCTCGACGTCGCGCTGAAGCACCGGCCGGTGCTGATCGCCAACGCGCTCGGCTCGCCACCGGTCGACGTGATCGAGAAGTGCCACGAGCACGGCATCAAGGTGGCCGCGCTCGCCGGGGCCGCCAAGCACGCCCTCTCGCACGTCGAGAACGGCGTCGACATCATCGTCGCCCAGGGCTACGAGGCCGGCGGCCACACCGGCGAGATCGCCTCGATGGTGCTGACCCCCGACATCGTGGACGCCGTCGGCCCCGACGTACCCGTCCTCGGCGCCGGCGGCATCGGGTCCGGTCGCCAGGTCGCAGCGTCGCTCGCACTGGGCGCCCAGGGCGTGTGGACCGGCTCGATCTGGCTGGGCACCGAGGAGTACCGCCAGCTCGCCAGCAACAAGGGCTGGGAGACCGCCTTCACCCGCGCCACCTCGTCCGACACGGTCCGGACCCGGATCTACACCGGCAAGCCGGCCCGGCTGCTCAAGACCAAGTGGACCGAGGCCTGGGCCGAGGCGGACGCCCCCGAGCCGCTGCCGATGCCGCTGCAGAACCTCCTCGTCGCCGAGGCGCACAACCGGATCAACGCCTCACACGACCCCGACGTGATCTCGATGCCGATCGGCCAGATCGTCGGGCGGATGAACGAGGTCCGCCCGGTCGCCGACGTGATCGCCTCGCTCGTGGCGGAGTACGAAGAGGCCGTCGACCGGTTGGAGACCTACCGGAAGTAGCTGTCGGATCTGCTCCACGCCGTTCGTCGTCCTCGAGACTGACCACGACAGCGAGGAGCTACCGATGAAGTTCGCGATGTTCATCGTCCACGGCGACGACACCGTCACGCCTGCGGACGAGGCGGCGGCGCCCGACGTGGACGAGTGGTTCGAGTACGCCCGCGGCAAGGGCGCCTTCGTCCACGCGGTGCGGCTGCTCGACCCGCCCGAGGCGAAGATGGTCGCGCAGCGCGGGGGAGAGCTGCTGGTGACCGACGGGCCGTTCGCCGAGACGAGGGAGTGGATCGCCGGGTTCGCGATCCTCGAGTGCGACTCGATGGACGACGCGCTCGAGATCGCCGCTCGGAACCCGGCGGCGTACTACGGCCGGCTCGAGCTCCGGCCGGTGCACTCCTCGACGCTGGACGACTGACTCAGCCGACCGCCACGTCGTCGATGCACATGATGTTGCCCTCGCTGTCCGTGAACCACGCGGCGCGTCCCATCTCGGGGATGGTCGCGATGTCACCGTCCCAGCTGAGGCCGGGCATGTCGTAGTGCTCGAACGTGACGCCCTTGTCCTTCAGGTCGCGCACCTCGCCGTCGATGTCGGCCACGTGCCACTGGGCGATCGTGTGGCCGGCCTGGCCGGCGAACTCGGTCTCGTAGAGGAAGAACGTCGTTCCTCCCGCGGTGGTGTAGACGAGACCGCCGTCGCCCTCCTGCACCGGAGTGAGACCGAGCTTGTCGGCATAGAAGCTGCGAGCTCGGGCCAGGTCTGCGGCAGGGACGTTCGCGGTCACCTTGCTGTCGTTCAGCATCTTGGCTCCTCGGGGTCGGGGAGTGCCCGAGTCGCTCCTTTTCGCAAGGTAGTCCGTCTGAATCGACCGACGCCAGAGGTTGGGAGCAGAATCGGCCCATGATTGAGTTCGACGCTGATGCGGCGAGCCGGGTCGAGGCGGCGTACACGACCCCCGACATCGTGGCCCAACGCGATCGCGTCCGCGCCGCGCTCGCTCTCGGGCCCGGCGAGCAGGTGCTGGACGTCGGGGTGGGGCCGGGTTTCCTGGCCGCCGAGATGGCGGCCGAGGTCGGCCCCGACGGACGGGTGTGCGGCATCGACACCAGTGCGGCCATGTTGGACGTGGCCGCTCGTCGCAACCCCGGTGCCCAGGCGGCCGACGCTGGAGCTGGAGCTGGGCGGCGTCGAACGGATCCCGTATGCCGATGAGTCGTTCGACGCCGTGGTGACCACCCAGGTGCTCGAGTACGTAGCCGACATCCCCGGCGCCTTGGCGGAGATGCGCCGGGTGCTGAGGCCCGGTGGCCGGCTGCTCGTCCTGGACACCGACTGGGACTCGCTGGTGTGGCACGCGCCCGACGAGGAGCTGATGGCTCGGGTGCTCGACGCGTGGGAGGGGCACCTCGCCGACCCGCACCTCCCTCGCAGCCTCGGCCGGTCTCTGCGAGAGGCGGGGTTCGTGGGCGGACCTCCCACGGTGCTGCCCCTCCTCAACGTCGGCGATCCGCGCGACAGCTTCAGCGGATCCCTCCTCGGCCTGGTCGCCGGCTACGTCGTCGACCGGAACGGGCTCACCAGCGAGGAGGTGGAGGCCTGGGCCGAGTCGATGCGGGCCCTGGGAGAGGACTGGTTCTTCAGCCTCAACCGGTACGTGTTCCTGGCGAGCCGCCCTTGACGCGGTAGCGGAGGGGGTGGCCGCCGGGGTGTCGATGACCGGTCAACTACGACAGCTTGTGCCGAGAGCCTTCGGTCGCTCAGCCGCGGTACGGCGTCAGCCGTGGCCACCAACCCGGTACCGCGCCGGCGATATCGCTCGTACGACTCCCCGAACTGCTCCGCCAGCCGAGGCTCCTCGTAGCCCTTGACGAAGGCCACCACGGCGACCAGGAACACGACGAGCCAGACACCGACCCCGGCGCTGCGGAAGAGCAGTGCCTGCCCGGCGATCATCGAGGCGACTGCGACGTACATCGGGTTGCGCACGAACCGGTAGAGGCCGCCAACCACCAGCTGCTCGGTCGGCGCGACTGGTGCCGGCGTCCCACGCCCTTCGGTCACGAACCGTACGAAGCACGCGACGACCGCGAGCAGGCCGAGCACCAGCAGCACCACGCCAGCCACGTCGGCAGCCCCGACGGAACCGTCGGGTCTGTCCCAGCCCGTGATGAGCCAGGGCACGAGCCCGGCATTGACACCTGGCGCGAGCACGAAGAAGCCCGCTGTGAACAGAGCCGGACGGAGCACGACGGTGACCCTAGTGCGGTTGCGGCGCAACTAGCGTTCTCGATCGCGAGTCCACGCGCTCGCGAAGTCGGCGACGGTGGGGAAGCGCGCGAGTGGATCCGGGTGGCAGGCTCTGCGGAGCGCAGCGGCGCGTGCCTGAGATCCGATGAAGGTGTCGAGGTCCTCGGTCAGGCGGGTCGCGAAGTGGATGATCAGGCGCGCAAGCGTGAACACGGTGGTGCGCTGGTCGATGGTCGCCCCCAGCGTGAGCTCCTCCGGGGCCATGAACCGGCTGGAGCCGAACATGCGTCCCATCGTGTTCGTGAACGGGCCCAGGTGATAGCTGTCCAGGTCGACGACGGTGAGCCGGTCGTCGGGCGCGACGATCAAGCATCCGTCGTAGAGGTCGCAGGCCACCCAGCCGTGCTCCGCGAGAGCGCGATGAAGATCGACGAGGACGTCGAAGACGGCGAGCATTCGGTCGCTCGGCAGGTGCGCGAACCGCTGGTACGCCGACGCCGGGTCGCTCCTGAGATCGGGTGCCACGCGGACCAGCTCGCCGGGTGCGGCGTCGTAGACGAGTGCCGGTCCGGTGCTGGTGGTGATGACGTTCCGCAGCGTGGCCAGGGCGGCGTGATCACAGGACCGCGCGAGCCGGACCGCGTTCGCCAGCAGCGCTACCCGGCTGGCGTGGTCGAGCAGCGGCTCCGCCGCCTCTGGAGGCGGGTGGACCGGGCCTGCGGTCTTCACGAAGAGCCGAACACCATCCGAATCGACCAGCCACGAGACGTTCCCGGAGTCCTGGGTGTGATGGTCGAACGTCTGCTGCACGACCGACGACTGCTGCACCAGCGATTCGGCGGAGTCGGTTGTCGAGGTCAGCGACAGCAGATCAGCCACCCGCCAAGTATCTCGGTGACCGGCCCCAGTGATGAGTTGTCGCGCCCGAAACCGTCACACCTACAACGGGACCCGACGAGGCGGAAGGATGACGCGATGAGTGCGGACGGGCGGCTGGAGGAGCTGGGCGTGAGCGGTCTGGGCGAGGTCGACGAGCCGGCGTTCTCGGGGCTGGCGGAGCGGCACCGGAGGGAGCTGCACGTGCACTGCTACCGGATGCTCGGGTCGTTCGAGGACGCCGAGGACACCGTGCAGGAGACGTTCCTCCGTGCCTGGCGGCGGCGGGAGACCTTCGAGGGACGGTCGACGTTCCGGGCCTGGCTGTACCGGATCGCCACCAACGCCTGCCTGGACCTGCTCGCCAAGTGCCGCCCGGAGCCTGCGACCGGCGGCGAGGTGCTGTGGCTGCAGCCCTACCCGGATCGACTGCTCGACGAGCTGCCCGCTGGCGACGCGGACGAGCCGGAGACCGTCGCCGTCGCGCGGGAGACGATCGAGCTCGCCTACGTGGTCGCAGTCCAGCACCTCGCGCCACGCCCGCGGGCCGTGCTGATCCTGCGGGACGTGCTCGGCTGGCCGGCGAAGGACGTCGCGGAGCTCCTCGGGGACTCCGTCAACTCCGTGAACAGCGCGCTTCAGCGGGCCCGCGCCGGCATGCGAGAACACCTGCCGGCCGAGCGGCAGGACTGGACCGGCGGCGAGGATGACGCCGGGACGCGCGACCTGGTGCGCCGCTTCACCGACGCGAGCGTGGCCACGGACGTCGACGCGCTTGCTTCGATGCTGCGGGACGACGTCCGCTGTTCCATGCCGCCCACTCCGGGCCTGTACGTCGGCCGCGACGCGGTGGTGCACAGCTGGGTCGAGGATGGATACGAGGGCATGCAGGGCCTGCGCGGCGTCCCCACCGCCGTGAACCGGCAGCCCGCCATCGCCTTCTACCACTGGCGGGAGCGGGAGGGGGCGTACCTGCCGCTGACGATCGACGTACTGCGCGTCACCGGTGGAGCGATCACGGAGATCGTCACCTTCCACGACGACCAGTTCCCGCGGCTCGGGCTGCCGGAGCGCCTGCCGGCGGACGGCACGGAAGCATGAGTGACACCGAGGTCGTCGCCGGCCCGGCCTCGGGCCGGCCCGGCCACGCCCACCGACTCCGCAGGCTCGCCACCACTGGCTTCGTTGCCACGCTCGCAGCGATGCTGGCCACCACCCTCGCCGCTGCGCTTGCCCGGGCCGTCGGCGTCGACTTCGAGGTCCCCGAGGGTGGCGAGACGATCCCGTTGTCCGGCATCGCCGTGGTGACCGGCTTCTTCTCGGTCGTGGGCACCGTCATCGCCGTCGCTCTTCTTCGTTGGAGCGCTCGCCCCGCCGAGCGGTTCGTCTGGACGGCGGTGTCGCTGACCGTGATCTCGCTGGTCCCGCCCCTCCTCTCCGGCGCGAACATCGCCACCAGCACCGCGCTCATCGGGCTCCACCTCGTCGCGGCGACGGTGATGATCCCCACCCTGGCGCGGAGCCTCCGCGGGGTCACCTGCGGTCGATGAACTCCACGATCGCGGGCCACGCCGCGGGGTCCTGGAACATGAACGCGTGGCCGCCGTCGCAGAGCACCAGGTGGGCACCCGGGATGCGTGAGGCCATCCGCTCGCTGTTCGCGGGTGCGGACTGCCCGTCGTAGCGACCGCCGATGACGAGCGTCGGCGCGGTGATGCCCGGCAGGTCGTCCCACACGTCGTGGGTGCTCCGGGCCACGAGCTGGCGGTGCGCGCCCATGGCGGCGACAGGGTCGTCGGGTGGCTGGCCGAGTGACGCGAGGAGGGGAGCGATCGCCAGCAGGCTCTCGGGCAGGGTCGGCGGGTCGGTCGTCATGTCGACGCGGGTGTCGAGCAGCGGCAACCAGCTCGCCACTCGGTCCTCGGCGCTCAGGCCCTCGAGCTTCAGCAGGTCGCACGAAGACCCTCCAGCGCCACCCGACGAGGTGCACGCGAGGACCAGCCGCTCGACGCGCTCGGGGTGTCGGATCGCCAGATGCTGCGCGACCATCCCGCCGAACGACGTGCCGATGACGTGTGCGCGCTCCCAGCCGAGCGCGTCCATGAGTGCGGCTGCGTCGTCCGCATAGTCGGCCATCGAGTACGGCGCGTCCGGTTTCGAGGTCTGGCCGAGTCCACGCTGGTCGTACATCAACACCTCGTGGCCCTGCTCCAGAAGCCCGTGGCCACGCACCGGGTTGTGGCGCAGGTCGCCGCCTGTGCCGCTGATCATCAGCACGCGTGCACCCTGGCCGTGCAGCTCGTAGTAGACGTCGAGGTCGCGGACCTGCGCGAACGGCATGCGCGGACCGTACCGGAGCAACGGTCTTCGAGCAGGCGGCGCAAGGGGCGCCTGGGGGTTCGACACCGTCACCAAGTGCCTGCGGCTCAACAAGCACAGCGCCGTCGGCGTCCGTGTGCCCGGCGACCCCCGGGGGATCGGGATCCCGATCCGCATCCGGTCGGAGTGGAAGGGCGACGACCGCAACACCAAGGCGAACGGGAAGTGGCTCTACTTCAAGTTCGTGGCCGGCCGGGTTGCTGCCAAGAACGCCGTCCCGCGCTCCTCCCGCACCCACAGCACCCCGTCGCCGGCGGTGGCGCCCTGGGCGATGAGCTCGCGCTTGAGCACCTTGTTGGTGGCGGTCGACGGCAGCGTGGGGGCGATCCGGACGTAGCGCGGCCAGCCCTTCGAAGGCAGGTCGGGCTGCGAGCCGAGGAACTCGGTGAGCTCCGCGGGCGTGAGCGAGGTGTCGTCCTGGAGCACGATCGCGGCCATCACCTGGTCGCCGACGCTGTGCTCATCATGGGGATCCGGGACGGCGTACACCGCGACCAGGGCGACCGCGGGAAGCCGCTGGATGATCCGTTCGATCGGGGCGGCGGCGAGGTTCTCGCCGTCCACGCGCATCCAGTCGGCGGTGCGGCCGGCCAGGTAGATCCAGCCGTCGGCGTCGCGGTAGGCCAGGTCGCCGGACCAGTACATGCCGTGCCGCATCCGCTCCTCGTTGGCGGAGCTGTCGTTGTAGTAGCCCTGGAAGTAGCCGGCCCCCTCGGTGTTGACCAGCTCGCCTATCGCCTGGTCGGCGTTGACCAGCGCTCCAGTGGAGTCGAACTCCGCCACCGCGCACTCGGTGACGGTCTCGGAGTCGTAGATCGCCACCGCGCCGACACCCTGCCCGATCGAGCCACGGGGCGTGCCGGGGGCTCGGGTGATGATGATCGCCAGCTCGGTCGAGCCGAACCCGTCCATCACCTCGCTGTCGAAGCGGCGGGCGAACTCCTCGATGTCCCGGTCGCTGGCCTCGTTGCCGAACGCGACCCGCAGCGGGTTGTCGGCGTCGTCCGGCTGCTCGGGCGTGGCCAGGATGTAGGCCAGCGGCTTCCCGACGTAGTTCATGTACGTCGCGCCGTAGTGGCGTACGTCGGAGAGGAACCGGGTCGCCGAGAACCGGGCCGGCACCATCGCCGCGCCCGACCCCAGGGCCACGGCCCAGCCGGCGACCACGGCGTTCGAGTGGAAGAGCGGCATCGCGATGTAGCAGACGTCGTCGGCGGTGACCGAGAACCGCTCGACCAGGTTCAGCCCGGAGAACAGCACCATCAGGTGCGCCACCTGCACGGCCTTCGGGTCGCCGCTGGTGCCCGAGGTGAAGATCATCATGAAGGTGTCCATGGCGCCGACCTCGGCGTGCGGGACGAGCTCACCGGCCGGTTCGAGGGCGGTCACGTCGACGACGCGGACGCCGGCGAGGTCGAGCCCCTCGACCAGCGGGGCGTGCTCGTCGTTGACCAGCAGCAGCTGGCAGTCGGAACGCCGGACGTCGGCCAGGAGCGCCGGACCCTGCCTGGTGGTGTTGAGCCCGACCAGCACGTAGCCACCCAGCGCTGCTGCGGCCATCGACCGCAGCATGTCCGGGGTGTTCCCGAGGAGCACGCCGACGTGCAGCGGGCGGTCCGGGTCGGCGAGCGCGATCACCGCAGCGGCCTCGTCGGCCGCCTCGGCGAGGTGCTCGCGCCAGGTCCAGGTCCGGTCGCCGTACCTCAGCCCGACGTGGTCGTCCTCGGCACGCTCACGCAGCAGCTGCTGGACGGTCTCGGCTCCCACGTCGGGTCAGGCCGGTTCCGTCGCGAGGGTCCGGCCGATGTGCAGCGCCTGCTCGGTGGCTCCGCCGTGCAGGAACTCGTAGCGCTTGGCCGAGGTGAAGAAGCGGTGCGCCTCGCCGTCGAGGTCGATCCCGACGCCGCCGTGCACGTGCACGGTCGTGTGCGCGATCCGGTGGCCGGCGTCGGCGGCCCACAGCTTCGCGATCGCGATCTCGGTGTCGGCCGGCAGTCCCTCGTCCATCCGCCAGGCGGCCTGCCAGAGCGCGAGCCGCTGCGCCAACGTGTCGATGTAGCCGTCCGCGAGCCGCTGCGAGACGGCCTGGAAGGTGCCGATCGGGCGGCCGAACTGCTCCCGCGTCTTGGCGTACGTCGCGGTGAGCGCGAGCGCCCCCTCGCAGATCCCGAGCTGCTCGGCCGAGGCGGCGAGGAGGAGCAGGCGCCGGAGCCGCCGGTTCACCGAGCCGTCGGCGGGGCCGACCAGGCGGTCGGCGGCCAGCGCCACGTCGTCCAGGTCGATCCGGGCCACCGCGTCGCGGTCGGAGAAGGTCTGCTCGGTGACGGTCACGCCCCTCGTCGCCCGGCATCGACGAGGAAGACGCCGACCCCGGACGACGTCTCCGCCGGCACCAGGAACACGTTCGCGTAGGGCCCCGCCTGGCACGATCGCCTTGCTGCCGGTGAACGTGCAGCCGTCGCCGGCCGCCGCCGCGGTCGTGGTCGGCCGCTCAGGGGCGAACGTCGCGCTCCTCGGCCACCGCCGCGGTCAGGACGATCGCGCCGGACGCCGCACCGGGCAGCCACTGCCTCTTCTGGGCCTCGCTGCCGTGCTCGGCCAGGAGCCGGGCAGCGGGGCCGTGCGCGGCCAGGGGCACCGGCGCGACGGTCCGTCCTATCTCGACCAGGACGCGGCACAGCTCGACGAGGCCGAGCCCGGCGCCGTCGTACTCCTCGGGAAGCGCGAGCCCGAGCAGCCCGGCCGAGCCGAGCTCGGCCCACAGGTCGCGGTCGAACCGCGAGCCCTCGAGCCTCGACGGCCTTCATCCGCTCGTTGGTGGCGCGGTCCTCGAGGATCTTGGCGGCCAGCTCGGCCGCCTCGTCCTGCTCGGGGGTGAAGGTGAAGTCCACTGTGCTCCCTCTCAGCGCTTCGCTGCCGGCAGGCCCAGGCCCACGTAGCCGATGATGTCCCGCTGGATCTCGTTGGTGCCGCCGCCGAAGGTCATGACCAGCGCGCTGCGGTAGAAGCGCTCGATCCGGCCGGCCAGCACCGCGCCGTCGGAGGCACCGGTGATGCCGGCGTTCGGTCCGATCACCTCCATCAGCGAGCGGTAGACCTCGGTCGCCAGCTCCGAGCCGTAGATCTTGGTGGCCGACGCCTCGGCGGGGGAGAGCGCCACGTCGTGGTCGGCGTCGGAGGCGAGCTTCCAGTTGATCAGCGTCAGGGCGGTGATCTTCGCGTGCGCCCGGCCCAGCGCGATCTGCACCCACTCGGTGTCGATCACGCGCGAGCCGTCCGGGTTCTTGGTCTGCTGCGCCCACTCGCGGACCAGCTTGAGCGACATCGTCAGCGGCGCCGACGAGGTGAGCGAGACCCGCTCGTGGTTGAGCTGGTTGGTGATCAGCGGCCAGCCGCCGTTCAGCTCGCCGACCAGGTTGGCGGCCGGCACGCGCACGTCCTCGTAGTACGTCGCGCTCGTCGACACGCCCGCGACCGTGTGCACCGGCGTGTAGGAGAACCCGTCGACGTCGGTCGGCACCAGGATCATCGAGAGCCCCTTGTGGCGGGGCAGGTCGGGGTCGGTGCGGCAGGCGAGCCAGATCCAGTCGGCGTACTGGATCAGCGACGTCCACATCTTCTGGCCGTTGATCACCCACTCGTCGCCCTCGCGGACCGCCCTGGTCTTGAGCGAGGCGAGGTCGGTGCCGGAGCCGGGCTCGGAGTAGCCGATCGAGAAGTGCAGGTCGCCGGCGAGGATCTTCGGCAGGAACGACGCCTTCTGCTCGTCGGTCCCGTAGCGCATGATCGTCGGCCCGACCGTGTTGAGGGTCAGGTAGGGGATCGGTACGCCGAAGTCGGCGGCCACGTCGGTGAAGATCAGCTGGTCGATCATCGAGCGGTTCTGGCCGCCCCACTCCTCAGGCCAGCCGATGCCGAGCCACCCGTCGGTGCCGAGCTGCTTGATCACGGCCTTGTAGACACCCGCATCCCCGAACTCTCCGGTCGCCGAGGCGAGCCCCGCCTTGACCTCCGGAGTGACGAGCGCTCGGAAGTAGCCTTGGAGCTCCTCCTTGAGGGCGACCTGCTCGGGATCGAGGGCGATGCGCATGGCGCAAAACTATAACGTGTTCTAGTCTGGAGTCGAGAGCCCTGCACCCGAGTGGGAGGCAATGCTGATGAGCGACGCACGGATGCTGGACCACGGCACGCCGCCGGAGCGGTTCGCGCGCGGATGGCACTGCCTCGGGCTGGCGGACTCCTTCCGCGACGGCAAGCCGCACCGGGTCGAGGCGTTCGGTGGCCAGCTGGTCGTGTGGGAGGACACCCAGGGCAACCTCAACGTCCTCGACGGCTACTGCCGGCACATGGGCGGCGACCTGACCCAGGGCACGGTCAAGGGCGACGAGATCGCCTGTCCGTTCCACGACTGGCGCTGGGGCGGCGACGGCAAGTGCAAGCAGATCCCCTACGCGCGGCGGGTGCCGCTGCGGGCCCGCACCCAGAAGTACCCGGCCGTCATCCGCAACGACCAGCTGCTGGTCTGGCACGACGTCGAGAACTCAGAGCCGGACATGGACATCCTGCCGCCGGTGCTGCCCGGGCTCGACGACGGGCTCTACACCGACTGGACCTGGGAGATCGTGCCGATCACCGACTCCCACTGCCGCGAGCTGATCGACAACGTCGTGGACATGGCGCACTTCTACTACGTGCACTTCTCGTTCCCGACGAGCTTCCGCAACGTCTTCGAGGGCACCCAGGCGACCCAGTTCATGGAGTCGAAGGGCCGGCCGGACAAGGCCGGCGGCTACGGCAGCCCGGACCTGTTCCTCAAGTCCGAGGCGACGTACTTCGGACCGGCGTACATGATCAACTGGCTCGACGTCGACTACAAGGGCTTCCAGACCGAGGTCATCCTCATCAACTGCCACATCCCGACCGGGCCGGACTCGTTCACGCTCCAGTACGGCATCACCGTCAAGCGGCCCGAGGGCATCGACGACGACACGGCGGCGTACATCTCGAAGAAGTACGCCCAGATGTTCGGCGAGGGCTTCCTGCAGGACGTGCACATCTGGAAGAACAAGGTGCCCGTCCAGAACCCGCTGCTCTGCGAGGAGGACGGCCCGGTCTACCAGCTGCGCCGCTGGTACGAGCAGTACTACGTGGACAAGGCCGACATCGTCCCGGAGATGGTGGACCGGTTCGAGTTCGAGGTCGACACCACCAAGGCCAACGAGTACTGGCAGGAGGAGGTCGCCGAGAACCTCCGGCTGCGGGCCGAGGTCGAGGCTGACGTCTGATGCCCTCGTTCGTCCCGACCAGCGCGGACACGCTGGAGGACCAGCGGCTCTACACGAGCGCGCGGCTGGTCGAGGTCGCCTGCCTCGACTGCCTGGCCCGGGTGGGCGTGAAGAAGAACAGCGAGCACCACACGTCGATCCAGTGGACCGCCGAGGCCCGCGCCCATTGCCCGGAGCTCAACCGGCGGATCGGCGGCCGCGACTTCCAGCCCGCCTGCGCGCGGCTGGTGGCCAGCATCGAGGAGGCCGCCCGCGACGGCCGGGTGCCGATCGGTGCCGAGGACGGCTACTGAGGTGAGTGAGTGCGTCGTACGACCTCCGCGTGGTGGGGGTCGTGGAGGAGACCGCGGACGCGCACTCGGTGTCGTTCGCGGTGCCCGACGGCGCCGAGGCGGAGTTCGACTACAAGCCCGGCCAGTTCCTGACCCTGGCCGTGCCGAGCGACCTCACGGGTGTCGCGGCGCGCTGCTACTCGCTCTCGTCGAGCCCGCACGACGGCGGACCGCTGACCGTCACCGTCAAGCGGACCGTCGACGGCTACGCGTCCAACTGGGTCTGCGACAACCTGCGCGAGGGGTCGACGATCCGGTCGCTGCCACCTTCGGGGATCTTCACGCCGGCCTCGCTGGATGCCGACCTGCTGCTCTTCGCCGGCGGCAGCGGCATCACCCCGATCATGTCGATCACCCGCACCGCCATCGCCCACGGCAGCGGCAAGATCATGCTCTTCTACGCCAACGCCGATGAGCAGTCGGTCATCTTCGCCTCGGAGCTGGCGGCGCTGGCGGCCGAGCACCCGCACCGGCTGGTCGTCGTGCACTGGCTGGTGTCCGTGCAGGGGCTGCCCACCCAGGAGCAGATGAAGGCGTTCACCGAGCCGTTCGCGACCTACGACGCGTTCGTGTGCGGCCCGGCGCCGTTCATGAAGCTGACCATCGCGGCGCTGCGGGAGCTGGAGTTCCCGCGCGAGCGTCGGCACCAGGAGAAGTTCATCTCGCTGGGCGGCAACCCGTTCGGCGACCCGGAGGAGCAGGCGAAGGCCGAGCACGAGCTCGAGGAGGCCGACTCGGACGCCGACTTCACGGAGGGTGCCGAGCCCGAGCAGCCCGGAGCAGCACGAGCCGGCCGAGGGTGCGCCCGAGGGCAACGTCCGGCTCGAGGTCGAGCTCGACGGCGAGACCTACTCCTACGACGACTGGGCGCCGACCACGAAGCTGCTCGAGCACCTGGAGTCGAAGGGCGTCAAGGCGCCGTACTCCTGCCGCGAGGGCGAGTGCTCGGCCTGCGCGGTCCGCCTGCTCGAGGGCGAGGTGAAGATGCTCAACAACGACGTCCTGGACGACGAGGACCTCGCCGAGGGCATCCGGCTGGCCTGCCAGTCGCTGCCGGTCACCGACGTGGTGCGGGCGACGTACCACTGAGGGACACGCGCGGGGCGCCTGTCACTCGGCGCCGGGACTTCCGGTCGGGCACAGTTCCGGCCATGAAGCGAATGATCCCGGCCCTCGCGCTGGGCCTGCTGGTGCCTGCGGCCGTGCTGGCCGGCCCGGCGCATGCCGACCTGGTCAGCCCGGCGAAGTTCACCGACGCGTCCGGCGACGTGGGCAACGCCAAGCTGGACATCCGCACCGTGTCGGTCAAGAACACCGCCCGGAAGCTCGTCATCCGGGTGACCTTCCCCGGCAACCCCCGGGTCTTCGACTTCCCGACCGGCAACGTCTCGGTGTTCATCGACACCGACGCGGCGCGCAAGGGCGCGGAGTACGGCCACTTCATGGAGTTCTGGAGCGACTACCGGTTCGCCGAGGTCTCGAAGTGGCGCGAGCAGCCGACGCCGGAGTGGGGCCACTCGCCCGAGGGCCGCTGCGTGGCCGATGCCGGGGTGGTCCACGACAAGGGCCACCACCTGAGGTGGTTCCAGTACGTCGTGAAGAAGCGCGCGGGCTGCTTCGAGGCCGGCGCCGTGCGGGTGTCAGTGTCGACGATGAACACCGGCGACCTGGAGCCGTACGTCGAGTACCCGAGCCCCGCGCTGGACTTCCTCGGCGCCAAGCACTCGTGGACCGACTGGATCAGCCCGAGCTGACAGGCGGCCGCCAGCGGTCCCACCAGGCCCCGATCACCATCGCGAGCGCGGCGATGACGCCGCCCATGATCGCGTCGATGAGGTAGTGCTCCGCGGAGTAGATCAGGGTCAGCGACATCGCGACCGGGTAGAGCAGCAGCAGCCAGCGCCACCACCCGTGCAGTCGGCTGATCCCGTAGAAGGCGATCAGGAACGTGAAGCCGCAGTGCAGGGACGGCATCGCCGCCGTCTTGTTGGCCAGGCCGCCGAAGACGATGGTGGTGCGCTCGATGCCGAGGTCGTAGAAGCCGCGGCTGGAGATGCGGGACAGCGGCGGCAGCAGCCCGTCCTGGGCAGCCATCCACGGCGGTGCCATCGGGTAGACGATGTAGCCGGCGAGCGCCAGGTAGCTGATCGTGACGTAGCGGCGGATCCACCTGACGAACTCGCCGCGGTCGCGAAGCCAGAGGATGCCGGCGATGGTGAGCCCGACCACGAAGTGTGAGGCGTACGTCGCGCTCGCCACCATGTCGTACCACCGCACCGGGCCGAGCGGGCCGCACGGGTCGCCGCAGAACCGGTGCTGCAGGGACACCGTCGGCACGACGTCGCCGCCCCAGAGGTGTGCCAGCCACTCGTCGGCGCGGATCGGCCACACCTCGTGGGGTGTGAATCCGATGTCGTCGGTGACCCCACGCGCGAGGCCGTAGACGGCGAGGGCCAGCAGCCACGGCCACCAGTCCTTCGGGAACTGCCAGCACCAGTCGAGCCGCCAGCAGATCGCCAGCAGCCAGAGCCAGAGCGCGACACCGATCGGGTCGTTGGGGATGCCGACCAGCCAGCACCAGAGGAGCAGTGCGACGGCGTACGCCGAGACGGCAAGGACGCGCCGGGTCCTGCTCGGGATCATGCGTCGGTACGGCGGTAGATGGTGAACTTGCCGGCCGTGTCCACCTCGTCGTAGTCGGCGTCGAGCACCTGCTGTGCGTTGGTGAAGTCGAGCTCCCAGTCGTCGATCGACCGCCGGGCGACGATCACCCAGGTCGGCCGTCGGTCGCTCTCGAGCAGCCCGTCCAGGGTCGCCAGGTCGGCATCCCGGACGCGGGCCGGCAGGCTCCAGAGATAGGGGTACGTCGCCTCCAGACCGGGGTCCCGGATCACGTTGGGGGCGCCGAGCACGACCACGGCGCTGTCGCCGCGGTCCGCGTGGTCCTGGAGGTAGGCGATCGCCGGCTCCTCGTGTCGGTCGATCGGAGTCGCCACCGTCCAGCCCAGCACGGCGACGGTGGAGCCGGCGGCCAGCGCCAGGGCGCAGCCGATGCTCCTCGTGACCGGCGCAGGCCGCTGCGCGAACGCCGCCGCGAACAGCACGACTCCGGGCACCAGCCCCATCAGGTAGTGCACCCAGTAGCTGCCACCCAGGAACGCGACGAGCAGCTCGAACGTGAGCAGGGTGTACGCCGCCACCCGCAGGTCCGGCGCTGTCCACGGCCCCTGAACCGAAGGCGCGCCGCGGCCCTTCCAGGCGAAGGCGGCGACCACCAGCGGTACGCCGCTCGCTGCCAGCGCCCCCACCAGCCCGACCAGTCGGCGCGGGGCGTGGCCATTGGTGCCGGCCAGCACTCGGGCCGCGTCGAGGCGGAAGGTCACGACCGCGTCCCAGAGGTCCGCGGGCACCGTGCCACGAGCCCAGGCGGCCGCGATCACGATGGCGACCGTCACCAGCGCGCCGGCCAGCAGACCGGGCAGCTTCCTGCGGGCCGCCCCGCTGGTGAACAGCAGCACGGCCGCCACCACGAACACGTCGACCATGCTCTGCTTGACCAGCGCCGCGATCGCCCCGGCCGCACCCGCGGCCAGGCTGAGCAGGAACCCCCTGACCTGGTGGCGGCTCGCCGCGGCAGCGACGTACGCCAGGATCCCGGCGACCACGAACGGCAGCCCCAGCAGCTCGCCGTTCACCACCGTCGCACCGAACAACGGCGTGGCGACGCAGACGGCTGCCGTACCGGCGGTGAGCAGGGGAGCGGACCGCCGCTCGGGCGCGGCGATCCGCCCGAGCACGCCGGAGAGGATCACCGTGAGGATCGCCGCGAGCGTCCCGATCAGCCTCAGTGGCACCGCCCCGCCCAGCGCGTCGGCCGCCTCGAAGATGGCGATCAGCACCGGCGGCCGGTCCACCCAGAAGTCGCCGTACAGGCTGCTGCCCTCGGCCCACTGCCCGCCGACGATGAGGTAGCCGGCCTCGTCCGGGCTCAGCGAGCGCCCGGCGAACGGCAGCCAGGCCAGGCAGACGCCGACCGCCATGGCGATCACCCAGCTCTTGGGCGCGGTCCCGATCCGGCGCCGCCACGGTGTGGGCGGCGTCGTGGAGGCGTCAGCCATCCCGCCTCCGACCCAGCACGGGCGGAAGGCTACCCAGCGGTCAGCCGACGGCTGCCACCAGCGCCGCGTACGAGCCTTCGACGTCGCCGGTCCTGGTCGGTAGTCGGACCGCGTCCGGCCGCGTGTGCGACAGAGCGGCCAGCCGTTCGGCGTAGCTGCTCAGGTGGTCATCCGGCGCGTTCTCGACCAGTTGGTGAACTGCTTCGAGCCAAGGCTCGTCGCGCTGCCGCGCCGCGAAACGGTCTTCCAGGTCCTCGCTCTCCAGGAAGACCTCGACGAACCGGCCGCCCGCATCGTGGGCCGCGGCCTCGAACCGCGCCAGCTCGCTCTCGTTGGCGATCAGCTGGGGCAGCACGACCGAGCCGCCCTCGGCGACGTACGCCGAAAGCATGGCCAGCGCGGCCGGTCGCACCGCGGCGCCGGTCGCAGCGAAGTCGTCACGCCACCCGGACACCCACGTCCGTAGCGCGTCGATGTCGAGCAGCAGGGTTCCTGGGTGGCATTCGGCCCAGAGCCGGGCCAGCGTCGACTTGCCCACGGCCGGCGCGCCGTTCAGGTGCAGGACCAGGGGCGCCGGGCCTGGAGTCGTGGACATGTCCGGACAGTATGTCGCGCGACCATCAGCCCCTGTTGATGACCGATCAGAGTGTCGGTGGTCGACGTCTAGCGTGAGTCCCATGAACGACGACCTGCCCGACCTCGACGCGAGTGGCCTGCTGGCTGCCGCGTCGGCGGCGGTGCGGGCTCGTCGGCTGGCCGAGGTGGCCGACCTGCAGGTGTTGGCGCAGTGGGCGGCGATCCACACCAGTGACCCGACCCACGAGTGGGACGCGCTGGTGCGGCTGGGCGGTGAGGGCACGCCCAGCGTGCAGGACTTCTGCCTCGGTGAGATCGCGCTCGCCCGCGGCACCGGCGTCACCGCAACAAGCAACGCGCTGGCCGACACCCTTGACCTCATCCACCGGCTCCATGAGACGTGGGCGGTGTGCACGGCGGGCGATGCCGAGATCCACCTCGCCCGCCGGGTCGCGAAGCTCTCGCGCCACCTGCCGGCCGACAAGGTCACGGTCGTCGATCGTGCGGTGGCCCGGATCATCTGCCACGAGTCCGGCGGTCGGGTGCTCGCGGTGGCCGAGGCCAAGATCATCGAGGCCGACCCCGGTCTCCACGAGCAGCGGGTGGAGGCGGAGCGCTGTCGGCGCTACGTCTCGTCGTCACGCACCGACGAGTTCGGGCTGCGCACGGTCATCGCCCGCGTCGAGGCCGGCGACGCGGTCTGGGTCGAGGCCACCCTCACCCGGGTCGCCGAGATCATCGCGCACCGGTTCCCCGACGCTCTCCGCCGACGAGCTGCGCGCCATCGCATTCGGGTGGCTGGCCCGCCCCGCGGAGCTGCTGGCCCTGCTCCTGGAGCACCGCGATCCGCAGGAAGAGCTCGAGGTGGCGACCGTCCGCCGGGCGACGGCGTTTCCGGCCGACCTGCTCGACGCGCTCCGCTCCGCTGACCTGTCGGCGCTGGCGCCGCGGGCCGTGCTCTACGTCCACCTTCACGAGTCGGCGGTGCGTGGCGCGGGCGGCATCGCCCGGGTCGAGGGCCTGGGCCCGATGACGCTGTCGTCGCTCCAGTCACTGCTGGCCCGCACCCGCCTGACCGTCAAACCGGTGCTCGACCTGGCCGACCGGGTACGCACCACCGCCTACGAGCACCCCGAGTCGCTGAAGGAACGGGTCCACCTGACCACCGGCGGCGACTACTGGCCCTACGCCACGTCAACGGCCCGCAACGTCGACTACGACCACCCCACCCCCACCCGAGCCACCGGACCACCGGGCCAGACCGGCACCCACAACTCCGGCCCGCTCGGCCGGCGACATCACCGCTGGAAGACCCATGGCGGCTACCGCGCCCGGCAGTGCGGCGCCGGTCGCTACGTCTGGCTGACTCCGCACGGGCTCGGCTTCCTGGCGACCCCGGGCACCCGCCGGATCAGCGCGGGCGAGGCCCGGCTGATCCTCGACGCCCCGCCTGCGTGGACATCTACCGCGTCTCATGCGGTACCGTCGTCGGCCGACTCCGCCGGCACAGGGTCAGTCTACCCGCCAGGAAGGTCGGTCCACCGGAATGCGTCGTTCGGCTCCGCTTGGACAGCGCACGCAGGACCGACCGGCCTCTGCGGTCGCCACGTGATGGCGGCACCGGAGGCTTGCGCGCCAGCGCCGATGCGTGCGAAATCTGCAGACCCCTGACGAGGTTCGACGGTCCTACCAGCCCCGCGCGCGCCACTCCCCGAGGTGCGGTCGCTCGGCGCCGAGGGTCGAGTCGTTGCCGTGGCCGGGGTAGAACCACGTGTCGTCCGGCAGCTGGTCGAAGATCTTGGTGGACACCTCGTCGAGGAGCTGGGCGAACGCGTCGGAGTCGCCGAAGGTGTTGCCGACACCGCCCGGGAACAGCGAGTCGCCGGTGAAGAGGTGCGGGTGGCCGCCCTCGGAGGCGGAGTCGTCGTAGAGCAGTGCGATCGAGCCGGGGGTGTGGCCGGCGAGGGCGATCACCTGCGAGCGTGCAGTCGCCCACTGGAACCGTGTCGCCCTGCACCACCTCGAGGACGATCGGGACGCCGGTCTGCTCGGTGATGGCGGCGGCGTCGGGGACGCCGGCGACGGTGGCGGCCGAGGTGGCGCTCACGACGTCGGCGAGCGCGCGGTGGTGGTCCCAGTGCTGGTGGGTGGTGAGCACGTGGGTCAGCCCGGCGTCGCCGATGAGCGGCATCAGGGTCGCCGAGGCGTCGGCCGCGTCGATCAGGACCTGCTCGCCGGTGTGCTTGCAGGTGAGCAGGTAGCAGTTGTTCGACATCTTCTCGTCGACCGCCACCTTGGTGATCGTGAGGGAGTCGAGCTCGCGGGTGTCCGCCGGCCCGCCCGGGGTCACGGCTCCGGTGTAGCTCACCACGGCTCCATCCTCGGCACCCGGCCGTCGTCGCTGGTCAGTCCGTCGCCGAAGCCCCGGCCCGTCGTCCACCATGCCAGAGCGCTCCCGACGCCCGACACCGTGGGACCGCCGGTCCCGAACTCCCAGGAGCGGTCGAGGTCGGTGGCGTGTGCGACGAACGGCTCGCCGTCGTGCTCCGCGCCGGCCCGGGAGCCCATGAGCAGTACGACGAACTCGGGCATCCAGTCGGCCGCTGTGTAGTCGAGCGCCAGGTCGGCGTGGTGGATCTCGACCTCTCGGGTGCGCATCACGCCGACGTCGCCGGCCGGGAACTGCCGCCCGCCCGGCGTCCGCTCGATCGTGGTCTCGGCCAGGTTGTCCGCCAGCTCCTCCACCCACTCGCCGATCACCGTGGTCGAGCCCAGGAACCGGTCCCGCAGCACGGACGGCGACGCCGCGGCCAGCGCGGCGATGTCGTTGTCGCGCGCCTCGCTGGAGGCGTACATCGGGACCGGGCGACCTTCGTGCACTCCCTCGAGCGCCCCGGACAGCCCCTCGGCGTTCAGCGTCAGGTGCGCCACCACGTGCGCGCGGGTCCAGCCGGGCAGCAGGCTCGGCTGCCGCCACTGGTCGTCGGTCATCGCGTCGACGGACCGGACGAGTCGACGGGTACCGGAGTCGAGCAGCTCCAGGAGCTGGGGGTCGGACATGGGTTCATCCTGCCCAACCGGGGCGACGTACGGAACGGGCGACTGTCGGCGGCCCGTGAGAGGCTGCCAAATGAGCAAGATCGGCGGCGCGGCGGCTTGCTCGCAGCCAGTAGTCTTGCGAACGTTTGTTCGAACAGACACGACGAGAGATCGAGGACTCGCAGGTGCAGGAGAAGCTCATCATCCGGGGCGCCCGGGAGCACAACCTCAAGGACATCTCGCTCGACCTGCCGCGCGACTCCCTCATCGTCTTCACCGGGCTGTCCGGCTCCGGCAAGTCCAGCCTGGCCTTCGACACGATCTTCGCCGAGGGCCAGCGGCGCTACGTCGAGTCGCTGTCGGCGTACGCCCGCCAGTTCCTCGGCCAGATGGACAAGCCCGACGTCGACTTCATCGAGGGGCTGTAGCCCGGCGGTCTCGATCGACCAGAAGTCCACGTCCAAGAACCCTCGCTCGACCGTCGGCACCATCACCGAGGTCTACGACTACCTCCGCCTGCTCTACGCGCGCGCCGGCCGCCCGCACTGCCCGGTCTGCCACAGCCCGATCGAGCGGCAGACGCCCGCAGCAGATCGTCGACCGGGTGATGGCGCTCGAGGAGGGCACCCGGTTCCAGGTGCTGGCCCCGGTGATCCGGGGCCGCAAGGGCGAATACGTCGAGCTGTTCCGCCAGCTGCAGACCCAGGGCTTCTCCCGGGCCCGGGTCAACGGCGAGATCCACCCGCTCGAGGACCCGCCCAAGCTCGACAAGCAGAAGAAGCACACGATCGAGGTCGTGGTCGACCGGCTCGCGGTCAAGGCGTCGAGCAAGCGCCGGCTCACCGACTCGGTCGAGACCGCGCTCAACCTCGCCGGCGGGCTGGTCGTCTTCGACTTCGTCGACCTGCCCGACGAAGGACCCGGGCCGCGAGCTGAAGTTCAGCGAGAAGATGGCGTGCCCCAACGACCACCCGATCGACACCGACGAGCTCGAGCCGCGGTCGTTCTCCTTCAACAGCCCGTTCGGCGCCTGCCCGGAGTGCAGCGGCCTCGGCACCCGCATGGAGGTCGACCCCGAGCTGGTCGTCCCCGACGCGCAGGCGACCCTGGGCGAGGGCGCGATCCAGCCGTGGAGCCAGGCCCACGTCGCCGACTACTTCCTGCGGCTGATGGGCGCGCTGGGGGAGGAGCTCGGCTTCGACCTCAACACGCCCTGGGAGGACCTCCCGGCCAAGGCCCAGAAGTCGATCCTCGACGGCCACTCGACCAAGGTCCACGTCGTGACCCGCAACCGCTACGGCCGCGAGCGCGCCTACTGGGCCGAGTTCGAGGGCGTCCGCACCTACATCGAGCGCCGCCACCGCGAGGCCGAGTCCGACACCAGCCGGGAGCGGTTCGAGGGGTTCATGCGCGAGGTGCCGTGCCCCGCCTGCCAGGGCAGCCGGCTCAAGCCGGTGTCGATGGCGGTGACGCTCGGTGACATGGACGCCGGCGGCAAGAACATCGCCGAGGTCTGCGCGCTGCCGATCAACGAGACCGCCGACTACCTGCGCGAGCGTCGACCTGACCGCCCGCGAGCGGCAGATCGGCGAGCGGGTGCTCAAGGAGATCCAGGAGCGGCTCAACTTCCTGCTCGACGTCGGCCTCGACTACCTCTCGCTCGACCGGCCGTCCGGCTCGCTGTCCGGCGGCGAGGCGCAGCGGATCCGGCTGGCGACCCAGATCGGCGCCGGCCTGGTCGGCGTGCTCTACGTCCTCGACGAGCCCTCGATCGGGCTGCACCAGCGCGACAACCACCGGCTGATCGAGACCCTGGTCCGGCTCAAGGACCTCGGCAACACCCTGATCGTCGTCGAGCACGACGAGGACACCATCGAGGCCGCCGACTGGGTCGTCGACATCGGCCCGGGCGCCGGCGAGCACGGCGGCCAGGTGGTGCACAGCGGCACCGTCGACGACCTGCTGCGCCACCCCGACTCGATCACCGGCCAGTACCTCTCCGGCCGCCGCGAGATCCCGGTCCCGCCGATCCGCCGGCCCGCGCACGACCGGCCGCGAGCTGACCGTGGTCGGCGCCCGCGAGCACAACCTGCGCAACATCGACGTGACGTTCCCGCTCGGGCTGTTCGTCGCGGTCACCGGCGTCTCCGGCTCCGGCAAGTCGACGCTGGTCAACGACATCCTCTACACGTCGCTGGCCAAGCAGATCTACCACGCCCGCGCGATCCCCGGCCGGCACCAGCGGATCACCGGCCTCGACCACGTCGACAAGGTGATCCACGTCGACCAGTCGCCGATCGGCCGCACGCCGCGGTCCAACCCGGCGACGTACACCGGCGTCTTCGACCACATCCGCAAGCTCTTCGCCTCGACGCCCGAGGCGAAGATGCGCGGCTACCAGCAGGGCCGGTTCTCGTTCAACGTCAAGGGCGGCCGCTGCGAGGCGTGCGCCGGCGACGGCACGATCAAGATCGAGATGAACTTCCTGCCGGACGTCTACGTCCCGTGCGAGGTCTGCCACGGCGCCCGCTACAACCGCGAGACGCTCGAGGTCCACTACAAGGGCAAGACCATCGCCGAGGTCCTCGACATGCCGATCGAGGAGGCCGTCGACTTCTTCGCCGCCGTCCCGGCGATCGCCCGGCACATGAAGACGCTGGTCGAGGTCGGGCTCGGCTACGTCCGGCTCGGGCAGCCGGCCACCACGCTGTCCGGCGGCGAGGCGCAGCGGGTCAAGCTCTCCTCCGAGCTGCAGAAGCGCTCCACCGGCCGCACCGTCTACGTCCTCGACGAGCCGACCACCGGCCTGCACTTCGAGGACATCCGCAAGCTGCTGCTGGTGCTCGGCCGGCTGGTCGACCAGGGCAACACCGTGCTGGTCATCGAGCACAACCTCGACGTCATCAAGACCGCCGACTGGATCGTCGACATGGGTCCCGAGGGCGGCTCGCGCGGCGGCATGGTGGTCGCCGAGGGCACGCCCGAGGAGGTCGCCGCCAACCCGGAGAGCTTCACCGGCGCGTTCCTCAAGCCGCTGCTCGACGGCCGCGAGGCCAAGCAGCCGACCCGCAAGAAGCCGGCGGCGCACGCGCCGGCCGCCAAGTCCCCGGCCCGCAAGACGGCCGCCAAGAAGGCCACCAAGAAGACCGCGGCGAAGGCCACGTCGAGGCGGACCGCTCGCAAGTCCGCCTGAACCGTTCGGCTGCCTCGCTCGTTCATGAGACAGGTCTCATTCGGCTCACAGCGCTTCCTCATGTTGGCGCCGTAGACCGTAGGTAGTGTCACGTTCAACGACCCGTTCGACTCGACAATGGCGAGGAACCCGCCGTCATGACCACCGACAAGATCTCCCGCCGCACCCTGGGCGGCCTCGCCGCCGCCGGCGTCGGCGTGCCCCTGCTGGCCGCGTGCGGCGGCGACGACTCCGGCACGGCGACCGACCCGAACGGGTCGTCGTCCTCGGCTCCGGCCAGCTCGTCAGGCTCGACTGGCAGCACCCCGGCGAGACCACCGTCCGGCAGCGCACCGCAGCCGACGCGCTGACCTCGACGTCGGACATCCAGGTGGGCGGCGGCGCGATCTTCGCCGACGAGGAGGTCGTGGTCACCCAGCCGAGCCGAGGGCGAGTTCAAGTGCTTCACCGCGGTCTGCACCCACCAGGGCTGCCTCGTGTCGAGCGTCGCCGACGGCACGATCAACTGCGCCTGCCACGGCAGCCAGTACTCCATCGAGACCGGCGACGTCGAGGAGGGCCCGGCGACGTTCCGCGCTCGCCGAGGTCGACGATCACCGTCGCGGGCGACGAGATCAGCCTGGCCTGAGCGACCTCGGCCGGCAGCGCACTCGCGCCAGCGTCGTCGCGCGGCGAGTGCCGGCGGTCGAGCCGGGCGTCGAGCAGCTCCCGGGCCTCGTCGACCGGTCGGCCCGCAGCAGCGCGGCGATCCGGGTCTCCTCGACGATCTCGCGCTGGGCGTCGGAGCCGCCGAGCCGCCGGCTCGGGCCGCAGCGCGGCCAGCGCGTCGGCGGCCTCCGAGTACCGCCCGGCGGCCAGCCGGCCGCAGGGCCCGGGCCAGCGGCGCGACGACCTCGCGCTGGGTCGGGTGGGCGTGCGCGGCCGCCCACGCGGCTCGAGCCGGCCGAGGCCGGCCCGTCGTCGAGCGCCAGCAGCGTGACCGCGCGTGCATGGCCAGGAACGGCGTCGCCGGCCGCTCGAGCACGTCGCGGCCGGTCAGCGCGGCGACCTGCTCCAGCTCGGGCACGTCGGCGGCGTCCGGCGTGAGCGCCCAGCGGAACAGCAGCGAGCCGGTGTCGACCAGCGCCCGGCAGCCGAGGCCGTGCTCGGGGCGGAGCTGGGCGTCGTAGCGCCGGCGGACGGCGTCGAGGTCGCCGAGCGAGAGCTCGTGCAGCGCGGCGTGCCAGGAGAAGTGGCTGAGGCTGTCGGTCGACGGCGCCGTCGCCGGTCACCCAGCCGTCCATCCAGGCCAGCCCGGCCTGCGTGGTCGCCGGTCTCGTAGTGCGCGTGCGCCCGGGCGTGCGCGGAGTGGCCGGCGCCCGGCTCCTCGGCGAGCGAGCGGCAGGAGAGCGTCCATCGCCTCGTCGAAGCGGCGCTGCTCCTGGCGGACGAAGGCGAGCAGCCCGGTGAACCACCAGTCGTCGCCGTACGCCGGGATCGCGCGCTCGACGATCGCCCACGCCTCCTCGGGCACCTCGGTGACGCCGGCGAACGCGATCGTCGGCACCGCGGTCGAGAGCAGCAGCGCGTCGCGCGGGTAGGCCGCGAGGTGCGCGACCAGCGGCCGCGAGTCGCCGCGCACGTGGCGCGGCGACGGCGTGCACGTGGCTGCGCTCGCGCTCGGTGCCGCGCGCGGCGTGCAGCGACGGCGTCGCGGAGCCGGGCCTCGATGTCGACCGCGGCGCACAGCTCGTGGCCGAGCAGCGCCAGCGCCGCGTGGCCGAGCGCGAAGGTCGGGTCGTGCGCGATCGAGCGCGGCCAGCGACTGGACGCGCGCCCGACGCGCAGCCGGAGCACGTCCGCAGCCCCGCGCTTGTACGCCGCGGCGGCCTCGGGGCTGGTGGTGAGGGCGTAGCCGTAGGGGTCGCGACATCGCATGTAAAGTAGAGTAAATCACTGCGACAATAGACGCCGAGCCGCGGTCGCCGGGCGGTGTCCCGGCGCGCGGCCCGTAGGGTTGAGCGTGCCTGCTGCTCGCCGCCCGTAGCTCGAGGCCCGCTGTCGTACCGGCCCGAGCCCGGGTCGATCCCGACCCAGCCGGGGGTCTACCGGTTCCGCGACGCCACGGGCCGGGTGATCTACGTCGGCAAGGCCAAGAACCTGCGCGCCCGGCTGTCGTCGTACTTCCAGGACATCGGCAACCTGCACCAGCGCACCGCCACGATGGTCACCACCGCGGCCAGCGTCGAGTGGACGGTGGTCAACACCGAGGTCGAGGCGCTGCAGCTGGAGTACTCCTGGATCAAGGAGTTCGACCCGCGGTTCAACGTGAAGTACCGCGACGACAAGTCCTACCCGTGGCTGGCGGTGACCGTCGGCGACGAGTTCCCGCGGGTGATGGTCGGCCGCGGCGCCAAGCGCAAGGGCACCCGCTACTTCGGCCCCTACAGCCACGCCTGGGCGATCCGCGAGACCGTCGACCTGCTGCTGCGGGTCTTCCCGATGCGCTCGTGCACCAACGGCGTCTTCAAGCGGTCCGGCCAGATCGGCCGGCCGTGCCTGCTCGGCTACATCGACAAGTGCTCGGCGCCCTGCGTCGGCAACGATCAGCCGCCGAGGAGCACCGCGCGATCGTCGACGACTTCTGCGACTTCATGGCCGGCCAGACCACGGCCGTTCGTCAGGCGCATCGAGAAGGAGATGTACGCCGCCTCCGACGCGCGCAGGACTTCGAGAAGGCCGCCCGGCTGCGCGACGACCTCGGCGCGATGCAGCAAGGCGCTCGAGAAGCAGGCGGTGGTGCTCGGCGACGGCACCGACGCCGACGTGATCGCGCTGGCCGAGGACCCGCTCGAGGTCGCCGTCCAGATCTTCTACGTCCGCGGCGGCCGGATCCGCGGCCAGCGCGGCTGGGTCGCCGACCGGGTCGACGAGGGCGGCACCGCCGAGCTGGTCGAGGACTTCCTGCTCCAGCTCTACGCCGGCGACTCCGACGCGATCCCGCGCGAGATCCTGGTGCCGGCGCTGCCGCCCGACGCCGCGACGTTCGAGCAGCTGCTCGGCGACCTGCGCGGCAGCAAGGTGCCGATCCGGGTGCCGCAGCGCGGCGACAAGAAGACGCTGCAGGAGACCGTCGCCCGCAACGCCGGCGCAGGCGCTGGCGCTGCACAAGACCAAGCGCGCCAGCGACCTGACCACCCGCAACCGGGCGCTGGAGGAGATCCAGGAGGCGCTCGGCCTCGACGAGGTGCCGCTGCGGATCGAGTGCTACGACGTCTCCAACCTCCAGGGCACCGAGGTGGTCGCGTCGATGGTGGTGTTCGAGGACGGGCTGGCCCGCAAGAGCGAGTACCGCCGGTTCGTGATCAAGGGCGTCGACGGCCAGAACGACGTCGCGTCGATGCACGAGGTGATCACCCGGCGGTTCCGCCGGCTGCTCGACGAGCAGGCGCGTCGGAGCTGAGGCCCGGCGACGACCGAGAGCGGGCCGATGCTGGTCGACCCCGAGACCGGCCGGCCGCGCAAGTTCGCCTACGCGCCCGGGCTGGTCGTCGTCGACGGCGGCCCGCCGCAGGTCGCGGCCGCCCAGCGCGCGCTCGACGAGCTCGGCATCGACGACATCCCGGTCTGCGGCCTGGCCAAGCGGCTCGAGGAGGTCTGGCTGCCCGGCCAGGAGGACCCGGTCATCCTGGCGCCGCTCGTCCGAGGGGCTCTACCTGCTGCAGCGGATCCGCGACGAGGCGCACCGGTTCGCGATCACCCACCACCGCTCCCGCCGGTCGAAGTCGATGGTCGAGAGCCTGCTCGACGACGTGCCCGGCCTGGGCGAGGTGCGCCGCAAGACGCTGCTCAAGCACTTCGGCTCGCTGAAGAAGCTGCGCGCGGCCAGCGTCGAGGAGATCGCGCAGGTGCCCGGGCATCGGGCCGCGCACCGCGGCCGCGATCAAGGATGCGGTCGCCGCGGCCAGCGGCACGCGGCCAGACTGTCGTCCGTCAACACCGCCACCGGCGAGATCGAGGAGAGCTAGCGACGTGCACCGAGCGACGCCAGACGCCAGCCGCGGCGAGCTGGTCGTCGTCACCGGCATGACCGGCGCCGGCCGCAGCACCGCCGCCAAGGAGCTCGAGGACCTCGGCTTCTACGTCGTCGACAACCTGCCGCCGAGCCTGCTCGCGCGACGTCGTCCGGCTGGTCGACGAGAGCCGGGGCTCGAGCAGCCGATCGCGGTCGTGGTCGACGTACGCTCCGGCGTCGTTCTTCGACGTCGCTGCAGGCCAACCTCGCCCAGGGCGCGACCGGCCGGCACGCCACGCTGGTCTTCCTCGAGGCCACCGACGACGTGCTGGTCCGCCGGCAGGAGGCCGCCCGGCGGCCGCACCCGCTGCAGGGCGGCGGCCGGCTGCTCGACGGCCTGCAGCGCGAGCGCGAGGTGCTGGCCGACCTGCGCAGCGACGCCGACCTGGTCATCGACACCTCCGCGCTCAACGTGCACCAGCTCACCGACCGGATCGCCGAGGCGTTCGGCACGCCCGAGACGGTCGCGGCTGAAGGTCACGCGTGGTCAGCTTCGGCTTCAAGTACGGCATCCCGGTCGACGCCGACTTCGTCGCCGACATGCGGTTCCTGCCCAACCCGCACTGGGTGCCCGAGCTGCGGCCGCAGCACCGGCCGCGACCGCGAGGTCGCCGACTACGTCTCGGCGCAGGCCCGGCGCCGCGGAGTTCCTCGACGCGCTACGTCGCCGGTGCTCGAGGGCGTCGCCGAGGGCTACCTGCGCGAGGGCAAGCGGTTCATGCCGTCGCCATCGGCTGCACCGGCGGCAAGCACCGCAGCGTCGCCGATGACCGAGGAGATCGCCCGCCGGCTCCAGGCCCGCGGCATCGACGCCCGCGCCACCCACCGCGACCTGGGGCGGGAGTGACGTGCCGGCCAGCGACCGCGCCCAGTCGCGGTGCGTCGCCTTCGGCGGCGGGCACGGCCTGCACGCCTCGCTGTCGGCGCTGCGGCTGCTCGTCGACGACCTGGTCGTCGACGACCTGACCGCGGTCGTCACCGTCGCCGACAACGGCGGCTCGTCGGGCCGGCTGCGCGGCGAGTTCGGCGTGCTGCCGCCCGGCGACCTGCGGATGGCGCTGGCCGCGCTGTGCGGCGACGACGAGTGGGGCGACACCTGGGCGCGGGTCCTCCAGCACCGGTTCGCCGGCGACGGCGAGATGCGCGGCCACGTCGTCGGCAACCTGCTGATCGTCGGCCTGTGGGAGCTGCTCGGCGACCACGTCGACGCGCTCGACTGGGTCGGCCGGCTGCTCGGCGCGACCGGGCCGGGTGCTGCCGATGGCGCTGACCCCGATGGACATCACCGCCGAGGTGCGCGGCCTCGATCCCGGCGACCCCGACGCGCTGACCAGCGTGCGCGGCCAGGTCGAGGTCGCGACCACCGACGGCGAGATCGACTCGATCGCGCTGGACCCGCCGACCCGCCGGCCGCGCCCGAGGCGCTCGACGGCGATCGAGGCCGCCGACTGGGTGGTGCTCGGCCCGGGCTCGTGGTTCACCTCGGTGATCCCGCACCTGATGGTGCCCGGCGCTGCGCGAGGCGCTGGTCAGCACCGACGCCCGGGTCGTGGTCGTGCTCAACCTCGCCGACGAGGCGGGGGAGACCCCGGGCTTCGGCGCCGGCCGACCACCTGGCCGTGCTCGCCGAGCACGCGCCGGAGCTGCAGGGTGCACACCGTGCTCGTCGACGCGGCGACCTGCCCGGACGAGCTCGACGAGCTGCGAGCACGTCGTGGCGGCGTACGGCGCCGCGGCTGGTCGTCGACGACGTCGCCGAGGCGACGGCACGCCGCGCCACGACCCGGTCAAGCTGGCCGCGGCGTACTCGCAGATCATCGAGCGGATCCGCCTGAAATCCATCACGGGTCCGAGGGTTGTTGACGCGCGTGAGAGGATCGGCCCATGGCGATGACGGCACAGGTGAAGGCCGAGCTGGCCAGCACCCAGATCACCAAGACCTGCTGTCGCAAGGCCGAGGTCGCCTCGATGCTGCGGTTCGCCGGCGGCCTGCACATCGTGAGCGGCAAGATCGTCGTCGAGGCCGAGCTCGACACCGGCGCCGCCGCCCGCCGGCTGCGCACGGACATCGCCGAGGTCTACGGCCACCAGTCCGACGTGGTGATGGTGCAGGGCAACGGCATCCGCAAGGGCAGCCGCTACATCGTCCGGGTCGTCAAGGACGGCGAGGCGCTGGCCCGCCAGACCGGCCTGCTCGACCAGCGCGGCCGCCCGGTGCGCGGTCTGCCGCCGGCCGTCGTGTCCGGCGGCGGCTGCGACGCGGTCGCCGCCTGGCGCGGCGCGTTCCTGGCCCACGGCTCGCTGACCGAGCCCGGCCGCTCGTCGTCGCTCGAGGTCACCTGCCCCGGCCCCGAGGCCGCGCTGGCCCTGGTCGGCGTCGCCCGCCGGCTCGGCATCCAGGCCAAGGCCCGCGAGGTCCGCGGCGTCGACCGGGTCGTGATCCGCGACGGCGACGCGATCGGCCAGCTGCTCACCCGGCTCGGCGCCCACGAGTCGCTGATGGCCTGGGAGGAGCGCCGGATGCGGCGCGAGGTCCGGGCCACCGCCAACCGGCTCGCCAACTTCGACGACGCCAACCTGCGCCGCTCCGCCCGCGCCGCGGTCGCCGCCGGCGCCCGGGTCGAGCGGGCCTGGAGATCCTCGGCGACGAGGTCCCCGACCACCTGCAAGATGGCCGGCGAGCTGCGGCTCGAGCACAAGCAGGCCTCGCTCGAGGAGCTCGGCCAGCTGCACGACCCGGTGCTCACCAAGGACGCGATCGCCGGCCGGATCCGGCGGCTGCTGGCGATGGCCGACAAGCGCGCCGAGGAGCTCGGCATCCCCGACACCGAGGCGTCGCTGACCCCGGAGATGCTCGCCGAGGAGTAGCGCTCGGACGCGACGCTCCGGTTACCGCGCACGTACGCCGGACGGCGCCGGTCGACTCGCAGTCGCGGTGCGACCGGGCTCGGACGTACGACGGCTCGCACCTGCGCACCGATCGGTCCAGCGACCTGCCATCGACTCAGGAGCACTGCAGTGACTGTTCGCGTAGGCATCAACGGCTTCGGCCGGATCGGCCGCAACTTCTTCCGCGCCGTGCGCGCCTCCGGCGCTCGACATCGAGATCGTCGCCGTCAACGACCTGACCGACAACGCGACCCTGGCGCACCTGCTGAAGTTCGACTCGATCCTCGGCCGGCTCGACGCCGACGTGCAGTCCACCGACGGCCGCGATCACCGTCGGCGACAAGATCGTCAAGGTCTTCGCCGAGCGCGACCCGGCGCAACCTGCAAGTGGGCCGACGTCGGCGTCGACGTCGTCGTCGAGTCGACCGGCTTCTTCACCGACGCCACCAAGGCCCGCGCGCACGTCGAACGGCGGCGCCAAGAAGGTCATCATCTCCGCGCCCGCGTCCAACGAGGACATCACCATCGTGATGGGCGTCAACCACGAGCGACTACGACCCGGCCGCGCACACCGTGATCTCCAACGCCTCGTGCACCACCAACTGCCTGGCGCCGATGGCCAAGGCGCTCAACGACGAGTTCGGCATCGTCAAGGGCCTGATGACGACCATCCACGCCTACACCGCCGACCAGAACCTCCAGGACAACATCCACAAGGACCTGCGCCGCGCCCGCGCCGCCGCGCTCAACATCGTGCCGACCTCGACCGGCGCCGCCAAGGCGATCGGCCTGGTGCTGCCCGAGCTCAAGGGCAAGCTCGACGGCTACGCGCTGCGCGTCCCGGTGCCCGACCGGCTCGGCCACCGACCTCACCTTCGAGGCCGGCCGCGAGACCACCGTCGAGGAGGTCAACGCGGTGGTCAAGGCGGCCGCCGACGGCCGCTTCCTGCGCTACTCCGACCGACCCGATCGTCTCCACCGACATCGTCACCGACCCGGCGTCCTGCATCTTCGACGCGCCGCTGACCAAGGTGATCGGCAACCAGGTCAAGGTCGTCGGCTGGTACGACAACGAGTGGGGCTACTCCAACCGCCTCGCCGACCTGATCAGCTACGTCGGCGAGACGCTCTGACCGTGGGCGACGTACGCCGGCGCTGGGCGAGGTCGCCGGCAAGCGGGTCCTGGTCCGGTCCGACCTGAACGTGCCCGCTCGACGGCACCACGATCACCGACGACGGCCGGATCCGGGCCAGCGTGCCCGACGATCCAGGCGCTGGCCGACGCCGGCGCCCGGGTCGTCGTGACCGCCCACCTGGGCCGGCCGAAGGGCGAGCCGGAGGACCGCTACTCCCTGCGCCCGGTGGCCGCGCGGCTCGGCGAGCTGCTCGGCACGGACGTCGCGTTCGCGACCGACACCGTCGGCGAGTCGGCGCGCGACGACGGTCGCCGGCCTCGACGGACGGCCAGGTCGCCGTGCTGGAGAACGTCCGGTTCAACGCCGGCGAGACCAGCAAGGACGACGCCGAGCGCGGCGCGTTCGCCGACCAGCTCGCCGAGCTGGCCGACGCGTTCGTCTCCGACGGCTTCGGCGTCGTGCACCGCAAGCAGGCGTCGGTCTACGACGTCGCGCAGCGGCTGCCGCACGCGATGGGCGGCCTGGTCGCCGCCGAGATCGACGTGCTGCGGCGGCTCACCGAGGACCCCGAGCGGCCCTACGTCGTCGTGCTCGGCGGCTCGAAGGTCTCCGACAAGCTCGGCGTGATCGACAACCTGCTCGGCAAGGCCGACACGCTGCTGATCGGCGGCGGGATGGTCTTCACCTTCCTCAAGGCCCAGGGCCACGAGGTCGGCAAGAGCCTGCTCGAGGAGGACCAGCTCGACACCTGCCGCGGCCTACCTCGAGCGGGCCGAGGAGACCGGCGTCCGGATCGTGCTGCCGACCGACATCGTGGTCGACACCGAGTTCCCGTCCGGCGACCGCGAGCCGCAGCCGCAGGTCGTCGCCGGCCGACGCGATCCCGGCCGACGCGCTCGGCCTCGACATCGGCCCCGAGTCCGCGCGCGGCGTTCGCCGAGGCCGTCGCCGACGCCCGGACGGTGTTCTGGAACGGCCCGATGGGCGTCTTCGAGATCGCCGGCCTTCGCCGACGGCACCCGCGCGCGTCGCCGAGGCGCTGACCAAGGTCGACGGGCTGTCCGTCGTCGGCGGTGGCGACTCCGCGGCCGCCGTGCGCACGCTCGGCTTCGACGAGGACGCGTTCGGCCACATCTCGACCGGTGGCGGCGCCAGCCTGGAGTACCTCGAGGGCAAGGAGCTGCCCGGCATCGCCGTCCTGGAAGGACTGAGCGCCGATGGCGCCGACCCGCACCCCGCTGATGGCGGGCAACTGGAAGATGAACCTCAACCACCAGGAGGCGGTGGTCCTGGTCCAGAAGCTGGCGTGGACCCTCGCCGACAAGAAGCACGACTACGGCGCGGGTCGAGGTCGTCGTGGTGCCGCCGTTCACCGACCTCCGCTCGGTGCAGACGCTCGTCGACGGCGACCGGCTGCAGATCCGGTACGGCGCCCAGGACGTCTCCGAGCACGACGGCGGCGCCTACACCGGCGAGATCTCGGCGGCGATGCTGGCCAAGCTCGGCTGCTCCTACGTCGTGGTCGGCCACTCCGAGCGGCGCGAGTACCACGCGCGAGACCGACGAGGTCGTCAACGCCAAGGCGCACAAGGCGCTGGCCGCCGGGATGACGCCGATCGTCTGCGTCGGCGAGGGGCTCGAGGTCCGGCAGGCCGGCGAGCACGTCGCCGCACACGCTGGCGCAGGTCGACGGCTCGCTGGCCGGGCTTCACGCGCCGAGCAGGTCGCCGGGCTGGTCGTCGCCTACGAGCCGGTGTGGGCGATCGGCACCGGCGAGGTGGCCACGCCCGACGACGCGCAGGAGGTCTGCGCGGCGATCCGGGCGCGGGTCGCGGGAGGTCTACGGCGACGCGGCCGCCGACGGCGTACGCATCCTCTACGGCGGCTCGGTGAAGGCGGCGAACGTCGCCGGCATCATGGCCAAGGCCGACGTCGACGGCTGCCTGGTCGGCGGCGCGAGCCTGCAGGCCGACGAGTTCGGCGGCATCTGCCGCTTCTACGACATGCCGGTGCTCTGATCACCCTGTCGGGCGATCCGGATTCGTGACGTAGGATCGCGCCCGTGGATCTCGTCTTCACTCATCCTGCTCGTCGATCACGAGCGCTCTGATGATCCTGCTCGTGCTGCTGCACAAGGGCCGCGGCGGCGGCCTCTCCGACATGTTCGGCGGCGGCGTCTCCAGCTCGCTCGGCGGCTCGTCCGTCGCCGAGCGCAACCTCGACCGGCTCACGGTCGGCATCGGCGTCATCTGGTTCGCCTGCGTCATCGCGCTGGGCCTGCTGCTCGGCCTACCAGGAGCTCCGAGGAGGAGACGCGATCATGGCTGGTGGAGGAAACGCGATCCGCGGGCAGCCGGGTCGGCGCCGGCCCGATGGGCGAGGCGGAGCGCGGCGAGGCCGCGCCCCGGCAGGCGGTCACCTACTTCTGCTCCCACGAGCACCGCTCGGTGGTCACCTTCTCCGTCGAGGCCGCGGTCCCCGACTCGTGGGACTGCCCCAAGTGCGGCCTGCCCGGCCAGCCTGGACTCCGAGAACCCGCCGCCGGCGCCCAAGATCGAGCCCTACAAGACCCACCTGGCCTACGTGAAGGAGCGCCGCTCCGACGCGGAGGCCGCGGACATCCTCGACGAGGCCCTCGAGCTGCTCCGCTCCCGCCGCAAGTCCGGCGACATCATCTTCTGACCGCTGACCGCGGGCCCGCCTGCAGGAGTCGACCGGCTGACCGGTGACTCGTGCAGCGTCTGCACCGAGCCTCGCTGCAGACGCGCCGAGCGGTCGCTGAAGGAGTGCTGTCGCCTGGCCTGTGGATAGCGCCGACGCGCGATCGCGCTCGGCGACCAGGCACGATCTCGATGCCATGACGCCGCGACGTGGCCGCTCGACGATCTGCCCGCGCGCGGTGCCGATCCGCTCGCGCAACGGAGCTGCTCGCGTCCGCGGCATGAGCGCACCGTGCGATCGCTCGCGCCGTCGCCGACGGGTCGCTCCGAGCGCGGTCGCGGCACGGGGCGTACGTCGCGGTCGAGCCTGGTCCGCCTGCGACGAGGTCGGGCGACACTGCGCTCGAGCGTGCCGAGGCCGGTCGCACCGCGCAGGCCAGGACCGGCTCGTCGTGCGTCTCGCACGTGCGCGCCGTCGGCGAGTGGGACATCGCGCAGTGGGACGCTGCCGCTCGACGCAGGCGCCAGGCATCGCCCGGGACGATCACGCGGCCGGCCGCGAACGAGGCCGGCGTGCACCAGCATCGGGTGCTCCGACGCGAGACGTCGTCGACGCGCACGGCATCCGGGTGACCACGCGCGCTGCGCACCGGCCTCGACCCGGGCCGCTGCTCGACGGTCGACGCACTGGCGGCGCTGCGACGACGCTCCTGCACGCGGAGTCGTCGCACCACGAGGACGCTGCCGAGAGCGCGAGCGCTTCATGGAGCAGTGGCGCGGCAGCTTGCTGCGCACCGGTCGTGCGCCGCTCGCCGACGGTCGCAGCCGAGTCGGTCGCGGAGTCGCGCTGCTTCGACTGCACGAGGACGACGCTGGGCTGCCGCGCCCGAGCCGCAGTGCTGGATCTACGACGACGCGGGTCGGCGTCGCCGCGTCGACATCGCCTGGCCCGAGCGCGGTGCGCGTCGAGTTCGACGGCAGGAGTCACGTACAAGGCGCCGGACCGGGCACGACGAGACCGTCGTCGACGTCGTGCTCCGAGAAGCAGCGCGAGGAGCTGCTCGCCGGCTCACCGAGCGGCGCCGTCTGCGAGCGTGACGGGCTCGATCTCGACGGCCCGCAGCGCACGGCGCCGCGACGATGAAGAGCCGTCCTCGCCACGCCGAGCCGTCGGCGAGCTGAGCACGACGTCGACGGGCCTCGCCGTCGCACGCTGAGGACCAGCACGCTACTGCGCCGATCGGCATCGCTGGAGACGCGCAGAAGTCGCCGGTCAACGCGGTGACTGCGGCAGGCGCGCCGGCGGTCAGAGGCGGGAGGCGGCGGCGCGGTCGAGGAACCAGATGGTCTCCTCGGAGCCGCGTGACGCCGGCGGCGGGGTCGTCGTGGACGGTCGGCGCCGTCGGCGAGGGCGCGGGCGACGGCGTCGGCCTTCTCGTCGCCGCTGACCAGGAACCAGACCGGCTGGCGCGGTTGAGGGCGGCGAAGGTGAGGCTGATCCGCTCCGGCGGGGGCTTGGGGGAGCCGGTGACGGCGACGGCGATCCGGTCGTCGACGTCGAGCTGCGGGAGGCCGGGGAAGAGCGAGGCGAAGTGGCCGTCGGGGCCGATGCCGAGCATCAGCACGTCGAACTCGCCGCTGCCGTGCTCGCGCAGCGTCGTCGGCGTACGCCGCCGCGCCGGCGTCGACGTCGGCGGCGTCGGCGGTCGACGGCATCTCGTGCACGTTGGCCGGGTCGACGCCGACCGCGGTCGAGGAACGCCGCGCGCGCCTGGCCGGCGTTGCGGTCGGGGGTGTCGGGCGCGACGAACCGCTCGTCGCCCCACCAGACGACGACCCGCGACCAGTCGACCTCCGAGCCGGCGGCGAGCCGGGCGAGCTCGCGGTGGACGGCGTCGGCGATGGTGCCGCCGGTCAGCGCGATCTGCGGGTACGCCGCCGGCGGCCTGCGCGTCGGCCAGCCGGGCGAGCAGCTCGCCGGCCACCGCCGTCGGCCAGCGCGTCGCGACGTCGTCGTGGACCTCGATCCGCGGCGCTCGGGCGGTCACAGCGGCCCGCTCTTCGGTCAGCGTCTGCGCGGCGGCGGCGTACACGTCGTCCTCGTCGAGCCGCCGCAGCTCCTCGGCGAGCAGCTCGGGCAGCGTCGCGGCGCTTGCAGCGCGACCGGCCGGTCGGGGTGGCCGGGCGAGGAGAACGTCGCCAGCCTGCCGTCGGGCCGCGAGATCCGGATCGGGCCCTCGCTTGGTCTCCAGCACGACCTCGGTGATGCCCGGGGCCGTCGGAGCTCTTGCGCTCGACGTCGACCTTGAGCCGGTCGCGAGCCAGGCGACCAGCAGGTCGGCGCTCGGGCTGATCCGCTCGGCGGTCGACCGACGGCCGCCGGTGACCTTGAGCGGGTGCTGGTCGAGGGCCGCGGCGAGCAGCGCCCGCCACGGCGTGAGCCGGGTCCAGGCGAGGTCGGTGTTGCCCGGGCGCGTACGCCGCGCACTGGGCGTGCAGCGCCTTGACCTTGCCGCGCGTGACGTCGGCGGCGTCGGTGATCCGGCGCTGCGCGAGCGCGCCGAGCGGGTCGGCGGCCGGGTCGGCGGGCGGGTCGGTCGGCCACCAGACGGCGACGGGGGAGTCGGGCAGCAGCAGCGGCAGCACCACCGACTCGGGGTGCTTGACCACCTCGCCGCTCAGCCGGATCAGCGCGGTCTCGCCGGTCCAGCCGGCGCCGGTGCCGACCTGGGCGTCGACCTGCGGCGCGCCGCGGCCGTCGCCGAGGATCACGCCGAGCACCCGGGCCGGGTGCTCGTGGGAGGCCTCGCGGGCCGCGTCCATCGCGTCGGTCGGCGTCGTCCTCGTCGGCGACGATGACCAGCGTCATCACCATGCCCATCGCCGGGCTGCCGGCCCGGGTGCGGGCCCGGACGAACTCCGCGGCGATCCCGGCGCGAGTTGGTGTCGGCTCGAGCGCGATCGATCATCAGGCCGCCTCCAGGTCCGGCCGTCGCGGGCCAGCATCTTGTCGGCGCCGACGCGGGTCCCCAGGTGCCGGACGGCGTAGGCGCTCCGGCTTCCCCTTCGCGCGCCCAGTGCTCGAGGATCGGGTCGAGGATCTTCCAGGACAGCTCGACCTCCTCGTGCCGCGGGAACAGCGGCGGGTCGCCGAGCAGCACGTCGAGGATCAGCCGCTCGTAGGCCTCCGGGCGAGGACTCGGTGAACGAGCCGCCGTAGGCGAAGTCCATGTTGACGTCGCGGATCTCCATCGCGGTGCCGGGCACCTTGGAGCCGAACCGCAGGGTCATGCCCTCGTCGGGCTGCACCCGGATCACCAGGGCGTTCTGGGTGAGCTCCTCGGTCGGCGGTCGCGCTGAACGGCAGGTGCGGCGCCCGCTTGAACACCACGGCCACCTCGGTGACCCGGCGGCCGAGCCGCTTGCCGGTGCGCAGGTAGAACGGCACGCCCGGCCCAGCGGCGGTTGTCGACGTGCAGGGTGATCGCGGCGAACGTCTCGGTGTGCGAGGTCTTGCGGATGCCCTCCTCCTCGAGGAAGCCGGCGACCTTCGCGCCGCCGGACCAGCCGGCGGCGTACTGCCCGCGCGCGGTGGTGAGGTCGAGCCGGCGGGGGAGCGCGACCGCTGCGAGCACCTTCTGCTTCTCGATGCCGCAGGCTGTCGGCGTCGAACGACGTCGGCTCCTCCATCGCGACCAGCGCCATCAGCTGGAGCAGGTGGTTCTGGATCACGTCGCGGGCGGCGCCGATGCCGTCGTAGTAGCCGGCCCGGCCGCCGATGCCGATGTCCTCGGCCATCGTGATCTGCACGTGGTCGACGTAGTTGGAGTTCCAGATCGGCTCGAACATCGTCGTTGGCGAACCGCATCGCCAGGATGTTCTGGACCGTCTCCTTGCCGAGGTAGTGGTCGATCCGGAAGACCGACTCCGGCGGGAAGACCGCCGTCGAGGATGGCGTTGAGCTCGCGCGCCGACTCGAGGTCGTGGCCGAACGGCTTCTCGACGACGACCCGGCGCCAGGCGTCGCCGCTCGGCTCGGCCAGGCCGTGCTCCTTGAGCTGGCTCGACGACGTCGCCGAAGAACTTCGGCGGGATCGAGAGGTAGAAGGCGTGGTTGCCGTCGGTGCCGCGGACCTGGTCGAGCTCCTCGATGGTGCGCCGCAGGTGGTCGAAGGCGACGTCGTCGTCGAAGTCGCCGGGCACGAACCGGAAGCCCTCGGCGAGCTGCCGCCAGACCTCCTCGCGGAACTCGGTGCGGGCGTGCTGCTTGACCGAGTCGTGGACGATCTGCGCGAAGTCCTGGTCGGCCCAGTCGCGGCGGGCGAAGCCGACGAGGCTGAAGCCCGGGCGGCAGCAGCCCGCGGTTGGCGAGGTCGTAGATCGCCGGCATCACCTTCTTGCGGGACAGGTCGCCGGTGACGCCGAAGAGCACCATGCCGCACGGCCCGGCGATCCGGGGCAGCCGCCGGTCCTGCGGGTCGCGCAGCGGGTTGCGGCCGGTCGACGGCCATCAGCGTGCGGTGCTCCCGGTAGTAGGCGATCAGGGCCTGGGTCGAGGCGTCCTGCTCGGCCAGCGCGGCGGCGTCGCCGGCGACCGCCGGGCCGACCTGCTGGGCGAGCTGCTTGCCGAGCTCGACGCCCCACTGGTCGAAGCTGTCGATGCCCCACACGACGCCCTGGGTGAAGGTGATGTGCTCGTAGAGCGCGATCAGCTGGCCCAGCACCGACGGGGTCAGCTCCGGCGCCATGATCGAGGTGGTCGGCCGGTTGCCGGTGAAGACCCGGGCCGGCACGATCGCCTCGTCGGTGCCCTCGGCGCGCACCTCGTCGGCGGTCTTGCCGAACGCCAGCGCCTGGGTCTGGGCGAAGAAGTTGGCCAGGAACAGCTCGTGCACGTCGGTGTCGCCGTCGCGCGAGCGGGTACGCCGGGTTGGCGAAGGCGATGAAGTCGGCCGGGATGAGCCGGGTGCCCTGGTGGATCAGCTGGTAGAACGCGTGCTGCCCGTTGGTGCCGGGCTCGCCCCAGAAGACCTCGCCGGTGTCGGTGGTGACCGGCGTGCCGTCCCAGCGGACGCCCTTGCCGTTGGACTCCATCGTCAGCTGCTGGAGGTACGCCGGGAAGCGGTGCAGCAGCTGGGCGTACGGCAGCACCGCGTGGGTCTGCGGCGCCGAGGAAGTTGGTGTACCAGACGTTGAGCAGCCCCATCAGCAGCCGGCACGTTGCGCGCCGGCTCGGTGGTGCGGAAGTGCTCGTCCATGGCGTGCATGCCGGCCAGCAGCTCGGCGAACCGCTCCGGGCCGATCGCGACGACGAGCGAGGTGCCGATCGCGGAGTCCATCGAGTAGCGGCCGCCGACCCAGTCCCAGAAGCCGAAGGCGTTGTCGGGGTCGATGCCGAAGTCGGCGACCTTGTCGAGCGCCGTCGAGACCGCGACGAAGTGCTTCGCGACCGCTTCGCGTCGTCGTCGCTGGCCGCGCGAGCCCGTCGAGCAGCCAGGCCCTGCACAGCCGGGCGTTGGTCAGCGTCTCGAGCGTGCCGAAGGTCTTGCTGGAGACGATGAACAGCGTGGTCGCCGGGTCGAGCCCGGCCAGCGTCGTGGCGGCGTCGGTCGGGTCGATGTTGCTGATGAACCGGCACTCGAGGCCCGTCCTGGCGGTACGGCGCCAGCGCCTCGTAGGCCATCACCGGGCCGAGGTCGGAGCCGCCGATGCCGATGTTGACGACCGTGCGGATCCGCTCGCCGGTGACGCCGGTCCAGGCGCCGGAGCGGACCTGGTCGGCGAACGTCGTAGACCCGGCGCAGCACCTCGTGGACGTCGGCGACGACGTCCTGCCCGTCGACCTCGAGCGTCGGCGTCCGCCGGGCAGCCGCAGCGCGGTGTGGAGCACCGCCCGGTCCTCGGTGACGTTGATGTGCTCGCCGCGCGAACATCGCGTCGCGCCGGTCGGCGACGCCCGACCTCGTCGGCCAGCGCGAGCAGCGCCGCGAGGACGTCGTCGTCGACCAGCGCTCTTGGACAGGTCGACGTGCAGGTCGGCGGCGGTCGAAGGTGAGCCGCTCGACCCGGCCCGGGTCGTCGGCGAACCAGCCGCGCAGGTCGGGCGCGAAGCCGTCGGCGAGCGCGCGCGAGCCGTGCCCACGCCGCCGTCGCCGTGGGGTCGACGGGCGCCGTCGCGTCACTTGCCGGCCGCCTCCAGCTGGCTCCTGCGACGGTCTCGAGCAGCTCGTCCCAGGAGGTCACGAACTTGTCGACGCCCTCCTGCTCGAGCACCGCGATGACGTCGTCGTAGTCGATGCCGGCCGTCGGCGAGCTGGTCGATCACCTGCCTGCGCCGTCGTCGTAGCTTGCCGGTGACCTGGTCGCCCGTCGACCTCGCCGTGGTCGGCGAACCGCGTCGATGGTCTTCTCCGGCATCGTGTTGACGGTGTCGTCGACGACCAGGTCGTCGACGTACATCGTGTCGTCGTAGTCGGGTTCTTGACGCCGGTCGAGGCCCACAGCGGCCGCTGCTGGTTGGCGCCGGCGGCCTCCAGCGGCTTCCAGCGGTCGCCGGCGAAGAACTCCTCGAACGCCGCGAAGGCGAGCCGGGCGTTGGCGACGCCGGCCTTGCCGCGCAGCGCCGTCGTCGTCGGTGCCGATCGTCGTCGAGCCGCTTGTCGATCTCGGTGTCCACCCGGGAGACGAAGAACGACGCGACCGAGTGGATCGTCGGCCAGGTCGTGGCCGTTGTCGCGCGGCCGGCTCGAGGCCGGTCACGTAGGCCTCCATGACGCCCTGGTAGCGCTCCAGGCCGAAGATCAGCGTCACGTTGACGCTGATGCCCTCGGCGATCGTGGCGGTGATCGCCGGCAGCCCCTCGGTGGTCGCCGGGATCTTGATCAGCACGTTGGGCCGGTCGACCGCCGGCCACAGCTCGCGGGCGGAGGCGATGGTCGCCTCGGTGTCGTTGGCGAGGTCGGGCTCGACCTCGATCGAGA
>CAVTHU010000035.1:0-169095 GCA_963734355.1 uncultured Actinomycetota bacterium
GAGGCGGCTCTTCTCCCACTGCAGCCCCTCTGCGAGCTCGAAGGAGCGCAGCCGACCCTCCGGTACGTCGGTGAGGTGGACCAGCACGTCGTAGTCGGTGAGGGACAGGCCGGAGCTCGCCTGGAGCTCCCGGTTCAGCCGGGCCGACAGGTGGGCGTGCGCGTCCAGCCAGGCCCGCCACGCTCGCTGCTGACCTGCGTCCAGCCATCGCACGGCGTTACTCACGAGGCGAGTCTAGGAACGACCCGTTGACACTCCCCGGCCGGGAGAGCAATCTAGTTGTCACGACAACTAACTTCGGTCCGCAGTCCCGGGACGGCCAGGAGGACGAGATGAGCGCGTGGAACTTCATGAGCCACGAGAGCAAGGACAACCTGCTCGAGGCGGTCCGCCGCGAGTCGGCGGGGATGTTCGCGCTGGCCGAGGACCCCGAGTCGTGGACGGCACCGACCGGCGCCGGGCACTGGCAGGTCCGTGACGTGTTCGGACACCTGATCGACACCACCGAGACCTACTTCGTCGGCTTCGACGCGGCCCGCGGCGGCGGTGAGCCGCCCCCGCTGGTGCCGCTGGTCGAGATGGCCATCCACGTGGACGAGGGCGCCCAGGAGTTCCGGTCGCTCGAGCGCGAAGCGGCGCTCGAGCGGCTGCGCGTGGCGCTCGACAAGATGCTGGGCATCGAGGAGGCGCTCTCCGAGGAGGACTGGGGCGGCTCCAGGTCCCGCACAAGTACATGGGCCCGCTGCCGGCGTTCTTCTACCCGGTCTTCCAGCTGGTCGACTACGCCGTGCACAGCTGGGACATCCGCGAGGGCACCGGCCGGCCGCACGCCCTGGAAGGTCGGGCCGCCGACCTGCTGGTGCCGCTCTGCTTCGTGCTGTGGAGGGCCACCGCGAAGGTCGGGCCCGACACCGAGCCGATGGAGCTCGGCGTGCGGATCACGTCCGGGCGAGAACGCCGGCGACACGCACATCGCCGTCGGGCCCGAGGGGCTGACCACGAGCGCCGGACAGCATCGACGACGTGCCGACCGTGCATCGAGTTCGACCCGGCCAGCTTCGTGCTGACGGCGTACGGTCGGATGAACGCGGGCACCGTCCACGGCGACCGCGAGCTCGGGCACGAGTTCCTCGACGGCTTCTTCCGGATCTGAGGGGACATCCGTGACGTCGATCGACCTGGACGCCATCGCGGCCGAGCGGGAACGGATCCGGCAGTGACTTCCTGCAGGAGGCACCCGACCGGCCACCGAGCAGCGCGCAGGGGCTGCACCACTTCGCGCTGATCTGCTCCGACGTACGGCGGACCATCGAGTTCTACCAGGGCGTCCTCGAGTTCCCGCTGACCGAGATCTTCGAGAACCGCGACTACCCGGGCTCGAACCACTTCTTCTTCGACATCGGCCACGGCAACCTGCTGGCCTTCTTCGACCTGCCCGGCCTCGACCTCGGTCCGTACGCCGAGGTGCTGGGCGGCCTGCACCACCTGGCGATCTCGGTGACGCCCGAGAAGTGGGCGCACCTGCGCGGCAAGCTCGACGCCGCCGGCGTGGAGTACATGGTCGAGAGCGAGACCTCGATCTACTTCCGCGACCCCGACGGTGCCCGGCTCGAGCTGCTGGCCGATCCGCTCGGGGAGATGTACGGCACCAAGGTGCTGTGAGGACCACCCCCTGGGTGGGTATCGATCGTGCCCGATCTGATGGATGCTGGCCGCCGAGCCGCCGAGCCGTCGATCCGGCGCTCGGCGACAGATGGGCCCATGGTGCGTGTGCCAAACCTGACTGTCTCGGCGGACTCTGGAGTGCCCGGAGGCCCTCCACGGCTCGCCGGCCCGGGGCCCGCAGGACGAGGGTTCGTCTCCCTGTACGCGCTCTCCTACGCCGGTGGCGCGCTGGTGTTCCTCGCGCCACTGCTGGTCTCGCTGGCGCTGAAGGTCAACTAGCTGGTCGGGATCGACCAGGCACCGAAGAACCTCGCGCTCGTCACCGGCGTCGGGTCGCTGCTCGCGATCGTGAGCAACCCGTTCTTCGGCCGGCTCAGCGACCGGACCACGTCGCGGCTGGGCATGCGTCGGCCGTGGATGCTGGTCGGTCTGGCCGGCGGGACCATCGGCACCCTGACGGTCGCGGTGGCGCCGAGCATCCCGGTCGTCCTCCTGGGCTGGTGCATCTGCCCAGGTGTTCTTCAACGCCCTGCTGGCCGCCCAGGCCGCGGTGCTGCCCGACCAGGTACCGACCGTTCAGCGGGGCGTCGTATCCGGCGTCCTCGGGGTCTGCCTGCCCGGTCGCGTCCGTGGCGGGCACCTATCTGGTGCAGGCGTTCGACCAGGACCATGCTGACCATGTTCCTGGTGCCGTGCCCCGTCGGTGGCGCCTTCGTTCTGGTGTTCGCAGCCCGGCTGCGTGACCGTCGCCTCGACCCGGCCGAAGGAAGCCGTGGTCGTTGCGCGAGCTGGCCGGCTCGTTCTACGTCGACCCGCGGCGCAACCCGGACTTCGCGTGGGCGTTCGCCATCCGGTTCTTCTCGTCACGGCGTACGCGTTCCTCGTCACCTACCAGGCGTACTACCTCCTGGAGGAGCTCGGGACCGCCGAGGACGACGTGCCGCACCAGATCTTCCTCGGCACGCTCGTCCAGTCGGCCGCGATCATCATCACGTCGCCGATCGCCGGCAAGCTGTCCGACTGGCCGGTCGCCGCAAGGTGTTCGTGCCCTGGCCGCCGTGGTCTACGGGCTCGCGCTACTCGCTGATCGCGAGCGCCGACGACGTCGACGGCTATCTGGTCGGCATGGCGGTCGGCGGGGTCGGCTTCGGCATGTACATGGCCGTCGACCTCGCCCTCGTCGTCGACGTGCTTCCGGACGCTGGCTCCGTCGCCAAGGACCTCGGCGTCCTCAACATCGCCGGCGCCCTTCCGTTCGCTGTCGCGCCCGCCATCGCGCCGGTGGTGCTCGCCGTCGGGGGCGGCAGCTACTCGATCCTCTACGCCGTCGCCGCGGGCTGCGCCGTCGCCGGCGCGCTCGCCATCCTGCCGATCAGACAGGTCCGGTAGGACGCGGGCGCCGGCTCAGTGCCCGTGCTTCATCGGCAGTGGGTAGGCGACACCGTCCATCGGGAAGGTGGGCTGGATCCCCGCCGCGGGCCGTGGAACGAACCTAAAACCAGCGGCCGGACCAGGGCTACCCTCGACGAACCTCCGGTCATGACCACTAACGTGACCGGAACCCGCTGGCACCGGCCAGTGGGGCACGTCCCGGAGGTGGCGCGATGCGGCTGCTCTTCGCCTGCCGTCTGCCCGAGCAGACGATCAAAGACCTCGAGACCCGTGGGCATGAGTGTGTCGTGGAGCCGGGTCTCAAGGCCGACGAGCTCGCGGCGCGGATCGCCGGCTACGACGGGCTGGTGGTGCGCAGCACCAAGGTGAAGCGCTCGGTCTTCGAGGCCGCCGACCGGCTGGCCCTGGTGATCCGGGCGGGCGCCGGCACCAACACCATCGACACCGACGCTGCGGCTTCGCACGGCGTCGTGGTGTCCAACGTCCCGGGCCGCAACTCGGCCGCGGTCGCCGAGCTCACGATGGGGTTGCTGCTAGCGATCGACCGCCGGATCGCCGACAACGTCGCCGACCTGCGCAACGGCCGTTGGGACAAGCAGCGCTACAGCAAGGCCGGTGGGCTGCTCGGATCCACCATGGGGATCATCGGACTCGGGTCCATCGGACTCCTGGTCGCCGAACGCGCGGCGGCGTTCGGCATCAACGTGCAGGCCCTGGCAAGGCGCGACCGTCCGGCGCGCGTCGTGGAGCGGGCGGAGTGCCGGCGTCACGTGGTGCGACTCGTTGGAGGAGCTGCTGGGGTCGTCCGACATCGTGAGCCTGCACGTGCCGTCGAAGTCCGGCACCAGGAACCTTGTCGATGCGAAGTTCCTCGCGCAGCTGCGTCCCGGCGCGATCCTGCTCAACACCTCCCGCGGCGACGTGGTCGACGAGAAGGCACTGCTCGAGGCGCTCGACGCGGGCGCCGTCCGCGCCGGGCTGGACGTCTTCGCGGACGAGCCGGGCTCGAGCCACGGATCGTGGGACTCCGCGATCGCCAAGCATCCTGCTGTCGTCGCCACGCACCACATCGGTGCCTCGACTGAGCAGGCGCAGGCCGCCATCGCGGCCGGGGTCACCGAGATCATCGACGCCTTCATGACGGGGGAGGTCCGGCACTCCGTGAACCTCGACGACCGCACCATAGGCTCGTTCACGCTGACCATCCGGCACCTCGACCGGGTCGGCGTGCTCGCGCAGGTGCTGGACCGGCTCAGCAGCGCGCACGTCAACGTCGAGCACATGCAGAACCGCATCTTCCGCGGCGGTGAGGCGGCCGTGGCCACGATCGATGTGGGTGAGCAGCCGTCCGCGGAACTGCTGGAGACCCTGCGCGGCGTCCCGCACGTGCTGAGCGTGTCCGAGGTGACGCTGCGCGCGGAGACCGAGGACTCGTGAGCCGTGTCCGTCCCTTCCGGGCTCGCGTCGTCCGCCCGGAGTGGGCCCGCCGGTTGGTCACCGGCCTTGCCGAGCTGCCCGAGGACACCGGCACGCTGCCGCCCGTCGCGCCGCCTGACCCCACGGCGTACGACGAGTCGGAGGCCGCGCTCTACGTTTACCGGCAGGGCGACCACACCGGGGTCGTGTGCGAGGTCGACGTGCGTCCCTTCGTCGACGGGCAGGTCCGTGGGCACGAGGCGGTGCAGGCCCAGCGGGTCGACAGCCTGGTCAAGCACATGGAGACCGACGCGGCGCCGGCGCTGGTCGCGTTGCTGCACCACGCCGGTCCGACCTACCTCCGGGTTCTGGACGAGCTCACGGCGTCACCGCCGCTGCTCGACTTCGCCGGGCCCAGTGGCCTCGAGCAGCGGGTCTGGCGGGTGCCCCCGGGAGGTGTGACCGAGGCCCTCGCCGCGGAGCTGACCGCTTCCGACCACTACATCGCCGACGGTCACCACCGGGTCGCGGCCTCGCTCGCAGCCTGGCAGCGGCACGGCGAGCCCGCAGGCTCGAGCATCTTGTGCGTCGTGCACCCGATGGACGGGTTGCGACTGTCGGCGTTCCACCGGCGGGTGCTCGGCCCAGTCGACCGCGCCGAGCTGGTCAGGCGTGCTCGAGCCGGGCTTCACGGTCGAGCCGCGTGACTCGGCACCGGCCCTCGAGACCGGCTCGTTCGGGCTCTACGCCGAGCGCCGCTGGTACCTCGTCACGCCGCGTACCGCCGATGACGGCCTCGACGTGGAAGTGCTCACGACGCAGGTACTCAACCGCCTCGCCCAAGGTATCGAGATCGCGCCCGCGCGAACCCCCGTGGACGAGCTGACCCGCCGGTGCGACAGCGACGAGGGTGTGCTCTTCACGCTCGCTCCGCCACCGCTCGAGGCGCTCACCCGGCTGGCGGACGCCGGTGGGGTGATGCCGCCGAAGACGACGTACTTCGAGCCCAAGCCGTGCGCCGGGATCTTCAGGCGCCCCTAGCGGCAGCGATTCGCGGGCCAGTGGTGCCATGGCTGATGGTCGACTGACGGCGGAAGGACGCGCCTGCGCGAGGGCGCGGATCGAGGCATGGTCGGGCGGTCGTCCGGGTTGAGCGTTCTTGCTGTCCCTGCCACGCCACGTCGTGGTAGTTCTGGCCCATGCGCCTCTTCGTCCAGGTCGGGATCGCCAGTCTGTGTGCGGTGCTCGTGGCGGGCTCGACCGGGGCGTCCGCGGTATCCGCGACGGAGCCAGGAGCCCGCTCGGGATCGACCGCGCAGAGTCGCGTGGCGCAGCGGCTGGTGCCGGGCGAGGTCGTGATGCTGGGCGACCTACATCCCGGCGGGGGCTCGTCGATGCCGCCCAGCAACTTCGGCTCCTTCTGGTCCGCGGCCGGCCGCGTCTTCTTCGGAGCCGACGACGGTGTCCACGGCAAGGAGCCTTGGGTCACCGACGGTTCGCCCGGTGGAACGGTCCTGGTCGGCGACGTCCGGCCGGGACCGCTGGGCTCAAACCCGGCGTACTTCACGTCCTCTGCCAACGGCGTGGTGTTCATGACCGACGACGATCGTGACGTGGGACAGATCCGGGTGACCACCGCGCGGGGCACCGGCGGTGACGTCGGGACGACCACACTGCTGGCGCAGGGGGACGACGTGGTCTCGATCCACGCCGCGTCCCTGGGCGGGCTCGCGCTCCTCGCGACGTCCGACTTCGACCAGAACCCGCAGCTCTGGCGCTCCGACGGGACGATCGCCGGGACTGTGCCGCTCAAGCAGCACCTGACCCTGCCGGACTACATCTCCCCGATCGGCGACATCGCACTCTTCGTGGACGCCCAGAACCCGCTCTGGCGCACCGACGGCACGGTCGCGGGGACCCGGATCATTCACAAGTGGCGCGACGGCCCCACGGGCTCCACCGTCCTCCTGAGACTGACGACGGTGGGCAAGCGAGTCTTCTTCATCGTCAGCAGCGTCTACGGCATCGGCGCCGAGCTCTGGGTCAGCGACGGCACGAAGCGCGGCACCCAGCTGGTCCGCGACATCCGGCGGGGACCGCGGGACTCCGAGGTGGGCCGGTTGACCCCCGACGGTCGGCGGCTGGTGTTCATCGCCAATGACGGGGTCCACGGCCCGGAGGTCTGGCGCACCGACGGCAGACCGCACGGAACCGTTCGGCTCACCGACCTGTCGCGCGGGAACATCGGGAAGCTGGCGCCGTGCGGGAGCGCGCTCTACTTCACGGCCAGCCGCGGCGACGGCGCCGAGCTGTACGTGCGCCAGCACGGCCGGGTGCGCCGGGTCGCCCACGGTGCTGAGGCGCCTCGCGGCCTCACCTGCCTCGGCGACAGTCTGGTCTTCACCGCCGACGACGGCGTGCATGGTCGCGAGCTCTACACGTTGGTGAGCCCCCGGTCCCGCCCGATCCTGCACGACCTCTCGCCGACCGGCTCCTCGAACCCCAGCCGCCTTTTCGTCGCCGACGGCTCCCTCTACTTCGTCGCCAACGACGGGGTGCACGGCGTCGAGCCTTGGCGCCTGGCGGGCTGAGCACCTCCTCACCTGCTTCCTGCAGCACAGCGATCCTGGGCAGTGATACCGGACGCGCCCAGGAACCACCGTGCACCAGTCGCGACTCACGCCTTGACATTCACATGCGGCGGAAGGACGTGGGTTGGCAGCAGGTCAGCGGCTTCCCGCGCTACTACATTGGGCTCGACACGTAGAGGAGGCGAGCCATGATCGCGCGTATTGCTGTCTGGGAGCCGATGCCCGAAGACGATCGCCAGTGGGTCATCGATGCGGCCAAGGGCGTTCCGGGCGTGCTGGACGCGTACCACCTCGTCGACCCCGCGACCGGGAATGGCTTGTCGATCGCCTTCTTTGATGACGATGTCGACGTCGCCGAGGTGAAGGCCGCAATCACGAAGAAGGCGGACGAGATCGGCTGGCACGACGAGCCTCGCCCGGCGCCGAAGTCCGAGACCATCTACCGAGTGGTGCGACAGGGGTAACCCGCACTCCAGCCCTCGGCGCCGCGAAACTCGGCCGTGGCCCGACTCGCGCCGGTGTGACGCAGCCGAACGGCCAGTTGTACGCGCGCGGCGTGCGGCCGAACCCGAAGGCTCATTCGGTCGCGATGCCTCCCTACATGCCCCAGAAGGGGCCCGAAAGACCGACTTGGCGGAAGTAGTCAGACGCCTCGCTCGGCTCTCGACGGGCATAGCCATGGTCCAGTCGCCCCGAGTACCAGCGCCTGGCAAGCCGCCAGAGCATCGCAAGGTCCATCACGTAACCGCGCTCGTTGCCGCTGCGCTCGAGCCAATTGTCGACACACTGGGTGGAGCAGAACACGCTCTGGTGGCCGCAGGTGTGCACCACGTCGTCCCACATGTGGGCCACGGGAACCAGGAAGTGGACGACCTGCTGGCCGGCCGGCGGGGCATCGATGCCGACATTCCAGGCGTGAGCCTGACCGCACGCGGGACAGCTGGTCGCCACCAGCACCGGGCTCTGCTCAGGCAGCAGGTGGGGCAGGGCGAACGAGTCCCAAGCACAACCGCCCCACCACAGCGTTGAGGTGCCCATGACCGAGAACCCGAGTGGAATCGCCGCGAACGGGTGCGCCATCACGATGCGATCTTCGGAATCAAGCACCACGTGCCGAGCGCTGGCCAACTCTCGGAGCGCGTCGACCACGGCGTTCCGGCTCGTGCCGAAGCGCTCCGCCATAGCCTCAACCTCGGGAGGTCGGCCGGTGTCAGCGAACGACCTGTAAACCGCAACACGCAGATCCTCAAGGTCCACAACGCCATTGTGGTCGCTAGCAAGCTAGGCGGAAACGCGACAAAGGTGATGCGGTACGGCTGGAGGTCGAAGCCGCGCGCGAGGGCAGCCCTCCCGACGTGGTCGACTCGCGACGGAATGACGCGACAACAGGTGAGCGAGGGAACCCTTCATTGAGCTATCGGATAGGTGATCCGATCACCCATGAGACCGGTTGGATCTGGCAGTACTGGCCGTCGACGTTGATCTTGACCCAGCCCAACGAGCAGGAGGGGAACCTCAATGCTCTGAAGATGGACTCACGGCGGACACCCTCGCTTATTGACTGACTCTGTCGGCCTGCACGTCAGCTCGGGCGCATTCGGAACTCGGTCGCGTCGACGCCGTTCCCGTGCTGCCACGGGCTTCCGTGGAGGCCTTCGCAGCGGATGGGAGGTGCGAAGCGAGCTGCTCACCGGGAGAAATCTTCAGGAGGGTTGTATGCGCTCGCGGGGCGTCAAGCTAGCGTGACGGGCGTGCGCACCCGCGCTGCCTTGCTGGCCGCGGCGACTTTGACCGGTCTCCTCGTGGCTCCGACGACCGCGGTCGGTGTGGAGGAGACGTGCCAAGGGCGCCCGGCGACGATCGTGGGCGACTCGAAGGGTGGCACGATCTCCGGCACCGAGGGTGATGATGTCATCGTCTCTCACAACGCCGATGTCGACGCCCTCGGCGGAGACGATCTCATCTGCATCGACGCCGGAACGGTGACTGCCGGCGCCGGCGACGATTCTATTCTGGTGACGTCCGGGCGCTCTGTCCGCGCGAGCCTCGGTGCCGGCGACGACCGGTACGACGGCGGCGCGGGATCGGACTATGTCTCAATCGACGATGTCTCGCCCGGCTCGGACAACGTCTCGACCGGCGCAGGGAACGACATAGTGAGGAGCGGCGGCGGCTTGGGGCCCGTTAGCCTCGTCCTGGACCTCGGTGCGGGCAGGGATGACCTGTCCCTGGCGCTCCCCGCGGAGTCCTCCGCGCGGGTCCAAGCCGGGGAGGGTAGAGACGATTTGTTCCTCGGAGGCGACTCTGCCGACTACGTCTTCGATCTTGGTACCGGTGCCGTGACCAGGTCCGGAGTCGAGACGGCCTCGTTGTCCGGCTTCGAGAATTATGAGCTCTATTTCGAGCGGACCAGCGGACTCCGGGTGCTGGGCACCCCCGGACGCGACACATTGGCCCTTGCCGCCGGGCGGGTTGACCTGCAGCTGGGGGACGGCCCGGACTCCGTCTTCCTGGACTGGTCGCGGGGATCCCCGACGGCCGGTGTCCTCGATCTTGGTCCCGGCGAGGACTCCGTCGAGGCTGGGAAAACGCACCAGATCGTGGTTGACCTGGCCCGGGGATTCCTGAAACACAGGACCGGGACCGGGCGCCACGGGAACCTGGCCCTCCTGGGTGTGGAACGGCTCAAGACAATCGGCCCCCGGATTGTGTTGGGTGGTGGACCGGGAGCGGACCTGCTGTACGGCCACGGCTGCCATATCCGGATTCGGGGAGGGGCCGGACCCGATCGCCTGGTAGCGCGCTCCTCCGCCATTCCCCGCTGCAGCGCGCGCGTGAATGGCGGCGCGGGAGGCGATCGCCTCTTGGGGGGCGTGGGAGACGATCGGCTGGGTGGTGGTCGGGGGCACGACGAAGCGTGGGGTGGGGCAGGCACCGACACCTGCCGCGCCGAACGCGAAACCTCGTGCGAACGGTAGGTCCCGTGACTCGTGAAGATGCTCAGGCGCATCGGATAAGTGATCCGATAGCGCGGTCTTCTTGGTCGGCGAGCAACCACGGAGCCCGACTCCCGGCGGAAAGACGCAGCTCAGTCAGGATCAAGTGCAGCCTGGATCTCGAGGAGCTCGAGGCTGAGGTTTCGGACGCCTGAAGAGGCTTGGTTCTCGGTGTTGCCGCGAACCTCTGCCGCAAAGGACTCGGCCGCGTCGCGGGTCTCGAACACGATGAAGGTGTGCGACCGCCCCGGATCCGCGAAGTCGCTCCAGTACCCGTTGACCACCCCGGGCAGCTGAGCGACACCGGGAACGATGCGCTCGAGTGCTGCGGTCTGAGCTTGCCTCATCGCGGGGTCCATCTCCCACACGCCGACCACTGCGTACATTGCGATCTCCTACGGTTTGCGCTGACCGACGCGGTCAACAGGGTGCTTTGCGCGGATGCTGCGGGCTGACTGGTGCCAGTATCAAGCACGAGTTGACCGCACCACGGACGCGTGGATCCCCAGATCGGACACCCCGCGACCCGGCCAGCGGTCTCCGCTTCGGTGGAGTGCCCTGGCTGGCTACTGCGTGCGCACTCGCGGGTGCACCGTCGACGATGACGGGGCGTCGTCGATCAGGCTGCCGGCCTTGTCGAGCACGACGCGGAGGATCTGCTCCATCTCGTCGAAGTGCTCCTGGGTGCAGATCAGCGGCGGCGAGAGCTGGACGACCGGGTCGCCGCGGTCGTCGGCGCGGCAGTAGAGGCCCTCGGCGTACAGCTGCTTGGAGACGAAGCCGTAGAGGAGCCGCTCGCACTCCTCGTCGGTGAAGGTCTCCTTGGTCGCCTTGTCCTTGACCAGCTCGATCCCGTAGAAGAACCCGTCGCCGCGGACGTCGCCGACGATCGGCAGGTCCTTGAGCCGCTCGAGGGTCGACGCGGAACGCCGCCTCGTTGGCGCGGACGTTCTCGAGGATCTTCTCGTTCTCGAAGGCGTCGAGGTTGGCCAGCGCGACCGCGGTCGAGACCGGGTGGCCGCCGAAGGTGTAGCCGTGCGCGAACATCGCGCCGTCGGCCTGGAACGGCTCCATCAGCTTGTCGCTGGCGATCATCGCGCCGAGCGGGGCGTAGCCGGAGGTGATGCCCTTGGCGCAGGTGATCATGTCGGGCTCGTAGCCGTAGCGCTCGGAGCCGAACATGTGGCCCAGCCGGCCGAAGGCGCAGATGACCTCGTCGGAGACCAGCAGCACGTCGTACTCGTCGCAGATCTCGCGGACCCGCTGGAAGTAGCCGGGCGGCGGCGGGAAGCAGCCGCCGGCGTTCTGCACCGGCTCGAGGAAGACGGCGGCGACGGTGTCGGGGCCCTCGTTCTCGATCTGTACCGCGATCTGGTCGGCGGCCCAGCGGCCGAACGCCCTCGAGGTCGTCGGCGACGTGCTCGGGCGCGCGGTAGAAGTTGGTGTTCGGGACGCGGAACGTCGAGGGCACCAGCGGCTCGAACTGCTGCTTGAGCCCGGGCAGGCCGGTGATCGACAGCGCGCCCTGGGTGGTGCCGTGGTAGGCGATCGTGCGCGAGAGCACCTTGTGCTTCATCGGCTTGCCGGTGAGCTTGAAGTAGTTCTTGGCGAGCTTCCAGGCGGTCTCGACGGCCTCGCCGCCGCCGCTGGTGAAGAAGACCCGGTTCAGGCGCCGGGCGCGTAGTCGGCGACCCGCTCGGCGAGCTCGATGGCGTTGGGGTGCGCGTAGGACCACAGCGGCATGAACGCCAGCTGCTCGGCCTGCTTGGCGGCGGCCTCGGCGAGGTCGGCGCGGCCGTGGCCGAGCTGGCTCACGAACAGGCCCGGCCAGCGCGTCGAGGTAGCGCTTGCCGTTCGCGTCGCAGATGTAGGCGCCCTCGCCGCGCACGATCACCGGCACGTCGGCGTCCTTGTAGGAGCCGTGCCGGGTGAAGTGCATCCAGAGGTGGTCCTTGGCGGCCTGCTGGAGCTGGGCGGGGTCGAGTGCCATGGGTCCATGATGCGGCCCGGGCTGAGGGGAAAGCAAATGAATCCGTGGCCATTTGGGGTTTCGGCGACGGAATCCGTCGCAATCGGGTCGAATCGAGCCTTTGGTCAGCCGGATCGCGACCCAGGGCCGATCCGGCACGAGCTGCGGCCGCGGGCTGGTAGGACTGGTCCATGACTCGGTACGGCGCGCAGTTCGGCCCCGACATCACCTTCCTCGGCGTCGACCCGGTCGACCTCGAGGACTCCGACGCGCTGGCGGCGGCCGACGTCGTGGTGGTCGGGGCGCCGTTGGACGGCGGCACCTCGCACCGGCCCGGCACCCGGTTCGGGCCGCAGGCGATCCGGCAGACCGACTACCTGCCGCACGACGGCTCGCGGCCGCACCTCGCGCTGCGGGTCGACGCGCTCCAGGACCTCCGGGTGCGTCGACGCGGGCGACGTCGAGATGCCGCCCGGAGAGCAGGAGCGCTCACGCCAGAACCTCGAGGAGGCGGTGTACGCCGTGGCGAGCCAGGGCACGATCCCGCTGGTGCTCGGCGGCGACCACTCGATCACGCTGCCGGACGCGACCGGCGGTGGCCCGGCACCTCGGCTTCGGCAAGGTCTCGATGATCCACTTCGACGCGCACGCCGACACCGGCGACATCGAGTTCGGCTCGCTCTACGGCCACGGCCAGCCGATGCGCCGGCTGATCGAGTCGCGGCGCGCTGCGGGGCGACCGGTTCCTGCAGATGGGGCTGCGCGGCTACTGGCCCGGGCCCGAGACGCTGGGCTGGATGGCCGAGCAGAACATGCGCTCCTTCGAGATGACCGAGATCGGCAAGCGCGGGCTCACCGCCTGCCTCGACGAGGCGTTCGAGATCGCGCTCGACGAGTGCGACGCGGTCTTCCTCTCCGTCGACATCGACGTCTGCGACCCCGGCCACGCACCCGGCACCGGCACGCCGGAGCCGGGCGGGCTCTCGAGCGCGCGAGCTGCTCGACGCCGTACGCCGGATCTGCCGCGAGCTGCCGATCGCCGGCATCGACGTGGTCGAGGTGTCGCCGCCGTACGACCACGCGGAGATCACCGCGTTCCTGGCCAACCGGGTCTGCCTGGAGGCGCTGTCCGGGCTGGCCGCCAGGAAGGTCGGCATCACCCACGACCCGGCGGGCCCGCTGCTCGAGGGCCGATGACAACCACCGTCTTCCGGAACGGCGCCGCTCTTCGACGGCCACCGCTACCGGGGCGCCCTCGGTGGGGTCGGCGTCGCGGAGGGTCGGATCACGTCGGTGCGCGCCGAGCTGGACGCACCGGGCCGGCCCGGGCCCGACGTCCGCGTCGTCGACCTGGCCGGCGGGCTGCTGGCGCCCGGCTTCACCGACGCGCACGTGCACCCGATCCAGGGCGGGCTGGAGCGGCTGCGGTGCGACCTGTCCGAGCACGAGACCCGCGAGGAGTACCTCGCCGCGGTCCGTGCGTACGCCGACAGCCACCCCGAGGTCGAGTGGATCCTCGGCGGTGGCTGGGCGATGCCGGCGTTCCCGGGCGGGACGCCGCTGGCGGCCGACCTCGACACGGTGGTGCCGGACCGGCCGGTGTTCCTGCCCAACCGCGACCACCACGGCGCCTGGGTCAACACTCGGGCGCTCGAGCTCGCCGGCATCACTCGCGAGACCCCCGACCCGCCGGACGGCCGGATCGAGCGCGACGCCGACGGCAACCCGAGCGGCACCCTCCACGAGGGTGCGACCGCCCTGGTCTCGCGGCACCTGCCCCGCACCACCGGCGCCGACTATCGCGCGGCGCTGCTGGCCGGCCAGGAGTACCTGCACTCGCTCGGCGTCACCGGCTGGCAGGACGCGATCGTCGGCTCGTACTCGGGGATGGACGACCCTGGCTCGACCTACCTCGACCGCGGCCGCGAGCGGCGAGCTCCGCTCGCACGTCGTCGGCGCCCTCTGGTGGGACCGGCGGCAGGGCGTCGAGCAGGTCGCCGACCTGGTCGGGCGGCGTGAGGCGCTGACCGGCGGCCGGTTCCGTGCCACGACCGTGAAGGTGATGCAGGACGGCGTGGCCGAGAACGGCACCGCCGCCCTGCTCGAGCCGTACCTCGACCGCTGCGGCCACGCCACCGACAACAGCGGCCACTCCTTCCTGGACGCCCAGGCGGTCAGGGACGCCGTGTCCGCCCTCGACGCCGCCGGCTTCCAGGTGCACGTGCACACCATCGGTGACCGGGCCGTGCGCGAGACGCTGGACGCGATGGTCGGGGCACCGACCCGGCCCGGCGCCACCACATCGCCCACCTGCAGCTGATCCACCCCGACGACGTGCCGCGGTTCGCCGAGCTCGGCGTCGCCGCGAACATGCAGGCGCTCTGGGCCTGCAACGACGACCAGATGGTCGACCTGACGCTGCCGTTCCTGGGGGAGGAGCGGTCGACGTGGCAGTACCCCTTCGGTGCCCTGCACCGGGCCGGCGCCCGGCTGGTCGCCGGCAGCGACTGGCCGGTCTCGACCCCCGACCCGCTCGCCGCGATCCACACCGCGGTCACCCGGACGTCGTACGGCGACCCGGGGCGGGCCGGCACCGATCCGTTCCTGCCCGAGCAGGCGCTGCCGCTCGAGGTGGCGTTCGCGGCGTACACCTCCGGCAGCGCCTGGGCGAACCACCGCGACGACGCCGGGGTGGTCGAGGTGGGCGCGGTGGCCGACCTCGTCGTGCTCGACCGGGACCCGTTCGCGGGACCACCCGAGGAGATCGGCGCGGCCCGCGTCGTGTCCACCTGGATAGACGGCGAGCCCGTTCACGACTGATTCCGCAGCGAATCGACGCCCCGCCCCTACAGATTCCGTCGTCAGCCGCCTAGGCTCCGAGCCATGGCCGACCAGCGCTTCCAGAACGTCATCAACGGTGAGCTCGTCGACTCGGTCTCGGGCGAGACCTACGACGTCATCGACCCGACCACGGGGGAGGTGTACGCCGTGGCGCCGATGTCGGGCGCCGAGGACGTGGACCGTGCGTACGCCGCCGCGGCGGCCGCCTTCGAGAGCTGGGGTGACTCGACGCCGCAGGACCGCGCGGCCGCGATGCTCAAGATCGCCGAGGCGATCGAGGCCCGCGTGGACGAGATCAACGAGGTCGAGTGCAAGGACACCGGCAAGCCGCTGCACCTGACCATGTCGGAGGAGATGCCCTACGCCTCCGACCACTTCCGCTTCTTCGCGGGTGCCGCGCGCGTCATGCAGGGCAGCTCGGCCGGCGAGTACATGGCCGACCACACGTCGTGGATCCGCCGTGAGCCGGTCGGAGTGGTCGGCCAGGTCACGCCGTGGAACTACCCGCTGATGATGATGATCTGGAAGATCGCTCCGGCGCTGGCCGGCGGCAACACGATCGTCCTCAAGCCCAGCGACACCACACCCGCCAGCTCGACGCTGCTCGCCGAGATCTGCGCGGAGCACCTGCCGCCCGGCGTCCTCAACGTGGTGTGCGGCGACCGCGACACCGGCCGCGCGCTGGTCTCGCACAAGACGCCCGCCATGGTCGCGATCACCGGCTCGGTGCGGGCCGGCATGGAGGTCGCCGAGGCGGCGTCGCACGACCTGAAGCGGGTTCACCTCGAGCTGGGCGGCAAGGCGCCGGTGATCGTCTTCGACGACGCCGACATCGAGAAGGCGGCCGAGGGCATCGCGGGCGCCGGGCTGTTCAACGCCGGCCAGGACTGCACCGCCGCCACCCGCGTGCTCGCCGGCCCGGGAGTCCACGACGAGTTCGTCTCGGCGCTCACCGAGGCCGCCAAGGGGATGCCGACCGGCGCGCCCGACAGCGAGGACACCTACTACGGCCCGCTCAACAACCAGAACCAGTACGACCGGGTCTCCGGCATGGTCGACCGCCTGCCCGACCACGCGAACCTCGAGACCGGCGGTGCGCGCCACGGCTCGGTCGGCTACTTCTACGAGCCGACCGTGGTCTCCGGCCTCCAGCAGGACGACGAGCAGATCCAGAGCGAGATCTTCGGCCCGGTGATGACGGTCCAGAAGTTCTCCGACGAGGCCGAGGCGCTGCGCTGGGCCAACGGCGTCGAGTACGGCCTCGCCTCGAGCGTCTGGACCAAGGACCACGCGCGGGCGCTGCGGATGTCCAAGCACCTCGACTTCGGCGTGGTGTGGATCAACACCCACATCCCGTTCGTCTCCGAGATGCCGCACGGCGGCTTCAAGCACTCGGGCTACGGCAAGGACCTGTCCATGTACGGCCTCGAGGACTACACGCGCATCAAGCACGTCATGTCCTACATCGGCGAGTAGCGCGTGCGCATCCTGCTGGTCGGCGCCGGTGGCGTCGGTGGAGCGTTCACGGCCATCGCGGCCCGCCGCGACTTCTTCGAGACCATCGTCATCGCCGACTACGACCCGGCCAAGGCGGAGAAGGCCGCGGCCACCGACGAGCGGTACGTCGCCGCGCAGGTCGACGCGTCGAACGCGGACTCGGTGACCGCGCTGTGCCAGGAGCACGGCATCACCCATGTGATGAACGCCGTCGACCCGATCTTCAACATGCCGATCTTCGACGGCGCCTTCGCAGCCGGCGCGGACTACCTCGACATGGCGATGTCGCTGTCCAAGCCGCATCCGGACGCGCCGTACGAGAAGACCGGTGTGAAGCTCGGCGACGAGCAGTTCGCGGTCGCAGGCGACTGGGAGAGCGCCGGTCGCCTCGCGCTGGTCGGGATCGGCGTCGAGCCGGGGCTCTCCGACGTGTTCGCCCGGTACGCCGCCGACCACCTCTTCAGCGAGATCGACGAGCTCGGCACCCGCGACGGCGCCAACCTCGTGGTGACCGACGACGACGGCAACGAGATCTTCGCGCCGTCGTTCTCGATGTGGACCACGATCGAGGAGTGCCTCAACCCGCCTGTGATCTGGCAGGACGGCGAGTGGTTCACGACCGCGCCGTTCAGCGAGCCCGAGGTCTTCGACTTCCCCGAGGGGATCGGCCCGGTCGAGTGCGTCAACGTGGAGCACGAGGAGGTCCTCCTGATGCCGCGCTGGGTCGACTGCAAGCGCGCGACGTTCAAGTACGGCCTCGGCGACGAGTTCATCAACATCCTCAAGGTGCTCAACACCCTCGGCCTCGACAGGACCGAGAAGGTGCGGGTCAAGGGTGTCGAGGTCAGCCCCCGTGACGTGGTCGCCGCGGTGCTGCCGGACCCGGCCACGGTCGGGCCGCGGATGAAGGGCAAGACCTGCGCGGGGCTGTGGGTCACCGGCAAGGGCAAGGACGGCAGCCCGCGGTCGACGTACCTCTACCACGTGGTCGACAACGAGTGGACCATGCAGGAGTACGGCCACCAGTGCGTGGTCTGGCAGACCGCGATCAACCCGGTCGTCGCGCTCGAGCTGCTGTCCCAGGGCACCTGGACCGGTGCCGGTGTGCTCGGCCCGGAGGCCTTCGACGCCGTTCCCTTCCTGGAGCTGCTGACCGCCTACGGGAGTCCCTGGGGCATGCAGGAAGTCTCGGGATAGGTCGCCGAGCTCAGCCGAGGACGATCGCGGCGAGGTCGCGCGCGGAGCGAGCGGGATGCTGGTTGTCGTGGGTGGCACCCATCACCAACGAGCCCTCGATCAGTAGGTGCAGCTGCTCGGCCGCGTGTTCCGGATGGCTGTGACCCAACGCCTCGACCTCCCGAAGCAGGAGTGCGCGAAGGCGCCGCCGGTACGCCTCGGTCTCGGCATGCGCCGGATGGTCGGGGTCGGCGAACGAGAGATCGGTCGCGAAGTACCGACAGCCTCGGAAGTCCGCGTCCGAGACGAGCTCGTCGAGCCGGTCGAAGAGCCCGAGCAGCCGGGCTCGGGGTTCCGTGGCGCCGGCCAGCGCGTCCTCGTACCACGCCAGATCCTCGTCGGCGGCGCGCCGGAGGACCGCCGCAACCAGGCCGTCCTTGCCGCCGAAGTGCTCGTAGAGCGACCTGCGGGCGACGTTCGCCTCCTTGAGCAGCGCGTCGACGCCGACCGAGGCGCCGCGGGCGTAGAAGAGCTGCTGGCCCGAGGCGAGCAGTCGTTCCCGGGGTCCCGGGGCGGTCTTGGCGCTCATCTGCTCGTCGTGGTCCTCTTGCTTGACAGTAGAACGACCAGTCTATACCGTCGCGAGTAGACCAATCATTCTACTTCCGAGGAGGATCGGATGAGCACCACCGAGACGCCAGCACCCAGGGACACGGCCGAGACGATCGATCTCTTCAACAACGCGTTCCAGAGCCGCGACACCGACGCGCTGGCCGCCCTCGTCCATGACGACTGCCTGATGGTGTCGGCCCAGCCCGCCCCGGACGGCACGGCGTACGTCGGGAAGGAGGCGTGCGTGGCGTTCTGGGCCGAGCTGATGGACGACGAGTCGACCACGTTCGAGGTCGAGCACGTGTTCGCGGCCGGCGACTGGGCGGCGGTGCGGTGGCGCTACCGCTACGGGCCCACCGACGCAGAATCCGTGCTGGGCGTGAACGTGACGCGGGTCAGCGGCGGGCGCGTCCTCGAGCAGCTCGGCTACACCAAGACGCCAGGTGACCTGCCGCTCCCAGAGTGACTCCCCGGGGTATCTGCGACACGGATCCCGTGTTTCCGAGGCCCTAGGACAGCGTGAACCGTCGTCCTCGTGACGAAACGGTGCTGGAACTCGCCGCGAGACCTCACTAGGTTGCCTTGCATGGCGGATGCAGGAACGCCGGCGATCTCGGTGCGGGGGCTGAGCAAGCACTACGACCAGGTGCGCGCCGTCGACGGCCTGGACCTCGACATCCGGGACGGCGAGTTCTTCTCGATGCTGGGCCCGTCCGGCTCCGGCAAGACCACCGTGCTGCGGCTGATCGCGGGCTTCGAGCCGCCGACCGCCGGCACGATCAGGCTCGGCGACGAGGACGTGACCGGGCGGGCGCCGTACGACCGCGACGTGAACACCGTCTTCCAGGACTACGCGATCTTCCCGCACATGAGCGTGCTGCAGAACGTCGAGTACGGCCTGCGAGTCAAGAAGGTCGCCAAGGCCGAGCGGCGCAAGCGGGCCGAGGAGGCGCTCGCGACCGTCCGGCTCGAGGGGTACGCCGCGCGGCGGCCGCACCAGCTCTCGGGTGGCCAGCGGCAGCGGGTCGCGCTGGCGCGGGCGCTGGTGAACCGGCCCAAGGTGCTGCTCCTCGACGAGCCGCTGGGCGCCCTCGACCTCAAGCTGCGCCGGGAGATGCAGGTCGAGCTCAAGGAGATCCAGCGCGAGGTCGGCATCACCTTCGTCTTCGTCACCCATGACCAGGAGGAGGCGCTCACGATGAGCGACCGCATCGCGGTCTTCAACGACGGGCGCGTCCAGCAGCTCGCGACGCCGTTCGAGCTCTACGAGGAGCCGGCCTCGGCGTTCGTCGCCGGGTTCGTCGGCACCTCGAACCTGCTCGACGGCGGGGTCGCCAAGGAGCTCGCCGGCGAGGACGGGACCTTCGTCATCCGGCCCGAGAAGCTGGTCATGCACGCGGAGGCCGACGCACCGGCCGCCGACTCGGAGACGTGCGTCGCCCCGGGCGTGGTGCGCGAGGTCGTCTACCTGGGCGCCAGCACGCACTCGGTGGTGGAGCTGGACGCCGGTGCGCGGCTGACAGTCGCGCACCAGAACACCGACCGCTCCATCGACGCCGCGCTCGAGCGGCGCCAGCAACGTGTCGTGCTGTCGTGGCGACGCGACCACCTGGTGGCCCTGGCCGGGTCTGCTCCCGACCCGGCAACGCCATCACCTGAGGAGGAATCATGAGGAGAACGACCAGCTTTTCCGGGGTCCCCGCGGAAGCGCGAGTGCAGCGGTCCGTGGGGTGGAGCCGAGGGCTCAGCGCCCTCGCCAGCGCCGTACTGCTGCTGGGGGTGGCGGCGTGCGGCACCGACTCGGGCAACGACGAAGGGGACGGCGGCACGCCGGGCGCGGAGGGATTCACCCCGCCCGACGTCCCGATGCAGGAGTCGCTCGGCGACATGGAGGGCGAGGTCAACATCCTGGCCTGGCCGGGGTACGCCGAGGACGGCTCGACCGACAAGTCGGTGGACTGGGTCACCCCGTTCGTCGAACAGACCGGCTGCCAGGCCAACATCAAGCCGTTCGGCACCTCCGACGAGGCGGTCCAGCTGATGAAGACCGGCGAGTACGACGTGGTCTCCGCCTCGGGTGACGCCACGCTGCGGCTGATCGCGGCCGGCGACGTGGCGCCGGTCAACACCGACCTGATCACGAACTACGCGGACATCTCGCCGTTCCTGAAGGACCAGGCCTACAACTCCGTCGACGGTCAGATGTACGGCGTCCCGCACGGCTGGGGCGCGAACCTGCTGATGTACAACACCGAGACGATCAGCCCGGCCCCGACCAGCTGGGCGGCGGTCTTCGACGACTCGTCGCAGTACGCCGGCAAGGTCACGGCGTACGACTCGCCGATCTACATCGCCGACGCGGCGCTGTACCTGATGAACACCCAGCCCGACCTCGGGATCAAGGACCCCTACGCCCTCGACGACGACCAGCTGGCCGCCGCGGTCGAGGTCCTCAAGGCGCAGAAGGAGAACGTCTCGGAGTACTGGTCGGACTACCTCAAGGAGATCCAGGCCTTCAAGCAGGGCGACACCGAGATCGGGACGACCTGGCAGGTCATCGCGTCGCTCGCGCAGAGCGAGGGCGCGCCGGTCGAGGCGTTCCTGCCCGACGAGGGCTCCACGGGCTGGTCGGACACCTGGATGGTCAGCGCCAAGGCCAAGAACCCGAACTGCGCGTACGCGTGGATGGACTACATCGCCAGCCCGCCGGCCCAGGCCGCGGTGGCCGAGTGGTTCGGTGAGGCGCCGGCCAACCCGAAGGCCTGCGACCTGGTGACCGACGCGACGTTCTGCGACACCTACCACGTCTCGGACGCCGCCTACGCCGCGCAGATCCACTACTGGACCACGCCGATCGAGCAGTGCCTGGACGGTCGCACCGACGTGAAGTGCACCGACTACGGCGACTGGACGACCGCGTGGACGGAGATCAAGGGCTGACCCAACCAGTGTCTGACCTCTCGCGCCGCCCGGGCTTCCGGGTGGGCCTGCTCCTGACACCACCGATGCTGTGGCTGGGAGTGGCCTACCTGGGGGCCCTGGCGGCGCTGCTGATCACCTCGCTGTGGTCGCAGAACGACTTCACCGGGAACATCGAACGGACCTGGACCCTGGACAACTTCCGGGACCTGTTCACGATCGACGTCTACCGGACCATCACCTTCCGCACGATCGGGATCGCCGCACTGGTCACCGTGGTGGACGCGCTCCTGGCCTTCCCGATCGCGCTGTTCATGGCGAAGGTGGCCTCGCCGAGGTTCCAGCGGGTGCTGGTCATCGCGGTGCTGATGCCGCTGTGGGCGTCGTACCTCGTCAAGGCCTACGCCTGGCGCGGGATGCTGTCGTCGAACGGCCTGATCGAGTCGATCGCCGCGCCGTTCGGGCTCAGCACGCCGGGCTACGGGCTCGTGGCCACGACGATCACGCTGATCTACCTGTGGCTGCCGTTCATGATCCTGCCCATCTACGCCGGCCTCGAGCGGGTGCCGAACTCGATGTTCGAGGCCTCGGCAGACCTCGGTGCGGGGTCGTGGACGACCTTGCGGCGGGTGGTGCTGCCGATGGCGTTCCCGGCGATCGTGGCCGGGTCGATCTTCACGTTCTCGCTGTCGATGGGTGACTACATCGCGGTCAGGATCGTCGGCGGCACGAGCCAGCTCCTGGGCAACGTCGTCTACGACAACCAGGGTGCGGCCAACAACCTGCCGTTCGCGGCTGCGGTCGCCACGATCCCGATCGTCGTGATGCTCGGCTTCCTTGCCGCCGCCCGGCGTACCGGCGCGCTGGAGCAGCTCTGATGCGCCTGCCAGGCGGCCTGCGTGCCGCACTCTGGGTCACCACGGGACTCGTGCTCGTCTTCATCTACGTGCCCCTGCTGCTGGTGCTGCTGAACTCGTTCAACACCGACCGGACCTTCGGCTGGCCGCCGCCCGGCTACACGACGGAGTGGTGGCAGCTGGCCTGGCACAGCCAGGGAGCCCGCGACGCGCTGTGGACCTCGGTCCGCGTCGCGATCGCCGCGACGCTGATCGCGATGGTGCTCGGCACGCTCGCAGCGATGGGGCTGCGCCGGACCAGGTTCTTCGGTCGCCACGTCGTCTCGTTGCTGATCATCCTGCCGATCGCGCTGCCCGGCATCGTCACCGGTCTCGCGTTGTCGAACGGCTTCCGCACCATCCTCGGCATCCAGCTCTCGCTCTGGACCATCGTGATCGCGCACGCGACGTTCTGCATCGTCACGGTGTTCAACAACGTCCAGGCGCGCTTCCAGCGGCTCGGTGGCAACCTCGAGCAGGCCTCGATGGACCTGGGCGCCGGCCGCTTCACGACGTTCCGGCTGATCACGCTGCCGATGCTGCGCTCGGCGCTGCTGGCTGGTGCCCTGCTGTCGTTCGGCCTCTCGTTCGACGAGATCGTGGTCACCCAGTTCACGGCCTCGTCGACCGACCAGACGCTGCCGATCTGGATCTTCCAGAACCTGTTCCGCCCCAACGTGGCGCCGATCGTCAACTGCGTCGCCGCCGCGCTGGTGCTGTTCTCGGCGATCCCGATCTACCTGGCCCAGCGGCTGTCCGGCAACGCCGCCGAGGCGATGACGGGGGCACGCTGAGGCCTGCGGATGTCAGGTGTGGAGCACGCCCGTGTTCTGGCATGCCACGAGGCGCCATCGCCCGTCCTCCTTGGCCATGACGAACAGAGGGGTGAACTCTCCCTCGGCCTCGTTCGGTTGACCGTCACTGCTCGTGTAGATCTGGCGCACCTTGGCGGCGGCGACGTCGGCTCGGATGAACAGGACGTGCACCACCTCCATGGTCATCGTGAGGCCGTTCATTCCTCCAGGAAGCACCTGCCGGGTGAAGGCCGCGATCTCATCACGGCCGAGCAGGCGCTTGCCGCCGCCGGTGGTCCAGATCGCGTCGTGACGGAACAGTTCCAGGAACTCGTCGACGAGCTCGTTCTGGGTGGCGTGCCGGACCGTGGCCACCACCTCGTGGATGGCCTCGATGTCGGCTTCGCGGGTGTCTCGTTCAATAGATGTCTCGTGCATATAGACACAGCGCCGATCCGTCGCGGCTTCTTCCTCGCTCCTTGCTGAGCTCTAGGGGCGCAGGAAGATGCCGGCGCAGGGCTTGGGTTCGAAGTACGTCGTCTTGGGTGGCATCACCTCGCCAGCGTCCGCCAGGCTGGTGAGCGTCTCGAGGGGTGGCGGCGCGAGCGTGAAGAGCGCGCCCCCGTCGGCGTCGCACCGTCGGGTCAGCTCGTCGACCAGGGTCCGCGCCGGCGCGATCTCGATGGTCTGCTCCAGGTGGTCGAGGACGTGCGCCTGGAGGAACTCGACGTCGAGTCCCGCGCCCGCGACGTGGGGTGTCACGTCGTACCAGTCGCCTTGGGCGTAGAGCCCGAACGATCCTGGCGCCTGGTGGGCCGGCATGGCCGCGGCCGCGACCCGGAACGCCGGAGCCAGCAGGTCAAGCAGCGAGCCGAGGTCGAGAGGGCCGATCACGCGTCGGTGGAACGCGGAGAGCCGGAGGCCGTCCATCGGGTGGACGACGCAGAGGACGCCGGCGTCAGCGGGCTCGCCGACCTGGCGCCACGCCGCGAGCGCGGCCGCGACCCGGTGGTGCCCGTCGGCGATGTAGTGGTCCGCCGAGGTCAGCTCGTCGACCAGGCTCGCGGTGGCAGGGCCGGGGGGAACCCGCCACACCGTCTGGTGCATCCCGCTGGGACCGGCGAAGTCGAGGATGGGCGGCGTCCCGCACACCTCGTCGAGCGTCCGGGCGTACGTCGGTCCGGCGTGGTGCAACAGGGCCACCAGGGCGGGTGGGGCATCGGTCGTCGTTTGGTGATGGACCAGGCTCTCGACCCGCTGGGCCTGCACCGCCTCGTGCCCACGCACCTGGCCGCCCACGAACGCCGAGACCGCGACGTCGCAGACCACTCCGGTGCAGAGGAGGTCTCCGCGCTCCTGCCGGTAGACGTACAGCGCAGGCTCCCACTCGTCGTACGCCGCCGGGTCGACGGGCGCCACCGGCGGGAGCGTGCCGGTGTCCTCGGGCAGCTCGGACAGCCCGCTGACCAGGCGTCGGGCCCACTCCGGACGGACCACGCGCGCCGGAAAGGGTCGGACGTCGCTCACGGGCGACGCTCGGCGTCCGGAATGGTCACCTCGGACACGCTCAGGACGTGGGGCAGGTCGCGGAGCGTGGCCAGCAGCTCCTCCGGGGCGTGGCCGACCACGTCGATGGAGGCGACCGCGGCCTCGCCGCCACGGAAGATGTGGTTCTCCATGTGCTCGACGTTGAGCTTCGCGGCGCTGAGCCGGTCCAGGACCTGGGCGAGCACCCCGACGCGGTCCAGGTGGCGGATCGTCAGGGTGCACGACCCGAGTCGGTGGGGCTCGAGGTTGACGCAGTCCCGCGCCTCTCCCGCCATGAACGCGTCGACGATCTCGGTGACGCCGGCGGCGATGGCGCGCTGCGCCTGCTCGGTCGAGGCGCCGATGTGGTGCGTGGCGACGACGTGGGGGTGCCGACCGAGGGGTGAGTCCCACGAGCCCTTGCTGGAGCCCGGCTCGTCCTCGAAGACGTCGAGCCCCGCCCGTAGCCGGCCCGCGTCCAGGGCCTCGAGCAGGGCCTTCTCGTCGATCACGTCGCCCCGCGAGGTGTTGAGGAGGATCGCGCCCGGCCGCATCTGCTCGAGGAACTCCGCGTCGACCAGGCGGCGGGTGTCTGCGTTCGAGGGGACGTGGAGGCTCACGATGTCGGACGACGACAACAGCTCGCTCAGCGAGTCACACATCGTGATGCCCAGCTCCTCGGCCCGCGTCTCGACGTACGACGAACGGCCGGGCTTGGCCAGCGACCGGACCTCGATGCCGAACGCGGCGGCGCGCTCCGCGACCGCCAGGCCGATCGAGCCGAGGCCGATGATGCCCATGGTCGAGCCGAGCAGCCCGCCCGCCTTGCTGTACTTCTTCTTGTCCCAGTGACCGTTGCGCAGGTCGGCCACGTTGTCCGCGATCCGCCGGTCGATCGCCAGCAGGAGCCCCATGGTGAGCTCCGCGACGGCGGCAGAGTTGCGGCCGGGGACGTTGGACACGAAGACCCCACTGGTGGCGGCGGCGTCGGTGTCGATCGTGTTGGTGCCCGCTCCGGCGCGGATCACCAGGGTCAGCCGGTCCGCGGCCTCGAACACCGCGCGCTTGACCTTGGTGCTGCGCACCACCAGCCCGTCGAACCCCGCGATCCGGGACGGGAGGTCGTCGGCCGACAGGTCGGGCTCCACCACGCAGACGTGGCCGCGCGCCTCGAGATCGTCGATCGTGCGCTCGGGCAGCTTGTCGGCGAACAGCAGGTGCATCGCGCGACCTCCGGATGTCCTGGCCCGCCATGGGCCGGCGAGAGTCCGGTCACGCTAACTGCTGGACGAGCGGTGGCGCCATGACAGGCTCGCCTCGACTCGTCCGGGGTGCGGCGTGGAGCGCCCGGGTGCCGGCCTCACACCTGGGATCTCAGCACGTCGACCTCGCAGCCTGGCGACGACGGGTCGAAGCCGTGCTCGACCAGCCACCGGACCGCCGTGAGGCAACGCAGCGACCACCACGCGCGGATCACGTCGAGATCGACGTCGGTGCCGTAGCCGGCGACGACGTCGCTGAGGTGCTCGCGGTGTCCGAGCGTCAGGCTCGCGAGGTCGTAGAGCGCGTCGCCCCGGCCCGCCTCCGACCAGTCGACCACGCCGGTGATCTCGTCACCGTCGACGAACACGTGGGCGACCTGCAGGTCGCCATGGGTGAACACCGGTGCCCACGGCCGGAGCGCGGCCTCGGCAATCCGGCGGTTGCGCGTCACCAGATCAGTGGGAAGGACGCCGTTCGCCAGGAGCCACTCGCATTCGCTGTCGAGGTGCGATGCGACCTCGTCGAGGCTCCGACCGGGCCAGGGTGGGAGGGGTGCGTCGTGCAGCATCCGTGCCGCGGCACCAGCCGCGGCCCAGGCCGCCGCCGACCCGGTCGACGGCTCGCCGAGGCGGCCGAGCGCCGTCCCTGGGAGGGCGGCGAGTGCGAGTACGGGCGGCTTCCGCCACAACACCTCAGGAGTCGGGATCGGCGCCATGGCCATCGCTTCGACCTCGTGATCGGTGCGGGTCTGATCAGCATCGATCTTCAGGAACACCTCGCCGACGCGAAGGGTCGCGCACTCCTGATGGGCGACGACGACCTCGACCTCCTCCACGTCCTCCACGTCGGAGATCATCGCGGGCTGGCCGCCGCGTGTCGCCACGGCTTTGAAGTCCCTCCGACGAGGGCAACGCCGGACATCCCAGATCTGAGGCCTTGCCGGCCCTACATTGCTGACATGGCCGACATCCTTCTGGGTCTTCTCGCGATCCTCGCCGGCGGAGCCATGCTCCTCGCCGGCCAGTTCGTGCTGCGACTCGTGATCCCCATCTGGGGCTTCTTCGCCGGGTTCGCCTTCGGCGCCGGGCTCGTCGCTGGGTTCGCTGACGAGCACTTCCTCGGGACCGTGCTCGGCTGGGTCCTGGGACTGGTCTTCGCCGTGGTCTTCGCGGTTCTCGCCTACCTCTACTACTACGTCGCCATCACCATCGCGATGGGCGCGTTCGGCTTCGCGATCGGCTCGGGCCTGGTCGTCGCCCTCGGGATCAGCTGGAGCTGGCTGGCGGTGCTGGTGGGTGTGGTCGTCGGCCTGGTGATCGCCCTGGCGTCGATCCTGACGAACATGCCGATGATCGTGCTCGTCATCTTCGGCTCCCTCGCCGGTGCCGTCGGCGTGGTCGGCGGCCTCATGCTGCTGGTGGGCTCGTTGAACTCGACCGACTTCAGCAGGGGCGACTTCGCCGACACCGTCTCGAACAGCTGGGCCTGGGCCCTGCTCCTGCTGGCGCTCGCCCTGGCTGGTGTCTTCATCCAGGCCAGCCAGCGGGCCCTCATGCGCCAGAACATCCAGGAAGTCTGGTACGCCGAGGCCCTCTGACCCGGCCGACGCGGCGTCAGGGGCGGTTGGAAGAGAACCGCGCGGCCGGTCGCCCTGCGCCTTCGACGAGGTCGGCCAGGATCCGACCGACCGTGGGCACGAACTTGAACCCGTGGCCCGAGAAGCCGGCCCCGACGACGACCGGACCGACCCGGTCGAGGACGAAGTCGGTGTCGTCGGTCGACGTGTAGGTGCAGCTGATCGCGGTCAACGCATCGGCGTCGACTCCGGGGAGCCACTCGCGGGCGTACCGCTGGAGCGCGGCGAGCTGTGCGGGCTCCGGTTCGAAGGTGCGCGCGTCCGGGTCCATGACCGGCCCGACGGCGTGCCATCCGGCCTTGACGCCCTCACCGGGCGTGAGCGTGCCGTAGATCTGCGAGTACCAGTAGTCGTAGCCGGCGTTGCCCGGCTGGGGCAGGTGGTTGAAGCCCGGCCAGACGGCCGAGGGGTCCGACACCGCGAAGTGGGCCGGCTGCTCCTGGGTGACCACCAGCCTCGGCAGCGCGACGCTCGCTCCCAACAGCTTGTCGGTCCAGGCGCCCGCCGTGACGACGACGGTGTCCGCGACGTACACCTCCTCCGGGGTCGACACCTCGACCCGGTCGTCGGAGCGCACGTGGATCGAGTCGACCCGGGTGTCGAGCAGGACCTCGCCGCCGTTTCGAGCGGTCTCGGACTGGAGGGTCGCGACCGCCTCCTCCGCGTCCAGCCGTCCGGCTTCCGGGGTGTGGACCACCCGGGTGTCGAACCGGATGCCGGACCATCGCTCCCGCGCCTCCTCCGGCGTCAGCATCGCCGCGCGCACGCCGAGGGCTCCGAGCGCCTCGTGCAGGTCCCGGGCGATCCCGGCTCCGTGGTTGGCGATCCCCACGAGGTCCAGCAGCGGGACGCCGCTCTCGCCCTCGAGCTCGCGCCAGAGCACCGCGGCCTCCCGCAGCATGGCTTGGTACGTCGGGTCGACGTAGGTGAGGTTGAAGTTGCGCGACCGACCGTGCGAGGCGCCCAGCGGGTGCCGAGCGCCGAAGCGCTCGATCAGCGTGACCTGGCGACCGCGGCGCGCGAGGTGCCACGCGGTCGCGGACCCCATCGCGCCGCCACCGACGACGACGGTCTCGCGTCGTACTGCCATGCGGTCAGTCTTGCGGACCGGTCAGACCAGCCCGGTGGCGTCGAAGAGCCAGCTCGTGTCGGCGGTCGCGAGGGAGTCGACCCACGACGCCGGAGCGGCGGTCATGATCGCGTTGTAGTCCCAGTAGTCCTTCCACAGGCACACGCGGCCCTCGCGGACCCGGTGGACGGTGGCGAACGGGAGCAGCACCACCTCTCCGGTCTTGAAGGTCCAGGTCTCGGAGTGCTCGTACATCACGTCGTCGCCGTCGGCGACGAGGAGGCCGTCGTGGTTCTCGTACGCCGCGAGGTCGCCCCACCCGACCTGGAGGCGCTTGGCGATGTCGGCCGGCCCGCGGGCGGCGAAGGCGGGGCCGAGCGGGACGTCCAGGTAGATGCAGTCGTCGGTGACCCAGTCGGCGATGCCGTCGTAGTCGCGGGCGGACAGGGTCTGCCACAGGCCGCGGACGGCGTCGGCGGGGGTGGTCACCGCGCCATCGAACCCACGTGGTTGACGCGCGTCAAGTGATGCTGCACTCCCGGGCCGGGAGCCGTCGCCACCTCACACTTCGCCGGATTGCGTCGTCGTAGGGCCATGACCACGAACAGCACGAGCGACATCGAGACCAACAAGGCGATCGTCCGGCGATTCGGCGAGGCAGCGAACACCCGGGACCTCCGGGTGATCTCTGCGGTGATCGACGAGGTCGTCGATCCCGACGTCCGCAACACCACTCCTCTGCCGGTCGAGGCAACGGGAGCCGAGGCGCTCAAGCAGGTCTGGGCGATGCTCCTTCGCGTCTTCCCCGACGTACAGCTGTCCGTCGAGGAGCTGGTCGCCGAGGGCGACACGGTGGTCTCGCGGCACACGGTCCGCGGAACCCATCGCGGCGACTACCTGGGCCTCGCGGGCACCGGCAGGCCGGTGTCGTACGGGGAGATGTTCATCTTCCGGTTCGAGAACAACCGGATCGCGGAGATCTCGGGCATCGTCGACGTGGCCGGCCAGATGCGCCAGCTCGGCCTCCTGCCGGCGCACTGATCAGGCGGTCGCCGCGAACGCCTCCGCAACGACGTCGAACGCCTCGTCGAGGAGCTCGTCCGAGATCGAGAGCGGCGGCAGGAACCGGAACACGTTGCCCCAGGTGCCGCAGGTGAGGGTGACGACGCCCTGCTGGTGGCAGTACGCCGAGACCGCGCCCGTGCGGGCCGCCTCCGGGGTGAGGGTCCCGGGCGTGGTGAGCTCGATCGCCATCATGGCGCCGCGACCGCGGACGTCGCCGATCACCGGGTGGTCGGCGGCGATCTTGTGCAGCCGGTCGGCCATCCGGGTGCCGATCTCGAGGGCCCGCGCAGCCAGGTCGTGGCTGCGCATCTCCTCGAGGGCACCCAGGCCGGCCGCGCAGGCGACCGGGTTGCCGCCGTAGGTGCCGCCGAGGCCGCCGACGTGCACGGCGTCCATCAGCTCGGATCGGCCGGTGACCGCCGCCAGCGGGAGCCCGCCGGCGATCCCCTTGGCCAGCGTGATCAGGTCGGGCTCGACGCCCTCGTCGTCGCACGCGAACCAGTCGCCGGTGCGGCAGAAGCCGGTCTGGATCTCGTCCGCGATGAAGACGACCCCGTTGTCCTTCGCCCACGCGGACAGGGCGGGCAGGAAGCCGGGAGCCGGCACCACGAACCCGCCCTCACCCTGGATCGGCTCGATCACCACGCAGGCGAGGTTCTCCGCGCCGATCTGCTTCTCCATCACGTCGATCGCGCGCGCCGCGGCCTCCTCGCCGGACAGCCCGTCGCGGAACGGGTAGGACATCGGCGCCCGGTAGACCTCACCGGCGAACGGGCCGAAGCCCTTCTTGTACGGCATGTTCTTGGCGGTCATCGCCATCGTGAGGTTGGTGCGGCCGTGGTAGGCGTGGTCGAAGACGGCCACCGCGTCGCGGCCGGTGGCCACCCGCGCGATCTTCACGGCGTTCTCGACCGCCTCGGCGCCCGAGTTGAACAGTGCCGACTTCTTCGCATGGTCGCCGGGCGTGAGCTCGGCGAGCTGCTCGCACACGTCGACGTAGCCGTCGTACGGCGTGATCATGAAGCAGCTGTGCGTGAACGCCGCCACCTGCTCCTGCACCCGCGCGACCACCGAGGGCGCGGCGTTGCCGACGCTGGTGACCGCGATGCCGGAGCCGAGGTCGATCAGCGAGTTGCCGTCCGCGTCGACCAGGACGCCGCCGCCCGCCGCGACCACGAACACCGGCAGCATGGTGCCGACGCCGTCTGCGACGTACGCCTTCTTGCGGTCCAGCCGGGCCAGGGACTCCGGTCCGGGGATCGCCGTGACGAGGTTGCGCTGCTGGGGAAGCGAGGGGCCGCCGTTCATGGGCTCAAACTAGTCCCATCGAGCGGTTCGAGGAGTCGGTCATCCCGCGTGGGGGAGACTGGTGTGGTGCGTGACGTCGTGGTGCTCGGGTCGACCGGATCGGTCGGCACCCAGGCGCTGGACATCGTGCGCTCCAACCCGGACCGGTTCCGGGTCATCGGCCTGACCGCAGGCGGCAGCAATCCCGAGCTCTTCGCGCGGCAGGTCGCGGAGTTCGCCCCGGCGTACGTCGGCCTCGGTGAGGACGCGTCCACGGAGGCTGCGGGCCGGCCGTGCGACGTGGTGCTCAACGCCATCAACGGTGCGGTCGGGCTCCGGCCGACCCTGGCGGCACTCGACGCCGGCAACACGCTCGCGCTGGCCAACAAGGAGAGCCTGATCATCGGCGGGCCCCTGGTCGTCGAGCGCGCCAAGCCCGGCCAGATCGTCCCGGTCGACTCCGAGCACAGCGCGCTGGCGCAGTGCCTGCGCGGCGGCTCGCCCGACGAGGTACGCCGGCTGGTGCTGACCGCGAGCGGCGGGCCGTTCCGCGGGAGGTCGGTCGAGGAGCTGCACGACGTCACCGTCGAGCAGGCGCTGGCGCACCCGACCTGGGACATGGGCCCCGTGGTGACCATCAACTCGGCGACGCTGGTCAACAAGGGGCTGGAGGTGATCGAGGCGCACCTGCTCTTCGGCATACCGATCGACCGGATCGACGTCGTGGTGCACCCGACCAGCGTGGTGCACTCGATGGTCGAGTTCGTGGACGGCGCGACCCTCGTCCAGGCCAGCCCGCCGACCATGCTGATTCCGATCGCCCTGGGGCTGAACTGGCCCGACCGGGTGCCCGACACCGCGCCGGCGGTCGACTGGACCAGACCGGAGACCTGGGAGTTCTTCCCCCTCGACGACGAGGCATTTCCCGCGGTGGCACTGGCGAAACGGGCCGCGACGATGGGCGGAACGGCGCCCGCGGTCTACAACGCCGCCAACGAGGTGTGTGTGGAGGCCTTCCGGCAGGGAAGGCTGTCCTTCACACAGATCGTGCCAACGATCTCCGCAGTGCTTTCGCGTCACGACGTATCCTCGACCCCTGGGACGTCCTTGACGGTCGAGGAAGTCCTCGCCGCCGACGCGTGGGCCAGGGCAGAGGCCGACCAGGGGGGCGCGGTGGATGTGCACACAGGGGGGGACAGAGGGTGAACAGCCTCTTCTACGCGCTCGGCGTCGTGATCTTCTTCGGAGCGATCCTGATGTCCATCGGGCTCCACGAGCTCGGCCACATGATCCCGGCCAAGGCCTTCGGCGGGAAGGTGACGCAGTACTTCATCGGCTTCGGGCCGACCGTCTGGAGCAAACGGCGCGGCGAGACCGAGTACGGCGTGAAGGCGATCCCGCTCGGCGGCTACGTGAAGATCGTCGGGATGCTGCCGCCCGGCGCCGAGCAGCTCGGCACCGTGACCTATGACGAGCAGGGCAACCAGGTCACCAAGATCCGCAAGTCCAACACCGGGATGTTCACCCAGCTCATCTCCGACGCCCGCGCGGCCGAGTGGGAGCTGATCGGTCCCGAGGACGAGCCACGGCTGTTCTACAAGATGCCGTGGTGGAAGAAGGTCATCGTGATGGCCGGCGGCCCGTCGGTGAACATCGCGATCGCGTTCTTCTGCTTCTGGGGCGTCTTCGCCATCTACGGCAACCCCCAGGACCGCCAGATCGACACCGGCTCGCCGGTGATCAGCGAGGTCAGCGACTGCGTCATCCCCTACGCCGAGCAGCGCACGACCTGCGAGCAGAGCGACCCGCTCAGCCCGGCCGCACTGGCCGGGCTCGAGCCCGGCGACGTGATCACCACCTTCAACGGCGTCGAGATCACCTCCTACGACCAGCTCTCCGACCTCATCCGCGCCAACGACGACGGCGTGGCGGTGATCGGCTACACGCGGGACGGCACGGAGCACGAGTCAACGGTCAACACGCTCATCCAGTCGCGTCCGGCTTCCGCAGAATCGGAAGAGCTCGTCGACGTCGGCTTCCTCGGCATCCAGCCGACGACCCACCTCGTGCACGGCGGCCCGCTCTACACGCTCGTGCAGATGGGCTACACCGCCGAGCAGACCGTCGAGGCCGTGGTCCGGCTGCCGGAGCGGGTCTGGGGCGTGGGCCGGGCCATCGTCGGCCTCCAGGACCGCGACGTGGACAGCCCGGTGAGCATCGTCGGCGGCAGCCGGCTGGCCGGCGAGACCGTCTCACTCGACGGGTTCCCGGTCTCCCAGAAGGCCGTCTACCTGCTGATGCTCATCGGTGGCTTCAACTTCTTCATCGGCGCCTTCAACTTCATCCCGCTGCTGCCCCTGGACGGCGGCCACATCGCCAGCGCGCTCTGGGAGGCCGTACGCCGCGGGTTCGCGCGGCTGCGGGGCCGCCCCGACCCGGGCTTCGTGGACGCCGCGCAGCTGCTGCCGATCGCCTACGTCATGGCGTCGTTCATGCTCGCGATGAGCGTGGTGCTGATCATCGGCGACTTCGTCGTACCCCTGCATCTCCAGACGTGACGCACGCCCCGCCCTGATTTGGGGGCGGCGCCGCGCGGCGCCGTACGCTGGAGTCCATGACCGAGATCAACCTGGGGATGCCCGCGGCACCCCCGCCGGTGCTCGCGCCGCGCCGCAAGACCCGCCAGATCCAGGTGGGCAAGGTCGGCGTCGGCAGCGACTCCCCGATCTCGGTCCAGTCGATGACGACGACGCTCACCTCCGACGTCAACGCCACCCTCCAGCAGATCGCGGAGCTGACCGCGACCGGCTGCGACATCGTGCGGGTGGCCTGCCCGTCGCAGGACGACGCCGAGGCGCTGCCGGAGATCGCGCAGCACTCCCAGATCCCGGTCATCGCAGACATCCACTTCCAGCCGAAGTACGTCTTCGCCGCGATCGAGGCCGGCTGCGCCGCCGTCCGGGTCAACCCGGGCAACATCCGCAAGTTCGACGACCAGATCAAGGAGATCTCGGCCGCCGCGAAGGACCACGGCACCTCGATCCGGATCGGCGTCAACGCCGGCTCGCTCGACCCGCGGCTCCTGGAGAAGTACGGCAAGGCCACGCCCGAGGCGCTGGTCGAGTCCGCGGTCTGGGAGGCCTCGCTCTTCGAGGAGCACGACTTCCACGACTTCAAGATCTCGGTCAAGCACAACGACCCGGTCGTGATGGTCCGCGCCTACGAGCTGCTCGCCGAGGCCGGCGACTGGCCGCTGCACCTCGGCGTCACCGAGGCCGGGCCGGCGTTCCAGGGCACCATCAAGTCGGCCACCGCCTTCGGGGCCCTGCTCTCCCAGGGGATCGGCGACACCATCCGGGTCTCGCTGTCCGCGCCGCCGGTCGAGGAGGTCAAGGTCGGGCTCCAGATCCTGGAGTCGCTCAACCTCAAGCCGCGCCGCCTCGAGATCGTCTCCTGCCCGTCCTGCGGTCGGGCCCAGGTCGACGTCTACAAGCTCGCCGAGGAGGTCACCGCCGGCCTGGACGGCCTCGAGGTGCCGCTGCGGGTCGCCGTCATGGGCTGCGTCGTCAACGGTCCCGGCGAGGCCCGCGAGGCCGACCTGGGCGTCGCCTCCGGCAACGGGAAGGGCCAGATCTTCGTCAAGGGCGAGGTCATCAAGACCGTGCCCGAGTCGCAGATCGTGGAGACCCTCATCGAGGAGGCCATGCGGATCGCCGAGGGCATGGAGTCCGTCGACGGCACCGCGGCCACCGTCACCGTGAGCTGGCACTGGCTCACACCCCGACGAAGCCGTGACGGCGCGGCGAGCGTTGCGAGCGGAGCGAGCGCTCGCGTATCGGTCCGCGCCGTGACGACTGCGAAGCTCGCGAATCGAGCGAGCGTCGTCATGGGCGCTGGCCGAGCTACGAGGGTAACGGTCGTATTCTCGCCCCGTGCTCACCACGCGCCACGGTGTCCGTCCCCTGGGGACGCCTGACCTGGACGCGTTCCTCGCGCTCACCGGCCGGGACCCCGTGGTCAACGTGTTCGCCGAGCACCGGGCGCGGACGACCAATCTGGAGCCGCGCTGGCTCGGCGGGGAGATGTGGGGCCGGTTCGACGGGGGAGACCTGGTCGCGGCGTGCCACGTGGGCGCCAACCTGGTGCCGGTCGAGGCGACGCCGGACGACGCCCGGGCCTTCGGGGAGCGGGCGCTGGCCCGCAGCCGCAGCGTCTCGACGATCGTCGGCCGGCACGACGCGGTCGAGGTCTTCTGGAACACGGTCGCGGCCCAGTGGGACCGCCCGCGGGAGCTGCGCTGGCAGCAGCCCCACCTCCAGATCGACCACGACGCGCTGGTCGAGGGACACCCCGACGTGCGCCGGACCACCCGCGCCGACCTCGACCTGCTCTACCCGGCGTGCGTGGCCATGTACACCGAGGAGGTCGGCGTCTCGCCCGAGCTCGGCGGCGGTGCCGAGCTCTACCGGGCGCGCGTGCAGCAGCTGATCAGCCGCGCGTGGTCGTTCGCGCGGTTCGACCGCGACCGGCTCGTGTTCAAGGCCGAGGTCGCCTGCGCGTCGCCGTACGCCGCGCAGATCCAGGGCGTCTACGTGCCAGCGGACCTCCGCGGCCAGGGGCTCGCGGTGTCGGGGATGGCGGCGGTGGTCGACCTGGTCCGGCGCGAGATCGCGCCGACGGTCTCGCTCTACGTCAACGACTGGAACGTCCCGGCCCGGCGGGCCTACGAGCGGGTCGGCTTCCGGGAGACCGCCCGGTTCTCGACGGTGATGTTCTGAGGCACTAGCTGTACATCCGCTCGTGCTGCTCGAGGGTGATGGCCCGCAGCACCTGGCCCCAGCCGGCCAGGGCCGCGAGCATCACGGCCGCGGTGATGACCGACCACTGACGGGCGGACGCGACGTTCTCGAAGCGCACCAGGGCGTCGCCCTGGAGGTTGAGCGAGGTCCGGACACCGATCTCGGAGGCCAGGAACAGCGCCCACCAGAAACCGATCAGGGCCGAGGTCTCCATCGGTGAGAGTGCCCTGCGGACGTCGCGCACCACCTGGAACGGGAACCACAGCGCGACGAAGGGGGTCACCCACCCTCCCCACGCCCAGCCCGCGCGACGGCTGTGGCGGCCGTCGGGCACCAGGGCCTCGGCGTTCTTGCGAGCGCGGTGCAGCCACATCGAGCCGGTGACGAAGCCCGCCACCAGACCGATCAGCGCGAGCGCGGTGGCGGCGTAGTAGACGCCCAGGCTCCAGTCGACGGCGTCGAGCCCCCCGCCGGCCCGGATCCGGGCAGCCCTCGGGAGGACCAGGGCCACGACGCAGGTGGAGACCGTCGCGATCGCCGCGGTCACGAAGGCCAGCACGCCCAGGGCGGTGAGGTCCTTGGCGGTGGCCGGTGCGCCGGTCGCCGGCGCGTAGTACGCCGCGGCGGCGTGATCGTGCTCGTGCAGCTCGTTGTCGCTCATCCTGGTCCCCCCTCAAGGACAGGTGGACATCATCAACGAACGCCGGGCCTGGCGCTAACGTGTCTGGACGTGTCCCTCCCTCGCAGCTCCAAGCTCCTCGTCGGTGCCTTCGTCGCCAGCAGCGCCGTCCACCTGGCGAAGCCCGAGGTCTACGAGCCGCTGATGCCCTCGTGGGTGCCCGCCCATCGCGAGGTGATCCTGGCCAGCGGCGTGGCCGAGCTGGTGTGTGCGCTCGGCATGGCCGTGCCTCGGACCCGTCGCGTCGCCGGCTGGGCCAGCGCCGCGCTGCTGCTGGGCGTCTGGCCGGGCAACCTGCAGATGGCGCTGGACAGCAACCGGTCGTCCAGCACGGCGTTCAAGGTCGCCGCGTGGGGCCGGATGCCGCTCCAGCTGCCGATGATCCGGGCGGCCATCGCGGCCGCGAGGTCCGCGGGCTGAGCCTCTCGATGGCAGACCCGGAGACAGAGCAGATCGCGGCCCGGAGCTTCCTGGGCCAGCTCCCACGCGACCTGCTCGACGAGCTGTTGGCCAGCGGGGATCGGGCCGACTACCCCGACGGTGCCACGATCTACCGCGACGGCGAGGAGCCCCGGACCTTGCTGGTCCTGCGCGGGCTTCTGCGCGTCTACATGACCTCACCCGAGGGCAGGCAGGTGACCGTGCGCTACGCGCGGCCGGCAGACGTGCTCGGCATCGCCGTGCTCGTGGGCGGGCCTGCCGACGTCAGTGTCCAGACCCTCGAAGCCGTCAGCCTGTTCCGGCTCGATGCCCGCATCCTGAAGGCAGCGGCTAAGCGCGACGCCCCGGTGTCGTGGGCCTTGGCCGAGGAGCTGAACCGCCGGCTCTACGAGAGCCTCCACCACACGGCGGTCAACGCCTTCGGTTCGGTGAGACAGCGGGTGGCCACCCACCTGCTCGACCTGGCATCGATCCACCGCACCCCCGAGACCCAGCTCGTGGCTCGCGTCAGCCAGCAGGAGCTGTCCGACGCGGTGGGGTCCAGCCGCGAGGTCGTCGCACGGGTGCTGCGTGATCTCAGGTCCGAGGGTCTGGTCGCAACCGGGTCGGAGACCATCCACGTCCTCGACGCCGTGGGCCTCCAGGCGCAGTGCTGGTCGGCTCCGGACTGACGAGGCCGCTGTGACTTCGGTTACGGCAGCTCACTACCTGAGTCACTGACGGTTCCCGTCATCGCGACGAGGCTGGCCCGGTGACCCGGAGCATCCAGTTCTCGAACCAGCTGTCGATCCGTCGCGACCTCGAGGACGTCTTCGCCTTCGTCGCCGACTTCAGCCAGGTGCCGACGTGGAACTATGCGATCAGGTCGACCCAGCAGGTCACGCCGGGTCCCGTCGCGCTCGGCTCGACGTTCCGGCAGGTCCGCACCATCCCCGCTGTTGCCGAAGAGGAGTTCGAGGTGACCGCATGGGAGCCCGGTCGCCGGGTGGCGATCACCGGCGACTTCGGTCCGTTCAGCGGGACCCTGACCTACCAGGTCGAGCCCGCGCCGGCGGGAACCCTGTTGACCAACGACGTCGAGCTGTCACCCCGCGGCGTTCTGGGCGTGGTCGGGAGGATCGCCGGCCCCCGGGTGAAGGCCGCGATCGCGCAGAACCTCGAGGTCCTTCGGAGCGGACTCGAGTCGGGCTGACAGGACGAGCCGTGAGTCAGGCGACCCGCGGCTGGACGGTCGGAGACAGCGCGCTGGCCCGCTCGCAGCCGGCGTCTGTGCACCGGACGGTGGCCGCCTTGCGCGGGCCGTTGGTCTCGAGCAGCAACGCGGTGGTGGTCTCGAAGTCGATCGCGCCGAACCAGCCCCTGACCGTGTAGGCGCCGAACTTGTGCCCGGTGCTGCCGCGAACGGCGACGTAGCCCGGGCCGATGCCGTCGCTGAGGATGTCGATGGTGGCCATCCGACTCCCGTCGGCGTTGAAGCCCTCGACCCGCTCCTTGCAGGACTTCCAGAGCTTCGCGCCGGTCGAGAGCGTGCGCACGACGGTGCAGCCGCCGTGGTAGGGGTCCTTGGTGTAGCTGGCGAGCACGTCGGCCGAGAGGTCGCCGGCGTACCCGGCGTCGCGTGCGACGACGCCGACCGAGTCGGTGCTCGTGGTCCAGAGCCAGGTCTTGTCCGGCCCGCCGACGAGCACCCGGTCGGTGTCGGCGTCGAGCGCCGACGCGTACCCCTTGAAGCTGCGCGAGGCGACGGTGTCGCCGCTGGTGGCCGACCAGACCGTGACGATCGTCTTCCGGTTGCTCGGGACCTTCGTGGTGACGAGGTGCTGGCCGTCGTCGGAGAGCTCCGTCTGGAAGATGTCGGCCCGGCCCAGCTTAGTGCGGGTGCCGTCGGGCTGGACGCGGAAGAACTGGCCGTGGGCACCCTGCCGGTCGGCGGTGCCGACGACGTACGACGTGCCGGACTTGCCGAGCAGCCGCAGCGTGGGCGCCTTGAACCTGATCCGCGTCGCGCCGTCGACGATCGGTCTTCCCCTCGAGGTGGGGGATGGCCACGTCGGCCCCGCGCGGCAGCTTGCTCGGGTTGATCGTCGTCGTCGCGGCGGCCGAGGAGGGCGAAGCGACGAGAGTCGCTGCCAGCGCGCCGGTGGCGACAACGGCGAAGGTGCGGACCAGGGTCCGGGAAGGGGGCGCATGGGGCGTCCTTTCGAGACGTTCGTACGCGGGCCGCTGGATGGCCCGTCCGGTGGGGAGACGCACGGGCAAGGGAAATGGTTGCACCGTCTCACGGGGTTCGGCAGCGGCCGGCCGGCGAGCTCGCGGCGAAACCGCGTCGAAGTCGGCGGCGGTCCGCCCGTACCCTTCTCCGCATGATCGAACCCCACGAGATTGCTCGCTGCACTCGCACTCACGCGGGACCCCAAATGATCCTCCGGATGTCCAGCCTGTTCGTGCGCACCCTGCGTGACGACCCCGCGGACGCCGAGGTGCCGAGCCACCGGCTCCTGGTGCGCGCCGGCTACATCCGCCGCGCCGCGCCCGGCATCTACACCTACCTGCCGCTGGGGCTGCGGGTGCTGCGCAAGATCGAGAACATCATCCGCGAGGAGATGGACGCGATCGGCGCGCAGGAGCTGCTGTTCCCGGCGCTGCTGCCCCGTGAGCCCTACGAGGCGAGCGGGCGGTGGACCGAGTACGGCGCCGGCATCTTCCGGCTCAAGGACCGCAAGGACAACGACTACCTGCTCGGGCCCACGCACGAGGAGATGTTCACCCTCGTCGTGAAGGACCTGTACTCGTCGTACAAGGACCTGCCGCTGGCGATCTACCAGATCCAGACCAAGTACCGCGACGAGGCGCGGCCCCGCGCCGGGCTGCTGCGCGGCCGCGAGTTCGTGATGAAGGACAGCTACTCCTTCGACATCGACGACGCCGGGCTCGACGCGAGCTACCAGAAGCACCGCGACGCCTACATCCGGATCTTCGACCGGCTCGGCTTCGAGTACGTCATCGTCAAGGCCGAGGCCGGCGCCATGGGCGGCTCGAAGTCGGAGGAGTTCCTCGCGAAGGCCGCGGTCGGCGAGGACACCTACGTGCGGTGCAGCCGCTGCGACTACGCCGCGAACGTCGAGGCCGTCGACACGCCCGCGCCGGCCCCCACGGCGTACGACGACGCGCCCGCCGCGCATGCCGAGCAGACGCCGGACACACCCACCATCGACACGCTGGTCGCGCACCTCGACACCGCGTTCCCCCGCGCGGACCGGTCCTGGCAGGCCGCGGACACGCTCAAGAACGTCGTCTTCTCGGTCACCCACCCCGACGGCGCCGTCGAGGCCATCGCGATCGGCCTGCCCGGCGACCGTGAGGTCGACACCAAGCGGCTCGAGTCGAAGCTCGGCGAGGGCGTGGTCTTCGAGCCCTTCGGCGAGGCGGACTTCGCCGCGCGGCCGGAGCTGGCCAAGGGCTACATCGGTCCCGGCGCGCTCGGGGAGAAGAAGCCCGCCGGCATCCGGTTCCTCCTCGACCCCCGCGTGGCCGAGGGCACCAGCTGGGTCACCGGCGCGGACGTCTCCGGCAGCCACGTGCTCGACCTCGTGGCCGGCCGCGACTTCACCGGCGACGGCACCATCGACGTCGCCGAGGTCCGCGACGGCGACCCCTGCCCCGTGTGCGGCGCCACCGACGGCGGCGTGCTCCAGTCCGCGCGCGGCATCGAGATGGGCCACATCTTCCAGCTCGGCCGCAAGTACGCCGACGCGCTCGACCTCCAGGTGCTCGACGAGAACGGCAAGCTCGTCACGGTCACCATGGGCTCCTACGGCATCGGGCCCTCCCGCGCGATCGCCGCGATCGCCGAAGGGACGCTCGACGAGCTCGGGCCTCTCCTGGCCGCGCAACGTCGCGCCCGCCGACGTGCACCTGGTGGCCACCGGCAAGGACGAGGAGGTCTTCGCCACCGCCGAGCGGATCGCCACGGAGCTGTCGGCCGCCGGTGTCGAGGTCCTCTACGACGACCGGCCGGGCAGGGTCAGCCCGGGCGTGAAGTTCAAGGACGCCGAGATGATCGGCGTACCGACCATCGTCGTCGTCGGCCGCAACCTTGCCGAGGGCACCGTCGAGGTCCGCGACCGGGCCTCGGGTGAGCGGGAGGACGTGCCGGTCGAGGCGGTCGTCAACCACGTGGTCCGGGTGGTCCGGGCCTAGACTCGGGGGGTCGCGGCGCAGCTCTGCGCCGTCCCCGGACGAGGCACGTCGTACCCGGTGCGCGAAGACGACGTGGTCCGGGAGGACACGTGTCCATCGAGAGCCTCATCCAGATCGCCGGGTCGCTGCTGATCCTGGTGCCGTTCGTCCTGGTCCAGCTGCGCCGGATGCGCACCGACACCACGGCGTACGCCGCGCTCAACCTCGTCGGGTCGGCGGTGCTGGCGATCGACGCCCTGCACGGCCACCAGTGGGGCTTCCTCCTGCTGGAGGGCACGTGGGCGGTCGTGTCGGCGTACGCGCTCGTCCGACGGGCGCCTGCGGCCGCGCACTAGTTCCGACCTGGGTAGGACGCGGCGGGCGACCCCGGACGGACAGGATCGGGGCATGGAGCGCCGGAGCGTAGACCTGCCCGCGGGGACCATCCACTACCGCGAGAGCGGGCCCGAGGGCGGGCGGCCCGTGGTGTTCGTGCACGGGTTCCTCGTCGACGACACCCTGTGGTCCGACGTGCCGGAGCGGCTGGCGGAGGCGGGGTTCCGCACGTTCGCGCCGACCTGGCCGCTGGCCTCGCACACGACCCCCATGAAGCCGGGCGCCGACCTGTCGCCGCGCGGGGTGGCGCGCGTGGTCGCGAGCTTCCTGGAGGCCCTGGACCTGCAGGACGTGATGATCGTGGGCAGCGACACCGGGGGAGCGGTGTCGCAGCTGCTGCTCGACGAGGACCGGAGTCGGGTGGGCCGGCTGGTGCTGACCAACTGCGACGCGTTCGACTCGTTCCCTCCGGCGCCGTTCGCCGCGCTGTTCCGGGTGGCCCGGCACCCGGTGCTGGCCACGGCGCTGATGCAGCCGATGCGCTCGAGCTTCCTCCGGCACAGCAGGCTCGGCTTCGGCGGGCTGGTCCGGCGCCGGCTCGAGGCCGACGAGAGCCGGCCCTGGGTGACGCCGTACCTCACCGACGAGGGCGTACGCCGGGACGTCACGACGTTCGCCAAGGGGTGGGACCCCGACGAGCTCGTCGACGCGGCCCGGTGGCTCGAGACCTTCGACAAGCCGGTGCTGCTGTGCTGGGCGCCGAACGACCCGTTCTTCAAGTACGACCTCGCGAAGCGGCTGCTGGCGACCTTCCCGGACGCGACGCTGGTCGAGTTCCGCGGCGCGCGCACCTTCGTCTCCCTGGACCAGCCGGAGCGGCTGGCCGAGGAGATCGTGCGCTGGTGCACTGAACAGCGTCGGCGTGTGACCCAGCAGCCGAACCGAGCGCGCTTCCCTCGACTTCGCGGCGACGGAGCGGGGGCTACGAGAGCTTCTACGTCAAGGCCGCGGCGCCCGATCGGTCCCGAGCGGTCTGGATCCGCTACACGATCCATCAACGCGCGCACGGCGCTCCGCGGGGCTCGATGTGGTTCACGTGGTTCGACGCCCGAGCCGAGGGGCCGCTCGCGTCGAAGGTCACCGTCGCCACCGAGCCCGAGGTCGCGGCGGGCGAGGTGCTGCACATCGGGGAGGGCGTCTTCGGACCGGGTGTCCTGCGAGGCGCGGCGCCGTCGGAGGGACTCGACGTGTCATGGGAGCTCAGCTACGAGGGTGCCGCCGAGCCGCTGTGGCACCTGCCCCGGGCGTGGATGTACTCCGCACCGTTGCCGAAGACCAAGCTGCTCTCGCCCGTCCCCGAGGCGCGCGTGAGCGGGTCGGTGCGCCTCGGCGACCGGAGCGTCGAGCTCGACGACTGGCCGGCCATGGTCGGCCACAACTGGGGGACCCAGCACGCCGAGCGATGGATCTGGCTTCACGGGGCGCTCTTCGACGGTCGGGGCCGCGACACCTGGCTCGACGTCGCGCTCGGGCGCATCAAGGTGGGCGCCTACACGACGCCGTGGATCGCCAACGGTGCCCTCTCCCTCGACGGTCGGCGCCACCGGATCGGCGGCATCGGGAAGGCCCGCGCCACCAAGGTGGTCGAGACGCCGGAGGGCTGCGAGTTCACCCTGCCCGGGACCGGCATCACCGTCAGGGGCCGGGTGTCGGCACGACGCCAGGACCTCGTGGGCTGGGTGTACGCCGACCCGGACGGTTCGGAGCACGACACGGTGAACTGCTCCATCGCGGACCTGGAGCTCGACGTGAGCCTCGATGGGTCGCCGCCGCTGAGCCTGACCGCGCCCGGCTCCGCCACCTACGAGCTCGGCATGCGCGAGAAGGACCACGGGATCAGGATCCAGCCCTTCCCCGATCACTGACGGTGGTGGGCTCTAGGGTGGCGCGGTGCCGATCGACGCCGTGATCTTCGACTGGGGTGGCACCCTCACCGCCTGGCACGACATCGACTTCCACGCCGAGTCGCTCGCCCTGGCCCAGGCCGTGGTGAACGCCGACCACGAGATCGAGGTCTCCCAGCAGCTGCTGCACGCCGCCGGGAACACGATCTGGAGCCGCTCGCGCGACCACCAGCAGAGCGCCACGGTCGCGGACCTCTTCGACGAGGCCGGGCTCGACCACGACCCGGAGCTGCTGCAGGGCTACTACGACTTCTGGGAGCCGCACACCTACACCGACCCGGCGGTGCGGCCGACCTGGGAGGCGCTCCGCGCGCAGGGCATCAAGGTCGGCGTGCTGTCGAACACGATCTGGCCGCGGGCCTGGCACGAGCGGATCTTCGAGCGCGACGGCGTGCACGACCTGGTCGACGGCGACGTCTACACGAGCGAGATCCCGTGGACCAAGCCGTCACCCCACGCCTTCGCGAAGGCCATGGAGGCGGTCGGAGCCACCGATCCGGCGCGCTGCGTCTACGTCGGTGACCGGCTCTTCGACGACGTCTGGGGCGCCCGCAACGCCGGGCTCCGGGCGGTTCACCTGCCGCACAGCACGATCCCGCCCGAGCAGATCGGGCACACCGAGGGGGAGCCGGATGCCGTCGTGCAGTCCCTCGAGGAGATCCCGGGCCTGGTCCGAAACTGGGACTGACCTGCGAAAAGACGCACTAACACGCCTGAAGCCGGTCCGGCCGGGTGCGAATACCCCTCCGGGTACAACTTTTGCAAGAACTTGCAATGCAGACTTGTGTAGGGAGCGCTTCCTCGCGATCCGAGACGGGTGCGCTGCATATTGGTGACAGGACGAAGCAAGTGGGGATGGCCCAAGCCAGGGGTCCCAAGCGTTCGCCTCAGCGGTCCGCGTACTCGTCGGCTCCGGGGAATATCTCGGGAGTTCCCCGGAACGACAGTTCGCGGGCCGCTGCGTCATTGAGGAGCGCGATGGCCTCGAGCCGGCGCGACCCAGCCGTGGCTCCCACGAGGGCGGCGTACGTCGACGCGCAGGCCCGCTCCAGCTCCAGCGCCGCTTGGTAGCGGCCGTCGGTCGTGTCCAGCCCGGCCGGCGGGGTGTACGCCGGGGCGGCCGGTGTCGGGGTGGCCGCCAGCGCCGCGATCTCGCCGATCAGTGCGTCCCGCCGGTCGCGATGCGCTTCGTACGCCGCGCGCAGGGCCACGTACAGCTCGGACTCTGCCGTCTCCGAGGTGCGCGACCCCAGCAGCCCGTAGACGTAGACCGCGGCGTGCTCGGCCGCCAGCGTCGCCTGCAGGGCGTCCAGCTCGGTGGTCATGCTGGGGAACCGGCGCGCGGCGGCGGGAGCGTCGCGAGGTGCTGTGTCGTCGACGCCGACATCGACGCGAGCAGCTTCGCGAGCGCGCCGCTCTCGGCCCGGCCGGCGGCGTCGACGAGCGCGACCTGGAGCTGGCCTTCGCTGGATCGGATCGCCTCGGTCGCCGCGGACGAGTTGGCGGGTCGCGGCGCGGTGGCCTCGCCGCCCAGTTCGCCCTCCAGGGCCTCCACGTGGGATCGGTGGGCTTGCAACAGGGGAGCGACCGTCGGGCGGAGCTGCTTGAACCGGCGGGAGGACTGGAGCACGGCTACTGCGGCGCCGAGCTGGGCCAGCACCTCGTCGACGAGCGCTTCGTCGGGGGTCTGCTCGGGCTCCTGGGCGACCGACGGTGAGGAGGACGGCGACTCGGACGCATCGTTCCCCCCGACGTCGTCGCCGGTGTCGCAGCCGGCCGCGAGCAGCGTCGCCGCGATCCCGCCGAGTGCGCCGGTGAGCGCCGTCCGCCGGCGTACGAGCGGACGGTCTGGCAGCACGGCGCGACCTTATCCGGGCCGCTCGACCGAGCGGCTATCGTGAGTCGGAACAGCTCCACGCACCACCACAACCAGCACCACACAACAGCACACAGGAGGTCGCCGCCGTGGCCAGCGCTCAGGACGCCGTCCGGGACCGGATCGAGCAGGAGCTCGCGACCCCCTTGGGTGCCCTCGGCCTCGATGTCGAGGCGGTGGAGCTGACCCCGGCCGGCAAGCGCCGGATCCTGCGGATCGCCGTGGACGCCGACGACGGCGTCACCCTGGACGACGTCGCGGGCGCCACGAAGAAGGTCTCCGAGGTGCTCGACGCCAGCGACGTGATGGGCGAGCAGCCGTACACGCTCGAGGTCACCTCGCGCGGCGTCGACCGCCCGCTGACCCTGCCCAGGCACTGGCGGCGCAACACCGACCGGCTGGTCAAGGTGACCACCACGGACGGCGACACCGTCACCGGCCGGATCGTGCGCTCCGACGACGAGGCCGCGACGCTCGACGTCGAGGGCACCCCCCGCGAGGTCGACTACGCGGAGGTCGCCAAGGCGCTGGTCCAGGTCGAGTTCAACCGCAAGTCTTCAGACCAGGAGTCGTAACCATGGACATCGACCTCAACATCCTGCGCAGCCTGGAGCGTGAGAAGGAGATCTCCTTCGACGTGCTCGTGGAGGCGATCGAGCAGGCCCTCCTCACGGCGTACCAGAAGACGCCGGGAGCGGCAGAGCAGGCCCGCGTCGTCCTGGACCGGAAGACCGGTCACGTGACCGTGTTCGCCGCCGAGCTCGACGACGAGGGCGAGAAGATCGGGGAGCACGACGACACGCCCGAGGGGTTCGGCCGGATCGCGGCGACGACGGCGAAGCAGATCATGCTGCAGCGGCTGCGCGACGCCGAGGACGACATCCGCTACGGCGAGTTCTCCGGCAAGGAGGGCGACATCATCTCCGGCATCATCCAGCAGGGCCGCAACCCGGACGACGTCATGGTCGACCTGGGCAAGCTCGAGGCGCTGCTGCCGACGGCCGAGCGGGTGCCGGGGGAGAAGTACGAGCACGGCACCCGGATCAAGTGCCTCGTGTTCTCGGTGCGCAAGGGGATGCGGGGCCCGCAGATCACGCTGTCGCGGTCGCACCCCAACCTGGTCAAGAAGCTGTTCGCCCTCGAGGTCCCCGAGATCGCCGACGGCACCGTCGAGATCGCCGCGATCGCCCGCGAGGCCGGGCACCGCACCAAGATCGCGGTCAAGTCGACCGCGCCGGGCGTCAACGCCAAGGGCGCCTGCATCGGCCCGATGGGCCAGCGGGTCCGCAACGTCATGTCCGAGCTGCACGGCGAGAAGATCGACATCGTCGACTGGTCCGACGACCCGGCCGAGCTCGTCGCCCAGGCGCTCTCGCCGGCCCGGGTCAGCGCTGTGGAGGTCGTCGACCTCGAGGCCCGCTCGGCCCGCGTGATCGTCCCCGACTTCCAGCTGTCGCTGGCCATCGGCAAGGAGGGCCAGAACGCCCGCCTCGCGGCCCGGCTCACCGGCTGGCGGATCGACATCAGGTCCGACGAGGCCGACAGCGGCGCCTGAGGAACGAAGGCGACCGCCGTCGAAACCAGGACGAGTCGAGGCTGGAGCGATGACCGAGCTTGTCGTCGCCGGCGACGGCCCGACCGGCGTGCTGGTGCTCGCCGGGTCGAGCGGCCGGGTCGAGGAGGAGCGCTGCCGGGTGCTGGCCGGGCTGGGCGCCACGGCGGCGTCGTACCGATGGTTCGGCGAGACGATCGACCGGGTGCCGCTGGAGTCCTTCGAGCAGCCCCTGGCCGACCTGCACGAGCGGTGCGAGCGGCTGGTCGTGCTGGGGACGTCGAAGGGCGGCGAGGCCGCGCTGCTGCTCGGGTCGCTGCACCCCGAGATCGACGCCGTGGTCGCGGTCTCCGCGCCGCACACCGTGTGGGCGGCGCTCTCGCAGGAGCGACCGCAGCGCTCGTCGTGGACCCGCGGCGGCGAGCCGCTCTCGTTCGTGCCGTACGACGACGACTGGGAGCCGGACACCGAGCCGGTCGAGTTCGTGGGCATGTACGAGCAGAGCCTCGAGACGTACGCCGATCGGGTCCCCGCCGCCCGGATCCCGGTCGAACGGATCCACGGTGAGGTGCTGCTGGTCGCCGGCGGCGACGACCGGCTCTGGCCGTCGTGCGACTTCGCCGAGCGGATCGTGGACCGGCGCAGCGCGGCCGGGCTCCGCACCGAGCTGGTCAGCCATCCGCGGGCCGGGCACCGGGTGGTGCTGCCGGGTGAGGGCGCGCCCGCGGCCTCGCACCTGGTGCACGGCGGCACGCCCGAGGCGGACGCGGCGCTCGGTGCGCTGGTGTGGCCGCACCTGGAGGAGCTGTTGGGCTGAGGCCTGTCGGAGTCACCGGTTAACCGGTGACTTTGGCGCTTCTACAGGGAAATTTCGGTGTAGAAGTGCAGAAGTCACCGGTTAACCGGTGACTCCTGCAGCGGGTCGGCGGGGTCCAGGCACTCCGCGGGCAGGTCGAACCAGCGCAGGTGCTCGAAGTCGGCACTCACCCGGTCGCCGACGCCGTCCTCGCAGGTGACCTCGGGGAGCGACTCGAACAGCGCCACCGCCTCCGAGAGGTAGTCGGCCAGGGCGCTCTCGGGCGCGGTGTCGTGCTCGCGCGGGTAGGTGAGCACGCCGTCCGCGTCGTAGGACAGATGGGTCAGCCGCAGCGGCGGCTCGACCGGGCCGGCGCGGTGCTGCCAGAGGCCGGTCATGGGGTCGAACCGGTACTGCGGCGCGAGCTTGTGGCCGTGGTCGGCGACCAGTGCGACCGCGCGGACGACGTACTCGAAGACCGCCTCGCTGACGAAGTAGTTGAAGTTGATCCGCACCCAGCCGGGCTTGATGCCCTCGCAGCCGCCGGTGATCTCGCGCTCGAACTCGTGGGACCGCTCGAGGTCGATGCCGAGCAGCCGGTGGCCGTAGGGGCCGGCGCAGGAGCAGCCGCCGCGGCTCTGGATGCCGAACAGGTCGTTGAGGATCGAGACCACGAGGTTGTGGTGCAGGTAGCGGCCCGCGGGCCGGCGGATCACGAACGACACGATCGAGAGGCGCTCGGCGTCGGGGTTGCCGAGCACCTCGATGGCGGGGTGCTCGTGCCAGGCGGTCACCGCGCGGCGCAGGAAGTCCTCCTCGTGGGCGCGGATCGTGGCGACGCCGACGGCGTCCTTGAGCGCGAAGACGAGCCCGGCTCGGATGGACTCCACGATCGCGGGCGTGCCGCCCTCCTCGCGGTGGGCGGGGTCGAGGATGTAGCGGTGCTCCTGCGGGTTGACGTAGGAGACCGTGCCGCCGCCGACCACGTCCGGCACCGAGTTGGTGAGCAGGCCGCGGCTCACGACGAGCACGCCGGGCGTGCCGGGGCCGCCGATGAACTTGTGCGGCGAGAGGAAGATCGCGTCCTTGCGGGCGGCGGGGTCACCGTCGTGCGGGTTCATCTCGATGTCGACGTACGGCGCCGCGGCGGCGACGTCCCACAGCGCCAGCGCGCCGTGCTCGTGCAGGAGCCGGGTGATCCGGTGGGTGTCGGTGACGATCCCGGTCACATTGCTGGCGGCGCTGAACGAGCCGATCTTGAGCGTGCGGTCGGCGTACCGCTCGAGCTCGGCGGCGAGCTGGTCGACGTCGATGTGGCCGTCGGCGTCCTCGTGGATGGTCACCACGTCGGCGATCGACTCGCGCCAGGGCAGCTCGTTGCTGTGGTGCTCGTAGGGGCCGATGAAGACCACCGGCCGCTGCTCGCGCGGGATCTGGGCCGAGAGCTGGTGCCGGTGGTCGAGATCGGCCGGCAAGCCGGATGCCGAGGATGCCGACCAGCTTGTCGATCGCCGCCGTGGTGCCGCTGCCGCAGAAGATCACCACGGTGTCGTCGTCGCCGTTGACCGAGCGGTGGATCTGGGCGCGGGCGTCCTCGCGCAGCCGAGTGGTCTGCAGCCCGGTGCCGCTGCTCTCGGTGTGGGTGTTGGCGTAGCGCGGGAGCACCTCGTCGCGGATGAAGTCCTCGATGAAGCCGAGCGCCCGGCCGCTGGCCGTGTAGTCGGCGTAGGTCACCCGGCGCGGGCCGAACGGCCCGTGCATCAGCTGGTCGTCGCCGATCACCGACTCCCGGATCTTGCTCAGGATCGGCGGGTCGTGCAGCCCGGGGTCGCGCGGCGGGATGGCGCACCAGTCCCACGCACCCGCACCCATGGGTGGACCCTACGTCTGTTGGCCCGGATCGGCGCCGTACCGCGTGCAGACCCAGCCGTCGGCGTCGGCGAGCAGCTCGACGGTGTCGCAGTTGCCGAGCAGCTGTCGGGTGGCGTCCATCCGTGCGATCGCGGGTACGCCGAGGCCGATGGCGCCGCCGTGCGAGACCACCAGGACGGTCTCGCCCGGGTGCGCGTCCGCGATCTCGCGCAGGACGTCGTCGAACCGGTCCGCGATCTCCTGGCCGGTCTCGCCCCCGGGGAGGCGCTCGTCGAGGTGACCCTCCATCCAGCGGGTGTAGGTCGCCACGAACGGGTCCTCCTCGAGGGGTACGCCGCGGTGGTCGCCGACGTCGAACTCCCGCAGCCCGAGCCTCGTGGTCACTCCGATGCCCAGCCGCGCCGCGACGATCTCGCCGGTCTGGACGGCGCGGGCCAGGGTCGACGTCCAGACATGCGCCACGCGCCGAAGAGGTCAGGGTCTCCGCGAGCTCCGCCGCCTGGCGCCGGCCCCGGGCGGTCAGCGAGCCGCCCTCCTCCGCCCAGGTCGGCGCTTCGTACTCCGCCTCGCCGTGCCGCGCGACCACGAAGGTCGTCGCGCACTGGAGCGCCGTCATGAGCCCCACCGTACGCAGACCCGCTCGCCCGCCTCGGCGCGCACCTCGACCGTGGCCGTGTTCTCGAGCTCGGCCGGCTCGACGTCCATGCGGCACAGCGCCGGCAGACCGATGCGGAGCGTTCCGCCGTGCGAGACGACCAGGACGGTCTCGCCCGGGTGGCCAGCGGCGATCTCCTCGAGGACCGTGCGGAGCCGGGCCACGAGCTCCGCGGCCGACTCCGCGTCCGGCACCCGCGCGTCGAGGTCGCCGCCGATCCAGCGGTCGTACACGGCCAGCACCGGGTCGAGGTCGTGCGGGCGCTCGACGAGGTAGCCGGCGTCGAACTCGCGCAGTCCGAGGCGCGTCGTGACCCCGATGTCGAGGCTTGCCGCCACGATCTCGGCGGTCTGCACGGCCCGCGCCAGCGTGCTCGTGTAGACGTGGGCCACCCGCTCGCTGGTGAGCGCGTGGGCGAGCGCGAGCGACTGCCGGCGGCCGAGCGGGGTGAGGCTGCCGCCCTCGGCCCACTCGTTGGCCTCGTACTCCGCCTGCCCGTGGCGGGCGAGGAGCAACGTCGTCGCGGTCACCGGCGGGTGCCGGCGATCCGGTCGACGACGAGCCTGGGCACCAGGTGGTCGTCGTCGCCGCCCGACCACTCGGGGAAGTCGAAGACGGCAAGCATCAGCTGGAGCGGGTACGTCGGCGGGCGCGGACAGCGGCGCAGCACCGTCTCGTCCACGGTGAACACCGCCTCGTCCGCGTCCCAGTCCACGGCGTACAGGTGGGGCTCGATCACGTCGATGGGGACCCGTGGCGCCGCGAAGTCCTGCGGTCAGGGCCGGGTCGCGGAACGCCTTGATGCCGACGCCGACCTCGGCCGACGGCGCCTCGCCCGGGCCGAGGTCCTTGCCGAAGATCTCGAAGACGCACAGCTCGCCGCAGCGCTGCTGCGCGTCGTCGTCCTCGAAGCCGCTCATGCAGAGTGCCGCCATCGAGCGAGGCGACAGCTCCATGCGTGCCGAGATCTCGACCCGGCCGCCTCCATGTCCGGCAGCGGGCAGCCAGCCCTCGAACCTCTCCTGCTCCTCCAGCACGACCTGGCCCTCGCGGAACCGCTGCTGGCCGTACGTCGATCCCACCGGACCCGACCAGCTCCCGGACTGGATGCCGGACACCCGCAGCGGCGGGTCGTGGTCGTCCGCGCACCACACCGGGTGGTCGACCGGGACCTCGAGCGTGAGCCCGTCGCCGTCGACGCGGTAGCTCGCCCGCGACTGTTCTCGCGACGACCAGGCGGGCAGGTAGTAGGGGAACCAGGTGTCAGGATCGAGGTCTGGTCCGCTGAACCGGTCCTCGAACCACGCCGGGTCACCGGCTCCGAGCGCCATGCCGAAACGCTATCCGCGCGCGCCCGGGTTCGGGAACAGGGCCTCCGAGCGGTAGTGTTGATCCTTGGTGGCTAGCGAACCGGTCCGGACCTGCATCGGATGTCGAGCGCGAGCCGCCAAGCGTGAGCTGGTGCGGGTGACCGTCGGCTCGGATGCGCACGGCCAGCCGGTCGTCGTTCCCGATCCGCAGGGCACTGCACCCGGCCGCGGGGCGCACCTGCACCCCACGACCGCGTGTTACGAGCTCGCCGTGCGCAGGAAGGCGTTCGGCCGGGCCCTCCGGATCTCAGGTGGGAGGGCCCCGGGCAAGCTGGACAGCGCGGCGGTGGGGGAGTACGTCACCGGAATCGCACCCGAACAGACCGAAGACCGAGAAGAAGGCTGGAGCAGCAGCTCATGAGCACTCGATGAGTACTTCCCGATGAGTTTGCAACACCGCTAACGGCTTCGAGGCAACACCCCGAACGAGGGTCTCGAGGCCAGAAGGAGAAACGTGGCCAAGACCCGAGTTCACGAACTCGCCAAGCAATACAACGTCGAGAGCAAGTTTGTTCTCGAGAAGTTGAAGGAGATGGGCGAGTTCGTCAAGTCTCCCTCCTCGACGATCGAGCTTCCCGTCGAGATGAGGTTCAAGAAGGAGTACGGCGACCAGCTGAAGTCCGTCGCCGCGACCTCCGCCCCGGCCGCCCCGGCCGAGGAGAAGCCGGCTGCCAAGAAGGCACCCGCCAAGAAATCCAGCACCGCGAAGGCAGCCGCCAAGGAGGTCGAAGCGGAGCCCGAGGCCGTCGAGGCCCCGGCCGAGCCCGCCGCCCCCGAGGTGGAGGCTCCGGCCGCCGCCGAGGCGCCCGCGGCCCCGGTTGCACCTGAGCCGCCGGCCGAGCCCGAGGCCCCGGCCGCCGAGTCCGGCACCGACACGCCCAAGGCACCGGCCCCGCGGCCGGTCGGCCGACCCGGCGCGCCCGCGTCCGGGCAACAACCCGTTCGCGTCGAGCCAGGGCATGGGCCGCCGTCCCGCGCCGCGTCCCGGCACCGAGGCCGCAGGCAGCGACGCCGTCCCCGAGGGACAGCGTCCGCCCCGCCCGCCGGCCGAGGGCCGCCCGGGCATGCCGCGTCCCAACCCGGCGATGATGCCCAAGTCCCCTGCCGCCTTCGGCGGCGGCCCCGGTGGCCGTGGCCCCGGTGGTCCCGGTCGCGGTGGCCCCGGCGGTGCCGGTGGTCCCGGTCGTACCGGTGCTCCCAGCCGCGGTGGCGCGCCCGGTCGCGGTGGCCCAGGTGGCCCCGGCGGTGCCGGTGCAGGTGCCCCCGGTCGTCCCGGCGGAGGTTTCGCCGGCGGCGGTCGGCCAGGTGGCGGTCGTCCCGGCCAGCGTGGCCAGACCCAGGGCGCCTTCGGTCGCCCCGGCGGCCCCTCGCGCCGTGGCCGCAAGTCGAAGCGGGCCCGTCGTCAAGAGTTCGAGGCCATGGAGGCCCCGACGATCGGCGGCGTGCGCGTCCGCAAGGGCAACGGCGAGACCGTCCGGCTGCCCCGCGGCGCCTCGCTGACCGACTTCGCCGACCGGATCGGCGTCGACGCGGCCCAGCTCGTGCAGATGCTGTTCAGCCTCGGCGAGATGGTGACGGCGACCGAGTCGGTCAACGACGCGACGCTCGAGCTGCTCGGTGAGGAGCTCAACTACGTCGTCGAGGTCGTCTCGCCCGAGGACGAGGACCGCGAGCTGCTCGAGTCGTTCGACCTCGAGTTCGGTGAGGACGAGGGCGACGAGTCCGACCTCGCCTTCCGCCCGCCGGTCGTCACCGTCATGGGTCACGTCGACCACGGCAAGACCAAGCTCCTCGACGCGCTTCGCGACGCGAACGTCGTCGACAAGGAGGCCGGTGGCATCACCCAGCACATCGGTGCCTACCAGGTCACCGCCCAGGTCGACGACAACGAGCGCCGGATCACCTTCATCGACACCCCGGGTCACGAGGCGTTCACCGCCATGCGTGCGCGTGGTTCGCAGTCGTCCGACATCGCGGTCCTCGTGGTCGCGGCCGACGACGGTGTGATGCCGCAGACGGTCGAGGCGCTCAACCACGCCAAGGCCGCCGGGGTCCCGATCGTGGTGGCGGTCAACAAGATCGACAAGCCCGACGCCGACGCCACCAAGGTCCGCGGCCAGCTCACCGAGTACGGCCTGGTCCCCGAGGAGTACGGCGGCGACGCGATGTTCGTCGACGTCTCCGCCAAGGCAGGCACCAACCTCGACAAGCTGCTCGAGGCGATCGTGCTGACCGCCGATGCGTCGCTGGACCTGCGGGCCAACCCCAACCAGGACGCCCAGGGCATCGTGATCGAGGCTCACCTCGACCGCGGCCGTGGCCCGGTGGCCACCGTCCTGGTCCAGCGCGGCACGCTGCGCGTGGGCGACTCGATCGTCGCCGGCGCCGGCCACGGCCGGGTGCGGGCGATGCTCGACGAGCACGGCGAGAACATCGAGGAAGCCGACCCGGGTCGTCCGGCGATGGTCCTCGGTCTGACCGCGGTGCCGGGTGCCGGCCAGACGTTCATCGTGGTCGACGACGACCGGATGGCGCGTCAGATCGCCGAGCGGCGCGAGTCCCGCGAGCGGGCGGCCATGCAGGCCAAGCGCCGCGTGCGCCGTACCCTCGAGGACTTCATGGCCTCCATGGAGAAGGGCGCCGAGAGCCAGGAGCTCAACCTGATCCTCAAGGGCGACGTGTCCGGTTCGGTCGAGGCGCTCGAAGATGCGCTGGCTCAGATCTCGGTCGGCGACGACGTGAGCATCCGCATCATCGACCGCGGTGTCGGTGCGATCACCGAGACCAACGTCGACCTGGCGGCCGCGTCCGACGCGATCATCATCGGCTTCAACGTCCGCCCGCAGGGCAAGGCGACGGAGCTGGCGGACCGCGAGGGCGTCGAGATCCGCTACTACTCGGTCATCTACCAGGCGATCGAGGAGATCGAGGCGGCCCTCAAGGGCATGCTCAAGCCGGAGTTCGAGGAGTCGACCCTGGGCCAGGCGGAGATCCGCGCGATCTTCCGCTCGTCCCGGCTCGGCAACATCGCGGGCTGCATGGTCACCAGCGGGGTCATCCGGCGCAACGCGAAGGTGCGCGTCATCCGTGACGGCGCCGTCGTGGCCGACAACCTCGACCTCGCCTCGCTCAAGCGCGAGAAGGACGACGCGACCGAGGTCCGCGAGGGCTTCGAGTGCGGCCTGGTGCTGCGCAACTTCCAGGACATCAAGGAAGGCGATGTCGTGGAGGCCTTCGAGATGAAGGAGATCCCGCGCGCCTGACAGTCGCTGACCCGGCGCAACTTTGCGCCGGGTCCGACAATCGACGGCGTGCTGACGAAGTCCTCAGCGACGGCGCGAAGTTTCGCCGGGTCACGTCGCTGAGGCTGGAGAGCAGGAGACATGGTCAGTCCACGGGTCAGGAAGATCGCCGACCGGATCCACGAGATCGTGGCGGAGCTGCTCGAGCGCCGGCTCAAGGACCCGCGGCTGGGGTTCGTGACGATCACCGACGTGCGGCTCACCGGCGACACCCAGAACGCCACGATCTTCTACACGGTGCTCGCGGGCGCAGTCGGCGAGCAGACCGACGAGGCGGCGCTGGCCGCCACGGGGGCGGCGCTGGAGTCGGCCAAGGGCATGATCCGGTCCGAGGTCGCCAAGCAGCTCGGCATGCGGCACGCACCGTCCCTGGAGTTCGTGGCCGACGCGCTGCCGGAGACGGCGCGCCACCTCGACGAGGTGCTGGCCAAGGCCCGGGAGCTGGACGAGGCGGTCGCGGCGCAGCGCGGCTCGGCGTACGCCGGGGACGAGGACCCGTACAAGAAGCCGCGCGAGGTCCCCACCGATGGGGACGCGGCCGTCGACGACAACCCAGCCGAGGATGACTGAGCCCGGGCTCGTCGTCGTCGACAAGCCGGCCGGGCTCACCTCCCACGACGTCGTGGCCCGGGTCCGGCGGCTGGCCGGCACCCGCAAGGTCGGCCACGCCGGGACCCTCGACCCGATGGCCACGGGCGTGCTCGTGGTCGGGGTCGAGCGCGCCACGCGTCTGCTCGGCCACCTGATGCTCACCGACAAGGCGTACGACGCCACGGTGCGGCTCGGCGTCGCCACCACGACCGACGACGCCGAGGGCGAGGTCGTCTCGACCGCCTCGGCCGCTGCGGTCTCCGAGGACGACGTGCGCAGCGTGCTCGCCGGGTTCGTCGGCGACCTGCTCCAGGTGCCCACCGCGGTCTCTGCGATCAAGGTCGACGGCAAGCGCGCCTACCAGCGGGTCCGCGACGGGGAGCAGGTCGAGCTGGCGCCCCGACCGGTCACCGTGCGCGAGCTCGTCGTGCACGAGGTGCGGCTCGGCGGGGACGTCGTGGACGTCGACCTGTCGCTGCGCTGCACCAGCGGCACCTACGTGCGGGCCATCGCACGCGACGCCGGCGCCAAGCTCGGGGTGGGCGGCCACCTGACCGCGCTGCGGCGTACCGCCGTCGGACCCTACGGCCTCGACGTCGCCCGGACCCTCGACGAGCTCGCCGACCGGTTCGAGGTGCTGCCGATCGCGACCGCCGCGCGCGCGGCGTTCCCGTCGGTCGACCTCGACGACGAGGCCGCGCGCGACGTCCGGGTGGGGCGCCCGCTCGACCTCGCGCTCCCCGAGCTGAGCGCGGTGTTCGCCCCGGACGGCGAGTTCCTGGCGCTCTACGAACCCCGCGACGGGGTGGCCCGTCCCGTCGCGGTGTTCGTGTGAGTCCTAGAGTTCGCGCCGTGGAGATCTGGCGTTCGCTCGCCGACGTGCCGGCCGACCTGGGCGGCACGGTCGTGACGATCGGCAACTTCGACGGCGTCCACCTCGGGCACCGCCGGGTGCTCGCCCGCGCGAGGGAGGTCGCGCGACCAGCGTGGACTCACGCTGGTCGCGGTGACGTTCGACCCGCACCCGATGGCGGTGCTGCGCCCGGAGCACGCGCCGACCCAGCTCACCACCATCGAACGCCGCGCCGAGCTGCTCGCCGAAGCGGGTGCCGACCACGTGCTGGCGCTGCCGTTCGACCGCGACATGGCGTCGTGGACGCCGGAGGAGTTCGAGCAGCGGGTGCTGGTCGACGCCCTCCACGCCGGGGCCGTCGTGGTCGGCGCCAACTTCCGGTTCGGCACCAGGGCCTCCGGAGACGTCGCCACCCTGCAGGCGTTCGGGGCGGAGCACGGCTTCACCGTCGAGGGGATCCCGCTCGACGGCGGCCCGATGGTCTGGTCGTCGACCTACGTCCGCACCTGCCTGGCCGCCGGGGACGTGGCCGGGGCGTCGGAGGCCCTGGGCCACCCGTACGCCGTGCGCGGTGTCGTCGTGCCGGGTGACCGCCGCGGCCGCGCGCTCGGCTTCCCGACCGCCAACGTGCCGACCGACGGGATGACTGCGGCCCCGGCCGACGGGGTGTACGCCGGGTGGCTGAAGCGGCTCGACACCGGCGAGACCTACCCGGCCGCGATCAGCGTCGGCACCAACCCGACGTTCGACGGCGTCCGCGCCCGCCGGGTCGAGAGCTACGTGCTCGACCGCACCGACCTGGAGCTGTACGGCGTCGAGGTGGAGGTCTCGTTCGTCGACCGCCTGCGCGGCATGGTCGCCTTCGAGTCGGTCGAGAAGCTCGTCGAGCAGATGCACGACGACGTGCGACGCGGGCGCGCGAGCTGCTGTCCGCCGTCGAGCACTAGCGGCGCCGGGCCACGGTCACCCCGTCGCGGAGCGGCAGCATCACGACGTCGACCCGGTCATCGGCCGCGACCCGGTCGTTGACCGCCCGCATGGCGACGGCCCGCTCACCCTGCTCACCGTCGTCGAAGATCCGGCCGCCGAGCAGCACGTTGTCGAGCAGCACCAGCCCGCCCGGGCGCAGCCGGCTCACCAGCTCCTCGTAGTAGGTCGGGTAGCTCTCCTTGTCGGCGTCCACGAACGCGAAGTCGATCGACGGCTCGGCCGGCAGCGCGGCCAGCGTCTCCGCTGCCGGCGCCAGCCGCAGCTCGATGCGGTCCGCGACCCCGGCCTCGGCCCAGTAGCGCTCCGCCACCCCGGTCCACTCACCGCTCACGTCGCAGGCCAGCAGCCGGCCGCCGTCGGCGAGCCCGCGCGCGATGCAGATGGAGGAGTAGCCGGTGAAGGTGCCGACCTCGACGGCGTTCCGCGCGCCGGTGAGCCTGACCAGCATGGTCAGCAGCGCGCCCTCGTCCGACGTGATCTGCATGCCGGCGAAGTCGGGGAAGGTGGTCCGGGTCTCCTCGGCCAGCCGGGCCAGCACGTCGTCCTGGGCGGTGCTGTGCGCCAGCAGGTAGTCGCTGACGGTCTCCTCCGACGCGGCGATGTCCATGACGGTGATCACCCGGCCACGGTACGACGACCGCTAGCCTGCCCGCGTGCCGACCCCGACCGATCCCCGCGCTCGAGCGGAGGCGTGGTTCCTCGAGCACGGGCTCCCCTACTTCGTCGACGAGCTGCGTGCCGACGTGCGACGCCGGCTGCACCGGTCCCGGGTCGTGGTGGTGCTGGTCGTGGCACTCGTCCTCGGAGCGGTGGCCGGGGTGGCAGTCGGGCTGCTGGCCGAGCGCGACGGGGGCGCCAACGGGTTCACCACCGGCGCGACGGTGGCCCTCGTCGTCGTAGCGGTCTACGCGCTGCGCGCGCTGCAGACCGGCACCATCGCGCGGTGGGCCGGTGGCCGGGCCCTGGGCAGCCTGGGGCTGCTGGTGCCGCTGGCGACCAGAGCGCTGCCGATGCTGCTGCTGTTCATCACCTTCCTGTTCATCAACACCGAGGTCTGGCAGGTCGCGGACGCGCTCAGTCCGGGGGTGCTCGGCGGCTCGGTGCTGTTCTTCGGGCTGGCCGCCGTGTTCTTCCTCGTCTCGAGGCTGGGCGAGGAGCTGGACGACGTCGACGACCTCGACGACACCGAGGCCGTGGTGGCCGCATGTGGCGGTACGCCGCTGCAGGAGGACGCCCGCGAGCTGGCGGCCCGCGGTGACCAGCTCGCCGTCGACTCGCACGTCGTCGGGCTGGAGAAGGCGAACCTGGTGCTCGCCCTGGTGGTCGCGCAGGCGGTCCAGGTCTTCCTGCTGGCGCTCGCCGTCTCGGCGTTCTTCATCGTCTTCGGCGCCGTCGCGATCGACGACGACGTGATCACGAGCTGGATCGGCGCCGAGCCGGACTACCTGTTCCACCAGCAGGTGATCAGCGTGCAGCTGTTCAAGGTCGCGATCTTCCTGGGCTCGTTCAGCGGCCTGTACTTCACCGTCTACGCGATCACCGACGCGACGTACCGCCAGCAGTTCTTCACCGAGATCCTGCGCGAGCTCGAGCGCGCCGTCGGCGTACGCGCGGTCTACCGCGACCTGCGGGACCGACCGGCGGAGGAGATCACAGACGGAGGTACGCCAGCACCGCCTGCACCCGCCGGTTGACCTCGAGGTCCACGGGCAGGTCGAGCTTGGCGAAGATGCTGTTGATGTGCTTGGCGACTGCCTTCTCGGTGACGTGGAGGGAGGCCGCGATGGAGGCGTTCGACCGGCCCTCGGCCATCAGCGCCAGCACCTCCTGCTCCCGGGCGGTGAGCCGGTCCAGCGGCTGGTCGCGCTGCCGCGCCATCACCGTGGCCACGACCTCGGGGTCGAGGACCGTGCCGCCCTCCAGCACCCGCCGGACCCCGTCGATGAACTCGCGCACGTCGGAGACCCGGTCCTTGAGCAGGTAGCCGATCGCGCCCTCGCCGCTGGCCAGCAGCTCGCGCGCGTAGAGCTGCTCGACGTACTGGGACAGCACCAGCACCGGGAACCCGGGCCGCTGCGCGCGCACGGCGATCGCGGCGCGCAGCCCCTCGTCGGTGAACGTGGGCGGCATCCGCACGTCGAGCACCGCGCCGTCGACGTCCGGGTCGAGCAGCGCGCCGTCGAGCTCGACGGCGTTGTCGACGGCTCGCGCCACGACGAAGCCGGACCCCTCGAGCAGCTGGGTCAGACCGGCGCGGAGGAGGGCGTTGTCTTCTGCGAGGACAAGACGCACGGGACCTCCAGGGTGACGATCGTGGGCCCCCCGTCGGGGCTGGACACCGTCATCGTGCCGTCGAAGGCGGCCAACCGCCGCATCACGCCCCGCATCCCGGTGCCGGAGTCGACATCGGCGCCCCCGCGGCCGTCGTCGCTGACCACCACGCGGAGCAACCCGTGCTCATGGCCCAGCTCGACCCAGGCGTGGTGGTGCCCGGCGTGCTTGGCCGAGTTCGCGAGGCACTCGGCGACCGCGAAGTAGACCGCGGACTCGATCGGCGCCGGTGGACGCCCGGGCAGGGCGCCGATGACCTCGACCGGCACCGCCATGTCGAGGGCCAGGGCGCGGATCGCGCCGTCCAGCCCCCGGTCGGCGAGGACCGGTGGGTGGATGCCGCGCACCACCGAGCGGAGGTCGGCGATCGCCGCGCTGGTCGCGACCCGGGCCTCGCTGACGGTACGACGAGCCGCCGCCGGGTCGGACTCGAAGAGCTCCTCGGCCATGCCCAGGCTCATCGAGACGGCCACCAGCCGGGCCTGGGTCCCGTCGTGCAGGTCGCGCTCCAGCCGGCGCAGCTCGGCCGCCGAGTGGTCCACGGCCGCGGCCCGGCTCTCGGTGAGCGCCTCCACCCGGCGCTCCAGCGTCTCGGTGCTGCTGTAGCTGAGGATCGCCCGGTCGACCACCGATCTCGTCCAGAGGATCGGGTAGGTCCCGAACCACCAGAAGAACAGCGGTGACCACCGCCAGCAGCAGCACCAGCACGATCAGTGACATCGCCCAGCCGACGGTGATCGCCCACACGATCCAGAGCACGTCGCGCCAGGTCATCGGGTCGGTGAGCATCGCGACGAGTCGGAGCAGAGGGCCGCGCTCCGGGAGTGGGCGGTACGGCGGCGGCAGGTCGACGCCCAGCACCCGGCCCGCGATGTGCCGCTGCCGGTTCGCGAGCACCCGGATCAGCGGGACGGCAGCGGCCACCAGGAAGATGCCGACCCAGACCACCACGAGCAGCCCGCCGACCACGAAGAGCACGAGGCCGAGCACCAGCGGGACCATCCAGAGCACCTGCTCGACGGCGTACCCCGTCAGCAGGAAGGGGCTGGGCTGCTCACGGAGCTTCTCGATCACGGTCGGCTCGGGCCCGGGCGGTTGGGTCACGTCTCCATCCTCCCCGAGCGGGCCGGTCCGGACAGTGGTGCCAGCACCACCACGGGTCGGGTCCTGGGACCCCTGACCTGGGGCCTCGCGGCCAGAAGGCTGGAGCCATGACGAACCCTCTCTCCTCCTTCGCCCACCGCACCGCTCGCTGGTGCGCCCTCCACCCGTGGCGCGCGATCCTCGGCTGGGTCGCGCTCGTGGCCTTCGCCGTCGGCCTGGCGACGATGATCCCCACCCAGGAGACCGTCGACTCCGACTACCGGATCGGTGAGTCCGGCCGCGCGGACGCCATGGTCGCGACCGCGGGCTTCGACGACCCGGACACCGAGCAGGTGCTGATCTCCGCCAAGACCGGCCAGCTCGACGACGCGCAGGCCAAGCAGGCCGCCGCCGCGGTCGTGGCCGGCATGACCGAGCTCCAGGGCGTCGACGAGGTCGCCGAGCCCCAGGTGAGCCCGGACGGTACGGCGTACCTCGTCTCGATCCAGCTCGCTCGCGACCAGGACGACGTGGCGCCGCTGCAAGAGGTGACCAAGGCTGTGCAGGCCGACTTCCCGCAGCTCGACGTCCGCCAGTCCGGCGACGTCAGCCTCGACGAGGCGATCAACGACCGGGTCGCCGACGACCTGTCGTCGGCGGAGACGCTCAGCCTCCCGGTGACGCTGATCCTGATGCTGCTTGCCTTCGGTGCCCTGATCGCGGCCGGCATCCCGGTGCTGCTCGCCGGCACCAGCGTGGCCGCCACGGTCGGCATCCTGGCTCCGGTCTCGCACCTGATCCACGCCGACTCCACCGTGACCAGCATGATCGTGCTGATCGGCATGGCGGTCGGCGTCGACTACTCGCTCTTCTACCTCAAGCGGGAGCGCGAGGAGCGCGCCAAGGGCCACTCCACCCGCGACGCCGTCGAGATCGCTGCGCAGACCTCGGGCCACTCGATCCTGGTCTCCGGCGCGGCCGTGATCTGTGCGATGGCCGGGTTGTTCGTGATGGGCGACACGACCTTCAACTCGCTGGCCGTCGGTTCCATCATCGTGGTGGCGGTCGCGGTGCTCGGCTCGATCACCGTGCTGCCGGCGCTGCTGGCCAAGCTGGGCCGCTGGGTGGACCGCCCGCGCGTCCCGCTGCTGCACCGCGTGCTGCGGCGTACCCGGCGAGGCGCCATCAGTGGGCGCGTGCTGGCCCCGGTCGTGAAGCACCCGCTCGTGTCGCTGGCCCTGGCCACCGTGGTCGTGGTGCTGCTCGCCGTTCCGGCGCTGGGCATGAAGACGCACAGCGGCAACCTCGAGACCCTGCCCAGCTCGATCCCCGAGGCCAAGACCATGCAGGACCTCAGCACGGCGTTCCCGTCGGAGGGGACCACCGCGGACCTGGTCGTGCGGGCCGACGCCTCGCAGCAGGACGACGTGGCCGCCGCTCTGGCCAAGATCGAGGCCACGGCCGAGAAGTCGCCGCTGTTCCGCCCGTCCGGCACCCAGGTCGAGGTCTCGAAGGACGGCACCGTCTCGGTGCTCACCCTGGCGATGCCCTTCAAGGAGTCCGACCACCGCGTGGACACGGCGATCAAGGAGATCCGCTCCGAGCTGGCACCGTCCGCACTCGACGGGCTGTCGGGGGCGCACGTGGAGTACGCCGTCGGCGGTGACGCCGCCGAGTCGCTGGACTTCGTGGAGCGCGAGCAGTCCCGGCTGCCGCTGGTGATCGGGTTCGTGCTGCTGCTGACCCTGCTGATCATGGGCGTGACGTTCCGCAGCGTCCCGATCGCGCTGGTCTCGGCGGGGCTCAACCTGGCCTCGGTCGGGGTCGCGTTCGGGCTGATGACGCTGGTCTTCCAGCACGGCTGGTTCGAGGGTGCGCTGGACTTCAGCAGCCCGGGCTTCATCATCGACTGGCTGCCGCTGTTCGTCCTGGTCGTCCTGGTGGGGCTGTCCATGGACTACCACGTCTTCGTGCTCAGCCGGATCCGCGAGCACGTGCAGCGCGGGCTGCCGACGCGGCTCGCGGTGCGCCAGGGCGTGGCCGACACGGCCGGTGTCGTGACCAGCGCTGCCGCGGTGATGGTCTCGGTGTTCTCCATCTTCGCGACCCTGTCGATGCTGGAGATGAAGATGATGGGCGTGGCGCTGTCGGGGGCGATCCTCCTGGACGCGACGCTGATCCGGCTGGTGATGTTGCCGGCGATCCTCTGCCTGCTCGGTGACCGGGCCTGGTGGCCGATGCGCCGGCCCCGGCCGCTCGGCGAGCGGGTGGTGGAGGACGAGCCGGCGTACGAGCTGGCGGGTCGTTGATCGTCGAGTGACGCGAAACGGTCGTCCGCAAACGTTTGCGAACAACCAATTCGCGTCACTCGACGCCGACAGGTCCTCACCAGCGACCTCGTGTCCTGAGGCCCGGGGGGAGCTCAGACGGGCTGGACCGTCACGGGAACGCCGTTCAACGCGGCGTTCCCGCTGACGTCCAGCCGTTCGGGGTCGGTGAGGTCGTTGATCGAGACGCCCGCCACCGTCGAGGCGTGGCGCATCCGGGTGCCGGCAACCTGGTGGCCGTAGCCGTGGGGGAGCGACACGACACCGGGCATCACGTCGTCGACCGAGCTCACCTCGACGTCGACGGAGCCGACCCGCGAGCTGACCCGGACCATGGCGCCGTCCTCGAGGCCGCGGTCGGCCAGGTCCTTCGGATGCATCAGCAGGTGATGCCGTGGCTTGCCGCGGGTCAGCCGCTCGGTGTTGTGCAGCCAGGAGTTGCAGTCCTGCTTGTGCCGTCGCCCGATCAGCAGGAGCTCGTCCGGCGCCACCGGTTCGATGGAGTCCAGCGCCGCCTGCACGCGGTCGAGGTCGGCCACCACGAGCTCGGGGGTGAGGTCGATCCGCTTCGTCTTCGTCTGCAGCCGCTCGGGCATCGTGGGACTCAAGGGCCCGAGATCGACGCCCTCGGGGTGCTTGCGCAGCGCCCGCATCGTGGTGCGCCCTCCGAGCTTGAGCAGGGCGGCGATCATCGTCGCCGGTGACGGTCCGAACCGCGCCTTGACGGCCAGCCGGTCCTTGAGACCGGCGCCGAGCCGCGCGGTCACCCGCTCCGCGAGCTCGCCGAAGATCTCCCAGTCGTGCCGAGCGTCGTCGGGCCGGGCGAAGACCGCCGGGGTGAACCGCGCGGTGTTGCGGATCGCGAAGGCATGGAAGATCAGGTCGTACTGGTCGCGCTCCAGGGCGGACGTCGGGGGCAGGATCACGTCCGCGTGCCGGGTGGTCTCGTTGAGGTAGATGTCGACCGAGACCATGAAGTCGAGGCCGTCCAGCGCCTGCGCCAGCCCGGACCCGCCCGGGGTGGAGAGCACCGGGTTCCCGGCGATGGTGACCATCGCCCGGATCTGTCCGTCGCCGGGGGTCTCGATCTCCTCACGTAGCACCGCGACCGGCAGCTCGCCGCCGAACTCGGGCGCGCCCCGCACCCGGCTGCGCCACACGTCGTGGTGGCCGGGCCCGACGAGGCCACGCTCGACCACGTCGATCGCGGGCTCGGGCAGCAGCACGCCTCCCTCCCGGTCGAAGTTGCCGGTCAGCAGGTTCAGCAGCTGGATCGCCCACTGGGCCACCGAACCGAAGCCCTGCGTCGACACCCCCATCCGGCCGTACGCCGCCGCCGAGTCGGCCGCCGCGAAGTCGCGGGTCAGCTGCCGGATCGTGTCCGCGCCGACGCCGCTGGCCCGCTCGGCGCGCTCGGGGGTGAAGGGGGCGACCAGGTGGCGTACCTCGTCGACGTGGTCGACGTACGCCGGGGGAGAGGTGAGCCCCTCCTCGAACAGCACGTGCAGCATCGCCAGCAGCACGGCGGCGTCGGAGCCCGGCCGCACGAAGTGGTGCTCGGTGGCCACCTTCGCGGTCTCGGTGCGCCGCGGGTCGAGCACGACCATCCGGCCGCCCCGCGCCTTGAGGTCGCGCAGCCGCTGCGGGAAGTCGGGTGCCGTCATCAGCGAACCGTTGGAGGCCATGGGGTTGGCGCCGAGGACCAGGAAGAAGTCGGTGCGGTCGAGGTCCGGGATCGGCAGCAGCAGCTGGTGGCCGTAGAGCTGCCACGCCACGAACTGATGTGGCAGCTGGTCGACCGACGTGGCACTGAACCTGTTGCGCGTGCGCAGGCTCTTCATGAAGGGCACCCCGTGCGTGAGGAACCCGAGCGAGTGCACGTTGGGGTTGCCGGCGTAGATGCCCACGGCGTTGGCGCCGTGCTCCGTGACCGCCGCCGTGAGCCGATCGGCGACCAGGTCGAACGCCTCGTCCCAGCCCAGCTCCTCCCACGTCGCGTCGTCACCCTCGCCGACCCGGCGCAGCGGTCGGCGCAGCCTGTCAGGGTCGGCGTGCACGTCGGCCATCGAGACGCCCTTGGGGCAGATGTAGCCGCGCGAGAGCGGATCCGCCTCGTTGCCGCGGATGCCGGTGACGGCCCCGTCGGTGATCGTCAGCTCGATCCCGCAGATGGCCTCGCACAGGTTGCAGACGCCGATCCGGGTGCCGGTGAAACCCGGCGGGACGGGATCCTCGGTGAGCAGGCCCATGGGTCCAAACTAGTCAGGCGCCGCCTAGTCCGGTATCGAGCCCGGTGGCTTGCAGATGACGGTGTCCGAGGGGATGTAGGTGGTGTGCATCTTCTCGGTGCGCTCGAGCTCGTCGGAGCCGGCCCGCCGCCAGTAGCGCCAGATGTTGATGTCGAAGCCGCCGTACCCGGTGTTGGGGTAGCAGTCCGGGGTGTCGAGGGTCCGGGTCGCGGGGGAGGTGAAGGCGTACCGCTCGCCGGTCTTGGTCGTGATGTCCCAGTACTTCGTCGAGAAGAGCCGAACGGTGACCACGCCCTGGGCGGACGACGTGCCGGGCGTGACGTGCGCGTGCACCAGGACGCCGTACGGCGTGTCGTTGCGCCATTGCAGGTCGACGGTCGGCCAGGCCACGGTGGCCTCGCGGCCGACGGGGTAGCGGTCGATGTAGAAGGAGTGCGGCTGGTGCTGCACGTCGGTCATCCCGCCGAAGAACGCCGCGTTGAACGTCGTGGTCGCCATCTGCGAGACCCCGCCGCCGAAGTCCTCGGCGAAGATGCCGTTGCTGATGATGAAGCCTTTGGTGAAGCCGTTCTCCGCCGTGCGCTCACCGACGGTGCCGTTGAGCGAGAACGTCCCGCCGGGCTCGATGATCGTCCCGTCGACCAGCTCGGCGGCGCGGCCGATGTTGACGTTGCGGTACTCCGCGTAGGGGTAGTACGTCGTGAACGAGGAGATCTCCTCCTTGATCCCCAGCGCCTTGGCGTCCTCGGTCGTGAACTCCGGCTCGACGACCTCGGCGGGCACCTCCATCTCCCGCTCACCGTCGGGCCGGACGACGAGGTCCAGGAACGCCGCGTCGACCTCGGCCTGGTTGAAGCTGACGCCGGGTTTGGCCGGGATGATCCGCGGCTTGCCGGCCAGCAGCCTGATCTCGGCGTCGACCGGGGCGGCTCCGTCGCCCGACACCAGGCCGGAGAGCTGCTGGGCCAGGGCCTTGGGACGCAGCTGCGGCACCAGCTCGCCGCCGTCCGGCACCAGCCGCAGGGCTCGCCCGTACTGACGCGGCTTGAGCGTGACCGCCGAGTCGCCGAAGCGCAGCGTCACGGGCGCCGAGACGGCCGGCTCGGCGAACTCGTCGACCGCCCGCTCGATGTCGTCGGCGTCGATGTCGGGAGCGGCCTCGGCCAGCGCCAGCTCGGCGGTGGCGTCTTCCTCGTCGAGGTAGGCCGCCACGAGCGCGTCTCGGGCGCCGTCGGTCTCGAGCTCGTTGCCCACGACCGGATCGGTGACCCGGATGCCCTTGGGCTTGAACCGGATCGCGCCCTCCACCGGGTCGACGCGAACCTGGTCGGAAAGCTGGGAGAGGTACGTCGCGAGCGCGTCGTCGTCGACGTCGACGACAGGCGGCACCTCGTCGCCGCCCGTCGCGTAGCTCCAGAGCCACGCGGGGTTCCAGCTCTTCCGGGCTCCCGCCGCGGCGGCCGATGCGGCGTAGTCGATCGAGATGCCGGCCTCCTCGGGCGACACCTCTGTGGTGCGGTCGCCCACCACGACCTCGATGGGCCGGTCGGCCCGGCCGCCGAGCTCGTCCTCGAGGCGCTGGGCCGCCTCGTCCTCGGTCAGCCCGCCGACGGCCACGCCGGCCACCGTCGTGCCGCGCGGCACCTTGTCACCGGCGACCAGGTAGGCGGCCACCCAGGCGACTGCGGCGGTGGACAGCAGGGCGCCCACGACGAGCGCGGTGCGGGGCAGCCCACGGCCGCCCCCGGGCTCCGTATCGGCCGGGAGCTCCGCCACCGGTGTCGATGCTTCGCCCACGCGTGCAGGCTACGGTCAGGCCCCGCCCGAGCGGGAGGACCAGGGCTGCCGCGAGACGTTAGTAGATGAAGTCAAGTGACTCACTGTAGTAACGTGCGCGCATGCCGTCGCCTTCTCGAGCGGGCCTGACCCGCCGTTCCCTTGTCGGTGCCTCCCTCGCCGGAGGTGCCATTGCCGCCACGACGCGCTTCGCACCGGCCGCACACGCGGCGTACCCAGCGATCCTCAAGCCCACGCCGGCGGACCAGTTCTACGACTACGGGACCAACGCCGAGATGCGATGGGACTCGGTGGACCCCGCGAAGTACCTCACCGACCAGGCCCGGCTGTTCGTCCGCAACCACACCTCGACCCCGATCATCGACCGGAGCACGTGGCGGCTGCGGGTCTTCGGCGACGGACTGGCCACGCCGCGCCCGGAGTCGGCTGCGCTCTCGCTGTCGTACGACGACCTGCGCCGGCTGCCGCGCACCTCTGTCGAGTCGGTCCACGAGTGCACCGGCAACGGGCGGAGCTTCTTCGCCAGCCAGCAGGGGACGCCGGCCACCGGCACCGCCTGGAAGCTCGGCGCGGTCGGCACCGTCGTGTGGGAGGGGGTCCGGCTCCGCGACGTGCTCAAGAAGGTCGGCTTGTCGCCTGACGCCGTGTCGATCCAGGCGACCGGCCTCGATCCGAACTACGTCACCGGCGGCGTGGACTACGGCCCGGTCCGGCGTCCCTTCCCGGTCTCGAAGGCGCTCGACGACGCAGTCCTCGCGTGGGGCATGAACGGCCAGCCGCTGCTTCCCGACCACGGCTACCCGCTGCGCTTGGTGCTGCCCGGCTGGGTGGGCATCGGCTCGATCAAGTGGCTGGGCTCGCTCGAGGTCGCCCGCACGCAGCTCACCTCGCCGTGGAACACCAAGTGGTACGTCATGACCGGCGGCGCGTACCCGCCCGGCCAGCCGCCGCTCTCCGTCAACCCCGTCCGGTCGGCCTGGGAGCTGCCTCTCCCCGCCACGGTGCCGGCGGCGAGGTCGGTCACGCTGACCGGTCGCGCGTGGAGCGGGCTGGCACCGATCCGCAGGGTCGACGTCAGCCTCGACGGAGGTACGACGTGGCGAAAGGCCGAGCTGCGCGACGGGCAGCGGGCGGGCACGGCGGGCACGGTGGGCACCATCGGGCGGCGCGACACGACGACCGGCACGACCACCCGGCGCTCCGGGGCTTCGGCTGGAGTCGGTTCGCCGTCACGTGGCGGAAGCCGGCCCCCGGCTCCTACGAGCTCCTGGCCCGGGCCACCGACGCGGCCGGCCGCCAGCAGCCGCTGACCACGCCGTTCAACGACAACGGCTACTTCTTCGACGCGGCCGTGAGGCACCCGGTCATCGTCACGTGAGCAACCGGCGGTCGTCCGCGCTTTTGGGTGCCTCCGAGCCCCGCTGATACCCTTCATCGGTTGCCCGATTCACGGGTACACACACTTTGCAGAACCGCCGTGCAACGGCCGCGGATCCAGAGTGCCCGGGTGGACAGGCCCCGGCGCGCCGCGCAGACGAGAGACCGAAGGAGCCCGCATGTCAGTCGGAACCGACACGGAGACCAAGAACAAGATCATCGCCGAGTACGCCACGACCGAGGGCGACACCGGCTCTCCCGAGGTGCAGATCGCGCTGCTCAGCCATCGCATCGCACACCTCACCGAGCACCTCAAGCAGCACAAGCACGACCACCACAGCCGGCGCGGCCTGCTGCTGCTGGTCGGCCAGCGCCGTCGGCTGCTCAACTACCTGAGCAAGACCGACATCGAGCGCTACCGCTCGATCATCGAGCGTCTCGGCCTGCGCCGCTGAACTCCCGGAGGACCCGCTGGTGCGGGTCCTCCGCTACATTTCACAACTGAACACAGCACACACATCACAGGAGCGACCCGCCGTTCTGGCTCGGTCCTCGGTAGTGGCTCTCAGAATCCCGCCCTTCGCGGGTTGACGGTTCTGCGGGCCTCGATCGAAGACCGGCCCCCGAGGCATCTCGGGCAAGCGGGACGCCGCGGATCGCTCCGCGACAGACAGGTATCCCCTTGACCGACAACTCATTCGAGCCCGTCGTCTCTTCCGTCGAAACGGTTCTGGACAACGGCAAGTACGGCCAGCGCACCATCAAGTTCGAGACCGGGCTGCTCGCCCGTCAGGCGGCCGGCTCCGTCACCGCCTATCTCGACGACGACACGATGCTGCTCTCGGCCACCACCGCGGGCAAGACGCCCAAGGACCAGTTCGACTTCTTCCCGCTCACCATCGACGTCGAGGAGCGGATGTACGCCGCGGGCAAGATCCCGGGCTCGTTCTTCCGCTCCGAGGGCCGGCCGGGCGAGGACGCGATCCTCACCTGCCGCCTGATCGACCGCCCGCTGCGCCCGACCTTCAAGAAGGGGCTGCGCAACGAGGTCCAGGTCGTCATCACGATCCTGGCGCTGAACCCCGACGCTCCCTACGACGTGCTCGCGATCAACGCCGCGTCGTTGTCCACCCAGCTCTCCGGCCTGCCGTTCTCCGGCCCCGTCGGCGGCGTCCGCGTCGCCCTGATCGAGGGCAACTGGGTGGCCTTCCCGAGCCACAGCCAGCTCGAGGACGCGGTCTTCGACATGGTGGTCGCAGGCCGGGTCACCGAGACCGGCGACGTCGCCATCATGATGGTCGAGGCCGAGGCCACCGAGCAGACCTTCACCCTCGTCGAGAGCGGCGTCCAGGCGCCGACCGAGGAGGTCGTGGCCAGCGGCCTCGACGCCGCCAAGCCCTTCATCAAGCAGCTCTGCGAGGCGCAGAGCGAGCTGGCCAAGCAGGCCGCCAAGCCCGTCCAGGACTTCCCGGTCTTCCTCGACTACGAGGACGACGTCTACGCCGCTGTCGAGGCCGCCGCCAAGAGCGACCTCGCCGCCGCCATGACGATCGGCGACAAGCAGGAGCGCGAGGCGCGCACCGATGAGCTGAAGGCCGCCGTGCTCGACCGGGTCGGCCCGCAGTTCGAGGGTCGCGAGAAGGAGATCGGCGCGGCGTTCCGCTCGGTCAACAAGCAGCTCGTGCGCGAGCGCGTCCTGCGCGACAAGGTCCGCATCGACGGCCGCGGGCTGGCCGACATCCGGCCGCTGCACGCCGAGGTCGGCGTGATCCCGCGGGTGCACGGCTCGGCGCTGTTCGAGCGCGGCGAGACCCAGATCCTGGGCGTCACCACCCTCGACATGCTCAAGATGGAGCAGCAGCTCGACACGCTCTCCCCGGAGAAGCACCGCCGCTACATGCACAAGTACGTCTTCCCGCCGTTCTCCACCGGTGAGACCGGCCGGGTGGGCTCGCCCAAGCGCCGCGAGGTCGGTCACGGCGCGCTCGCGCGCCGCGCCCTCCTTCCGGTGCTGCCGACCCGCGAGGAGTTCCCCTACGCCATCCGGCAGCTGTCCGAGGCGATGGGCTCCAACGGCTCCACCTCGATGGGCTCGGTCTGCGCCTCGACGATGTCGCTGCTGCACGCCGGTGTCCCGCTCAAGGCGCCGGTCGCGGGCATCGCGATGGGGCTCATCTCCGGTGAGGTCGACGGCGAGACCCAGTACGTCGCGCTGACCGACATCCTCGGTGCCGAGGACGCCTTCGGCGACATGGACTTCAAGGTCGCCGGCACCCGGCAGTTCGTCACCGCGCTGCAGCTCGACACCAAGCTCGACGGCATCCCGGCCGAGGTCCTCGCTGCGGCGCTCACCCAGGCCCGCGACGCGCGCCTGGCCATCCTCGACGTCATGGCCGAGGCCATCGACGAGCCCGAGGAGATGTCGCCGACCGCGCCGCGGATCATCAGCATCAACATCCCGATCGACAAGATCGGCGAGGTGATCGGGCCCAAGGGCAAGGTCATCAACCAGATCCAGGACGACACCGGCGCCTCGATCTCGATCGAGGACGACGGCACCGATCTACATCGGCGCCACCAGCGGCGACCAGGCCGAGGCGGCCCGGACCGCGATCAACCAGATCGCGAACCCGACGATGCCCGAGGTCGGCGAGCGCTACCTCGGCACGGTCGTCAAGACGACCAACTTCGGCGCCTTCGTCTCGCTGCTCCCGGGCAAGGACGGCCTGCTGCACATCAGCAAGCTCCGTCCGCTGGCCGGCGGCAAGCGCGTCGAGGCGGTCGAGGACGTCGTCTCGGTCGGCCAGAAGATCCAGGTGCAGATCGCCGAGATCGACGACCGCGGCAAGCTGTCGCTGGTCCCGGTGGTCGAGGACGGCGAGGGCGACTCGGGCGACGACGCCCCGGCCGCTGAGGCCGAGGCTGCAGAGTCGGCTCCGGCCGAGGCCTGATCCTGACCGCTCGTACCCCCCTGCTGCGCACCGGCGCGACCCGGACGCTGCAAACGGAGACGGACGACGCCGGACGCGTGACCTCACGCGTCCGGCGCACCGTCCTGCCCGGCGGGCTGCGGGTGATCACCGAGCAGCTGGCCGGCGTCCGCTCGGCCAGCATCGGCGTCTGGGTCGGCGTGGGCTCCCGCGACGAGACGCCGACCCTGCACGGCTGCTCGCACTTCCTCGAGCACCTGCTCTTCAAGGGCACCAGCGAGCGGTCGGCGCTCGACATCTCGATCGCGCTGGACGCGGTGGGCGGTGAGTTCAACGCCTTCACCGCCAAGGAGTACACCTGCTTCCACGCCCGGGTCCTCGACGAGGACCTCGGCCTGGCCGTGGACGTGCTCGGCGACATGATCACCTCCTCGCTGCTCACGCCCGAGGACGTCGAGGCCGAGCGCGACGTGATCCTCGACGAGATCGCGATGCACGACGACGACCCCGACGACGTCGTGCACAACCTCTTCGCCGAGCTGGCCTACGGCGCGAACGCGCCGCTCGGCCGCCCGATCGCCGGCACCGTCGGCTCGATCGAGGAGCTCAGCCGCGCGCAGGTGGCGCGGTTCTACCAGCGCCACTACCGCCCGGCGAACATGGTCGTCGCCGCCGCCGGCAACCTCGACCACGCCGAGGTCGTGAAGATGGTGCGGACGGCGTTCGGCCGCCGCGGCTGGCTGAGCGGCGACGAGCCGCCGGTCGCGCCCCGCAAGGGGGCCAAGCGGGTGCGCGTGCACCCGGGTGTGGTCGAGGCGACCCGCCCGTTCGAGCAGGTCAACCTCGTGCTCGGCATGGAGGGCGTGCACCGCAACGACGACCGCAGGTTCGCCCTCGGCGTGCTCAACACCGCGCTCGGCGGCGGCACGTCGTCCCGGCTGTTCCAGGAGGTCCGCGAGCGTCGGGGACTGGCCTACTCGGTCTTCTCGTTCTCCAGCCACCATGCCGACTCGGGCCTGGTCGGGGTCTCGGTCGGGTGCCTGCCCAACAAGCTCGACGAGGTGCTGGCCGTCGTCCGCACCGAGCTCTCCCGGGTCGCTGCCCACGGCATCTCCGAGGAGGAGCTGGCCCGCGGCAAGGGCCAGCTGCGCGGGGGACTGGTGCTCGGGCTCGAGGACTCCGGTTCCCGGATGTCGCGGATCGGCAAGGCCGAGCTCGTCCACGACGAGCTGCTCGGGATCGGCGCCGTGATGGACCGGATCGGGTCGGTCACCCTCGACGAGATCCAGTCCGTCGCCAAGCAGGTCTTCGGCAAGCCCGAGATCCTCGCGGTCGTCGGCCCGGCCTGAGGCCGATAGTCGCAGACCTTCGGCACAAGCTTTCCGCGTCGAGCCCGTCCCGAACGTCTGCGACTACCGGTCCGTGGGGGCCTGTGGAGAGCCGATGGGAGGGCGGCCCCCAGCGGGCATGCCCTGGGTGTGTTGCCTCAGGCGATGGGTCGCGAGCACGGTGTCGTGCTACCGGTGCGCGTCGATCCGACGGGCGGATGCGGGCCGACCAAGCGGCAGGCGGCCGGCGGGAGTGGCGGGCGTCGAGTCGTGGTCGGTACGTCCCGTCCGCCGTCCCCGCAGACTCCCCAGCAGCGGGTCGTCGAGGCCGGGGTCCTGCTGCCGAAGAGGTACGGCGCGGTGACGGGGTGGGGAGCGCCTTTCGTGGGAGGACGCGCGATGGTTCTCGGGTCTCCGCCCTGATGGGTGCACGCCGGCTCCGGTCCCGATCGCGATGCCTCGCCGTCTCATCCGACCTCAGGAGGGCCTGCTTCTGTGCAACGAGCGGTGGGATCCCCGGGAGGTCATGGTGGTCGACGGGCTCAGGATCACCAGCAACCCACGCTCCGTGGCGTTCGCCATGCGCTACGCCGCGCATCCGTTGGCCGCGACCATCGTCCTCGACATGGCGGCCTACGACGATCTCGTGTCGATCGAAGAGGTCAGCGCGTGGATCGACGGGCATCCCAGCTACACCGGCATCGAGCAGGCGAGGCAAGGGCGAGACGCTGCAGACGAGAATGCGTGGTCGCCGCGCGAGGTGACGTTGCGACGAATTTGGGAGGGTGCTGGATTCGCCAGGCCGCTGACCAACCGTCCAGTGTTCGATCTTGAAGGGCGACACATCGGGACGCCGGACCTCATCGATCCGGCCACCGGTGTCGTGGGGGAGTACGACGGGCCCCTCCACCTCGGAGCCGATCGACGAGCGGCCGACCTCGCCCGAGAGCACGACTTCCGCAGCCACGGTCTGGAGCCAGTGACCATGGTCTCGGCCGACGTGCGTCAGACCGGTCCGTTCCTGGCGCGCCTGCGCGCGGCGTACCGCGAGGCCGCGCGCAGGCCGGTCGCCGACAGATGCTGGACCCTCGAGCTGCCGCCTTGGTGGATCCCGACGTTCACCGTCGAGCAGCGCCGGGCGCTGCCTGCCCGTGAACGGGCGATCTGGCTGCGTCACCGACGGGCCGGGTAGTCGCCGACCTTTGGCACCGGTTTCGTGCGTGGAGCCCGTCCCGAAGGTCTGCGACTATCGGGCCACCAACGCCACCATTCCGGCGCAGGCCGCGGCCCAGAGCACGCTGGTGAAGGTGCCGATGATGAACCGCTCGGTGGTCGCACCGCCGGTCGCGGCATCGCCGCGCAGGTCGGGGAAGCGGCCGACGCCCTTGAGGGCCAGCACCACGGCCACGCCCTCGGGGAAGCCCGCCGCGAGGCCGGCGAAGACCGCCATCCGCTCCAGGGCACCGATCCAGGCTCCGCCCTTGAGGATGGCCCCCGCGTCCGAGATCGAGTCTTTGGCGGGCTGACCGCGGTCGACGGCAGCGAAGACGCGGGTCGTGAGCGGCCCACCGCCGGCCACGGCGAGCAGCCCGCTGATCGTGACGATGATCGTCATCTCGACCCGGTCGGTCGACAGCTCGTCGGCGACGGCCGCGACGGCCGCGGCCGCGGCCAGGGCCGCCGCCGAGATCGGGGGCCAGACCGACCGGCCGTACGGCGACCAGCCCAGCACGCCCGCCACTAGCGCGAAGGCGAGCAGGGCCAGCACGAGCTGCGTGGTGTTGTCGGGGCTCATGCTTTTCCGGGGTCCCCGCGGAAGCGCGTGGCCTCCGCGCGGAGCGCTCCTTTCGCGCGGTTTCGTGGGGTGGATCGCCGCTCATCCTTCAGGAGGCCACCGACGATCTCGGTGACCAGCTCGCGGGCGCGACGACCCTCGACGATGCCCGCCGCCTGGGCGCGCTGGCTGATCGCCGACTGGGTGACGCCCAGCCGCTTCGCGGCCTGGTCGTACGACGCGCCGGCGTCGACCAGGTCGGCCACCTCCCAGCCCCGCGACGTGCGGCGGTTCAGGACCGCAGCCCACAGCCAGAGGGTGGTCTCGAGCGCGCGGACGCTCAGTCCGTTGCCGGGGTCGTCGCCGGCGACCCGCAGGCGCCAGGGCGCGGACTTGGCGGCGGTCACCGCCTCGCGGGCGTGGAGGTAGGCGGGGCCGCGACCGGCTCGGGTGCTCTCGGGGAGCGGCTCCTCGACCTCGCCGATGCCGATGCCGACGTTCCAGCTCTCCTCGCGCAGCAGCCGCTCGACGACGGCGGCCAGCGCGGCCGGCTGGTCGAGCACGCCCTGGAACTCGTCACCCGCCGTGCGCTCGAAGGCACGCAGCATCTCGACGTCGGCCAGTGCGACCAGGGTCGCGGGGACCTGGTCGGTCGCGGTCTCATGGCTGGAGCCGCGCTGGTCGATGGTGAGCACGGCGACGCGCATCGGGGAACCCTCACTTCAGGCTTTGTCCTGAAGTGAGACTACATCAGGAAATAACCTGATGTCGAGATACTTCAGGGAAAAACCTTCACCGCTTGCCGATGATCCCGACCACGGCGGGCGCCTTCTGCTCCACGACCGAGATCCGGAAGCCCGCGTGCTGCAGCGCCGCCGACGCCTTCTCGACCATGGTCGGCACCTGCTCGGGCCGGGAGGCGTCGTAGTAGAGGTAGACCGAGCCGCCCGGCAGCACCCGCTCGTGCAGCAGCGCCACCTCGTCCGCGCAGTCGCGCACCCAGAACAGGTTGACGTTGAACGCGAACACCTTGGTCAGCCGCTTCACCGGGACCCGCAGCGTGGCCAGGTCGATCTGGCGCACGGTGAGCCGGCCGGCCTCGATGAACTTCGCGCACCGGCGTCGGGTGCGGTCGACACCGGACTCGGAGCGGTCGATGGCGAACAGCCGCCCGGTCTCGAGCCGGGAGCAGATCAGCTCGGCTCCGGCGCCTGGCCCGCACCCGATCTCGAGGATGTGGTCGTTCGGCCGGACGTCCATGAAGTCCACGGCCCACCGGATCCGGGCCGGGATCGTCTGCACCGCCATGTTCCCACCCTGCCAGACTCCCGAGCGCAGGTCAGCGGTCCTCCGGGTAGGTTCTGCGCGAGGCATGACGGCGGTACGACGGGTCGGCGTGCTCGGGGCGCAGGGCAAGGTCGGCACCCAGGTGTGCCGCGCCGTGGACGCAGCCGAGGACCTCGAGCTGGTCGCGGCGCTCGACGTCGACGACCAGCTGGACGCCCTGGTCGAGGCCGACGCGCAGGCGGTCGTGGACTTCACCAACCCCGACGCGGTCATGGACAACCTGGAGTTCTGCATCGGCCACGGCATCCACGCGGTGGTCGGCACCACCGGCTTCGACGCTGACCGGCTGGCGACCGTCGAGGGCTGGCTGGCCGAGGCCCCCGAGGTCGGCGTGCTGGTCGCCCCGAACTTCTCCATCGGGGCGGTGCTGATGATGCAGTTCGCGGCGGCGGCCGCGCCGTTCTTCGAGTCGGTCGAGGTGGTCGAGCTGCACCACCCCGACAAGGTCGACGCACCGTCGGGCACCGCGCGGCGTACCGCCGAGCTGATCGCGGCGGCCCGCCGCGAGGCCGGGATGCCGCCCGTGCCCGACGCGACCTCGACCGGGCTGGACGGGGCCCGCGGCGCCACGGTCGACGGCATCCACGTGCACGGGTTGCGGGTCCGCGGCCTCGTCGCCCACCAGGAGGTGGTGCTCGGCGGGGTCGGCGAGACGCTCACGATCCGCCACGACTCGCTGGACCGGGTCTCGTTCACGCCCGGCGTGCTGACCGGGCTGCGGGCCATCGGCGACCGGCCCGGGCTGACGGTGGGCCTGGAGCAGCTGCTCGACCTCTCGTAACCCCGCTCGGGCACCGGTCGTTGTGACCTCGCCCGACTCGGGGCGTGTGAGAAGAAGAGGTTGACCATGCACAAACGCTCAACTCGGGCTTGGAGCGTCGCCACCGTGGTGCTCCTGGCCGCTGGGGTGCTCGGCACCCAGGGTCCAGCTGCGACGGCCGGGACCACGACCACCGACCGGTCCGACAAGGTCGTCGCGGGCGCCGTCACCGCGCTGCGCCAGCACTCGACCGAGCTCCGGCTGACCAAGGGACAGTCGTTCCGCGCGACCGACGCCGTGCTCGACCGGTCCGGCGCGACCCACGTCCGGATGACCCGGACCTACCAGGGGCTCCCGGTCCTCGGCGGCGACCTGGTCGTGCACCAGGCGGCCGACGGCTCGTGGGCCGGAGTCAGCCGGACCCTCACCGCGCCGCTGCGGATGAGCACCACCCCGCGGCTCTCGAAGGCCGAGGCGCAGGCGCGCGCCACCCGGCCCACCAAGGCCACCCGCGGGATCAGCCACTTCAAGGCGAAGGGCGCCCCGCGCCTGGTCGTCGACACCATCGGCCACCGCGCGCGGCTGGCCTGGGCGGTCACCTCCGGTGGTCGGCACCAGGACGGCACCCCGAGCCGGATGACGTCGTACGTCGACGCGCGCACGGGCGCCGTGCTGCGCCGCGAGGAGGGCATCGAGACCGTCGACGGCTCCGGCCAGAGCCTCTACAGCGGCACCGTGCCGCTGAGGGTCACCCAGTCCGGGTCGACGTACCAGCTGAAGGACCCGACCCGCGGCAACACCTACACGACCGACCTGAACAACAAGACCGACTCGATCCTCTGCCAGCTCTTCGGCCTCGGCTGCCAGGCCGGGACGACGTTCACCAGCTCGACCACGACCTTCGGCAACGGGACGACCAGCAACCGCGCCTCGGCCGGTGTGGACGCGCAGTACGGCACCAACGTGACCTGGGACTACTACAACCAGGTCCACGGCCGGAACGGCATCTTCGGCAACGGCACCGGGTCCTACAACCGCACCCACTACGGCTCCAACTACGTCAACGCCTTCTGGGACGGCACCAAGATGACCTACGGCGACGGTGACGGCGTCAGCTACGGACCGCTCGTCTCGCTCGACGTGGCCGGCCACGAGATGTCGCACGGCGTCACGGAGAACACCGCCGGGCTGACCTACTCCGGTGAGTCCGGAGGGCTCAACGAGGCCACCTCGGACATCTTCGGCACGATGGTGGAGTTCTTCGCCGACAACGCGAACGACCCGGGTGACTACCTGATCGGTGAGGAGTTCGACCTGGCCCACCACGCCGGGCTGCGCCGGATGGACAACCCGATCTCGGACGGCTCGTCGCCGAACTGCTGGTCGACCAACACGAAGAACCTCGACGTGCACTACTCGTCGGGCGTGGGCAACCACTTCTTCTACCTGCTGGCCGAGGGCTCGGGCGCGAAGTCGATCAACGGCGTCGCGCACAGCTCGCCGACCTGCAACGGGTCGACGATCACCGGCATCGGCCGGGACGCCGCGCAGAGGATCTGGTTCCGGGCGCTCACGGTCTACATGACCTCGGGCACGACCTACGCGCAGGCCCGGACCGCCACGCTGAACGCGGCGACGGACCTCTACGGCGCCGGCTCCACGAACTACAACACCGTGGCTGCCGCCTGGAGTGCTGTCAGCGTCAGCTGACCGCCCGCAAGGGTGTGAGGCCCGCCCGTGTCGGACGGAAACGACGCGGGCGGGCCTTGCCGCGTCCTGAGGACGAGGGCCGGCTCAGGCGAGCCGGGTGTGCAGCCGCACCTGCTTGACCCGGGTCGCGCCCGTGCCGTCGAGGTCGAGCTCGCGGTGCGCCGAGTCGGCGCCCCACCCCGCGCCGGTCAGGAAGGCCAGCAGTGCGTCGTCGCCCGCGACCACCCAGGTCACGGCGTGGCTGAACCGGTCGGCGGTCATCGTGTCCGCCGCCGCCTGCACCAGCCGCGAGCCGTGGCCCTTGCGTCGCTCGTCGGGGTCGACGGTGAGCTCGCGGAGCTCGGCGTCGGAGATCTGGTCGCGGTCGGGGTCGGTGGCCGGACCGGTGATCGCGAAGCCGACCACCCGGTTGCGCTCCAGCGCGACCAGGACCCGGTTGCGGGCGTCGCCGGGCTTGTCGAACGACGCTCGCCAGGCCGCGGCCGCGGCCTCCTCGGCCTCCGGCCCGGAGGGGATCGCCTCGGCAGGCACCAGGTCGCCGTACAACGTCGGCCAGGCCCGCAGCTGCACCCGCGCGATCGCCGGGGCGTCGTCGGCCCACGCGATCCGGACGGAGACGTCGGCACCGGGACTGGTCACCCCGCCATCCTGTCAGCCACCTCCGTCTGGCTAGTGTCCGAGGCATGGAGATCCGCAACCTCGGTTCGAGCGGCCTGAAGATCTCGGCCATCTCGTACGGCAACTGGCTCACTCACGGTTCGCAGGTGGAGGAGGACGCCGCCCTCGCCTGCGTGCGCCAGGCCCTCGACGAGGGCATCACCACCTTCGACACCGCGGACGTGTACGCCGACACGAGGGCCGAGAGCGTGCTCGGCAAGGCGCTGGCGGGGGAGCGCCGCGACGGGCTGGAGATCTTCACGAAGGTCTTCTGGCCGACCAGCCCGGGCAAGCACAACGACCACGGGCTGTCGCGCAAGCACATCATGACCGCGATCGACGGCTCGCTGCGCCGGCTCGGCACCGACTACGTGGACCTCTACCAGGCACACCGCTACGACTACGAGACGCCGCTGGAGGAGACGATGGAGGCCTTCGCCGACGTCGTGCACTCCGGCAAGGCGCTCTACATCGGCGTCTCGGAGTGGCGGGCCGAGGACATCCGGCGGGCCCACGCGCTCGCCCGCGAGCTGCACATCCACCTGGTCTCGAACCAGCCGCAGTACAACATGCTGTGGCGGGTGATCGAGGCGGAGGTCGTGCCCACCTGCCAGGAGCTGGGCATCGGCCAGATCGTCTGGTCGCCGATCGCCCAGGGTGCGCTGACCGGCAAGTACAAGCCGGGGGAGCAGCCCCCGGAGGGCTCGCGCGCCACCGACGACAAGGGCGGCGCGGACATGATCAGCCGCTGGATGCGCGACGACGTCCTCGAGCGGGTCCAGAAGCTGAAGCCGATCGCCGACGAGGCCGGCCTGAGCCTCGCCCAGCTCGCCGTCGCCTGGGTGCTGCAGAACCCCAATGTCTCCTCGGCGATCGTCGGCGCGAGCCGCCCCGAGCAGGTCACCGAGAACGTCAAGGCGGCCGGGGTGGTGCTCGAGGACGACCTGATGAAGAAGATCGACGAGGTGCTGTCCGTGGGGGAGGAGGACGAGGTCGTCTACCGCGACCCGTCGTTCAACGCCTCGCCGGCGACGCGCGACTTCTGACGCCCCAGCACCACCGCTCCCGCGGTCGAGAGCACCAGCCCGACCGTCACCGCCGGCCACCAGCCCTCGCGGACGCCGTCGCCGAGCAGGGCGACGCCGACCGCGGCCGGCACGAACGTCTGCGCCACGATCAGCGACGCCGTGGTCGACGGGACGGCCGCGCGGTGCATGCCGAGCGAGTAGAGCCAGAACGCCACGAGGCCGAACACCGGGACGGCCAGCGCGGCGGCGACGACGACGCCGTCGACCGGCATGCCGATGCCCCTGACCGAGATGGCAGAGCCGGCGTACCCGAGGCCGGCGAGCAGTCCGAGGAGCGGGCCGGCCAGGTGGCGGCCGACGACGGAGGCCGCCCCGAGGGCGGCGACGCCGATCCACACCGCGACCACGAAGCCGGTCGTCGTCTGGACCTCGCCCGGCTCGCCGGCCCCGAGCGAGAGCAGCACCAGCCCGATCGTCACGACGCCGACCGCGAGCCAGCCGGTGCGGTGGAGCGCGTCCTCGACCCGGCGCGAGACGAGGGCGGTGACCGGGAGCGACATCGCCACCAGCGCCTGGGCCAGGTAGAGCGGCAGCAGCCAGATCGCGGTGGCGTGCAGGACGAAGCCGACGAGGTACGCCGCGACGACCAGCATCGTGCGGACGTCGCGGATCGAGCGGACCACGAAGCCGACGAGCCCGTCGGGCGTGGTCTCGAACCCACGGACCGCCTGCGCCTGCGCCACGGCAGCAACGCCGAACACGGCCGCGGACAGGAGACCGACGGCGACCCCGAGCCAGGTCATCGGCGCCTCACCGGCGCGTCATCGGCGGCTCATCGGTAGTGCTCAGGGAGCTCCTGACCGATCTTGACCTGCGGCTTGGGGAGGCGCATGAACTTCATCTGCATCGCACGAGTGACTGCGTAGTACGTCGTCCCCTTGACCGACTCGTCGGGGAACCGCGCGCCGAGCTGGCGGCGCAGGCGGAACCGCAGCATCAGCATGTCGACGATCACGAGCAGGATCGAGCCGAACAGGATCGCGTTGCCGAAGCTCGCGAGGGTGTTGTTGCCGGAGTAGCCGAGCACCATCGTGACCACCAGCAGCGGGATGATCAGCTCGACGAAGCTGAACCGGCTGTCCACGAAGTCGCGGATGAAGCGCCGGACCGGCCCCTTGTCGCGGGCGAGGAGGTACTTCTCCTCACCGTTCCGCATGCCCTGGCGCACCCGCTGGCTCGACTCGCCCTTGTTGGCGCGCTGGGCGGCGGCCTGACCCCGGCGGGTGCGCGGCGGCTTGGCCCGCGCCTTGGCCGCGGCCTCGGCCTCCTTGCGGCTGGGCGTGGGTCGTCCCTTGCCGGACGGCTTGGACTCCTCCACCGGCGGGGTGGTGACTTCTTCTCTGGTGCGACGGAACACGTGGGCCTTCGGCTGGGTACTGGGTCGATTCATGGGATGGCGAGCGCTACCGAGCCTACCGGCGTCTTGCCGCTGCGCCGTAGGGTGAGGTCACCAAGCAGCTTGACGTGAGTGCACGGAGAGAGGGACCCGTCCGCAATGAGCCTGATGAAGCGCATCAGCCTGATCTTCCGGTCGAAGGCCAACAAGGCCCTCGACCGCGCCGAGGACCCGCGCGAGACCCTCGACTACAGCTACCAGCGCCAGCTGGACCTGCTGTCCAAGGTGCGCCGCGGCGTCGCCGACGTGGCCACCAGCCGCAAGCGGGTCGAGCTCCAGGTCGCCCAGCTCGAGCAGTCGGCCGCGAAGCTCCAGGCCCAGGCCGAGAAGTCGCTCACGATGAACCGCGAGGACCTCGCGCGCGAGGCGCTGACCCGCAAGTCGGCGCTCGCGACGCAGATCACCGACCTCAAGGCGCAGTACGCCCAGCTCCAGGGCGAGGAGGAGAAGCTCACCCTCGCCCAGCAGCGGCTGCAGGCGAAGGTGGAGGCGTTCCGCACCCGCAAGGAGACGATCAAGGCGACCTACACCGCCGCCGAGGCGCAGACCCGCATCAACGAGGCGATGTCGGGGATCGGCGAGGAGATGGGCGACGTCGGCCTGGCCATCCAGCGGGCCGAGGACAAGACCGCGCAGATGCAGGCTCGCGCCGGGGCCATCGACGAGCTGATCGCCTCCGGCGCGCTCGACGACGCCAGCGCGATCAACAGCGGCGACGACATCACCCGCGAGCTCGAGTCGATGAGCTCGCAGGCCGACGTCGAGGCCGAGCTGGCCCGCCTCAAGGCGGTCTCCGCCCCGGACCAGCCGGAGGCCATCGAGGCCGCCCCCGAGCCGGGCGAGATCCTCGACGCCGAACCGGAGAAGCAGGAGACGGCCGCCGACCCGAGCCCCAACGCCAGCAAGGACGCTTAGGGATGATCATCCGGATCCTCGGCGAGGGGCAGTACGACGTCGCGGACCACGCGCTCGACCGGCTCAACGAGCTGGACACCGTCCTCGAGGGCGTCGTCGAGGCCGGCGACGAGACGGCGTTCGCCGCCGCGCTCAACCAGCTCCTCGACGGCGTACGCACGGTCGGGGTCGCTCACCCCAGCGACAGCCTCGACGAGTCGGACCTGATCCTCCCGCCGGCCGACGCCACCATCGCCGAGGTCCGCGAGATGCTCAACGAGGACGGCCTGATCCCCGGCTGAGGCGGCACACAGGATCCTCTTGGAACGCGGGGGGAGACTGGTCGGCATGGCACGTTCTCGCTTCGTCGGTGACGCGGGGCTCACCGTCCGGATGACCACCGTGATGTTCCTCCTCGGCGCGCTGTTCGTCGCGCTGGTCGTGGGCATCGCTCTTGCCGTGGGCTCGAGCTTCGGGCCCGGACTCGGGATCGTCATCGGCCTCGTGGCCATCGGAGTCGCGGTCTACCAGTGGGCCAACTCCGACAAGGTCGCGATGCGGGCGATGCGGGCCCGCGAGGTCACACCCGAGCAAGCACCCGAGCTGCACGGCATGATCGACCGGCTCTGCGCGCTGGCCGACATGCCGAAGCCGCGGGTCGGCGTGGCGGACACCCCGGTCCCCAACGCGTTCGCGACCGGTCGCTCGCCGGAGCGCTCCGTGGTCTGCGTGACCACCGGCATCCTCGGCATGCTGACCGCCGAGGAGATGGAGGGCGTGCTCGCACACGAGCTCTCGCACGTCGCCCACCGCGACGTACTGGTCATGACGGTCGCCTCGAGTGCGGGCATTGCGGCCGGCATGCTCACCCAAGGTGCGCAGTACGGCGGCCTCGGCTTCTTCGGCCGCCGCAGCAACAACGGCGGGGTGCCCGTCTGGCTCGTGGTCCTGCTGGTCAGCCTGGCCGTGTACGCCGTGAGCTTCGTCCTGCTGCGCCTGCTCTCGCGCTACCGCGAGCTCGCCGCCGACCGGGCCGGGGCGTACCTGACGATGCGCCCCGACGCGCTCGCCTCGGCGCTGCAGAAGATCACCGGGGGCATCAACCAGATCCCGCAGCGCGACCTGCGCCAGGTCGGTGCCGCCAGCGCGCTCTGCATCGCGCCGGCGATCAGCGGGGTCTCCCTCAAGACCCTGACCTCGACGCACCCCTCGCTGGAGCAGCGGCTCGAGCAGCTGGCCCGGATCCAGGCCGAGCTCAGCCGTCCGTCGAACTGAACTCGGCTCTGAGCGCGTGGGTCTCTGGGAGACGATCTCCGGACGGAGCCGGCCCAAGCGCGCCAACCTGGACGCGCTGTTCCTGGTGCCGAGCGCGGCCGTCACGCTGCAGACCGCGGCCGGACTGACGCCGACCGGCGACGGCTCGGTGTGCTACCGAGCGGCCGTCGGCGCCGGGTTCCACGAGACCCAGGACGACATCGTGGCGCTGGTGCAGGGCGCCGCAGACGCCCCGAAGGTCCGGACCGACACCGACGAGTACGGCTTCACGTGGCTGCAGGTGCACCGGGCGCCGGACGACCCGGAGGGCATGGCCGGGCTGTGCACGGACCTCCACGCGGTCAACACCACGCTGGAGAGCGAGGGGTTCGGCCACGGGCTGCTGTGCTCGCTGGTCCCGTTCGTGGACCCGACGGGTCGCCGCGTCGGGCTGGTGTACCTCTACAAGAAGGGCACGTTCTACCCCTTCGCGCCGACCGGTCCGCAGCGGCGCGACAACCTGCTCGAGCTGCAGGTGCGTGACACGCTCCGCGCCGAGCTGCCGATCGAGCCGGAGCTGTCCGGCTGGATGGCGCTGTGGGGTGCCCCGGGGCTCTGAGGCTGGAGTGACCCCTGGGGCCACGCCGACCTTGCCATGTTCCGGCATATTCGGGATACCCGATCCCTATCCTGACTCGGTGAGAGTCGCCGAGGTCGACGACCAGCGGCGCATGGCTGCGATCCTGGCGTACGACGCCGTGCGGATGCCCCCGCGCGCGGAGCTGCAGGGCGTCGTGGAGCTCGCGGCCCGCATCGCCGGCGTCCCCAAGGCGACCGTCAACATCATCACCGACACCGAGCAGCACCAGATCGCGACGACCGGGTTCGAGGGCTCGGTGAGCCCTCGGCGGGACTCGATGTGCGCGGCGATCCTCGGCGCGGCCCAGCCGGTCGTGGTCGCCGATGCGTCCCGGGACGCCCGGTTCGCCCGCAACCCGTCCGTGACGGGCCAGATCGACACGATCCGGTGCTACGTCGCCCATCCGCTGGTCACGCGCGACGGCGTGCCGGTCGGCACCCTGTGCGTGTTCGACAGCGAGGTGCGGGAGCTGGACACCGAGCAGCTGGCGGGGCTGGCCCTGCTGGCCGCGCGGACCGTGGACGTCTTCGAGGTGCGGCTGCGCGGCCGCGAGCTGGCCCTGAGCCTGATGGAGAACCAGGCCGTGCAGGCCGAGCTCGAACGCTCGAACGAGCGGCTCGCGTCCTTCGCCGGCCAGGTCAGCCACGACCTCAAGACGCCGCTCACCACGCTGTCCCTGACCCTGTCGCTGATCCGCGAGCAGCTCGAGGACGGCCAGGTCGGCGCCGAGTCCACTGCACTTCTCGACCGCGCCATCCACGTCTCGGAGCGGATGGCCGACCTGATCGATGACGTCCTCGACTACGCCCGCCTCGGCGGCACCTTCCGAGCGACCGAGGTGGACCTCGACTTCGTGCTCGGCAAGGTGCTCGAAGACCTGGCCCCCGAGCTCGGCGACGTCACGATGCACATCGGCCAGCTGCCCACGGTGCTGGGGGACCGCGCCCAGCTCTCTGCCGTGCTGCAGAACCTCATCGGGAACGCCGCCCGCTACCGCTCCGACGAGCGTCCGCTCGAGGTGCGCATCGCCGCCAAGCACGTGCAGCGCGCGTGGCGGATCGAGATCACCGACAACGGCCGCGGCGTACCGCCCGCCGAGCGGCACCGCATCTTCGAGCCCCTCGCGCGCGTCGACGACTCGATCGAGGGCACGGGCATCGGCCTGGCCACCTGCCGCAGGATCGTCGGCGCGCACGGCGGCCGGATCGGCATCGACGCCTCGGTCACCGAGGGCGCTAGGTTCTGGTTCGAGCTTCCGGACTGAGGTCCGGCGGGGTCCGAAGCGGCTCGTAGGTGGCTCGAAAGGCTCGCGGCCCGAGCAGGGGGGCGAACGAGTGCATGAGCCACGACGGCAGGCCGGCCAGTCGGGACATCCGGTCCGTGGCCTGCTGCACGTGCTGGACGCGGGGCCTCCGTGCGGCCTCCCATGCCGCGCCGACCGCCGACCAGTCGCGATGGTCGGCCAGGAGGCCGGCCAGGACGATGGCGTCCTCCATGGCCATGGCCGCCCCCTGCGCCCACACCGGGCCGGTGGCGTGTGCCGCGTCGCCCAGCACCACCACGCGGTCGCGGTGCCAGGTCGGGACCCGGACCTCTTCGACGGGTGCGTGGTACGGCGGCACCTCCGCGGCGAGCGCCTCGCGGACGGCGCGCGCGACCACCGGCGGGAAGCGGGCGAAGGCGTCTGCGAGCCAGGAGACGTCGGTGCCCGGATCGTCACCACGGCTGCTGGAGGCATAGGCGTACACCTCACCCGGCGCGACGGGGATCAGCAGGAAGGCGAGCCCTTCACCGGTCCACGCCGTCCAGCAGTCGACGCCCGGGTCCGCGCAGACGAAGCGCCAGCTCGCGCTCGTCATCCGCGACGGACGCGGCGCCTCGGGTGTGACCTGTTCCCGCAGCGTGGAGTGCACGCCGTCCGCCGCCACCACGAAGTCGGCCAGGTCGTCGCTGCCGTCGGTCAGCACCACCTGGACCCGGCCGTCTGCACGCGGCTCCACTCGTTGCACGCCGACGCCCCACTCGACGTCGACACCCGCGGCGAGAGCCCCGAGGACCACGGAGTGACGCGCGCAGACGGAGGGAGCCACACCGGACCAGAAGGCGGCCTCGTCGATCGAGAACAGCAGCCGGTCGCCGGACGACCGGTACTCACGTCGCGCGACCGGCACGCCGGCGGCCAGCACAGCCTCCGCCGCTCCGAGCCTCCGCAGTGCCTCGACGGCATTGCCGGGCAGGTTGAGCCCCAGCCCGCCCGTCGCCGGGTTCGGTCGTCGCTCGACGATGCGGCAGTCGATCCCGGGTCGGCCCAGAGCCCGGGCGGTCGCCAGCCCGGCGATGCCCGCGCCTGCCACGATCACCTTGCGGCTCATCAGGAGCTCAGTGCCTCCGACAGCGGGACGATGTTCTTGTTGACCCGGAAGAAGTTTGCCGGATCGTAGGTGTTCTTGACCACCGCCAGCCGGTCGTAGTTGGCGCCGTAGGTCGCCCGCAACCGGTCTTCGCCCTCGTCGTCCATCATGAAGTTGACGTAGCCGCCGTCGGACGACCACGGGTGCACGGCATCCCAGTAGTCACGGGTCCAGCGGGTGACCTCGTCGGCGCGCGCCGGGTCGTCCGAGACCCCCACGATCACCATCGACCAGGTGGCGTCGCGGGTGGGCCACGCCGTCGCGGCGGCGTCGACGCGGTGCACCGCGCCGTCGATCGGGTAGAGGTGCATCATCGACGCGACGCCCGGCCGCAGCCGCCGAGCGTGTTCGACGTGGACCTCGATCGCCTCGTCGGGCAGGTCCCGGACGAAGTCCCCCCGCCAGTACCACTGCATGCCCGACGGCAGCAGCCCGTCGAACAGCATCTGGAGCGACGGGAACGGCTGCTGGCCGCGGAAGTCGAACAGCGGGGCGGGCAGGGCGTCCATGATCGGGGCCATGGCTGCGACACCCGCCTCCTCGGAGCCCGGGTGGCAGGCGATGAGTGCGCACGCCTGCTTGCCCCAGTGCTCGGCCGGGAACGGGTCGGTCATCGGCACGGTCTTGAGGCCCACGAACAACCCCAGGCGCTCCGGCGCCTGCGGGAGGAAGTCCCGGTAGGCGCGCATCACCGCGGCCGCGTCCTCGACATCCCAGAACACCGGGCCGCCGTACACGTCGGAGACCGGGTGGGCGCGGAACAGGAAGCTGACCACGATGCCGAAGTTGCCGCCACCGCCGCGCAGCGCCCAGAACAGGTCGGCGTGCTGCGACTGGCTCGCGGTGACCAGCCTTCCGTCGGCCAGCACCACCTCGGCCTCGAGGAGGTTGTCGATGGAGAGCCCGTGGGCGCGGGTGAGGTGGCCTGTGCCGCCGCCGAGCGTGAGACCACCGACACCGGTGGTCGAGACGAGCCCCAGGGGCACGGCCAGACCGTGCTCGTGCGTCGCGCGGTCGACGTCGGCCGACGTGCAGCCACCGCCGACACGGACCGTCTGCAGGGCCGGGTCGACCACGACCTTCCGGAGGGCGGCCAGGTCGATGACCAGGCCGTCGTCCACGGAGCCGAGGCCGGCACCGTTGTGTCCGCCACCGCGCACCGCCACCCGCAGGTCGTGCTCCCGCGCCCACGCGACCGTGGTGACGACGTCACTCGCGTCGGCACACTGCGCGATGGCCAGTGGTCGCTTGTCGATCATGCCGTTGTAGAGCCGGCGCGCTTCGTCGTACTCCGGGTCGTGCGGGCTGACGAGGCGACCGCGCAGCCGCTGGTCGAGTCCGTCGAGGGCGATGTCGGGCATCTCGGTCTCCTGGGGGTCGGCTCCCGTGGTGGGAGGATGTCTGTCGACCGTAGGAAGCAGAGTCACTCGGGCGGAATGCTCCTGCTACCGGATGTCCTGCCCGTTCGTCCAAGCCACGGACTGGAGGTGGGCCGTGGACGTCCTCTCCGACGTGCTGCTGGCCGTGCGCCTGAGCGGTGCCGTGTTCTTCGACGTCTCGGCCCGTACGCCGTTCGCGGTCGAAGCCCCCGCATCGGGACTCGTCGCCGAGCGGGTGATGCCCCAGGCCGACCACGTGATCGGGTTCCACATGGTGACCGAGGGCTCCTGCTGGACGGAGATGGTCGAGCGGCCCGGTGAGCCGGTCCTGCTCCAGGCCGGGGACATGGTGATCTACCCGGCCGGCGACGCCAACATCATGGCTTCTCGCCCGGGCATGCGCGCCGAGCCCGCACTGGGAGAAGTACTTCCGGCCGCCGGGCACCGCGCTGCCGTTGCCGATCACGATCCAGAGGCCGGCGGACGCCGACGAGTGCCACTTCGTGTGCGGGTTCCTGGGCTGTGACCGGCGCCCCTTCAACCCGCTGCTGGACGCGTTGCCGAGGATGGTCCACGCCACCGTGTCGCAGGCGAGCCAGCACTGGATGTCCAGCCTGCTCGGCGTCGCCGTCGAGGCCAGCGAGGCCAGCGATCCCGGCCCCGCGAGCGGCGCCGGCCGGGAGGCGATGCTGGCCAAGCTCGCCGAGCTGATGTTCGTCGAGGCGCTGCGGGCCCATCTCGAGAGCCTCCCCGCCGACGCCCGCGGATGGGTGGCCGGGCTGCGCGACGCCCAGGTCGGGGCCGCGCTGCGCCTGATCCACGGACGCCCGGCGGAGCCGTGGACCCTCGAGCTCCTGGCGCGCGAGGTCGGCCTGTCTCGTTCTGCGTTCGCCGATCGGTTCACGGCGTACGTGCAGGTCCCTCCGATGCAGTACCTCACCCGCTGGCGGCTGCAGCTCGCCGCCCGCCTGCTCGACGAGGGCACGGCCACGGTCGGTCATGCGGCAGCAGCGGTCGGCTACCAGTCGGAGGCGGCCTTCACCCGGGCCTTCAAGCGGTACGCCGGGATGGCGCCCGGGAGCTGGCGACGGCGCCGTACCGAGCAGATCGAGCCGTCGTCCGGCTGATCCTTCAGTCCCGGTGCGTCTTGCCGGGCAGCGCGAGCATCCGGTCGAGCGCGACCTTCGCCCACTTCTCGGTGTCCTCGTCGACCTCGATCTGGTTGACGACCAGGCCGTCGACCAGCGACTCCATCGCCCAGACGAAGTGGGGCAGGTCGATGCGGTTCATCGTCGAGCAGTAGCAGACGGTCTTGTCGAGGAACACGATCCGCTTGTCGGGGTGGTCGGCCGCCAGCCGCTTCACGAGGTTGAGCTCGGTGCCGACCGCCCAGGCGGAACCGGCGGGCGCGGCCTCGACGGTCTGGATGATGAACTCGGTCGAGCCGACCAGGTCCGCCTCGAGCACGACCTCGTGCGTGCACTCGGGGTGCACGAGGATCTGGACGCCGGGGATGCTGGCGCGCAGGTCGGGGATCGTGTCCGCGGAGAACCGGCCGTGGACCGAGCAGTGCCCCTTCCAGAGGATCATCTTCGCGTCGCGGAGCTGCTCGGGCGTGAGCCCGCCGTTCGGGCGGTGCGGGTCCCAGACCACGCAGTCGTCGAGCGAGAGGCCCATCTTCAGGACGGCGGTGTTGCGGCCGAGGTGCTGGTCGGGGAGGAACAGCACCTTCGTGCCCTGCTGGTAGGCCCACTCGAGCGCGGTCTCGGCGTTGCTCGACGTGCACACCGCGCCACCGTGGCGGCCGCAGAACGCCTTGATGTCGGCGCTGGAGTTCATGTAGGTGACCGGGACGACGTCGTCGGCGATGCCGGCCGCCTCCATGGCGGCCCAGGCGTCCTCGACCTGCCGGAGGCGCGCCATGTCGGCCATCGAGCAGCCGGCCGCGAGGTCAGGAAGGATCACCTTCTGCTCGGGCGAGGTCAGGATGTCGGCCGACTCGGCCATGAAGTGCACGCCGCAGAACACGATGAACTCCGCGTCCGGCCGGGCCGCCGCCTCGCTCGCGAGCTTGAAGGAGTCTCCGGTGACGTCGGCGAACTGGATGACCTCGTCGCGCTGGTAGTGGTGGCCGAGCACGAAGACCCGCGAGCCGAGCGCCTCCTTGGCCGCGCGGGCCCGCGCCACCAGGTCGGGGTCGGACGGCGACGGGAGGTCGCCCGGGCACTCGACGCCGCGCTCGGAGCCCAGGTCGACACCCCGGCCCAGGGGGAGCAGCGGCAGGTCGACGGTGGTCATGTCTTGATCCTATTCGCGCTGGTGAGAGCTACAGCAGTGCACCGTTGTGAACGTACGGCGCGGGCGGTTTCATCCCGCGCAGTCCCAGGTAGCCCTCCTGGTGCAGCTCGAGCCGGGCCGCGAACCCGACGTCCAGCACCCACTGGTTCGCGCTCGTGACGTGGGGCACGGCGGCCCGCTCGGGTCCCTCGGCCAGGGCTCCCCACAGCAGCCGGACGGCCGTACGCCGGTTGCTCGCGGCCAGGAGGCCCACCTGTCCGCGCTCGTTGAGGTAGACGTAGCCGGACCCGGTGTTGGTGTCGGACACCAGCAGCCGCCACGTCCGCAGCATCAGCTCATGGTCGGGCCCGTGCCCGGCGCCGCGCGCGGCCCGGTCCAGGGAGTCCATCAGGTCGACGTCACCGGCGCTGCCCTCGCGCACCTTCTCCACCACGGGGATCACGGACCGGTCGACCGTCCCGGTCAGGTACATCTGCGGGTGCAGGTCGAACCCGGCCTGGCGGTAGATCCGCACCGCCCTCGCGTCCGAGGAGGCCGAGAGCATGCCGCGGGTGCAGGCTCGCCCGTGGTCGAGGGCCGCGGCCAGCAGCGGCTTGCCGATGCCCTGTCCCTGACGCCCCGGCAGCACGGCGTACGTCGCCAGGCACCACAGCGTCTCGCGGCGGAACGACGTCGCCATGCCCACCATCCCGGTCTCGTCCTCGGCCACCCAGCAGCCGCCCGGGTCGGTGCGCACGAGGTGCCGGGTGCGCTCCATCCAGACGGCACGGTGCGCCTCGGAGCGTCGCTGGGGCGCCGGGTCCGCGGCCCGCCGCAGTCGGGTGTCGAGCTCGAAGAACCCTTCGTCGCTCACCCGCTCGGCCGCCGGCACGTCGTCGAGTGTCATCGGTCGGATCACGCACTGCACGCGGTCACGGTAGGTGGTCGGCGAAGATGACCACATGCGGATTCTCGTGGCGCCCGACAAGTTCGCCGGCACGCTCTCGGCCGTCGAGGCCGCCGAGGCGATCGCCGCCGGGTGGCGCGAGGTCGCTCCCGACGACGAGCTCGACCTGGCGCCGATGTCGGACGGCGGGCCCGGGTTCGTCGACGTGCTGCACGAGGCGCTGGACGGCGAGCTGCTCGCGGTGACGGTGCGCGGCCCGCACGGAACGCCCACCCCGGCCACCGTCCTCGTGGCCGGCGAGACGGCGTACGTCGAGAGCGCGCAGGCCTGCGGGCTGCACCTGACCGGAGAAGAAGGGCGCCGAGAGCGCGACGACGTACGGCGTCGGCGAGCTGGTCGCCAGCGCCATCGACGCCGGCGCCACGACCGTGGTGGTCGGTCTCGGGGGGAGCGGCACCAACGACGGCGGCGCCGGGTTGCTGGCCGCGCTGGGTGCCACCGCCGACGTGCCCCTCGACGCCGGCGGCGCCGGCCTCGACGGCGTCACCACGGTGGACGTCTCGGCCGCTCGAGAGCGGGTCGGCCGGGTGCGGCTGGTCGCGGCCAGCGACGTGGACAACCCGCTGACCGGGCTGTTCGGCGCCACCAAGGTGTTCGGTCCCCAGAAGGGCATCACCGAGGAGCGGCTCCCGACCGGCGACGCCTGGCTGGAGCAGTACGCCGCCGCGCTGGACCGCCGGACCGCGTTGGAGAAGGGCGCCGGAGCGGCCGGCGGCCTCGGCTACGCGCTGCTGGCGCTCGGCGCCACCCGCGAGCCCGGTATCGCGCTGGTCGCGGCGGCCGTCGACCTGGCCGAGCGGGCGCGGGCGGTCGACCTGGTCGTCACGGGCGAGGGCGCGTTCGACTACTCCAGTCGGGCCGGGAAGGTCCCGCACGGCGTCGCCACGGTGGCCGAGGAGGCGCTGCGGCCGTGCGTGGTGCTGGCCGGCCAGGTGCTGATCGGCTCCCGCGAGATGCGGGCGCTGGGCATCGAGTCGGCGTACTCGCTGGTCGACCTGGTGGGGGAGGAGCGGGCGTTCGCCGAGCCCGCCACTGCGCTGGCCGAGCTCGCGGCGCGGACCGCGCGGACCTGGTCGCGCTGACCGGCTCAGTCCCGGGGGGAGTCGGCGAGCAGCGCCGCTGAGACCGCCTCGGCCAGCCAGGACTCGTACTGGTCGTTGGTCCAGCCCCGCCGCTGCACCAGCTGGGCCCACACCTCGGGGGAGATGAGCACCCAGAGCTCGTCGCGCGCCTGGTCGGCGTCGAGGCCGGGCCGGAGGGCGCCGGACTGCTCGAGGTGGGCCACGAACGCGGTGGCTCCGACGAGCCGCTCGGCCTCGATGGTCCGGGCGAACTCCTCCACGTCGGGGTCGGCGCCCCGACACTCCAGCACCCGGATGGTGAGGGGGCCGGTCCGCTCGCTGATCCGCCGGCCGATGCCGGCGTAGCGACGCACCTTCTGGACGGGGTCCCGCTCCTCCACCATGGCTTGGTACTCCGGGCGCTCGCCGAGCGGCACCGGCTCGTCGTCCCCGGCCAGCCGGACGTCGTAGGCCGCCTTGAGCAGGCCGCCCTTGTTGCGGAACTGCTTGTAGACGGTCTCCACGGAGACCCCCGCCGTCGCCGCGACCTCGGCCAGCCGCATGCCCGCGAAGCCCTCGGAGACGAGCAGGTGGTGGGCCGCGTCGAGCACCTTGCGCCGGCTCTCCCGGGCCCGCGCGGTGCGGCGGCTGTTGTCGTACTTGACCCGCTGTTCCGTCATTCGTTACAGTCTCCCGTATTCAATACAACAACGTGTAAGGAAGATAGCGCATGACCGACCAGCTGTACGCCGACACCCTGCCGGCACGACCCTGCCCGCGACCTTGGCCGACCGGGCGGTGGCGTCGATGCAGGCCATGGCCACCGGAACGCTCGCCGACCTGGAGCGGCTCATCCACGCGGAGGCGGTGAACCGCGAGGCCGTCGACGAGCCGCCGGCCGCCTCCACGCCCGGCGCCGCGGGCTTCTGGGCCACCGCCCAGTGGCTGCGCACGGCGTTCTCCGACCTCGCCTTCGAGGTGCACGAGGTCGTCGAGGACGGCGACCTGGTCGTCGTCCACAACACGATGTCCGGGCGGCACACGGGCGACTTCGTGAGCTGGGACCAGGGGCAGGTCAAGGTGGTGATGCCACCGACCGGCCGGGAGTTCGCGAGCACGCAGACGCACTGGCTCCGGTTCCGCGACGGTCTCGTCGTCGAGCACTGGGCCAACCGGGACGACTTCGGCACCGCCGAGCAGCTCGGCTGGGCGCCGCCCAGCCCGGCGTTCCTGTTCCGGCAGGTCCGGGCGACCCGCCGCGCCCGCCGCCGGCTGGCTCGCGAGCAGGCCGCGCAGCGGCGCCAGGAGGGCCGGGAATAACCCCGCATGTGCGAGACTTGAGGGTGAAAGCAGCACGAGCCTGCACTCACACCTGGGAGTCTGGAACACATGACCGAGCAGCTTGAGACCGAGCGTCGCACCGACAGCATCAACCTGAGCCCGGTGGCCGCCGCGAAGGTGAAGAGCCTCCTGGAGCAGGAGGGTCGCGACGACCTGTCGCTGCGCATCTCCGTGCAGCCCGGCGGCTGCTCCGGCCTGCGCTACCAGCTGTTCTTCGACGAGCGCAGCCTCGACGGCGACGTGGTGACCGACTTCGACGGCGTCGGCGTGGTCGTCGACCGGATGAGCGTTCCCTACCTCAACGGCGCGATGATCGACTTCGTGGACACCATCGAGAAGCAGGGTTTCACCATCGACAACCCCAACGCGGGCGGTTCCTGCGCCTGCGGCGACAGCTTCCACTGAGTCGTCGACCCGACTGAAAGCTCCGCCGACGGGGTCGACGCTAGTCCAGGTGCAGGTGCAAGCGCGTTCGCGATCCGCTGTGCCGCCTCGGTGATCTCGATCTCGCGCTTGGGCAGGTCGGTCGGGTACCCGGCGTAGAGGTCGGTGTAGGCCGACCGGGGAGTGACGCGAGGCAGCCGGGCGTCGACCACGGCCGCGTCGGCGTGCATCGTCTCCGGGCTGTCCAGCTCGAACCAGGCGCTCACGTGATCGACGCTAGGGCCTACCGATGGGTACGCCCACAACTACGCGTCGGTAGCAATTCCCCCTAGTCTTTCCCGACGTGCCCAAATCTGCTGGCTCCCTGTTGATCGCCGGGTCCATTGCCACCGACCACCTGATGACCTTCGGCGGGAAGTTCGAGGACTCCCTCGTCGTCGAGCAGCTGCACAAGCTGTCGGTGTCCTTCCTGGTCGACGACCTCGAGATCCGGCGCGGCGGCGTCGCGGCCAACATGTGCTTCGGCCTGGGCCGGCTCGGGCTCCGCCCGGTGCTGGTCGGCTGCGCCGGCGACGACTTCGCCGACTACCGCTCGTGGCTGGAGCGGCACGGCGTGGACTGCGACTTCGTGCGGATCTCCGACACCCACCACACGGCTCGGTTCGTCTGCACCACCGACACCACCGGCGCCCAGTTCGCCTCCTTCTACCCGGGCGCGATGAGCGAGGCGCGGCTGGTCGAGCTCGCGCCGATCGTGGCGAAGGTCGGCACGCCGTCGTACGTCCTGATCGGCGCCGACGACCCCGACGGCATGCTCCGCCACACCGAGGAGTGCCGCCAGCGCGGCTACCCGTTCATCGCCGACCCGAGCCAGCAGCTGGCGTTCGGCGCGGGCGAGCTGATCCGCAACCTGATCGACGGCGCGGCGTTCCTGTTCTCCAACGAGTACGAGTCGCACATGATCGAGCAGAAGACCGGCTGGTCGGCCGACGAGGTGCTCGCGAAGGTCGACATCCAGGTCACCACGCTCGGCAAGGACGGCGTGCGAGTGCTGCGCCGCGGCGAGGCCCCGATCGAGCGGCCCGCCGCGGCCGAGGTGACCGCGGTCGAGCCGACCGGGGTGGGCGACGCCTTCCGGGCCGGGTTCCTGGCCGCCCTCGCCTGGGGGCTCAGCCTCGAGCACGCGGCCGAGGTCGGCTGTGTGCTCGCGGCGTACGTCGTCGAGACGGTCGGCCCGCAGGACTACGTCTTCACCGCCGAGCAGTTCCTCGCCCGGCTGGACGCGTCGTACGGCGGCGAGGCGGCCGAGGCCGTGCGCCCGCACCTGAACGCGCTCGGGTGACCCCTAGCTGACGCGCCTGACCAGGTAGCGCGGCACCCCGTCGTCGGCCGGCTCCTCACCGACGTACTCCTGTCCGCGCATCCGGCACCACGCCGGGATGTCGTGGGCCGCGGCAGCGTCCGTCGAGGCGACCGCGACGGTCTGGCCGACCTCGACCTCGCCGATCCGCTTGCCCAGCTCGATGACCGGCCGAGGGCAGACCATCCCGCGGCAGTCGAGCTCGAGGTCGGCGGTCATAGTCCAGCGTCCCGGCGGATCTGCTGCACGACCTCGGGGAGCACGGCCAGGAACCCGTCCACGTCGGACTCGGTCGCGTCGCGGGTCAGCGAGACCCGGACGTTGCCGTGGGTGAGCGCGCCCATGGCCGCCAGCACGTGGCTGGGCTCGAGGGTGGAGGCGGTGCAGGCCGAGCCGCTCGCGACCTCGAAGCCGCGACGGTTGAGCGCGTCGACGATGGCCTCGCCGTCGACGTAGAGGAACGAGAACGTGACCAGGTGGGGGAGCCGGTCGACCGGGTCGCCGACCACCTCGGTGTCGGGGATCTCGGCCACCCGGGCCCGGATCCGGTCGACGAGGGCGTGCTGGCGGGCGTTGACCTCGTCGCGCTCGGCGACCACGGCCTGGAGCGCGGCGGCGGCGCCCAGCGCGGCGGGGACGTTCTCGAACCCGGAGACCCGCTCGTCCACGCGGTCGTCCTCGGGGAACGGGTTGCGCCACGCCGTCCCCTTGCGGACCAGCAGCACGCCGACGCCGGCCGGGCCGCCCCACTTGTGGGCCGAGCCGGCGGCCACCGACCAGCCCTCGGGCAGGGGGAGCCGGCCCATCGAGGCGCAGGCGTCCATGAAGACCGGCGCGACCGCCGCGGCCTCGGCGACGGGCTGGATGGTGCCGACCTCGTGGTTGGCGTGCTGGAGCGCGATGACCTCCGGGCCGTCCAGGTCCCCCACGGCCATCCGACCGAGCGGGTCGACGCGGACGGCCCTGGCCTCGACGTCGCTGCGCCACGCCAGGGCATGCAGCACCGAGGAGTGCTCGACGGCCGAGTGCGCCACGGTCGTGCCGGGAGGGAGCAGCCCGAGCAGGCCCCGGTGCACCGCGTCGGTCCCCGACGACGTGAACGACACCTCGTCCCGGCGTACGCCGAGCGCCTCGGCGACCGCCTGCCGGGCGTTGTCGAGGATCAGCCGGGCGTTGCGGGCGGGGGTGTGCAGCCGGCGCGGATCGGCGTACCCCTGGTCGAGCGCGGCGAGCATCGCGTCGCGGGCCGCGGGATGCAGCGGCTCGGAGGACGCGGTGTCGACGTACACGCACGAAAACTACCCGTAAGGGGGAACCCACCCGGGCGGTTCCGCAGCGTGCGGTTGGGCTAGGGTCAGCAGTGTCCTAAGTGTTGGTCGAGAGGGGCTCTTTCGTGGGTCTGAAGCGCGTCGCGCGTTGGGCCGTACCGCTCGTCGGGATCGCGCTCCTGGCGAGTGGTTGCTCGGGCGCGGTTGGCACGCGGCTCGCGATGCCCGATCCGGCCTCCGCGCAGGGCGAGCACATCCTGCGCCTCTGGCAGGGCGCGTGGCTCGCGGCCCTCATCACCGGCGCCGTGGTGTGGGGGCTGATCTTCTACGTCGTGATCCGCTACCGGCGGCGTTCCCACGACGAGATCCCGGTGCAGACGCGCTACAACCTGCCGCTCGAGATCTTCTACACGATCGCGCCGGTCGTGATGGTGATCGTGTTCTTCGCGCACACGGTGCGCACTCAGAACATCGTCCTCGAGGACGACACGCCACCCGACAACATCATCGAGGTCACCGGCCAGCAGTGGTCGTGGACGTTCAACTACGGCCTGGGCGAGCCGGACAACTCCGCCGACGACGACCGCTACGACGACGTCTTCGCCTACGACTCCTACGTCCACGACGGCGGCACCGGCTCCTACATCCCCCAGCTGTGGCTGCCCGTCGACGAGACGACGCGGTTCAACCTGCACAGCCCCGACGTGATCCACGACTTCGGCATCCCGGTCTTCCTGATGAGGATGGACGTCGTCCCGGGCCGGGTGAACCACTACGTCATCACGCCGACCCGGACCGGCGTCTGGACGGGCCGGTGCTACGAGCTCTGCGGGGTCTACCACTCGCGGATGCTGTTCGAGGTGCACGTGGTCAGCCGTGAGGACTACGAACAGCATCTCCAGGACCTCGAGGACGCCGGCCAGACCTCCGACCTTCCGCTGCTCGGCGGTGAGGAGGCCTACACGCAGGAGGGTCTCGACTCCGGATCCGTGGAGGGATCACAATGACCGCCACCGCGTCGCACCCGACCACTGTCATCAGCCCCCGCAGGCAGCTGGGCCAGCAGATCGTCCGGGTCCTGACCACGACCGACCACAAGGTGATCGGCAACCTCTACCTCGTCACGTCGTTCTGCTGGTTCCTCATCGCCGGCCTGATGGCGATGCTGATGCGCTCCGAGCTGGCCTACCCCGGCCAGCAGGTCGTCAACGACGAGGTCTACAACCAGCTGTTCACGATGCACGGCACGATCATGCTGCTGCTCTTCGCGACGCCGCTGTTCTTCGGCTTCGGCAACGCGATCATGCCGCTGCAGATCGGGTCGCCGGACGTCGCGTTCCCGCGGCTGAACATGTTCAGCTACTGGCTCTTCCTGATGGGCGGCCTGATCGCCGGCTCCGGCTTCCTGACCCCGACCGGCGCCGCCGACTTCGGCTGGTTCGCCTACACGCCGTTGTCCGACGCCGTACGGTCGCCGGGGGTTGGCGGTGACCTGTGGATCATGGGCCTCTGGATGGCCGGTCTCGGCACCATCCTCGGTGCGGTCAACTTCATCACCACGATCATCTGCATGCGGGCGCCCGGCATGACCATGTTCCGGATGCCGATCTTCGTGTGGAACACGATGGTCACCAGCCTGCTGGTGCTGATCGCGTTCCCGGTCCTGGCCGGCGCCCTGCTCTCCCTCGAGGCCGACAGACAGCTCGGTGCACACGTCTTCGACACGGCCCACGGCGGCGCGATCCTCTGGCAGCACCTGTTCTGGTTCTTCGGGCATCCGGAGGTCTACATCATCGCGCTGCCGTTCTTCGGCATCGTGACCGAGATCCTGCCGGTCTTCAGTCGAAAACCGATCTTCGGCTACATCGGCCTGGTCGGCGCCACCCTCGGTATCGCGATCCTCTCGGTGGCGGTGTGGGCGCACCACATGTTCGTCACGGGCGCGGTCGACCTGCCGTTCTTCTCCGGCATGACGTTCCTCATCGCCGTACCTACGGGCGTGAAGTTCTTCAACTGGATCGGGACGATGTGGGGGGGATCTCTGTCCTTCGACACCCCCATGCTGTGGTCGCTCGGCTTCCTCACGACGTTCCTGTTCGGCGGCCTGACCGGCATCATCCTGGCCAGCCCGCCGCTGGACTTCCACGTCTCCGACTCCTACTTCGTGGTCGCGCACTTCCACTACGTCGTCTTCGGCACCGTGGTGTTCGCGATGTTCGCCGGCTTCTACTTCTGGTGGCCGAAGATGACCGGCCGGATGCTCGACGAGCGGCTCGGCAAGGTGCACTTCTGGCTGCTGTTCGTCGGGTTCCACCTCACCTTCCTGGTGCAGCACTGGCTGGGCGTCGAGGGCATGTCACGGCGCATCGCCGACTACCTGCCCAAGGACGGCTTCACCACGCTCAACCAGGTCTCCACGATCGGGGCCTTCCTGCTCGGCGCCTCGACGCTGCCGTTCCTCTACAACGTCTGGATCTCACGCAAGGGGCCCAAGGTCGAGGTCGACGACCCCTGGGGCTGGGGCCGCTCGCTGGAGTGGGCGACGTCCTGCCCGCCGCCGCGGCACAACTTCGTCACCATCCCGCGGATCCGCTCGGAGTCGCCGGCCTTCGACCTGCACCACCCGGAGATCGCTGCGATCGAGCTCGAGGACAACGAGGCCGCAGCCGAGGGCCGGCCGGCCGACGCTCCCGACATGGAGGGGCGCGACGAGCTGATCGAGGAGCGGACCGAGGGCCAGGAGGGTGAGGATCGATGAAGGCAGAGGCCTGGATCTTCGCCTCCTGCACGATCTTCCTCGTGCTGGTCACTCCGGCGTACTGGTTCGTGACCTCCGCCAGCGACCACGGCGGTGACTGGACCGGCACGTCGGCGCTGGTGATGACCACGCTGCTGACGCTGATGGTGACCATCTACCTCGGCTTCCACGCCAAGCGGATGGACCCGCGCCCCGAGGACCGCAACGACGCCCTGATCGCCGACGGCGCGGGGGAGCTGGGCTTCTTCCCGCCGTACTCCTGGTGGCCGCTGTGGACCGCAGCGGCGCTCGGCACGTCCGTGTTCGGCATCGCCGCGAGCGCCTGGTGGCTGTTCATCATCGGCGGCGTGCTGGGCGCGATGGCGCTCGTGGGCTGGATCTACGAGTACTACCGGGGTGAGCACGCTCACTAGGCCCATACGGCAACTCCTGGCCCGGCGGCACCGTCATAGCGGCATGCGTGGTTTCGTGGGTTCTGAGCGCCAGCGGATACTCTGGAGAAGCCCGAGCCGGACGGTTCGGGCGCTTTCGTGGGAGTCCAGGGAGTCGAGCATGTCCTCTCGCAAACGTCGTGTCCGCGGCCTGGTGGCGCTGTCCGCCCTGCTGCTCGGCACCTCGATGCTGAGCGCCTGCGACAACGGCGACGACATCCTCAACGGCGGCTCGGCCGACGACACCACGGGCGCCTCCGGCGACCCGAGCAACGGCTCCGACTCCGAGTCCGCGGACGCCGAAGACCCCGACGCCGCCTCGGTCTCGACCAACATCAAGCGGAAGACCGACGTCCCGGTCTCCACCCAGCTCCTGGTCTTCGCGCACAACGGCCGGCTGAGCGCCGTCTCCGTGAGCGGCTCCGGCGACGTCGGCGCGCTGACCGGCGCGATCGCCGGCGATGGCGGCAAGTGGAAGGCCGACGACCTGCTCGAGCCCGGTACGACGTACACCGTGAAGGCGAGCGTGGCCGGTGGCGACGGCGAGCTCGTGACCAAGAAGTCGCAGTTCACCACCCAGGCGCTGTCCCTCTCCCAGCAGACCTACCCGTCGGTCGCGCCGCTGCCCGGCGAGACCGTCGGCGTCGGCATGCCGGTGGTCGTGACCTTCGACGTCCCCGTCACCGACCGGGCGAACGTCGAGAAGAACCTGCACGTGACCACCGCGCCCGAGCAGCCGGGCACCTGGCACTGGCTCAGCGACACCGAGGTCCACTACCGCCCGAAGAAGTACTGGAAGGCCGGCACCCAGGTCGACGTCAACCTCGACATCAACGGCGTCGAGGCCGGCAACGGCATCTACGGCCAGGAGGACCGCGACGTCCAGTTCCAGGTCGGGGACGCCCACATCTACAAGGTCGACACCCGGACCGACCAGATGAAGGTCTTCTCGAACGGCAAGCTGCTCCGCACCATCCCGATCACCACCGGCCAGCAGCCCAAGTTCACCACCCGCTCGGGCATCAAGGTCATCATCGAGAAGTTCGACTCCAAGCGGATGAACTCCGAGACCGTCGGCATCCCCGTCGACAGCGCGGACGGCTACGACATCGACAACGTCCAGTGGGCCATGCGGGTCACCTACTCCGGCGAGTTCGTCCACGCCGCCCCCTGGTCGGTCGGCTCCCAGGGTCACGCCAACGTCTCCCACGGCTGCACCGGCATGAGCACCTCCAACGCCGACTGGCTCTACCACATGACCGTCCGCGGTGACGTCGTCGACTACGTCGGCACCGACCGGCCGATGGAGTCCACCAACGGCTACGGCGACTGGAACATCCCCTGGGACGAGTACCAGCAGGGGTCAGCGCTCGCCGGCTGACCGATCGGCACGTTGACCCGGCGCAAACTTTGAGCGCGGGTCAGCAACGTACGTGCACAGGTTGACCCGGCGCAAAGTTTGAGCCGGGTCAACGGTGTGGGTAGTTATCCACAGCAGCGAAGTCTCGGGACGCCACCATGGGGCGAAATCCGGCACCGTTTGCGCATGTCCTTCTCGGTGTCCGCAGACGTGCCCGATGAGCTGCTCGAGCTCCTGGTGCTGATGCCGGACGACACCCCTGTGACGAGCGCTGAGGCGCGGGAGCGGGGGATCGGCTATCCGCAGCTGCGAGCGCTCGTACGCCGCGGACTGGTCAGGCGCCCGGTGCACGGTGTCTATGCCGTGGCGTCACTGCCTGACGACCTGGCATTCAGAGTCAGCGTCCTGAAGCTGATGGTTCCCGACTCCTGCGTGGTGACGGATCGCACCGCCGGATGGCTCTGGGGTGCCAACATGATCCTCGCCCCGCAACGACCACCTCCTGACGCCGAAGGTGTCGGTCTTCTGTCCACCAGGCTGCCGGCTGCGAAACGAGCTGACGGCGAGTGGTGAGCGGTGCCTGACGCTCCGGGATGTGGCCGAGATCGACGGTCTCCGAGTCACCACTCCGCTCAGGACCGCGTGCGACCTGGGCCGCCTCCTGCATCGGGATCAGGCCATCGCGGCTCTCGACTCCCTCGCGGCCCTCTGCGTCTTCACGCTCGACGAGCTGCTCCAGGAGATCGCGAGATTTCGCCGCTACCGGGGCGTGATCCAGCTCCGGGTTCTCTCGTTGCTCGTGCGACCCGAGGTCACAGTCGCCCGGCGAGAGTGTCCTCCGGCTCCGCTGGATCGACACCGGCCTTCCCCGACCGCAGTGCCAGGTCGAGGTGGAAACCGACTGGGGACGTCGTACTGGATCGACATCGGCCTGCCGGAGCTTCTCTTCGGCGCCGAGTACGACGGAGAGGAGTTCCACGGCGAGGACGCCCATGGAGCACGACGAGTCCCGCCGCACGTGGCTGCGCGAAGAGCGCGACTGGACCATCGAGGTCGTCCGCAAGAACAACGTCTACGGTCGCGAGCAGGACATCCACCAGATTCTCCGGACCGCGATTCGACCGCGTTGTCAGTGCTCGCGGCCCCACCGATAGTCGGGTGCGCCCGCAAACGACGTTGACCCGGCGCAAAGTTTGCGCCGGGTCAACGTGGTGCGAGCTGTCAGTCGTCGGCGCGGAGCTTCTCGCCGTCGACGAGGTGGACGCCGTCGAACTGGTGGCCGTCGGCGGCGTGGCCCTCCATCGGCGCCTGGAGCTCGTGCTCGTGCTCGGCGTGGTGGTGGCCCTCCTCGAGCTCCTCGACGGTCGGCTTCTGGATGTTGTCGGCGTACATCAGCGTCCGCAGCCGGTGGCGTACGCCGGCGAGCCGGGCCGCGATGCCGCGGCGTGGCTCCACGCCGTTGGCGTCCGGGCCATCCTCGAGCTCAGCGAGCACGTCCGGGTCGCGGTGGCGAGCGGTGAGCGTGTAGGCGCGCCCGATCGACAGCGGCAGGTGCCGCTCGGTGTAGCCGCCCTCGGGGGAGCGCATGATGATGCCGGTCTCGTAGCCGTGCAGCAGGTCCTGGCGGTCCTTGCGCTGCAGGGAGATGCACCAGCGGCGGGTGATCATGAACGCGATCACCGGGCCGATGAACACCGCGCCACGCATGAAGTACGTGATCTGGTTGATCGACAGGTGCAGTCGGATCGCGATGATGTCGTTGCCGCCGGCCGCCCAGAAGAGGCCGTACATCGTCATCAGCGCCACCATCGTGGCCGTGCGGGTCGGGGCGTCGCGCGGCCGCTGGAGCAGGTGGTGGTCGCGCTTGTCGCCGGTGATCCAGGCCTCGATGAACGGCAGCAGCAGCAGGAGCGTGAACATCACCATCGGGAGCACGATGATCGGCAGCAGCACGTTCCACGAGATCGTGTGGTGGAAGATGTGCGTCTCCCAGTTGGGCATGATCCGCAGCGCGCCGTCCGGCCAGCCCATGTACCAGTCGGGCTGGGAGCCCGCGGTCACCTTGGACGGGTCGTAGGGCCCGAACTTCCACACCGGGTTGATGGACAGCAGGCCGCCCATCAGCGCCGTGACGCCGAAGACGATGAAGAAGAACCCGCCGGCCTTGGCGGCGTACACGGGCAGCATCGGGAAGCCGACGACGTTCTGCTCCGTGCGGCCGGGGCCGGGCCACTGGGTGTGCTTGTGGTAGACGAGCAGCAGCATGTGGGCGGTGATCAGCGCGAGCAGCAGGCCCGGGATCAGCAGCACGTGAACGATGAACAGGCGCGGGATGATGTCGGTGCCGGGGAACTCGCCGCCGAAGAGCAGGAACGACATGTAGGTGCCGATGACCGGCTGCGCCAGGATGAAGCCTTCGGCGGCGCGGACGCCGGTGCCGGAGAGCAGGTCGTCGGGGAGCGAGTAGCCGGTGAACCCCTCGAGGGTGCCCAGGATCAGCAGCAGCGCGCCGATCGCCCAGTTCAGCTCGCGCGGCTTGCGGTGCGCGCCGGTGAAGAAGACCCGCAGCAGGTGGATCATCATCGCGCCGATGAAGAGCATCGCCGACCAGTGGTGGATCTGCCGCATCAGCAGGCCGCCGCGGACGTCGAACGACAGTCGCAGCGTCGAGGCGAAGGCCTCGGACACCTCGACGCCGCGCAGCTGCGCGTAGCTGCCTTCGTACGTCGTCTCGCTCATGCTCGGGTTGAACCACAGGGTGAGGAAGACGCCGCTGAGGAGCAGGACCACGAAGCTCCAGAGCGCGATCTCGCCCAGCATGAAGGACCAGTGGTCGGGGAAGACCTTGCGCAGGTTCTTCTTGGCCAGGGTGGCCAGGCCGAGCCGGTCGTCGGCCCACTCGGCGACGGCGCCGACGCGGTTGGGCTTCTCCGCGGTGGCAGCCGTGGAGTTCGTCGTGGCCACTTTGCTCGTGTCGATGCTCATGACTGGCTACTCCGGTTTCGGCTCATTCGCTCGTGCTCGCCTGCGAGTCGCGCTCCCAGAAGCTGGGTCCGACGGGTTCCTTGAAGTCGCTCTGGGCCGCGAGATACCCCTCCTCGTCCACCATGAGCGGCAGCTGGGGCAGCGCGCGGGCGGCCGGGCCGAAGACCACGTTGGCCGCGTCGGCCAGGTCGAACGTCGACTGGTGGCACGGGCACAGCAGATGGTGCGTCTTGCGCTCGTTGAGCGAGATCGGGCAGCCCACGTGCGTGCAGATCTTGGAGTAGCAGAGGATGCCGTCGACGGCCCAGTCCTCGCGCCCCTTGGCCGGCTTGTTGTCGTCGGGGTCCATCCGGACGAGGACGACCGCGCCCTTCGACTTGGCGACCTGGAGGGTGTAGCCCTCCAGCACCGGCTCGCCGTCCTCGTCGACCTCGAAGTTGATCGCCGGCTCGGCGTTGACCAGGTCGCCGATCTCGAGGTCGCCGGGGCGGATCGGGGTGCCGACGACGTCGCGCACTACCCGCATGCCCTCCTCCCAGACGGTGTTCTCGAGGCCGGCGCCAGGGTACGGCTGCTCCTTGGTGACCTGGTTGTTGGTCGGGCCGAGGTCTCTCAGCAGCACGACGACGGGCGCCAGGAGGATGCCGACGGCGCCGAGCAGGGAGTTGCGGATCAGCGGCCGCCGGGTGATGCCGGACTCCTCGACCCCGAGGTCGAGCACGCGGAGCGTCTCGACGCGGTCCTCGTCGGAGGAGCGCGCCGGGTGCCGCATCTCGACGATCTCGTGGTCGCCCATGAGCTTGCGCGCCCACTGGATCAGCCCGATGCCGATCAACAGCAGTGCGAGGCCCAGCGACGCGCCCAGCGCGACGTTGGAGGCGCCCAGCCCGAAGATCGTCTGCACCTCCTCGCCGTCGGCGCCGCCGTTGACGTCGAAGGCGAAGTAGGCGACGACGAACAGCACGGCGCAGATCGTCGAGAGGCCGAACAGCGCAGCGACCTGCCGCTCGGCGCGCTTCTCGGCCTTCGGGTCGACGTCGGTCGGCCGCCACACGTGCTCGGGCAGGCCCGGGTTGGCGATCGGCTCTTCGCGGACGAGCTCGCCGCCGTGCCCGTCGTGGGAGTCGCCCTCACCGGGCAGCTCAGGAAGGTGGGTGTGGTCGTCGGTCATGCCGCGGCCTCCTCCTTCTTCTTTGGTTCGATGCGAGCGGTGTGGGCGGCGATCCAGGTCGCGAAGCCGACCAGGGCGCCGATGCCCACGACCCAGGCCATCAGCCCCTCGCTCACCGGGCCCGTTGCCGCCGAGACCGAAGCCGCCGTATGCGGGCTGCTCGCGCAGCGAGTAGAGGTAGGCGATGACGTCGCGCTTCTCCTCCGGCGACAGGTTGCCGTTGGAGAAGCTGTCCATCTGGCCGGGGCCGGTCAGCATGGCCTCGTAGATCTGCTGGGCCTCGGTGTTGCTCAGGTCGGGCGCGTAGCCCCCGTGCGGCATCGCGCCGCCCTTGCCGGCGAAGTTGTGGCAGGCGGTGCAGTTGGTCAGGAAGATCTGGCCACCGCGGGAGACGGCCTCCTGGCGCTCCTCCTCCGACAGGCCGGCCAGGCTGTAGTCGGACGGGTCGGGGATCGCGGGGCCGGGCCCGAGGCTCGCGACGTACGCCGACAGGGCCGCGATCTCCTCGTCGTCGAAGGTCACCGGCTTGGTGGGGTTCTGGGCGCCCGGCTGGACGGCCGGCATCCGGCCGGTGGTCAGCTGGAAGTTGGCCGCGGCGGCACCGACACCCACCAGCGACGGGCCGAGCTGGTTGCCGTCCTGGGTCGCGATGCCCTCGCCGTTCTGGCCGTGGCAGGTCGAGCAGCTGACGAGGAACAGCTTGTGGCCCTGTTCCACGAGCTCCTCGTCGGTCTTGGCCGAGTCGGCCGTCGACGAGGGCGCGAACGCGGCGTAGAGGCTCCCGGTCAGCACCAGGCCCAGCATCAGCAGCAGCAGCCCGGCGACGGGGCGGCGGCGATGGCGGGACAGGCGACCGGCGGAGCGGTTCAGGAAGCGCAAACGGGATGTCACAGCGGGGTCCTCACGGCCGGGGCTACTTGATGAGGTAGATCGTCGCGAACAGCGCGATCCACACCACGTCGACGAAGTGCCAGTAGTACGAGACGACGATCGCGCTGACCGCCTGTTCGTGCGTGAACCGCTTGGCGACGTACGTGCGGCCCAGCACCAGCAGGAACGCGACCAGACCGCCGGTCACGTGGATGCCGTGGAAGCCGGTGGTCAGGTAGAACATCGATCCGTAGGCCGAGGAGGAGATCGTGACGTCCTCCTGGACCAGCGAGGTGTACTCCGTGACCTGGCCCGCGATGAAGATCGCGCCCATGACGTAGGTGAGGATGAACCACTCGCGCAGACCCCAGCCGCGAGGATCGAAGATCGCGCCGGTCCGGCCCACCTGGCCGCGCTCGGCCGCGAACACGCCGAGCTGGCAGGTCACCGACGACAGCACCAGGATCGTGGTGTTGACCGCGGCGAACGGGACGTTGAGCAGCTCGGTGTTCTGCTCCCACAGCGCGGGGCTCACGGACCGGATGGTGAAGTAGGACGCGAACAGCGCGGCGAAGAACATCAGCTCGCTGGACAGCCAGATGATGGTCCCGACGCTGACCATGCTCGGACGGTCGTCGTGCCCGTGGAGGCGCGAGGCCGGAATGGTCGTTGCTGTCGCCACGGGGTCATTATGTCCCGCCCGCTCCCCGAGGCCACCCCGGGGGCGGTGTGTCTGTACGTCTGTAAATTCACAACGTGCCGCCCTTCGACGCAGGCCGTCTCCTGACGGCGTGGGAGTTCGCTCCCGTGCCGCTGGTGGTGACCGTCTGGGCGGCCGGTTTCTACCTGCTCGGCGTGCGGGCCCTCCGCCGCCGCGGCGACGCCTGGCCGGCTGGGCCGCACGGTGATGTTCGTGGTCGTCGGGATGGGTGCCTTCTACGTCGCCACGTCGTCCGGGCTCGCGGCCTACGACACCACGCTGCTGAGCGTGCACATGGTCCAGCACATGGTGCTCTCGATGCTGGTCCCGCTGGCCCTGGCGCTCGGTGCGCCGGTCACGCTCGCGCTGCGCACGCTCCCGCCCGGCCCCCGGCGCTGGCTGCTGGTGGTGCTCCACTCGCGGGCCGCGAAGGTGCTGACGTTCCCGCCGCTCACGCTGCGCTCTACGTCGTCTCACCCTGGGCGCTCTACTTCTCGGGCTGGTACCCGGCCACCCTGGACCACGTCTGGCTGCACGAGCTGATGCACCTGCACCTGGTCGTGGTCGGCATGCTGTTCTTCTGGCCGATCGTCGGCATCGACCCGGTGCCAGGGCGGGTCGGCTACCCGGCCCGGATGCTGCTGGTGGTGCTCACGCTGCCGTTCCACGCGTTCCTGGGCGTCACGATCATGGGCCAGGAGACGCTGCTGGGCGGCGACCACTACCGGGCTCTGCACCAGCTGCCCGGCTACGGCTGGCTCCCGGACCCGCTCGACGACCAGCACCTGGCCGGCGGCCTGCTCTGGTCGTCCGGGGACCTCATCGGGCTGGTGCTGCTCGGGGTGCTCTTCGCCCAGTGGGTCCGGTCCTCCATGCGGGAGGCAGCGCGCGAGGACCGGCGGCTCGACCTGCTCGAGGCCCGCGCCCGCGACGGCAGCGACCCCGGTGGAGCGGTAGCATCCCCGCGTGCCCGACCAGAACGCTGACCGCATGACAAGCGTGCGTGTGCTCGTCTACTCCGACGACGTCAACACCCGCCAGCAGGTCATCCTCGCGCTGGGCCGCCGGGTCCACCCCGACCTGCCCGAGCTGGAGTACGTCGAGGTCGCCACCGAGCCCGTGGTCATCCAGAACATGGACGCCGGCAACATCGACCTCGCGATCCTCGACGGCGAGGCCGTGCCGGCCGGTGGCATCGGGATCGCCAAGCAGCTCAAGGACGAGATCTACCGCTGCCCGCCGCTGCTGGTGCTGACCGGCCGCCCCCAGGACGCCTGGCTGGCGACCTGGTCGCGGGCCGACGCGGCGGTGCCGCATCCCATCGACCCGATCCAGCTCGCCGAGGCCGTCACCGGGCTGCTCCGGTCCCGGGTCCCGGCGACCGGCTGATCCGCCGCATCGCAGGCACCGGATGACCACCTGGCCCGAGGTGCTCGGTGCGCTCGTGGCGCGCACCGACCTCAGCACGGACCAGGCGACCTGGGCGATGGGGGAGATCCTCTCCGGCGAGGCGACCCCGGCCCAGATCGCCGGCTTCGCGGTGTCCCTGCGGGCCAAGGGCGAGACCGTCGAGGAGATCACCGGGCTGGTCGCCGCCATGTACGAGAAGGCGACTCCGATCCAGGTGCCCGGCCGGCTGCTCGACGTGGTCGGCACCGGCGGTGACCGCTCCATGTCGGTGAACATCTCGACGATGGCCGCGATCGTGGCCGCCGGCGCGGGGGCGCGGGTGGCCAAGCACGGCAACCGCTCGGCGTCGTCCCAGTCCGGCTCGGCCGACGTGCTCGAGGCCCTGGGGGTGCGTCTCGACCTGCCCCCGGAGCGGGTCGCTGCCCTGGCCGACGAGGCCGGCATCACCTTCCTCTTCGCGGCGGCCTTCAACCCCGCGATGCGGCACACCGCGGTGCCGCGCCGCGAGCTCGGGATCGGGACGACGTTCAACTTCCTGGGCCCGCTGGCCAACCCGACCCGGCCGGCCGCGAACGCCGTGGGCTGCGCCGACCCGCGGATGGCGCCGGTGATGGCCGGTGTCTTCGCGGAGCGCGGCGCGGACGCCTGGGTCTTCCGTGGCGACGACGGACTCGACGAGCTCACCACGACCACGACCTCGTCGGTGTGGGTGGTCGCCGGCGGCGAGGTCAGCACCGCCATCGTCGACCCGGCCGCCCACGGTCTGGCGCCGGCGACCACGGAGGACCTGCGGGGCGGCGACGCCGCGCACAACGCCGACGTCGTACGCCGGCTCCTCGAGGGCGAGCCGGGGGCGGTGCGCGACGCCGTGCTGCTCAACGCCGGCGCCGCGCTCGCGGTCTACGACGCGCCGGGAGCGCCGATCGACGAGGCTCTGGACGCAGGGATCGCCCGGGCCCGTGCGGCCGTCGACTCCGGCGCAGCCAAGGACACGCTCGAGCGCTGGGTGGCCGCGAGCGCCGGCTAGGACTCGTCCATCCACCCCGGAGGTGGGCGCAGCAGCTCCAGGTCGGCGCTGCGCTCGACGACTCTCCACCCCTCGACCTCGCGCAGGTTGTAGGCGAGCGTCGAGCCCGGCGGGAGCACGGCGTACTCCGCGCCGGTGTTCTGCACCAGGTCGACCCAGCCGGCCCGGCCACCCTCGATGTCCGCGTTCCGCTCGAGCTCCTCGTCGGTGTAGAGGTCGCCGTAGCCGTGCACGACCACGTCCAGCTCGGGGAACCGCCACATCAGGTAGCCGCCGAAGCCGCTGTCGTTGATGATCCGGGTGCCCGCGGGCAGGTCGCCGAGCGCGCCGTCGAGCCATGGCGGCGTGTCGCGCGGCTGGTCCGCGGTGTGCGGCACCAGGACCGCGAGCGTGGCCAGCGCGAGCAGGGCCCCGCCGACGACGAGCAGCCGCTCGCGGCGGAGCACCGGGGGCCGCGCGCCGAGGACCGCCTGCACGGCAGGCCGCAGCGAGGGGAGCGGCGAGGCAGGCCGCCACCGGCACGGTGCGCATCGAGTAGATGGCGCACAGCGCCGCGAGCCCGACCAGCAGGACGTCGAACCACGGCACCCGCTCGGCGCGCCGCAGCCTGGGTACGACGGCCAGCGCCAGGATGACGACCAGCGTGGCGACCCAGGGCTTGGTGTAGTCGGGCGGGTTCCACTCGTAGAAGTACTTGGCCCGGGAGCCCACGCGGAGCACGGCCGGGAACAGGCCGGGACCGACTGGCGTGAGCAACGAGACCGCTGCCGACAGCACCGGCACCGCGGCCATCCTGGCCAGGGTGCGGCGTGGGTGACCGCGGTCGAGGGCGAGCCCGAGCGCCGCGACGACGCCGATCACGATCCCGATCGGCCACATCCCGTGGCACATCGTCCAGACCCACGTCACCGGCACGAGCAGCCATGGCGCCCGCCCGGTGTCCCTGGCCCGTTGCCAGGCCGCGATGGTCACCACGACCAGGATGTAGCTGACCATCTGGGGCCGCATCGAGATGCCCGACGTGCTCGCGATCAGGGTGAGGACCACGAGCAGCGCGGCGACGGCCGGCTCGGCCTGGCGTCGGCAGGCCCAGTAGACGACGAGAGCGAGGGACAGGAACAACAACCCGGACAGCCACGCGACGCCGGCCAGGCCGAACCAGTCCTCGGTCTTCGCCATCACCACCTCGGACAGCCACTGGGTCGGGACCCAGTCCGCGGTCGCGAGGCTGCTCACCGAGCCCGGGTCGCGCAGCGACCAGTCGCCGCTCAGGAACTCGTGCCCGAACCTCAGGTGGAAGTAGGTGTCGAGGTTGTCCAGCGGAACGGCCGCCTCCGCGACCAGGACGCCGGCGACGGCCGCCAGCACCACCAAGGTCGCGACCGAGCGCACACGGGAGGACCTCACCGCGCGAGCGTGTCACGAGCTGCTGCGCTACTGGTCCAGCCACCCCGCCGGGGCGCGCAGCATGACCAGGTCCGGGTCGTCCTGCTGGACCGTCCAGTGCTCCGTGTGGATGAGCGCGTAGCCCAGGGGGGAGTCCGGGTCCACGACGGCGTACTCCGCTCCCGTGTCCCGGACCAGGTCGACCCAGCCGGCCTCGACGGTCTCGATCGTGTTGACGTGGGCCAGCTCGCTGTCGGTGTAGGCGTCGCCGTACCCGTGCGCGACCACGTTGAGCTCCGGGAAGCGCCACATCATGTAGCCGCCCGTCCCGGAGTCCTCGAGCACCGTGGTGCCGGCTGGGAGGGTGGGTAGGACCTCGTCCATCCAGTCGGGGTGGGCCTGTGGCTCGGCGGCGGTGTGCGGCACCACCACGGCGAGCACCGCCAGGGCGGCGAGGTAGCTGCCGACGACGAAGGACCGCTCAGACCGGGTGACCCTCGACCGCTGGCCCAGCGACGGCTGCAGGGCCGCGGCCGCCAGCGGTGCGGCGAGGCAGGCGCTCACCGGCACGGTCCGCAGGGAGTAGACAGCCCACGCCGCGGCCAGCGCGATCAGGGCGATCCAGAACCACTCGACGCGCCCGCGACGCATCCGCGGCAGCAGGGTCAGCGCGAGCAGGACGAGCAGGGCGACGGAGTAGAAGCGGGTGAAGTCCGGCGGCCCCCACTCGTAGTAGTAGTCGGAGCTGCGGGAGCTCACGCTGAGCACCGCGCCGACGATGCCCGGCCCGACCGGCGTGACCAGCGCGGCGGCGAACGACGCCACGGGGACCGCAGCCATGCGGAGCAGCTTCCCGGTCGGGTGCTGCCGGTCGAGGGCCAGGCCGACCACGGCCACCCCGCCGATGACGAGGCCCACGGGCCACATCCCGTGGCACATCACCCAGACCCACGTGATCGGGACCAGCTGCCACGGTGCCCGCCCTGTCGTGCGGGCGCGGATCCAGGTCGCGGTGGTGAGCACGACGAGGATGTAGCTGATCTGCTGCGGCCGCATCGACATCCCCGACGTGCAGGCCACGAGGGCCAGGACGACGATCAGGGCGGCGACCGCCGGCTCGGCCTGGCGGCGGCAGGCCCACCACAGCGTGAGGGCCAGGGTCAGGAACTGCAGCCCGGCCAGCCAGGCCACGCCGGGGAGCCCGAACCACTCCTCGAACTGCGCCATCACGATCTGCGGCAGCCACTGGGTCGGTAGCCAGTCGGCGGTCGCGAACGTGGTGACCGAGCCCGGGTGCCGCAACGACCACGCGCCGCTCAGGAACTCGTGGCCGAACCGCAGGTGGAAGAAGGTGTCGTTGTTGCCGAGGGGGAACGACGCGATCCGCACCAGCGCCCCCAAGGTGACGACCAGCAGGGCGAAGGGCAGCAGCGTGCGGGCCGGCGAACGCCGCACCACCGGCCTGACGTCCGGTCGGCGATCCGGCTCCGCCGGGATCACCTCACGGACGTCGGGCGTGGCAGTCACGTCATTACTATCTTCTTGCCCTTGACGACCTTGATCGTCACCTTGCCCGACGAAGCCAAGGTCGAGGTGCTGCCCAGGTAGGTGATGGTCAGCTTGTGCTTGCCGAGCTTGAGCTTCTTCAGCCGGATCGTCAGCACGCCGTTCTTGCCGGTCTGCAGGCCGGGATTGGCTATGACCTTCGAGCCGTCCTTGACCTGGACCTGACCGAGTGACACCCCGAAGTCGAGAAGGACCACCTTCACCGTGAGCACGGCCCTCTCGACGCTGGGTGATCTTCTTCTTGGCGACGGTCGCCGTCAGGGTCGACGACAGCTTCGCGACGGACAGGGCGCCGCTCGTGGCCACACTCGGTGCGAAGCCGTTCATCGTCATGGTCACTCGCACCGACACCGGAAGGCCCGCATCGCGGGTCCGGACGACGTACTTGCTGCCGATCTCCTTGGCCACCGCCTCGCCGTTGACGAACCACTGGTAGGCGTAACTTGGTGCCCGCTGCCCGGCCACACGCCGGGGGTCGCCGTCAGCGTCTCCTTCGCTGCCGGGACGCCGGTGATCGAAGGCAGCGTCGTGGGCGTGACGGCTGACGCCTGGCTGGCGAGAATCCCGTTGCTCGTCGAGACGCCGCTGACGTAGCCGGTCTTGGCCGCGGTGGCCTTCACGGTGATCGTCTTGCCCACGTCCGAGGAGAGGACGGTGTAGGTCGTCGCGTTGTTGGTGAACGACGCCGCGTCGCGGAACCACTGGTAGGTCACCGTGACGTCAGCGGTGTCCCACACGGGCGGGGTCATCGTCAGGGGCGAACCCACTGCGCCGGTGCCCGTGAGGGAGATCGGTGTGGTGGCCGACGGGGCCGGGTTCAGCGCCGCGGTGACCGCGTTGCTGACCGAGAGACCGTTGACGTAGCCGGCCTTGGTCCCCGTCGCCTTCACGGTGATGTCCTTGGCCATGTCGGAGGCGCCCACGACGTACGACGTGCCGGTCTGGCCCGAGATCGCGGACGTGCCCCGGAACCACTGGTAGGTGGTCGCCACGCCGCCGACGTCCCACGTGGGCGGGGACAGCTGCAGCGTCGAGCCGTAGAAGCCGGTGCCGTTGATGACGACCGGGACCGACGCCAGCGGTGCGCCCGCCTGGGTGCCAGTGATCGCGTTGCTGGTCGACGTACCGGTGGTGTAGCCCGGCCTGGTGGCGGTCGCCTTCACCGTGATCGCCTTGCCGAGGTCGGCCGACGTGACCTCGTAGGTCACACCGGTCGCGCCGGCGACCGCGGACGTGCCGCGGAACCACTGGTAGGTGATCGTCAGGAGGTTGTTCGGCATGTTCCACTGCGCCGGGTTCAGCGTCAGCGTGGAGTCGACGACTCCGCTGCCGGTGATGCTGACCGGGACGGAGGCGATCGGCGTGTCCGTGACCGAGAACGGGTGCAGCCACGACGAGTCGGCGATCAGGTTGTTCGCCGTGTCGTAGGCGGTGACCCGCCACTGCCAGCTGCCGCCGGCGATCGCCGCGATGGGAGCCCACTTCGTGCTCGGGGTGTCCACGGTCTCGGTGGCGTTGCCGCTGGTGCCCGGACGTCGCTCGAACTTGTAGGAGGTCGCGCCCTGCACCGGCACCCACGTGAACAGCTGGTCGGCCGGCGACACCGTGGTGTCGTTGTCGACCGGGGAGATCAGCGTGACTCCCGGCCTGATGACGCTGAAGGTCCGGTAGGGGCTCCAGTCTCCCGGCCGGTTCTTGCCGTCATGGCGGCGCACCCGCCACGCGTACGGGCCGGAGCTCGGGTCCAGGTTGGTCAGCACGTACTGCACCCGGTCGGTGCTGTCGTTGATCACCCGGTTGACCGTGTTCCCCGAGGTGTCGCCGCCCTTGTAGACCTCGATGTCGTACGACGCGGCGTACGGCTGCGCGGCCCAGGACAGCGTGTAGTCGCCCGGGACGGTGGCTCCGTCAGCGGGCAGCTGGAGCTGCGGCACCGGCGACTTCTTGAGGAAGGAGCGCGGCGCGCTCCACGCCAGGGTGTTGCCGTTCCGGTCGACCGCCTGGACCCGCCACCAGGTGGTGCCCTCGGGGTAGGTGTCGGCGAACGAGGTGAACGTCGTCTGGTCGACCTTGGTCGTGGTGACGTTCTGGACGAAGTTCTGGTCGGACGCGGTCTGCACGTTGTAGTACGACGCCTCGTCCTGGCCGGGCGTGGCCAGGATGGTGTTCGGGTCGGCGCCGGCGCTCTGGCTGTCGAGGTAGTCGTCCCAGGTGAGGGTGACGTCGTTCTGCACCTGGGCGCCGTCGAGGGGGGAGATCAGGGTCAACGGTCGGGTCAGCTTGTTGAACGAGTGCGTGGAGTGCGTCAGCGAGGAACACACGTCGACCACGACGCACGGCAGGATGACCGTGAAGTACGCCGAGCCGGCCTGGCTGTCCGGGAGCGCGTCGCGGTCCAGGTACATCGTGTTGACGACGGTCTTGGTCTCGATCGGGTTGGTGATCTCGGCATCCTTCGAGAGCACCTCGACGTAGTGTCCGACGTTGTCGTCCGGGCTGTCCCAGCCGAGCACCGGGGTGGCGCGGAGGTTCTGGCAGTTCGACGGGAGCTTGAGGTTGCAGGTGTCGACCGCGGTCCCTGCGTTGCCGGTCAGCGCGTTGCCGGTCAGGGCGGCCTTGTAGGACTCGACCGGGATGTCCGGCAGCGACATGATCGAGAAGGTGCCGGTGCTTCCGGTGAGGGTCGTCCCGTCCTTGCGGACCGCCTTGACGTACCACTCGTAGTTCCCGGGGTTGAGGCGGGTGGTGCCGATGTCGTCGCCGGCGGCCCACTCGAAGTCTCCCGAGACCCTGGTGAAGGTGTTGCCAGCGCGCGCTACGTAGACCTCGTAGTGGTCGACCCAGGTGACCGGGCTCCAGGTGAGCGACGGGAACCGGTACGACGAGCCCAGGACCGGGTTGGTCGGGTGCGGCGGGCTGGCCGCCGGCAGTGGGTCGGGAACGGGCATCAGGACGAACTGTCCGGGGTGGTCCGGGAGGTCCTCGACCATCGGTGGTTGCTTGATCGTGAAGGTCCGCTGACCAGTCGCGTGCCCGGCGCCGATCGCGCCGAGCGCGTCGACCGTCTGGACGTCCCAGGAGTAGGTGCCAGGGGCCAGGTATCGGGGCGCGTAGCTGAGCGCGGCGGTGGTGAAGGACTGCGTCGTCGTCCCCTGGATGGTCACCTTGTACTTGTCCGCCCCGGCTACCGGGTTCCACGTGAGGACGGGTGCCCCGAGCGACTGGTTCGGGTCGTAGGGGTTGGCGTAGATGCTGCCGCTGGGCGGCCCGGTCGTCGTGACCAGCTGCGGCTTGTAGGTGAACGTCCCGACCGGGGCGGCGATCCCGTCGGTGACCGGCATCTCGTTGGAGAACTCGTCCCTGGCCGTGACCCGCCAGCTGTAGGTGCCAGGAGTGGTGGGCCAGCAGTTGCCGAGGCTCGTCGCCGTACACCAGCGTCGTGTGCACCGTCGTGCACTCCTGCGGGAACGGCGCCGGCGTGGGGAACCCGGCGCCACTGCTGATCTGCACCACGTAGGAGCTGGCGTGCTTGACCGGCGTCCACTGGTAGTAGAAGGGGGTCTGGACGTTCGTCGCGTTGTTCTGCGGGTAGAGAAGCGTCGGCTGGTCCGGCCAGGTCCGCTTGAAGTGCCAGACCGGGCGGCTGGACCAGTCGGGCTCGAAGCCGGCCGCGTCGGCGGCCCGGATCCGCCAGAAGTACTGGTCGTTGTTGAGCGTCTTCGGCGGCGAGTAGCGCGTGCCGTAGACGATGGCCTGCTGGTCGACGATGGTGGCCGGCGGGAACAGGGCGTCGGTGCTGATCTGGATCTCGTAGCTCTTGGCGCCCTTGATCGGCTCCCAGTCGAGGACGATGTCGGTCAGCGCCTGGTTGGCGTCGTCCGGTGGTGAGGTGGGCGGGATCGCCGAGTCGTTGGCCAGGCCCATGACCTTGTAGGTGCGGGCCGGAGGCAGCGGGTTGGCGCCACCGGACCACGCGGTGAAGACGCCGTTCGCGAGCACGCCGCGGACCCGCCACACGTAGGTGCCCGGCGTCTGGAGCGGGACGACGTACGACGACGCCTCGACGCTCTTGGTCGTGGTCTGGTCGACGAAGTTGGGGTCGGTGCCGTACTGGACGTCGTAGGAGTCGGCGCCCGGCACCGGCTGCCAGGACAGCGTCACGGGGTTGTCCGGCTGCGTGAGCTCAGCCGCGTCGGCGGGACCGATCAGGGTGGGGGCGCCGACCGTGTTGCGCGAGAAGAGCGTGGTGGTCCAGGTCTCGCCGCCGCCGGTGCCTCGCACCCGCCAGTACAGCTGGGTGCCGGTGGGCAGCTGGATCTTGGGCACGTACTGCCGCTGCACGGTCGTGACGTTGACCAGAGTGGTGTTGAACTGGTCGGACGTGGAGATCTGGAAGTCGTAGGTCGTGGCGCCGGCCACGCGGTCCCACGAGAACGTCGGGATGCCGGTCTGGGCGCCGCTCGGAGAGGGGTTCGCGGGCGCGTCCAGGGCCAGCGCGGGCGGGCTCGCGAGGACGGACAGACTGCCGGCGACGACAGCTGCAGCAAGCGCGAGCGCAAGGGTGCGCAGACGACGATGAGGCACGGGGGCTCCTCCCGGGGCGGACAGACGATCCACGCTAAGTCGGCGTGGTCGCTCCCCGCGGGGAAACAGGGGTCCCTATGGCCCGAACGGGCTATGCGTCGTGCCTGATGGGCTGAGTCCTCCCGATCGTCCGGAGCGGATTCACTCCAGGCCGAGGGAGAAGGCCGCCTCGAGGTCGTGCCGGGAGTAGGCGCGGAAGGCGATGTGGGTCTCGGTGGAGGTGACGCCGGGGACCTTGTTGAGCCGGTCGGCGACCACGTCGGCGACGTCCTCGTGGGCCCGGACGCGGACCAGCACGATCAGGTCGATCTCGCCGGTCACGGAGTAGACCTCGCTGACCCCGTCGAGCGCGGCGATCGCCTCGGCCACTTCGGGGATCCGGGCCACGTCGGCCTTGACGAAGACGATGGCGGTGATCACGCAGCACAAACTATCGGTAGCGCCCTATCGCGCGGGCTGGTGCACGGTCGTGATGTCGCGGCGGTCTGCGAAGGGCACCAGCGAACGCCGGGAGTCGGCGACCGCGTCGTGGACCGCGAGGTGGCGGGTGGCGCCGGCGACCGGGCAGGCCCACTCGCCCTCGACGTCGACGAGCCGGACGCCCTCGGACTCGAGCCAGCGCAGCACCTTCTCGGACTCCTCGGCCGTTGCGGCCGGCACCGGCCCCGGCGCGTCGCCGACGGTCTCGGCGGACAGCCGCAGCTCGGCGACGAACTGGTGTGCGTCGGCGCCCGGCGGGATCACGCCGGCGGCGGCCAGCCGGCCGTGCCGGACGACGTGGACCGCCCAGCGGCTGTCGGCCTCGCGTCGGGTGGCCACGATCTCGGGGCAGCGGGAGAGGGCGGTGAGCCGCTGGGTGCGGGCCGCGGCCCGGACGAACGACGCCAGCCGGTCGCGGTGGACGCCGGCCTCCTCGAACCGCTCGTCGGCGGCCAGTGACTCCATGCGGCGGTTGATCGCGTCGACCACCTCGTCGGGCCGGCGCAGCAGCGTGTCCTGGAGCAGCCGCACCACCGCGGCGTACGTCGTGGCGTCGACGCTGCCGTCGCACGGCGAGAGACACCGGCCGAGCTCGGCCAGGACGCACGGGGCGCGGGACGGCACCTTGCCGAACCGGTCACTGCACTGGCGGACCGGAAAGGTGTCGTGGAGTGCGGCCAGGCACTTCTCGGCGGCCTTGCGGGACGCGAACGGGCCGAGGTAGTCGGCGTCGTCGGCGAGCACGCGGGTGACCAGGGACAGCCGGGGCCAGGGCTCGCGGGTGAGCTTCACGAAATGCATCCGCTCGGGGAAGCGGGAGCGCCGGTTGTAGCGCGGCTTGTGCTCGGCGATGAGCCGCAGCTCGCGGACCTGGGCCTCGAGCGCGGTGCTGCAGACGATGCCCTCGACGGTGGTCGCGAGCCCGACCATCTCGCCCATCCGGGACCGGGTCTCGGACGCGGTGAAGTAGGAGCGCACCCGGGTGCGCAGGTCGCGCGAGGTGCCGACGTAGAGGACCCGGCGGGCGTCGTCGCAGAACAGGTAGACGCCGGGGGAGTGCGGCAGCCCCTCGGCGAGGTGGCGCTTGCGGCGCTGGGCGGTCGACACCCGTGCGGAGAACGTCTGGAGCTCCTCGAGCGTGTGCACCCCCAGGCCGCCGAGCCGCTCCATCAGCCCGTGCAGGACGTCGACGGTGGCCCGCGCGTCGGAGAGGGCGCGGTGGTTGGGCGTCGTGGTGGAGCGGAACACCCGCGCCAGCGAGGAGAGCTTGCAGTTGGGGGCGTCGTCGCGGGTGATGACCCGGCGCGCCAGCTTGGCGGTGTCGACCACCTCGAACCCGGGCCACGCCCGGCCCTGCTGCTCGTTGAAGTGCTTGAGGAAGCCGACGTCGAACGGCGCGTTGTGGGCGACCAGGATCGTGCCGGCCGCGAACTCGAGGAACGCCGGCAGCGCGGACTCGATCGGCGGGGCGTCGGCGACCATGGCGTTGCTGATGCCGGTGAGCACCGCGATGAACGGCGGGATCTGGGTGCGCGGGTTGACCAGGGTCTGGAACTCGCCGAGCACCTCGCCACCGCGCACCTTGACCGCGCCGATCTCGGTGATCATGCAACCGGCCTCGGCCGAGCCGCCGGTGGTCTCGAGGTCGACGACGGTGAACGTGAGGTCCCGCAGCGGGCGGCCCAGCTCGTCGAAGCTGCGCTGGGACTCCCAGCGGGCTTCGTGGACCGTCGTGCTCACACGAGCGACGGTAGGTGCGTTCGCCGACACTCCGGTGGACGGCATCGACACGCCCGGCACCAGACGGCCTCTGCACCCTGCGGAGGCTGAGTAGGGTCGGAGGGTGCCGCAGTTCGACGAAGACCCGCCCCCGCTCCCACCTGGCTTCCTCCGGGTCATCCCGCTCGGGGGCGTGGGCGAGATCGGCCGCAACATGGCGGTGCTCGAGTTCGGCGGCCGGCTGCTGATCATCGACTGCGGGGTGCTGTTCCCCGAGGAGCACCAGCCGGGTGTCGACCTGGTGCTGCCCGACTTCACCCACCTGCAGGACCGCTGGGACGACATCGAGGCGGTGATCCTGACCCACGGGCACGAGGACCACATCGGTGGCGTGCCCTACCTCATCCAGGCCGGCCTGCGCGCGCCACTCGTGGGGTCGCGGTTCACCCTCGGGCTGCTCGACGCCAAGCTCACCGAGCGCCGCCTCGACTCGGACGAGACCGAGGTGGCGGCCGGCCAGACCGTGCAGTTCGGGCCGTTCACGTGCGAGTTCATCGCGGTGAACCACTCGATCCCCGACGCGCTCGCGGTCGCCGTGACGACCGAGGCCGGGACGCTGTTCCACACCGGCGACTTCAAGGCCGACATGACACCGCTGGACGGCCGGCTGACCGACATGGCGGCGTTCTACCGGCTCGGCGACCGCGGCGTGGACCTGCTGCTCAGCGACTCCACCAACGCCGACGTGCCGGGCTTCGTCGCGACCGAGCGCGACATCGGGCCGGTCCTCGACCGGGTGATCGGCGAGGCGACCGGCCGGGTCTTCGTCGTGTGCACCTCGAGCCACGTGCACCGCATCCAGCAGGTGCTCAACGCGGCCCGCAACCGGCAGCGGCACGTGGCGATCATCGGGCGCTCGATGGTCCGCAACGTCCGCATCGCCGACGAGCTCGGCTACCTCAACGTCCCACCGGGGCTGGTGCTCTCGGTGGAAGAGGTCGACAAGCTGCCCGACGACGGGATGCTCGTGCTCTGCACGGGATCGCAGGGCGAGCCGGCCGCCGCGCTGAGCCGGATGGCCAGGGGGCAGCACAAGGACTTCACGCTCAGCGAGGGCGACATGGTCATCTTCGCGAGCTCGCTGATCCCCGGCAACGAGAGCGCGGTCTACCGGCTCATCGACCGTCTGGCCTACTCCGGCGTCGACGTGGTCACCCGCCAGCAGGCGCCGATCCACGTCAGCGGCCACGCCGCGGCCGGCGAGCTGACCGGGGTGCTCAACGCGCTGCGCCCGCGCAACTTCATGCCGGTCCACGGTGAGGGCCGGCACCTGCGTGCGCATGCCAAGCTCGCGATGCGGGTCGGCGTACCGGAGGACCGGGTGCTCGTCGTCCGCGACGGTGCGGTGGTCGACCTGGGTGACGGCAAGGCATCCGTGGTCGGCCGGGTCTCGGCCGGGTTCACCTACGTCGACGGCGGCGGGGTCGGCGACGTGGGTGAGGAGAGCCTGCGCGACCGGCTGATCCTCGGCGACGAGGGGTTCATCTCAGCGGTGGTCGTGGTCGACTCGCGCTCCGGCACCGTGGTCGCCGGTCCGGAGATCTCGGCCCGCGGCTTCGCGGACGAGGAGGCACCTCTCGACGACATCCGGCAGCGGGTGGCCGACGACATCGCCAACTCGCCGCACTCGCAGCCCGTCGACCCCGACGAGCTGCGCCGGATCATCCGCCGCTCCATCGGCTCGCAGGTCAACCGCGTGCACCGGCGCCGGCCGATGATCCTCGTCTACGTCGTGGAGACGTGAAACTCGCCTGATCTGCGACCCGCAGGGTGAGACCGTTGACGCATGGAGCTCCCCGAGGCGGTCCGTGCGCGCCTGGTGTCGCTGGTCGCGGCCAGCCTCGCCGACGTCTCGCCGCTGCCGGCCGCGCTCAAGCAGGTCGCCGGCTTCGCGCCCGCCCGCCGGGCCCGGCTCGGCGCGTCGGCGATCATGTCCGAGCTCGAGCGCGACGACGAGCTGCGGGAGCGGGTCGCGGTCCAGGTCCGGGTCCGGGCCACCGGAGACGTGGGGGACGTGGCCGCGCTGGCCTGGCTGGAGCGCTCCGAGGGCTGGCAGGACGCCGTACGCCGCGTCCCCGAGCGGGCCGCCCAGCCGAGCAACGGGAGCCAGCAGGAGCAGCGGCTGCGCGAGCGCGCCGACGAGGCCGACCGGACGCTGCGCGAGGTGCGGCGCAGCCACAAGGCGGCGCTGGACGCGCTGAAGGCCGAGGTGTCCACCCTGCGGCGCACGCTCGGGGAGACCCGCACCAAGGAGCGCGCCGCCCGCGAGGAGGCCGAGGCGGCCCGGGGTCGCGCCGAGGAGACCGCGGCCCGGCTGGAGCGTGAGCTCCGCCAGCTCCGGGCGCAGGTCGCGAAGCTCGAGGAGCAGGCCGGTGACCAGCGCCGCCAGACCCGCACCGACCGGGACGAGGTGACCGTCCGGGCCCGGCTGCTGCTCGAGACGATCAACGACGCCGCGGTCGGGCTGCGTCGCGAGCTCGGGCTGCCGAACGTGTCCGGCAACCCGGGGGACCGGGTCGAGGCCCCGCTCGCCGACGAGGGCACCCGGGAGCCGACGTCGACCGGCTCGATGGCGCCGAGCAGCCCGGCGCTGCTCGAGCAGTACCTCGCGCTGCCCAGGTCCCGCCTGATCATCGACGGCTACAACGTCACCAAGACGACCTGGCCGACCCTGAGCCTCGAGGCGCAACGGGCCCGGCTGCTGGCCCTGCTCTCCGCGCTGGTGGCGCGCACCAAGGCCGAGGCCACGGTGGTCTTCGATGCGGCGGCCTCCGAGACCCGCCCGGTCGTGGCCTCACCGCGCGGGGTCAAGGTGCTGTTCAGCCCCGTCGGCGTCATCGCCGACGACGTCATCCGCGAGCTGGTCGCTGCGGAGCCGGCCGGGCGGGTGGTCGTGGTCGTCACCGAGGACCGCGAGCTCGCCGACGACGTACGCCGCGACGGGGCCCGCGTCGTGGCGCCCGGCGCCCTGACCCGCGCTCCCTGAGCCTCTCCCTGAGCCTGAGCGGGCCGACTGTCGGTGGTCGCTGGCACCGTTCTCCACATGACGACGCGAATCGACTGCGACACCTGTGTGGTGCGCGGGCTGGCCTGCCATGACTGTGTGGTGACAGTCCTCCTGGGGCCACCCCCCGAGCTCACCATCGACGACGACGAGCGGCGGGCCCTCGACGTGCTGGCCGAGGGCGGCCTGGTGCCGCCGCTGCGGCTGGTGCAGGCGGTGGCCGGTCCCGACGTCGAGTCGGCGTGACCTCTGTGACTGGTGTGACGTGTGTGACAGGGGAGGCTGCACTGACCCTGATTGCCTGAAAAACCGGTGGACATGAACGGTTGAGGTTTGGACGACCCGCGGTCAAACCCACTACGGTGCTGAACCAGGTGCTCGTGGAAGTGGTCCACCAGGTCCGCGCGAGCACCGCGTCGAGCCTCGGTCGTCTTCGGGCGGCTTGGGGCCGGGGAACCAAAGGCTGTCGATCGCGGGCAGCACCTGGGGTGAATCTCCAGCGAGGGCGTCACCGGGTCGAAAAGGCCCGGGGCGAGGGAGCTGGGGTAGGGCAAGTCGTGCCCGAACCCGTCAGCTCACCCGGTAGGCGTACGACATCCAAGGAGACCTCCGCCTCGTGTTCCACGGACGGAAGCGACTGGCCACGGCCGCGTCGTGGCTGGCCCTCGTTGCAGGCGTCGGACTGGTCGGGCTCGTTCCCGCGCAGCCGGCCCAGGCAGAGCCCGACATCGACGACGTGCAGGCTCGCGTCGACACCCTCTTCCACGAGGCCGAGCAGGCCTCCGAGCGGCTGAACGACGCCAAGCTCGAGCTGGCCGAGCTGCGCGGCGACATGGTCTCGCTCCAGGCCGACCAGGATCGCCAGGACACCAAGCTGGAGTCGGCCCGCGAGGACCTCCAGGACTCGATCATCAGCCAGTACGAAGGCCAGAACCTCTCTGCTGTCGGCGTGGTCGCCAACACCGACGACGCCAACTCCTTCGTCTCGAACCTCTCGACGATGTCGGCGTACAACGAGCTGCAGGCGCAGCTCTTCGACTCCTTCACCACCGAGGCCAAGGCGCTCAACATCCGCCAGAAGGCGACCACGCAGCGCGCCGCGGAGATCCAGAAGAAGCAGGACCAGCTCGCCGCCGAGAAGAAGACCATCGACACCAAGCTCGCGGCGGCCAAGGACCTGCTCGAGGACCTCAAGGCCGAGGAGCGCGAGGCGCTGCTCAGCCGGGGCTCGGTCGAGATGCCGTCCGGCGTCGACGCCTCTGGCCGCGCGGCCATCGCGATCCGCTACGCCATGGCCCAGGTCGGCAAGTCCTACGTCTACGGCGCGGCCGGCCCCAACTCCTTCGACTGCTCCGGCCTGATGATGATGGCCTGGGCGCAGGCGGGCATCTCGCTGCCGCACTCGTCCGGCGCCCAGTACGGCGTCGGCCGTCACGTGGCCTCGGGCGATCTCCAGCCCGGCGACCTGGTCTTCTACTACTCGCCGATCAGCCACGTCGCGATGTACATCGGCAACGGCCTGATCGTCGAGGCGGCCAACCCCGGTGCCGGCGTCCGCGTGGCCGGCGTCTTCTCGATGCCGTACGTCGGCGCGACCCGGCTGGTCTGACCGGTCCGGCTCCACCCCTCCTGACACACTCGCTTCATGTCGGGTCGCCGTTCGTGGGTGCTCGGCAGCGCCCTCACGGCGCTGGTCGTGGTGGTCGCGCTGGTGGCCTACCTGCTGGTGCGGTCCGACCCGTACGTCGCACCCGCGCCGTCGGGCACGGTCTCGAAGCCGGACCCGGCCGGGGCCGCGCAGGTCCTCCAGCAGCTGGAGGACGCCGTGGGCTCGCGCGACGAGGCGGCCGCCGCCGCGCTGGCTCCCAGCGACGACCCGCACGCCGGTGACCTGCTCGCCGCCGTGGCCGCGAACGCGGATGCGCTGCACGTCGGCAGCTTCACCGCCCGCTACGTCGACGACGTCGGTGCGGTGGACCCGGCGGGTGGCTGGCAGGCCGCCGTCGACCTCACGTGGCGCTTCGACGGCTTCGACCAGGCTCCCGTGCACGAGGAGGTGCTGGTCGCCTTCCAGGGCGAGCCGGGCGGCACGGTCGGCATCACCTCGATCGGCGGGGGCGACCGGCGCTCGCCGCTCTGGCTGAGCGGCCCGGTGGAGGTCCGCCGATCCACCGACACGTTGGTGCTCGCCACGACCTCGGCCGAGGCGGACCTGGTCGCCGGCCGTGCCGAGGCCGCGGTGCCCGTCGTGCGCGACGTGCTGCCCCAGTGGAACGGGAAGCTGGTGGTGGAGGTGCCGGGCTCGGAGGAGGCACTGGACGCCGCCCTGGGGGCCGATCCCGGCAGCTACGCCCACATCGCGGCCGTCACGGCGTCCGTGGACGGCACCGTCACGCCCGACGCCGGGGTGCACGTCTTCGTCAACCCGGACGTCTACGACGACCTCGAGCCGGTCGGTGGCCAGGTCGTGATCACCCACGAGGCGACCCACCTCGCCACCGGCGCGCCGCTCACCAGCGGGGTGCCCCTGTGGCTGCTCGAGGGGTTCGCCGACTATGTCGCGCTGCACGCCGTCGACCTGCCGATCACGACCACGGCCGGCCAGATCATCCAGCAGGTCCGCACGGACGGCGCCCCGGACCACCTGCCCGGCCAGCCCGAGTTCGACCAGGCCGACGCGCACCTCGGGGCGGCGTACGAGAGCGCCTGGGTGGCCTGCCTCGTGCTCGCCGATGCGGGAGGCCAGGACGCGCTGGTGCGGCTCTACGAGGCCGTGTCGCGGGGTCAGGAGCTCGACGAGCAGCTCCGCAAGGAGTTCGGCCTCACCGAGGCCGAGCTGACGGCCCGATGGCGGCAGCGGCTGCAGGACCTCGCCGCCCAGTCCACGGACGGGGCCTAGCCCAGCCACTCGGCTGCCAGACTGATCTGGTGCCATCCAGACGCATCGCCGCGGCGGTGGCGATCGCCGGGGCCCTCGCGTTCGTGGTGCTCGCGGTGCTGCTGGTCCCGTGGGACCCGATCCCGGGCGGGCCGCTGCACCCGCCGTCGGCCTCCTCGGTGTTCACGGCCGAGCAGATCCAGCGCGCCGAGGACTACTCGGGGACCCAGCGGCTCCTCAGCTGGGCCTCGCTCGCGGTCTCGCTGGCGGTGGCGTGCGTGCTGGGGTTCACCAGCATCGGCAGCCGGTTCGTGGACCGGGTGCGCGGTCCCTGGTGGTGGCGGGTCGTGGTCGCGGTCGCCGCGCTCGCCGTGGTCGGTCGGCTCGCCACCCTGCCGTTCTCGATCGTGCTGCGGCACCGGGCGCTCGAGTTCGGCCTGTCGAACCAGGCCTGGGGCGCGTACGCCGTCGACATGGCCAAGGGCCTCGCGGTGGGGGTGGTGGCCACCTCGATCGCTCTGGTGGTGCTCGTCGGCGTCGCCCGTCGGTGGCCGCGCGCCTGGCCCGCCGCCGCCGGCCTGCTCCTGGGCGGGCTGGTGATGCTCGGCTCGTTCGTCTACCCGCTGCTGGTCGAGCCGCTGTTCAACCACTTCGAACCGCTGCCGGACGGCCCGCTCCGGACCCAGGTGCTCGAGCTGGCCGACCAGGAGGGCGTGCAGGTGGACGACGTGCTGGTGGCCGACGCGTCGCGACGCACGACCACGCTGAACGCCTACGTGTCCGGCTTCGGGTCGTCGCGCCGGGTGGTCGTCTACGACAACCTCGTCGATGACGTCGACGACCGCCAGATCCTCTCCGTCGTCGCCCACGAGCTGGGACATGCGCGCCACGACGACGTGCTCACCGGCTCGCTGCTGGGCGCGGCCGGCGCCCTGTTCGGCGTCGGGCTGTTGGGGCTGCTGATCGGGGGACAGGGGCGCATGGGCGACCCGAGATATGTGCCCCGCGTGCTGGCGCTCGTGGCGGTCGCGACGCTGCTCGCCAGCCCGGTGCAGAACGGCATCAGCCGGCGCATCGAGACCCGGGCGGACGTGGACTCGCTGCGGGCGACCCACGACCCCGAGGCGTTCGCTGAGATGCAGAAGCAGCTGGCGCTCACCTCGCTGGCCGACCCCACGCCGTACGCGTGGTCGCAGTTCTGGTTCGGGAGCCACCCCACGACGCTGCAGCGGATCGCTCTCGCCGAGCGGTTCGCGAACTGATCGCTAAATGCACTCACCCCCCGGAGCGAATGCTGCCGAGGGGGCGAAGGGGTCGGTGTGCTGATTCCGGATCAGGGACAGCTGCCGAGTGACTGGTTCTCGATGATGTCGGAGCAACTGCCGTGGAACAGGCCGCGGGCGCCGCCGCCGAAGGCAAATACGGAAACGACGATCAGGGCCGCGATGCCAGCGATCAAGAGGCCGTACTCGACGGCCGACGCGCCCCGCTCATCGCGGCGGCGGGTCAGATCTGATTCGTGCATAAGGGCTCACCTCACCGTTAGACAGATGACGGGGCGCCGCGGCGTGTGCCGCGACGCCCCATCAGCGAAGAGCTGCGATCAGCAGCCGCCGCCGGAGCCGCTGGCCGAGACCGAGTTGCAGGTGTCCGTGAAGATCGCCTTCAGGTTGTCGCCGAACGCGAACACGACCACGACGATCAGCGCGGCGATGCCGGCGATCAGGAGGCCGTACTCAACGGCCGAGGCGCCGCGCTCGTCCATCTTGGCGGTGCGAGCGTCCAGCATGATGCGGAGGTAGTCAAGCATGGGTGGTTCTCCTTCAGAAGTGGTCCCACGAGACGGAGCGGGGATGCCCCGGTGAGAACCATCTTGGAGACTGCGACAGGCGTTCGGAGCAGAATCCGCGAGGTCCAGCCGAGTGACCGTTGGCATAGCCCGTTCGGGCTATGCGTCGACGCCCCGGTCGCCCCTTCACAGGGTGGCGCAAAAGCCCTACTCGAGCCGGAAATAGGCGGCTGAGCAGGGATTTCACGGCGCGAGGACCGTCAGGAGCGGTCTGGGCCAGATGGGGTCAGGAGTCGACGGGCCGGACGCTGGAGAGCAGCCCGATCCGCATCGCGGTGACGAGCGCCTGGGCGCGGTTCGACGCCCCGAGCTTCTGGTAGATGCGAGCGATGTGCGACTTCGCCGTGGACTCGCTCAGGTAGAGCTTCTCGCCGATGGCGGCGGCGCCCAGGCCGTCGGCCAGGAGCAGCAGCACCTCGTGCTCACGGTCGGAGAGCCTCGTGGACTCCGCGGCGCTGCGGCGCATCATCGCGCCGACCAGGCCGGTGCAGACGAAGGAGCGGGGGGAGACGGCGGCGTGTCGCGCCGCCCGGATGACCTCGCCCGAGGGGGCGTCCTTGCCGACGAAGCCGGAGGCGCCGGCCTGCATGGCCGCGAAGATCTGGTCGTCGCCGGAGTGCATCGTGAGCACGACCAGTCCGGTGGTGTTGCTGACCTTGCGGATCGACCGGACGATGTCGAGGCCGGTGCCGTCCTGCAGCTGGAGGTCCGCGACGACCACGTCGGGGCGGAGGTCGTCGAACTTCTTGAGCGCCTCGACGACCGAGCCGGCCTGGGCGACGATCGTCATGTCGTCCTCGAGGTCGAAGACGCCGGCGAGCCCGTTGCGAATGAGCTCGTGGTCGTCGACGAGAAGGACCGTGGTGGGGGTCGCGGTCATGCGGTGACCTTTTCTTGGATGGCGTCCGGAACGGTGGACTCGGACGCGGGGTTTCCGGCAAGTCGTACGGTCACCGAGAGGCCTCCGGAGGCGGTCTCTCCGATCTCGAGCGTGGCATTGATGAGCAGCGCCCGCTCCTTCATGATGTGCAGGCCGTGCGAGGTGGACCGGGCCGTCTGGAGCCCGCGGCCGTCGTCGGAGACCGTGATGACGGCTTCCGGAGCATGCACCTCGCAGTGCACCTGGATCGCGGACGCCTGGGCGTGCCGGACGGCGTTGTTCATCGCCTCCTGGGCGATGCGGAACAGCTCGCCCTCGACCTCGGGGCGGAGCCGCTGGGTGTGCTCGTCGAGAGTGACGTGGATCGGCACTCCGGACACCTCGGACAGGTTGCGGGCGATGGAGCCGATGGCGGTGCCGAGGCTCTCGCTCTGGCCGACGCTGGTGCGCAGGTTGACCACGGAGCGTCGGATCTCCGCGACGACGGCCGAGATCCGGTCGCGCAGCATGTCGATCCGCTCGGCCTGCTCGGGCGACGTCACCCCGACGCGGAGCGCGTCGACGAGGTAGCCGAGCGAGGCGATGTCCTGGGCGACGCCGTCGTGCATCTCACGAGACAGGCGACGCCGCTCCTCGGCAGTCGCCGCGTCACGGAAGGCCGAGAACAGCAGGGCGGTGTCGAGGTGCACTGCGCTCGGGCCGAGCCGACGCGTCAGCTTGCGGATCCGGTCTTCGACCCCGATCCGGGCCGGGTCGACCCGGTCGGAGAGAACGCCCGCGACGATCGCGGTGGTGCCGGCCTCGGTGTTGAGCGGGAACGCGAAGACGTGGTCGTGCAGCACGGGCAGCCCGACCGCCCACGCCTCGACCGCGATGTCCTCGCACTCGTTGATGTTGACCGAGGCACTCATCGCCTTGGTCACCAGCGGGGTGAGGGTGTCCCCGCGCGGCACACTGATCACGAGCGCCGAGGTGGGCAGGTCGTCGCGGACCGCACTGAGGATCGCGCCACCGAGCGCGACCGGGTCGAGACCGTTGTCGAGGCCGCCGGAGATGTCGATCAGCTGCCGGATCAGTCCCTGCGCGTAGTGGTAGGGCGCGAGCGGGTCCGGCTTCTCGTTGAGCGCGGTGTGCAGGAAGGTGCCGACCAGGCCGAGGCCGAGCCCGGTCATGCACCAGCTGAAGGCGCCGAAGCCCTGGTTGGTGTCGAGGCTGCCGTAGGACACGAACGCGATCACCACGATCGCCGTGAGCTCGGCGGACAGGGCCAGCGCCACGCCCTGGAGGGAGCGGTAGAGGCCGGCGGTGAACGGGGGTACGGCGAGCGCGCCGAGGACGGCCAGAGAGCTGTGGATGGTGAAGCCGCAGATCGCGCCGACCATCGCGGCCTCGACGGTGATGACGACCATGACCGGGAGGCGTTGCCGCCAGTCTGCGAGGGTGCTCAGCGCCCAGACGCCGCCGATCGCGATCAGCGCGACGAGCGCGGCGGTGTCCTGCGCCCACAGCACGGGGCCGAGCAGCGCGACCAGGACGAATGCCCGTGCCGCGGCGCTCAGCCTGACGTGCTGACGTTCGCGAACCCTCATGTATCGCTCACTTGTTGAAGCTGTCCATGATGCTCAGCACGGCTGGTCCCATGACCGCGATGAACAGGGTAGGAAGGATGCAGAAGATCAGCGGGATGGTGATCTTCACGGGAACCTGCTGGGCCTTCTCCTCGGCCCGCTGACGACGCTTGACCCGCATTTCAGCGGACTGTACCCGCAGAACCTGGGCCACGGGGATACCGAAGGCGTCGGCCTGCACCATGGCGCCGACGAAGGTGCGCAGGTCAGCGACGCTGGTGCGTTCGCCCATCGCGCGCAACGCGTCTGCGCGGCCCTGGCCGATCTGCATCTCGCGCATGACCCGCGACAGCTCCTCGGCCAGCGGGCCTTCGGTGTTGCGGGCGACCTGCTGCAGGGCCGCGTCGAAGCCGAGGCCGGACTCCACGCTGATCGTGAGCAGGTCGATCGCGTCGGGGAGGTCGTGCTGCAGTCGGTCCGCGCGCTCGTGCGACTTCTGGTAGAGGTACAGGTTCGGTGCGAAGAAGCCCACGACGACAGCGCCGACCACGATGACGATCTTGACCGCGGGGGACGTGAGCATCAGCTGGAAGAGCAGGCCGCCGACGAGGCCGGCCACGGCGCCGATCACCTTGCCGGAGAGCACTCGGTCGACGGTCCAGCCCGCAGGGTTGCCGGCCAGGTCGAGCTTGCGACGGATTCGCTCCGCCGTGTCGGCGCCGGAGATCCGGCGGCCGAGCCTCACCGCGCGTCCCTGCAACGGGGCAAGAACTCGTTCGCCGAACGACTTCTCCAGCTCCGCGTTGAGCTCCTTCGGCGCGTTGGTCATCGCCTCGAGGACTGCCAGCGATCGGGTCACGCCGCTCTGGGTGCTCGTGCTGAGCGCCGAGCCGATCAGGATGATCGCCAGAAAGACGAGACCTATGCCGAGTACGAAGAGGATGGCCATCTCACACCTCCACCTTGACCAGTCGGCTCATCCAGAACACCCCAATGGCAAGGATGGTTGCCGCGCCTGCCAACATCGCCCAGCCCAGAGGCTCCTGGAACATGACGATGACGTAGTCGTAGTTCGTCAACAGAAGGTAGACCATGAAGAGGGGCGGAAGGCCGCCCAACACCCATGCCGAGAGCTTTCCTTCTGCGGCCAGCGCGGCGACCTGGCGACGGACGTACTCGCGCTCGCGCATCGTGGCCGCCACCGTGTCGAGGAGCTCGGCCAGGTTGCCGCCGACCTGCCGCTGGATCTTGATGGCCATGACGACCCATTCGAAGTCCTTGCTGTCGAACCGCTCGGCGACGCCCTCCATGGCGTCCTCGAGTGTGACGCCGAGCCGGGTCTCCACCAGCACGCGGCGGAACTCCGAGGCGATCGGCTCGGCACCCTCGCGGACGATCGTGTCGATCGACTGGGCCAGGGAGAGGCCTGCGGCGAGCGAGCCGGACATCAGCTGCAGCGTGTCGGGCAGGCCCGTGTTGAACGCCTTGCGACGCCGACTGCGTCGAAAGCCGAGGTAGATCCACGGTCCGAACAGTCCGGCCATGACGAACGCGAAGCCGATGAGCAGGTTGCCGCCGCCCAGCAGCAGCCCGACCAGGCCGGACAGGAAGAACAGCCCGCCGTGCACGAGCAGCCACTCGGAGGACTTGAGCTCGCTGCCCGCCCCCTGGAGCCGGGCGCTGATGCGAGCGTCGAGGTCCTTGTTGCGACGGAGCACGTTCGCCGCCGTCTCCTTCGCCGAGGCGAAGGTGACGTCGGCATCGAACAGTGGGCCGCTCTCGTCGGAGCTCCCACCGGCGGCCTGGATCTCGGTGTAGCGGGTGACCCGGTCGGCGGCGCTGAGCTGCGCCCCCTTGCGCGGCACCATGAGGACCACGAGGAACACCAGGCCCAGCGCCAGGGCTCCCGGGCCGGCGTAGAGCGCCCACGACGGCGGGGTCCAGGAGCGGGCGCGGACGAGCTGCGTGGCGCCCGGCTCGACAGTGGTGAACGCCTCGGCGCTGACCGAACCGGTCGACGTCGGCAGCGTGACCTTGATCGTGGCCTCGGTCTTCTTGAAGCCCGACGGAAGGGTGGCGGTGACCAGCACCTGGCGCGCGAGGACGTCGGCCTCGGCGGCGAACGCGGCCTGCAGCGCAGCCGGATCCGACGAGATCACCTGGCCCTGGCCGGCCGTGGCCAGCTGCTGCAGCGCTTCGAGTGCCTGGCCGTTCTGATCGAGGGCGACGACGTCGACGAGCACCTCGGCGTCCTCGATCTTCGTGGTCGCCGCATCGATCGGCGTGGCGCTGGTGTCGGCGCCGTCGGAGAGCACCAGCAGGCTGCGCTGGCCCTCGGTGCCGGCGACGTCGACGGCCTGGATCACTCCGTCGTAGAGCCGGGTCTTCCGGGTCAGCGTCAGCCCGTCGAGCACGGTCTGGGCGGCGGCGCGGTCGGTCGTCGGGTCGAGGACCGTGGTGACCTCGCCGGCGAAGGTGACGATGCCGACGTACACGTCCGCGGGGACCGACGAGATGAACTCCTGTGCGGCCACCTTGGCGGCGTCGAAGCGGCTGCCCTTCATCGAGTTGCTGGTGTCGATGGCCATGACGGCGGTACGGCGCACGGTGGCGTCGGCGCCGGCCGTCTCGGCGGTGGCGCTCGCCTTCTCGCCGTCGACGGTGACCGTGACGCCGTCGAGGTCCACGTCCGCGTCGGCCGGGACCGACACCAGGATCTGTACAGAGCCCGGCTCGGTCTCGACGTGCGCGATCGAGCCGTCTGCGGCCAGCGCCGCCGAGGGCGTGAGAGCAAGGCCGACCGCGGCCAGCGCGGCGAGGGCACGCGCCGCGGCGCGAGGAACGGTGATCATGAGCGCTCCGGGGCGAACAGCAGCGGGTCGACCGTGACGTTGGCGTAGGCCATCTTCTCCAGGAACTTCGGGCGCAGGCCGGTCGAGGCGAGCTTGCCCAGCGTCCGGCCCTCCGCGTCGAAGCCGCGGGTGCCGTCCCAGAGGAAGATGTCCTGCAGGGTGATCACGTCACCCTCCATCTTCTCGACCTCGGTGACGTGCGTGATGCGCCGCGAGCCGTCCTTGAACCGGGTCTGGTGCACGATCAGGTCGACCGCCGAGGCGACCTGCTCGCGGATGGCCCGCATCGGGAGGTCCATGCCGGCCATGAGCACCATCGTCTCCATACGGGCGAGCGTGTCGCGCGGACCGTTCGAGTGCAGCGTGCAGATGGAGCCGTCGTGACCGGTGTTCATCGCCTGGAGCATGTCGAGTGCGGAGGCGTCGCGAACCTCACCGACGATGATGCGGTCGGGGCGCATGCGCAGGCTGTTCTTCACGAGGTCGCGGATCGTGACCGCGCCCTTGCCCTCGATGTTGGCCGGGCGGGACTCGAGGCGCACCACGTGCTCCTGCTTGAGCTGGAGCTCGGCAGCGTCCTCGATCGTGACGATCCGCTCGTCGTGCGGGATGAACGACGACAGCACGTTGAGCGTCGTGGTCTTTCCTGCGCCGGTGCTGCCGGACACGATGACGTTGAGCCTGCCCCGGACGCACGCGTCGAGGAACTCGGCCGTCCTCGCGCTCAGCGAGCCGAACTCGATGAGGTTGGACACCGTGAGCGGGTCGGCGGCGAACTTACGGATGGTCAGCACCGAGCCGTCCACCGCGAGCGGGGGCACCACGGCGTTCACGCGGCTGCCGTCGGGAAGGCGGGCGTCCACCATCGGGCTCGACTCGTCGACGCGGCGGCCGATCCGCGACACGATCTTGTCGATCGTCCGGCGCAGGTGGGCCTCGTCGGTGAAGTGCGCGTCGGCGGCGATCAGCTTGCCCGACTTCTCCAGCCAGACGCTGTTGTGGCCGTTGACCATGACCTCGGAGACGTCGGGGTCCCGGAGGTACGGCTCGATCGGTCCGTACCCCAGGATGTCGTCGCTGATCTCCTGGGTGACGCGGGCCCGGTCGCTGCTGCTCAGCGGCCGGTCCTGCGAGCCCAGCACGTCGGCGAGGACCTTGCGGACCTCGGAGTCGAGCTCGTTCTGGTCCATGTCGGAGTCGTAGAGATGCGGACCCATCTGCTGCAGCAGCTGGACGTGGACGCTGCTCTTGAGCTCCTCGATCCGGTCCGACTTCGCGGAGCTGGACGAAGCCCCGCTTCATCGCCGGCTCCGGAGCAGCCGTCGTCGACCGCGGGACGGAGCCGGGCTGGGTCGAGCCGCCGGTGCTGGCCCCCACTGCTGCCGGCAGGTCGGCGCGGCGCTTGCCACCGCTCGCGGCGGCGTCGGCGGACGCACTGGGCGAGACCCGGCGCGGACTGCACCTCGTAGGCGTCCGGGAGGTCGTCCTGCTCCAGGTCGCTCGCGCCGCGGGACTCCCGGGCGGCGGCGAGACGGTCGGCAAGGTTCATGGCTACTTACGCCTCCTCGAGCGGCGGCTCTTCGCCTCCGCCTCGCTCTGCGGGGTGCTGGATTCGGGAGCGCCCGCGTGGCCGGCGAACTCGCCGGCCAGGGTTGCTGCCAGTTGACGGACGGACGCGCTGAGCTGGTGCTCGGGGTCGCTCACGATCACCGGGCTGCCGGCGTTGGTGGCCGCCGCGATCTCGAGCGAGCTGGCGATCTGCGTGTCGACGGTCATGCCCAGGATGCCCTCGACCTTGTCGGCGGTGATGCCGACCTCGTCGTCCGCGCGGTTGAGCACCAGGTGCCGGTTGTCGCGGGCGATGTGGAGCGCGTCGAAGGTCTCGACGGCGACCTTGACGTTCTTGAGGGTCGGGACGTCGAGGGTGGTGACCAGCACGATCTCGTCGGTCTCGTCGAGCGCGGTGAGCACCTGCTCGTCGAAGGCCGGCGCCAGGTCGATCACGATGAAGTCGAAGGTCTCGCGCAGCGTGCGGATGAGCCGCGAGACCAGCAGTGGCGTGATCCGCTCACGAGTGTCGGGGTGCGGGGGAGCGGCCAGCACCATGAGCGAGTCCTGGTGCCGGGTGAGCAGCCCGTCGAGCATCTCGACGTCGATCGAGTCCTCCGAGCCGATGGCCTGCTCGATCGAGTGCGTCGGGAACAGCTGCATGGTGATCGCGACGTCGCCGAAGGCGAGGTCCAGGTCGACCAGGCAGACCCGACGGGCGCCCTTCTCCGTCAGCGCCAGCGCCAGGTTGACCGAGATCGTGGTCTTGCCGACACCGCCCTTGGGCGAGAACACGGCGATCACCTTGCTGACGTGCATCGCGCCGGCGGGGCCGCGCAGGGCCACGAACAGCTCGAAGGCCCGGTTGAGCGCCTCGGTGATCGCGGTGGTGTCGCTGTGGTGCACCACGTCGCGGGCGCCGCACTTCATCGCGGCCGCGAGCAGCTCGCCGGTCAGCTCCTCGCGGGCGAGGATGGTGCTGATCGCCGGCGCGGTGGTACGCAGCACCTCACAGGTGACGACGGCCTCTTCGTCGGTCAGCGTCGGACCGAGTACGACGACGTACTCGTCCGAGTGCGCGCTGATCCACGCGTTCAGGCGGTCCACGGACTCGACGCCGTGGGACCCGGCCGGCATGGACGCCAGCAGGGTCTCCACGACCATCGGGTCGGGATCAACGACGACGGGCATCGTGCCTCACTTGAAGAGGGTTTCGGGGGTGGTCTCGGGTGCGTCAGCGGACGCGCTCTGGTCGGTCAGCAGACCGAACGCCAGCTCGCCGGTTGAGGCCCCCAGCAGCACCTTCTGCGTCTGTGCCTGGGTCAGGGAAAGAGTGAGCAACGTGCGTGGCAGCTGCTCGGTTGTGGACGCACCTGACTCGTCGGTGGTCGTCGTCGAGACAGGCGTGGTGGAGCCGACGCCCAGCACGGTGACCCGAGTCAGCAGAATCTTGGTGAACGTCGCGGCGGTGGCGCTGTCGACGCCGGTCCAGAAGACCGCCACCTGTGACCCCGGGTTGACGAAGCCCGCAACGCGCGCGGGGTCGGTCAGGTTGACCGAGGCCGCCATGTTCTCGTCCGGGATCTGGAGCGCGGACGCCACGGCCGCCGACTGGCCCCACTTCGCCGAGATGATCTGCTCACCCGGGTAGATGGTGCCGAGCGACACAGTGCCGCTCAGGGAGTCGGACGTGGTCTGGTAGCCGTCGAGCAGCGCGTCCTTGGCCACCGCCTGCAGCGCCAGCTTGCCGGCGGCCTGCGCGTCCTCGAACGTCTCGCCCGGAGCGATGACGGCGGTGGCTTCGAGCACCTCTACGGTGTCGAACTTCTCCTCCGCACGGGTGTCAGCACCCTTGGTGTAGAGGAAGACGAGTGCCGAGCCGAGGGCCGCAACGAGCACGGCCACGACCAGAAGAATTCTACGACGGTCCATCGAACGAGACCTTTCCGTCCCTTACGGGAGGCAGGCCGATGTGCCTGCCAGCCCTGTCCCACGAGTGCTGTCCCTCGGTCTAGAACTGTAGGAACGAGCGGGCTGGCGCGTATGGGTTTTGGTGGAACTCGTGTGACTTCCAGCCGTTCGTCCTACGCGGAGACCTCAGGCCATGTACAAGGCGGCGACGTCGTCCTTGTTCTCGCGCACGACGACGTTCCGCTTGAGCTTGAGGCTGGGCGTGAGCTGGCCGCCCTCCTCGGTCCACTCGTCGGGCAGGATCCGGAACTTGCGGATCGACTCGGCCTTCGAGACGGCCTTGTTGGCGTCCTCGATGGCACTCTCGATCTCGGCGTGCAGGTCCGCGTCGTCGACGAGGTCGCCAGCCTTCGCGGTCTTCCCGTGCTGCTCGGCCCAGATGGCGACGGCCTCCCGGTCGAGGGTGACCAGCGCCGCGATGAACGGCTGTCCGTCGCCGACCACCAGGCACTGGTCGACCAGGGCGTGCGCGCGGACCCGGTCCTCGAGGACGGCCGGTGCGACGTTCTTGCCGCCCGCGGTCACCAGGATCTCCTTCTTGCGGCCGGTGATCCGGACGAAGCCCTCGTCGTCGACCTCGCCGACGTCGCCGGTGTGGAACCAGCCGTCCGGCGCCAGCACCTCGGCGGTTGCGGCGTCGTTGTTCCAGTAGCCCGTGAAGACCTGGCCGCCCTTGAACAGGAGCTCGCCGTCCTCGGCCACGCGTACGGCGGTGCCCGGGATGGGCCGTCCGACCGTGCCGATCTTGACCGCGCCGGGCTGGTTGACGGTGAGCGCCGCGGTGGTCTCGGTCAGGCCGTAGCCCTCCAGGACGGTGACGCCGATCCCGCGGTAGAAGTGGCCGAGCCGGTCGCCGAGGGGCGCCCCGCCGGAGACGGCGAAGTCGCATCGGCCACCGAGCGCCTCGCGGAGCTTGCCGTAGACGAGCCGCGAGAACACCGCGTGCTGGGCGCGAACGGCGATCGACGGCTTGCCCCGGTCGAGGCCGCGCGAGTAGGCGATCGCGACCTCCGCGGCGCGGTCGAAGATCGCACCGCGGCCGTCGGCGGTGGCCCGCTGGGAGGCGGTGTTGAACACCTTCTCGAAGACCCGCGGCACGGCGAGCACGAACGTCGGCCGGAACGACTGCAGGTCGGCGACGAGGTTCTTGATGTCGGCGCTGTGCCCGAGCCGCGACCGTGACCTGACGGCGCCGATCTGGATGATCCGCGCGAACACGTGCGCCAGCGGGAGGAAGAGCAGCGTCGAGGCGTCCTCGGGCTCGAAGAGCTCGTGCAGCTCGTCGACGGCCACGCCGAGCTCGACCATGAAGTTGCCGTGCGTGAGCATGCAGCCCTTGGGCCGGCCGGTGGTGCCCGAGGTGTAGATCAGGGTGGCGAGGTCGCCGGGCCCCGCCGCCGTACGCCGCTGCTCGAGCGCCTCGTCGGTGATGTCCTGCCCGAGCCTGGTCAGGATGTCGACCGCGTTGTCGGTGATGGACCACACGTGGTTGAGCTCGGTCAGCCGGCCGCGGACCTCGGTGACCCGGGCGACGTGGTCGGTGGTCTCCGCGACCACAGCGCGCGCACCGGAGTCCTGGAGGATCCACTCGACCTGTTCGGTCGACGACGTCTCGTAGACCGGCACCGTCACGGCACCCGCGAACCAGATCGCGTAGTCGAGCAGCGTCCACTCGTAGCGGGTCTTGGAGATGAGCGCGATCCGGTCGCCGGCCTCGATGCCGGACGCGAGCAGCCCCTTGGCAACGGCGGTCACCTCGCCGTGGAAGGCGGCGGCGGTCACGCCGCCCCAACCGTCGGCGATCCGGCGGCTGAACACCACGTCGGAACCGTGGTCGCGCGCGTTGGTCACGACGTCGTCGGTCAGGTTGCCGGACGTCGGGAGCTCCATGGTCGGCGGCGTGGAGTACTCGCGCACGAGCGGCACGTTACCGCCGGGTCCGGTGCGGCAGTTTTCGGCCCCGGCCCATCCGGTACGCTCGCTGACCGGCGATCCGGCCGCGCTGCGCCAGCTTTGACACCAGTGTTTCCACCTAGCGCGGTGAGGGTCGGGGGACGAGCGCAGGGAGCCGAGATGGCCGAGCAGACCACTTCCTCCATCACCGTCGACGCACCAGCGTCCGCGGTCATGGACGTCATCGCCGACTTCGACGCCTACCCCCAGTGGGCGAAGGGTGTCACCAGGGCCGAGACCACGGCGTCCTACGACGACGGGCGGGCCGAGCAGGTGTTCTTCGCCCTCGACGTGAGCCCGATCAAGGACGAGTACACGCTCGCCTACGAGTGGAACGGCGACCAGGAGGTCACCTGGACGCTGGTCGAGGGCAAGATGCTCCGCGCCCTCGACGGCGCCTACGTGCTGCGCGAGCTCGGCGGCGGCTCCACCGAGGTGACCTACCGGCTCGCGCTCGACGTCTCGATCCCGCTGATCGGGATGCTGAAGCGCAAGGGCGAGAAGATCCTCATCGACACCGCGCTCAAGGGGCTGAAGAAGCGCGTCGAGTCGCTCGGCTAGCCCCTTGCGCATCCTCCTCTTCACCGGCAAGGGCGGCGTCGGCAAGTCGACCGTGGCCTCGGGCACGGCTGCCCTCGCCGCCGCCGCGGGCCACCGCACGCTGGTGCTGTCCACCGACGCGGCGCACTCCCTGGCCGACGCGTTCGGCACCACCGTCGGCCCCGAGCCGACCCAGGTCGCCGACAACCTGTACGTGCAGCAGGTCGACGCCCAGCTGCGGTTCGAGCAGTCGTGGGCCGAGATCCAGGGCTACCTGCTCTCGGTGCTCGACACCACCGGCATGGACCCGGTCGCCGCCGAGGAGCTGACCGTGATCCCCGGCGCCGAGGAGGTGCTCGCGCTCCTCGAGCTGCGGCTGCACGCGCTCTCCGACGACTGGGACCTCGTCGTCGTCGACTGCGCACCCACCGCCGAGACGCTGCGGCTGCTCGCGCTGCCGGAGGCGCTGGGCTGGTACATGCAGCGCGTCTTCCCGGTCCAGCAGCGCGTCGTGAAGGCCCTGCGGCCCGTGCTCACCCGCGCCGCCGGCGTACCCATGCCCGGCGGCAGCGTGTTCGGCGCCGTCGAGCGGCTGCACGCCGAGCTCGACGAGGTCCGCGACCTGCTCTGCGGGCCCGACGCCAGCGTCCGGATCGTGCTCACGCCCGAGGCGGTGGTCCTGGCCGAGGCGCGCCGCGCCTACACGACGCTCTCGCTGTTCGGCTACCGCGTCGACGGTGTCGTCGCCAACCGGGTCTTCCCGGCCGAGGGCGCCGACGACTGGCGGGCCGGCTGGGTGATGGCCCAGGACGCCGTGCTGGCCGAGGTGACCCAGTCGTTCGTCGGCGTACCGCTGTGGCGCTCGGAGTACCGCGCCACCGAGCCCGTCGGCGTCGCGGCGCTCGAGGACCTCGCCCGCGCGCTGTACGACGGGGCCGACCCCGTCGCGTCGTCCGGCGTGCGCAGCCCGTTCGAGGTGGTCTCGGTCCGCTCGGGCGTGCAGCTGCGGCTGAGGCTGCCCTTCGTCACCCGCGACCAGGTCGACCTGGCGCGCAGCGGCGACGAGCTGGTGGTCACCGTCGGCTCCTACCGCCGGCTGCTCACGCTCCCCGCGAGCCTGGCCCGGCTGCAGGTGACCGCCGCCCGGGTCGACCACGAGGGCGTGCTCCGGGTCTCGTTCCAGGATCCGTCCGCAGGGACCAAGACGGCCACGAAGGAGCGCGTTGGGATGACCCCGCCCCAGGACGAACCCGTCGGCAGCGTCGGCGGCGAGGCCGCCAAGCTGCTCGGCGCGCTGGCCGACTGGGCCGGCGACCATCTCAACGGCACGCTGGGTGACAGGGTGCGCGACGTCAACGACCACATCGCCACGGGCGACGCCGAGTGCCTCTACTGCCCGATCTGCCGGACCGTGCACGCCGTGCGCGAGGCGAGCCCCGAGGTGAAGGCGCAGCTCGCCGAGGCGGCGTCCACGTTCCTCCAGGCCGCGGCCGGGCTGCTCTCGGCCGCCGGCGCCGCCGAGCCGCAGTCGTCCCGGGTGCAGCACATCGACCTCGACGCGGACGCCGCCGACGACGGCGACCCGGGCGAGGACGTCCCATGAGCCTCGCGTGCGGCATCGACGTCGGCGGCACCAAGATCCTCGGCGGTGTCGTCGACGACGACGGCGCGATCGTGGAGGAGCTCCGCGTCGAGTCCCCGGCGACCGACACCGAGGCCATCGAGAAGGCCATCGAGGAGCTCGTGACCGAGCTCAAGTCACGCCACGAGATCACCGCCGTCGGCGTCGGCGCGGCGGGCTACATCGACAAGGCCCGCTCGACGGTGATGTTCGCGCCCAACATCGCCTGGCGCGACGTCACGCTCAAGGCCGACCTCGAGGCGCGGGTCGATCTCCCCGTCGTCGTCGAGAACGACGCGAACGCCGCCGCGTGGGGCGAGTTCACCTACGGCGCCGGCCATGACGTCGAAGACCTGCTGCTGGTGACCGTCGGCACCGGAATCGGCGGCGGCATCGTGCACGACGGCGAGCTGCTCCGCGGTGCGTTCGGCGTCGGCGCCGAGATCGGCCACATGCGGGTGGTGCCCGACGGCCTGCTGTGCGGCTGCGGCAACCGTGGCTGCTTCGAGCAGTACGCCAGCGGCAACGCCCTGGTCCGCGAGGCCCGCGCCGCCGCTCGCGCCGGGTCGCTGCTCGCCCAGTCGCTGCTGGATCTCGCGGGGGGCGACCCCGAGCGGATCACCGGGCCGCTGATCACCGAGGCGGCCCGCGCCGGCGACCCGTTCGCCATCGAGCAGCTGGCCGCGCTCGGCCGCTGGCTGGGAGAGGGCATCGCCTCCCTCACCGCCGTCCTGGACCCGGCGGTGGTGGTGATCGGCGGTGGCGTGGGGGAGGCCGGCGACCTCCTGCTCACGCCGGTGCGCGCGGCGTTCCAGTCCCAGCTGACCGGCCGGGGTCACCGCCCGGTCCTCGAGATCCGCAAGGCTCGGCTCGGCAACCGCGCCGGGCTGATCGGTGCCGCCGACCTGGCCCGGCGATGAGGTAGAAGGTCACCGTGTCCGAACGTTCCAGCCGAGCCACCACCCGCGCTTCGCGACGGGCCCGGGTCAACCTGTGGGACCCGCTGACGATCGGCATCGACATCGGCGGCACCAAGATCCTGGCCGGGGTCGTCGACTCGAGCGGGACCGTGGTCGAGCTCCGACGCCGGCCCACCCTGGGGCACGACATCGTCGGGGTCGAGAACACCATCGTCGAGCTGGTCCAGGAGCTGCAACAGCTCTACGACGTCGCCGCGGTCGGCATCGGTGCCGCCGGCTTCGTCGACGCCAGCCGGTCCACCGTGATGTTCTCGCCGCACCTGGCCTGGCGCGACGAGCCGTTGCGGGCCCGCCTGTCGAGCCGGATCACCATCCCGGTGGTGGTCGACAACGACGCGAACACCACCGCGCTCGGCGAGAGCCGGTTCGGCGCCGGCACCGGGCACCGCTTCGTCCTGTGCATCACGCTGGGCACCGGCATCGGCGGCGCGATCGTCATGGACGGCCGGGTCTACCGCGGCGCCAACGGCATGGCCGGCGAGTTCGGGCACATGCAGGTGGTGCCGGACGGGCACCGCTGCCCGTGCGGCAACCGCGGCTGCTGGGAGCAGTACGCCTCGGGCAACGCCCTCGAGCGGGAGGCCCGTGAGCTGATCGTCGCGCGCTCGCCGGTGGCGCACCACCTGACCCAGGTCTGCGGGGGCGACCCGACACAGCTCAGCGGCCCCCAGGTGACGGAGGCCGCCCAGCAGGGCGACCCGCTCTCCATCGAGCTCCTCGCCGACGTGGGCCGCTGGCTGGGCACCGGCGCAGCCGGCCTCGTTGCGGCGTTCGACCCCAACGCCATCGTGATCGGCGGCGGGGTCTCGGACGCCGGCGAGCTGCTGCTCGGGCCGACCCGGGAGTCGATGCTCCGGTCTCTCGTCGGCCGCGGCTACCGCGCGGAGCCACCGATCCTGCTGGCGAGCCTCGGCCCGCAGGCCGGCTTCATCGGCGCCGCCGACATGGCGCGCTCGGCCGCGCGCCGGTCCCGCCGGGCCGACCGTCGCCGCGAGCGCCAGCTCGAGCGGCAGCAGCTCCGGCAACAGCTGCGCGAGCAGCGCGGCGAGGGCTGGTTCCGCAGGTCGGACCGGCCGGGCAGCCTGACTCCGCCCGAGCAATTCCGTGCGCTAGAGCCGAGCGCCGTCGTCCCAGGGGTCGATGTCCGTGTTCCGCGGCATCTTCACGACCAGGTAGGCGAACCCACCGATGAACGACGCCACCAGCAGGTAGGCCATCCAGGGCACCAGCCGGATGTCGAGCACCAGGCAGATGAGCAGGATCGTCGGCGACCCGAGCAGCCCGGCCCACGCGAGCAGGCGGTCCGGCGACAGCTTCGGCAGCGGCGGCGGCGTGGGCGGCACGAAGTCCTCGTCGAGCTCGTCCTCGACGTCCTCGGTCTCGGGCTCCGGTAGCGGCCGGAACAGCCGCTGCAGCCCCGCGCCGCCGGCCGCGTCGTACCCCTGCTTCTCGTCGGGCTCGGCGGCGGACTCGACCGCGGGCTCGGCGGACGACTCGTCGTCCAGCTCGATCCGCTCGCCGTAGTTCTCGACGATGGCGCGCCAGGCGTCCTCGTCGCTGTCGCGCTGCACGGCACCGAGCGTACGCCGCTGGCGGAGAGGGCTAGAGTCGGGCCGACGGACAGTCCAGTTGGCATGGGATCCATGGGAGGTCAGCGGGGTGTTCTACTGGTTCCTCAAGTGGGTGGCCATCGGACCGGTGCTCCGGCTCGTCTTCCGCCCGCAGGTCAGCGGCGCCGAGCACGTGCCCACATCGGGACCGGCGATCCTCGCCAGCAACCACCTGTCGTTCGCCGACTGGCTGTTCATGCCGCTGACGCTGCCCCGGCGGGTGACCTTCGTGGCCAAGGCGGAGTACTTCAACACCCCGGGCATCAAGGGCTGGTTCCAGAAGAAGTTCTTCTCCGGAGCCGGTCAGGTGCCCATCGACCGGTCTGGAGCCACCGCGGCCGAGGGCGCGCTCACGGCCGCCAAGAACATCCTCGACGAGGGCGACCTGTTCGGCATCTATCCCGAGGGCACCCGCTCCCACGACGGCAAGCTCTACCGCGGCAAGACCGGCGTCGCCCGGCTGGCGCTCGAGTGCAAGGTCCCGGTGATCCCGGTGGCCGTGGTCGGCACGGACGTCGTCGCCCCGCCCGGCCAGATCTTCGGCAAGTTCACCCGGCCGATCGTGCGGTTCGGCAAGCCCCTGGACTTCTCGCGCTACGAGGGCATGGAGAACGACCGCTACATCCTGCGGTCGATCACCGACGAGATCATGTACGAGATCATGCGGCTCTCCGGTCAGGAGTACGTCGACAAGTACGCCAACCGGGCCAAGGAGGAGTCCAAGAAGTCCGCCGAAGCGGCCGAGTCAGCGGCCGAGTCCGCGGCCGTGCATGACGAGCTGAACAAGAAGGCGTCGTAGCACTGGGCGTCGTGCGGGTTCCCGCGCCGGTCCGCCGGGCCGCGACGTGGTGGTTCGGCCCCCAGGGGACCGTCGAGGACCGGCTGTTCTCGTGGCTTGCGGTGCTGCGGCTGCTGCTGCTCGCGCACGCGATCGTGCTCAACGTCTACCGCCGCGACAACTTCGTGCACCCCGTCGGCGGCGCGGCCTGCCTGGCCGCGATGGCGGCGTGGACCGGGTTCGCGATCTGGGCCTACGACGACCGGCGGCGCCGGGGGCCGTTGCTGCTGGTCGCCGACCTGGCCGTGGCGATGGGTGCGATCCTGCGTCTCCCCGGTGCTCAAGGGCGACGGTCTGTCGGCCACGGTGCCGGCGTACTGGGTGATGGGTGCCCTGTTCGCGTGGGCGATCCACTGGCGCTGGATCGGCGGCTTGATCGCCGGGGTGTGCATCACCGCCTCGGACCTGGCGATCCGCGAGCACGTCACCCAGGCCAACTACGGCAACGCCTTCCTGCTGCTGGTCGGAGGGCCGATCGTGGGGTTCATGGTCGAGTCGCTCGAGCGGATGGCGGACGAGCGGGACCGCGCCCAACGCGACGCGGCCGCCGCTGCCGAGCGGGTCCGGCTGGCCCGAGCGGTCCACGACGGCGTGCTGCAGGTGCTCGGCCTCGTGCAGCGCCGAGGCGCGGAGCTCGGCGGGGACGCCGCCGAGCTGGGCCGGCTGGCCGGCGAGCAGGAGGTCGTGCTGCGCACCCTGATCCGCGAGCAGGACCAGGTCGCGCCCGGCGCGGCCGGCGCCGCCGACCTCGCAGCCGCGCTGGTCCACCTCGAGACCCGTCCCGGTGTGGAGGTCGTGACCGCCGGAACCGTCGAGCTGCCTGCCGAGGTCGCCTCCGAGCTGGTGGCCGTGGTCGCCGCCTGCCTCGACAACGTCGCCCAGCACGTGGCCCCCGAGGCCCGCGCGTGGGTGCTGGTCGAGGGGTTCCCGGACCGGGTCGAGATCTCGGTCCGTGACGAGGGGCCGGGCATCCCCGAGGGGCGGCTCGAGCAGGCGGCGGCCGACGGGCGGCTCGGCGTCAGCCAGTCGATCCAAGGCCGGATCGCCGACCTCGGCGGGAGCGCGACCGTCACCACCGGCGCCGACGGCACCGAGTGGGAGCTCGTGGTGCCGCGCGCGGTCGGCTGAGGTCAGCTGACGGTCGCGTCCGCCACGAGGTCGGGCGTCGGCGTGTGGGTGTCCTCTTCGGTCACCGGCAGCCGCCGCGCGGCCATGGTGAGGCCGACCACCACCAGGACGCTGATCGGCAGGAGCGCCGGGGCCCCGCGAACCGCGTCCACGAAGGCGTTGTTGGTCCAGGCTTGGGTGTACGGCAGCGCCGCCTGCTCCACAGCCGCGCCGAGGAAGATCACCACGAACTGCATCGCCAGCACCGGCGCCAGCAGGCTGCGGGCCACCCGGCCGGCGGACGGCGCGGCAAGGGCGAACGCCGGGGTCGCGCAGGCCAGGAACTCCAGGCCGCAGCGGTAGCCGTAGATCGGGTCCCCGCCGTTGAAGCCGATCAGCGCATTCTGCAGCACCGTGTAGGCCAGGCCGCCGACCAGCAGCGCGGTCGACCAGGCGGGCAGGCTCCGCCACGACCGCAGCAGCGCCGGGAGCAGCACCAGCAGCACCGGCGTGAAGACCAGGATCCCGCGGTCAGGAGCGACCCACATGCCGAGCTGGTTGGGAATGTCGACCAGGCTCTCGCGCACATAGGCGAGCGCGCCGGCTCCGTACAGCGCGATCGGGCTCCACGAGCCGTAGACCCAGTGCGTCCACAGCGAGAGCAGGAACAACGACACGATGCCGGGGGTGCCGGCGCGCAGCGCGATGCCGATCCGGCGCTCGCGCCAGGCGAGCACCAGGCCGACGACGGCCACGATCAGCGCTGCGTGCGGGCGGGCCCACAGCAGCAGAACGCCGCCGAGGCCCATGACCCACCACTTCTGGTGCGCGGCGGCCCAGGCGACGATGGCGATGCCCAGGACGCTGATCGTCTGCGGCCAGATGCCGTTGGCGGCGACGCTCCATACCGGCGTGGTGAACGCGAAGGCGGCGGCCGCGGCGAGCGCCTGCCGTCGCCTCATCAGCGGCAGGAGAGCGAGGTACATGAGCAGCACCGCGAGCGCTGTGAGCAGGGCCGCAGTCACCGCGGCCGGGACCACCGTCATCGACGACGGCTGGGTGAGCAGGTACGCCGGCAGACCGGCGATCACGACCGCGGGCGACCTGGTGATGACGACGTGCCCGTTGGGGGCGTCGTCGTCGATCATAGACCCAGCGCAGCGGGTGGCCGTCCAGCTCCGGAACGCTCACGCCGTCGAGGTAGGGCGAACCGGTCGTGGCCAGCTGGTACGAGGAGAGGTTGGAGCTCCACACGTCGAGGCTGAGGAAGCCGCGGCTGGCGGTGGCCGCGAAGACCAGGAACGTGACCAGGAAGAGCGCGATCGCAACCCGGTGAGCGCGGTGCCACGGGGTCGCCGACCGGGTGCCTGCGGGGGTCTGGCTGGTCACGCCGTCATTGTTCGCGGGGTCGGCAGCTCCCGTACGGCAAACGCCGGAAGTCGGGGCTTGGCATGCTGGCCCGCGATGACCATCCACGACACCCATCCGTTCGCCGAGCCCGATCCGGATCCGGCCCGCCGGTTCCGGGGCCGGCTCGGCGGCACGGCCACGCTCTGGACGGCGGGCAGCGACGCCGATCGCGCCGGGCTCACGCTCACCTCGGTCCTGGTCGTGCTGGGCGATCCCGCCCGGGTGCTCGGGCTGGTCGACCCCGACTCAGAGCTGGCCGACACGGTCGCGGAGACCGGGCGCGCGGTCGTCCAGCTGCTGACCTGGCCGGACCGGGACCTGGCCGAGGGGTTCGCCGGGACCGCGCCGGCGCCCGGCGGCGTGTTCCGGCAGGCCGACTTCGTGGACACCGAGTGGGGGCCGCGGCTCGCGCACGCGACGACCTGGGCGGGCGTTCGCATCGAGGCGAGCAGCGAGGTCGGTTGGTCGCGGCTGCTCACCTGCGTGGTCGAGCACCTCGAGGTCGGCGAGGACACCGACCCGCTCGGGCACCGGCGGGGCCGGTGGGTGCGCGCCGGCGATCAGGCCGCTGGCGACTCCTGAGCAGGCGTCGGGTTGAGCGCGCGCCCGCGCCGGTTGAGGCTGGGGGCCGCGGCCAGCGTGGTGGCGAACCGGCTGCCGCCCGCCGGTGGGCTCACCAGGTAGCCGAAGAGCCGAGACCGGCGCTCCAGGTCGTCGCGGAGCTGGTCGGCGGTCCGAGCCGTCCGCGCGATGGTCACTTCCTGGCGCACGGTGTCCCGCAACCGCTGGCGGGCGCGCCAGGTCACCCACCACGGCCCGGCCAGGCACAGGACCAGCCCCAGCCCGGCCCACCAGACCAGTGTCGCCACCTGCCAGGAGTTGCCGCCGGTCACCGCGTCGTGCCCGGTCCGAAGGTAGAGCCACGCGCACCAGGCCAGACCGAGGAAGGCGATGCCGTACGTAGCCGCCCAGCCCGCGGAGACGCCCGCGGGGGCGGTCACAGCGGTCTCCAGCTGCCAGCTCCCGTCGGGCCGGCGGGACCAGCGACGCATCCCCCGCCCGCGGAACCACGCGGTCAGCACCCCGACCGCAGCGGCCGCCACGGACACCACGACGCCGGCCCAGGGCGGCACGTGGTCGAGCAGCCAGGTCCACGATCCTGTCTCCCAGGGTTCCCGGCTCGAAAGCACGACCAGCAGGATCAGCACGCCCGCCGCGAGGACGACCGCCGCGACGGTGGCGGCCGTACGTCGCAGGTCGCGCGGAGCCCACAGTGTCGCCAGCGGTGAGCGGAGCGGGTTGGGCAGGCTGGCCAGCAGAGCCAGCCCCGCCACCAGCGCGAGGACTGCGGCGACCGTGGTGAGGGAGCTGTAGTCGCCATCCGCACCGGCGTCGGCCCGCAGCTGTACCGCCAGGGCGACGAGCGGGCCGAGCGGCGCGAGCAGGACCACGCCGTGCAGCAGCGTCCCGGAGCGCAGCGCCGCGAAGCCGAGCGCACCCAGGACGATCCCCGCACCCAGGGCCGAGCCGGCGCTCGAGAGGCCGCCGAGAACGCCCAGCAGCCCGAGGGTGAGCACGATCCCGCCGATCGCGAAGCCGAGCAGGGCGAGCGACCGCGCCGCGCTGGAACCGGAGATCAAACCCGACACCAGCCAGTACGGCACCAGGGCAGCGCCGCGCAGCGTCCGGGTCACAGGCTTGACCGCGCGCACACCGAGGCGGTCGCTGTCGGCGAGGGTGACCAGGCTCGCGGCGGTGGTGACGGTCGTCTGGATCAGCGCGTCGCTGCGGGCCTCGTCCTCGAGCGGTTCGCGGCCGATCCCGGCGACGTCGAACGCCGCCAGCGCCGCCGCCCCGTAGCGGTGCCAGGCATCGGGTCCCGGCCAGCTCGATCTGGTCGAGCAGGCCGGCGTACTCGTCGAGGAAGTGCTGGCCGTGCGAGCGGGCGCTGGCGCCGTCGCGGACGTCGGACCGGACCGCCGCCGCCAGCGCCGCCAGCTCGGAGACGATGATCTGCTGCTGGACCGGATGGGCCGCCAGCCGGGCCAGCCGGGGGAGGTAGCCCCGGTCGGTCGCCGTCCGGTCGCCCGAGAACAGCCCCGAGAGCTCGTCGACGGCGTCCTGCCGCAGCCTCACGAAGGAGGTGTCCGTCGGCACCTCCGCGCCGGCGTACGACGTCTCGACGAGCTGGGTGACCAGCTGCTCGGCGCTGTGCTCGGTGAGTGCGTGGATGCGCAGCAGGCGCTGCGGGTCGAGCACCAGCCGGCAGAGCATCTGGGCGGAGTCCAGCCGACCCCAGATCCAGTCGTTGATCCGCCACGAGCGCTTGAGGAACCCGCCGAACCGGTGCAGCTCGTTGCCGGCGACCTTGTCGTCCGGCGTGAGGCTGGCCTTGGCGAAGTGGTGGTCGATGCCGAGGCTGAGCTGGGCCAGAGTGATCTCCTGCGAGGTGCCGGGCGACTCGGCGTCCGCCAGCAGCCAGGTGGCGGCGTCGAGGGTGAGCAGGCGGGTCAGCAGCCGGAGCCGCGCGTCGGCCGGCTCACCATCGAGCTGGACGGGGTCGAGGACGCCGCCCCATGGGCCGAGCCGGGTGAGCGGCCCCCGAGTCTCGTCGCCGGCGATCGCGAGCACGGTGTCGGCGGCGGCCTGCAGGGCGGTGACCACGTCCCAAACCGCGGCGGCCGTACCCGCTCCCGCCCCGGCCGTCGCCGTCTGGTCGATCAGCCCCTCGACGAGGCGGGCCTGCTGGGCGGCGTCCAGCGCCGCCCCGTCGCGCTCCCGGCGCAGCGCCGCGACCAGGGTGCGCATGGTGTCCGCGTCCTCGGGGGTGGCGAGGTGCATGGCGCGGCGGTAGCAGATCAGGCGCAGCTGCCAGTAGCCCGGATCGGGGAGCACCCCGGCCAGTTCCTCTCGGTGCCACCACGCGTGGTCGAACTCGTCGCGCACGGTCAGCATCTGGTCCCTGGCGTCCGACACCCGAGCCAGCGCCTGCCGCAGCGAGGACAGCTCCTGTCCGCGTACGGCGACGCCCAACGCCTCGCGGAGGATCTCGGCCGCGGAGTCGGCCAGGCCCAGAGCCACCGTCGTGCCCCACTCCCAGCGCGGGCTCAGGGCCTGGTCGTCCCCCAAGGTCGGCGGCTCCTCGCGGGGCGAGCGCCGCGGGACGTAGGGCAGGGGGAGGCCGGACGGGTCCAGCCAGGTGAGCTGCCCGTTGGCGGCGGTCTCGACCACGCGCAGGTAGGGCCACCCGTCGGGCCGCGGGACCCGATCGGCCAGGTTGCGCGCGGCGCCCCGGATCCGCGTCGACTGGTAGTGGCGCCAGGCGCGCCGCACCAGCTCGTAGAGGTCCTCGAACAGGAAGCCACTCAGCACCTGCAGCCGGCCGCCCCGCCAGCGGGCCGCCTCCCGGTTGTGCGCCTCGATCTCCTCGACGAAGGTGAGCGAGCCCTGCGAGGTCAGCGCCCCCAGCAGCCCGCTCAGCGAGTCGGTGACCGTGGGCGCCCGGCCGGCGTCGTCGGCCGGGTCGGCGTTCTCGTCGTCCGGATCGAACGTCGGGGCGTGGGGATAGACGAGCACCATGATCCGGCGCATCGGGCGGCGGGCCGGACGTCGGTCGATGGCGTCGAGGGCCTCCCGCGTCGGGGTGTTGGCGAGCACCCCGCCGTCCATGGCGAAGCGGGACCGGTCGCGGCTGACCCGCATCGACGACGGTGACCGTTCCCAGCCCGCCCACTCGGCCATGTCCGGGCGCTCCACCCCGGGCGGCTCGTTGCGCCGTCGTTCGGAACGGCGGCTCGCGTCCTCGTGGACCGGGACGAAGCTCGGCTCGAAGGCGAACGGGAAGCCGGCCGTGCACCGGGCGGCCAGGGCCATGGCCTGGCTGGTGCGCTCCACGCGCTCCGGAGTGAAGTCGTCGGTGCGGCCCATCTCGGTGGAGGTGGAGAAGCGGAACCGCTCACCGTGCCGCCGCTGGGGCAACCGCTGCCCGAGCCCGTCGGTGGTCACCGACAGGGCGCCGCCCAGCAGGGTGGTGGTGATCATGAGGTCCACGTCCTGGTGGGTCGGCTCGAAGTCCGCGGTGAGCCCGCTCATGGCCCGGGTCAGGGCGGGCAAGAAGTACTCGTCGCCCTGCAGCAGCGACGTGGGCTGGCCGCGGAACGGCGGCCGCAGCAGGTTGTCGAGCTGGCCCTGCTCGGCCCAGAGGTCGCGGAGCATCCCGAGGTCGGCGTTGGCGTTGACCTGCGACAGGGCGAGCAACGCGCCGTTGACCCCGCCCGCTGACGTCCCGGAGACCACGTCGATCGAGGCCCAGGTCCGGGCAAGGTCGAGCACGGCGGCGTACCGACCCTCCGGGAGGCCCGAGCCGCTCCGGTCGGCGCGCACCAGCGCGTCCATCTCCCGGACGGTCCCGCCCATCCAGACGGCGAGGCTGACGCCGCCGTTGAGGACCAGGGCCAGCCGGAGCTCCTCCGGCGGTACCTCGACCGCCTCCCTCTCCATCCTTGGCATTCTTGGGCGCGGTCGGGCCCTGGTAAATGGCCCGTTGGTGCCTTGACCTCAGTCTGGGGGAGCGGGGGTGCGCCGGGCCGGCCTAGCTCGAGGCGCCCTCGCCCTCGCTGGTTCTGCGACGCAGAACTGGTTGCCGTCCGGGTCGGTGAGCGTCACCCAGCGGAACGACTCGTCGCCTCGTCGCCCGACCAGTCCCGCACCCGCCTCGACCAGCCGATCGACCTCGGCGTCGAGGTCGTCCGCCCTGAGGTCCACGTGGACCTTGTTCTTGCCAGGGGTGGGGTCGTCGACCTTCTGGAACGCCATCTGGACCGGCCCGCCGGTGACGAGGACGAAGAAGCCGCCGAACGGGTCCTTGACCTCGCCTCCGAGCTGGTCGGCCCACCACCGGGCGAGGGGGACGGGCTCGGTCGTGTCGACGGTGACGGTCAGGATGCTCAAGCTCATGCAACGGGATCCTAGGCACGGTCACCGACACCGCCTTGGGGGTGCGAGGCCCGTGGTTGGATTCCCCCGTGAGCGAGGCCGAGTCGCAGCCACGGATCAAGGTGATGGTGGTCGACGACCACCCGATGTGGCGCGACGCGGTCGAGCGCGACCTGCAGGACGCCGGCTTCGACGTCGTCGGGGTCGCCGCGAACGGCAGCGAGGCGCTGGCCCGGTTTCCGGCCTGCCGCCCGCACGTCGTCGTGCTCGACCTGCAGATCCCGCCGCCCAACGGCGTCGAGGTCACCGCCGAGGTGCTGCGGCAGGACCCGTCCGCGCGGGTGCTGATCCTTTCGGCGTCCGGGGAGCAGGAGGACGTGCTCGAGGCGGTGAAGGCGGGTGCGACCGGCTACCTGGTGAAGTCCGCCTCGCGCAAGGAGCTGCTCGACGCCGTACACCGCGTCGCGAACGGCGACACCGTCTTCACCCCCGGCCTGGCCGGGCTGGTGCTGGGGGAGTACCGCCGCTTGTCCGAGCCCGCCACCACCGACCCCGACCAGCCGACGCTCACCGAGCGTGAGACCGAGGTGCTGCGGATGGTCGCCAAGGGGCTGTCGTACAAGCAGATCGCCGAGCGGCTGGTGCTCTCGCACCGCACGGTCCAGAACCACGTGCAGAACACGCTGCGCAAGCTCCAGATGCACAACCGGGTCGAGCTGACCCGCTACGCGATCGCCCAGGGACTCGACCAGGACGAGGACGGGGAGGGCGATGCCGCCGAGTGACGCGACCGCGGCGTACCTGCGCCGCCTGGGCGTCGACGGCGACCTCCCGCCGACCTACGACACCCTGGTCGCGCTGCACCGGGCGCACCTGGACGCGGTGCCCTACGAGAACCTCGGCATCATGCTCGGCCGGTCGCCGTCGGTCGACCCCGGCGAGAGCCTGGAGCGGGTCGGCGCCGTCGGTCGGGCCGGCTACTGCTTCCACCAGAACGGCGCGCTCGGCACCGTGCTCGCCGAGCTCGGCTTCGAGCTGAGCCGCCGGCACGGTCACGTCTACTCCGCCGAGGACGACCGTCACGACCCGGCGCTGAACCACCTGGTGCTCGTGGCCGACGGGCTGCCCACCGAGGACAACCCGGGCGGCCGGTGGTGGGTCGACGTCGGGCTCGGCGACGCGTTCCGCGACCCGGTCGCCGTCACGGTCGGCAGGCACGACCAGAGCGGCTTCCGCTACGAGATCACCGAGGTCCGCGACGACGGCTGGTCGTTCCGGCACGACCGCGCGGGGACCTTCACCGGCATCGAGATCTCGACCCGGTCCACCGAGCAGCAGGTGGTCGAGGAGGCGCACGCGCGGCTGTCGACTCCCGGCGACGGCCGGTTCGCGAAGGTCCTCGTCGTGCAGCGCCGCGACGACACCGGCATCGACACCGTGCGCGGCTGCCTGTGGCACCGCATCCTCCCCGACGGCGCGACCCAGACCGAGCTCGCGTCGTACGACGCGTGGCGCGAGGCGCTCGTCGACGGCACGCGGCTCTCGCTCGAGGCGATCGACGACGGCGAGCTCCGCGCGCTGTACGCCGCCCAGTGGGACAAGCACCTCGCCTGGACCGCGGCCGGACGGCCGTGACCTGGCGGACCGCCACCCGGGCGGCCGAGCGGCGTTTGCCAGAATCCGTCCATGGGTGCTGACCTGCTCGAGCTCGCCGACGAGCTGTATGCGCTCTCGCTGCCCGACTTCACCCCGGCCCGGGATGCCAAGGCCAAGGAGCTCAAGGGCACCGACCTCGCCAAGGAGGTCAAGGCGCTCAAGAAGCCGTCCATGGCCGCGCTGGGTCGTGAACCTGCTCGTGCGACACGAGGCCGAGCAGGTCGAGCAGCTGTTGCAGGTCGGGCGCCGCGCTGCGGGCCGCACAGGAGTCGATGTCCGGCGACGACCTGCGCCAGCTCACCCGACAGCGGCGCCAGGTCACCGCCGCGGTCACCACCCAGGCCCGCCGGCTGGCCCGCGAGCACGGCCAGAAGGTCACCGAGGCGGTCGCCGCCCAGGTCGAGGCCACGCTCACCGCCGCGATGGTCGACGAGGAGTGCGGGAAGGCCGTCCGCAGCGGGATGCTCCTGACCGCGCTCGAGTCGACCGGCGTCGGCGCCGTCGACCTCGACCGGGCCGTCGCCCTCCCGGACGCGCTCGGCTTCGTCGCCACCACCCACGAGGCCACGCCCAGCAAGCCCGACCTGCACGTCGTCCCCGACCCCGACCGCGACGAGAAGGCCCTGGCCACCGCCCGCGAGGCGCTGGAGGAGGCCGAGGAGGAGCTCACCGACGCGACGTCGGCGTACGACGAGGCTGCCAAGGAGCTCACCGACCTGGAGGCCCGGTCGATGCAGGTGCAGGCCGAGATCGACGAGCTGAAGCGCAGGATCGCCGAGCTCGAGGAGACCGGCGACGAGGTGGACGACGAGATCGCCGAGGCCGAGGAGGCCCGCGACGAGGCCCAGGAGGCCGTCAACGAGGCCACCAAGGCCCGCGACGCCGCGGCCAAGGCCGTCGCCAAGCTGGAGGGATAGGCAGAGGCGAAGGTTGGTCCGGTCCTGTTGAGGTGCGGCAACCCGCTAGCCGAGTGTCTGACCCTCGCCGGGGCTGTCAAGCCTGGGTGCCTTCGTTGCGGTTGGTGGGGCGGGTTGACAGCCCCGGCGAGGGCCAAAGGCGGGCTGGCTATCGGGTTGCCGCCGGTGGGCTGGCTGCGGTCCTGCTGTGGTCGGGTCCGCGCCGCCGGTGGTTGAGGAGGTCGCGCAGCGACCGTCTCGAAACCTCCGCAGCCAGCGCCTGCTGGCAGAGCCACTGTCGTCCGTCGTCACACGGCTGATGTCCACTTTCCGTGCACACCCGAGGTGCCGTAACCGTTGTCCACAAGGGTGATCCGGCCCCGGGCGGGTGTCGGTGGTCGGTGGTTGAGTTGGTCCCACGATGACCTCGACCTTGGACCCGCTCCCGCTCTCGGGAGCTGACGACCCCGCCGCCGTGTTGGCGTACTGCGCGGGACGCAGAAGGCGGCCGAGGACGACGCGGCCCGGCAGGTGATCAGGGCGGCCGCGCGGTGGGCGGCGATGCACTCGGCGGAGTCGCTGGTCGGGCCGGTCGATGAGCTGGCACGAGTCCTGCCTGCCGCTGGGCGGGCAGGGGTGCCCGGAGGTGGCGGAGTTCGCGGTCGTCGAGTTCGCCGCCGCGATGGGCCGTTCCACCGAGTCCGGGCGCCGCTACCTGTCCCACGCGGTCGAGGGGTGCTACCGGCTCCCGCGCTGCTGGGCCCGGGTCGAGGCGGGTGAGCTGGCGGCGTGGCGGCTCGCGTTCATCGCCGACCGCACCCTGTGTCTGTCCCCGGAGGCGGCGGCGTTCGTGGACGCCAAGGTCGCGCCGTTCGCGCACACCATCGGCCCCGCGCAGCTGGGGCGGCTGGTCGAGGAGGCCACGGCCCGGTTCGACCCCGAGGCCACCGAGGCCGACACGCCTGGCCGCGGCCGAGGCCCGGCACTTCGACATCGCGGCTCGGCCGACGCCGGCGTCACGGGACGGGTCCGCGTCGACGGCGACCTGGACCTGGCCGACGCCCTGGACCTCGAGGCCGCGATCGCCGCGGACGCCCACCACCAACTGGCCCTGGGCTCGACCGACTCCCTCGACGTCCGCCGCGCCATCGCCGCCGGCAACCTCGCCCGCCACCAGCACACCCTCGACCTGGCAGACCCACCCACCCAGCCGCACCAACCACGCAAGCGAGCAGGTGGTGCTGCACGTCCACCTCGAACACGCCGCCGTGCTCGGCGCCGGCGGGCTGGCCCGGCTCCAGGAGGCCGGTGGCCCGGTCACCGCCGAGCAGGTCCGCGAGTGGTGCGCCAACCCCGACGACCCAGGTCACCGTGCAGCCGGTGCTCGACCTCGCCGACCACCTCCACGTCGGCTCCTACGAGGCCTCCGCCCGGCTCAGGCTCCAGACCCAGCTCCGCGACCACACCTGCGCGTTCCCGTTCTGCTCCCGCCCCGCCGAACACTGCGACTGCGAACACCGAGTCCCGCACGCAGACGACGGGCCGACCTGCACCTGCAACCTCGCCCCCGCGTGTCGGCGCCACCACCGCGCCAAGACCACCGGCGGCTGGACCTACCTCACCATCGAACCCGGCACCTACCTGTGGCACAGCCCGCTGGGCTACCAGTTCCTCCGCGACCACACCGGCACCCTCGACGTCACCCCCGACCCCGAACGCCGCCGACTCGCCCGCACCTTCACCACCCACTTCGGCGAACCCTGACCACCCCGCCCCACACCCCGCTCAACACCAACCGAGCGGGGGCGTCGGCATGCGCCGCCGGTACTGTCGCGAAATGCGACCCCTTCGCTACTCCATCAACGTCACGTTGGACGGGTGCTGCGACCATCGCGCGATGCCTGCGGACGAAGAGCTGCATCGTCACGCGGTCGAGAACCTCCAACAGGCTGATGCCCAGGTCTTGCTGGCCCGAGCCGGACTCTGGTCAGAGCGTGCCGCTCGTCAGGTCGATGGTCATCCAGATGGTGTCGCCGCGATCCGGATCGGGAGTGATGCGGCCGCTGGCGTGGAACCCCACCTTCTCGAGCACTCGGAACGAGGGGGTGTTCCATTCCCGACACCGTGGCCCAGAGTCGACTGCGTCCAGTCGCTGCCGCTTCCGCGACGACGATCCTCGCGGCTTCGGTCGCGTAGCCGTTGCCGTGGATGCGCCTTGCGAACTCGTAGGCGATCTCCGGCTCCTCCGGGCTGGCCTGGCCGACGATGAGTCCGCAGTAGCCGATGAAATCCGCATCCGCGAGCCGTTCGACGGCGTAGAGCGTCATCCCCGACTGCGCATCTGCGGACTGTTCCGCCATCCGTTCCCGTAGGTCTTCGACAGTCGGTCGGCCATCGGCGTCGATCCTGCGGAGCGCCCGGCGATCTCTTTCGGTCCAGAGCTGCCGATGGGGCTCCGCGTCGGACGCCCGCCAAGGGCGCAGGTGGAGCCGATCGGTGAACAGCTCGGAGGCCATCGGCTTGAAGCTCGCCATGAGGGTCAAGGCTACGAGCGAGCGGCCGTCGGCGGAGCCTCAGCCGAAGTCCTCGGCGAGCTCGCCCACGAGCAGCACGGGGCGGCGGTCCTCCCACCAGGCACCATCACTCTCGTCGGGGCCGCTGCTGTCGGGACCCGGCACGGTCGCTGCCATGAACCGCGCGTCCGCGGCGTCCAGCTCGGCCTGGCGTGCGTCGCGCACCCGCGGGGTCAGGAGCGGCCACGCGGCAGCGAGCCGACCTCGGCAGGACATGTCGTTGAAGTACTCGTAGCGGTTGTCGGTGTAGCCGGTCTCGACCTGCCGGACGAACTGGTTCCAGGCCTGGAGCAGGCCGTTCAGAGAGTTGCCAGGCCCGACCGCCCGCGCCACTGACTCGTAGTCCTCACCCGATGTCTCGCCCATACGGGCAATCATTGATCAACCTCGGAGCTACGAGAACAGCTTCCAGTGCCCCTCGGAGATCACGTCGACGGTGCCGTCGACCACCCTGATGGCGGTCTCGTCGTCGATCGCGTACGCCGGACCCGTGATGCCGGCGGCCCAGCTCTCCGCCTCGGCCATCGAGTTGCCCGGCATGCCCTCGCCGTTCACGTGCGGACAGATCGAGAAGTCGACGATCCCCAGCGTGCTGTCGTCACCGCCGGGCGGCCGCCACTGGATGAAGTCCTCCCCGACCTGGGGAGTCATCACCATGCTTCCCGAGCTCAGCCCCACCCACACCGTCTCGGTCAGTGACGAGAGGAGGTCCGCCAGCCCGGACTCTCGCATCCAGTGACACAGGTAGAGCACGTCACCGCCGGCCACCAGCAGGACGTCCGTCTCCCGGACCAGGGGAACCCATTTCTCCCGGTCGATGCTGGGCAGCGCGGTGAGCTCCAGCACGCCCACGGACTTCCACCCCAGCTCGGTCATGGGGTTGCCGGACTGTCCGCTGATGAACTGCCAGGCGCGAGTTCCCGGACCGACGTGAGGGTGCCCGTACATCGCGGTGGGGATGCAGAGGGCGTTGCAGTCGGCTATCGGTTTGCCCAGGAGGTCGACCAGCGCGTCGTGGATGCTCGGGTTCTTGACGCCGGCGGACGTGAGCAGAAGCTTCATGGACGGCTCGACCAGCTGGCCGGACCAAACTCATCGGTGGCGAGGTCCGCTCCGAAGATGAGGGCATCGCCGCCGTTCTTGAACACGGTGCGCTGCCACGTCAGGCCGATCTTCTGGGCGACGCGCTGTGACGGGGTGTTCTCCGGCCGGATGATCGCGACGAGGTGCGGGATCCCCGCGTCGCGGGCTGCGTCACGGACCGCGGCGGCGGCCTCCGTGGCCAGGCCTTGGCTCGCGGAGCTCGAGCTTGACGTGGTAGCCCACCTCCACGAACGGCTCGCCCTCGACGTCCTGGATCGTCAGCCCGCAGTCGCCGACGAACTCACCGTCGTGGGTCTCCACGGCCCAGAGGCCGTGTCCGTGCTCGGCGTAGTTCTGGATGTTCCAGGCGATCCAACGCTCGGCGTCCGCGCGAGTTCTCAGCCTCCGGGTGGGTCGGGCCGGGTCCGGTGCGCCGAGCACGGCGGTCATCTCGTCGAGGTCGTCGTCGGTCATCTCGCGAAAGCGCAGGCGCGCCGTCGGGGCGGGCAGCACTACCCGGCCGCCCAGCCCTTGGAGCGCTCGACGGCGTCGATCCACCGGGCGTGGGCGGCGTCGGCGCGGGTCCGGTCCGGGGCGGGGGTGAAGGCCCGGTCGAGCTGCCAGGTCTCCCGGAGGTCGTCGGTCGACGACCAGACACCGGTGCCGAGCCCGGCGAGGAACGCCGCCCCGAGCGCCGTCGTCTCGACCAGCTTCGGCCGCTGCACCTCGACGCCGAGCTGGTCGGCCTGGAGCTGGCAGAGCAGGTCGTTGGCCGACGCGCCGCCGTCGACGCGGAGGGTGGCACCGTGGTTGGGCATCGTCTCGAGCACGTCCCGGACCTCGAAGGCGATCGCCTCGAGCGTGGCGCGGACGACGTGCCCGCGCGTCGTACCGCGCGTGATGCCGATGATCAGGCCGCGGGCGTGCGGGTCCCAGTGCGGGGCGCCGAGCCCGGTCAGGGCGGGCACGAACACCACGCCCTCGGTGTCGTCCACGGTGGCGGCGATCGCCTCGGTCTCGGCGGCGGAGCCGACGATCTGGAGCCCGTCGCGCAGCCACTGCACGGCGGCGCCGGTCACGAAGATCGCGCCCTCGAGCGCGTAGGTGAGCTCACCGGACGGCGAGCGCCACGCGGCCGTCGACAGCAGCCCGGCGTCGGAGCGCTCGAGGTTCGTGCCGGTGTTGGTGAGGATGAACGACCCGGTGCCGTAGGTGCACTTGGCGTCGCCGGGGTCGAAGCAGGTCTGCCCGAACAGGGCGGACTGCTGGTCGCCGGCGATCCCGGCGATCGGCAGCGACAGGTCGAGGAACGACGTCGGGTCGGTGGTCGCGACCTCGCCCCAGTTGGGGACCAGCTCGGGCAGCGCGTCGCGGGGTACGCCGAACAGCTCGCACAGCTCGTCGGACCAGTCGCCGGTGTTGAGGTCGAAGAGCAGCGTGCGAGCAGGCGTTGGAGACGTCCGTGACGTGGTAGGTCCCACGGGTCAGCCGGGCGATCAGGTAGGAGTCGACCGTGCCGACGGCGTACCGCCCCGACTCGACGAGCGCCCAGGTGTGTGGCTCCTCCTCGGCCAGCCACATCAGCTTGGTGCCGGAGAAGTACGGGTCCAGCCGCAGCCCGGTCAGCTCGGCGACCCGCTCCTCGTGGCCCGCGTCCTTCAGCCGGGTGCAGATCTCGGCGGTACGCCGGTCCTGCCACACGATCGCCCGGCGCGGGGAGCCGAGGGTCTCGCGGTCCCACAGCAGGATCGTCTCCCGCTGGTTGGTGATCCCGACGGCCTTCAGCTCCGAGGCGTCGACCTGCGCGATCGCCTCGCGGGCCGCCTCGAGGGTGGCCTGCCAGATCTCCTCCGGCGCGTGCTCGACCCAGCCCGGCTTCGGGAAGTGCTGCCGGAACTCCTGGTAACCCTTCGCCGCGATGCCGCCGTCCTCGGTGACGACGACGGCGGTGACGCCGGTGGTGCCGGCGTCGATCGCGAGGACGCTCACTTGGGGTCGGTGGCCCGGACGATGTCGAGGATCTTCTGGTCGATCCAGGACAGGTCGTGCGCAACCCGCATCTCGTAGTTCTCGGTGCCGACCCAGGCCTGGAAGTCCCGCGCGCCCTGTGCATGCGCGAAGGCCTCCAGCTCCTCCCGGAGCTCGTCAGTGATGGGGACCTGCTCCTCCTCGGTCGAGGCCTGGAGGTAGAGCTCGCTCAGGGTGAGCAGCCGGGCCAGCTCGGGGATCGGCGTCTCGTGGTCGTCGACCCGCAGGTCGACGGCGATGTCGTCGAGGCCGCCGTACCCGGCGCCCTCCTTGACCACCAGCAGCGCCGCGGACTGCCGGCCGCGGGAGTCGCCGCCCGCCTCGTCGCCGGCGGTCAGGGCCTCGAGCAGCCGCCGCGCCAGCGGCGCCTCCGCGTCGGAGGTCTCCCACGCGGTCCGCATCGCGAACACGACCTCCTCGCCGGTGAGGATGTTGCCCTGGATGGCGTAGCCGTCACCGGTGAGGCCGCCCGCCCAGTCGATACAGGCGTGCCCGGTGTGCGAGACGGCGCCGCCGTCGACGTCGACGATGCCGACCTGGCGCTCCTCGCGCTTCTCGTCCTCCTCGAGCAGCCGGACCAGCGCCACCGACGCGGTCGCGCCGTCGTCGAGGTGCGCCAGGGCCAGGCCCTTGTAGGCCACGTTCGCGTCCGCCTGGGTCGCAATTGCGCCGACTCCGGCGACCGCGGCCGGTACGGCGGACCCGACGGCGAGGAACTTCGAAGCCACCGCCACCCCCCACGACTCTCCGTCGGCGGACCTGGCCACGATCGAGAACGTCATGGTCCGCACGATAGCGAGCCGGAGCACGACCGCCGCGGCCGATACCTGCTTGCCCTCAACCGCGGTCGAGGTCCCACAATCGACGGGTGCTCCATCGGCTCGGCTTCCCGTCCGTCGGCCGCCACCGGCGGTTCGTGACCGCGATCGCCATCGACGCGGTCGGCAGCGGCGTGTTCATGCCGATCTCGATGCTCTACTTCCTCGTCGCCACCGACCTCACGCTGGTGCAGGTCGGTGGCGCGATCTCGCTGGCCAGCCTCATCGCCCTGCCGACCGGTCCGCTGATCGGGTCGGTGGTCGACCGGATCGGTGCCAAGCAGGTGCTGCTGGCCGGCAACGCCCTGCAGGGCGCCGGCTTCGTGGCCTACCTGTTCTCCGACTCCTTCGTCGCCGTGACGGCCTGGACGGTCGTGGTGGCCGTCGGCCGGACCGCGTTCTGGGGCTCCTACGGCAACATCGTCGCCGCGATCTCGGTGCCGGGGGAGCGGGAGAAGTGGTTCGGCTTCCTGGGCGCGCTCCGCAACGTGGGCTTCGCGCTCGGCGGCCTCGTCTCCGGTCTCGCGATCACGATCGGGACGCAGACGGCGTACGCCGCGGTCGTCGTCGCCAACGCCGTGTCGTACGCCGTGGCGTTCGTCCTGCTCCTCGCGGTGCCGGCGACCGAGCGGGCCGAGCACGAGGCGAAGCCGGGGTCGTGGGCGACGGTGCTGCGCGACGGGCCCTACCGGGTGCTGTGGTTCGTGCAGCTGATGTTCTCCATGTCGATGATGGTGCTCAACTTCGCGATGCCGGTGTACGCCACGACGGTGCTCGGGCTGCCGGGCTGGGTGACCGGCGCGGTGTTCACGATCAACACGATCATGGTCGGGCTCGGCCAGGGGCTCGCGGTGCGGGCGATGACCGGCCGGGTGCGTTGGCGGATCCTGGTCCTGGCCAACCTGTTCTTCGCCGCGTCGTTCGTCGTCATGCTCGGCGCCACGGCGGTGGGTATCGCCCTGGGCGTGGTCGTGGTGCTGGTCGGCTCGGTGATCTACACGCTCGGCGAGCTCACCGGTGGGCCGGTGACCGCGGCGCTGTCGGCCGAGGCGGCGCCCGACCACCTGCGCGGCCGGTACCTCTCGATGATCCAGCTGGCCTGGAGCGTGTCGGGCACGGTCGCCCCGGTGGCGTTCGCGTGGCTGCTCGACCGCGGCGAGACCTCGCTGTGGTTCGCCATGCTCGCGCTCACCCTGGTCGGCGTGGGGCTCTCGACGCTGCTCGGCCGGGTGCTGCCGCTGGCGGGCCGGCGGGTCACGAACGAGGGTGTCGATGCCGTCGACGAGGCGCTCACGACACCGTGAGCACCACCTTGGCCCGCGCGTGCTCGGTCTCGAGGTAGGTCATCGCCGCTGCCGCCTCGGCCAGCGGGAAGGTCCGGTCCACGACCGGGGTGAGGGTCCCGGCCGCGACCAGCGCGGCCAGGTCGGCGAGCTGGGCGGCGTCCGGCGGCGACTGCGGCACGGAGACCGCGAGCTTCAGGAACGGCGCCGCAACCTTGCCCCGGAGCATGAGCCAGGCCGGGCCGAGGACCTGCCGCTTGCCGGTCGAACGTGCCGCCACCCGACAGCACCAGCACGCCGCCGGGCGCGACGAGCCGGCGCAGGTCGCGCAGGCTGCGGTTGCCGACGAGGTCGAGCACCACGTCGTACGTGCTGCCGGAGGCGGCGACGTCGTCGCGCGTGTAGTCGACGACGTGCTTGGCGCCCAGCGAGCGGACCAGGTCGACATTGCGGGTCCGGCACACCCCGGTGACCTCCGCGCCCAGCGCGCGGCCGAGCTGGACGGCGAAGGTGCCGACTCCGCCGGACGCGCCGTTGACCAGCAGCCGTTGGCCGTCGGCCAGCCGGGAAGCCTCGCGCAGACAGACCAGGGCGGTGCGGCCCGCCAGCGGCACGGCGGCCGCCTGCTCGAACGACAGCGTCGACGGCTTCGCGACCAGGAAGGCCTCGTCGAGCACGGCGTACTCGGCGAACCCGCCGCCGGCGAGCCCGAGCTCGCCGTACACCTCGTCGCCGGCCCGCCAGCGCGTCACCCCGGCGCCCACGGCCTCGACCACGCCCGCGACATCGCAGCCCCGGACCTGCCCGCGCGGGGCGCGCAGCCCGACCGAGAGCCGGGCCATCAGGGGAAGGCCCCTCATGATGTGCCAGTCCGCGGCGTTGAGGCCGGCCGCCCGTACCCGGACCAGCACCTGCCCGGTGGCGGGCTCGGGCCGCCGCGTCTCGCCGAGCGCGAGCACCTCCGGCCCGCCGTACGTCTCCTGCAGGACCGCCGTCATCCGCGCCATGACCCGACGCTGGCACTGAGCACCGGACCGCACTAGGGTCGTCCGCGACTTGAACGATCCAATTCCAGGAGTACCCATGCGTGTCGGTGTCCTGACCGGAGGCGGCGACTGCCCCGGTCTCAACGCGGTGATCCGGGCGGTCGTGCGCCGCGGGGTCCGCGACCACTCCTTCGAGTTCATCGGCTTTCGCGACGGCTGGCGGGGTCCGCTGGAGGGGCTGACCATGGAGCTCGGGATCGCGCAGTGCCGCGGCATCCTGCCCCGAGGCGGCACCATCCTCGGCTCCTCGCGCACCAACCCGTTCAAGATCGACAACGGCGTGGAGCAGATCCAGGACAACCTGGCCGCCAACGGCGTCGACGCGCTGGTCGCGATCGGCGGCGAGGACACCCTCGGCGTCGCCACCAAGCTCTCGGAGCTCGGCGTGGACGTGGTCGGGGTGCCGAAGACGATCGACAACGACCTGTCCGGCACCGACTTCACCTTCGGCTTCGACACCGCGGTCAACATCGCGACCGAGGCCATCGACCGGCTGCACACCACCGCCGAGTCGCACCACCGCGTGCTCGTCGTCGAGGTGATGGGCCGGCACGCCGGCTGGATCGCGCTGCACGCCGGCATCGCCGGCGGCGCCACCGAGGTGCTCATCCCCGAGCAGCCCTTCGACATCCAGGCGATCTGCGACCGCGTCGAGACCCGGTTCCAGACCCACTACGCGCCGATCATCGTGGTCTCCGAGGGCGCGGTGCCGGCCGAGGGCGGCGACATGACGCTGGTCTCCGGCGAGAAGGACGCGTTCGGCCACGTCCGGCTCGGCGGCATCGGCGACCGGCTGGCCCACGAGATCGAGACCCGCACCGGCAAGGAGGCCCGGGCCGTCGTCCTCGGCCACATCCAGCGCGGCGGAACGCCGACGGCGTTCGACCGGTGGCTGGCCACCCGGTTCGGGCTGCACGCGATCGACGCGGTGGCCGACAAGGACTTCGGGAAGATGGTCGCGCTCCGTGGCACGGACATCATCCGGGTGCCGCTCAGCGAAGGGACCGCCGAGCTCAAGCTGGTCAGCGCCAAGGAGTTCGGCGAAGCCGCGGTCTTCTTCGGATAGGTCTCAACCCCGTCTGGGTCACCCGCGTAGAGACTGGTGACGACACACAGACAGGAGTGGGTGTGAGCCGGTTCGCGGGCAACGACGGGTTCGACGAGTTCGCGACGGCGGCGTGGCCGCGGCTGCGGCGCTCGGCGTACCTGCTCACGGGCGACCACCATCTCGCCGAGGACCTGGCGCAGACGGCGCTGGTGCGCACCTACGCGCACTGGCGGCGAGTACGCCGGGCCGACGCGCTCGCCTACACCCGGCGCGTCCTGGTGAACCTCAACATCGACCGGATCCGGCGCAAGCACGGGACGTTCGAGGTGGGGGACACCCTCCTGGAGACCGTGCCGTCGCGACCCGACACCCGGGTCGACGAGCGTGACGAGGCGGTCCGGCTGTTGCACACCCTGACCGACCGGGAGCGGCGGATCGTGGTGCTGCGGCACTACTTCGACCTGTCCGAGGCCGAGGTCGCCCACGAGCTCGGCGTCGCCCGCGGCACCGTGAAGAGCACCCTCTCGCGCGCGCTCGCGAAGCTGCGCGTCGCCGCCGAGGACGGCGACCGGACCTACGAGGAAGTGGTGGGACAGTGAACGACGTACGCACGGTCGCCGAGCTCGAGCGAACCCTCAAGACCGCCCAGCCCGAGCCGCTCCAGCCCGCCAGGCTCCAGGACATCCGGACCCAGGGGCGTCGTCGCCGGCGCACCGGGCTGGCCATGGTGGCCGCAGGCAGTGCCGCGGTGATCGTCACGGCGTCGCTGGGGTTCGCGGCCCTGACCGGCGTCGGAGGGGACCGGGCGGAGGACGTCCAGCCGGCCTCGCCGAAGCCGCCGAAGGAGATGTCCGCGCTGGCGAAGCGCGCGCTGGCCGAGATCCCCGGTGCCGTCCAGGTGTCGGGCTGGCAGGTGCTGCTGCCGAGCCCGGTCGGCGCGCAGACCGGTGTCCCCTCCGAGCAGCGGGTGCCCGACGACCTGGTCGACGCCGGACCCATCGACATCGGCACCCGGCACTACACCGGCGTCACCGCCTTCCGCCGTGCGGCGTTCCCGGCGTGGCTCTACGACGGCGTCTCCGACTACGAGAAGCACGTCCTCGGCAGCGAGCAGGACTACCCGGTCGGCTCCACGGACATCGGGGTCGTCGTGGACGACGGGCCGATGCGGCTGGCGTGCATGCGCCCGCTCCCGGAGTGGGGTGGCGACGGGCAGGACAACGACACCTGCTTCCCCGCCATGCTCGGCGGAGCAGATGGCCAGCTCGTCTACGAGTGGGGGATGGGCACCGACGACTTCCTGCGCGAGGGGAAGGACCTCGAGCTGTTCTCGACCGACACCTTCAGCGACGGTTCGGCGGGCACGGTGTGGATCGGCGGCACCTACGGCACCGACGTGGCGTCGGTCGACCTCGTCGCCACCGACGGCACCACGGTGCCCGCGACGGTCGCCTCGGGGACCCTGGTGCCCGGGAACACCATGTTCTGGGGGAGTGTCGACGGCGACCTGGCGATGGCGGTGACCCGGGACGCGTCCGGCGACGTGCTCGAGAAGCACGTGCTCAAGGCCTGCTCGACGCCGGTCGAGTGCGAGGTGCGCTGAGCCCGGCGTGCAGGTCGCGGGCATGTGACCCCACCCCTACGGGTATCGATACGGCGTAGCCACCTCGCCCGGACCCGGAGGCCCCGAGATGACGACCACTGCCAACGAGCCCGTCGACGTCAACGGACCCGAGCCCGACCTCAAACGGGTGATGGGGCCCAAGCTGCTGCTGCTGTTCGTGGTGGGAGACATCCTCGGTGCGGGCGTGTACGCCGTGACCGGGCAGATGGCCGGCGTCGTCGGCGGCATCGTGTGGCTGCCCTTCCTGGTGGCCTTCGTCGTGGCGACGCTCACGGCGCTGTCCTACCTCGAGCTGGTCACCAAGTACCCGCAGGCCGCGGGTGCCGCGCTGTACACGCACAAGGCGTTCGGCGTGCACTTCATCACCTTCATGGTGGCCTTCGCGGTGATCTGCTCGGGCATCACCAGCGCGTCGACCTCGGCCAACGTCCTGGCCCAGAACCTCACCGGTGGGTTCGAGGCCAACGGCTGGATCGACAGCACGCCGGGCACCGGGACGATCACCCTGATCGCGCTCGGGTTCATGGTGCTGCTGGCGCTGATCAACCTGCGCGGCGTGGGCGAGTCGGTGAAGTTCAACGTGTTGCTGACCCTGGTCGAGGTCACTGCCCTGACCATCGTGATCGGTGTGGGCTTCTACGTCATCGCCCAGGGCGACGGCAGCTTCGACCGGATCACCACCTTCGAGAACCCCGACGACAAGGGCCTCTTCCTGGCGGTCACCGCGGCCACGTCGATCGCCTTCTTCGCGATGGTCGGCTTCGAGGACTCGGTGAACATGGTCGAGGAGACCAAGGAGCCGGAGAAGATCTTCCCGCGGACCCTCCTGACCGGCCTCGGCATCGCCGTGATCATCTACATGCTCGTCGCGGTCTCGGTGGTCACCGTGTTGACCTCCGAGCAGATCGCCGACGCCTCGGAGGGCCGGGCCCTGCTCGAGGTGGTCCGGATCGGTGCGCCGGACTTCCCGATCGACAAGGTCTTCCCGTTCCTGGCGGTGTTCGCGGTCGCCAACACCTCCCTGATCAACATGCTGATGGCCAGCAGGCTGATCTACGGGATGGCCCAGCAGGACGTGCTGCCCCGCAGCCTGGGCAGGGTGTCGCCGAACACGCGGGCGCCGTACGCCGGGATCATCTTCTCCACGCTGCTGGCGCTCGGGCTGATCATCTACGTCTCCGAGAAGGCCGAGTCCGAGGTGGTCATCAACCTGGCCAGCGTCACCTCGCTGCTGCTGCTCTGCGTCTTCACGATCGTCAACATCGCCTGCCTCGTGCTGCGCCGCGACGGCCGGGAGTCGATGTTCCGCTCGCCCGGACCCACGCCTGCGATCGCCGCGCTGGCCACCGCGTTCCTGATCGGCCCGTGGGTGGACCGGGACGCGCTGATCTACCAGATCGCCGGCGTGCTCATGCTCATCGGCGTCGGGCTCTGGGCGATCACGTGGGTCGCGAACCGCGGGCTCCGGGCCAAGAAGACCGGGTTCCGCGACATCGACCACCTCGAGTAGGCACGCTCCGAGGCCTGAGAACGATTGCGGGCACGGAACGCCGCGCCCGTACCCTTGACGGGTGAGCAGCACCGTCCCCGACCTCGAGGCCCTGCGCGCCCTCGGCCCGGCCCAGCAGCCGGTCTACCCCGACCCCGCGGCCGTCGAGGCCGCCGTGGCCCGCCTCCGGACGATGCCGCCGCTGGTCTTCGCCGGTGAGTGCGACGAGCTGAAGGACAAGATCGCCGCGGTGTCGCGTGGTGAGGCCTTCATGCTCATGGGCGGCGACTGCGCCGAGACGTTCGCCGGCGTCACCGCCGACAACGTGCGCAACAAGCTGCGCGTCCTGCTGCAGATGGCGGTCGTGCTGACCTACGCCGCGTCCGTGCCCGTCGTGAAGGTCGGCCGGCTCGCGGGGCAGTACGCCAAGCCCCGCTCGTCCGACCTCGAGACCCGCGAGGGCGTGACGTTGCCGGCCTACCGCGGTGACGCCGTCCACGGCTACGACTTCACCGCCGAGTCGCGGGTGCCGGACCCGCAGCGGCTGGTCGACGTCTACAACTCCTCGGCCGCGACCCTCAACCTGGTCCGGGCGTTCGTCACCGGCGGCTACGCCGACCTGCGCCAGGTGCACACCTGGAACACCGACTTCGTCCGCGAGTCGCCGATCGGCCAGCGCTACGAGCGGGTGGCCGCCGAGATCGAGCGGGCGCTCACCTTCATGCAGGCGATCGGAGCCGACCCCGACGAGTTCCACCGGGTCGACTTCCACACCTGTCACGAGGGGCTGCTGCTCGACTACGAGCACGCGATGACCCGCATCGACTCCCGCACCGAGACGCCGTACGACGTGTCGGCGCACTTCGTGTGGATCGGCGAGCGCACCCGCCAGCTCGACGGTGCGCACGTCGAGCTGTTCCGGCACATCCGCAACCCGATCGGCGTGAAGCTCGGGCCGACCACCACGGCCGACGACGCACTCGCGCTGGCCGCCAAGCTGAACCCCGACAACGAGCCGGGGCGGCTCACCTTCATCACCCGCTTCGGCGCCGGCAAGATCCGCGACGGCCTGCCCGACCTGGTCGAGAAGGTCACCGCCTCCGGGGTCGAGGTGGCGTGGGTCTGCGACCCGATGCACGGCAACACCTTCGAGGCGTCCTCCGGCTACAAGACGCGACGCTTCGACGACGTCATCGACGAGGTGCAGGGCTTCTTCGACGTGCACCGCTCGCTCGGCACCTGGCCGGGCGGCGTCCACGTCGAGCTCACCGGTGACGACGTGACCGAGTGCGTCGGCGGCGGCGAGGAGCTCCTCGAGGTCGACCTGGGCTCGCGCTACGAGTCGGTCTGCGACCCGCGGCTCAACCGCGTGCAGTCCCTCGAGCTGGCCTTCCTGGTCGCGGAGATGCTGCGCACGGCCTGAACCGGATCGGCTCACTGGCCGTGTGACAGGCATGAAGCTGCTCGGTCCCGCTGTCGCTGTCGCTGCTGCCGCGGCGCTGCTCGTTCCGTCCGGTGCCGCCGACGCGCGGCCCACCTCTTCCGTTGGTTACCAGCCACTGGGCACACCGTCGCGCGTGCGGCGTCGGTGACCGTGGCCAACATGGCCTTCAGCCCGGCCGCGGTCAGCACGACGCTCGGCGGCGCGGTCACCTGGACCTTCCAGGACTCGGTCGGGCACACGAGCACGTCCGACCAGGGATTCTGGGACAGCGGCATCAAGTCCGGCGGGGCGACCTACGCGCGTACCTTCACCTCGGCCGGCACCTTCGCCTACCACTGCACGATCCACTCGATGATGCGCGGGACCGTGAAGGTGCCGCTGACCGCGAGCGGCACGGCGAGCAAGGGGTACAAGCTCACCTGGGCCACCGTGAAGGGCACCAAGGGGATCACCTACGACGTGCAGACCCGGCTGGGCAAGGGCAAGTGGGTGTCGCTGAAGGCGGCGACCACCGGCACGCACGCGAAGTTCAACCCGGCCAAGGCAGGCAAGTACTCGGTGCGCGCCCGCACGGCGAAGGGCGGGGCACGGTCGGGCTGGTCGCCGACCGTTACAGTCACCATTTCGTGAGCCAAGCTCGAGTAGACCTCCGCTCCGACACCCTCACCACACCGACCGAGTCGATGCGCGCCGCGATGGCGCGTGCCGAGGTCGGCGACGACGTCTACGGCGAGGACCCGACGGTGCTCGCGCTCGAGGAGCGGGTCGCCGGGCTGTTCGGCCACGAGGCCGCGCTCTTCACGCCCACCGGGTCGATGGCCAACGTGCTGGCGGTCGGCTCGCTGGTCGCGCCCGGGCAGGAGGTGCTGTGCGAGTCGTCGGCGCACATCGCCCGTGCCGAGCTCGGGGCGCACGGCGCGATCGGCGGGATCACGATGCGCACCTGGACGCACCCGCGGGGGCGACCGGACCTGCCCGCGATCCGGTCGATGTACGCGCCCGACATGGGCCCGTTCTTCGTGCGGACCGCGGCGATCTCGGTCGAGAACACCCACAACTTCGCCGGAGGCGCGGTGCTGCCGCTCGAGGAGCTCCAGGAGCTGCGAGCCTGGGCGAGCGGCGTCGGTGCCGGCGTGCACCTCGACGGGGCCCGGATCTGGAACGCCCACGTGGCCACCGGCGTCCCGCTCGTCGAGTACGGCGCCATCGCGTCCGTGCTGTCGGTGTGCCTGTCCAAGGGGCTGGGCGCACCCGTCGGCTCGCTGATGGTGGGCTCGCGTGACGCGATCGACGAGGCACGGGTGCGCCGCAAGCGGATGGGCGGCGGCATGCGGCAGGTCGGCATCCTGGCCGCCGCTGGGCTGCACGCCCTCGACCACCACGTCGAGCGGCTGGCCGAGGACCATGCCCACGCCAGACTGCTGGCCGAGGCCTGCGGCCTCGACCCCGCCACGGTCGACACCAACATCGTCGTGGTCGAGCGGAGCGACGCAGCGGCGTTCGTCGCTGCCGCCGCGGAGGAGGGCGTCCGGGTTGCCACCGTCGGCCCGACCGCCGTCCGGATGGTCACGCATCTCGACGTGTCCGACGAGGACGCCCAGGCGGCAGCGACCGTGCTGTCGAAGCTCAGGACTCAGGCGTCCCCAGGAACGACACCTCGCTGATCGCGGTGAAGTCGCGGGCAGCGCTGCCCTCGCCCGGCGGAGAGACCGTCGAGAGCTTGAGCACCACTCTCCCGGTCACGACGTCGGGGACGTCGACCATCTGCAGCTCGCGGGTCTCCGTGAGCTGTTGACGGAC
>CAVTHU010000036.1:0-106571 GCA_963734355.1 uncultured Actinomycetota bacterium
GACCTGCGGCTCGAGGCGGTCATGGAGGGGGTGCTGGTCGCCGGGACGCGCCGCCTCGCTCGACGGGGAGTGCGCGCGGTGCCTGGAGCCGATCGTCGACGACATCGAGGTACGTTCCAGGAGCTGTACGTCTACCGAGGGCGACGCCCTCCCCGGGGAGGACGACGAGGACAGCGTGCTGAGGGCGACCTGGTCGACCTCGAGCCGCGCTGCGGGATGCGGTGGTGCTCGCACTGCCGTTCCAGCCGCTGTGCCGGCCCGACTGTCCCGGCCTGTGCCCCGAGTGTGGCGCACGGCTGGCGGACGACCCTGACCACGCGCACGAGCGGCGATCGACCCGCGGTGGGCGGCGCTGGCAGACCTCGCAGACCTCGCAGACCACGCAGAGACCGAGCAGAACTGAGAGGAGAAACCGTGGCTGTTCCGAAGCGGAAGATGTCGCGCAGCAACACGCGCCACCGTCGCTCGGCGTGGAAGACCACCGCCCCGACCTGGTGACCTGCGCAACCCCGCCTGCGGTGCCAAGCACTGCCGCACCGCGCGTGCGGCACCTGCGGCCCGTACGGCGCGCGCACCGACCGTCGTCAGGTCCTCTGATCCGACGCCAGTCCGTCGCTGACGCAACTACGCCAGCTCCGCGCAGCGCTCGGGGACCCGACCTGGACCCCGAGCTGCTCGTGCGTGCGCTGACCCACCGCTCGTACGCGTACGAGAACGGCGGGCTGCCGACCAACGAGCGGCTCGAGTTCCTCGGTGACTCCGTGCTCGGCGTGGTCGTCACCGAGACGCTGTACCGCACCCACCCCGACCTCTCCGAGGGCCGGCTGGCCAAGCTGCGGGCGGCGGTCGTCAACGCGCGCGCGCTGGCCGAGGTCGGCCGCGGCATCGGCCTCGGCGAGCACGTCCTGCTCGGCCGCGGCGAGGAGACCACCGGCGGCCGCGACAAGGCGTCGATCCTCTCCGACACCGTCGAGGCCGTGATCGGCGCCGTGCACCTCAGCGGCGGCATCGAGGTGGCGTCCGAGGTGGTGCACCGGCTCTTCGACCCGCTCATCGAGGCGGCCTCCGCGCTCGGCGCCGGCCTGGACTGGAAGACCTCGCTGCAGGAGCTCTCCGCCGAGCACGGCCTCGGCGTCCCCGAGTACGTCATCCAGGACGAGGGCCCCGACCACCAGAAGACCTTCACCGCCCAGGTGCGGGTCGCCGACCAGCTCTACGGCAACGGCATCGGCCGGTCCAAGAAGGAAGCCGAGCAGGCCGCCGCCGAGACGGCGTACGGCGCGATCGCCGGCAGCCTCGGCATCGCGGACGACCCGATCGACGCCGCCGTCGATGCCGCCGTGGACGCCGCGGCCGTCGCGACGACGCCGCCGACCCTCGCGCAACTCCTAGACCCAGACCGCCGACGCCGATGCCCGAGCTGCCCGAGGTCGAGGTGGTCCGCGCCGGCCTGGCTCGACACGTCCTCGGCGCCGTCATCACCTCGGTGGAGGTGCTCCACCCTCGTCCCGTCCGCCGCGACCCTCGCGGGTCCGCGCGGCTTCGCGTCGGCGCTGACCGGCCGGCGCATCGAGGACGCCCGGCGCCGCGGCAAGTACTTCTGGCTGCCCCTCGACAACGGCGACGCGCTGCTCGGCCACCTCGGCATGAGCGGCCAGTTCCTGCTCCGGCCGCCCGAGTCGCCGCCGGAGACGCCACCTGCGGGTGCGGTCTGGCTCTGGCGGCGCGGCCGACGGCCGCGAGCTGCGCTTCGTCGACCAGCGGATGTTCGGGGGGCTCTCGGTCTCGGCCGGCGGCGCCGAGCTGCCGCCCGAGATCGCGCACATCGCCCGCGACCCGCTCGACCCGGAGTTCGACGACGACGCGTTCGTCGCCAAGGTGCGGCGGCGGTCCTCCGGGATCAAGCGGCAGCTGCTCGACCAGAACCTCGTCTCCGGGGTCGGCAACATCTACGCCGACGAGGCGCTGTGGCGGGCCCGGCTGCACGGCGAGCGGGCCGGGGAGAAGCTCACCGCCGCGCAGGTGCGCGAGCTGCTCGGCCACGCGCGGGACGTGATGAACGAGGCGCTCGGGCAGGGCGGCACGTCGTTCGACGCGCTCTACGTCAACGTGAACGGCGAGTCCGGCTACTTCGACCGGTCGCTGCACGCCTACGGGCGCGAGGGCGAGCCCTGCGACAGGTGCGGGGCGCCGATGCGGCGGGTGGCGTTCATGAACCGGTCGTCGTACTTCTGCCCGGTCTGCCAGCCGGTCCCGCGGCGCCGGCGGACGGCCGTTCCCAAGGCAGTGGCTGCAGATTGACCGGAGGCCTTGCGAGTGGGACGCTTGAAGACGGTCCCTGGACCCAGCCTCAAAAGAACCAGCCCCACGAATACCGGAAGGTTCAACATCTATGGCAAAGGCGCTGATCGGCTACATGAACAGCGACCTGCGTGACCCCCGCCTTGCCGCCGAGAACAGTCGGCTGCGCGCGCGGGTGGGCGAGCTGGAGGCCCTCGTGCTCCGGCTCAGCGAGGAGAACGACAAGCTCGTGGCCGCCCGGGCCGAAGAGCTGCTGGTCGTCACCGCTCCCCGCATGCAGGAGATGCAGCCCGCCTGACAAGACAGGCACCCCCTCAGCTGCCTGGTGCTGCCGGTACGGCCGGGAAACCAGGTGAACGGGGAGCGACACGGCGTTAGCCTGCTGACTTCGTGAGCCGGTTGCTCGACGTCCTTGCGCCGCCACGCTTCGGGCGGGGCTTTCGCCTGTTGATGGCGTCGTCGTGGACCAGCAACCTCGGCGACGGCATCGCCCTGGCGGCCGGTCCGTTGCTCGTCGCCTCGAAGACCGACCACGAGTTCCTGGTCGCGCTCGCCGCGCTGCTCCAGTGGGCGCCCCCACTGATCTTCGGCGTCTGGGCCGGGGCGCTCACCGATCGGCTCGACCGCCGGCTGATCATCATCACCGTCGACCTGCTGCGTTCCCTCGTGCTCGCCCTGCTCGCCGCGGCGGTCGCCTTCGACGTCGCCCCCATCGCGCTGGTGCTCGTGGCGATGTTCCTGCTCGGCACCGCCGAGGTGTTCGCCGACAACACCACGAGCACGCTGCTGCCGATGCTCGTGTCGCGCGAGGACCTGGCGATCGGCAACGCCCGGCTGCAGACCGGCTTCGTGACGATCAACCAGCTGGTGGCGCCGCCGATCGGCGCCCTGCTGTTCACGGTCGGCCAGTTCATCCCGTTCGCCGCGCAGTCCCTGATCGGGGTGCTGGCCGTGATCCTGATCGCGCGCCTCCGGCTGCCGCCGCACGGACGCGCCCCTGACCAGGCCCGGCCGCTCTGGCACGACATCGTCGAGGGGTTCCGCTGGACCTGGCACCATGCCGCGGTGCGCACGCTGGTGCTCACGATCCTGATCTTCAACGTCACCTTCGGCGCAGCCTGGTCGGTGCTCGTCCTCTACGCCACCGAGCACCTCGGGCTGGGCAACGTCGGCTTCGGGTTGGTGACCACGGTGACCGCGGCCGGTGGGCTGGTCGGCACCGTGTCCTACGGCTGGCTGACTCGGCGGATCAGCCTCGGCAACGTCATGCGGATCGGGCTGATCATCGAGACCGTCACCCATCTCGTCCTGGCCGTCACGTCGTCGCCGTACGTCGCGATGCCGGTCTTCTTCATCTTCGGGGCGCACGCGTTCATCTGGGGCACCACCTCGATCACGATCCGGCAGCGCGCAGTCCCCACCGAGCTGCAGGGCCGGGTCGGGGCGGTGAACCTGGTCGGCGTCTACGGCGGCCTCGTGGTCGGCGCCGCGATCGGCGGCGTGATCGCGCAGCGCTGGGGCGTGACCGCGCCGTTCTGGTTCGCCTTCGTGGGGTCGGCGGTGTTCGTCGTGCTGATCTGGGGCCAGCTGAGCCACATCGCGCACGATGACGACCTCGCCGGCGTGACGCATTGAGCCGGGCGGAAGATGGTGGCATGTACGTGCCCCGGTTCAACGCCCTCGACGACGACGAAGCGATCCGGGCGATGGTCACCCACATCGGCTCCGCCGAGCTGGTGACGGTGGGGGAGGACGGCTACCCGCTCGCGACCCGGCTGCCTGTGGTCTGGGACGGCGATCGCCTGGTGCTCCACATCGCCCGCGCCAACCCGCACTGGCGCTCGATCCCCGAGGACCGCGACGTTCCTGCGCTCGCGGTCGTCACCGACGCCGAGGCCTACGTGTCGCCTGCCTGGTACGCCACGAAGGCCGAGCACGGCCGAGTGGTCCCGACGTGGAACTACTCCGCCGTCCAGATCACCGGCCGGGTCCGCCGCCACGAGGACCCCGCCTGGCTGCTGGAGGCGGTCACGATGCTGACCGAGCGGCACGAGTCGGGCCGGGCCGAGCCGTGGGCGGTCACGGATGCTCCCGAGACCTACGTCGAGAAGCAGCTGCGCGCGATCGTCGGGCTCGAGCTCACCATCGAGCGGGTGGAGGGCAAGGCCAAGCTGAGCCAGAACCGGTCCGAGGAGGACCGGGCCGGCGTCGTGGCCGGGCTCCGCACCGAGGGTGGTGCGCGCGAGCGGGCGGTCGCCGAGCAGATGGAGCGGCTCAGCTAGGTGCCTAGAGCGCGAGCTCGGTCGTCACCTGGTCCCACACGTCACGTTCGGCGTGCTCGTCGAGGAACGCCAGCGTCGCGGGCGAGAGGGTGCGCTGCTTGGGCGCCACCTTCTCGACGTACGTCGCATGGACCTGAGCGAACGCCGCGTCGATCTCCGGCGCGCGGTCGAGCCCCAGCCACGCGAGCACCTTGCCGAGGCTGGCGCCGGCCGGGTCGCCGAAGAAGCGGTCGTACTCCACCACGACCGCGTGGTCGGGCCGCTGCCGGACCGCGCGGCGGATGCGGCGGAGCGCGCGGTTCCAGCGGACCACCGCCTGGCTCGCGTCCTGGTCGGGCCGCCAGCCACGATCCTCGGGGTCGCGCGCCCGCGCCTCCCAGGACGCCGCGACCGGCTCGATGTCGCGCACGATGCAGACGAACCGCGCCTCGGGCAGCGTCTCCCACACGTGCTGCATCCGGATCGAGACCATCTTGTCGCCGACGTAGGCCGCCGTGTCCCACTTGGCCGCCATGGCGTCGTAGTGCACCTGCCACTCCTCGCCGTTCGCGGGCACGACGTTCGTCATCCCGTCGTCCAGTGCGAAGAACCGCTCGCGGGTGAACAGCTCTCGGGTCACCGGCTCCTCGCGCGGGTAGAGCCGCTTGTACCGCTCGACCCCGAGCACCACGCGCGGATGCGCGGACAGGACCTCGACCAGCGCCGTGGTGCCGGACCGGCCCAGCCCCGCGAGGAAGAGCAGGTTCGGGTCGCTCGGCACGGTCGGTGAGCCTACGCGTGCGCCTCGCGTGCGAGCTGCACCGCTCGCGCCATGACGGCCTGCTCCTCGACGGTCGTGTGCGGCTTGCCGCTCCGGATCCGCGCGGCCTCCTCGAGGTGCTCGGCGTACGGCGCGGGCGCGGCGGCGCCGTACGCCGTGAGCAGGTCGCCCGCCTCCGGGAACTCCAGCGTCAGCGCGACCCCGGCCAGGATCAGCGCGGACATCGCGACGTCCAGCCCGGGCGGGCCCGGCCGCGCGTTGGTCCAGTCGATGACGACCGGCCCGGTCGGCCCCATGAGCACGTTGAACGGGTGGAAGTCGAGGTGCAGGAGGCTCTCGCCGCCCGGCCACGGCAGGGCGTGCAGCCGACCCTGGAGGTCGGCCTGGATCAGCGCGCCCTCATCGGCGTCGACGGTCCCGTCGAGCAGCCGCTCGCCGAGCGTGGGCCCGTCGATCCGCTCCATCACGATCCTCGGGCCGTCCCACTCGTCGACTCGCGGGACCGGGTACCCCAGCGCGTGCACGGCCCTGATCAGGTCGGCCTCGTCCGCCGCGGAGCGCCGGTCCCTGTACCAGCGGACGACCCGGCCGTCGGCCAGGGCGAAGACGTCGCAGTCTCGCCCCGAGGCCAACGGCCGGGCCGGTGTCACCATGCCGCCGAATCTAGTGACTCGGGAATCAGGCCAGCTCGGCCCCTTCGCGGGCCTCCTTCGGCAGCAGGAACGCCACCAGGAAGCTGACCGCGTAGCAGGCCAGGCTCACCCAGATGATGCCCTTGGTGGCGTCGGTCCAGCCGTCCTTGGGCAGCCACTGGAAGAAGATGGTGCCGATGACGGCGACGCCGAGCGCCCCGGAGAACTGCTGCGAGGCGTTCAGCACCCCCGATCCGGTGCCGACCTCGTGGTCGCCGAGGTCGGCCAGGATGATGTCGAAGAGCGGGGCGAAGATGGCGCCGCTGCCGAGCCCGACGACGAACAGCGCGGGTGCCAGGTCCCAGCCGCTGGTCGACATGCCGCCGCGGTCGATGGTCAGCCAGAGGCCGAGCATGCCGAGCCCGATGACGACCAGGCCGCCGTGCAGGACCTTGCGGCCGAACTTCGGGCCGAGCGCCGCGCCCGAGGTGGCGGCACCGACCGCCAGGCCCAGCGCCAGCGGAGTCATCGCGATACCGGTGTGCATCGGGGTGAAGCCGAGGCCGAGCTGGATGAACAGGTTGATGATCAGCATCACGCCGTTCATCGCGACGAAGAACGACGCGAGGAAGACCACACCGGCCACGAACCCGCGGTTGCGGAACAGCGACTGCTCGATCACCGGGTGCGCGCTCCGCCGCTCGCTGACCACGAAGCCGGCGAAGACGATCGCGGCCGCGCCCATCATGAGGAAGCACCAGACCGGCCAGTCGTGCTCGCGACCCTGCACCAGCGGGTAGATCAGGAGCGCCGAGGCGGCGGCCAGCAGCAGCGACCCCCGGACATCGAGCTTCGCCTCGCGGTCGCGCGGGATCTGGGGCAGGTACTTGATGGCGAGGATCGCGCCGACGATGCCGACCGGGACGTTGATGAGGAAGATCATCCGCCAGCCGGTGCCGAACAGGTCGGCGTCGATGAGGAAGCCGGCCAGGATCGGGCCGAGCACCGCGGCCAGCCCCATGATCGGGCCGAACGGGATGAACGCCTTCTGCAGGTCGTCGGGGTGGAAGGACTGCTTCACCATCGCCAGCCCCTGGGGGATCATCACCGCGCCGAAGAGCCCCTGCAGGACCCGGAACGCGATCAGTGCGCCAGCGGTCGGGGCCAGCCCGCACAGCAGGGAGGCGACCGTGAAACCGACCATGCCGATGATGAACATCCGTCGCCGCCCGACCAGGTCGCCCGCCCGGGCCGAGATGACCAGCCCGACGGCGAAGGACATCGTGTACGCCGCCAGCACCCACTGCAGGGTCGAGGTGCCGCCGCCGAGCTCGGCCTGGATCGACGGGCCGGCCAGGTTGGCGATCGTGGCGTCGAGCAGGTCCATGACGTCGGCGATGATGACGACGGCCATGACCATCCAGCGGTACTGGTAGCCGCGGGGCCCCTGCTGCGGGGCTTCCCCGGATTGCGACCCTGCGACCCTGCGGGGGAGGGAGTGGTGTCCGAAAGCGCTGACATCGCGTGCTCCTGAAGACGTGGGGACGAACGGTGTTCGAAATAACGAACACTGTTCTAAACCCGAACGGCGTTCGTGTCAAGTACACTGTTCGACATGCCCCAGGGAGACGACCGCGAGCGCAGCTGGCAGGCCGGACCGGTCCGGGTCCGGGTGACCCTTCCGCGCCGGGAGCAGCGGCCCGCGCCCAAGGAGCGGCTCACCACCGAGCGAATCGTCGACACGGCCATGGACCTCATGGCGACCCAGGGGTACGACGCGGTGTCGATGCGGTCGCTCGCCAAGGCACTGGACACCGGACCGGCGTCGCTCTACCAGCACGTCGCCAACCGGGACGAGCTCGACCAGCTCGTGATCGACCGGATCGCCTCCCAGCTGCACATCCCGGAGGCCGACCCGGACGGCTGGGTGGACCAGCTCAAGGACGTCTTCCGCGAGATGCGGGACCTCAACCGGGCACATCCCGGCGCGGCTCGCGCCGCGTTGGCCCAGATCCCGACCCGCGAGGGGACCTTGCGGGCGGCCGAGGGCATCATGGCGCTCTGCCTCGCCGGCGGCGTCTCGCCGCAGGCCGCCGCGTGGTTCTGCGACCTCGCCGCGCTCTACGTGAGCGCGATCGGCTACGAGGAGTCGCTGTGGGTCCAGCGCGAGAACTCCACGAAGTCCGGTGAGGAGGCCGACCACGACCAGCTCGACGCGGACATGGTGGCGTTCTTCGAGAACCTTCCTCCCGACGTCTTCCCGCTGATGTCGCGCTACATCAACGAGATGACCAACGGTGACGGGGACGAGCGGTTCGAGTTCGGCCTCGACGTGCTGATCAGCGGGCTCGCCGCGGTGTCCGAGAAGTACCGCTGAGCCGTTTCCGGGGCCGGGAACACGCCCGTCGCGGAACCCCCCGGATTCACGGTCCAGGGGTACCCCGCAGGTAGGGTTGGCGACGCTGAGCTTCCCCCGCGTCAGCCCTGCCGTAGCCGTCATTTTGCGAGGGAGCACCGTGTACCTGAAGAGCCTGACCCTCAAAGGGTTCAAGTCCTTCGCTTCCTCGACCACGCTCCAGCTGGAGCCGGGGATCACCTGCGTCGTCGGGCCCAACGGCTCCGGCAAGTCCAACGTCGTCGACGCCCTCGCCTGGGTCATGGGCGAGCAGGGCGCCAAGTCGCTGCGCGGCGGCAAGATGGAGGACGTCATCTTCGCCGGTACGTCGGGCCGGCCGCCGCTGGGCCGGGCCGAGGTCCTGCTGACCATCGACAACACCGACGGCGCGCTGCCGATCGAGTACTCCGAGGTCACGCTCAGCCGGACCATGTTCCGCAGCGGTGGCTCCGAGTACGCCATCAACGGGACGCCGTGCCGACTGCTCGACGTCCAGGAGCTGCTCTCCGACTCCGGCATCGGCCGCGAGATGCACGTCATCGTCGGCCAGGGCCAGCTCGACTCGATCCTGCACGCGACGCCGGAGGACCGGCGCGGCTTCATCGAGGAGGCCGCCGGCGTCCTCAAGCACCGCAAGCGCAAGGAGAAGGCGCTCCGCAAGCTCGACGCCTGCGACGGCAACCTGACCCGCCTCACCGACCTGCTCGGCGAGATCCGCCGCCAGCTCAAGCCGCTGGGCCGCCAGGCCGAGGTCGCCCGGCGGGCGGTCGGCGTCCAGTCCTCGGTCCGCGACGCCAAGGCCCGCCTGATCGCCGACGACCTGGTGACGGCCCGCGCCTCGCTCGAGCAGGAGCTCGCCGACGAGTCCGTCCTGGTCGCGCGCCGCGAGGAGGTCGAGGGTCAGCGGGCCGAGGCGACCCAGAACGAGAGCGACCTCGAGGCCGCGCTGCGCGAAGACCTGCCGGCGCTGGCCCAGGCGCAGGAGACCTGGTTCGCCCTGTCCGGGCTGCGCGAGCGGCTGCGCGGCACCCAGTCGCTCGCCGCGGAGCGGGTCCGCAACGCCGAGGGGCTCGGCACCGGCGACGTCGCCACCGGCCGCGACCCGGAGGCGCTGGAGGCCGAGGCCGCACAGGTGCGCGAGCAGGAGAGCACCATCGAGACCGAGGTCGAGGCGCACCGCGTCACCCTCGAGCAGGCGGTCTCCGCGCGGCGCACCGCCGAGGACGCCGTCGCCGAGGAGGAGCGCCGGGTCACCGGCCAGCACCGCGCCGCCGCCGACCGCCGCGAGGGGCTGGCCCGGCTGATCGGCCAGGTCAACGCGCTGCGCTCGCGCGCCGCTGCCGCTGACGACGAGCTCGGCCGCCTCACCCAGGCCCACGAGGACGCGCTCAGCCGCGCGACTCGCGCCCAGCGCGACTTCACCGCACTCGAGACCCGGGTCGCCGGCCTCGACGCGGGCGAGGAGGGGCTCGACGCCGAGCACGAGGGCGGCCGCCGCCCAGCTCGACGACCTGGAGGAGCAGCTGGCCAAGGTCCGCGAGGAGGCGCAGCGCGCCGAGCGCGACCGTGCCTCGCTGGCCGCCCGCAAGGACGCCCTCGAGCTCGGCCTCAACCGCAAGGACGGCGCCGGCGCCCTGCTCGCCGCCTCCGACCAGGTCTCCGGGCTGCTCGGCTCGGTGGCCGCGCTGCTGACCGTCCGCAGCGGCTACGAGACCGCCGTCGCCAACGCGCTGGGCAGCGCGGCCGACGCCGTGGCGCTCGAGAACGTCGACTCGGCGATCGCGGCGATCGGCCACCTCAAGGAGCACGACCTGGGCCGGGCCGGGCTGGTGCTCGGCTCCGGCTCGTCCTCCGACCTCGGCAGCGTCAGCGGCTGGCCGGCGCTCCCGGAGGGTGCGTCGTACGCCCTCGACGTGGTCACCTGCCCCGAGCCGGTCCGCCCTGCGCTCGCCAGGCTGCTCGACCGGATCGCCGTGGTCGACGACCTGGCCGCGGCCCGGGCGCTGCTCGCCCGCGACGCCTCGCTCACCGCGGTGACCCGCGACGGCGACCTGCTCGGAGCACACGTCGCCGCCGGAGGCTCGGCCAGCCAGCCGAGCCTCATCGAGGTCCAGGCCGCCGTCGACGAGGCCGCCCAACAGCTGTCCGAGGCGATCGCCGCGAGCGAGCGGCTCGGCTTCGACATGTCGCGGCTGGAGCGGGAGCGGCACGAGGCCCAGAAGCGGGTCGACGTCGCACTGGCCAAGCTGCACGAGTCCGACGCCACCCTGGCCGCGGTGGCCGAGGAGCTCGGTCAGTTCGGCGCCCAGGCCCGCGCCGCCCGGGGCGAGGCCGAGCGGCTCGAGCGGGCGATCGGCGAGGCGCAGGAGGCCCGCACCAAGGACCTCGAGGGGCTCGGCGACCTCGAGACCCGGCTGGCCCGCGCCGAGGAGGACCCCGGCCTCGAGGACGTCACCGACGAGCGCGAGCAGCTCGCCGAGGCCGCCCGCGGTGCCCGGCAGGGCGAGATGGAGGCCCGGCTCGCGCTGCGCACCGCCGAGGAGCGGTCGCGCGCCCTGCACGGCCGGGCCGACCAGCTGATGCGCGCCGCCCACGACGAGCGCGAGACCCGCGCCCGCGAGATCGAGCGCCGGGCCCGGCTGATCCGCGAGGGCGAGGCTGCCCAGGCGGTCGGCGTCGCGGTCGCCTACGTGCTGGACCGGCTCGACGTCTCGATCGGCCGGGCCGCGGCGGCCCGCGCCGAGGTCGAGCGCGCCCGCCAGGGTCGCGAGCAGCAGCTGCTCGCCGTGCGCGCCCGGCTGCGCGACCTGGCCCGCGAGCACGACGAGCTGGTCAACTCCGTCCACCGCGACGAGATGGCCCGCACCCAGCAGAAGATGCGGATCGAGCAGCTCGAGGAGCGCGCGCTCGAGGAGCTCGGCATGGACGGCGACGTCCTGGTCGCCGAGTACGGCCCCGACCAGCCGGTCCCCGTCGACCACAAGCTGCCGGACGGTGAGCAGCCCGAGTCCGCCGAGTCCGACGGACCCGCGGAGCCGGAGACGATGCCGTTCGTCCGCGAGGAGCAGCAGAAGCGGCTGCGCGCCGCCGAGCGCGAGCTGGCGATGCTCGGCACCGTGAACCCCCTCGCGCTGGAGGAGTTCAGCGCGCTGGAGGAGCGGCACCGGTTCCTCGGCGAGCAGCTCGAGGACCTGAAACGGACCCGCAAGGACCTCCTCGACATCGTCCGCGAGGTCGACGCCCGGGTCGAGCAGGTCTTCACCGAGGCCTACGTCGACGTGGAGCGAGCCTTCGAGGAGACCTTCACCCGGCTCTTCCCGGGCGGCGAGGGCCGGCTGGTCCTCACCGACCCCGACGACATGCTCAACACCGGCATCGAGGTCGAGGCCCGGCCGCCCGGCAAGAAGATCAAGCGGCTCTCGCTGCTCTCCGGCGGGGAGCGCTCGCTGGTCGCGGTCGCGTTCCTGGTGGCGCTGTTCAAGGCCCGCCCCTCGCCGTTCTACATCCTCGACGAGGTCGAGGCCGCGCTCGACGACACCAACCTCGGCCGGTTGCTGGAGATCTACGAGGAGCTTCGGGAGAACTCCCAGCTGCTGGTCATCACCCACCAGAAGCGGACCATGGAGGTCGGCGACGCGCTCTACGGTGTCACGATGCGCGGCGACGGCGTCTCGGCAGTGATCAGCCAGCGGCTGCGCGAGGGCGCGTCGGCCTAGGCCCGGCACCGTGCCTGCCCAACGACCCACCCGCGACCAGTACGTCCACTGGGAGCAGGTCACCACCCGCTGGGCGGACATCGACGTCTACGGGCACATGAACAACGCCCGCTACTTCGAGATCATCGACACCGTCGTCAACAACCACCTCGAGCAGGCCACCGGCACCGACATCCGCACGCTGCCCGCCATCGGCGTGGTGGCGGAGGTCGGGTGCAAGTACTTCGCCGAGGTCGGCTACCCGGCGCCGGTCGATGTCGGTGTGTACGTCGAGAGGCTCGGCAACTCCTCGGTGGTCTACAAGGTCGGGCTGTTCCAGGGGCCCGACCAAGGACCCGGCGACGAGGCGGCCGCGGAGGGGACGTTCGTGCACGTGTACGTCGACAACACGGACCCCGCCCGCCCGGTCACCCCGATCCCGGAGGAGATCCGCGCCGCGGTCGCGGCACTTGTCCGCTCCGGCTGACGTCCTGATTGGATGGGAGGCATGTCCTCCCTGGCGCTGCTGATCCTCATCATCGCCGTCGTCGGCGTGGTGCTGATCGGCGTCCTGATCGGCTTCCTGGTTCGTGGCCGCAAGTCGGCGCCTCCGCTGCCGTCCGAGACACCCGGCGCAGATCATCACCGAGGCCCCGCCGTCGGAGGCCGCCGCGCCGACCACCACGATCGAGAAACCGGAGTCGACGGCCTCCCGGCTGGTCCGGCTGCGGCAGCGGCTGGCCGGTGCGCAGGGCGGCTTCGGCCGCGGGTTGCTCACCCTGCTCAGCCGCGAGCAGCTCGACGAGGACACCTGGGAGTCGATCGAGGACGTCCTGCTCACGGCCGACCTCGGGGTCGGGCCGACCCAGCAGGTCGTCGACGGGCTGCGCACCCGTCTCCGGGTCGAGGGCGCGCCAGAGGACCCGAGGGCCGCGCTCCGCGCGGAGCTCGTCACGCTGGTCGACCCGACCATGGACCGCCGGCTCCAGGTCAGCGGGGCCGACGGCAAGCCCGGCGTGGTCCTCGTGGTCGGTGTCAACGGCACCGGCAAGACGACCACGGTCGGCAAGCTGGCCCGGATCCTGGTGGCCGAGGACCGCACCGTGACGCTCGGGGCGGCCGACACGTTCCGCGCCGCGGCCGTCGACCAGCTCGCCACGTGGGGTGAGCGGGTGGGCGTCGAGGTGGTCCGCGGCGCCGAGGCCACCGACCCCGCGAGCGTCGCGTTCGACGCGGTGCAGCACGGCCTCGAGAGTGGCGTCGACACCGTGATCATCGACACCGCCGGCCGGCTGCAGAACAAGGCCGGCCTCATGGACGAGCTCGGCAAGGTCAAGCGGGTGATCGAGAAGCAGGCCCCGGTCACCGAGGTGCTGCTCGTCATCGACGCCACGACCGGCCAGAACGGCCTCATCCAGGCGCGGGTCTTCTCCGAGGTCGTCGATGTCACGGGCGTGGTGCTCACCAAGCTCGACGGCTCGGCCAAGGGCGGCATCGTGGTCTCGGTGCAGCGCGAGCTCGGCGTACCGGTGAAGCTGGTCGGCCTCGGCGAGGGCCCCGACGACCTCGCGCCGTTCGACGCCGAGGCGTTCGTCGACGCCCTGCTCGGGTAGGCGCCTCAGCGGCGCAGCCGCTGTGCGACGGCATCGACAAGGGTCTCGGCCCGTCGGTCGAAGGAGTGCTCGCGGACGACCCGCTCGGCCAGCCGGACCCGTTCGTCGTACGCCGGCCAGCCGGTCGGCACCTCGGCCAGGAGCTCGCCGACCTCGGCGGTGTCGGTGAAGGTCCGGACCAGCCCGCCGAAGAGCTCCGACGCGCCCGCGACGTCGTCGCTGAGCACGCGCGCACCGCAGGCCGCCGCGTCGAAGAGGCGGTTGGAGACGAACCCGTCGCGGCGCATGTCCGCCCAGTGGTCGTTGAGCACCACGCCGGCCGAGGCGTAGAGCCGGCCCAGCTCGGCGTTGGGCACCTGCCGGCTCGCCACCGTGAGGTCGGGCCAGCCCTCACCGTGCACCTCGACCTCCGCGCCGGCGGCCAGCGCGCCGGCCAGCGCCGGCCGCGGCGCACCCCGGTGGTTGCCGACGAACAGCACCGCCGGCCCGGTGTCCGGCTCGGCCAGCCCGGGGTGGAAGACCTCGGCGTCGGTGCACTGCAGCAGCGGCGCGACCGGCAGCCCCCACGCGGCCGACCGGTCGCGGGCCCACGACGCGCTGGAGGCGAAGACCAGGGCGTAGCGGCCGGCCTCCTCGGCGGTCACCTCGTCGGGGTGGCTGATCACCCAGAGCACCTGCAGTGGCCCGGGCTGCGGTACGACGGCGTCCAGCCCCCGCAGCACGAGCACCACGTCATCGAGGCTGCGGCTCCACCGCGCGCGGGCGGGGGCCGGGTCGACGGCGACGTGCTGACCGCGCCGCTCGAGCGCGGCCGCCAACGACCGGGCGAAGTGGGTGTCGCCCCACGTCTCCCCGCCGGCGCCCGCCGGCGCGGCGGTGTCGATGGTCCAGCGGAACCGGCCCGGCTCGCGGACCTCGGTCCGCGCGGTCGGCAGCGGTGCCGGTAACCCGCCGCTGGCCCAGGTCATCGTGATGCCCGGCTCGACGACCATGCGGCCCGGCGGACGCAGGGAGCTCCAGTCCGGTCCGTCGAGGCCCGCTCCGGCGGTCTCCCGGGTCAGGGCCACGACCGGCGAGACGATCGAGGTGAGCTCGGTGCGGCCCAGGTCACGCGCGTCCCGCGGTGAGTGTCCGGCGAGCAGCACGCCGCCGTCCACGCCGCCGGCGCTGGCGACCACCCCCGACCGGTCGACCAGGAGCGGCTGGGCGGCGCCGACGGAGCCGTCGAGCACACCGGCCAGGGCGAGTGCGGCCTCGGCGTCGGGCACGACACCGGCCCGGACCAGGACCAGCCGCGAGCCCGAGGCGCTCGCGACCCCGGCCGCGAACTGGTCGGGTCCGTCGTGCTCCAGCACCGGCCTTCCGCCGTACACCCGGGCCACGGTGCCGGCGAGCACACGATGGCTGCGGGGGAGCCGGCCGCCGACGGCGACCAGCTCGAGCCCGTCCAGCGCGGCCACCGCGCGCAGCCAGTTGACGGTGCGGGCCGGGTTCGCCCCGACCCGCAGCACCACGGTGACGTCCGCGCTCCCGGCGTACGACGCGTCCGGCGTCAGCGAGGCCAGCGCCAGCTCGCGGAGCCTGCCCAGCGTGATCTCGGGCCAGCCGGGTCGGGACGGGAGCACGGCCGCCGGGTCGTGGTCGACGTGCTCGAGCCAGGCGGCGACCGGCCCGGCCGGGTGCTCGCGGGCGTCTGGAAGAAGCAGCTCGAGCTCGGCCACCGCGAAGAGCGGGTGTGGCGAGCGCTGCCGGTGGGCCGGGTCTGCGAGGTACCACTCGACGCCGCTGCGCCCCTCGCGGTCCCAGGGGCGTGAGGGGTCGACCCAGTCCGGCTCCAGCAGCGGGTGCGGTGAAGGGTCGTCGGCGCCGGCGGCGCGCTGCGCGGCCACCCACTCGGCATCGACCAACAGCGGCGGCAGCTCAGGCACGGCCGTACTCCACGAACCGCCGCAGCGGCCGGGCCACCACCGGCACGGGCCGCAGCGCCTCGGCCGGCCGGTGGGGGTAGAAGCGTTCGGTGTCCGCGAGGAAGCCGCGGACCCCCTCGAACGCCTCCGGGTGCGCCTGCTCGCACAGGTCGAGCAGCCGCCCGGCGTCCAGACCGTAGGGATCGTGGCGGAGCACGTCGAGCTTGACGTAGGGCAGCCGGCCGTCGTCGAGGGCGCGGTCTGCCAGGCCGGTCGACGGGTTCCACGGCACGGCCGAGCGCTTCCGGAGCAGCGCCACGTCGGCGGGTCGGAACGGGAGCCCGGTGCGGCGCAGCGCCCACCAGCGCACCCTGCGGCGCCCGATCCGGCGGTCCTCGTCGGACTCGGCGAAGTACGCCGCAGAGCGCAGTCCGGCCTTGTAGAAGCGTCGGCTCAGCCCCACCTCGTGCTGCCGGATGACCTGCGAGCGGTCGTCGAGCACCGCGAGCCCGTCCCAGAAGGTGTGGAACGACGTCTGACTCGATGGCAGTGCGGCGGAAGGTCACGAAGAAGCTCTGGACGTGATGCTTGACCCGGTCGGTCTCGGTCAGCCCCCAGAAGTCAGCGGTACGACCGGCCATCTCGGCGAAGACGCGGGCCGGGTCCACCAGGGGTCCGACGTAGGAGTCGTTGGTGATCGTCACCTCGTCGTACCGCTCGAGGTCCGAGGCGTCGAGACCGGCCTTGTAGGAGAGGAAGTCGTAGCCGGTGTTCTCACGCTCGATCAGCCGGGCCGCCCCTGCGAGGAACTGCCGTGCCTCCCCGGTCAGCTCCGACGTGCTGACGACGACCAGCTCGTCGACCGCGCCGGCCAGCGCCTCGACCTGGCGCCGCACGTGGGGGCCGAGCGTGCCGCGCGGGTCGAACTGCGCCATCACCGCCAGCCTCGCCACCGCACCGAGGATAGGGGTCTGGCCGAGGCACGCCCTAGGACCCCGCCGCGAGGCTGCGCGCCAGCGCGTCGGGATCGGCGACCCGGCGCAGGTGCGCCTCGAGCTGGGCCACCGGCGCGTCGGGGACGGCCGCGAGCACCCGCTCCTGCCAGTCGGCCAGCCCCGGGGTGTCGTAGGGGTTGTCGACCAGGAACCGCCGCTTGAGGAGCGGGAAGCCCTCGGCCAGCAGCGTGAAGGCGCCGGGACCGTAGATCGGATGGTTGGGTCGCAGCTCGGGCAGCCACGTGTCCCAGTCGTAGCCCTGGCCGACGAGGTACTGCGTCGCGCCCGTCTCGTACTTCTGCACCAGGTTGGTGCGGTCGCGCTGGGCGACGACGTGGTCGAGACGGCGTCGAAAGCCGCGATCGTCGAGCACCGGCCTCCGCAGCGCCAGGAAGTAGGAGCCGACGTGGACGAGCTCGGCGACGCGGAACGCCGTCGGCGGGAGCCAGGAGCGCTTCACCTCGGCCAGGGGCACGGACTGGGGCTGGCTGGGCTCGGGCTCGAACCGGCGGGCGGTGACCTGCAGCCCCCAGAAGTCACCGGGCCGAGCGTCCATGCGGGCGAAGACCTCGTCCAGCGGCCGGAGCAGCCAGCAGGAGTCGTTGACGAGCAGCACCTCGTCGTACGCCGCGAGTGCGTCCCACCCGACCAGCTCCCGCGCCAGCACGCTCCATGAGCCGAAGTCGTGCGCGCCGTGCCCGCGCACCCAGGCGCCGGCAGCGACGCCCGACAGGCGGTCCAGCTGTCCGGGCTGCAGCGAGCCGTCGAAGCACACGAAGACCTCGGCGTGCCGAGCCAGCTCGGCGACGTAGGCGAGGACGGTGTCGTCGACCAGCCCGTCGGGGTCGTACGCCGCGAACAGGCAGGCCCGCCTCGGCGATGTCGGAACCCGGGTCTCGTCGCGCGGCGTACGCCGGGGGAGCGGGAGCAGCCCGCGGTGCCGGCCGTCGATCAGGTAGTGCACCAGCGGGTTGGTCGCAGTCTCGGACTCGTCGGTCGGGTCGAGGTACTCCGCCCAGTACCACCACACGTCGAAGTCGAGGCTCGGGTTGCGCAGCGCCCGCCAGCCGCGGCGGCAGAAGTGGCCGACGGGCTCGGCGCCGCGCTCGGCCTGCGACTGGTTGTGGGCGAGGTAGCCGGCCTCGTCGACCGCGCCCGCGAGCCGGACCACGGCGATCTCGCAGCGTCGACCCTGGCCGACCGCCACCTCACCCGCCGCGGGCAGGTCGAGCGCGTGCACGCCCTCGTCGAGCGCCCTCCGCAGCAACGCCTCGCCCTCGGGGCCGTCCTCGCCGAGGGTGAGCCACGCCGTGACCAGGCGTGCCCAGGCGGGCGCGAAGTCGGGCGGGGTCACGCGCCACATCATCGCCCGTGGAGCCTCGCGGCGGCGGACCTGGTTGCGTTCCGGCATCGGCTGCGGTGGTTTCGACCGTAACACCGAGTTAACAAGAACCGGGAACCCGTTGCATGCCCGCAACACGGCACGGAGGGCCGTGAAACCTGCCGCGACGAGGGTTCTGGACAACGCAGCGGGCCCCGGCAACGACAGCGTCGTCGCACCCGAGCCGCGTCCCGCTCCCTGTTCCCGATGGAGGTTCCGTGGACGGCTATTACGCCTTCATGCTGGTGGCGACGGCTCTGGTCCTGATGATGACCGTGCCGGCACTGGCGCTGTTCTACGGCGGCATGAGCCGCTCGAAGTCCGTGCTGAACATGATGATGATGTCGTACGTCGCCTTCGCGGTCGCGGCCATCGTGTTCGTGCTGTGGGGCTGGTCCGAGGGCTGGTCCGGCATCGGCAACGGCAAGCTGATCGGTGACCCGTTCGACCTGTTCGGCCTCAGCGGTGTCGACTGGCGCGCCACGGCCGACAGCACGGGCAGCAGCTACATGGGCGTCCTGTTCCAGCTCACGTTCGCGGCGATCACGGTCGCTCTCATCTCGGGCGCGATCGCGGACCGGGTGAAGCTGTCGTCCTGGATCGTCTTCGTCCCCCTCTGGCTCACGCTCTGCTACTTCCCGATCGCGCACAACACCTGGGGCGGCGGCTGGCTCTACAGCCACCTCTCGCAGCAGGACTACGCCGGTGGCACGGTCGTGCACATCAACGCCGGTATCGCGGGCGGTGTGCTGGCGCTGATCATCGGCAAGCGCATCGGCTTCAACAAGGAGCCGATGCGGCCACACAACCTGACCCTCACCATGATCGGCGCCGGCCTGCTGTGGTTCGGCTGGTACGGCTTCAACGTCGGCTCCATCGTCTTCACCAGTGACGACCCGACGGCCCAGTTCATGTCCGAGACCGGCTTCACCTTCATGAACACCACGATCGCAACCTGCTCCGCGATGCTCGGCTGGCTGCTGATGGAGCGGCTCCTGCACGGCAAGGCCACCTCGCTCGGCGCCGCCTCGGGCATCGTCGCCGGTCTGGTCGCCATCACCCCGTCGTGCGGCGCGGTGAGCCTGGGTGGGGCGATCGCCATCGGCGCCATCGCGGGCCTCGCCTGTGCCTACGCGGTCGGCCTGAAGTACAAGTTCGGCCTCGACGACTCGATGGACGTCGTGGGAGTCCACCTCGTCGGCGGTGTCATCGGCACCGTGCTGATCGGGTTCCTGTCCACGGCGGACGCCCCGGGCGGCATCAACGGCCTGTTCTACGGCGGCGGCTGGAAGTCCCTGGGAGACCAGGCGGGCGCGGCCGGGTTCACGATCCTGTGGACCGGCTTCTTCACGACGCTGATCGCGCTGGCCATCAAGTACACGCTCGGCTGGCGCATCCGCGAGGACGACGAGGTCGAGGGCATCGACTTCGCTCAGCACGGCGAGACGGCGTACGACCTCGCCCGCGACCTCGGCAGCTTCGCGGGTGGCTCTCCCGGCACGTCGGTCCTGACCAAGAGCAGCGTCAGCGAAGGAGCCACTGCATGAAGCTCGTGACCGCGGTGATCAAGCCGCACAAGTGGGAGGACGTCCGCGAGGCCCTCGAGACCTTCGGCGTGACCGGCATGACGGTCAGCGAGGTCAGCGGCTACGGCCGGCAGAAGGGCCACACCGAGGTCTACCGGGGTGCCGAGTACGACATCGCCCTGGTGCCCAAGATCCGCATCGAGATCGTCGTCGACGACGGCGACGCCGAGGATGTGGTCGGCATCGTGATGAAGACCGCGCAGACCGGCCGGATCGGCGACGGCAAGGTGTGGGTGAGCCCCGTCGAGACGGTGGTCCGGGTCCGCACCGGGGACCGGGACTCGGCGGCCCTGTAGCCCAGCCCAGCCACCGGCCCGGCTCTCCCCAGGTGGGGAGCCGGGCCGGTGACATGATCGGGCCAAGCCCTGCACCGCACCGCACCGGACCTCGGAGGAAGCCATGAAGCTCGTCACCGCGGTGGTCAAGCCGCACAAGTGGGAGGACGTCCGGGTGGCCCTGGAGGCCGCCGGGGTGACCGGCATGACGGTCAGCGAGGTCAGCGGCTACGGCCGGCAGAAGGGTCACACCGAGGTCTACCGCGGTGCCGAGTACGACATCGCGCTGGTGCCGAAGGTCCGCATCGAGATCGTGGTGGACGACGGCGATGCCGAGGCCGTCGTCAGCGCCATCACGTCCAGCGCCCAGACCGGCCGGATCGGCGACGGCAAGGTGTGGGTCGTGCCCGTCGACAGCGTGGTCCGCGTCCGCACCGGTGAGCGCGACCAGTCGGCGGTCTGACCGACCCATGCCGAGCCCACCGTGACCGCTGACGAGCGCGCCCGGCGTACGGCCGACGCGGACGCCGTCTGCGCGAAGGCGTGGGAGAGCGTCGGCGGCCCGGACGTCGGGCTGGCCCTCGTCGCCGTCGGCGGCTACGGCCGCGGTGAGCTGGCGCCGCACTCCGACCTGGACGTGGTGCTGGTCAGCGACGACCACGGGGTCGAGGAGCAACAGCTGCGCGGGATCGCCGAACAGCTCTGGTACCCGCTGTGGGACTCCGGCGCGAACGTCGACCACTCGGTGCGGTCGCTGCCCGAGATGGTCTCGGCCGCGGAGGCCGACCTGCGGGTCGCCTCCGGCCTGCTCGACGTGCGCCACCTGACCGGTGACCCCAACCTCACCCTTCGCCTGCGCACCACCATGCTCGCGCAGTGGCGCCGGGACGCCCGCGAGCGGCTGCCTGAGCTGCACAAGCTCGTCCGCTCGCGACACGACCTGATGGGCGAGCTCGCGCACGAGTCGGTGCCCGACCTCAAGGAGGCCGAGGGCGGGATCCGCGACGCGACCGTGCTCAAGTCGCTGGTCGCGACCTGGCTGGTCGACGTCCCGCACGTCGAGCTCGAGCGCAGCCGGATGGCCCTGCTCGACGTCCGCGACCTCCTGCACGACCTCGCCGGCCGGGCCACCGACCGGATCGCGCCGGAGCTGTGGACCGAGCTCGGCGCCGCACTGGCCCCTCAGCTGGGGAAGGCGGACGCGCGGGCTGCGCAGGTGCACGTGCGCGAGCTCGGCCGCCGGATCACCCACCTGTCCCGGCTGACCTGGCGGCGGGTGGACGACGCACTGGCCCGGCCCGCGCGCATCGGCGCACGCCGCCCGTCGCTGACGCCGCTGGCCGAGGGCGTCGCCCTGGCGGCCAACGAGGTCGTGCTCGACGGGCGGGCCCGTCCGGCCGAGGATCCCGCGCTGCTGCTGCGAGCTGCCACCGAGGCCGCCGAGCGGGACGTCGTGCTGGCACCGCCGACGGCGGCCCGGCTCGCCCGCGAGTGCCCGCCGCTACCTGATCCCTGGCCGCCCGAGGCACGCCGGCTGCTGGTCCGGCTGCTGGCCTCGGGGCGCGGGCTGCTCGGCACCTGGGAGACCCTCGAGGAGACGGGCGCGCTCGCGCAGATCCTGCCCGAGTGGGAGCGGATCCGGCTGCTGCCGCACGCGTCGGCCATCCACCGGTTCACGGTCGACCGGCACGTGGTGGAGACCTGCACCGAGGCCGCGGCGCTGATCCGGCAGGTCGCGCGCCCCGACGTGCTGATGGTCGCCGCGCTGCTCCACGACATCGGCAAGGGCAGCCTCACCGAGCACAGCGTCGCGGGCGAGCCGATCGCCCGGAGCATCGCGACCCGGATGGGGTTCGACGAGTCCGGCACGGACCTCGTCGCGCTGCTGGTGCGCTGGCACCTGCTGCTCGCCGAGACCGCGACCACCCGCGATCCCGACGACCCGGCCACGGTCGAGGCGCTGGCCTCCCGGCTCGGTACGGCGGAGGCGCTCGACCTGCTCACGGTGCTCACCGAGGCCGATGCCCGCGCCGCCTCGCCCAAGGCCTGGTCGTCCTGGCGGTCCGGGCTGATCCTCGATCTTGCCCGCCGCACCAGGGCCGCGCTCACCAGTGGCGCCGCGCTGCCACCGGTGGCCAACGACGAGGTCTCGGTCCCCAAGGAGGTGCGCAGGGGCGGCGTCTCGGTCAACGTCGAGGCGGTCGCCGACGGCTCGCGGGTGACCGTGATCGCTCCCGACCGGGTCGGGCTCCTCGCCGACATCGCGGCGATGTTCGCGCTGCAGCGCGTCGGCGTACGCGCGGCCCGGGCCTGGTCGCAGGACCAGTACGGCGTCTCGTTCTGGGAGGTCGCCGAGGAGCACGTGGACGCCGCAGTCCTCCGCCAGCGCTACGACGCGATCCAGGAAGGACGCCTCGACCCGGCGCCCCGGCTGGCGCCGCCCGCCGGCCAGGAGCTGGCCCCGACCGTCGTCGTACGCCCCGAGGCCTCGGCGCAGGCCACGGTGCTGGAGGTGCGGGCCGCGGACCGGCCCGGCGTGGTCTACCTGGTCTGCGCGGCGCTGGCCCGGCTCGACGTCGCGGTCCGGTCGGCGCACGTCAACACCCTCGGCCCGCAGGCGGTCGACGTGTTCTACCTGCAGGAGGCCGCGGCCGGCGTGCTCAGCGACGTGCGGGCGTCGGAGGCGGCCCACGCCGTGCGGGAGGCGCTGACGGGTTAGCGCCGCTTGATCCGTGCGGTGCCGGACTCGAGGTCGACCGTGACCGGCAGGTCGTGGTCGTCGGGGGCAGGCAGGATCTCGCCCTGGTGCTCCTTCGAGTCCAGGTCGCGGTCGGCCCGGGCTCGGGCCGGGTCGAAGACATCGATGAAGTTGCCCAGCGCACCGCCGCTGGCCGACGAGGCGCCGTTGCGGCGTTCGGTGACCATCCGGTGCCCGCTCCAGACCACCAGGCCGAGCACCAGCAGCCCGGCGACGCCGAACACGAGTCCCGTCACGTCTGCCAGCGTAGGCGGCCGCGGATAGGCTGGTGCGGTTGCTCGCCCCCGTCCACGTTGAGGAAAACCTTGTTCGCCACACTTTCGGACCGTCTCGCCGACACCTTCAAGAACCTGCGCGGGAAGGGCCGGCTCTCCGAGGCCGACATCGACGCGACCGCCCGGGAGATCCGGATCGCGCTGCTGGAGGCCGACGTCGCGCTGCCGGTGGTCAAGGAGTTCGTGGCCGCGGTCAAGGACCGCGCGCGGGGCGAGGAGGTCAGCCAGGCGCTGAACCCGGCCCAGCAGATCGTCAAGATCGTCAACGAGGAGCTCGTCAACATCCTCGGTGGCGAGACCCGGCGGCTGCGCTACGCGAAGTCGGGGCCGACGGTCATCCTGCTCGCCGGCCTCCAGGGGTCCGGCAAGACCACGCTCGCGGCCAAGCTCGGGCTGTGGCTCAAGGACCAGGGCAAGAGCCCGCTGCTGGTGGCCGCCGACCTGCAGCGGCCGAACGCCGTCCAGCAGCTGCAGGTCAACGGCGAGCGTGCGGGTGTCCCGGTCTTCGCGCCGGAGCCGGGCAACGGCACCGGTGACCCGGTGGAGGTGGCGCGAGCGTCGATCGACGAGGCCAAGCGGACCCTCCATGACGTGGTCATCGTCGACACCGCCGGCCGGCTGGGCGTCGACTCCGAGCTGATGCAGCAGGCCGCCGACATCCGCGACGCCGTACAGCCCGACGAGGTGCTGTTCGTGGTCGACGCGATGATCGGCCAGGACGCCGTCACCACGGCGCAGGCCTTCCTCGAGGGCGTCGGCTTCGACGGCGTCGTCCTGACCAAGCTCGACGGCGACGCCCGCGGTGGCGCGGCCCTGTCGATCGCGTCGGTGACGGGCCGGCCGGTGATGTTCGCCTCGGCGGGCGAGAAGCTCACCGACTTCGACCTGTTCCACCCCGACCGGATGGCCTCCCGGATCCTCGACATGGGCGACATGCTCACGCTGATCGAGCAGGCCGAGAAGACCTTCGACCAGGAGGAAGCGGCCAAGGCCGCCGGCAAGCTGATGGGGCAGGGCGGCGAGTTCACCCTCGACGACTTCCTCGCGCAGATGCAGCAGGTCCGCAAGCTCGGCTCGATGTCCAAGATCATGGGGATGCTGCCGGGGATGGGGCAGTTCCGCGACCAGCTCGAGAACTTCGACGAGCGCGAGATCGACCGGATCCAGGCGATCATCCAGTCGATGACGCCCGCCGAGCGCGACAACCCCAAGATCATCGACGGCTCGCGGCGGGCCCGCATCGCCCGCGGCTCGGGCCGCCAGGTCTCCGACGTCAACAGCCTCGTCGACCGGTTCTTCGAGGCCCGGAAGATGATGATGCAGTTCGCCAAGGGCGGCATGCCCGGCCTCCCCGGGATGCCCGGCATGGCCGGCGGGGGCAAGCGCGGCAAGCAGAAGGCCGCAGCGGCCAAGAAGGGCAAGGGCCGCCGGGTCTCGGGCAACCCCGCCAAGGCCGCCCAGCAGGCCGCCGCGGAGAAGGAGAAGGCCGCGGCCGCGGCATCGGCCAACCCGTTCGGGACCCCGAACGGCGAAGAGGTCGACTACGAGCAGGCCGCCGCTGCGCTCGACCTGCCGAAGGACTTCTCGAAGTACCTGAAGTAGCCGGAGCGGATCGTAGGTCTCTGACCTGCGACGATGCATGATTTCGGGGTGAAGAGCACCCGGCACCGCTTCGGACGTACCTGGCGGCCGTCACGCTCTACCTTGCCTCGGTGCCGGGTCGGTGGCCGAGTAGCTGGCCCGGCCCAGCCTCCAGGCCAGCTCCAAGCCGCACGGCATCCGCTGGCCCACATCCACCAGACGATCGCGAGCAAGCTCGTCGATGTGCGGGCTCTGGCGCCGGAGCTGAAGTGCGGATCGAACGAAGCCGTTGACGCTGCGCGCTCGGCGTGACCACCTGCACCCCTCCGAGCCGGGCCAGGTTGGCGACGCGTTCCACTCGACGACGACCACAAGACCACCGGCACCAGCGACCACCGCGTCGTGAAGGTCTCGTTCAGGTCCAAGCCCTACCCGACTCGGCCTGCCTAGCCTGAGGCCGGGCGATGGCGCCCCGGGAGTGAGGGCGGGTGGCCGTCGCTAGGTCTCGGCCGTAGCGCCTGACGGCCGTTCGGCGGACGATCCGGTGACCAACGCCTCTGGGGAGCAGGGCTCGCAAGCGGTTGCATGACGAGGAATCACGACTGAGAGGAACCCTCATGCGCACCCGGTCCATCGCGTCGGAAGCGATCCTTGTCCTCGCCCTCTCCAGCGCAACCGCCCTCGCCACGGCCGACGCAGTGCCGAGCCACCCCGCCACCAAGGCGGGGTCATTCAGAGTCACGGCGACCGCGAACACGACCGAGCCCCTGCAGGGCGACCCAATCAAGATCAAGGGAACGGTCAAGCAGGCCGCGCCCGGCGCCAAAGTCACCCTCCAGGTGCACTACGTCGATGGCAGGAAGTGGAAGACCCTCGACTCGACGACCCTGTCGAACCACAGCAAGTACAAGTTCGAGGACAAGGCGCTCCGCGTGAGCCAGCGCGTGTACCGCGTCGTCAAGCCTTCGAGCGCGAACCACGCTGCCGCACACAGCCCCAAGATCAAGGTCACGGTGTACGGCTGGCGCGACCTGACCACTCTGTCGCCGGCCAACGTGTTCGGTTTCCACAGCCCGGTGGTCGTCACGATGAACGGTGTCGCCTACCGGCACTCGTTGCGATCGTTCTCGAGCTACTCCTACCCGCCGTGGCCACCGCCCTACCCGCCCAGCACGATCGACTACGACCTCAACCGAGCCTGCAAGGCGTTCCGCGGCGTGGTCGGGCTCGACGACTCTTCGCCGGGCGACGGCACCGCACAGGTCTCGTTGCTCGCTGACGGCGCCACTCGCTACAGCGGTGGGTTCGGGCTCATTCAGAGCCAGAGCGCCCCGGTCGAGTTCGACGTGGCGGGCGTGTTCAGCCTGACCGTGAGCGCCCTCAACTTCACCGGTGGAACTCGCGGCAGTGGGGACTCCGCAGGTGCTCTGCAGCTTCTGAGGCACCCGGGCGGCAGCCTTACTGGAGGCGTGTGTGCGGGCGGGGCTTAACCTCCTGGTCGCCGGCGGACACAGGCGGGCAAGACGACGCTCCTCAACTGCCTGGCGGCCCGCGGTCCCCGGCGGCGAGCGGGTGGTCAGCGCGGAGGAGGTCTTCGAGCTCTGCTTGCTTCTTCTACCTTGCGGTCGCAGCCGTTCTTCTCACTCAAGGGAAATCATGCCCATTGCGCTGTCTCTCATGACGCCGAGTGAGCGTGAGCCGTACAGCGCTACCGCAGCCCTACTCTCCAAGGACCTCAAGTAGCGCTCTGAGAAACCACCAACGCGGGCCGCGCCGGATATCCGCAGCACCCCCAGCCGTCTCCGGATGCTCGGGGTGCTGTCGCTCGTCGGGGAATACGTACCCAGGGGTGGGAGTGCCCGCCTCGGTGTCGGGTACCAGCGCGGTGTCGACCCGGAGGGACGGGCCGTGGGGGGCCTGTTCCGGGGGGTACGGGTTTCTGCATTCGGACCCGGATGGTCGGCGGTTCGCCCCTCCCGCGATGGGGGTGGGAGGGGCGACCATACGAAGGTGTCTGCTGACACGTGGACCGCGGCGCCGGCCGCACGGGGCCTCAACGGCCGCACGACCGGCGCCCTAAATTCGCGGAGGGCGTTCGTCCCCCTCGACGCCCTTCGGCTAAGGCGCATTGGCGACTCGCTTGTGCGCATCGAGTTGGCCGTCTCAACCACCTGGGGGATCCGCTGCGTGACAGCACCGCTAGGGCACGAGGGTGACGGATGTGACACCAGCGCCCAATGAGGCGCTGCTCCCCACCTAGGGGTGGGTCCCTCGGCACTCAGCGCTTCGTAGCGTCGTAACCAAGTCCGGGAGACACCCGGATGCTTGGAGGGATCACCATGAGCAACATGTGGGACTACCGCGACTCGACGTGGACCCAGGGCCATGACCTGGTCGGGTACAGCGTCGAGGCAACCGACGGCTCCATCGGCAAGATCGACAAGGCCAGCGACGACACCTCGACGGCCTACCTGGTGGTGGACACCGGTCCCTGGATCTTCGGCAAGAAGCGGCTCATCCCCGCTGGAACGGTCACGTCCGTCGACCACGACGACCACACCGTGTTCGTGACCATGACCAAGGATCAGATCAAGGGCGCTCCCGACTACGACGACAACGACCTGGACGACGACGCCTATCTCAAGCACGGCGACTACTACCGCTCTTCCGGCTTCTGAGCGCATTCAGACCAGCACCCGGAGAGAACCGCGGCTCGCACCCGTCCGGGTGCGGGCCGCCCCCATTTCCGCGGCTGGCCTGCTCGCTCGGCGTAATGCCAGGAGAGTGCGGCTCACTGGTCTAGCGACCGCTGGGGTACCGGCGGGTCATGGAAGCGATGAAGCCTCGCATGCGGCTGGCCATCGTTGACGACTACCCCGTGGTGGTCGCCGGAGTCGCTTCCTTTCTCGCGGCCGAACACATCGACGTCGTCGAAACCGGGGCGTTGACATCCGTGCTCAGTGACGTCGACATCGTCCTGTACGACACCTTCGCTCAGGTCGACGGCAAGGGCCTCGAGCTCGAGGACTTCGTCCGCGACAGCGGTGGCGCGAAGGTGGTGGTCTACAGCTGGAACCTTGATCCGAGGCTGATTGAGGAGGTCGTGGCCCGCGGCGCCAGCGGCTACCTCTCCAAAGTCCTCACAGGCCCTCAGGTCGTTGCCGCTCTGGAGCGAGTCATGAACGGCGAGATAGTCATCCTTCCTGGCCTGGATGAGTCGAGCGCCGGCGGCGCGGGTGACTGGCCCGGACGTTCCATCGGGCTCACTCCTCGTGAGGCAGAGATCATCGCGTTGATCGCCCACGGGTTGAGCAACGAGGAGATCGCCGAGCGTGCGTTTCTCAGCATCAACTCGGTGAAGACCTACATCAGGACCGCATACCGGAAGATGAACGTCACCTCACGCTCGCAAGCGGTGCTGTGGGGCGTGGATCACGGCTTCAGACCCGAGACCTTGCGCAGCATCGATCCTGCCCTCGAGAGGCGTCCACCGCCTGAGGCACCGGAGGACGCAGCGCCAGGACAAGGCCGGTGAGTGGCTGTGCCCAAGCGCAGTACAGCCACCTCGACACCCTCCCGGCCTCGCAAGTGCGCCCAAGGCACTGTGGACCGAGGTGCCGGTCGCGGCTAGCCTGGGGAGACGTCACTGCCCTGGCCCTCGCCGGCGACGTTCTTCGAACCAACCTGCTGATGTGGGGACTCATCTCCACGGTTGCAGGTACTAGCCCCGTCCCTTCCCGAGGGGACTGGGGCTGCGCCCCTGCTTCCCACTCGCGTCGAGGCAGGGGCGTTTCAAGTAGAACGCCCTCCGCATGTGTCGGCAGAGGGCGTTGTGGCTCTCAGGCGGCCTCGTCGTCGAGGCCGAATGCGATCACCTTCGTCGGCGTGATCCGCAGCTGCTCGCGCGAGAACCCCGGACCGAACGGCTCGACGTCGTCCAGCGCCTCGGCGGTGCCCCGGATCTCGACCATGCGTGGATGCCAGGGGTTCGTGGACTTCAGGTCGTCGACCACGAAGGCGACCGACGGGAAGCTCTGGACGTTCTTGAACTTCTGGCTCCGGCCCAGGTTGTGGCCGCCGATGAGGATCCGGCCCTCCTCGTCGACCCGGAACCCCACCGGGTTGTTCTGGGGCGTCCCGTCGGGCCGCACGGTGGCGAGCCGCCCGAGGTGCTGCGTCCGGAGGTACTTCCGCTGGTCCTGTGTGAGCTCCATCTGTCCACGGTGCCCCTTCAACCGCGGTTGAGCTCAAGCGGCTAGCGTCGGGATGTGGTCCGGGTCCTCGTCGTCGACGGCGCCAACGTCGTCGGCAGCCGGCCGGACGGCTGGTGGAAGGACCGGGCGGGCGCCGCGCAGCGGCTGCACGAGCGGCTGCTGGTCGCCGACCTGTCGTTCGACGACGTGGTGCTCGTGCTCGAGGGCGCGGCGAAGGGCGGGGTCCGGGCCGGACGCGACGGGCACCTGCGCACCGCGCATGCGCGGGGGAGCGGTGACGACGAGATCGTGGCGCAGGTGACGGCGGCCGCGGAGCGTGGCGATGTCGTCACGGTGGTGACGGCCGACCGGATGCTGCAGTCGCGCGTGACCGCCGCGGGCGGCACCTCGATGAGTCCGTCCTGGCTCCTCGACCAGCTCTGAGCAAGACCGACCGGTCCCAGCAGTCACACTCCTACAGCGGGTTTGGCGCTTCTACACCGGTACTTCGCTGTAGAAGCGCAGAAGTCACCGGTTAACCGGTGACTCCGACGAGCTCTGAGACCAGCCTCAGCTGACCCGGCGGTACCCCAGGAGCAGCTGCCCGTCGGAGGTGCTGCGGGAGTCCAGGAGCTCCCACTTCTGCTGGCCCGCGATGCCGCTGAACCCGCGTCGGCCGCCGTCTGCGAGCGCCGGGCACACGACGAGCCGCAGCTCGTCGACGAGCCCGGCGGCGATCAGCGACTGGGCCAGCCGGATGCTGCCGTGGATCCCGATGTCGCCGCCGTCGCCCTCCTTCAGGTCTGCGACGTACGGCTCGGCCGGAGTGCTGACGAAGGTCGACTTCGCCCATCCCACGTCCGGAGTCGCGGTGGTGAAGACGTGCTTGGTCGTGCCGTTGATGAACGACGCGAACGGTTCGTCGGTGGCGGTCGGCCAGTAGCCGGACCAGTAGTCGTAGGTCCCGCGACCCAGGAGCACGTCGGTCTGGGTGCCGATCACGGTGCCGAGGTTGCTGTACATCGTCTCGTCGGCACCGAACATCCAGTCTCCCGGCTCCTCGGCGACGCCGTCGAGGGACTGCAGCTGGTAGAGCACGACCTTGCGCATGGGGACCACCTTCCGTGGCTTCGACCGTACGGACGTCGCCGGCTGCCGAAACTCATCGGTTTCAGCCGGCGGCGACCCGAGCGATCGCGAGCGCTACCGCGCCGACCACCTCGGAGCGGTCGCCCAAGGCGCCGGGGACCACCTCGAGCGCCGCGGCGGTGTCGGGCTGGGCGTAGCGGTTGATCGAGGCGCGCATCGCGTCGACCAGTGACCTCGACCCGCCCAGGGTCCCGCCGACCACGACGAGCTCCGGGTTGAGGCTGTTCGCGAGATCCGCCACGGCCCGGCCGACGGTGCGGCCGGCGTCCGAGAGCACCCGGCGGACACCGGCGTCGCCCTCCGCGTCGAGGGACAGCACGTGCTCGAGGGTCAGCGGCTCGCCGTACGCCGGTCGCAGCAGCTCGAGCAGCCTGGCGGCCGAGACCATCGTCTCGACGCAGCCGCGGTTGCCGCAGCGGCAGACCGGACCGTCCTCGCCGACCTGGACGTGACCGATCTCCCCGGCGATGCCGCTGGCGCCGCGGTGCAGCCGGCCGCCGAGCACGATCCCGGCGCCGACGCCGCTGGCGATCTTCAGGTAGATCACGTCGTGCCGCCCGCGCGCGCTGCCCTGGTGCAGCTCTGCGAGCGCCCCGAGATTGGCGTCGTTGTCGGCGTGGACGGGTACGCCGAGCCGTCGCTCCAGCTCCTCGCCGGGCAGCAGCCCCTGCCAGCCGGGCATGATGCCGGTCCGGATCCGGGAGGACCGCCGGTCCAGCGGGGCCGGGACGCACATCCCGACCGCGCCCAGGTCGGTCAGGTCCAGCTCACTCTGTGCGGTCAGCACCCGGACCATGGCCGCGGCTCTGTCGAGCACCTCGGCGCCGTGGGCGTCCACGTCGACGAGGGCGTGGTCCTCGGCGTGCACGGCACCGAGCCGGTCGGCCACGGCGACCCGGACGTGGCCGTGCCCGACGTCGACCCCGACCACGCCGCCGGCCGGCGCGCTGAGCCGGACCTGCACCGGCGGGCGCCCGCTGCCGCCCTTGTGCGGCCGCGCCCGGTCGTCGGTCTCGGTGACCTGGCCGGCGCGGATCAGCTCCGCGACCAGGCTCGACACCGTCGTACGCGACAGCCCGCTGGCCCGCACCAGGTCGGCCCGGCTCATCGGCCCCTCGCCGGCGAGCAGACCGATGACGGCGCGCTGGTTGGCCGCGCGCAGCCGTTCGAGGGCGCCGGAGCCGGCCATGTCGCCACCCTAGGACGATTAGTGCGGAAAGTGGAGGAACTCTCGCGCTGGAGGGGCGGATTCGGCATTGACCGGGATCAATCGCCTTTCTAGGTTCGGAGGTGCGGGTGATCCCCGCCCGGTGGGCCATGGCGGCCGACCGGCTTCTTGATCGGGCAAGGAGAAATGGCCATGTTGCGCACCCCCCGAGGCGTCGTCCTCGGCACCCTTCTCACCGCGGCCCTGGCCGTCGGGATGCTCCAGGCACCCGGCCAGGCCGCCCCCTCGGCCGACAGACAGCACCCTCGGCCGGCGTACAAGAACAGCTCGCTCTCCACCGAGCAGCGGGTCGCCGACCTGCTCTCGAGGATGACGCTGGCGGAGAAGATCGGCCAGATGACCCAGGCCGAGCGGATCGACGTCGACGCCAACCCGTCGCTGATCACGACGAACGGGTTGGGCAGCATCCTGTCCGGCGGCGGGTCGACCCCGGCCACCAACACGCCCGAGGCGTGGGCCGACATGGTCGACCGCTACCAGGAGGCGGCGCTCGAGACGCGGCTGGGCATCCCCATCCTGTACGGCGTCGACACCGTCCACGGCCACGGCAACCTGCAGGGCGCCACCGTCTTCCCCCACAACATCGGCCTGGGCGCCACCCGCGACCCGGCCCTCGTCGAGGACGTCGAGCACATCGCCGCGATCGAGACGCGGGCGACCGGACCGCAGTGGGCGTTCGCCCCGTGCGTCTGCGTGGCCCGCGACGACCGGTGGGGCCGCACCTACGAGAGCTTCGGGGAGGACCCGAAGCTGGTGGCACGCATGGAGACCGCCATCGACGGGCTCCAGGGCAACGGCGGGAGCGACCTGGCCAAGCCGGACCGCGTGCTGGCCAGCGCCAAGCACTTCGCCGGCGACGGCCTGACGACCTACAAGTTCGACCCCTCGCAGCCGCCCGCCTACACCGTCGACCAGGGCGTCGACCAGGTCTCGCGGGCGGAGTTCGAGCGGCTCGCTCTCGCGCCGTACGTCCCCGCGATCAAGAAGCACCATGTCGGATCGGTCATGCCGTCCTTCTCCAGCGTCGACTGGACCGAGGACGGGCTGGGCAACCCCATCAAGATGCACGCGAACCAGGAGCTCATCACGGGCTGGCTCAAGCAGCAGCAGGGGTTCGACGGGATCGTCATCTCCGACTGGCGGGCGATCCGGCAGCTCCCGGGCACCTACACCGACCAGGTCCGCGCTTCGGTGAACGCAGGGGTCGACATGTTCATGGAGCCGATCCAGGCACCGAACAACCCCAACGGCTGGGACGTCTTCATCCCCACCCTCACCTCGCTGGTGGGCTCCGGCGACGTGCCGATGAGCCGGATCGACGACGCGGTCACGCGGATCCTGACGGCCAAGTTCGAGCTCGGCCTCTTCGAGCACCCGTTCACCAACCGCAAGAACATCGACACCATCGGCAGCAAGGCGCACCGCAAGGTCGCCCGCCGGGCGGTGGCCGAGTCGCAGGTGCTGCTCAAGAACCGGCAGGGCACCCTGCCGCTCAGCCCGGGGAAGAAGCAGCCGGTCTACGTCGCCGGCAGCAACGCCGACAACATCGGCAACCAGGCCGGCGGCTGGACGCTGACCTGGCAGGGCGGCTCGACCAACGTGATCCCCGGCCAGACCGTCCTCGACGCCGTCCGGGGGACGTCGGCCTCGCGGGTGCAGTTCAGCGAGACCGCGAGCGACCCGGTCCCGGCCAACGCGGCCGGGGTCGTGGTGGTCGGCGAGACGCCGTACGCCGAGGGGTTCGGCGACGTCAACGGCCCGCAGTGGGCCTACGACCCCGGCGACCACAACGTGCCACGGCCGAAGCAGACGATGCTGCTCAGTGACGCCGACCAGCTGGCGATCCGTCGGGTCTGCTCGAGGGCCGAGTCGTGCACCGTCCTGGTCGTCTCGGGACGGCCGATGATCATCCCGCCGGAGCTGGGCGCCCAGATCGACGCGCTGGTGGCCTCGTGGCTGCCGGGCAGTGAGGGGATGGGCGTGGCGGACGTGCTGTTCGGCAAGAAGGGGTTCACCGGCAAGCTGCCAGTCAGCTGGCCGCGGTCGGTCGCCCAGGAGCCGATCAACGTCGGTGACCCGGGCTACGACCCGCTCTACCGGTTCGGCTTCGGGCTGCGCACCTGACCGAGCACTGACGGGGGGTACGGTCCGGAGGCGTGGCTGCACTGCGTGTCTCCGGACCGGTCCTCCCCGACGGCGAACCCCGCGACCTCTACCTCGTCGACGGCCGGGTCACCCTCGAGCCGCAGGCCGGCGCCGAGACCGTGGCCAGCGGCTGGGTGGTGCCAGGCCTCGTTGACGCGCACTGCCATGTGGGCCTCGACGAGCACGGCGAGGTCGACCGCGAGGCAACCGAGGCGCAGGCGGTGGCGGACCGCGACGCCGGCGCGCTGCTGCTCCGCGACTGCGGAAGTCCCGCCGACACCCGCTGGGTCCAGGACCGCGACGACCTGCCCCGGCTGATCCGGATGGGCCGGCACCTCGCCCGCACGAGGCGGTACATCCGCGACTACGCGTGGGAGGTCGAGCCGGACGAGCTCACGACGTACGTCGAGCAGGAGGCGCGCCGCGGCGACGGCTGGGTCAAGCTCGTCGGCGACTGGATCGAGCGCGACCGCGGCGACCTGGCGCCGTCGTGGCCGGCCGACGCGTTCACCGCGGCCATCGAGACCGCGCACGCACTCGGGGCGAAGGTCACCGCACACTGCTTCGGCACCGAGGTGCTGCCGATCCTCATCGACGCCGGCATCGACTGCATCGAGCACGGCACCGGGCTGACCGAGGACCTGATCGACGGGATGGTCGCGCACGGCACCGCGCTGGTGCCGACGGCCATGCAGCTCAACAACTTCCCGCAGTACGCCGACCAGGCGGCGGAGAAGTTCCCGGCGTACGCCGCCACGATCCGCGACCTGCACGCCCGGCGTCGCGACACGATCATGGCGGCCTACGAGGCCGGCGTGCCGATCTATGCCGGGACCGACGCCGGCGGGGTGCTGCCGCACGGCGGGATCGCCGGCGAGGTGGCCGAGCTCGCGTCGTACGGCATCCCCGTCGAGGACGCACTGGCCGGCGCCTCGTGGAAGGCGCGGGAGTGGCTCGGCCTCAACGCCACCCTCGACGAGGGCGCGCCCGCGGACTTCGTGGTCTACGACGCGGACCCGCGGGCCGACCTCGCGGTGCTCGCGAGGCCGGCCCGCGTCGTGTTGCGCGGCAGGGTCGTCGCCTGACGCATCGTTCCCGAGACGTCCGCGGTCGACCGGCGGTCAGGGCAGCAGGTCCGGGAACTTGTACGAGCCGGGCCGCGCCCCGCCGTGCGTTTCGCTCGGCGAGGTGGACGTGCAGCGGATCAGACCGTGGGTCGGGTGACCCTCGCGCTGGCACTGGGTGTCGGCGTGGAACGAGCCGGGCGGGTGCTCGGCCGACTTGTGGCCGCGCGCCCAGCGCCTGGCGTCGGCGCGCTCTGCGCGCTCCCGCTGGGCCTGTGCCTCGAGCTCGGCCTGGTGCTCGGCAGCCCGCGGGGAGATGCGGACTGCTGCGCACCGGTCGGCTTGATCGAGGTGGCAGGGTCGGCGGTCCGCTCGGAGCCGCACGCGGCGGCACCGAAGCAGAGGGCGGCGATGACGGTCCCCAGGGCGAGGCGAGTGGTGCTGGTGAAAGTGGTCGTGGTGTTCATGGTGCTTCCTCTCGGTCGGCCGGTATCGGTGTGTTCCGGCTTCGGGTCGAGGCTGTGATCGATCGGTATCGCGGGGCCGCTGGACCGGTATCAGCCGGGTATCAGCGCGGTTGACCAGGTGCGATGAGCGCTCGGACAATGCGAAGGCATGAGGGTGGGACTGTTGGGCCCGCTGGAGCTGGAGGCGGGCTCCCCGGCGCTGGGACCCCGGGACCGCTCGGTCCTGGCGGCGCTGGCGATGCGCCGGGGTCAGTGGATGGCCCCGGACGCCCTCGCCGACGTCCTGTGGCCGGACCGGCCGCCGGCCTCGTGGGTGAAGGTGGTCCAGGGATGTGTCAGCCGGTTGCGGCGGGTGCTGGGCGCCGAGTCGATCGAGACCAGTCCGGCCGGTTACCGGCTGCGTCCCGAGTGGGTCGACCTGGACGTCGTCGAGCTCGAGGACCTGGTGGCGCGGGCCCGCTCCGGGCTGGCCGAAGGTGCGGCCGACCGCGCCGTCGCCGGCTTCGAGAAGGCGCTCGGGCTGTGGCGGGGCCGGCCGCTGGCCGAGCTGGAGGAGTGGCCGCCGGCCCAGCTGGAGGCGGCCCGGCTGACCGAGCTGCACCTGGCCGCGCAGGAGGAGCGGCTCGCCGCGATGCTGGCGGCCGGACGGCACCACGAGGTGGTGGGGGAGGCTCTGGTCCAGGCGCGCGAACAGCCGTGGCGCGAGAGTCGGTGGATCACGCTGGCGCTGGCGCAGTACCGCTGCGGGCGGCAGGCCGACGCCCTCGCCTCGATCCGCTCGGCCCGCCGGATCCTCGGCCAGCAGCTCGGGCTCGACCCGGGATCGGAGCTGGCGGATCTCGAGCACGCGATCCTCGAGCAGTCCCCGGCCCTCGCCACGAACCACGAGGTCCGCGCCGCCAGCGCGGCCTGCCCCTGGCGCGGCCTGGCGTCGTACGACGCGGAGGACGTGGACACCTTCTTCGGCCGCGAGGACGACGTCGCCGCCTGTCTGGCTCGCCTCGCCGAGTCGCCGCTGCTCGTGCTGGCTGGCCCGTCCGGGAGCGGCAAGTCGTCCCTCATGAAGGCCGGCCTGGTCCCTGCACTGCAGCTCCAGGGGCGCTCGGCGACCATCTGCACGCCCGGTGCCGATGCCCGAGGGTCGATCGCGGCGGCCTGGGCGCGCCGCACCCAGCCCGACGCCGTGCTCTGTGTCGACCAGGCGGAGGAAGCCCTCGAGACAGGCCACGAGGACGACGTGCTCCTGTGGCTGCGAGCACTGGACGATCACGTGACGGCTCACGGTGCGGTGATCCTCACGCTGCGCGCCGACCACCTCCCCACCCTGGCCGTCGACCCGGACTTCGCCCGCCTCGCCGAACGGGGGCTGTACCTGGTCTCGCCGCTCACCGGCGAACGGCTGCGCAGGGTGATCGAGGAGCCCGCGCGGGTGGCGGGGCTACGGCTCGAGCACGGCCTGGTCGACCTGATGATGCGTGATGCCGAGGACCAGCCCGGTGCTCTTCCGCTCATGTCCCACGCCCTCACCGAGACCTGGCGGCGCAGGGAGGGCTCGCTCCTCACTGTCGACGGCTACCGCGACAGCGGCGGCATCGCGAGCGCCGTCGCCGCCAGCGCCGACCGGGTGTACGACGACCTGTCCACGCCGCAACGGGTCCAGCTCCGGTGGCTGATGCTGCGGATGGCTGGCCTGGCCGACGCGGGCGAGCCGGTCCGAACGCCCGTCGAGCGCGACGTCGCCCTCGCCGACCCTGATCGAGCCCGGGTCCTCGACCTCCTCGTCCGGACCCGGTTGGTCACCAGCGACCGGGGCTCGTTCGAGATCGCCCACGAGTCCCTGGTCCGGGCCTGGCCGCGGTTGCGCACGTGGCTGGAGGAGGACCAGGTCGCGCAACGGGTGTGGCGTCACCTCGCGACCGCTGCCTCGGAGTGGGACAGGTTGGAGCGGCCCGACACCGAGCTGTACGCCGGCGTCCGGCTCGACGCCGCCCTCGAGTGGGCAGCCCGCCCCGAGTCGATGCCCACGCAGCTGGAGAGCGAGTTCCTCCAGGCCTCGGAGTCCCGCGCCGTGAACGAGCAGGTCTCCCTCGTGACCCAGGCGCACCACGAGCGCAGGCAGAACCGCAGGCTGCGGGCGATCCTCGCGGGGGCGGTCGTGCTCCTCGTCGTGGCGACCGCCGCCGGCGCGTTGGCCGCCGTGCAGCAGCGCGTGGCAGGCCGTGAGCGTGACGTCGCCAGGTCGGCCGAGACGAGCGCACTGCACGAGTCCCTCGTGGGCAGGTCGATCACCGCGCGCTCGACCAACCGTGCGGTGGCGGCGCTGCTCGCGGTCGAGGCCTACCATGCGCGCGCCGACGACCTGTCCGAGCAGGCACTTTTCGGCTCCTTCACCGACGCGCCCGGCTTCCTCGGCTACCGGAGCACCGGCCGGCCCGTGGTGCAGGGGGACGTGGTCCCCGGCACCAGCAAGGCAGTCCTGACCACGGGCACGCACCTCCAGGTGGTCGACCTGGAGACCGGTGACCTGGGGCCCGAGTTCGAGCAGCCGGGCCGGAGCAGCGAGACGCAGGCCGTCGTCCAGGTGAGTGCGGACGGCAGCAGGGTCGCCCTCCTGGTCTTCGACCCCGACCAGCAGTACCGCTGCGACTCGTTGCCGGCAGAGTTCGACGACAACGGCCGCGACTGCACGCTGCTCAGCGTGTACGACGTGGGGACCGGCGCCCTCGTCTTCGGTCCCGTCCCCACCCCCTTCAGCGGTTGGGACGTGGCGATCGACGGCGACGGGAGTCTCGTCGCCGTGTCGGGCGGACTGAAAGGGGACCTCGCGACCTACGACGTCCGGTCGGGGCAGCTGATCGGCACGCTGCCAGGGCTGCCCCGCCCCTACCGGACCTGGAACTGGCGGGACACGGGATCGGTCGTGTTCGACGACCGGGGCCATGTGTACCTCGGGTCCCTGCGCGGGACCGGTCCGCGAGGTGGACGCGCGCTCCCTGGAGGTCCAGCGCAGGCTGCCTGCCCCCCGCAAGTCGACGCACAACCACGTCGCCCTCACCGGTGCCGGCCAGCTCGTGGCCGCGGGCGACGAGGGGCTGGTCTCCTTCGACCTCGAGACAGGGCGGACGCTCTGGCACGTCGACCTGTCCGACGACGCGGACCCGAATCCGTGTCCGAGCTTCGCGGTGGCCGAGCAGATCGGCCGGTTCTACTGCGGCACGTCGAACGGCGAGGTCGCCGAACGCAGTCTTGCCACCGGCCTGCTGACATCACGGAGGTTGGACCCACAGCTCGGAGAGGTGGGTGACCTGGCGGTCTCCCAGGGAAACGAGCTGGTCGTCTTCTCCCGCGGCTACTACCGCTGGAGGCTCGACGGTTCGGGACCGGTGTCCCGCCTGGTCGCCCCCGGACAGGCGGCGCTGGCCGGGCTACGACACCACGCGGGCGCTACCTCCCGGTCGCCGAGCGCGATGCCCTCGACCACGGGTCCGTCCTCGATCTTTCCGACGGCTCGACGGCCGTCGACCTCCCCGACAGGTCCTGGCCGTACTGGCTCGGGGGAAGCACTCTGCTGGTGTACGGCACGCCGGCCACAGACACGGAGCTGTACGACGTCGCGGCCGGGACCCACTGGCCGCCGGCCGATTCCACGATCGTCGACAACAGCCTCGGCGTCTACACGACTGGGCGTGCTGATGGCCGGGCCTGGCTGTCGTTCCGCGACACCAGCGACACCGGTTGGTCGCTGTACGAGATCGACACGAGCACGGGCGCGAGGACCGGCCGCAGGGTCACCAGCCCGGCGGATCCCGTCTACGCCGCGCTGGACCGGGACGGACGCTCCCTGTGGATCGTCCACTTCACCGACGTGGCTGGCCATCAGCTCTCCTCGGACGTCGACGGACAGGTGGCGATGTCGCGGGTCGACATCGCCTCCGACCAGGTCGTCGCGACCATGGACCACATCGCGAACGGTGCGGTCAGCCGCTCCGGGCGCCTGGTCGGCGCGACTCTCGCCGGCGACATCGCGGAGTACGACGCGCGACTCCCTCGAGCCGGTCGCCAGTCTCGCCGGGTCCCGCGCCATGACCGAGCAGCTGGCCTTCAGCGACGACGGGGAGCGCCTGCTCGTCACTGCCGACGACGGGACCGTGCAGGTCTACGACAGCGACGACTGGGTCCGCCTCGGGAGTGATTCCCAGCGATGCGCCTGAGAACGTCGCCGAGGGGTGGCTCCGCCCGGACGGCCGGGCCGTGGCCGTGAACGGCGACTTCGGTGTGGTCGAGTGGACGCTCGACCCGAAGCTGCTCGCGGTGGCGGCGTGCGACGTGGCTGGGCGGAACATGACCCACACCGAGTGGGCGACGTACATGCCGGACCAGCCGTACCGCCGCACCTGCCCGGACTATCCGGCCGGCGACCTGAGCGAGCAGGCGCCCCCGGACCGGACGGCCGTCCTGGTCGAGGTCGACGACCAGGTGCTCGGGCGGCGGGTACTTCACGACGGCGCAGTTGCGCTTGAGCAGCTCCTCACCGACGGTGTCGCCGGTGCGGCGGTCGATCATGATGCGCCAGATCTCGTTGCGCCGCCAGACGCGTCTCCACTCGGAGACCCGGACGAACTCCTCGCTCGCGCGCCTCGACCGTGTAGGAGTGCTCGACCGGCCGGTCCGCGCGGAGCTCGCCGCGCAGGTGCTTCTCGTCGACCCAGGTGTGGATCTGGAAGGTCACGTCGGTGTCGTTGCGGACCACGAGGTCGACGTAGTTCCAGACGATCGAGCAGCCGACGCCCCAGGGGAGCACGCGGTTCTTGTCGGGGAACGGGTCGAAGCTGTGCTCGGACCGCTCGACCACGGTGAGCGGCGAGTGCAGGAACATCCAGTGCAGCAGGTTGGCCAGCTGACAGATGCCGCCTCCGACACCTGCCGTCGCGTCGCCGTTGGAGAGCCGCATGCCGACGACGTAGCCCTTGCGGCGGGTGCAGTTGCCGACCACCTTGTTGAAGGAGAACGTCTCGCCCGGCCGGATCACGACGCCATCGGTGCGAGCGCTGGCCAGCCGCAGGTTGACCACCTTGTTGTGCTGGAGCGCCATCTCGTCGGGGGAGAGGTCGCGAAGCAGCAGGGAGCCGTGCTTCTTGACGCGGACCGGCAGCTCGGGACTGCCCGGCGCGCGGGTCGCCCAGCTGGTGCCGGAGGTGAGCCAGGCGGCGTGGCGGCGGGCCTGGTGGGCGCGTACGGCGATGGGATACAGCCACGGGTGCCGCTCGGTCAGCCTGCGGCGGGTCACGGTGTGCACGTCGGTGGGATGCGCCGCGACGGAGACTGGTTGCGACGGGATTCGGCACGACGCCCGGCGTCTGGCAGACTTCACGGTTGAGTCCTGCGCGCTGCGGACCCTCTCATCCGCGGCGAGGCACGGCCCATCGGAGATCCAGACGCGGTGCCCCACACGTGTGTCCAGCTCTCCACCACCACTGATTCCGAGGAGACACCACAGCTGTGGCAGTCAAGATCCGTTTGAAGCGCCTGGGCAAGGTCCGGGTGCCGCAGTACCGCATCGTCGTCGTCGACTCCCGCAAGAAGCGCGACGGCAAGGTCATCGAGGAGATCGGCAAGTACCACCCCAAGGAGGACCCGTCGTACATCAGCGTGGTCTCCGACCGGGCCCAGTACTGGCTCGGCGTGGGCGCGCAGCCGTCCGACGCCGTCGCCAAGCTGCTCAAGATCACCGGTGACTGGCAGACCTTCAAGGGCTTCAAGGGCACCGAGGGCACGCTGAAGACCGCCGCCGCCAAGCCCGACAAGCTCGACGCCTTCAACAAGGCGCTGGCCGACGCGCACGGCACTGACTCCGGCGAGGCCGTGACGAAGAAGGCCGCCGCCAAGAAGGCACCGGCCAAGAAGGCCGCCGCCGAGGCCCCTGCCGCCGAGGCTCCTGCCGAGGAGGCCCCGGCCGCCGAGGCCGAGGCTCCTGCTGCCGAGGCCGAGGCTCCCGCCGTGGAGGCCCCGGCCGCCGAAGAGGCCGCCCCGGTCCCCGCCGACGAGACCCCCGAGGGTGCCGCCGACAAGGCCGAGACCGCCGAGGCCGCCGAGGTCGACGCCGAGAAGGCGGACGGCTGATCGTGCTCGCTGACGCGCTGGAGCACCTGGTCCGCGGGGTGGTCGACCACCCCGACGACGTCGTCGTGCGCGACAAGCAGCTCCGTCGCGGCTCGATCCTCGAGGTCCGGGTCCATCCCGACGACCTCGGCAAGGTGATCGGCCGCGGCGGGCGCACCGCAACCGCGTTCCGCACCGTGATCTCGGCACTGGCCGGCAAGGGCGGCGCGCGGATCGACTTCGTGGATGTCGACCGACGCCGCTGACGGCCCGGCTGATGTAGAGGTCGTGGTCGGCCGGATCGGCAAGCCTCACGGCCTGCACGGCGAGGTCACCGTCGACGTACGCACCGACGAGCCCGAGCGGAGGTTCGCGCCCGGCAGCACGCTGCGCGCCGAGCCCCCGCCGGGCTCGGCGTCGTCCCTGCGCACCCTGACGGTGACCGGCGCCCGCCGGCACCAGACGATCCTGCTGGTCGCCTTCGAGGAGCTGACCGACCGCACCACGGCCGAGGCCGCCCGCGGCATCGTGCTGCACGCCACGATCCCGGCCGACGCGTCGCCGGAGGACCCGGACGAGTTCTACGACCACCAGCTGGTCGGCCTCGCGGCGTACGACGAGGGCGGTACGCCGCTCGGCACCGTCGCCGGACTCGTGCACGGTGGGGCGCAGGACCTGCTCCGCATCACGACCCCCGACGGCCGCGAGGCGCTGGTGCCGTTCGTGAAGGCACTGGTGCCCGAGGTCGACGTGGCCGGCGGACGGCTGGTGGTCGCGGACCGCCCCGGGCTCGTCACGCCGCTGCCGGACGGGGGAGACGACGAGTGAGGCTCGACTACCTCACGATCTTCCCTGAGTTCCTGGCGCCGCTGCGGCAGTCGCTCACGGGCAAGGCCGCGGACAAGGGCCTCATCGAGCTGCACGTGCACGACCTGCGGGAGTGGGCCCACGACCGGCACCGCACCGTCGACGACTCGCCGTTCGGCGGGGGAGCCGGGATGGTGATGACGCCCGAGCCCTTCGGCGAGGCGTTCGACGCACTCGGGATCGACGGCGCGACGGTCGTCGTACCCACGCCGTCCGGGGCCCCGTTCAGCCAGGCGCTGGCCCGCGAGCTGGCGACTCGCACGAGGCTGGTGTTCCTGTGCGGTCGCTACGAGGGCATCGACCAACGCGTGCTCGACCACGCCGCGACCCGGGCCGAGGTGGTGGAGGTGTCGCTCGGCGACTACGTCCTCAACGGCGGCGAGGTCGCGGCCGTGGCGGTCACCGAGGCGGTGGTCCGCCTGCTGCCCGGGTTCATGGGCAACGCCGCGTCGCTGGTCGAGGAGTCGCACGAGGACGGGCTGCTGGAGTACCCCGTCTACACGCGGCCGGCGTCGTGGCGCGGCCTCGACGTGCCCCCGGTGCTGCTGTCCGGCGACCACGCCGCCATCGCGGCCTGGCGGCTCGAGGAGGCCCGGCGTCGCACCGCACGGCGACGGCCGGACCTGCTGCACGCGAGCCTCGCGACCACCGAGTGGGAGATCGTGCCCGCGCAGCCGGGCGACGCCGGCGAGCTGCTGACGCTGCAGCGGGCGTGCTGGGTGCAGGAGGCGCTTGCCAACGACAGCCTCGCCGACATCCCGGCACTGCACGAGTCACTCGACGACGTGCTGGCCTGGATGCGTTCCTGGTCGACCTGGGTGGTCCGCAGCGAGGGCCGGCTGGTCGGCGCCGTACGCGGCCGCCTCGAGCAGCACGCCGGGAGGCCAGGCCTGGGACATCGGCCGCATCATGGTCGCCCCCGACCTCCAGGGCCGCGGGCTCGGCCGGGCGCTGCTCGCCCACATCGAGGCGGTCGCGGACCCCGAGGCCACGTCGTACCTGTTGTTCACCGGTGCCCGCAGCGCCGACAACATCCGGATGTACAAGAAGGCGGGCTATCGGGTGCGCACCGACCTCGAGGCGCCCCCGCTCGCAGTGATCCTGACCAAATCGATACCCTCGTGAGCTTCGGCCCCGGGACCGTGGCGACGCTCGCTGCGCTCGCGGGCTTCGCCGTCGCCACGGCCGCCGAGGCCGATCACGAGGCGCGCTCGCTGCGCTCGCAGGCTCGCTGCGCTCGCTCCATCTTGATTGGGTCAGTAGTGGCCCGCTGTGGCAGACTCGTTCCTTGGCCCAGTCGGCCGGTTCTCTGCCACAGGGGAGTCCGAAGCCGCCAGCCTCAAGCGCAGCAACAACTCCATGCACACATTCCGATTCCGCGGCTGACCTGTGGCACTCGCGAGGAGCAGCACAATGAGCAACGTGATTGCCGATCTCGGCAGCGCCCTGAAGCGCGACGACGTCCCCGACTTCCGCGCCGGCGACACCATCAAGGTCCACGTGAAGGTCGTCGAGGGCAACCGGTCCCGGATCCAGATCTTCCAGGGCGTCGTGATCCGGATCCACGGGTCGGGCGTCGGCCGCACCTTCACCGTCCGGAAGGTCTCCTTCGGCGTCGGCGTCGAGCGGACCTTCCCGCTGAACTCGCCGATCTTCGAGCAGATCGAGATCGTCACCCGCGGCGACGTGCGCCGCGCCAAGCTCTACTACCTGCGCAACCTGCGCGGCAAGGCCGCCAAGATCAAGGAACGCCGCGAGGCCTGAGCCGGCGAACCTAGACTCACACAAGTGACGATCGAGGACGCCGACACCGGCACCAGTGCCCGGCTCGAGGCACCTTCGTCCAAGGGTTCGAAGGCCGCCCGGCCGCACATCCCGATCTGGCAGGAGACCCTGATCCTGCTGCTGATCGCCGTGCTGCTCGCCGTGGTGCTGAAGGCGTTCTTCGTGCAGGCGTTCTACATCCCGTCGGAGTCGATGGAGCCGGGGCTGGTCAAGAACGACCGCATCCTGGTCCAGAAGGTCTCCTACTGGGGCGGCGGTGGGCCGCAGCGCGGCGACGTCGTGGTCTTCGAGGACCCGGGCGGCTGGCTCGGCCCCGGCGACGTCGCGGGCCCGGAGAACCCGGTCGCCAAGGGGCTCGAGAAGCTCGGGCTCTACCCCTCGGGCGGTCACCTCGTGAAGCGGGTCATCGGGGTCGCCGGGGACACCATCGTCTGCTGCGACAACCTCGGCCGGCTCTCGGTCAACGGCACGTCCGTCGACGAGAAGGGCTACACCCTCCCGGGAGAGATCGACCAGCACGACTGCTTCGGCCCGATGACCGGCAACTGCAGCTGGAGCGTCGGCCCGGTGCCGGAAGGCACGGTGTTCGTGATGGGCGACAACCGCGCCCACTCGGCCGACTCGACGGTGCACATGTGCCTGGAGGGCGAGACCGAGTGCACCAAGAACCCGTACGTCGACACCGACCTGATCGTCGGCAAGGTGTTCGCGCTGGTCTGGCCGCTGTCGCGGTTCGGCGGCGGCAACGGCACGGATGCCTTCGACAAGGTCCCCGACGCAAACTAGTCCTGTGTCCGCACTGCCGAAGGGGGCCACGGTCCGGAGCGACGCCGGACTGTACGGCTACGAGCGCGCGCTGCGCCGGCACGGCATCGAGCCGATCGCGGGGGTCGACGAGGCCGGCCGCGGTGCGTGTGCCGGCCCCCTCGTCGCCGGGGCCTGCATCCTCCCGCCCGGGAAGTCGGGGATCGTGCCGGGGCTGGCCGACTCCAAGCTGCTCACCGAGAAGGCACGCAACCGCGTCTACGCCCAGGTCGTCCGCCGGGCGGTCGCGTGGTCGGTCGTGGTCGTCTCGCACGAGGAGTGCGACCGGCTCGGGATGCACGTCGCCAACGTCGAGGCGCTGCGGCGGGCGGTGGCCCTGCTCGAGCTGCCGCCGGCGTACGTGCTGACGGACGGGTTCCCCGTCGACGGACTCGGGGTGCCCGGCCTCGCGGTCTGGAAGGGCGACCGGGTCGCCGGCTGCATCGCTGCCGCCTCGGTGCTGGCCAAGGTCACCCGCGACCGGCTCATGACCGAGCTGGACGCCGAGTGGCCGGTCTACGACTTCAAGACCCACAAGGGCTACATCACCGAGGTGCACAGCGCCGCCCTGACCGAGCACGGCCCCTCGCCCGTGCATCGCATGCGGTTCGTGAACGTGCGGCGGGCCGCCGGGCTCGAGCCACTGGATGGTGTGCAGAATGAGCAGGCGGTCACGCTTGAGAGGGCCGAGGAGCTGGAGGAAGCGCGGTGAGCGCAACGTGAGTGCCGAGGATCTCGAGAAGTACGAGACCGAGATGGAGCTCACGCTCTACCGCGAGTACCGCGACGTCGTCGCCATCTTCAAGTACGTCGTGGAGACCGACCGCCGCTTCTACCTGTGCAACCAGGTCGACGTGAAGGCCCGCAGCGAGGCCGGCGAGGTGTTCTTCGAGGTGTCGATGAGCGACGCGTGGGTCTGGGACATGTACCGGCCGGCGCGCTTCGCCAAGACCGTCAAGGTGCTGACCTTCAAGGACGTCAACGTCGAGGAGCTCAGCCAGGCGGACATCGACGTCCCCAAGCCGTCCTGAGCACTGTCAGCTCTGTCCGACCATCGGCGTGCGGGACTAGTCCTTTCAGACAGTTCTGCCTAGTCCGACCCCAGTTACCACTCTGTTCCACCTTTGTCGCGCTTGCGGCCGTGCCAGCCTGAGCCGTTGAACCCCGTGGACCAACAGCGGTAGGAGGCCGGCGGTGTCTGTAGGACCCAGCTCAGCCTCGCGTCGGCGTGCCCGAGGCGACCGTGGCGCAGTCGCGGTCGAGGCTGCCCTCGTGTTCCCAGTGCTCATGATCCTGATCCTCGGAATCATCGAGATGTCCCTGATGATGAAGGACGCCGTGTCGACGAACAGCTCGGTGCGCACGGGCGCGCGTGTCGCGTCGGCAGCCGCGGGTGCGGGACCTGGCACGTGTCAGGCGAGCTCGAACCCGCCGCCGTGCACGCCCGCCTCGGCGCCCGCTGTCGCCCAGCTGGCAGCCGACGCGATCCAGAAGGCCGGGAGTGCGATGCCCAAGGACAGCATCAAGTGGATCCTGGTGTACTCGGCAAACACCAAGGGCTATCCGCTGCCCTCCACGAACACGACGTACACGTGCTCGACCAAGTGTGTGAAGTTCATCTGGGACAAGGGATTGAACAAGTTCAGGTACGCGAGCGGCTCCTGGAGCTCGGCAACGATCAACGCGTGCCTCAATGACGCCAACCGTGAGTCGGTCGGCGTCGTGATGCAGGCCGACCACCCGTGGGTCACGGGGCTGTTCGGGGACGGCGTCACGCTGGAGGAACGCAGCGTGATGCAGTTCGAGCCCCTGCCGAACGAGAGCTGCAAGCCCGGAACGGCGAACCCCCACACGTGAGCGCGCGATCACTGTCCAGGCGCCAGGCGCGGGCCCGCGAGGGCGGCTACGCCGCGCTCCTCGTCGCGATGCTGGCAGCCGTCGTGTTCATCCCGGTCACGGCGATGTCCGTCGACGTGGCGAGGTGGTACGTCGAACTGGAACGGGTGCAGACTGCCGCGGACGCCGCCGCCACGGCGGGCGTCACCTACATGCCCGACGACTTCGCCAACGCCAAGACCACGGCGATCGCGGTGTCCGGGAGGAACGGCTACCCCAACAGCGGGACGAGCACCGTCACCGTCGAGGCGACCAGCAAGCCGAGCCAGCTCAAGGTCACCGTCACCAGCAAGATCCGCAACGCCTTCGGGACGGCATTCGGGAAGAAGTTCGCCACGGTGGTGCGTTCCGCGGTCGCGGACTTCAACGGCCCGGCTCCCATGGGCAGCCCCTGCAACACGTATGGCAACGAGCCGCTCGCTGCTCTCAACCCCGACGCGAACCGAGGCCCGAGGAGCAGCGTGATCGTGGCTCCCGCCGGCGGCGCGAGCTGCACGTCGAACCCGCAGTTCTGGGGTGCCATCGCTGGCCCGAACACCGCCAAGCAAAGCGGCGACGCGTTCATGACCAGAACGTGTTCCAGCGGCAACAGCGGGTGCACGGGCACCGTGAACAACGAGTTCAACCCGCTCGGCTACTTCTACATCGTCCGGGTGGGCCCGGCCGCTGTCGGGCTGCCCATGACGATCCAGATCTACGACCCTGCCTTTGTCGAGGTCGGAGACCAGTGCGAGAAGGGCCCGAGCGGCACCCCGGTCACCAACGGCATGAACCCCTTCGTGCCGCTCGACGCCGCGGCACGCTACGCCGGAGGAAACTCATCCCCGTTCTGCAACGGCGACGTCCTCGGCGGCGGAAATGCCACGGACATCGTCACCTCCTACGGCCTCCGCCTGCCCACCGACACCTACCAGCCGAAGCTGGCCACGCCCGTCCTGTCGTGCGAGAAGCAGTACCCCGGGTGGGCCTCGACGACGACGACGGCCGCCCAGCTGAACCAGGCATCGAGCGCCTCGGTGTACAAGCCGGACGTCGCCAAGGTCTTCCGGCAGTGGGTGGACCTGTGCACGTTCACCCCGACGCAGTCGGGCGACCACTACCTGCAGATCCGGACCAACGTAGCCCTCGGCGGGACCTCCGACGGCCAGGGCGGCTACCAGAACAACTCCGCGGTCTTCAGCCAGGCCGGCGACGACACCGCCGTGCTCGGGAACGGCAACAACCGCTGCGCCATCAGGGTCAAGGGGACGGCCCGGGCCTCCATCTCCGTCGCCGGGTTCCAGTCCATGGGGATGTACGCGAACTACTCCAACGGGTCGTCGGGCGCGAACTCGACGTTCAACCTGGTGCGGGTCGTCCCGGCAGCGGCGACGAAGACGCTCAAGATCGGCTTCTTCGACACCGGTGACGCCACCCAACCGGGCACCCTGACGGTCCAGCCTCCTCCCGACTCGAACCTGCCTGCCTCCATCAGCAACTGCACCGGAAGCGGTGTGGTCACCGGGTCCGTCCCCGGGTGTCAGCTGACCAACGTGTCGACGAGCACCTACAACGGCAAGTGGCAGTACGTGAACGTCCCGATCCCCGCCAACTACACGTGCACCGTCGCCCAATCGGGCGGCTGCTGGTTCACGGTGAGGTTCAACTTCCCGTCGGGTGTTCCCACCGACACCACCACGTGGACCGCCAAGATCGACGGTGACCCCGTCCGGCTCATCCAGTGAGCATGTAGTCCGGTAGGCGTCCACAGGCGAGCTCGGATCCCCCTTTCTCCACAGCTCGGCGCTGGGACCCGCCCCGCGGACGGCGCTGCCGTGCAGCCTCCTCCCCAGGAGGTCACATGACGACGACGGCAGCGCAACGGCAGGCTCTCGGGGCCTACGGCGAACGGGTGGCGGCGACCCACCTGACGGACCAGGGGTTGGTCGTCCTCGACCGCAACTGGCGATGCCCACGAGGGCGAGCTCGACCTGGTGCTGCGCGACGGCGCCGTGCTGGTCGCCTGCGAGGTCAAGACCCGCCGCGGTGACGGGTGTGGGTCGCCGCACGAGGCGGTCGACCCGGTCCGGCTGGAGCGGCTGCACCGGCTGGTGTGGCGGTGGGCCGAGGAGCACGACCTTCGGCCCGACGAGGTGCGCGTCGACCTGGTCGCGGTGCTCCGGCCACGACGCGGCGCCTCGATCGTCGACCACGTCGAGGGGCTGGCCTGACATGCCGTTCGCTACTACGCACACGGTTGCGCTCAACGGCGCTGTCGGCCATCTCGTCGAGGTCCAGGCGGACGTCTCGTCGGGGCAGGTGGCCACGGTGCTCGTCGGCCGCCCCGACAGCGCGCTCAACGAGTCCCGTGACCGCTGCCGGATGGCGATCCTCAACAGCCACTACGACTGGCCGGCGACCCGCCGGACCACGATCCTGCTGTCGCCGGCCGACCTCCCCAAGCGCGGCACCCACTACGACCTGGCCATCGCGGTCGCGGTGCTGGGGGCCACCGGCGTGGTGCCGTCCGTCTCGCTGCCGGGGGTCCTGTTCATCGGCGAGCTCACCCTCGCCGGCGGACTCCGGTCCGTCCCGGGAGTGCTTCCCATGGTGATGGCGGCCGCCGACCGAGGCATCCGTCAGATCGTGGTGCCCGAGCCTCAGGTCCGGGAGGCGTCCATGGTTCCGGGCGTGGACGTGCTCGGGATGCGCTCTCTCGCCCAGGTGGTCGCCGAGCTGCGCGACGAGCCCGTGCCCGACGCACCACCCGTCGCCGACATGTCCGGGCGCCGACTGCTGTCGTGGCGCGGCGAGCAGCGGATGGATGACATCGACCTCGCCGACCTGCTCGGCATGCACGACACGCGCTACGCCGTCGAGGTCGCCGCCGCCGGAGGCCACCACCTGCTGCTCTCCGGACCGAAGGGGTCGGGCAAGACCAGCATCGCCGAGCGGATCCCCGGCATCCTTCCCGATCTCACCCGCGAGGAGTCCCTGGAGCTGACCGCGGTGCACTCGCTCGCCGGTGCCCTCGATCCCGCCGACGGCATGCTCACCCGGCCGCCGTTCTCGGCGCCCCACCACGACGCCAGCACCGCGAGCCTGGTCGGCGGGGGCTCCGCAGGGGTCCGTCCCGGTGAGATCAGCCGGGCCCACTGCGGAGTGCTCCTCCTCGACGAGTTCCCGCTCTTCCGGGCCGACGTGATCAACGCCCTGCGGCAGCCGCTCGAGAGCGGCGACATCAGCATCGCCCGGGCCGAGGAGTCGGTGGTGCTCCCGGCCCGCTCCATCGTCGTTCTCGCTGCCAACCCGTGCCCGTGCGGCAACTTCCATCCGGACGCCCGCACGAGTCAGTGCTCGTGCAAGGAGGTCCAGCGCCGCGACTACCGTCGCAAGGTCACCGGCCCGATCACCGACCGGATCGACATCACCCGCCACCTGACCGTCGCGACACCCACCGCCCGCCGCGACCCGCTGGCCGTCCACGAGTCGACCGCTCAGGTCCGGGCGCGGGTCGAGGCGGCGCGAGCACGGCAGGTCGACCGCTACGCCGACCAGGCGTGGCGGCTCAACGGGCACGCGCCCGGACCAGCGCTGGCGCGAGGCTGGCCGATGACGCCGGACGCCACCAAGCTGGTCGACGACTGGCTCTGGTCCGGCAAGCTGACCCGCCGCGGCGTGACCCGTGTGCACCGGCTCGCGTGGACCGTCGCCGACCTGGCCGAGGTCGACCGGCCCGGCGTCGCCGAGGCGGAGGTCGCGCTCCGGCTGCGCACCGGTCAGCCGCTGCTGGCGGTCACGGTGAGGAGGGCCGGGTGAACGACGACCGGCTCGCCCGGCTGGCGCTCAGCCAGCTCGGCGAGCCCGGCGACCTGCGGATGGCCGGGCTGGTGGCCGAGCTGGGCGCCGCGCGGCTCTACGAAGCCCTGCTGGCCGACCGTGACCCGCGTGGCGTGCTGACCGACGTCGCCGCCAGGCTCGGGAGCATCGACCCTGGGCGTGACCTCGACCGGGCGGGCAGGCTCGGCATCCGGTGGATCGTGCCCGGCGATCCCGAGTGGCCCACACCGTTGGACGACCTCGAGGCCGGCGAACCGCTCCAGGAGATGGGCGGCGTCCCGCTCGGCCTCTGGGTGCGCGGTCCGCTCCAGCTGCACGAGCTCGTCGACCCGGTCGCGATCGTCGGCTGCCGGTCGGCCACGACCTACGGCACCGACCAGGCCGCCGAGCTCGCGGCCGGACTCGCCCGGGCCGGCTCGGCGGTCGTCTCCGGCGCGGCGTTCGGGATCGACCAGGCCGCACACCGGGGAGCGCTGGCCGGCGACGGTCCCACCGTTGCCGTGCTCGCGTGCGGTGTCGACCGTGCCTACCCGGCTGCGCATCAGCAGCTCCTCGACCACCTGGCCGGCCATGGCGCCATCGTGTCGGAGCTCGCGCCGGGTTGCGCGCCCATGCGGACCCGCTTCCTGGCCCGCAACCGCGTGATCGCCGCGCTCGGCAGGGGCACGGTCGTCGTCGAGGCGGCCGCCCGCAGCGGTTCGCTCAACACGGCGAGCTGGGCGGCCCGGATCCACCGTCCGGTCATGGGCGTCCCGGGGCCGGTGACGAGTGCGACCTCGGAGGGGGTGCACGCCCTGATCCGGAGCGGAGCGGCCACCCTCGTGAGAGGGCCGGCCGACGTGCTCGAGCTCGTGGGCGCCATGGGACGGCACCTGGCCGAGGAGCCCAGGGGCCCGACCCGACGGCGCGACCACCTCTCGCGTCGCCAGAAACAGGTGCTCGACGCCGTCCCGGTGTCGCGTCCGGCACCGTCCGACTCGATCGCCCGGACCGCCGGACTCGGCCTGGTCGAGGTCCGCTCCGGCCTCAACTCGCTCCTGCGCCGCGAGCTCGTGGTCCACACCCCCACGGGCTGGCGCCTCGCCGACGGCGCGGATCAGGGATGACAGGCCATGTTGTTCCTACTCTGTTGGAGTGACCGCGCCTCCCGCGGCCGAGACGGCCCCCGACGAGCTCCCCGAGGCCTTCGCGCGCGTGCTCGGCGACTACGAGCGCCACCTCGCTGCCGAGCGCGACCTCACCGCGCACACGGTCCGGGCCTACCTCGGGGACGTGACCGGCCTGCTCGACCATGCCAGCCGGCTCGGGCTCCACGACGTGGCCGAGCTCGACCTTCGCTCGCTGCGCAGCTGGCTGGCCAAGCAGCAGACGCTCGGTCTGTCGCGCACGACGCTGGCCCGGAGGGCGACGGCCGCCCGGGTGTTCACGGCCTGGCTGCACCGGACCGGGCTCGCCCCGCGTGACGCGGGCGCGACCCTGGGTGCGCCCAGGGCGCACCGGACCCTGCCATCTGTCCTGCGCGCCGACGAGGCGCGCGACCTGATCCGGTCCGCGGCCGAGCTCGCCGACGACGGCAGCCCGGTCGGCCTGCGCGACGTGGCGATGCTCGAGCTGCTCTACGCCACCGGGATCCGGGTCGGCGAGCTGGTCGGCCTCGACATCGACGACCTCGACCGGGACCGCAACGTGGTCCGGGTGCTCGGCAAGGGCCGCAAGGAGCGCATGGTGCCGTTCGGCCATCCGGCGGCGCGGGCGCTCGACCGCTGGCTGTCCGAGGGCCGACCCGCGCTGAGGGCCGAGGGGGCGGGTGCAGCGCTGTTCGTCGGCACTCGCGGCCGAAGGATCGACCAGCGGGCGGTGCGCACCCTCGTGCACCGCCGGATCGTCGACGTGCCCGGCGCGCCCGACATCGGGCCGCACGGGCTCCGCCACAGCGCAGCCACCCACCTGCTCGAGGGCGGCGCGGACCTGCGCTCGGTCCAGGAGCTCCTCGGGCACGCCTCACTGGCGACGACGCAGCTCTACACCCACGTCACGACTGACCGGTTGCGCGCGGCGTATCGCCAGGCCCACCCGAGAGCCTGAGGTCCGTCGACCCCACGGGTGCGTCGCGCCAGAGCGGCAGCAGGCGGACCGGCCCGGCGCCGACCAGGCGGAGCGGGTCGAGGTAGGTCTCGCCCTCGATCCAGCCCCAGTGCAGGCAGGCCCGCGGGAAGCAGTGCGACCCGGCGAGCCCGAGGGTGCCGACCTGGGCCCCGGCCGCGACCGGTGTGCCGACCGTGACCGTCGCTGCGACGGGTTCGTAGGTCGTCCGGGTGGCGCCGTGGTCGACCACCACGACGCCGCGCCCGGCAAGTGGTCCGGCGAAGGTGACCGCGCCGGGCAGCGCCGCGAGCACCGGCTGGCCCACCGCCCCGAGCAGGTCGACGCCGCGATGGCCCGCACCGTAGGGAGAGTCGGGCGGGTCGAAGGCGTGGACGACCTCGGGCTCGGGCTGCAGCGGCCACTCGCCCACCGGGTCGGTGGTGGCGGCAGGCAGCGCGAGCGAGGCCGCGAGCAGGAGAGCGGTCAGGGGAGCCATGGCGACACCTTGGCGGCCGGCGCAGACCGGTGACGGCCGATCGCAGCGTCACTGTGGACGAACCGCCAGGTGGTGGAGGCTGTGGACGATTGGCGGACGGCGACGGGCGTCGACTACTCTTGACAGGCAGCCCTCCGGGGCTGACTTCGCACGCATGCAGACCGCGACGGGCGCCCTTGTGGGCCCGACCACCCGCGGGCGACGACCCTCGGTCCCGACGAAAACGTCGGGTCGGGTCGCGCGCAGGCGTCAGGACGGCCGGGCTCCGTATTTCCAGGGGCCGGACCGTGACCAACTGAAAACAACGATCGGACCCGACACCGGCCTGCCCTGCTTCAAGGGCGGACAGACGTTGCCGCTGGTCCACCACAAGGAAGAAGAAGTCACATGGCAGTCGTGACCATGCGCCAGCTCCTCGAGAGCGGCGTCCACTTCGGGCACCAGACCCGTCGCTGGAACCCGAAGATGAAGCGCTTCATCATGACCGAGCGCAACGGCATCTACATCATCGACCTGCAGCAGTCGCTGGCCTACATCGACCGGTCCTACGCCTTCATCAAGGAGACCGTCGCCAAGGGCGGCACGATCATGTTCGTGGGCACCAAGAAGCAGGCCCAGGAGGCGATCGCCGAGCAGGCGACGCGCGTCGGGATGCCCTACGTCAACCAGCGCTGGCTCGGCGGCATGCTCACCAACTTCCAGACCGTGCACCAGCGGATCAACCGCCTCAAGGAGCTCGACGAGATCGACTTCGACGACGTGGCCGGCAGCAGCCGCACCAAGAAGGAGCTGCTGCAGATGCGCCGCGAGCGCGACAAGCTCAACAAGTCGCTCGGCGGCATCCGCGAGATGGGCCGTACGCCGTCCGCCGTGTGGATCGTGGACACCAACAAGGAGCACCTCGCCGTCGAGGAGGCCCGCAAGCTGCACATCCCGATCATCGGCATCCTCGACTCGAACTGTGACCCCGACCTGGTCGACTTCCCGATCCCCGGCAACGACGACGCGATTCGCGCCGTCGGCCTGCTGACCCGGGTCGTCGCAGACGCGGTGGCCGAGGGCCTGATCGCCCGCTCCGGTGTCAAGGCCGGCACCGACGGTGCCGAGGCCGTGGGCGCCGAGGAGCCCCTGGCCGAGTGGGAGCGCGAGCTGCTGGGCGGCGACGCCGAGCAGGCCGCCGAGGCCGCCACCGGCGCGCCCGCCGATGCCGAGGAGGCCGCCTCCGAGGCGACCGGCGCCGCGACCGAGGCTGCCGTGGCCGCCGAGCCCGCTGTCGAGGAGCCCGTGGCTGAGGAGCCCGTGGCCGTCGAGGCGCCCGCGGCCGTCGAGGAGCCTGCTGCCGAGGAGCCCGTCGCCGAGGCCGCCGAGCCCGAGGCTGCCGTCGAGACCGACGTCACCGAGGAGCTCACCGAGACCGTCGGTGAGTCCGTCGAGGCCGAGACCACTGCCGAGACCACTGCCGAGCCCGCTGTCGAGGCCGCCGACGAGGCCGCCGACGAGGCCAAGGCCTGAGGCTTTCGCTCGTACCGTCACCCACTGAACAACAGGAAGAAGAAGCACCCCGACATGGCTAACTTCTCCGCGGCCGACGTCAAGAAGCTCCGCGAGCTCACCGGCGCCGGGATGATGGACTGCAAGAAGGCGCTCGACGAGAGCGACGGCGACCTGGACAAGGCGATCGAGCTGCTCCGCGTGAAGGGCGCCGCCAAGGCGGCCAAGCGCGGCGCCGAGCGCGAGGCGACCGCCGGCCTGGTGGCTCACGCTCCGGGTGTCCTCGTCGAGCTCAACAGCGAGACCGACTTCGTGGCCAAGAACGAGGACTTCGTCGCCACCGCCCAGAAGATCGCCGACGCGGCCTCCGAGGCCGCGGCCGACGACCTCGAGGCACTCAAGGCGGTCCCGCTCGACGGGCAGACCGTCGGCGACGTGGTCGAGAGCCTGGCCATCTCCATCGGCGAGAAGATCGAGCTCGGCCGCTTCGTCCGCTTCGGCGGCGACGTGGTCGCCTACATGCACAAGCGTGCCGCCGACCTGCCGCCCGCGGTGGGCGTGCTCGTCGAATACACCGGCGACGCAGACGCGGCCCGCGGTGCGGCGATGCAGATCGCCGCGATGCGCCCGCAGTACCTCACGCGTGACGAGGTGCCCGCCGAGATCGTCGAGAAGGAGCGCGAGATCGCCGAGCAGACCTCTCGCGAGGAGGGCAAGCCCGAGCAGGCGATCGCCAAGATCACCGAGGGCCGGCTCAACGGCTTCTTCAAGGACGTCGTCCTGCTGGAGCAGCCCTCGGTCACGGAGAACAAGAAGTCCGTCAAGGCGGTCCTCGACGAGGCCGGTACGTCGGTGACGAGGTTCGCCCGCATCGAGGTCGGAGCCTGATCGGCTGACCGATACCCTCAGCCCGACCACCCCCACGGAGGAGTCCTGATGCCCGGCTACCAGCGAGTCCTGCTGAAGCTCTCCGGTGAGGTGTTCGGGGGAGGCAAGGTCGGCATCGACCCCGATGTCGTCCAGGAGATCGCCCGCGAGATCGCGGCGGTCACCACGTCCGGCGCCCAGATCGCCGTGGTCACCGGCGGGGGCAACTTCTTCCGCGGCTCCGAGCTCCAGCAGCGCGGCATGGACCGCGTCCGCGCGGACTACATGGGCATGCTCGGGATCGTCATGAACTGCCTGGCGCTCCAGGACTTCCTGGAGAAGATGGGCATCGAGACGCGGGTGCAGACCGCGATCACCATGGGCCAGGTCGCCGAGCCCTACGTCCCGCGCCGCGCCATCCGGCACATGGAGAAGGGCCGGGTCGTCATCTTCGGTGCCGGCATGGGGCTGCCGTTCTTCTCGACCGACACGGTCGCCGTCCAGCGTGCGCTGGAGACCAAGTGCGACGTCGTTCTCGTCGCCAAGAGCGGCGTCGACGGGGTCTACAGCGCCGACCCGCACAAGGACCCGACGGCCACCAAGTTCGACGAGCTGACCTACGACGAGGCCATCTCGCGGGGGTTGCGGATCATGGACCAGACGGCGTTCACGCTCTGCAGCGAGAACAAGCTGCCGATGATCGTCTTCGGCATGGAGACCGAGGGCAACATCCTGCGGGTAGTGCAGGGTGAGAGGATTGGCACGCTCGTCAGCGCCAGCTGACCGGCGCTCGAGACCAGGCAGGACAGGGGTTCAGCGGTGATCGACGACATCCTCAACGAGGCCGACAACAAGATGGACAAGTCGGTCGAGGCCGCGCGCGAGGAGTTCGCCGCGATCCGGGCCGGTCGGGCCCAACCGAGCATGTTCAACAAGATCCTCGTCGACTACTACGGCACCCCGACGCCACTCCAGCAGCTCGCGTCGTTCACCGCTCCCGAGGCCCGGATCATCCTGATCCAGCCCTACGACATGGGCGCGATGGCCAACATCGAGAAGGCGATCCGCGACTCCGACCTGGGCGTGAACCCGTCCAACGACGGCAAGGTGCTCCGCTGCGTCTTCCCGGAGCTCACCGAGGAGCGCCGCAAGGAGTACATCAAGGTCGCCCGCACCAAGGCCGAGGACGGCAAGGTCGCGGTCCGCAACCTGCGCCGTACCGCCAAGCAGGCGCTCGAGAAGCTCGAGAAGGACGGCGAGGTCGGCAAGGACGACGTGACCGGCGCCGAGAAGCGGCTCGACGGCATCACCAAGAGATCACACCGACGCGATCGACGACATGCTCAAGAACAAGGAAGCCGAGCTCATCGAGGTATGAGCTGACATGACAGGAACCGCGCCGGCACCGGCCCAGGACCACGGCCGTGCCGGTCGGGACCTGAAGGCTGCGATCGGCTCCGCCGTCGTGCTGCTCGCCGCGATCGGGCTGTCGCTGTTCTTCTGGAAGCCCGCGTTCATGTTCATCGTGGCCGCGGCGGTCTGCGTCGCGATCTGGGAGCTGCACAAGGGGCTGCTCGCCAAGGCGATCGACATCCCCGAGCAGCCCCTCATGCTCGGCGGCACCGTCATGGTCGTGGTCGCCTACCTCTGGGGTGCCCCCGCCCTGGCCTCGGCGACCGCGGTCACCGGGCTCGCCACGATGCTGTGGCTGCTGCGCCGCGGGATCGACGGCTACGTCCAGAACGCCACCGCCGCGATCTTCACGCTCTTCTACGTGCCGTTCCTCGGCTCGTTCGTCGCGCTGATGCTGGCTGAGGGCGGCCGCACCGGCGCGGGGCTCGACGACGACGGCGTGGCCGGGATCATCACCTTCATCCTGGTCACCATCGCCTCCGACACCGGCGGCTACGTCGCCGGCGTGCTCTTCGGCCGGCACCCGATGGCCCCGGTCATCTCCCCGAAGAAGTCGTGGGAGGGCTTCGCCGGCTCGATCGTCTTCACGATCGCCGCCGGAGTCATCCTGGTCGTGTTCCTGCTCGACGGCGACTGGTGGGTCGGCGTCGCTCTGGGCTTGATCGCCGCGGTCATGGCCACCCTCGGCGACCTGTGCGAGTCGGTGATGAAGCGCGACCTCGGCATCAAGGACATGAGCCAGGTCATCCCCGGCCACGGCGGACTGATGGACCGGCTCGACTCGCTGCTCGCCACCATCGCCCCGATCTGGCTGCTGCTGCACTACGCCGTCTTCACCTGATGCTCTTCCTGGTTCGCCACGGCCGGCCACTGGTCGACCGCTCGCGGCCCGCGCACGAGTGGGAGCTCGACCCCGCGGCGTACGACGACGTCTGGGCGCTGCGCGAGTCGGGACGGCTGCCCGAGCGGGCGGCGTGGTTCAGCTCGCCCGAGCCCAAGGCGCTGGCCACCGCCGAGCTGCTGACCGACAGCGAGGTGGGCGTCGTGGACGACCTGCGGGAGCTGGTGCGGGACACCACCACGTGGATCGAGGACTTCGACGCGGTGGTGAGCCGCTGCTTCGAGGAGCCCGGCCGGTCGGCGCACCCGGGCTGGGAGCCGCTCGACGCCTGCCGCGAGCGCGTCTTGCGGGCCGTCGAGGGCATTCTCGCGGCGTACGGCGACGACGACGTCGTGCTGGTCGGCCACGGCACCGCCTGGACCGTGCTGGCCGCGGCGCTGACCGCCACGGAGCCGGATCTCGACAGGTGGCGCGCGCTGCAGATGCCCGACCTCGTAGTCGTCGAGCGCCTACGATCGAGGTGATGAGCACCGAGAAGCAGGCCGTCGACGAGCCCGTCGACGAGTCTGTCGACGACGAACCGGCCGCCGACGAGCCGGTCGCCGACAACGGCGACGGCGAGGACGGCGAGGACGGCCCCGGCGACGAGCGCGCGCCCAGCTGGTGGCACCGCGACCACCCGACGTTCGCCGCCCTGACGGGCTTCTTCACCGGGCTGCTCTTCGTGGCGCTGGTCCCGGCGGTGTTCTTCGGCGGGCTCAGCCTGATCTTCGACAACGACCGCGCCGAGGACCTGTTCCCCTTCGTCCTGATCACCCTGGTCGTCCCGATCGGGCTGGTCGCCAGCAAGCGCACCCGCCGGTTCGGCACCTACTTCTGGATCGGGATGGTCCTCACCGCGATCGTCGTGGTCGGCGTCGGCGCGCTGGTGCTGTGGTACCTGGTCGAGCACCAGAACTGATGTCCGAGCCCAAGCCCCTTCCCCTGGTCTTCGAGGCGCCCAAGGGACGCGGGAAGCCGCCGCGCCACCTGGCCGACCTCACGATGGACGAGCGCCTCGAGCTGGCGAAGGAGGCCGGCCTCCCGGCGTTCCGCGCCCGCCAGCTCTCCGCGCACTACTTCCAGCGGCTGGTCGACGACCCGGAGCAGATGACCGACCTGCCGGCCGGACAGCGCGACGAGCTGGTGTCGACGTTCCTGCCCGGGCTGATGACGCCGTTGCGCACCCTCGAGGCGGACAAGGGCACCACCCGCAAGACGCTCTGGAAGCTGTTCGACGGCGCGCTGGTCGAGTCGGTGCTGATGCGCTACCCCGACCGGGTCACCATGTGCGTCTCCAGCCAGGCCGGGTGCGGCATGGCGTGCCCGTTCTGCGCCACCGGGCAGGGCGGGCTCCAGCGCAACATGTCCACGGCCGAGATCGTCGAGCAGGTGCTGGCCGGCGCCCGGGCGCTCGACCGCGGCGAGGTCCCCGGTGGGCCGGGCCGGGTCTCCAACGTGGTGTTCATGGGCATGGGCGAGCCGATGGCCAACTACAAGGCCGTCATCGGCGCCGTCCGCCGGCTCACCGACCCCGCCCCCGACGGGCTCGGCATGTCGGCCCGCGGGGTCACCGTCTCCACGGTCGGGCTGGTCCCGCGGATGCGGCAGCTCGCCGACGAGGGCATCCCGGTCACGCTCGCGCTGAGCCTGCACGCGCCCGACGACGAGCTGCGCAACGAGCTGGTCCCGATCAACACCCGCTCGTCGGTCGCCGAGACAGTCGCGGCCGCCCGGGAGTACGCCGACAAGACCCGCCGCCGGGTCTCGATCGAGTACGCCATGATGCGCGGCATCAACGACCAGGGCTGGCGCGCCGACCTGCTCGCCGACGTCCTCCACGAGGGCGGCACCTGGGGCTGGGTGCACGTGAACCTGATCCCGCTCAACCCCACGCCCGGCTCGAAGTGGACGGCCTCCGATCCCGCCGACGAGCGCGAGTTCGTGCGCCGGCTCGAAGCGCGCGGCATCCCGACCACCGTCCGCGACACCCGCGGCCGCGAGATCGACGGCGCCTGCGGGCAGCTGGCCGCGATCGAGACCTGAGCGTCGGTCACGCCCGACACACAGGGTTCACGCCCCGTTGCACGAGTGCTGGCTGTCCGTTGCGGTGGCCTCCCTACCGTCCGAGACATGACGGACGCCCCGCTGCGTGTCCTGGTCGTCTCGGAGTCGTTCCTCCCGCAGGTCAACGGCGTCACCAACTCGGTCCGCCGGGTGCTGGAGCACCTCGCGCTCGAGGGGCACGAGGCCGAGCTGGTGGCCCCGACCGGCCCCGCGTCGTACGCCGGGTTCCCGGTGCACACCACTCGCGGGGCGTCTCTGCCGTTCTACCGGGACTTCCGCATCGGCCTCGAGACGCGGGCCCGGCTGCGTGCGGAGATGCTGAGGTTCCGCCCCGACGTGGTGCACATCGCCTCGCCGGCCACGCTCGGGCTCCAGGCCGCGCGCGCGGCCGAGGAGCTCGGCATCCCGAGCGTGGCGATCTACCAGACCGACCTGATCGGTTTCGCCGAGCGGTACGCCAAGCCCGGGCTCGGTGCCGGCGGCATCCGCGCGATGGCCTACCTGACGCGCAAGATCCACACCCTCGCGGACCGGACCCTGGCGCCGTCCACGGCCAGCATGCGACAGCTCGAGGACCTGGAGGTGCCGAGGCTGGCGCTGTGGCCGCGCGGTGTCGACCTCGACGCGTTCCACCCCGGGCTCCGCGACGAGGGGCTGCGCCGGCAGCTCGCGCCGGACGGCCGGATGCTGGTGGGGTACGTCGGCCGGCTCGCTCCGGAGAAGGAGCTCGAGCTGCTCACCTACCTCTCCGGCGACCCCCGCTACGCGCTGGTGGTCGTCGGAGGGGGCCCCGAGGAGGGCCGGCTCCGGCGACTGATGCCCGACGCTCACTTCCTCGGTGTCCTGCACGGCGCCGAGCTCGGCCGCGCGTACGCCGCCCTGGACGTGTTCGTGCACACCGGTCGGCACGAGACCTACTGCCAGTCCGCCCAGGAGGCGCTCGCCTCGGGCGTCCCCGTCGTCGCCCCGCGTTCCGGCGGCCCGATCGACGTCGTGCACGACGGCGTGGCCGGCTTCCTCTACGAGCCCGGCGACGGCGACGACCTCGGCGGGTACGTCGACCGGCTGGCCCGCGACCCGGAGTTCCGCCGCCGGATGGGGCGCGCCGCACGACGCTCGGTCGAGGGCCGCTCGTGGCAGGCGGTCAACGAGGCGCTCGTCGAGCACTACCGCGAGGTCGCCGCGACGATGACGGGCTACCGCGAGCTGGCCGCCTGACGCCAACAGGTCGACCGCCTCGTCCACGTGGTCGACGAGGTGGACGCGGTTCTCCATCGGGCGGCCGCGGGCCATCGAGTGCAGCAGCGGCCAGGCGGGCATGGTCTCGGTCCAGTACGCCCGGCCGACCAGGACCATCTCGGCGACCGACGACTCGTCGGCGTAGTAGTTCTCGCAGCCGTCCTGGAAGACCTCCTGGACGGTGCCGCCGGCTCCGGGGAGGAAGACGATGCCGGCGTCGCAGACCTCGAGGAGGGTCGCCTCGCGGGTGGCGTTGCGGAAGTACTTGGCGATGCCCGTGGCGAAGACGTTCGTCGGCTCGTGGCCGTAGTGCCAGGTCGGGATCCCGAGGGAGTCGTGCGGCTCGGAAACCACCGAGCAGACCTCGAGAGCGGGCCGGAGCCACGCGTCGACCGAGGGCCGGAACGCCGGGACCTCGGCCAGGGCAGCCACGGCGTCGGTGACCCGGGAGACGTGGGAGCCGGCCAGGTAGCAGCCGAGGTTGGCGGCCTCCATCGCCCCCGGACCGCCGCCGGTGGCGACCACGTAGTGCGCACCGAGCGCGTGCCCGAGGCGGGCCGCTTCGGCGTACTCCGCGTCACCGCGGTACGCCGCATGGCCGCCCATCACGCCGACCAGGTGCTTGCGCCGGATCCACGTCGTGAGCGCCTCGTCGATCGCGTGGTCGTGCAGCGAACGGGCCAGCGCGTCGTCGGCGTTGCCGCGGGTCTGGGACCACGCGTACGCCCGGCCGTCCAGGGAGCGGAGGTACGGCTCAACGTCGTACAGCTCCTCGGCGGTGTAGAGGCCCGACCGGTAGACGTCCACCGGCGCGATCGTCAGCGGCGGCAGCACCAGCGCGCCCGCGCCCTCGATCCGTTCCTCGACACCGGGACCGAAGGTGCAGCCGAGGAACGTCGCTCCGCCGACCCGCAGCCCGCCCAGCACGTCGCCTCGGTCGCGCAGGTCCACCCCGGCCACCCGCCAGCCGCTGAGCCGGGTCGCGCCGGCCTCGACCCGGCGGTCGAAGTCGGCGAGCGACTCGACCCGCACCACCCGCCCGCGGCTGCGCTTCACGACCGCAACCTAGCCGCCCCCGGTCAGAAGGCGTGCGCCATCAGCTCCCCGAACAGCGCGTGCTCATCGACGTCGAGTCCCCGGGAGTGGAACCACGCGCAGATGTTGGCGCAGTCGCGCTGGAGGAAGTCCATGCCGTTGAGGTTGCCGACCAGGTCGACGATCTGCGGCAGGTCGATGATGACCAGCCGGTCACCCGCCGCCAGGATGTTGTACGCCGAGAGGTCGCCGTGCACGACGCCGTTCTGCACCATGAGCGCGAGCGCATCCTTGACCTGCTCGAAGTACGCCGCCAGGAGGTCGGGCGAGGGTCGGGTCTGGGCGAGCCGGGGCGCCGTCTGCACGGTGCCGTCCTCGTCCACGACGGTGATCCACTCCATCATGATCTCGGTCTCGTCGATCTGGACCGGGTAGGGGACCGGCAGCCCGAGGTTCCAGAGCCGCACCAGCGCGCCCCACTCGGACACCGCCCACTCACCCGCGGCGACCTGCCGGCCGAAGGTGCTCTTCCGCTTGAGAGCACGCTCGTCACGCGAGCGCTTCATCGAGCGGCCCTCGGTGTAGGACGCGGCGCGGTGGAAGCTCCGGTGCTCGGGTGAGCGGTACCGCTTGGCCGCCATGACCACGCCGCTCCCGGTGTCGTACGGGTCGGCGCGCTCGACGAGGTGGACGTCGGCCTCCTTGCCGGTCTTGAGGACGCCGAGCTCGGTGTCGATCGCGCCCTGGGAGGTCACCACCCAGTCCGGGCGCGGCTCGGGGCCACGGCTGAGGGGCTCGACGTTGAGCCAGGTCGACCAGCGCTGGCCGTCGTCGAGGTCGCCGTAGGTACGGAAGTCGATGACGAACCGCTCGTCGACGTCGCTCAGGTCGTCGTGCGGCGGGACGTAGCGGTAGGCGTCGGTGATGAAGTCGTCAGGAAATGACGGGTGCTCTGGGTACTGCGTGAAGTCGTCGTGAGACATCGCTGGAGGTGCTCCATGAGGTGAGAGAGGGACGGTCTGCGGGCAGGCCGAGGACAGTCGTGGTCACGGTTCAGCCCCCTCTCGCGGAGCACCGGGCAGTTCCCGGCGTCGGACCCATGGTGACGGGCGATGCTGGAAGCGGCAACCGATTAAGTCGGGCCACAGGTAGGTTTCCTGAGTGATCGCCCGCGCCCGGCTCGTCCCGGTCCTGCTGGCCCTGGCCGGCGTGTGGTTGGGCGGGGTCCCTGCGGTCGCGCAGCGGGCCCCGGCACCGGGTGCGGTGGGGATCGGGGACCCGTACTTCCCGCAGGACGGCAACGGCGGCATCGACGTGCTGCACTACGACGTCCGAGACAGCTACGCGTTCGGCTCGGGGCGGCTCGCCGGACGGACCCGGCTGGACATCCGCGCCACCCAGGACCTGTCGCGCTTCGACCTCGACTTCCTGCTGCCGGTCCGCTCGGTGACCGTGGACGGCCAGCGCGCCCGCTTCCGCTCCACCGGCGACCACGAGCTCCGGATCAGGCCCGCCACGCCGGTGGTGAACGGCGCCCTGTTCCGCGTCGACGTGAGGTACGCCGGCGTACCCGCGGCCGAGACCTCGCAGGGCGAGAGCAACTGGCTGGCCAACACGCAACGAAGTCGTCACCATGAACGAGCCGCACATGGCGGCCTGGTGGTTCCCGGCCAACGACCACCCGCGCGACAAGGCGTCGTTCGACATCCGGATCACGGTGCCACGCGGGAACGACGTGGTCGCCAACGGCGTCCTCGTCTCCGAGCGGAAGCGACAAGGCCGTACCGCCGTGCACTGGCGCGCCGTCGAGCCGATGGCGCCCTACCTCGCGTTCTTCGCGGCCGGCGACTTCGAGAAGCGGTCGGGGAGCTGCCACGGCATCACCAACTACGTCGCGGTCTCCAAGCACCGGCCGGCGTTCGCCCGCGGTGAAGCGGCCAAGGACCTGGCCGACCGCACCTGCACGATCATCACGGAGTTCGAGAACGTGCTGGGGCCCTACCCCTTCGCCGCCACCGGCGGTCTGGTGACCAGCCTCCCGGTGTCTTTCGCGCTGGAGAACCAGACCCGGCCGACGTACCCCTCGCTGGGTGGGCCGAGCCCGGGGCTCATGGCGCACGAGCTCGCGCACCAGTGGTTCGGCGACTCGGTCTCGGTCAGCAGCTGGCGCGACATCTGGCTCAACGAGGGGTTCGCCCAGTTCCTGCAGACCTACTACGTCACCGAGGTGGTCGGCGGCGACTCGATGCAGGACTGGCTCGTCAACAACTACGACACCTACTCCTCCGAGGCGGGCCTCTGGCGGCTCTCCATCGACGACCCCGGCCCCGGGCGCCTCTTCGACGGAGCCGTCTACCTCCGGGGCTCGATGGCGGTGCAGGCGCTCCGGCACCGCATCGGTGACGTGGCGTTCTGGACGCTGCTGCGGACCTGGGTCGCGCAGCGCGCCCACGGCAACGGTTCGGTCGCAGACTTCGAGGCGCTGGCCGCCTCGATCAGCGGCCAGGACCTCACGGCGTTCTTCGACGCCTGGCTGAGCGCGCGGGTGGTGCCGGCGAAGACGGCCTCCAACGGGTTGGGCTAGCCGCGCAACCGGATCGACAGGCAGGTGACGCAGCCCTCGAGCTTCTCGTACTCGGACATGTCGACCGCCACCACGCGCAGCCCCCGCGACTCGAACAGCTCCTGGGTCCGCGGGGCTGAGGTGGACATCAGCACCGTCGAGCCGTCCAGCAGGACGACGTGGGCCCCGGGCTCCTCCGGGACGGAGAGGTACGACGGGAAGGCGGTCGGGTCGTCGACGAGCGGGTCGTAGCCGATCACGGTGCCGTCGGGGAGCGCGGTGACGGCGGACTTGAGGTGCAGCACCTTGGTGACCGGGACCCCGATCACGGTGGCGCCCAGCGGCTCGAGGTGGGCGCGCAGCTGGTTCAGGCCCGCCTGGTTGGTCCGTCCGCCGAGCCCGACCCAGACCGTGCCGCCGTGCTTGAGGACGTCGCCGCCGTCGAGGGTGCCGGGCGGCTCGATGTGCGACATCCGGTAGCCCAGCCCGCGCAGCGACTCCTCGGTGCCGGTGGTCTCGGGTTTGCGCTGGTCGGCACCGGGTCGGGTGACGATGGCGAGGTCGCCGTACACGACCGCGGTGTCCTCGACGAAGACCGCGTCCGGGCAGTTGTCCGCGGGGCCCACCTCGTAGAGCTCCCACCCCTCGGCCTGGAGCGCCGCGACGTAGCCCAGCCACTGGCGCCTCGCCTTCTCCGTGTCGACGGGCACCCGCTCGAGGTGGGTCAGCAGCCCCTCGTCGAGTCGGGGACCGGGACGGCGGACGAGGGCTCGCTTCCTCACTGAGGGTTCTCCTCCCAACTCCTGGCGGCGCCGGACGCCGCCCCGATCACACGCTGGCGGCGTAGCCGCCGCTTCGAAGACACCCAGTCTGCGCGCGCGCCGGGCGCCTTGCCAGCGTGCGCCGGGACGACGCCAGCATCCGCCACGAGTTGGGAGGAGAGCCCCGCCATCATCCTCCTGCACCTAGGCCGAGTGTCCGCCGACCAGCGGCGCCATCACCCTCCCGATCACCGAGGGCCGCCCGGTCAGCCGCTCCTCGGCGTCGGCCAGCGTCATCGCGCGCAGCCCCGCGTTGATGCCGAGCCAGCGCAGCGGTTCCGGCTCCCACGACGGCGACCGGTGGCCGACCCAGGGGAGCGCGGTCAGCTCGGTGGACCGGTCGAGGATCAGGTCGCAGAGCGTCCGGCCGGCCAGGTTGGTGGTCGAGACGCCGTCGCCGACGTAGCCGCCGGCCCAGGCCAGCCCGGTGCCGCGGTCCAGCCCCACCGAGGCGCACCAGTCGCGCGGGATCCCGAGCGGCCCGCCCCAGGCGTGGGTGAACCGGGTGCCGTGCAGCACCGGGAACAGGTCGAGCAGCGTCGCGTGCAGTGCCGCGAAGACCCGCGGGTCGCGGTCGAAGGCCGGGGAGATCCGTGACCGCAGGTGGTACGGCGCCCCGCGGCCGCCGAAGACGAGCCGGTCGTCCGCGGTCCGCTGGCCGTAGATGATCAGGTGCCGGTGGTCGGAGAACGTCTCCCGCCGCGCCAGGCCGATCTCGTCCCAGACCTCCGGAGCCAGCGGCTCGGTCGCGACGATCAGCGAGTAGACCGGCACCACCGCGCGCGCCAGGCCCGGCAGCCGGGGCGTGAACCCCTCCGTCGCGCGCACGACGTACGGCGCCCGCACCGAGCCGCGGCGGGTGCGCACGACGCCCGGTTCGATCGAGAGCGCCGCCGTCCGCTCGTGGAGGGAGACGCCGTGACGGGTCACGACCTCGGCCAGGCCGCGGACCAGTCGGCCCGGGTGGATGGCCGCGCAGTCGGGGGTGTACGTCGCGCCGAGGGTCCGCGTGGCGCGCAGCAGCTGGCCCGCCTCGGCCGGGGAGAGCACCTGGTCGCCGTACTCGGCGCGCGCCCGGGCGAGCTGGGCCTTGTTCCGCGCGAGGACGATGGTGCCGCCCTTGGCGAAGTGGCAGTCGATGCCCTCGGCGAGGGCCACGCGCTGGACCTCGTCGACCGAGGCGCGCATCGCCGCATCCTGCGCCTCGCCCAGCGACGTCGGGAACAGCGCCGAGCACCAGCCACCGTTGCGCCCGGAGGCACCGAACCCGGCCACCTCCGCCTCGAGCACCACGACCTGCAGCGCCGGGTCGGCCTGGGAGAGGTAGTACGCCGCCCAGAGCCCGGTGTAGCCGGCACCGACGATGGCGACGTCCGCCTCGGCGTCGCCATCGAGCGGCGTCCGCGGCGTCCAGTCGGTCGGGGTGGTCTCGTGCCAGAGCGAGAGACCTTGGTAGGTCAGCGGACTCCCCACGAGTAGGTCTGCTTGCGGAGGTGGAGGTACATGAAGGTCTCGGTCGACAGCACCCCGTCGATCGAGCGGATCCGGTCGCTGATGATCTCGAGCAGGTGCTCGTCGCTCTCGGCCACGACCTCGGCCAGGAGGTCGTAGGAGCCGGCCGTGACGACGACGTAGTCGACCTCGTCGAGGCCCGCGATCGCGTCGGCCACCGGTTCGATCGCACCGGTCACCCGGACGCCGACCATGGCCTGGCGCGCGAAGCCGAGCTCCATCGGGTCGGTGACCGCCACGACCTGCATCACGCCGCCGTCCGTGAGCCGCTGGACACGCTGTCTCACCGCGGCCTCGGAAAGGCCGACCACCTTGCCGATCGCGGCATAGGAACGGCGGCCGTCCTGCTGCAGCTGGCTGATGATCGCCTTGGAGACGTCATCGAGGACCTGGCGCTCCCTGGTGCGCTTATCCCTCATGGCGCGCAACGTACTCCGGTCGCATGCTTTTCCGCCTCTCAACGCGGTGATTTGCGAGGGATTTCGTTGCGCACGAGGTTACGACACGGCGGGATCCCTTGTTGACGGCTCGCTCGCGTGCAACGATCCGCAGAATGTGGGGGATCTTCCGGGGAGGCGTCGGATGAGTCGCTGACGCCGGACCAGATGGTGCCGGTTCCGTCCGACGGGCGCGGGCTGACGCGGCGGGGTGTGCTCAGAGGCACGACGGGCGGTCGCCTTCGTCGGGATCAGTGCCGCCGCGCTCAAGCTGCCGTTCTTCGGCGTCGACGGCGCGCAGGTGGACGCGGCGTCGTGCGTCGGCACGGACATCTCGGCCAGCGACAAGCGGCTGATCATCTCCAACTGGCCGGCCTACATCGACCCGAGGCGCAAGAAGACCTCGACCTCGTCGATCTTCGACCGAGACCACCGGCGTCAGCGGTCGACTACACCGACGACGTCAACGACAACTCCGAGTTCTACGCCAAGGTCAAGAACCAGCTCGGCTCCTGCCAGCCGGTCAAGCGGGACATGATGGTCCTCACCGACTGGATGGCCGCCCGGATGATCGACCTGGGCTGGATCCAGAAGCTCGACGTCTCGAAGATCCCCAACGTCACCAACAACATCATCGAGCCGCTGCGCAACCGCCAGTGGGACCCGGACTTCGAGCTACCACGCGCCGTGGCAGAGCGGGCTGACCGGGATCGCCTACAACTCGGACGAGGTCGGCGAGGTGAGGAGCTTCGAGGAGCTGCTCACCCGCGAGGACCTCAAGGGCCGGATCTCGCTGCTCACCGAGATGCGCGACACGATGGGTTTCATGCTCAAGGTGACCGGCGCCGACCCGAGCGAGTTCACCGAGGACGAGTGGCACAACGCCCTCGACAAGCTCGAGTCGGTCGTGAGCGCCGGCCAGGTGCGGGCGTTCACCGGCAACGAGTACATCCAGGACCTGGCGGCCGGGAACATCGTGGCCTGCGAGGCGTGGTCGGGTGACGTCATCCAGGCGCAGTTCGACAACCCGGCGATCAAGTTCGTCGCTCCGGAGGAAGGGCTGATGCTCTGGAGCGACAACATGCTGGTGCCGAACCTCGCCGAGCACCAGGCCAACGCCGAGCTCTGGATGAACTACTACTACCAGCCGGACGTCGCCGCGAAGCTCGCCGCGTGGGTCAACTACATCTGTCCCGTCCAGGGTGCCAAGGAGGAGATGGAGAAGATCGACCCAGCCTGGTCGACAACCCGCTGATCTTCCCGGACGCCGAGACCCTCTCGAAGACGATGGACGTTCATGCCGCTCGACGAGAAGCCCAGATCACCCAGTACGAAGGAGAGTTCGCCGATGTCACAGGTGGCTGAGGCCGCGGCCTCTCCCGAACCCATCGAGGGTCCCGAGGCGACTGGGCGACCCGTCGTCGTACGACGGCCTCGCGCTGCGGCAGCTGAGCAAGCACTTCGGGGCCTTCCAGGCCGTCCGCGAGCTCGATCTCGACGTACCCCGCGGCTCGTTCTTCGCCCTGCTCGGTCCGTCCGGCTGCGGGAAGACGACCACGCTGCGGATGGTGGCCGGCCTGGAGACGCCCAGCTCGGGCTCGATCACCCTGGCCGGCAAGGACATCACCTACGCCAAGCCGTACAAGCGTCCGGTCAACACCGTCTTCCAGAGCTACGCACTCTTCCCGCACCTCGACATCTACGAGAACGTCGCGTTCGGACTGCGCCGCCGCAAGCAGGGCGACGTCGACACCCAGGTGCGCGAGATGCTCGAGCTGGTCGAGCTGGAGAGCCAGGCGCGCAAGAGGCCCACCCAGCTCTCCGGCGGCCAGCAGCAACGGGTCGCGCTGGCCCGGGCACTCATCAACAGCCCCGAGGTGCTGCTGCTCGACGAGCCGCTCGGTGCGCTCGACCTCAAGCTGCGCCGTTCGATGCAGATCGAGATCAAGCGGATCCAGATCGAGGTGGGGCGCACCTTCATCCACGTCACCCACGACCAGGAGGAGGCCATGACCATGGCCGACACGGTCGCGGTGATGAACGCCGGCGTGATCGAGCAGATGGGCGCCCCGGCCGAGCTCTACGAGAACCCGCGCTCGACGTTCGTCGCGAACTTCCTCGGCCAGTCGAACCTGATCGAGGGGTCGATCAGGAACCGCGCGGCCGACGTGGTCACCGTCGACATGCACGGGATCCCGGTCTCGATCCCCGTCGACCGCACGCACGCGCCGGGTGACAGCGGCTGGATCGGGATCCGTCCCGAGAAGGTGTTGATCGGCGACGTGGGCGAGGCGCTCGACGCCCCCGGCAACACCATCCCCGGTGGGGTGGTGAGCGACGTGAGCTTCGTCGGCGTCAGCACCCAGTACCTCGTCCGGATGCCGTGGGGCCAGGAGCTCCAGGTCTTCTCGCAGAACACCGGCCGCACCCGGATCTTCGCCGTCGGTGACAAGGTCGAGCTCTCCTGGCGACCGGAGTACGCGTTCCTCCTCGATGCTGCGCAAGACGCCTCGGCCGGTGCGCAGCGGGTGGACGCGGATGGCTGAGATGGTGCGCCGGCGCGGCCGCACCGGCTACCTGCTCCTCCTTCCGGCCGCGCTCTGGCTGGGCATCTTCTTCGTCATCCCGTTCTACTCGCTGGTGGCGACCAGCCTGTTCGACCCGAGCGGCTCGGACGCCACGGGCTACGAGATGACGTACCACTTCGCGAACTACTGGCACGCGATCCAGGACTACTGGCAGCCGCTGCTTCGCTCGCTCTTCTACGGCGCCATCGCGACGGCGATCTGCCTGGTGCTGGGCTACGTGCTGGCCTACGCCATCGCCTTCAAGTCCGGCCGGTGGAAGAACCTGATGCTGGTCCTGGTCATCGCGCCCTTCTTCACCAGCTTCCTGGTGCGCACCCTGTCCTGGAAGCTGATCCTGGCCGACAACGGCTTCGTCGTGAACACGCTGCAGGCCGTGCACCTCCTCGGCCCCGACGGCCGGCTCCTCGCGACACCGATCGCGGTGGTCGCCGGGCTGAGCTACAACTTCCTGCCGTTCATGGTGCTGCCGCTGTTCGCGAGCATCGACAAGATCGACCAGCGGCTGATCGAGGCGGCGAGTGACCTCTACGCCAGCCCGATCAAGGGCTTCTTCAAGGTGACGTGGCCGCTGTCGCTGCCCGGCGTGGTCTCCGGGACCCTGCTCACCTTCATCCCGGCGGCAGGTGACTACATCAACGCCCAGCTGCTCGGCAGCCCGAACCAGCGGATGGTCGGCAGCGTGATCCAGAGCCTGTTCACCGACGCCAACAACTACCCGGCGGCCGCGGCGCTCTCGATGATCCTGATGCTCCTCATCGTCGCCATGGTGCTCTTCTACGTCCGCCGCGCCGGGACGGAGGAGCTCCTGTGAGGTGGCTGCGCAAGAACCTGGTCCTGATCCTCGGGCTGCTGGTGCTCCTCTACACCTTCATCCCCATCTTCGTGGTCATCCTGATGAGCTTCAACGACCCCGACAGCCGGCTGATCTACCAGTTCGACGGGTTCACGCTGTACAACTGGCAGAACCCGTGCGAGGACCCGGCGATGTGCGAGGCGCTCGGGCGGAGCATCGAGATCGCCCTGCTGGCGACGATCGGTTCGACCATCCTGGGCACCCTGGCGGCGTTCGCGCTGGTCCGACACCATTTCCGCGGGCGGTCGACGGCCAACCTGGTCATCTTCCTGCCGATGGCGGCGCCCGAGATCGTGCTGGGCTCCTCGCTGCTCGCGCTGTTCGTGGGCGCCGGCTTCGCGGGGCAGCTCGGCTTCTGGACGATCCTGATCGCGCACATCATGTTCTGCCTCTCGTTCGTCGTCGTGACGGTCCGCTCGAGGCTGGCGGGCATGGACGACAACCTCGAACAGGCGGCGATGGACCTCTACGCCACGCCGAGACAGACGTTCTGGCGGGTCACCTTCCCGCTCGTCTTCCCGGGCATCCTCGGCGCCGCGCTGCTCAGCTTCTCGCTGTCCTTCGACGACTTCATCGTCACCAACCTGAACGCCGGCCAGACCACGACGTTCCCCATGTACGTCTGGGGCGTCGCGCAGCGCGGCGTGCCGATGCAGGTGAACGTCGTCGGCACCGTGATGTTCGTGGTCTCGGTCATCATCGTCGTCGGTGGCGAGCTGAACTCGAGGCGGCGGGCGAGGGCGCTGGCTTGAGCGCGTCAACGTCCGACCTTCGTAGGACGCGCACGTCGACACCGGACGAAGACCTGCTCATACGCAGGCTGGTTTGACACCGCCTTGCCCAGCGCGGCCGGGTCGACCCCTGGGAGCTGCTCCTTGCACAGGACCGTGAGGTAGGCACCCAGCGCGAAGTCGTCCATGTTCCGGCATTGGGGCCGGTAGCCTGCGCAGAACAGCGGGTCGCTCGCGACCAGGTCGGCGAGATGGCGCGCGAGGTGTCCGGCGGCCGCGTCGGTGATGATCCGGGGCAGCCAGGTGAGGTTCTCGGTGCCTTCGCCCCCGAGTGAGTACCGGACGAAGCGGAGCAATTTGGCGTCGTCGACGAGCACGTCGATTGCCTGATGGTCAGCGGTCTGGCCGGTCCCGGTCAGCGGGCTCGTCGCCGTGCGGGCGAGCGCCCGCTCCCACGCCGCCTCCAGGTCGGGGTAGCGCTGGTTGCAGTGGTCGTCGGCCGCGCAGGCGGTGAACAGCTCGGCAAGCGCCGAGCGGGTCCCGAGTGCGCCGCCTGTCAGGTCGTCGGTCTCCGGGAACCAGGGCGAGTCCAGCCATGCCGCCTCGACCCGGCCCGGGAAGTCGTGCAGGTAGCGAAACAGCACCCGCGACTGGGTGCCGTAGGAGCCGGCCCCCCACCAAGCGTCGATGCCCATGGCCTTGCGGAGCTCATCGACGTCGGCCGCTGCGGCGGCGGTGTCGAAGTTCGTGGGCTCGACGCCGCTGGCTCGCAGCCGGGCGGCGCAAGCGGTCACGCTCTCGAGGAAGTCGGCGCGGAGGCCCGGGTCGTCGTCGGGCAGACCGGGCGCCCGACTGGCCAACGGGTCCACCTCGGGGCACGTCAGGGTGGGTGACGACGGGTCGGTGCCGCGGAACGCCAGCTCGATGCCGACGCCGCGGAGCCGGGTGGCGCCCGCGGCCGAGCCTCCGCTGAAGGCTCGCGGATCGCCGATGTTGGTCGCGAAACCGGTCACCAGCCCCTCCCGAGGCTCCACGCCGACCGGCCAGACCTGCACTACGGCAAGGTCGAGCGTGGGGCCGTCGGCGTCGCTGTAGTCCTGAGGGACTGTGAGGGTGCCGCAGCGGTGCTCCGAGAGGAAGGTCGCCTCGATCGCAGCGCCGCACTCGTGCCAGCGCAACGCCGACCCAGATGCCGGGTTCGTCCTTGTGTGGGTCGCCGGTGCAGGCGGCGACGGCCACCGCGAGCGCGACGGCCCCCAAGATTGCTGTCGTCGGTCTCATGCCTGGCTCACGTAGACGCCTTCGGAGACAAAGCGGACAACGGCCAGACCCTCCGGTCCGTCGGACGACTCGTGCCCGACGATGGTCAGGGTGAGCGCGTTGCCGTCGAACTGCCAGTCGTAGATGTAGACGCACGCGCCGCAGCCTTCGCTCTCGCTCGTCAACACGGCGTTGCCCTGCTCGTCGTACGTCATGGGGCCGCCGTCTCCGGGCTCAGGAGCGCCGCCGCCTGGGGTCACGAACAGGGTCCACCGGTCGCCGGTGAACTTGTAGGTGAAGGTGGTCGTGCCGTCCTCCCCGAAGTTGTTGCCGAGGAACTCCTCGTCCGTGATGCCCACTGCCCCGGCGTCGGCAACGGTGACGGACTTGGCGTAGTTCCCGTCCGGGATGGTGGACGCGCTCGACGCCGATGTCGAGGTCACGGAGCTCGCCGGTTCCCCGGGCGTCGCGGTCTGGGAGTCGTCGTCGCCGCACCCGACCAGAAGGGCTTCGAGCAGCAGGCCGATGAGGATCAGGTGGGGGTGACGCATCGGAACCTCCCGGCTCGTGGTTGGTCAGTCACCGTGTACACAGCCGTGACTCGGCCTCGTGGTTGACACTCACGACTCGGAAACCGCGACCCAGGTGTTCTCGGTGAGGAACTCACTCCGTGCGGCGCACGGCTCATCGCTGCGGCCAAGGGCGAGACGCGCTCCCTGGCGGGTCCAGGAGAACTCGCCGTTGCCCAGGTCGGCGCACACGTCCTGGGCGAACAGGTTGGTGCGCAACCTCGAGGCATCGGCGGTGAACAGGGTGCCGGACACGACGCCGGCGTACCCGTCCGGGGGTGTGACCAGGACCGTGCCGTTCCCATCGAACTCCAGCACCCAGTGCCCAGCAAGGCGGGCCGGCCGCGTCACGTCGGCCTCGTAGCTGCCGAACAGCGGAGCCGTCGGCGAGGGTGCCGGTGTCACCGGCCCAGGCGGCTCCGACACGTCGGGCCTGGCAACGACCAGGACCGCGACCCCTGCTGCAGCGACCAACCCGACCGCCACCGCCACCGCCACTCGGGTGGCGCGTCCCCGGCGGCCCCGGCCCCGGACCTTCTCGAGGCCGGTCTCCACCGTCGGCTGGAACGCCGTGGCGTTTGCGTGCAGGCCGGCCCGAAGCCGGTCGTCAACGGACATCGTCAGCCACCGCCTCACCGAGCAGGCTGGCCAGTCTGGCCCTGGCTCGGAACAGATGCTGTTTCACCGTCGACTCCGACACCTCCAGAGCACGCGCGATGTCGAACACCGACTGGTCCTCCCAGTAGAAGAGCACGACCACGGCTCGCTGCATCGGACTCAGTTGCGCGACGCTGGCCGCGAGGTCGGGGTCCGGAAGCGGTGTCGGGTCGCCGCGCACAACTGCCAGCCGCTCCCGCTCCCGGCGCATTCGCTCCCGCTTCGCCTGCTTCACGGCCATCCGGATCGCCACCCGACGCACCCAGCCGTCCGGCCGCTCGTAACCGCGCACGCTCGACCAGTGCCGGAGCATCTGCACGAAAGCGTCTTGCGTGATCTCCTCGGCCCGCCCCCGATCCCCGACCACCAGGAAGACCGTGCGCGCGACCGACGAGTAGCTGGCACGGAACCACCAGTCGAACTCGACACTCGCCTCGGTCCTCACCGGCACCTGCCTGTCGTGGGCACTACTCCACTAACAGTCTCGGACACCCGGGCCGGTTGACACCCTCGCTGAGCAATCCATCGAAAGCTGGCCGGTGCCCACGGTGTCGTCCCTTGGTAGGACGCGCACGTCCATCGCCTGCCGTACCTTGAGCCGATGGGCCGAGTCTGGCGGTTCTTCGCGGCCTGGGGCCTCGACGTCCTGGTCGTCGCCGCCGCTGCGGCGAGCGCGATCGGCACGGTGCTGCGCGACGACCCGGATCGCCCGGACGGACTGCAGCTGTGGTTCGAGGTCGCTGCGGTCACCGTCGTGCTCCTGGCGCTGTGTGCGCGCAGGCGCTTTCCCTTCGGCGCGCCTGCCTTCGTCTGGATCGGCAGCGCCGCGCTGAGCTTCCTCGACAGCCAGCTGATCACCACCCAGCCCGGGGTCTTCCTCTGCGGGATGGGCGCGGCCGTGCTCCTGGGCCTCCAGCGTCGCGACCTCCATGGCCCGAGTGGGTCTGGCGATCGTGCTCGTCAGCGCAGGTGTCGTCGTCTACAACGACCCGAGCGAGGGTCCGGCGGATCTCGTCTTCACCCCTGCCCTCTTCGTCGTCGCCTGGCTCGTCGGGTACGCCCTGCGTGACCGGGTCGTACGGAGCGAGATCGCGGAGGAGCGCGCGCTGCGGGCCGAGCGGGAGCGGGAGTCGGCGGCCCGGGTGGCGGTGGCCGAGGAGCGGACCCGGATGGCGCGCGAGCTCCACGACGTGGTCGCCCACGCGGTCAGCGTGATGGTCCTGCAGGTCGGGGCGGTGCGCCACCGGATGCCGGACGCGTCCGAGGAGGGGGAGGCCTTGCGGAACGTCGAGCAGGTGGGCCGTACGGCGCTCGCGGAGATGCGCCGCCTGCTGGGTGCGCTGCGGCAGGGCGACGACCTGCTCGAGCTCACGCCGGGTCCCGGGCTGGACGACCTGCAGAAGCTGGCGGGGGACGTTCGCGCCGCGGGGCTCGACGTACGACTCCACGTGAACGGCGAGCCGGCCGCCCTTCCGCGCTCCGTCGACCTCTCGGCGTACCGCATCGTGCAGGAGGGACTCACCAACGCCCTCAAGCACTCCGGCGGTCGCCGGGCCGACGTGACCGTCGAGTACGGCTCCGGCCAGCTGCGGCTCGAGGTGCGCGACGACGGGACGGGCGGCTTCGCCAAGGGCGACGAGCTGGGCCACGGCCTGATCGGCATCGGCGAGCGGGTCAAGGCCTACGGCGGCGACATGTCGGCGTTCCACGCCGCCTCGGGAGGCTTCGTGCTCCGCGCGTCCCTGCCGCTCGAGAGCGCGGACGCATGACCATCCGCGTCCTGGTGGTGGACGACCAGGCGATGGTGCGGGCGGGTTTCCGCCTGCTGCTCGCCGACGAGCCCGACATCGAGGTCGTGGCCGAGGCAGGCAACGGTCTCGAGGCCGTCGCCGAGGCCGCTCGGGTCAGCCCCCACGTCGTCCTGATGGACATCAGGATGCCCGAGCTGGACGGGATCGAGGCGACCCGGCGCATCCTCGCGGCCGGCCCGTCCAGCCGGATCCTCATCCTGACGACCTTCGACCTCGACGAGTACGTCTACCGGGCGCTGCAGGCCGGGGCCAGCGGGTTCGTCCTCAAGGACGACCCGCCCGAGCAGCTGATCGCCGCGGTGCGCACCGTCGCCGGCGGTGATGCCCTCCTGTCACCGTCGGTCACCCGTCGAGTGATCGCGCAGTTCACCCGTCAGCACCAGCAGGCGCCGCCGAAGGCTGTCGAGGAGCTGACCCCGCGCGAGATGGACGTGTTCCGCCTGATCACGCGCGGCTTGTCGAACGCCGAGATCGGCCGCGAGCTGTTCATCAGCGACACCACCGTCAAGACCCACGTCACGCGGCTGCTCCAGAAGCTGGACCTGCGCGACCGCGCGCAGGCCATCGTGCTCGCCTACCAGAGCGGTCTCTTCGACGCCTGACCCGGCTGCGCATCCTTCTTTGTGAGGACCTGCCGTGCGGCCAAGGTGTCGCCGCGAACGCGACCTCGCGACGACGCGCCCGACCCCTCGGCGTACCTAGCGTTCTCGGCATGATCACCATCGACTCACTGACCAAGAAGTACGGCAGCCACACCGTCGTACACGACATCTCCTTCACCGCCCGGAACGGCCGGGTCACCGGCTTCCTGGGCCCCAACGGCGCCGGCAAGTCCACGTCCATGCGGATGATGGTCGGGCTGACGGCGCCCACCGAGGGCACGGCGACCATCTCCGGCCGTCACTTCGCCGACCTGCCCAACCCCGGACGCGAGGTCGGCGTGATGCTCGACGCCTCGGCCCAGCACGCCGGCCGCACCGGTCGCGAGATCCTGACCATCGCGCAGCAGATCATGGCCGTCCCGGCCTCCCGGGTCGCCGAGATGCTCGACCTGGTCAGCCTCAGCGGCACCGAGGCCGACCGGCGGGTGGGCAACTACTCGCTCGGGATGCGCCAGCGTCTCGGCATCGCAGCCGCCCTGATCGGCGATCCCGCCGGTGCTCATCCTGGACGAGCCGGCCAACGGGCTCGACCCGGCCGGCATCCGCTGGATGCGGGACCTGCTCCGCGACTACGCCGACCACGGCGGGACCGTTCTGCTGTCCTCGCACCTGCTGACCGAGATCGAGATCATCGCCGACGACATCGTGATGATCGGGCAGGGTCGGATCGTCTCCCAGGGCTCCAAGGCCGAGCTCCTCGCCGCGGCCGGGACCGTCGTCCGCGCCGCGGACGTGGCCGCCCTCCAGCACGCGCTGGCCGCAGCCGGGCTGGTGTGCACCGTCTCCGAGGACGGATCGCTCCGCACCGACGCCGAGCCCGCCCTGGTCGGACGCGCGGCGTACGACGGCGGCGTGGTGCTCACCGAGCTCCGCAACGCCGACAGTGGCGGACTCGAGGAGATGTTCCTCGAGCTCACCGCCGACACCCAACGAGAGAGGACAGCGGCATGACCGCCACCACCATCGACTCAGCCGACCACGCAGTCCGCACCGGGCGACGTACCGAGTTCGCGCCCATCCCGCTCACCCGGGTCGTCCGCGTCGAGCTCCGCAAGATGTTCGACACCCGCTCCGGATTCTGGCTGATCGCGAGCATCGCGATCACCGGTTTCATCGCGACGATCGCGACCATCGCGTTCGCGCCGGACGCGGACCTGACGTACTACAACTTCGCCAAGGCGGTCGGGTTCCCGATCACGGTGATCCTGCCGATGGTCGCCCTGCTGTCGATCACCAGCGAGTGGAGCCAGCGCAGCGGGCTGACGACGTTCACCTACGTCCCCAGCCGGCGGCGGGTGATCTGGGCCAAGACCCTGTCATCGGTCACCGTGGCGATCGCCTCCATGCTGTTCGCCTTCGTGATCGGGGCGGTCGGGAACGTCGTCGGCAGCACCATCGCCGGTACGCCGACGGTCTGGGACCTCTCGGTCGGGCACGCCCTGACGATCGTTCTGGGCAACCTGGTCTCCCTGTCGATCGGCACCATGCTCGGGATGCTGCTGCGCAGCTCCGCCGGCGGACTGGTCATGTACTTCGTGCTCGTCCTGCTGGTGCCCAACCTGTCCGGGCTCCTGGCCGCCAGCCAGGACTGGTACGCGAAGCTGCAGCCGTGGGTCGACCTCCCCTACGCGCAGACCTACCTGTTCGAGGGGATGCAGACCGGCGCCCAGTGGGCGCACGTCGCCACCGCCGCAACGCTGTGGATCGTCATCCCCGGCATCTTCGGGCTCCGCCGGGTGATGCGCTCCGAGGTGAAGTAGCCACCGTCGTACGCCAGGGCCCGTCACTCACCGAGTGGCGGGCCCTTGGCGCTATCGACATCGACTTCTTCGGGGCGCAGTGTGGGAGATCGGGCGCAGTCGGCCTCATTGGGATGCTGGCGGCCCGGGTGCCGTCCGGGTCGGCGCATCCACCGAGGAGCAGCTCATGTCTGTTGAAGAGACGAAGCACGCAATGGCCCAGTACCTCGACGCGCTACAGAACGGAGGGGACTTCGGTGCGTTCTTCGCCGACGATGTGCGTTGGACGACCATGGAGACCGGTGACGTCATCAGCGGCCGTGACGAGGTCCGTGACTTCATCATCGCCTTCCACCAGCAGCTGTTCGACGCCTCACCCGAGTTCGGGCGACTCATCTGCGACGACGGTGCGGCAGCCTTGGAAGCAACCTTCGTCGGCAAGCACATCGCAGAGTTCGCAGGCGTGGAAGCCACCGGCGCCGACGTACGGCTTCCGTACTCGGTGGTCTACGAGCTGGGAGCGGGAAAGATCACCGCGCTGCGGGTCTACCTCCCGATCACGGCTCTGCTCGAGCAGCTCAAGGCGGAGGCCGCGTCGCCCACGAGCTCCTGACATGACCGAGCCTGAGCCGGCCGAGAGCTGCCACGTCACCCTGCTGGTACCTCACCCGGGGCGCATTGCTGTGCTGGTCGCCGACTCCGACTCAGCGTCGCTGCCGACGCTGCGGATGAACAGCGCAGAGCCGAGCCTTCCCGAGATCCTGGCCCTGGTCGACGTCGTCGACACCTCCACGGCGGCGGTCCTGCGCCTCGTCATGACCTCGGCGGCTGATGCCGATGACGGCGAGGACGGCGAGGACGGCGAGACGTTCCTGGTGGAGTTCGAGGCCGCCTCGACGGATCCGCCGGCCGGCTGGGCCTGGCAGGACCTGGACGCGAGGGTGATCGCCCGGCTGGAACCGGCGACGTCCCGAGCGGCGGTGGCCTCATGGGCACGCGAGCGTGCCGAGGGCTGGTCATCGCTGCGGCCGCAGTGGTCCCACCCGGGGTGGTTCGCCCGCGCCTCGAGCTGGATCGTCGACCAGATGGCGGCGGACCGCCTACCGGTCGTCGCCGCGCCACGGCAGCACCAGCTCTGGGGCATCTCGGTGGTCCTGCGCGCCACCTCGGCGGACGGGAACGTCTTCTTCAAGTGCAGTGCCGAGGCCTTCCGTCACGAGGCGGTCGCGACGCAGGCGTTGGCCGGGATGATGCCGGAGCTGGTGCCGGAGGTGATCGCCGTAGACGGCGCTCGGGGATGGATGCTGATGCGCGACCTCGGTGCCGCGGAGCTGGGTGACCAGGACGAGTCGCTGTGGTCCGAGGGCGTTGTGGCGCACGCCGGCATCCAGCGGCTGTGGCTCGGCCGGTCCGAAGAGCTGGTCGCGCTCGGACTGCCGGTCCGGTCGCTGACAGACCTGGCTGCGCAGGTTGGAGCGATGACCCAGGACACCGCGCTGTTGGGGCGGATGCCTCCGGAGCTGCGTGAACGGTGGCTGGCGACGGAGCCGATGCTGGTCGAGTCGTGCCGGCGCCTCGACGAGATCGGTCCTGGTCCGACCCTGGTCCACGGCGACTTCCATCCATGGAACGTCGCCTTCGGCCCAGCCACGACGCGCGTCTTCGACTGGACGGACGCCGCGGTCTCGCACCCGTTCGTCGATCTCGCCACCTACGTCTTCAGGAGCCAGGACCTTGCCGTACGGCGGCGCCTGGTCGACGCCTACGTTGATGCCTGGTCGATGGTGGGGTCGGAGGCCTCGCTCCGGGAGGCGGCAGCCCTCGGTCTGGTTGTCGGAGCGCTGTACCAGGTGCAGAGCTACCGTGCCCTCCTGCCGACGCTGGTCGGCAACGGTGCCGATGACGGACTGGCGGATGCCGACCTGGACTGGATCAACCGCAGCCTGACGCGTCACGAGCAAGGCCTCGCCAGCCCGGCCTGACCGTACGATCGCGCCATGGCCCACTCGCCGGCGCTCCTGGACCTGCTCCCGGCCGGCACCGAGCTCACCGACGACGGCGTCCCGCTGGTCGGCGGGTGCCGGCTCGACCACGTCGCCGGCCAGACCGCGACACCCGTGCTCGTCGTGGCAGAGGACGCCCTGCGTGCCCGGGCCCGCGAGTACGCCGACGGTCTCGCGGCACGTTGGCCACGCAGCCGGGTGGTCTTCGCGTCCAAGGCCTTCCCGTGCACGGCCGTCCAGCGGGTGATGGTCGAGGAAGGGCTGGGGCTCGACGTGGCCGGCGGTGGGGAGATCCTCAGCGCCCTCAAGGCCGGCGTCGACCCGCGGCTCGTCATCCTGCACGGAAACGCCAAGCTCCCCGACGAGATCGCGTTCGCGGTCGAGCACGACCTCGGCCTCGTGGTCGTCGACGGCCCGGACGACGTCGACCGGCTGGAGACGACAGCGCCGGCGGGTCGCGTCGTCGACGTGCTGGTGAGGGTGATCCCCGGCGTCACCGCCGAGACCCACGAGAGCGTGCTCACCGGACACGACGACTCGAAGTTCGGACTCGCGCCTGCCGACGCAGAAGCCCTCATCCGCCGGATCGAGGCGTCCGCCTCCCTGCGGATGCAAGGTCTCCACCTGCACGTCGGCTCGCAGATCCTCCAGACCGAGCCGTTCGCCGACGCCGTCGCGGCGGTCGCGAAGCTCGGAGAGTTCCCGGTCTACGACCTCGGGGGCGGCCTGGGCGCCCGCTACACCTGGTCCGACGAACCACCATCCGTGGCGGCGTACCTCGACACCCTGACCGAGGCCAGCCGGGCGCACCTCCCCGCGGACGCCGAGATCATCATCGAGCCGGGCCGCAGCATGGTGGCGGCGGCGGCCTGCACCGTCTACTCGGTGGTGACCGTGAAACGCGGCAAGCACACGTTCGTCGCCGTGGACGGCGGCATGGGCGACAACCTCGAGGTCGCACTGTTCGACCAGCGGTTCGAGGCGGGCATCGTCGGCCGGCTCGACCACGCCCACGACGCGGCCGACGAGGTCTGCCAGCTCGTCGGCAGGCACTGCGAGAGTGGCGACGTCCTGGTCCGCGACGTGACGCTGCCCCGACCCGCCGTCGGAGACCTGGTGGTCGTGCCCGCCACCGGTGCCTACTGCTTCACCATGGCCAACAACTACAACGGGAACCGGCGACTGCCCGTGGTGTTCGCCCGGGACGGCTCGTGGCGAACCGTCGTCCGGCGCGAGACCTGGGAGGACCTGCTGCGACGGGACGTCGACTAGATCAGGGGACGACGACCACCGGGACGGGCGAGTGCCGCACGATCTTCGAAGCGTTCGAGCTGAGGAAGATCCGCTCCAGGACACCGGCCGACGAGGACCCGACCACGAGCACCTCGTCGTGGTCCCAGTCCAGTCGGTCGATGGCGGCACCCCAGGACCGTCCGCTGGTGACCACGCTGTCGACCTCGGTGGGCGCGTTGCCGGCCTCCTCCAGCGCCTTGAGGGCGTCGCCCTGTGCAGCTGTCGCCTGGCTGATCCAGCGGTCCAGCACCATGTCCTCGGCCCGGGCGCCGACTCCCGCCGTGTAGACGGTGCGGCCGCGCACGGCGAAGGTGACCAGCCGCAGTGACGCACCGATGTCCGCGCTGATGGCCGCCGTGCGCTCCACGGTCTGGAGCGACCTCGCGTCCCCGCGGAAGGCACACGACACGCGACGTACGCGTCCGTACTCGCTGGCGGCGTAGCCGTGGGTCGCCACGGCGACGGGGATGTGGGAGGAGTGCAGCAGCCAGTCGCCGATGGCGCCCGGGTGGACGCGGCCGTAGCTGCCGGTGCTGCCCGACCCGACGACGACCATCCCGGCGGCGACCTCCTCGGCCTGCTCGAGAAGCGTGCTGGCCACCGAGCGGCCGGGCGTCCAGCGGGCCACCGCGGCCACGTCGGGACAGTGCTCGGCGAGTATCGCGTTGGCCTCCGCCACGGCGGCGACGCCCTGTTGCTTCGCCCAGTCCTCGAACTCCCGGTCGGTGTGGCCGGCGACCGGGGTGGGCCAGGAGCTGGACACGACGGTGACGACCAGCAGGTCCGTGCCCACGGACCGGGCCAGGGTGGCCCCGAGCTCGATGGACGACCAGTCGTCCTTCCCGGGTGAGAAGCCGACGACGAGCGTCATGTCAGGCGTCCTCGCTTGCCGGGACCGACGCGTTGAGCCGCGAGTGGTGCCGTCCCCAGAGGAAGTAGAACGCCATCACGATCGTGAGCCAGACGCCGAAGATCACCCAGGTGATCGCCGCCAGGCCGGAGAGCACGTAGACGCAGGCGACGACGGTGAGCACAGGCGTGACGGGGTAGCCGGGCACCTTGAACGGACGCTCGAGGTCGGGTTGGGTGCGTCGCAGCACGAGCACCCCGATCGCGACCGTGGAGAACGCCATCAGCGTGCCGATGGACACGGTGTCCCACAGGTAGTCGGACGGGACGAACCCGGCGATGATCGCGACCACGACACCGACGACGATCGTGTTGAAGACCGGGGTCAGGGTGCGGGGGTTCACCTCGGCGAACTTGTCGGGCAGCATCCGGTCGCGACCCATGGCGAACAGGATGCGGGTCTGGCCGTAGAGCGAGACCAGGGTGACCGAGAAGATCGAGATCACGGCCCCTGCGGCGAGGATCGTGCCCGCGCCGGCGTTGCCGGTGATGTTCTCGAGGATGACCGACAGGCCGGCGCTCTCCTGGTCCGGGCTGGAGAACTCCTCCAGCGGTTGTGCGCCTACACCGGCAATGGCCACGAGCACATAGATCGTGACCACGATGATGAGCGCGCCGATGATCGCCCGGGGGAGTGCGCGCTGCGGGTCCCTGACCTCCTCACCGGCGGTGGAGACCGCGTCGAGACCGATGAAGGAGAAGAAGATCGTGCCCGCTGCGGCGCTGATGCCCGCCGACCCGGACGCGAAGAAGTTGTCGAAGCGGTCGGCCTCGAACGCAGTCAGCCCGATGAAGATGAACATCACCAGGACGCTCAGCTTGATGAGCACCATGATCGTGTTGACCTTGGCGGACTCGCTGGCCCCCCGGATCAGCAGCAGCGTGCACAGGGCGACCAGCACGATCGCGGGCAGGTTGACGAAGCCGTTCGTGCCGTCGTAGGGGATGGGCGAGTACGACAGCGAGTCGGGAATGGTCGTGCCGATCGTCTTGTCGAGGAGCTCGTTGAAGTAGCCGCTCCATCCCACGGCCACCGCTGAGGCGGCGACGCCGTACTCCAGCAGGACGCACGCCGCGATGACCATGGCCACGAGCTCGCCGAGGGCGTGGTAGGCGTAGGAGTACGTCGACCCGCTCACCGGGATCGCGCTGGCCATCTCGGCGTAGCACAGCGCCGAGAGGCCCGCGGCCAGGCCCGCGATCAGGAACGACACGACGACGGCCGGCCCGGCGTCCGGCACGGCCTCCTGCAGCACGAAGAAGATGCCCGTGCCGACAGTGGCACCGACGCCGAACATCATCAGCTGGAACGTGCCGAAGCTGCGCCCCAGGTCCGGCCCGTCGTGGGGGCCTCTTCGCGGCCATGGGCTTCTTGCGGGTCAGCTGCTCGCTGAGCGTGGCAGACATGGGGGCTCCCTTCCGAGACATTCCTGAAACTAGTGCCTCGGATCGGTGCAGGAACAGTGCGGTGAGTCGACATCGGGTGGATGCTGGGCGGCCGTCCTCGGGTGCTGCCTCTTTGGCGACCAGGCCCCGCTCAGCCATCCGAGCGACCTGACGGGACACCCGGCTCTTCTCCCACTGCAGACCCTCGGCGAGCTCGAAGGAGCGCAGAGAGCGAAGCGTCGATCTACTTCCGCGACCCCGACGGTGCCCGGCTCGAGCTGTTGGCCGATCCGCTGGGGGAGATGTACGGCGCCAAGGTGCTGTGAGGGCCTGAGCGGGTATCGTCCACGACCGATCTGATGGATGCTGGCTGCCGGGCCGCAGGACTGGGGCCCGGCGACAGATCGGCCCATCGTGCTGAACGTCCGCCCCGTAGGACGAGGGTTCGTCTCCCTCTACGCGCTCTCGTACGCCGGTGGCGCCCTGGTGTTCCTCGCGCCGCTGCTGGTCTCGCTGGCATTGAAGGTGAACTCGCTGGTCGGTATCGACCAGGCACCGAAGAACCTGGCGCTCGTCACCGGCGTCGGGTCGCTGCTCGCGATCGTGAGCAACCCCTTCTTCGGCCGGCTCAGCGACCGGACCACGTCACGGCTGGGCATGCGTCGACCCTGGATGCTGATCGGTCTGGCGGGCGGGACGATCGGCACGCTGACGATCGCGGTGGCGCCGAGCATCCCGGTCGTCCTCCTGGGCTGGTGCATCTGCCAGGTGTTCTTCAACGCCCTGCTCGCCGCCCAGGTCGCCGTGCTGCACGACCAGGTCCCGACCGTTCAGCGGGGTGTGGTGTCCGGCGTTCTCGGGGTCTGCCTCCCGGTCGCGTCCGTGGCCGGTACCTATCTGGTGCAGGCCTTCGACCGCACGTTCCTGACCATGTTCCTGGTGCCGTGTGTCGTCGGTGGCGCCTTCGTCCTGGTGTTTGCAGCCCGGCTGCGTGACCTTCGCCTCGACCCAGCCGAGAAGAAGCCGTGGTCGCTGCGCGAGCTGGCCGGCTCGTTCTACGTCGACCCCCGGCGCAACCCGGACTTCGCGTGGGCGTTCGCCTCGAGGTTCTTCATCGTGACGGCGTACGCCTTCCTGGTGACCTACCAGGCGTACTACCTCCTGGACGAGCTCGGGAGCGCCGAGGACGACGTGCCGCACCAGATCTTCCTCGGCACGCTCGTCCAGTCGGCGGCGCTCGTCATCACGTCGCCGATCGCCGGCAAGCTGTCCGACTGGGCCGGCCGCCGCAAGGTGTTCGTGGCGCTGGCCGCCGTCATCTATGCGCTTGCGCTACTGCTGGTCGCGGGTGCCGACGACCTCAATGGCTATCTGGTCGGCATGGCGGTCGGCGGGGTCGGCTTCGGGATGTACATGGCCGTCGACCTCGCCCTCGTGGTCGACGTGCTCCCGGACGGTGGTTCGGTCGCCAAGGATCTCGGCGTCCTCAACATCGCCGGCGCGCTGCCGTTCGCGATCGCGCCCGCGCGTCGCGCCGGTGGTGCTCGCCGTCGGCGGCGGCAGCTACGCGGTCCTCTACGCCGTCGCCGCGGGCTGCGCCGCCGTCGGCGCCTTGGCCATCCTTCCGATCAAGCGGGTCCGGTAGGTCGCGGTCGCCGGCTCAGTGCCTGTGCTTCGTCGGCAGTGCGTACGCGACACCGTCCATCGGGTAGGTCGGCCGGATCCCCATCGCCCGGAGGATCATCGGCATGATGTCGACCGAGCGCACCTCGGAGTGGAGGTCCTGGCTGGACAGGCCGGCGCCCGCGAAGACGATCGGGATCTGCTGGGCGGCGCGCTGGATGCCGCCGTGGTCGCCCGCGACGGAGTACGTCGTGTCGTCGGGCAGCGTGGCGATCAGGTCGGGCCCGTAGACAGCGGCCTCGGTGTCGACCAGCTCCTGCGCCTTGTCGGCGAACCACTTCCGCTCGCCGGATGACTTCATCCGGTCCCAGCGGACCGGGGAGACCCGGTCGTAGTGGTCGCCGTGCCGGCGCCACACAGCGGTGACGGCCGCCATCGACTGCATGGCCGCGGCCGCCTCGTTGACCTTGGCGGCGGACTGGTCCTTCAGCCAGACCCGCAGCATCGAGTCGCTGTAGGAGAGCCCCACGTTGCCGGTGTTGACGAGCGGCAGCAGGGCGTCCTGCGGCTGGTTGTAGGTGACGGTGTCGTTCTCGGGGTCGCCGTAGTACCAGTTGAAGTAGCCGTAGTCGCGGGTGGCGACCTGCTTGCCGTAGAACTGCTTGCCCGCGACCGAGCCGTGGTCGGCGGTGAGCACCACGAGGGTGTTGTCGAGCTCGCCCTGGGCCTTGAGCTCGGCCATGATCTTGCCGACCTGCCGGTCGGCCTCCGCGGTGGCGGCGGCCATGTGCGTCATCGGGTCGCCGTCGGCGCCGGTCGGGCCGGGGTCGGTCACGCCACCCCACATGTGTGCCGCCTTGTCGACGCCGGGCAGCGTCACGAAGATGCCGTTCCAGTTCGACTCGTTGCGCATGATCTCGACGGCCGCGTCGGCGGCCCAGACGTCGCCGCCCTGGTGGGCCGGGTCATGGCCGGTGACGTAGCGGTCGCTGTCCAGCGGGTAGAGCACCGCCGGCAGCTTCGTGGTGTCGTAGGCGTAGTTCGTGTTCACCGCCGGGTTCGTCGGGTAGCCGCTGTGCACCCAGAACCGGCTGCACTCGCCGCCGAGGATGTACGACGGCGGAGGCGTGTGGTCGTGCCGGACGGCTTGCGCCAGCTGCCCGCGGCGTTAGTGCAGGTGCCACTGCTGAAGGTGATGTTCGAGTCCAGCCGGCGCCACCGAACGCCTACGCGGCGTACCCCTTCGGGCTGATGGTGAACGTCTTGGCCGTGGGGTCCGCGGCCCCGAGGTAGTCGGCGAGCTTGGGGTAGCCCGCCGCCTGCTGCAGCGCGAACAGTCTGCGGTGCGCCGAAGTTGCTCGTGATGTAGAGCTGGTCGGGGTTGGTGGGCTCGGGGTCGCCCAGGATCCCGGCGACGTCGCGGTAGCCCTCGTCGGTCCAGCCCATGTGCTTGGGCAGCTGTCCTGACGTGATCACGTTGTGGGTCACGACCGTGACCGAGCCGGTGTGGCCGAGGTAGCCGCGCGGGGTGTCGACCCCGTCCTTCATCAGCTTCTTGACGTTCTTCATGCCGTACTTGTCGACGATCTCCTTGCTCAGGGAGTCGACGACGATGATCACGACCTTGGTCGGCTTGGCCGGGTGGGACGGGTGGTGGCCCCCACTCGCGGCCGCTCCGGTCTGGCCACCGGCGGTGCTGACGGTGATCGCGGCCGCAGCGGCGGCGGCAATGATCATGAACAGCGGGCGACGACGACGGACCATGACGGTTCCCTCCCGGCGCGGCTCCCTTGCCGCGGGCCGTTCTCGGGAACCTAGCGCCCGGGGCTTCCCGTGCGGAAGCCCGAGTGACTGCTACTGGGTACGCACTCGCGGGTGCACGTCGGACGACGACGGCGAGTCGTCGATCAGGCTGCCGGCCTTGTCGAGCACGACACGGAGGATCTGCTCCATCTCGTCGAAGTGCTCCTGGGTGCAGTTCAGCGGCGGCGAGAGCTGGACGACCGGGTCGCCGCGGTCGTCGGCGCGGCAGTAGAGGCCCTCGGCGTACAGCTGCTTGGAGACGAAGCCGTAGAGGAGGCGCTCGCACTCCTCGTCGCTGAAGGTCTCCTTGGTCGCCTTGTCCTTGACCAGCTCGATGCCGTAGAAGAACCCGTCGCCGCGGACGTCGCCGACGATCGGCAGGTCCTTGAGCCGCTCGAGGGTCGAGCGGAGCGCCGCCTCGTTGGCGCGCACGCCTTCGAGGATGTTCTCGTTCTCGAACGCGTCGAGGTTGGCCAGTGCGACCGCGGTCGAGACCGGGTGGCCGCCGAACGTGTAGCCGTGCGCGAACATCGCGCCGTCGGCCTGGAACGGCTCCATCAGCCTGTCGCTGGCGATCATCGCGCCGAGCGGTGCGTAGCCCGAGGTGATGCCCTTGGCGCAGGTGATCATGTCCGGCTCGTAGCCGTAGCGCTCGGAGCCGAACATGTGGCCCAGCCGGCCGAACGCGCAGATCACCTCGTCGGAGACCAGCAGCACGTCGTACTCGTCGCAGATCTCGCGGACCCGCTGGAAGTAGCCGGGCGGCGGCGGGAAGCAGCCGCCGGCGTTCTGGACGGGCTCGAGGAAGACAGCGGCGACGGTGTCGGGGCCCTCGTTCTCGATCTGTACGGCGATCTGGTCGGCCGCCCAGAGGCCGAAGCCCTCGAGGTCGTCCGCGACGTGCTCTGGCGCGCGGTAGAAGTTCGTGTTCGGGACGCGGAACGTCGACGGCACCAGCGGCTCGAACTGCTGCTTGAGCCCGGGCAGCCCGGTGATCGACAGCGCGCCCTGGGTGGTGCCGTGGTAGGCGATCGTGCGCGAGAGCACCTTGTGCTTCATCGGCTTGCCGGTGAGCTTGAAGTAGTTCTTGGCGAGCTTCCAGGCGGTCTCGACGGCCTCACCGCCACCGCTGGTGAAGAAGACGCGGTTCAGCGAACCGGGCGCGTAGTCCGCCACCCGGGCGGCGAGCTCGATGGCGTTGGGGTGCGCGTAGGACCACAGCGGCATGAACGCCAGCTGCTCGGCCTGCTTGGCGGCGGCCTCGGCGAGATCGGCGCGGCCGTGGCCGAGCTGGCTCACGAAGAGCCCGGCCAGCGCGTCGAGGTACTTCTTGCCGTTCGCGTCCCAGATGTAGGGGCCTTCGCCGCGCACGATCACGGGCACGTCGGCGTCCTTGTAGGAGCCGTGCCGGGTGAAGTGCATCCACAGGTGGTCTTTTGCTGCCTGCTGCTGCTGGGCGGGGTCGAGTGCCATGGGTCCATGGTGCGGCCCGGGCTGAGGGGAAAGCAAATGAATCCGTGGCCATTTGGGGTTTCGGCGACGGAATCCGTCGCAATCGGGTCGAATCGAGCCTTTGGTCAGCCGGATCGCGACCCAGGGCCGATCCGGCACGAGGTTGCGGCCGCGGGCTGGTAGGACTGGTCCATGACTCGGTACGGCGCTCAGTTCGGTCCCGACATCACCTTCCTCGGCGTCGACCCGGTCGACCTCGAGGACTCCGACGCGCTGGCCGCGGCCGACGTCGTGGTGGTCGGGGCGCCGTGGGACGGCGGGACGTCGCACCGGGCCGGCACCCGGTTCGGGCCACAGGCGATCCGGCAGACCGACTACCTGCCGCACGACGGCTCGCGGCCGCACCTGGCCCTGCGCGTCGACGCGCTCCAGGACCTCCGGGTGCTCGACGCGGGGGACGCCGAGATGCCGCCCGGAGAGCAGGAGCGCTCACGCCAGAACCTCGAGGAGGCGGTGTACGCCGTCGCGAGTCAGGGCGCGATCCCGCTGGTGCTCGGCGGCGACCACTCGATCACGCTGCCGGACGCGACCGCGGTGGCTCGCCACCACGGGTTCGGCAAGGTGTCGATGATCCACTTCGACGCGCACGCCGACACCGGCGACATCGAGTTCGGCTCGCTCTACGGCCACGGGCAGCCGATGCGCCGGCTGATCGAGAGCGGCGCGCTGCGGGGCGACCGGTTCCTCCAGATGGGGCTGCGCGGCTACTGGCCCGGGCCCGAGACGCTGGGCTGGATGGCGGAGCAGAACATGCGGTCCTACGAGATGACCGAGATCGGCAAGCGCAGTCTCTCCGCCTGTCTCGACGAGGCGTTCGAGATCGCGCTCGACGAGTGCGACGCCGTCTTCCTCTCCGTCGACATCGACGTCTGCGACCCCGGCCACGCACCCGGCACCGGTACGCCGGAGCCCGGCGGGCTGTCGAGCCGCGAGCTGCTCGACGCCGTGCGCCGGATCTGCCGCGAGCTGCCGATCGCCGGCATCGACGTGGTCGAGGTGTCTCCGCCGTACGACCACGCGGAGATCACCGCGTTCCTGGCCAACCGGGTCTGCCTGGAGGCACTCTCCGGGCTCGCAGCCAAGAAGGTCGGCATCACCCACGACCCCGCGGGACCGCTGCTGGAGGGACCGACTGATGGAGTCACCACCGTCTTCCGGAACGGCGCGCTCTTCGACGGCCACCGCTACCGCGGCGCCCTCGGTGGGGTCGGCGTCGCGGAGGGTCGGATCACGTCGGTGCGCGCCGAGCTGGACGCACTGGGCCGGCCCGGGCCCGACGTCCGCGTCGTCGACCTGGCCGGCGGGCTGCTGGCGCCCGGCTTCACCGACGCGCACGTGCACCCGATCCAGGGCGGGCTGGAGCGGCTCCGGTGCGACCTGTCCGAGCACGAGACCCGCGAGGAGTACCTCGCGGCGGTCCGTGCGTACGCCGACAACCACCCCGAGGTCACGTGGATCCTGGGCGGTGGCTGGTCGATGCCCGCATTTCCGGGAGGGACGCCGCTGGCGGCCGACCTCGACACGGTGGTGCCGGACCGGCCGGTGTTCCTCCCCAACCGTGACCACCACGGCGCCTGGGTCAACTCTCGGGCACTCGAGCTCGCCGGCATCACTCGCGAGACCCCCGATCCGCCGGACGGCCGGATCGAGCGCGACGCGGACGGCAACCCGAGCGGCACCCTCCACGAGGGTGCGACCGCCCTGGTCTCGCGGCACCTGCCCCGCACCACCGGCGCCGACTATCGCGCGGCGTTGCTGGCCGGCCAGGAGTACCTGCACTCGCTCGGCGTCACCAGCTGGCAGGACGCGATCGTCGGCTCGTACTCGGGGATGGACGACCCTGGCTCGACCTACCTGGCCGCGGCTGCGAGCGGCGAGCTCCGCTCGCACGTGGTCGGTGCCCTCTGGTGGGACCGGCGGCAGGGCGTCGAGCAGGTCGCCGACCTGGTCGGGCGGCGTGAGGCGCTGACCGGCGGCCGGTTCTCGGCCACCACGGTGAAGGTGATGCAGGACGGCGTGGCCGAGAACGGCACCGCCGCCCTGCTCGAGCCGTACCTCGACCGCTGCGGCCACGCCACCGACAACAGCGGCCACTCCTTCCTGGACGCCCAGGCGGTCAGGGACGCCGTGTCCGCCCTCGACGCCGCCGGCTTCCAGGTGCACGTGCACACCATCGGTGACCGGGCCGTGCGCGAGACGCTGCGATGCGCTTCGAGGCTCGGCACTCGACCCGGGCACGCGGCGAGCTGCGCCACCACATCGCCCACCTGCAGCTGATCCACCCCGACGACGTTCCGCGGTTCGCCGAGCTCGGCGTCGCCGCGAACATGCAGGCGCTCTGGGCCTGCAACGACGACCAGATGGTCGACCTCACGCTGCCGTTCCTGGGGGAGGAGCGGTCGACGTGGCAGTACCCCTTCGGTGCGCTGCACCGGGCCGGCGCCCGGCTGGTGGCCGGCAGCGACTGGCCGGTCTCGACCCCCGACCCGCTCGCCGCGATCCACACCGCGGTCACCCGGACGTCGTACGGCGACCCGGGGCGGGCCGGCACCGATCCGTTCCTGCCCGAGCAGGCGCTGCCGCTCGAGGTGGCGTTCGCGGCGTACACCTCCGGCAGCGCCTGGGCGAACCACCGCGACGACGCCGGGGTGGTCGAGGTGGGCGCGGTGGCCGACCTCGTCGTGCTCGACCGGGACCCGTTCGCGGGACCACCCGAGGAGATCGGCGCGGCCCGCGTCGTGTCCACCTGGATAGACGGCGAGCCCGTTCACGACTGATTCCGCAGGAATCGACCCCCCGCCCCTACAGATTCCGTCGTCAGCCGCCTAGGCTCCGAGCCATGGCCGACCAGCGCTTCCAGAACGTCATCAACGGTGAGCTCGTCGACTCGGTCTCGGGCGAGACCTACGACGTCATCGACCCGACCACGGGGGAGGTGTACGCCGCGGCGCCGATGTCGGGCGCCGAGGACGTCGACCGTGCGTACGCCGCCGCGGCGGCCGCCTTCGAGAGCTGGGGTGACTCGACGCCGCAGGACCGCGCCGCCGCGATGCTCAAGATCGCCGACGCGATCGAGGCCCGCGTGGACGAGATCAACGAGGTCGAGTGCAAGGACACCGGCAAGCCGCTGCACCTGACCATGTCGGAGGAGATGCCCTACGCCTCCGACCACTTCCGCTTCTTCGCGGGCGCCGCGCGCGTCCTGCAGGGCAGCTCGGCCGGCGAGTACATGGCCGACCACACGTCGTGGATCCGCCGCGAGCCGGTCGGCGTGGTCGGCCAGGTCACGCCGTGGAACTACCCGCTGATGATGATGATCTGGAAGATCGCCCCGGCGCTGGCCGGCGGCAACACGATCGTCCTCAAGCCCAGCGACACCACGCCCGCCAGCTCGACGCTGCTCGCCGAGATCTGCGCGGAGTACCTGCCGCCCGGCGTCCTCAACGTCGTGTGCGGCGACCGCGACACCGGCCGCGCGCTGGTCTCGCACAAGACGCCCGCCGATGGTCGCGATCACCGGCTCGGTGCGGGCCGGCATGGAGGTCGCCGAGGCGGCGTCGCACGACCTCAAGCGGGTGCACCTCGAGCTGGGCGGCAAGGCGCCGGTGATCGTCTTCGACGACGCCGACATCGAGAAGGCGGCCGAGGGCATCGCGGGCGCCGGGCTGTTCAACGCCGGCCAGGACTGCACCGCGGCCACCCGCGTGCTCGCCGGCCCGGGCGTCCACGACGAGTTCGTCTCCGCGCTCACCGAGGCCGCCAAGGGGATGCCGACCGGCGCGCCCGACAGCGAGGACACCTACTACGGCCCGCTCAACAACCAGAACCAGTACGACCGGGTCTCCGGCATGGTCGACCGGCTGCCCGACCACGCGAACCTCGAGACCGGCGGTGCAGCGCCACGGCTCGGTCGGCTACTTCTACGAGCCGACCGTGGTCTCCGGCCTCCAGCAGGACGACGAGCAGATCCAGACCGAGATCTTCGGCCCGGTGATGACGGTCCAGAAGTTCTCCGACGAGGCCGAGGCGCTGCGCTGGGCCAACGGCGTCGAGTACGGCCTCGCCTCGAGCGTCTGGACCAAGGACCACGCGCGGGCGCTGCGGATGTCCAAGCACCTCGACTTCGGCGTGGTGTGGATCAACACCCACATCCCGTTCGTCTCCGAGATGCCGCACGGCGGCTTCAAGCACTCGGGCTACGGCAAGGACCTGTCCATGTACGGCCTCGAGGACTACACGCGCATCAAGCACGTCATGTCCTACATCGGCGAGTAGACGTCGTGAAACGTGGCGCCTGGCGGCGTTGTCGTCGCTCGACGGCCGTTCGCGCCCAGGCCGCCTTCGCTCCTCCGCCTTCCATGCACCACGTTTGACGACGTCTCAGGGAGAACTGAATGAGGATCCTGCTGGTCGGCGCCGGGGGCGTCGGTGGCGCCTTCACCGCCATCGCGGCCCGCCGCGACTTCTTCGAGACCATCGTCATCGCCGACTACGACCCGGCCAAGGCGGAGAAGGCGGCCGCCACCGACGAGCGGTACGTCGCCGCGCAGGTCGACGCGTCGAACGCGGACTCGGTGACCGCGCTGTGCCGCGAGCACGGCATCACGCACGTGATGAACGCCGTCGACCCGATCTTCAACATGCCGATCTTCAACGGCGCGTTCGCGGCCGGCGCGGACTACCTCGACATGGCGATGTCGCTGTCGAAGCCGCACCCGGACGCGCCGTACGAGAAGACCGGCGTGAAGCTCGGCGACGAGCAGTTCGCGGTCGCCGGCGACTGGGAGAGCGCCGGTCGGCTGGCGCTGGTCGGGATCGGCGTCGAGCCGGGGCTCTCCGACGTGTTCGCGCGGTACGCCGCCGACCACCTGTTCAGCGAGATCGACGAGCTCGGCACCCGCGACGGCGCCAACCTCGTGGTGACCGACGACGACGGCAACGAGATCTTCGCGCCGTCGTTCTCGATGTGGACCACGATCGAGGAGTGCCTCAACCCGCCGGTCATCTGGCAGGACGGCGAGTGGTTCACGACCGCGCCGTTCAGCGAGCCCGAGGTCTTCGACTTCCCCGAGGGCATCGGCCCGGTCGAGTGCGTCAACGTCGAGCACGAGGAGGTCCTCCTCATGCCGCGCTGGGTCGACTGCAAGCGCGCGACGTTCAAGTACGGCCTCGGCGACGAGTTCATCAACATCCTCAAGGTGCTCAACACCCTCGGCCTCGACAGGACCGAGAAGGTGCGGGTCAAGGGCGTCGAGGTCAGCCCCCGTGACGTGGTGGCCGCGGTGCTGCCGGACCCGGCCACGGTCGGGCCGCGGATGAAGGGCAAGACCTGCGCCGGCCTGTGGGTGACCGGCAAGGGCAAGGACGGCGACGCCGCGGTCGACGTACCTCTACCACGTGGTCGACAACGAGTGGACGATGCAGGAGTACGGCCACCAGTGCGTGGTCTGGCAGACCGCGATCAACCCGGTCGTCGCGCTCGAGCTGCTGTCGCCAGGGCACCTGGTCCGGCGCCGGCGTGCTCGGCCCGGAGGCCTTCGACGCCGTCCCGTTCCTGGAGCTGCTGACCGCCTACGGCAGCCCGTGGGGGATGCAGGAAGTCTCGGACCGGCAGGCGCGCAGCCTGACCGCGGTATCTGCGACACGGATACCGCGTTTCGGAGGCCTCGGACGGCGCGAACCGTCGTCATCGTGACGAAACGGTGCTGGAACTCGTCGCCAGACGTCACTAGGTTGCCTTGCATGGCGGATGCAGGAACGCCGGCGATCTCGGTGCGGGGGCTGAGCAAGCACTACGACCAGGTGCGCGCCGTCGACGACCTGGACCTCGACATCCGAGGACGGCGAGTTCTTCTCGATGCTGGGCCCGTCCGGCTCCGGCAAGACCACCGTGCTGCGGCTGATCGCGGGCTTCGAGCCGCCGACCGCCGGCACGATCAGGCTCGGCGACGAGGACGTGACCGAGCGGGCGCCGTACGACCGCGACGTCAACACCGTCTTCCAGGACTACGCGATCTTCCCGCACATGAGCGTGCTGCAGAACGTCGAGTACGGCCTGCGGGTCAAGAAGGTCGCCAAGGCCGAGCGGCGCAAGCGGGCCGAGGAGGCGCTCGCGACCGTCCGGCTCGAGGGGTACGCCGCGCGCCGGCCGCACCAGCTCTCCGGCGGCCAGCGGCAGCGCGTCGCGCTGGCGCGGGCGCTGGTGAACCGGCCCAAGGTGCTGCTCCTCGACGAGCCGCTGGGCGCCCTCGACCTCAAGCTGCGCCGCGAGATGCAGGTCGAGCTCAAGCAGATCCAGCGCGAGGTCGGCATCACCTTCGTCTTCGTCACCCACGACCAGGAGGAGGCGCTCACGATGAGCGACCGCATCGCGGTCTTCAACGAGGGGCGCATCCAGCAGCTCGCGACGCCGTTCGAGCTCTACGAGCAGCCGGCCTCGGCGTTCGTCGCCGGGTTCGTCGGCACCTCGAACCTGCTCGACGGCGCGGTCGCCAAGGAGCTCGTGGGCGAGGACGGGACCTTCGTGATCCGGCCCGAGAAGCTGGTCATGCACGCCGAGGCCGACGCGCCGGCCGCCGACGCGGAGACCTGCGTCGCGCCCGGGCGTGGTGCGCGAGGTCGTCTACCTCGGCGCCAGCACCCACTCCGTGGTCGAGCTCGACGCCGGCGCCACCGCTGACCGTGGCGCACCAGAACACCGACCGCTCCATCGACGCCGCCCTCGAGCGGCGCCAGCAACGTGTCGTGCTGTCGTGGCGACGCGACCACCTGGTGGCCCTGGCCGGGCCTGCTCCCGACCCGGCAACGCCATCACCTGAGGAGGAATCATGAGGAGAACGACCAGCAGGGCGCTCACCGCCCTCGCCAGCGCCGCACTGCTGCTGGGCGTGGCCGCGCTGCGGCACCGACTCGGGCGACGACGACGAGGGCGACGGCGGCACCCCGGGCTCGGAGGGGTTCACCCCGCCCGACGTCCCGATGCAGGAGTCGCTCGGCGACATGGAGGGCCAGGTCAACATCCTGGCCTGGCCGGGCTACGCCGAGGACGGCTCGACCGACAAGTCGGTCGACTGGGTCACGCCGTTCGAGGAAGCAGACCGGCTGCAAGGCCAACGTCAAGTACGTTCGGCACCTCCGACGAGGCGGTCCAGCTGATGAAGACCGGCGAGTACGACGTGGTCTCGGCCTCCGGTGACGCGACGCTGCGGCTGATCGCGGCCGGCGACGTGGCGCCGGTCAACACCGACCTGATCACGAACTACGCGGACATCTCGCCGTTCCTCAAGGACCAGGGCTACAACTCCGTCGACGGCCAGATGTACGGCGTCCCGCACGGCTGGGGCGCGAACCTGCTGATGTACAACACCGAGACGATCAGCCCGGCGCCGACCAGCTGGGCGGCGGTCTTCGACGACGCGTCGCAGTACGCCGGCAAGGTGACGGCGTACGACTCGCCGATCTACATCGCCGACGCGGCGCTGTACCTGATGAACACCCAGCCCGACCTCGGCATCAAGGACCCCTACGCCCTCGACGAGGACCAGCTGGCCGCGGCGGTCGAGCTGCTCAAGGCGCAGAAGGAGAACGTCTCGGAGTACTGGTCGGACTACCTGAAGGAGATCCAGGCCTTCAAGACGGGCGACACCGAGATCGGCACGACCTGGCAGGTCATCGCGTCGCTCGCGCAGAGCGAGGGCGCGCCGGTCGAGGCGTTCCTGCCCGACGAGGGCTCCACGGGCTGGTCGGACACCTGGATGATCAGCGCCAAGGCCAAGAACCCGAACTGCGCGCTACGCGTGGATGGACTACATCGCCAGCCCGCAGGCGCAGGCCGCGGTCGCGCGAGTGGTTCGGTGAGGCGCCGGCCAACCCGAAGGCCTGCGACCTGGTGTCCGACGCGACGTTCTGCGACACCTACCACGTCACGGACGCCGACTACGCCGCGCAGATCCACTACTGGACCACGCCGATCGAGCAGTGCCTGGACGGTCGCACCGACGTGAAGTGCACCGACTACGGCGACTGGACGACCGCGTGGACGGAGATCAAGGGCTGACCTGACCAGTGTCCGTCCTCAGCCGCCGCCCGGGCCTCCGGGTGGGCCTGCTCCTGACGCCACCGATGCTGTGGCTGGGAGTGGCCTACCTGGGGGCCCTGGCGGCGCTGCTCATCACCTCGCTGTGGGCGCAGAACGACTTCACCGGCGAACATCGAGCGGACCTGGACGCTGGACAACTTCCGGGACCTGTTCACCATCGAGGTCTACCGGACCATCACGTTCCGCACGATCGGGATCGCGGCGCTGGTGACCGTGGTCGACGCGCTGCTGGCGTTCCCGATCGCGCTGTTCATGGCGAAGGTGGCCTCGCCGCGCTTCCAGCGGCTGCTGGTCATCGCGGTGCTGATGCCGCTGTGGGCGTCGTACCTCGTCAAGGCCTACGCCTGGCGCGGGATGCTCTCGTCGAACGGCCTGGTCGAGTCGATCGCGTCGCCGTTCGGGCTCGGGACGCCGGGCTACGGGCTGCGTCGCCACCACGATGACGCTGGCCTACCTGTGGCTGCCGTACATGATCCTGCCGATCTACGCCGGCCTGGAGCGGCTGCCGAACTCGCTGTTCGAGGCCTCGGCCGACCTCGGCGCGGGGTCGTGGACGACGCTGCGGCGGGTGGTGCTGCCGATGGTGTTCCCGGCGTTCGTGGCCGGGTCGATCTTCACCTTCTCGCTGTCGATGGGTGACTACATCGCGGTCAAGATCGTCGGCGGCACGTCGCAGCTGCTCGGCAACGTCGTCTACGACAACCAGGGCGCGGCCAACAACCTGCCGTTCGCGGCCGCGGTGGCGACGATCCCGATCGTCGTGATGCTGGTCTACCTCGCCGCGGCCCGCCGTACCGGCGCGCTGGAGCAGCTCTGATGCGCCCTGCTCCCGGCGGCCTGCGCGTCTCGCTCTCGGTCATCACCGCGGTGGTGCTGGTGGTCATCTACGTGCCGCTGCTGCTGGTGCTGCTCAACTCGTTCAACACCGACCGCACCTTCGGCTGGCCGCCGCCGGGCTACACCACGCACTGGTGGCAGGCTGGCCTGGCACAGCGAGGGCGCCCGCGACGCGCTGTGGACCTCGGTCCGGGTCGCGCTGGCCGCCACCGCTGATCGCGCTGGTGCTCGGCACGCTGGCGGCGATGGCGCTGCGGCGGACCCGCTTCTTCGGCCGCAACGTCGTCTCGCTGCTGATCATCCTGCCGATCGCGCTGCCCGGCATCGTCACCGGCCTCGCGCTTCCAGAACGGCTTCCGCACCATCCTCGGCATCCAGCTCTCGCTCTGGACGATCGTGATCGCGCACGCGACGTTCTGCATCGTCACCGTGTTCAACAACGTGCAGGCCCGCTTCCAGCGGCTCGGCGGCAACTTCGAGCAGGCCTCGATGGACCTCGGCGCCGGCCCGTTCACGACGTTCCGGCTGATCACGCTGCCGATGCTGCGCTCGGCGCTGCTGGCCGGCGCCCTGCTGTCGTTCGGCCTCTCGTTCGACGAGATCGTGGTCACCCAGTTCACCGCCTCGTCGACCGACCAGACGCTGCCCATCTGGATCTTCCAGAACCTGTTCCGCCCCAACCAGGCGCCGATCGTCAACTGCGTCGCCGCCGCGCTGGTGCTGTTCTCGGCGATCCCGATCTACCTGGCCCAGCGGCTGTCCGGCAACGCCGCCGAGGCGATGACCGGGGCGCGCTGACGGCTCGCACCGTGCCTACGAGCACAGCCCGGCGTACGCCAGGGCGTCGGCGCTGGCATCGACGCCTTCCGAGGACGAGCCCGTGTCGGCGGCTCTCCGAGCCGCCGGCATCGGACACCTGGTTGGCCCCGAGCGAACCGACCCGCAGCTTGCCCAACGGCTTGTCGTAGCGGACCCGGTCCCACAGGGCATTGGCATCGCCGGTCCATTCCACCCGGCCGGACTTGGTGGCGCTGTCGGCCACCGGCACGGTGATGAAGCGGATCCGGCTCAGCCCGATGTCCTTGAACTGCAGGCCGATCTCGGCGATCTCCTTGATGTTCGGGATGTCGGTCGTCAGGGACTTGGTGGCGGCGTTGAGGAACCCGAGCAGCCGGTCGATCCGGGCCAGCGTCCCGCCGTCGACCACCCTGGCAGCGAGCGCGGCGATGAACGCCTGCTGCCGCTTGATCCTGCCGAGGTCGCTGCCGTCGCCGACGCCATGGCCGCACCCGGACGTAGCCGAGAGCCTCCTCGCCGTCGAGCTGGTGGGTGCCACGGCGGAATGTGGATGTCGGCGACGTCGTCGTCGATGTCCTCGGGTATGCAGACCTCGACACCGTCGACGGCGTCGACCATGCCCTTGAAGCCTGCGAAGTCCACGACCACGTAGTTGCTCACGTGCACATGCGTGAGCTGCTCGAACTGCCGGATGGTGCAGGCGGGCCCGCCCACGGTGTACGCCGCGTTCCAGATGGCGCCCGGCTCCCCGGGGATGGTATAGTCGTTCTCGGTGTAGCACTCCGGACGGTCGACCAGCGAGTCCCAGAGGGATGGAGATCCCGTAGGCAGACTGCCGGTCCGCGGAGAGGTGGAACAGGATCGTCGTGTCCGAGCCGCCCCCGCTCTCGTCGTCGATGTGGTTGCCCGCCGCCCCGTCCCGGGTGTCGGAGCCCATGACGAGGATGTTGAGCGGCTTGTGCGGGCCCTCGACCTCCACCACGGGTGGGCGGTCATCGCCCAGCTGGTCACTCGAGGTCCTCGTGGTTGAGGTTGCCGTTCAGGTGCCGATAGATGAGCGCCACCGACAGGCCCGTCACCAGGGCCAGGGTCAGCAAGGATGCCGCGATCACCTTGGCGACCCTCCCAGCTTGTTCATCTCCACTCCCGCCACAGACACGTGCTGCCTGCAGGTGAGATGCGGGAACGCCTCAGTTGGTTGCGGGCAGGTCGGCTTCGATTCTGGTCGAGGGCGGCGTCGAGTGCTCCGGGGTGTTCGAGCTCGAGGGCTTGGGCGGTGTCGATCTCGTGGGTGCCGGTGTCGTCGACCAGGCGGCGGAGACCGTGCGGGGTGCGCCACAGGTATCGGGCCAGGCCGAGCTGGGTGCGGTAGCCCAGGTGGGTCTTGGCGCGGTGGTGTCGGCTGCCGAGTGGGGCGGCGTTGTGGTCGCCGGTCTGGCCGGGTGGGCCGTGTGGGTCGTAGGGGTCGGGGTGGTCCATGTCGGTCGTTGCGGGACTGGCTGGCGTGGGGGAACACGTCGCCCATGGTGCGCAGGCGGGTGCGTTCCTTGACCGCTCGGGGTGCTCGTAGGCGTTGACCGAGACGCTGGTGGAGGTCGATGACCGGGGCCAGGGTGACCCGGGCGTGGCCCAGCAGCCGGGCCAGCTCGTCGAGCCAGCATCGGGCCGAGCTCCTCGACCCGCGCGACGCCCCGTGCCGCGCTGTGCCTTCGAGGGCGGCCTGGTGCAGGTGCACGTGCACGACCGCGTGCCGGGTCTTGCGCCTGGCCGCGGGGTCGGCCGTCGCCGGCGAGCAGCGCGATGACGTCGTCGGGGTGGGCCAGCCAGCCCAGCGCGACCGAGCGGAGCTCGTCGCGGGTGGCGTCGGTCGGGCAGGTCGGGGACCAGGTCGCGGCGGGCGTCCAGGGCGTCGGCGACCCGCTCGAGGATCGCGTCCAGCCAGACCGCGTCGGCCGGCACGACCGGGGCGATCACGGTGCGCAGCCCGAGCTCGTCGGTCGGGGTCACCGCGACGTAGCGGCGGCGCCGGCCGGCTCCGCTCGGCCCGGGCGCTCGTCGGTGTCGGCCTCGATCACCTTGGCCTCGGCGATCGCCAGCAGCCGCCCCGGCCCCTGGTCGACCGCCTCGGCCACCGCCCGGTCGACCAGCCCGGCCGCGGCGGGGTCGAGGTTGCGGGTCATCGAGGCGACCTTGCGGGCCACCCACAGCTCGCAGCGGCCCTCCCGCGACCGCGGCGTAGAGCTCGGGCAGCCGGTGCCGCAGGTCCAGCCCATCGGCCACCAGCGCCCGGACCGTCAGCGTGTGCTGGCCCCGGGCGATCGCGAGCTCACAGATCGACAGGTCCACCACCTTCGGGGTCCCCGACCCCACCGAGCCGCACCAGCCGTGGCCCACCCGGCGCAGCGGCCGCCCGTCGTCGCGGGTCGTCGGCGTGCAGGTCGGCCCAGTGCAACGCCAGCTCCAGCTCGCGCACCTCGACCGCCCGCCGGTCCCGCACCGCGGACTCCACCGCAGCCAACGTCTCGGCAGCGTCGAGATCCTCGACGGCGAGAAAACTGGTCGGCTCCGGCATGACTCAACCCAAGCACTCGCCACCGACACTCGACCCGCGTGAGCAGACCCATCCACAGGGCCGGCGATGCAGGATCCAGATGGGTCGATCGCGGCGAAGTGACGCACTCTGCGGCGGCAATGACCGGTCGGGTCGATTCTCGTTCTCGCCTGGAGGGTCACCCGATTGGCATCCGGAGCCCGGCCCGGACGCTCGGCCGTCGGCTGCGCGAGGATGGTGACGTGCAAATCATGGATGCTCTGCTGCGGGCGCAGGAGGCCGCCGCTCCCGAAGTGGGTTGCGGCCGGCTGGCTGAGTACATCCCTAGCCTGGCGGCGGTGGATCCGCGCCAGTTCGGGATGGTGATCGCCTCCTGCGACGGGCAGGTGCACGTCGTCGGTGACGCCGACGTGCGCTTCTCGGTGCAGAGCATCAGCAAGGTCTTCACGCTCGCGCTGGTAGTCGCCGCCGAGGGAGAAGACATCTGGGAAAGGGTGTCCCGCGAACCGTCGGGCAACCCGTTCAACTCCCTGCTCCAGCTCGACCAGGAGGCGGGGCGTCCGCGCAACCCGTTCATCAACGCCGGTGCACTCGTGGTCACCGATCGGCTGCATTCGCTGACCGGCAACGCGTTCGGCGCCCTTCGCGACCTGATGCGCCGGGAGAGCGGCCGCGCCGACGTGGGCAGCGACCCTGTGGTGGAACGTTCGGAGCTTGAGGCCGGCCACCGCACATCGGCACTCGCACACCTGCTTGCCAGCTACGGGAACTTGGAGTGTCCCGTTGACGAGGTGATCAACCAGTACGTCGCGCAGTGCGCTCTCTCGATGACCTGCCGCGAGCTGGCGCTTGCCGGGCTGTTCCTCGCTCGCGACGGGGTTCTCTCGGACGCAACGCGGCTGCTCAGTGCGCGGCAGACGAAGCGGGTCAACGCCGTGATGCTCACCTGCGGCACCTACGACTCGGCCGGTGAATTCGCCTACCGAGTTGGACTGCCGGCCAAGAGCGGCGTCGGTGGCGGCATCCTGGCCGTCATCCCCGACCGTGGTGTCGCCTGCGTGTGGAGTCCCGCGCTGGGCCCTTCCGGCAGCTCGGCCGCCGGGCTGGCCGCGCTGGACGCGTTCACCACGTACTCCGACTGGTCGGTCTTCTGAGCCTCGCCAGCGGCGAATGCCGAACTACAGCGAAGCCGGTCACCTCTATCCTGAAGCCGCGAACGATCGGCCTCAGGGCTGCGGCTTCGGGCTTTCTTGGAGCGGACGCGAGGATTTGAACCTCGACTCCTTCCCTGGAAGGGAAGCGTGCTGCAACTACACCACGTCCGCGAAGCCAGCCTCCGAGGAGGCTGACACGTTCGAAGTATGAACCAGCCTCGGGACTGTCGGGGCGCAGGGGCGACTCCCTGACTTCAGAACTTCACAACTCCGCGCCAGGCGAAGCGTCGCGGCCGCGCCTGGGCGCCGCACGGCTCGCGGCAGATCCGGATCGTAGGACGCGGCCGTCCTTCGCAAAGTGGGTCGCGAGTCCCAGAAGACCAACCGACCTTCGACCGATTCAGGGACTCGTGCCTCAGGGGCCGCGCCTTCGACGACGCGAGAGTGGACCGAGACAGACTGGCGGGCCAGCCGTTTGCCGAGCGACCAGCCAAGGGCGCGACCCCGTGATCTGCACCGTGACTAGGAGGAGCACATGCAAGAGATGATCGTTGTTGCGTATGCCACCGACCTCTCGCATCAACAAGCGGTGCTGGTTGTGGCCGGCAGCCTCTTGGCAATCGTTGCCGCCATCGTCACCAACGTGATGGCAGCCCGTCGCGGGCATAATACGAAACAGATGGATGAACAGATCGCGGACACTGATGAGGCTCTCAAACGCACGCATTCGGCGCTTGCGAATCTCTGGAAGCAAACCGAGCGGCTCGTCTGTTATGGGCGACAGTTGAGGCCCGGCCGGTGTCCCACGATGAGTTCTACGAGAACTACTTCCACACCACAGTCGGGTGGCTTGCGCAAGCGGGTCTTGATGCAGTCGGCGGACTTGCCATCGAGACCGATGATCCGACAAGCGATCCGGACGTCAAAAGGCTGCTCGAGCTCGCAGCCACGCTGCGACCCAAGGGCCTGCCGCGCTACAAGCACTCGGGATGCCTGCGACGACCTTCGTAACAAGTTGCCGGATCGCGCTAGAAGCTTGGCACTGAGCGCTGAAGGCACTGGTCACGGAACGCGGCGTGCATGCGGGCAAGACTTTCGCGGCTGGTCGCGCCGGGGACGAGCGTGCAGATTCTCAGCCTGGTCGCAATCGCCGCGAAAGACCTCGTCTAAGCCGTTCCCGGGCTACAAACCCGGCGACCGGTAAGCAGCGGCAGCCCGCGGGTCCGCCGCCACTAGTCGAGCTGGCGGAGGAGACGTGTTGCTATTCCACTTCCTCTTGTCGCGCCTTCGGGCACTGATGGTTCGCAGCCTCGCGGAGACCCAGCCGGTCTTGGCTTCGTCGTCGGCCACCGTGCCGTGCCTAGTCTGGGGGCGTGCCCGACCCCGCCGAGATCGATGACCGGATCGACCGCGCGAGCGCGCGACCGTTCGGGCGGCGGTTCCACCTGCGCGGGCGCGAGCGGGCCACGGCTGAGCTGCGCGGTCCGCAGACGATGCGGGCTCACGCCGCGGAGATCATCGCGGAGCGGCTGGCGCCGGCCGAGCCGCGCAACGACGGCCGGCAGACCCCCTACCGCAACCACCCGGTCTTCGTGGCCCAGCACGCCACCGCGACCTGCTGCCGCAGCTGCCTGGAGACGTGGCACGGCATCGCGAAGGGGCATCGGCTCGACCGCGGCGAGCGGGCCTACGTGGTCGAGGTGATCGGGCGCTGGATCGACCGCGAGCTGGCGACCTCCATCGAAGGTCGGGACTCCGGGAGCTCCACTTCACGCCGATCGTGAAGGTGGCGCGGCGTTCCTGGCGTCAGCCCTTCGGGAAGCGCCGCGCCCGTCCCTCCCTCGTGGCCGACCGGCCTGTGACTCAGGGCGGACCGCGGACCGAGCAAGGACTCATCGCGCGTGGTGTCGGCCCTCGGTGTAACGACAAGCGGGTCGCGGCAGATCCGGACGGATCACGCCCAGACGCGCCGTACGCGTGGCTGAACGTAGTGATCACGCCTGCTCAGGGATCGTTGAGCGTGACGAAGTGCGCGTCCGTCTCAATCACTACGTTTGGCCACGGGCCATCGCCCGGATTTCGGCCGCGGAGCAGATCGTCGCGTCAGCCATGGACGTGGGCGGCGGTGAGGTCGCGCCACGAGCCCGCGGTCTGGTCACGCGGGCTGAGCGTGTTCGTCGGGAGGGGCCAGTCGATGGCGAGATCCGGGTCGTCGTACCGCACGGAGACGACCTCGGCAGGGTCGTGGGGCCGGTCGATGCGATAGCAGATGTCGGCGACGTCGCTGAGCACCTGGAAGCCGTGCAGGAAGCCCCGCGGGACGTAGAGCATCCAGAACTGCTCGTCGTCCAGCCGGAAGGCCTGGTGCCGCCCGAACGTCGGCGAGCCGTGCCTCGCGTCGACGATCACGTCGAGGATCGCACCACGGGCGACGCGGACCAGCTGGCGTCACCGGTGCCGGCGCGGCCGTGCAGCCCGCGCAGCGTCCCGTGGCTGGAGCGGGACTGCGAGTCGTGGACGAACGCCGCGGGGTCGAGCCCGGGCGCCGGCCACTTCACCGTCGAAGGTACGGGTGAAGAACCCTCGGTCGTCACGGTGCGGCGAAGGACAGAACAGGAGCACGCCCCGGAGCTCGACGCCGTCAACGAGCACGTGTCAGACCTCAACGAGCGCCTTGGCCACGTAGAACGCCTCGGCGTACGGGCGGCGGCACTCCATCCCTCGCAGCCGCATCAGCCCGAGGAAGACCTCGTCGTCCCACCAGTCGTGCGGGTGCTGGCTCGGGAAGTGCCGGTTGAGCAGCGTCCACCTTCCGCCGGGCCTGCTCGCGGGTGAGCCCGACGTAGTGCGAGGGCGCACTCATGTCGCCGTCCCACTTGGGGATCTCGTAGTGCAGGACCAGCGCGTCCCGCCACACGGTGGTCACCATGGCGCCCAGGGTGCGGTGGTCCTGGTGGGCGTCGTCGACGCGGTGGGTCAGCACCAGCTGCGGCCGGCAGTGCCGGGCGAGGTCCTCGAGGTACTCCTTCGCGGCCTCCCAGTGGGTCGGCAGCCGACCGTCGGGGAGTGCGGCGAAGTGCGTCTTGACCCCCGGGAGGATCTCCTGCAGCGCGCCCGCCGACTCGGCTGCCCGGTCCGGCGTACCGGTGAGGACGGCGACCGTCAGACTGAGGTCGGCTCGCTCCGCCAGCCGCAGGAGCGTCCCGCCGCACCCGATCTCGACGTCGTCGGGGTGGGCACCCACACACAGCACGTCCAGGGGCCCGTCGGGCAGTCGCAGCGCGTCCATCAGATCATCGCTGCCGCCGCCAGCGGCTCACGTCGCGAGCGAGGTGCAGGCAGAGGGACGCCTCGACCGGGTCGCCCTCGTAGGCGGCCACCCAGGCCCGGCGCCGGGCGCTGCGCGCGAGGGCGCGGTACGCCGCCGAACGCAGCCGGGACTGGTCACGCAACGGCGCGAAGCCGTCGAACAGCTCGCGGAAGGCATGGGCTCGCTCGTGCAGCTCGGTGACCTGGCCGACCGGGGCGCGAGACGGCGCGACGGCGTCAGGGACTCCAGCGGCAGCGGCTCCGCCACGTGGGCCACGTCGGCAGGGCTGCGGCGCGCAGCCACAGGGACAGCTCACCGCTCCGGGTGCCCAGCCCCTGCTGGCCGGCGGCCTCGAAGGTGGCGCGGCGCATGACCGCGCAGCGGCTGCCCACGGTGTCGGGGCCGTACGCCGCGGCCAGGCGGAGCCAGCGGTGGCCCGGCTGCACACCGTCCCGGCGTCTCGTCGGTGACGATGAAGACGGTGCCCACCGAAGGCTGCTGGTCGAGCACCGCGGCCGCGCGGGCCAGCGCGCGACCGCTCAGCGACGTGGCCTCGTCCAGGACGGCGACGCAGTCGTGAGGGACCGATGCGGTGGTGGTGAGGTCGTCGTGGACCAGGACGGCGTGCACGCTCACATCCCCCCGCGGTCAGGCACGGGAGCTCTCGTCCCTCAGCCAGGTGGTGAAGTCACCGGAGCGGACAGCGCGGCGCGACTGCAGCCGCGCGACGACACCGATGAGGAGGAACAGCGGCACCCGCGGTGCCAGGCCCGGCTGTCGGATGACCAGGCGGGCGAGGGTTCCCCAGGCCGTCGACGACTCGGGTCGCGGACGCGACCCGGCCCGCCTGGGTGTTGCCGGTAGCGACCCGGACCCGGCGACGGAGCAGGTCGGCCAGGCTCCGCGGGGCACGGACCTCCGCGAAGGCGGTCCAGACGACCCGTCGCTCGCCGGTCAAGACCTCGGACATCCCGAGGTCGTCGCTCATCAGCTCAGGCAGCGCCTCCACTCGTCGCTGACCCTCCTCGGACAGCCGCGACCACGCCGCGGCCGAACAGTCCGCTGCGCACCTGTGGCAGCTGCTCCCAGACGTCGTAGAACCAGCGGACCAGGCGACTGGAGCGGTCGCGGAGCAGCACCCTCTGCGGCGCCGCGGCCAGGACCCCCGGCTGCTGCAACGCGTGGACGAGGTTCACGACGTCGCCTCCAGTGATGGAGACGTCTGCGTCCAGGTGGACCCTCGGATAGACCGTCCCAGCGGCGTTGCCGACCCGGACCGCCTCGGCCTTCGACGGCTTCGGGATCTCCAGGACGCGTGCCCACGGCGCCACGTTCCGGGCCACCTCAGCGGTCCGGTCGGTGCATCCGTTGCACACCACCACCACGTCGAGCGCGCCGGCGCCGACGCCGGACGCAAGGCGGTCCAGCGTGCGTGCGATGACACGCTCCTCGTTGTGTGCGGGGACGACGACCCAGCGACGACTGCCACGGGGCGAGCATGGTGCGCAGTGGCACCGGTGCGGCCGGTCCGTCGCCGCCGTCGCCCATTTCGGGGATGGCACAGCG
>CAVTHU010000037.1:0-40206 GCA_963734355.1 uncultured Actinomycetota bacterium
CGGGCCGCCCGGGGCGTTACACCGCGTTCAACTGGTCTAGCGAACGCTAGGCGTCCTCGAAGGTGTTGACCATGAACTGCGCGGCGTGGGTGACGTAGTCCCAGAACTGCGCGTCCTGCTCCGGCGTCAGCTCTGCCTCGTCCAGGCCGGCGCGGAAGTGGATCAGCCAGTGCTCCTTCGCGGTCGGCGTGACCGCGAACGGCGCGTGCCGCATCCGCAGCCGCGGGTGGCCGCGGGTGTCGGAGTACGTCGTGGGGCCGCCCCAGTACTGCATCAGGAACAGCCGGAACCGCTCCTCGGCCGGCCCGAGGTCCTCCTCCGGGTAGAGCGGCGCGGAGCACCGGGTCGGCGGCCACGCCCTCGTAGAACCGCGCGACGATGCGGCGGAACGTCTCGTAGCCGCCGATCTCGTCGTAGAAGGTGCTCACCCGCCCATTCTGCCGAGCGGCCCCTCTGGAAGACTCGCGGGCATGGCAACGACCCGCACCGCGACCACCCACTGGGAAGGCAGCCTCACCGAGGGCGCCGGCAAGGTGACCCTCAGAGTCTCGGGCATCGGCACCTACGACGTCTCCTGGGCCTGCCCGCGCCGAGGAGGCGAACGGCAAGACCAGCCCCGAGGAGCTGATCGCCGCCGCGCACTCGTCGTGCTTCTCCATGGCGCTGTCCGACGGCCTGGCCAAGGCCGGCACGCCGCCCACCGCGCTGGACACCTCGGCCGAGGTCGACTTCGTCCCGGGCACCGGGATCACCGAGATCCAGCTGACGGTGCGCGGCAGCGTCGAGGGCATGAGCGAGGAGGACTTCGTCGCCGCCGCCGAGGGCGCCAAGGCGGACTGCCCGGTCAGCCAGGCGCTCGCGTCCGTCCCGCGATCAAGCTCGACGCCTCGCTGGCCTGACCGTCAGCGGCTTTACTCGGCGCCTACCTCGGCGCCTTCGTCGGCACCGGCATCCGGGTCGGCCACCGGCTGCGAGCGGCCCTCGCGGTGCCACACCACCCGCTGGGGGAACGGGATCTCGATGCCCTCGTGGTCGAACCGGGCCTTGATCCGCTGGCGCAGCTCGCGGGCGACCGCCCACTGCTCCATCGGCGGGGTCTTGACCAGCACCCGCAGGGTGATCGCGTCCGGGGTCAGCGCCTCGACGCCGGTGACCTCGGGCTCCTCGATGATCACGCTGCGGTAGTCCTCGTCCTCCCAGAGGTCGTGGGCGACCTCGTTCAGCACCCGCTTCGCCCGGGCCAGGTCCTCGTCGTACCCGACGCTGATGTCGACGACCGCGCGGGACCAGTTCTGGCTCATGTTGCCGACCCGCAGGATCTCGCCGTTGGGGACGTACCAGACCGTGCCGTTGAGGTCGCGCAGCCGGGTGACCCGCAGGCTGACCGCCTCGACGGTGCCGCTGGCCTCGCCGACGTCGACGACGTCGCCGACGCCGTACTGGTCCTCGAAGATCATGAAGATGCCGGACAGGAAGTCCTTGACCAGCGACTGGGCGCCGAAGCCGAGCGCGATGCCGAGGATGCCGGCGCTGGCGATGATCGGGGCGATGTTGACGCCGAGCTGGCTGAGGATCATCGTCCCGAAGATCGCGATCAGGACGCCGGTGATGATGCTCTTGAGCAGGTCGCCCATGGTCTTGGCGCGCTGCACCCGGCGGGTCGCGGCGGCCAGGTCGCGCAGCTCCTGGGTGTGGGTCTGGTCCTCGGGACTCTTGCGCCGCGAGAACCTGCCGACCCTGGCCGGGCAGTACGCCGCCCTCGGCTCGTGCGACCAGCCGGTCCACCAGCCGGTGCAGCACGAACCGGATCACCAGCCCGAGCACGACCAGGCCGATGATCGCCAAGCGGCAGTCCGATCAGCCAGTCGGCCAGATTGGCCGCTTCGTGGGTGTCGGTCTGGTCATAGACCCAGTTGCAGAGCGACTCGTCGTCCTCGCACGGGTTGCTCAGGAGCATGGCCCCCAGTATTCACATCGCCGGTTCTGGATATCGTGGGGGCCGTGACCACCGCAGCTGGCGCCCTGGCCCTCGTCGTACCGCTGGACGTGCCTGTCGGATGGAGCCAGCCGGACGACGTGAACATGGTCCACGCCCTGCTCCTGCTGGTCGGGGTGCCGCTGCTGCTGTTCATCGTGATCACGGTCGCGGTCTACCTGCCCTCGCTCGTCCGCGGCGAGCGGATCGCGCCGGGCCAGCCGCCGGTGGAGAACCAGTGGCTCGGCGGGCCGCGCACCGGCACCGCCGAGCTGAAGGGGCCGGAGTCCGAGGATGCCGAAGCCGGAGGCGCCAGTGGCCGTTGGTGAGCGTCCCGACAACCGGCTGAGCCACCGGTTCGGCGCGAACGACAGGGTCGCGCTCGACGAGACGATCCGCAAGGCCGAGCGGCTGTCGCGGGTCGAGTTCTCCGTCTTCGTCGGCCACGCCGAGGGCGATCCACGCGCCTTCGCCGTCAGCCTGCACGGCACGCTCGTGGCCCCGGCCCGCAGCATCCTGATCCTGGTCGACCCCGACGCCCGAGCGCTCGAGGTCGTCACCGGCAGCCACGTGCGCCGTACCCTCCGCGACACGAGGTCGAGCTCGCGATCGCCCAGATGCAGAGCCTGTTCGCCGCGGGCGACCTCGTCGGCGGGCTGCGCCGCGGCATCCAGATGCTCGCCGAGCACGCCCGCGCGCCGCAGACGCTGCACGCGGAGCACTCGTGACCGCTGCGGTCGCCATCGCCGTCGTCGCGCTCGTCGCGATCGTGCTCATCGCCTTCTTCCGGTCCCAGGCCCGCGAGCAGGTCCGCGCCGCCGAGGCCGAGACGGCCCGACTGCGCGCCGTGCTCGACGACGTCAAGAACGTCGCATGGAACAACCGCGACGTCGCCCCCGACCTCTCCACGATCGTGATCGACACGATCCGGACCGGCGAGGAGCGGCTCGGCCGCCGGGAGCTGCCCAGCTGAGGTGCCGGGGATCCCAGGCCAGCCCGGTCCCGACTACGAGCCCTCGGCGTCCTTCGCCTGGGCGCGCAGCGCGCGGGCGACGTCGTCGCGACCCTCGCGGACGTAGCGCTTGGCGGCGGGGTTGGCCGTTGAGCTCTCCAGCCAGGCGTCGACCCGGTCGAGGAGCTCCTGGCTGGCCAGCTGCTTGGGGAAGATGTACTCCAGCGCGGTCGAGGCGCGCTGGGTGCCCTTCTCCTCCCACATGGTGTCGGCGGCGGCGAGGTACTTCTCGACGTACGGCGCGAGCACCTCGTCCTGGCCGTAGGCCTGGAAGGCCAGCACGATGCTGCGCTGGGTCTCGTTGGGGACGTCGTCGCGGACCATCGCGAGCTCCCACGCCTCGGCCTTGGCCTCGGCGGTGGGCGTGAGGGTGCGGGCGGCCGCGGCGTGCTCCTTGCCGGAGATGGTGTTGTCGCGCGCCAGCTCCTCGTCGATGCGGGCACCGTCGGCCCGACCGTTCTTGGCCAGCCCGGACAGCAGCGTCCAGCGCAGGTCGGTGTCGACCGCGAGGCCGTCGATCACGAGCGAGCCGTCGAGCAGCGCCTCGAGGTCGCCGAGCGCCTGGTCGCTGTGCGCGGCGGAGGCGTACGCGCGGGCGAACGAGAGCTGGTGGTCGTCACCGGGCTCCGCGGTCATGAGCAGCTCGCGCAGGCCGGTCTCCCACTTGTCGCGCAGCGCCTCGCGGTGCTCGGGGGCCGAGTAGAGCGTGGCGGCCGTCGCGGCGTACCCGGGGAGCCGGTTGACGCCGAACGCGTCGGTCTCGGAGGCGATGCCCGAGAGCACGAGGGTCACGAAGTCGGTCGCCGACATCTCGGCGTCGCGGGTCATGTCCCACGCCGCGCCCCAGCACAGCGCCCGCGCCAGCGAGTCGTCGATCGTCTCGATGCTGGTGACCAGCGTGTCGAGCGAGCGCTCGTCGAGCCGGATCTTGGCGTAGGCGAGGTCGCCGTCGTTGAGCAGCAGCAGGTCGGGCTGCTTCTGGCCCGACCACCTGCGGGACCTCGGACAGCTCGCCCTCGACGTCGGTCTCGATCGAGGTACGCCGGACCAGCCGGCCCTCGAGCTTGTCGTAGAGGCCGACGCCGAGCCGGTGCCGGCGCAGCGTCGGGTAGTCGGCTGCGGCGGTCTGCCGGATGGCGAACGACGAGTAGGTGCCGTCCTCGGCGAGCTCGAACTCCGGCGCCAGCGTGTTGACGCCGGCGGTCTGCAGCCACTCCTGCGCCCACGACTCCAGCTCGCGGCCCGGACGCCTTCTCCAGGGCCATCAGCAGGTCCTTGAACTCGGCGTTCGAGAACGCGAAGTCCTCGAAGTAGCCGCGCAGGCCCTCGAGGAACGGCTCGCAGGCCGACCCACGCGACCAGCTGCTTGAGCACCGAGGCGCCCTTGGCGTAGGTGATGCCGTCGAAGTTCACCTCGACCGCCTGCAGGTCGTAGTTGTCCGCGGCGATCGGGTGGGTGCTCGGCAGCTGGTCCTGGCGGTACGCCCAGTTCTTGCGGGCGTTGGTGAAGCCGGTCCACGACTCGGTGAACTCGGTCGCGTTGACGGCCGCGTGGTAGCAGGCCCACTCGGCGAACGACTCGTTGAGCCAGAGGTCGTCCCACCACTTCATGGTCACCAGGTCGCCGAACCACATGTGCGCCATCTCGTGGAGGATCACCTCGGCGCGGAACTCGTAGAACGAGCGGTCCTGGCGGCTGCGCGGGAGGTACTCGTCGCGGAAGGTCACGCACCCGGCGTTCTCCATCGCGCCCATGTTGTACTCCGGCACGAACAGCTGGTCGTACTTCCCGAACGGGTAGGGGTAGTCGAACGTCTCCTCGAAGAAGCCGAAGCCCTCCTCGGTGATCTTCCACAGCGCGTCGGCGTCGAGGTGCTCGACCAGCGACTGGCGGCAGTAGAGGCCCATCGGGATCTCGCCGTGCGCGCCTTTGTAGGTCTTGTGCACCGAGTGGTACTCGCCGGCGACCAGGGCGGTGATGTAGGTCGACATCGGCTTGGTCTCGGGGAACCGCCAGACCTGCTTGCCCTCGCCGCCGTCCTCGGGCTCGGGGGTCGTCGCGTTGGAGGAGACCGCCCAGCCGGCCGGCGCGGTGACCGTGAACGTGTACGGCGCCTTGAGGTCGGGCTGCTCGAAGGTGGTGTAGACCCGGCGGGCGTCGGGGACCTCGAACTGCGAGTAGAGGTAGACCCGGTCGTCGGCGGGGTCGACGAAGCGGTGCAGCCCCTCACCCGTGCGGGAGTAGGTGCAGTCGGCCTTGACCACGAGGGTGTTGTCGGCGGCCAGGCCGCTCAGCGCGATCCGGCTGTCGGCGTACGCCGAGGCGTCGACGGGCTCGCCGTTGAGCGTGATCTCGTGGATGGTCGCGCCCACGAGGTCGGCGAAGGTCGACGCACCGGGCTCGCGGCAGCTGAAGACGATCGTGGTGGTGGAGCCGAACGTGGTGTCGCTCGTCGTGAGGTCCAGGTCGATGGAGTACGACGAGACGTCCAGGAGGGAGGCGCGGGTTGCGGCCTCGTCCCGAGTGAGGTTGGTTCCAGGCATGCGGTGATCCTGCCACCCGGGTAGTGATCCCGGCCACGCGCATGGGGAGAAGGATGCAGTCGTGACCGGATCGCGACCTGCTTCGGGATTCGGTCCTGCCCGAGAGGTCGCCCTCGTCTTCCTCCGGCTGGGCGTGGTGGCCTTCGGCGGACCGGCCGCGCACACCGCGATGATGCGCCAGGAGCTGGTCCAGCGCCGGAGCTGGGTGACCGACGAGCGGTTCGTCGACCTGATGGGCGCCACCAACCTGATCCCGGGCCCGAACTCGACCGAGCTGGCCATCCACCTCGGCCACGAGCGGGCGGGCTGGCGCGGGCTGCTGCTCGCGGGCGTGATGTTCATCCTCCCGGCCGCCGTGATCGTCACCGTGCTGGCCTGGGCCTACGTCGAGTACGGGGACACCCCGACGTTCGACCACGTGCTGTACGGCGTGGTGCCGGTGGTCGTCGCGATCATCGCCTGGGCGCTGGTGCCGCTGGCCCGCGCCGTGGTGAAGTCGCTGTGGCTCGCGGTGCTGCTCGCGCGCAGGCCTCGCGGCGTACCTGCTGGGCGTCAACGAGCTCGTCCTGCTGTTCGGGGGAGCCGCGATCGCCGCTGGTGGCGCACGCTGGCCGGTCGCTGGCCGGGTCGGGCCGGCAGGCGCTCGTGCTGGCGACGCTGCCGGTCTTCGAGGACCCGACCGCCGGTCAGCTGGCCACCCTGTTCGTGACGATGCTCAAGATCGGGGCGGTGCTGTACGGGTCCGGGTACGTGCTGCTCGCGTTCCTCGAGGGCGACTTCGTGGACGGCCTGGGCTGGATCACCCACGAGCAGCTGCTGGACGCGATCTCGGTCGGCCAGGTGACGCCCGGGCCGGTGTTCACGACCGCGACGTTCGTGGGCTACCTGGTTGCCGGGCTCCCCGGTGCCTTCCTCGCGACGGTCGGCGATCTTCCTGCCGTCGTTCGTCTTCGTCGGGCTGCTCACCAGGCTGGCCGGCTGGCTGCGGTCGCGCTCGTGGACGTCGGCGATGCTGGACGGGCTCAACGCCACCGCACTGGCGCTCATCGCCGGGGTCTGCTGGACGCTGGGGCGGGACGCGCTGGTCGACGGCTGGACGGTCGCGCTGTTCGCCGTGACCCTGCTCCTGCTGTGGCGGACCCGGCTCAACGCTGGGTGGTACGTCGCCGGGGGAGCGCTGGCCGGAATACTTCTGAACCTGTTCGGTTAGTAGTTGACATGAGCAACGTTGACTTCTGGTTCGACCCGCTGTGCCCGTTCGCGTGGATCACCTCCCGCACGATGCTGGAGGTCGAGAAGGTGCGAGACGTCCAGACCACGTGGCACATCATGAGCCTCGCCCACCTCAACGCCGAGAAGGACGACATCTCGGACAGCTACCGCGAGTTCCTCAAGGACGCCTGGGGCCCGGTCCGCGTCTGCATGGCGGTCGAGCAGGAGTACGGCCAGGAGAAGCTGGCCGAGCTCTACACCGCGCTGGGGACCAAGAAGCACACCGAGGGCCGCGAGAAGATGGACCGCGCGCTGATCGGGGAGGCGCTCGAGGAGATCGGCGTCCCGGTCGCCCTGGCGGACGCCATGGACGACGCGTCGTACGACGACGCGATCAAGAAGAGCCACCACCTCGGCATGGACCAGGTCGGCGAGGATGTCGGCACACCGACGATCGCGATCGACGGCAACGCGTTCTTCGGCCCCGTGCTCAGCAAGATCGCCCGCGGCGAGGACGCCGGGAAGATCTGGGACGGTGCGGTCGCGCTGTCGGCGTTCCCGTACTTCTACGAGCTGAAGCGGACCCGGGACCGGAAGCTCGACTTCAGCTGACGGAGCCCCTCGACCTCAGCTGACCGCCCCGCTCGAGGCGGCCGCGGCGATGGCGTCCTTGACCGCCTTGGCGGCCCACTGGCCCTCCGCGATCTCCTTGGCGCGCTTCTTGAGCTGTCTCTTCGTCGTCGCGGTGTTGGTCGCGACCGCCTTGTGCGCCTCGTCGGCGGCCCAGAGCAGGGCGATGACCGCAGCGGTGCGCTCGTCAGGCTGGGCACCGTCGGCCAGGCAGACGGTGATCTGGCGACGCAGCTGGTCGGCGCGGCTGGTGTCGGCGGCGGGCCAGGTCGTCCGTGGGACGAGGCCGAGCTGCTTGCCGTCCTTGCGTTCGAGGATGTGGCGCTCGGCGAGGCCTGCGGCCAGGCGGTCCTTGAGTCCCTTGCCGAGCTTGGTCACCAGGGTGCTGGCCTTCCGGTCCTTCTCGGCGATGGTGGCGAGCGCCTCGGCGAGCACGGGGTCGAGGTCGGCGGGCGCCCCACCGGTGGCGTGCACCTTCGCGGCCCGCCAGATGCTGTTCTTCTCTTCGACGGTGGCGAGTCCCAGAACGCCGAGCTCGGCGAGCACCGCGCCGCCGAGCACAGCGTCGGTGTTGCCCCACGCCGACGCGGTGCCCTTGGTCTCGTCCAGCAGGAGGAGCAGGACGTCCTCCGCGATCAGCGTCACGCCCCCGAACGTAACTGCGTCGCAGCCGTGAGAGACACCCTCCTACGATCAGTCCGTGAGCAAGATCCTGTCTGCCGTCGCCTGGCCGTATGCCAACGGCCCGCGCCACATCGGCCACGTGGCCGGTTTCGGCGTGCCCTCCGACGTGTTCAGCCGCTACATGCGGATGGCGGGTCACGACGTGCTCATGGTCTCCGGCACCGACGAGCACGGCACGCCGATCCTGGTCGCGGCCGACGGCGCGGGTGTCACCGCGCGCGAGCTCGCGGACAAGAACAACACCGTGATCGTGCAGGACCTCGTCGACCTGGGTCTGTCCTACGACCTGTTCACCCGCACCACGACCGGCAACCACTACAACGTCGTCCAGCACCTGTTCCGCGGCGTGCACCGCAACGGCTACCTGGTCGAGCAGACGACGTTCGGTGCGATCTCGCCGTCGACCGGCCGCACCCTGCCGGACCGCTACATCGAGGGCACCTGCCCGATCTGCGGGTACGGCGAGGCGCGCGGCGACCAGTGCGACAACTGCGGCAACCAGCTCGACCCGACCGACCTGATCAACCCGCGGTCGAAGATCAACGGTGAGGCGCCGGAGTTCGTCGAGACCCAGCACTTCTTCCTCGACCTGCCCGCACTGGCCGAGGCCCTCCAGGAGTACCTCCAGGGACGTGAGGCCTCGGGCACGTGGCGGCCCAACGTCATCAAGTTCTCACTGAACCTCATCGAGGACCTCAAGCCGCGCGCGATGACCCGCGACATCGACTGGGGCATCCCGGTGCCCATCGAGGGCTGGACCGAGCAGAAGACCAAGCGGCTCTACGTGTGGTTCGACGCGGTGATCGGCTACCTGTCGGCATCCGTCGAGTGGGCCCGCCGGCGGGGTGACCCCGACCGGTGGCGCGACTGGTGGAACGACCCGGAGGCGCTGTCCTACTACTTCATGGGCAAGGACAACATCGTCTTCCACTCCGTCATCTGGCCCGCCGAGCTGCTGGCCTACAACGGCAAGGGCGACAAGGGCGGCGAGCCGGGGGAGTTCGGCGTGCTCAACCTGCCCACCGAGGTCGTGTCCTCGGAGTTCATGACGATGGAGAGCCAGCAGCTCTCCACGAGCCGCGGCCACGTGATCCTGGTGAGCGACATGCTGTCGCGCTACCAGCCGGACGCGCTGCGCTACTTCATCTGCGCGGCCGGGCCCGAGACCTCGGACGCCGACTTCACCTGGGCCGACTTCGTGCTGCGTACCAACTCCGAGCTGGTGGCCGGCTGGGGCAACCTGGTCAACCGCACCGCGACGATGCTGGCCAAGAGCTTCGGTGAGATCCCGGCCTCCGGGCCGCTGCAGTCCGAGGACGAGGCGGTGCTCGCTGCGGTGCGGGCCGGCTTCGACACGGTCGGAGACCTGATCGGTCGGCAGCGACTGCGCCAGGGCATCGCCGAGGCGATGCGGGTGGTCGGCGAGGTGAACAAGTACCTCACCGTCACCGAGCCCTACAAGATGAAGGACGAGTCGCAGCGCGCGCGGCTGGCGACCGTGCTGCACGTCGCCGCGCAGTGCGTGGTCGACTGCAACACGCTGCTCTCGCCGTTCCTCCCGCACTCGTCCAACAAGGTGCACCTCGCACTCGGCGGCGAGGGCGAGTTCATGCCGATGCCGCGGATCGAGACCGTCGAGGAGCTCGACCCCGACAACGGCGCGGGGCTGGACTTCTACACCGTCATCACGGGTGAGTACTCCCGCACGCCCGCGTGGGAGTCGCGCCCCGTCACCGTGGGCGCGAAGGTCGAGAAGCCGACGCCGATCTTCACCAAGCTCGACCCGGCCATCGTGGACGACGAGCTGGCGAGGCTGGCCGAGCCTGGTGCGTGAGGGCGAGCCGAGCCGGACCGCGTTCGGTGCGGGCACGTCGCACGGGCGCGGCGTACCTAGCCCTCCCGGCCGCCCCCGCCGATCACCGCGCGGACGCCGTTCACGCCGTGGATCTTCAGCTTGATCACCCCGACGTCGACGGTGCCTCCCTCGCTGAGCGAGATGCCGTGCTTGCGCGCGGTGAACCAGTACGGCGTGCCGACCTCGTTGCGGGCCGAGCTGACCAGGTTGTCGGGGATCAGCACGTCCGGGTGCTCGGCGTACAGCTCCTCGAGGTCGAGCAGTCGACCCGCGGCCTTGCCGGCGTGCAGCATCTCGACTCGGAACGGCTTGCCGTACTTCTGCTTGTCCGAGACGGTCGGGAACAGCCAGGACTCGTCGCCCTGGTCGAAGACCCGGAAGCCGAACGGCGCGATCACCGGGCGGTTGCCTCGGTCGTAGCGCATGACCCCGCGCACCTTGGCGCCCTTGGGCGCGGTGAACGCCGCGGTCGGTGCCGGGCCGTTGACGATCACCGTCGAGTGGGTGGCGGCGAGATTGGCACCCGTGGTGGACGGTTTGTCGCCTCGCTCCTTGCGGGCGGTGGTCACTGCCGCGGCGTACGCGCCCGGGACGATGCCGCGGACGGTGTAGGCACCGCCCTCGGACTGCTCGGTCCAGTTGAGCGCCATCGGGGTGACCTGGTCGCCGTCGATGTGCGACGGCCGCAGCCAGCTGTCCTCGGGGACGGCGGTGAGCTTGACCTGGCCGCCCTTGGGCAGGGTGCCGGTGAGGTTCATCGTCGGCTGGCTCAGCAGTAGTGGGCCCAGCGCGAGGTTTGCGTTGAGCACGAGATCGACCGGGGCCGAGACCCATGGGAAGTCGACCTGCTCGGGGCCATCGGTCGGGACCGCGGAGCGACGGACGTAGAGGCTGTACATGCTCATCGGGAGCCCGCTGAAGGTGACGACCGCGCCGGGCTCGAGGGCGGGGTTGCCCTGGTAGACCTTGACCACTCGGCCGTCGGCGTTGCGGAGCTCGGCGTCGACCGAGCCGTTGGCGCCCGGGAAGACCACGTCGGACGCCGAGAAGCTCACCGAACGGCCCGGGTCGAGAGCCAGGTCGGCGGTGGCGACGGTCTTCTGGGCGACCGCGACGATCTGCGCCTTCGGGACGTACGCCGACCCGGCGTACGACGTCGTGACGGTGTAGGGACCCGGCTTGAGCGAGCTGACGACGTAGCGGCCGATCTCGTTGGTGACCACGCCGGCGGCGAAGTCGCCGTCCTTGTCGAGGATGGCGAGGAACTGGTCGGGGAGCGGGACGCCGTTGGTGCTCACCAGGCCGCGGACGATGCCGGCGTGCCGGGTCTTGAAGGTGACGTGCGTGGTGCGGCCCGCGCGCAGCAGGAGCCGCTTGGACAGATAGCCGGGCACCGTCGAGTCGGTGTGCAGCCCCTCGTCGCGGTCGGCCTCGATGCGGTAGGGGCCGGGGGCGACCTCGAAGCGGTAGAGGCCCTTGCCGTCGGTGATCGTCTGCGCGGCGATGCTGCCGTCGATACGGGTGAGGTAGAGGAGGCGGTTGGCGCCGTCCTTCCAGGTGCCGGTGACCACGGCCGGGGGCTGGACGACGACCCGGCCGACCGAGCGGTGCGGCAGCTGGGGGCGGAAGAAGCGGGTGTGCCGCATCCAGCTGTTGAGGTTGCCGTCCGGGCCGAGGTAGGACGGCGTGAACCGCTTGCTGCTCTCCTGGTCGCACTCACCGGACACGGCGCGCGCCCGATGCGCCTGCCGCCGCCACCGGACACCGACTCGGAGCAGACCCGGACCAGGTAGGGCTCGCGGAGCTGCTTGAGCGTGAACCGGCCGCTCCCGTTGGTGCGCGCGAGCACCCTCTTCTCCTCGGTGACGTCGACCGGCAGGCCGAGGTCGGAGAACCGGATCCCGGTGACCAGCGCGTTCGCGATCGGCGTGCCGTTCGGGCCGGTGACCTGGCCGGTGACGGTGCCCTTGGTGGGCGGCGGCTTGGGGCGCCTGTCGGCCCTTGGCGTCTTGGCCTTGGCCGCCAGCGGGTTCGGCGGCGTGCTGAGGTAGGTGTTCGGCCCGCCGTCGCCCCGGTCCGCCGCTCGGCTGACGGGTGGCTTGGCCTGCGCCCCGGGCCCGGGGAGGAGCAGCACCGCGCCGACGACAGCGAGCGTCAGGGACGTGGCCACGGCAACTGGTCTGGTCCGGGTCATGCCCGGATCATCGCGGGTCGGGTCCGGGGCGGCCAGACATATCCACCGCGTGTCCAACGGTTCGGCGAGAAGTCTCCGATTCGTCACACTCGCCGTCACACGCCCCGGAGATGTCATGGACACCTCAGGCCCGGCGACCGCGTCGGGCCGAGGACGAGAGCGGAACGAGATGACACTCTTCATGGACGCACACACCCTCGAGGGCGGAGTGGCAGTCGCGGACGTGGCCGCCGCGCACCAGGCCGACCTCGAGACGCAGGCGCAGTACGGCGTGAGCTACCTGCGCTACTGGGTGGACGAGGCGGCGGGGAAGATCTTCTGCCTGGTCGAGGCGCCGGACGCCGAGGCGGCGAACATCGTGCACCGGGAGGCGCACGGCCTGGTCGCCGACGAGATCTACGCCGTCACGGAAGGGACGTGAGCTCCATGTCGCGCGACCTGGTGCGCGAGGCCGGCAGGGAGCGAGCCGCCGGTGCGCGTCACCGGCGCCTGGTCAAGGAGGCGAAAGGGGTCCGGCGGGCCCGGCGGCGTGCGCTGCGCGAGGCCACCGGCTCCTGGTGGAGCCGACGGCGCGGCGTACCCGTGAGTGCCCAGCCCGTGCTCACTGCAGCGCCGGCCCCGCGGCCGGAGGACGTCACCAGGGCGCTGGGCGTCCTGCTCAACGCCATCGCGGAGCGGATCGCAGAGCATGGGACCGCCACGGAACGCCCTGCCCTCCAGGCCATGCACGACACCGCCCGGTGGTCGGCGCCGGGCGCGGCGGCTGCCCTCGTCGACTGGGACGGTCCCGAGACGGCGCGGCTGCGCGCCTTCGGGGTGCTGCACGGTGTGGTGCTGGGAGTCCTCGGTCCCGAGGACCGCGCGTGGCTGCTCGACCGACTCCGAGGCGGGAACGCCCACGAGATCGGCGACCGCGTCGCGTGACCAGCGACCCGGGCTCCGTCGTCGATCGCCCGCGCGAGGACTCCCCTCGCGCGGGCGGTGGTCCGGCTCTCCGCTGTGCCACGCTGGCACCCGGACGGGGGCCGGAACGATCGTGCGGAGCGAGCACCTGATGAACCTGTCGGCGGGGGTGGTCGTCCACCTGCTCGGGCGCCCGCGGATCGAGGTCGACGGCACCAGTGGCTACCGGTTCCGCAGCCGCAAGAGCTGGGCCCTGTTGGCCTTCCTGCTCCTGGCCGAGCGGCCGCCGACCCGGTCCCGACTCGCATCGTTGCTCTTCGCTGAGGCCGACGACCCGCTGCGCGCGCTGCGCTGGTGCCTCGCGGAGGTACGACGGGGGCTCGGGCCCGGTGCCGGTGCTCGACGGTGACCCGGTGCAGCTGACGCTGCCCCCCGGTGCGTCGGTCGACGTCGACGTGCTGGTCCACGGGCACTGGAACGATGCGCTCCAGCTCCCGGGCCTCGGGCTGGACCTGCTCGACGGCGTGGCCATCGCCCACGCCGAGCCGTTCGAGGCCTGGCTCCTCTCCCAGCGCCGGCGCCTGTCGGCGGCGGCGGAGTCCATCGTCCACGAGGCTGCCCTGGGGCTGCTGGCGCGCGGAGAGCTGGAACGGGCGCGCGAGCTGGCCGTCCAGGCGACCGTGATGAGCCCGCTGGACGAGAACCACCAGGCGCTGCTGATCCGCATCTACCGGCTGGCCGGTGACCAGGAGGCAGCCGCGCGCCAGTTCGACTCCTGGTCGGCCACCGCCGAGCGTGAGCTCGGCACCTCGCCCGGTGCCGCGGTGCTCCTGGCGGCGCGCGAGCGACCTGCGGCGGAGCAGGCAGTGGACCCGGTGTCGATCCACGCGATCACCGAGGGTGGCGCGGCCGCCGTCTCCGCCGGGGCCCTCGCGGCCGGGGTGGCGTCGTTCGAGGCCGCGGTGCGGATGGCCGACCAGTCGGGTGCCGAGAGCGTGCGGGTCCAGGCCCGGTTGGTGCTGGCGGAGGCGCTCATCCACACGCTGGGCGGACTCGACGAGGCCGGGCTCGCGGCGCTGACCGAGGCGGAGCGGATCGCCCTCGCGCAGGGAGACGTGGAATCCGTGGCGCGGACCCGCGCCGAGCTCGGCTACGTCGACTTCCTCCGGGCGCGCTACGACCGTGCCGAGCGGCTGCTCGACCAGGTGCTCGCGGTGGACGAGGCGTCGCCGTCGGCCCGCGCGAAGGCGCTGACCTACCTGGGCTCGGTCGCGAGCGATCGGGCCGACTACCCGCGGGCGGTCGCCCTGCTCGAGGACGCGATCCGCGCCTCCCAGGCGGTGGGGGAGCCGCGTCGCGAGGCGTTCGCGCTGTCGATGCTGGGCCGGATCGGCCTCCTGCGCGGCGACCTCGACGCCGCGGACGAGCACCTCGGGGCCGCGGTCGAGCTGGCCGAGGCCGAGCACTGGCTGTCGTTCCTGCCGTGGCCGCAAGCGATGTCGGGACACGTGCTCCTGGCTCGCGGTGACCTCGACGGGGCCGCGACCTGCCTCGAGCAGTCGTTCGCGCGGGCCTGCCAGATCGGCGACCCCTGCTGGGAGGGGATCTCGGCCCGCGGGCTGGCCCTGCTCGCCGAGGCCAAGGGCGAGCCGGATCGGGCCCTCGCCGACCTGCTCGACGCCCGCTCACGCACCAACCGGCTGGCGGACCCCTACGTGTGGCTCGACGTACACATCCTGGACGCGTTGTGCGAGATGGGTTGCCGCCACGGGCACCCGCTGACCGGCTCCTGGGTCGAGGAGATGCACGAACGGGCATCGCGGGCCGGGATGCAGGAGCTGACCGTGCGCGCGATGCTGCACGGTGCCCGGCTGGGCTTCGCCGGCGACGCCGAGGCGGCGGTGCTGTTGGGCGGCAGCATCGAGAACCCGCTTCTCTCGCGGGTGCTGGCGGCGGCTCAGCTGAGCACGCGCTCCTCCACGGCGCCGTACTCCGCGACGGGTCGTGAGATTCCCCGTGGCGATGAGTTCCGGTTCAGGGCAGAGTCTGAGGCCTCATGGTGTCCTTCCTGCTCACGGCGTTCGTCATCTGCGTGACCCCTGGCATCGGCGCGCTCTACACGATGGCCGCCGGGCTGGCCCGCGGCACCCGCGCCGGGCTGCTCGCGGCGTTCGCGTGCACGCTCGGGACCGTCCCCCACGCCGTCGCCGCGCTCACCGGCCTGGCCGCGGTGCTGCACGCCTCGGGGGTGGCGTTCCAGGCCATCAAGTACGCCGGCGTCGCCTACCTGCTCTGGATGGCCGTGTCGATCTGGCGCGACACCGGTGCCCTGCACGTCGACACCGCCGCGTCGCCGTCCTCGGTCCGCTCGGTGATCACCACCGGCATCACCGCGAACCTGCTCAACCCCAAGCTCACGCTCTTCTTCTTCGCCTTCCTCCCGCAGTTCGTCCCCACCGGCTCGTCGGGCACGCTGGCGCGGATGGCCGCACTCTCGGTGGTCTTCATGGCCATGACGTTCGTGACCTTCGCCGGGTACGCCGTCGCCGCGGGTGCCCTCCGCGACCGGGTGCTGACCCGGCCGCGGCTGGTCGCCCGCATCCGGAAGGTGTTCGCGGCCTCGTTCGTCGCGCTGTCGGCGCGACTGGCCGTCGAGTCGCGCTAGCCGTCCGCTGAGCGGGCGAGGTCCCGGATCGCCGGCAGCTGAGCAACGGCGTTGACCACCACCGAGAACACGAGGAGCGCCACGGCAGCGGAGTGGTGGCCCGCCGCCCACAGGCCGAGGCACGCGAGACCGAAGACGACCACCTTCACGAGGGGGCGCACCACGGGGGAGCCGAAGCGCGCCTTGGGCGAGGCGAAGAAGAACCACGCGAGCATGCCCAGCAGGGGAAGCAGCCAGACGAGCAGCCACCGAGCCGACGTGGACCAGCCGTAGACACCGAGGCCGGCCATGGCGAGGAGCTCGTCGAGGAAGACGAGCGCGAGCACGGTCCAGCCGAAGGCAGCCACGGGAGGATTCTCTAGGGTCGCCCCATGGCGCTGCATCCAGAGGCCCGAGCAGCCGTCGAGGCGGCTGCACACCTGACCCCGATGTGGACCGACGGGTACGACGTCGCGGCAGCACGAGACGCCAACCGCACGCTCGCGCTCGAGGAGCCGCCCGAGGACGTCGCGGAGGTCGTCGACCTCGATGCGGACGGCGTGCGGGTCCGGGTGTTCCGGCCGGCAGGTGCCGACCCGGGCCTGCTGGTGCACCTGCACGGCGGCGGCTTCGTCTTCCACGACGTGGACGTCCACGACCGGCCGTGCCGGCGGCTCGCGAACCGGCTCCGCATGACGGTCGTGAGCGTCGACTACCGCCTGGCTCCGGAGCACCGGTTCCCGACCGCGCCAGACGACGTCGACACGGTGCTCACGTGGCTCGACCACGGAGGAGCCGAGCTGAGCCGGGGCGGACCGACGTACGTCCACGGCGACAGCGCGGGCGGCAACCTCGCGCTGGTGGCCGCCCTGAGGCATCCCGGGAGGTTCCGGGCGGTGGTGCTGCACTACCCGTTCCTGGACCCGCGGGCCGGCTTCGAGTCCTACGCCCTCGGCGCCGCGGCGGCCTTCGATCCGCGCGAGGCGCAGTGGTACTGGCAGCAGTACGCCGCCGGGGAGGCGGACCTGACCAACCCCGACCTGGCGCCGCTCCTGTCGGACCGGCTCGGCACGCTGCCACCGACGCTGGTCACCACGGCCGAGCACGACCCGCTGCGTGACGAGGGCGAGCACCTCGCGGCGCTGATCGCCGAGGCGGGTGGCGACGTCACGTGCACGCGCTACCTCGGCCAGATCCACGGCTACTGGAGGGATGCGTCCTTCCCCGCCTCCGAGCAGCTGATCCGGCACACCTGTGCCTTCCTCCGTGCCTGGTGAGCGAGGGCACTGACAGGATGGCCGCATGCGCGTCCACCTCGGCTCCGACCACGCCGGGCTCGACCTCAAGGCCCATCTGACGAGCTGGCTGTCCGACCACGGCTACGAGCCGGTGGACCACGGACCGTTCGAGTACGACGCGGTCGACGACTACCCGGTCTTCTGCCTGCGGGCCGCCGAGGGCGTCGCCACCGATCGCCAAGCAGGGGCTGGACAGCTGCGGCGTGGTCATCGGCGGCTCCGGGAACGGCGAACAGATCGCCGCCAACAAGGTCCCCGGCATCCGCTGCGCGCTGGCCTGGTCGGAGGAGACCGCGAGCCTGGCCCGCGAGCACAACGACGCGCAGGTCGTGTCGGTCGGTGGCCGGATGCACCCGATCGAGGACATGACCCGGTTCGTCGAGGTCTTCCTGAGCACGTCGTTCAGCGGGGAGGAGCGGCACGTGCGCCGGCTCGCACAGATCCAGGGCTACGAGCGCACCCGTGAGCTGCCACCGCTGCCCGAGTCTGCCCAGAGGCCTCCTCAGGAACCCGAGCAAGGGCAGGAGCCGGATGCCTGAGGGACACACCCTCCACCGGCTCGCCACCGCGCTCGACGACGCCTTCGCCGGGCACCCGGTCCGGGTGAGCAGCCCGCAGGGCCGGTTCGCGGAGTCAGCGGCGCTGCTGGACGGTCGCACGGTGGAGACCGCCGAGTCGTGGGGCAAGCACCTCTGGGTCCACTTCGCGCACGACGACCTCGTGCACGTGCACCTCGGGCTCTACGGCAGGTTCGACGTGCTCCGCGACGCGGAGGCGGTCCCGGCCCCGGTCGGGCAGGTGCGGCTCCGACTGGTCCAGGCGGACGTGGACGGCGCGGGCGCCACGGCGTCGTATGCCGACCTGCGCGGAGCCACTGCCTGCGAGCTCCAGACCCGTGAGCAGCGCCAGGCCCTGGTGGCCCGGCTCGGCCCCGACCCGCTGCGCCCGGACGCCGACCCGGACCTGGCCTGGCACCGCATCAAGCGCAGCCGGGCGCCGATCGCCGGACTGCTCATGGACCAGTCGGTGGTCGCCGGGATCGGCAACGTGTACCGCGCCGAGCTGCTGTTCCGGCACCGCGTCGACCCGTTCCGGCCGGGCACCAGCCTCCGCGTGGGCCGCTGGCGCGAGATGTGGGACGACCTGGTGGCGCTGATGGCCGACGGCGTACGCACCGGCCGGATCGACACCGTCCGCCCCGAGCACCTCACCGACGAGGAGCGCGGGGCCACCGAGCCACGCCGCGGGCACTCCTACGTCTACCGCCGTGCCGGCGAGCCGTGCCGGGTCTGCGGGACGCGGGTGCGAACCCGGGTCCTGCTCACCCGCAACCTGTACTGGTGTGCGAAGTGCCAGCCCCGATTCCGCTCGCGGGGCCGTAAAGTGACGGCTACCACGTCCCAGACCCTGACGATGGGAACACGGTGATGGCCGCCGAGGTCCAGCTGTCACGCGCCCGATCGGGCGACGTCGCGCCGCCGCGGCACACCGTGCGCCGGTTCGCCCGGCGCGGTGCCTACGCGGACACCAAGGTGCTGGTCCTCCTGGTCCTGCTCGGCCTCGGGATCGTGGTCGCGGTCGTCCTCTTCCCGGAGGAGGTGCCGTTCACCAGCCTGATGGTGCCGCTGCTGCTCGGGAGCCTCCTGCTCAACCCCCGGCACCTGCCGTGGTTCGTCATCTACCTGTTCGTGCTCCTGATGATCTGTCTGGCGGAGCAGGAGAACCCCACGGGTCGTGTCTACGCCGCGGTGGGGATCCAGGTGCTGATGTGCCTGATCGTGCTGGCCGCCTCGCTGCGCCGGTCCCGGCTCGGCGTCGCGGGCACGATGGGCGAGTCGATGTTCGTCGACCTGCGCGACCGCATCCAGCAGCAGGGCGGCATCCCGGACCTGCCCAGCGGCTGGCATGCGGAGTCGGCGCTCCGCTCGGCCGGCGGCACGGCGTTCGCGGGCGACTTCGTCGTCGCCACCCTCGCCTCGCCCACCAGGCTCGAGCTGGCCGTGATCGACGTCTCCGGCAAGGGCGAGGAGGCCGGCACCCGCGCGCTGCTGCTCTCCGGCGCCTTCGGCGGGCTGCTGGGCGCGCTGCCGGCCGAAGGGTTCCTCCCGGCCGCCAACGACTACCTGTTGCGGCAGGACTGGTCCGAGGGCTTCGCCACCGCCATCCACCTCTCTCTCGACCTCGACGACGGCAGCTTCGAGATCCGCACCGCGGGCCACCCGCCCGCGGCGCTGCGCCAGGCCGGCACCGGCCGCTGGAGCGTGCTGCCGAGCGAGGGGCCGATCCTCGGGGTGCTGAAGGATGCGGTCTTCCGGGTCGCCGCGGGCCGGCTGGTCCGCCACGACGCGCTGCTCCTCTACACCGACGGCATGGTCGAGGAGCCGCGCCGCGACATCGACCTGGGCATCGACCGGATGCTCGGCGAGGCCGAGCACCTGCTGCGCGGCAGCTTCGAAGGCGCGGCACGGCGGCTCGTGGACGCCCTGGGCTCGCGCGACGACGACCGCGCCATGGTCGTCGTTTCGCGGAGCTGAGGCCGCGGACGGTAGATTTCCACGGTCCTCCGCGCACGCTCTGTCAGTTGCGGGGGGGTCGCGCGGATGTAGCTCAATGGTAGAGCCCCAGTCTTCCAAACTGGCTACGCGGGTTCGATTCCCGTCATCCGCTCCAAGCCGGGTTCACGGTGGCCTCACGGCGGCCGAGGACCCAGTTTGGCGGGGCGTAGCGTAGTGGCTAGCGCGCCTGCTTTGGGAGCAGGAGACCGCAGGTTCGAGTCCTGTCGCCCCGACCCCTGTAGACAACGCAGTGCAGCAGTCCATCAAAGGAGAAGCAGTGAAGAGCGCCGTCGAGACCTTGAGCCCGACCCGGGCCAAGCTGACCGTCGAGGTGCCCTTCGAGGAGCTCAAGCCGAGCCTCGACGCGGCGTACCAGCAGATCGCGAAGCAGATCAACGTCCCCGGCTTCCGCCGTGGCAAGGTCCCGCCCGCCGTCATCGACCGCCAGGTCGGTCGCGAGGCGGTGCTCGACCAGGCGATCAACGACCTGCTCCCGCAGAAGTACATGGAGGCGCTCCAGAGCAACTCCCTCGAGCCGCTGGCCCAGCCGGAGATCGAGGTCACCAAGCACGGCGAGGAGGGCCTGGAGTTCACCGCCGAGGTGGACGTGAAGCCCGAGATCACGCTGCCGGCGTACGACGGCCTCGAGGCCACGGTCGACGACATCAAGGTCTCCGACGCCGACGTCGAGGAGCAGGTGCAGGCGCTGCGCGAGCGGTTCGCCACCCTGTCCGACGTCGAGCGGCCCGCGGCGGACGGCGACTTCGTGGTCATGGACCTCACCGCGACACGCGACGGCGAGGTCGTGGACGGCGCGGAGCTGACCGGCATGAGCTACCAGGTCGGCCGCGGCGGCATGATCGACGGCCTCGACGAGGCGCTGGCCGGCATGGGCGCCGGCGAGGAGAAGTCCTTCGAGACCGAGCTCGTGGGCGGCGACCTCGTCGGCCAGCCGGTCGAGGTCCGCGTCAAGGTCGACCAGGTCCAGGAGCAGGAGCTCCCCGAGCTCGACGACGAGTTCGCCCAGGAGGCCTCGGAGTTCGACACCGTGGCCGAGCTCAGCGACGACGTGCGGGAGCGGCTCGGCCGCGGCAAGCGGCTCGAGCAGGCCGCCGCCGCCCGCGACGCCGTTCTCGAGGCGCTGCTCGAGAAGATGGAGGTGCCGCTGCCCGAGAGCATCGTCACCGACGAGCTCAACGCGCGCCGCCAGTCGATCGAGCAGCAGCTCGTCTACTCCGGCATGCCGATGGACGCCTACCTCGAGGAGCAGGGTCAGACCCTGGAGGAGTTCGAGGCCGACCTCGAGCGCCGGGTCCGCGACGCCGTCGCCGCGCAGTTCGTGCTCGACGCCATCGCGAAGAAGGAGTCGCTCGGCGTCGACCAGAACGAGCTCACCCAGCTCATGGTCCGCCGCGCCCAGCAGTCCGGCCAGGACCCGCAGGAGTTCGCGAACCACATGTTCGAGCACAACCACATCCCCGAGCTGGTGCAGGAGATCCTGCGCGGCAAGGCGCTGGCCCAGCTCGTCGAGGCGGCCACCGTGACCGACGAGTCCGGCAACCCGGTCGAGCTCAAGAACCTGCTGCCCGACGGCACCATCGGTGACGCCCCAGGCCGAGGACGAGGCCGGATCGGCCGACACCGAGGGCGACACCGACGGCGACGCCGACGGCGACGCCGAGGGCGACACCGACGCGGCCGCAGAGGACTCCGACAAGTAACCCTGTCGGTCTCGGCCGGTGGATGCGACGGACACGCCCCAGGGGTGAGTGCACGACCGTTCACCGAAGGCCTAGGCTCCGCGACATGACCCAGGTCGCGACTCCCGGTCCCACCGTGCTCGACGCGCTCTCGCTGCTGGCCGAGGTCGGCGACGAGCTGCTGGTCCGCACGGTGCGGGACACCCACCTGGCCGTGCTGGACCGCACCTCGGCCGGGCCGGTCCACCGGGGCATCGCCACGGCCGTGTACCGCGGCCTCACCGGGGGGCTGAGCGGCGCCGGCTGGGCGTTCGACCGGGTGGCCGCGACGGGCGTGGGACCGCGGCTCGAGGCCGGGTCCCGGGGTCGCTTCGTCAGCTCCGCGGTGAACGGGCTGATCGGCGACCGGCTGCTCCGGGAGCGGCCGCAGCTGGCGATCCCGATGGCCGTGCGCCTGCACGGCAAGGACGTCGAGCCGGAGCCGGAGTCACTCTCGGAGGCGTTCCCGGAGGCGACCGGTCAGCTCGTCGTGTTCCTGCACGGACTGTGCGAGAACGAGTCCTACTGGAACCACCACCGCGACCGCACCGGCACGACGTACGCCGCGATGCTGGCGGAGCGCGGCTGGACGCCGCTGATGCTGCGGGCCAACACCGGGCTGCCGCTGCGCGAGAACGGCGCCGCGCTCACCGCGCTCCTGCAGCGGGTCGTCGAGGCGTGGCCGGTTCCGGTCACGCGCATCGCCCTGGTCGGCCACTCCCTGGGCGGGCTGGTGATGCGGGCCGCCGGCGCGGTGGCCAGCGAGGTGGAGGAGCCGTGGAGCGCGCCGGGTCACCGACGTGATCACGCTGGGGACGCCGCACCTCGGGGCGCCGATCGCCTGGGGGATCGGCCACGGCAGCCGCGGGCTCGGCCGGCTCCCCGAGACCGCGGCGTTCGGCCGGATCCTCGACTGGCGCTCGCGCGGCGTGCACGACCTGGTCGCGGGGCTCGCCGAGGACGTGCCGCCGCTGCCACACGCGCGCTACCACCTGGTCGCCGCAACGCTCACCAGCAGCCAGCGGCACCCGGTCGGCCACGTGGTCGGTGACCTGCTGGTCCGGCCGCGATCGGCGTACGGGCGCGACCGGCGGCGCAGCCTGTTCCCCGACGCCGACGTCCTGCACGTGGGCCGGGCCGACCACTTCGGGCTGCTCAACCACCCCGACGTGCACGCGGCGATGAAGCGCTGGCTGGCCTAGCCTTCCAGCCATGAACGCCGCGCCACCGCCGACCGCGAGCTGCGGGCCGAGGCCACGATCGACGCGCCGCCGGAGATCGTGTGGGAGGTGCTCGGCGACGTACGCCGGATGCCCGAGCTCTCACCGAGCTGGTCCGGATGATCCCGCTCAAGAGGGCGGGCTGCGGCGGGACAGTGGTACCTCGGCGTCAACAAGCGCAAGGCGGTGCTCTGGCCGACCCGCAGCGTGGTGTCTGTCGTGGACCCGGGCCGGATGGTCGCCTGGGACACCAAGTCCAGCGGGCCCGCTGGATCTGGGAGCTCACGCCGAGGGCACCGGCACCAGGTGGTGCACCGCCGGCCGGTCCCGCGCCGCTCACGCCGATCAGCAACGCGTTCGCGACGGTGTTCCTCGGCGGCACCCGGGCACGCCGACGAGCTCGAGGAGGGCATGGCCGAGTCGGTCGCCCGGCTCAAGGAGCGGCGGAGGGCCGCGGGTCGTGACCCCGTCGTACCCAAGGCTTCATCTGCCCTGAGCGAACATCGCGGGACATGCCGTGGAACTGCCCATCGGCCCGGCTATGGTCAACAACGTGACTGCTCAGACCTCACGGGCTGCCCAGCCCGACAGCCGGCGGCGGCGCCGGGATCGCCGTCCTCGACGACCACATCTACCAGCGGCTGCTCCGCGAGCGCATCGTGTTCCTCGGCTCCGAGGTGCAAGGACCAGAACGCCAACGCGATCTGCGCCCAGCTGCTGCTGCTCTCGGCCGAGGACCCCGAGTCCGACATCTTCCTGCACATCAACAGCCCCGGTGGCTCGGTCGACGCCGGCATGGCGATCTACGACACGATGAACTACATCCCCAACGACGTGGCCACCGTCAGCATGGGGCTGGCGGCCTCGATGGGGCAGTTCCTGCTCTGCGCCGGCGCCAAGGGCAAGCGCTACGCGCTGCCGCACTCGCGGATCATGATGCACCAGCCCTCCTCGGGCATGGGTGGCTCCGCGTCCGACATCAAGATCCAGGCCCAGCAGTCCCTGCACATCAAGAAGGTGCTGCTCGAGCTGATCGCCCAGCACACCGGCCAGACCGTCGAGCAGATCGAGACCGACGCCGACCGCGACCGGTGGTTCACGGCCGAGCAGGCCAAGGACTACGGCCTGGTCGACCAGGTCATCACCAGCGCCCGTGAAGCCTCGGACGACGGCCGCCCCGCGCGGAAGAAGGACTGACCCCTCCCATGAGTGAGCACCAGAACGACCTGAGCCCGTCGATGAACTACTACATCCCCCAGTGGGAGGAGCGGACGTCCTACGGCTTCCGCCGCATCGACCCCTACGCCAAGCTGTTCGAGGACCGCATCATCTACCTCGGCACCCCGATCTCCGACGACGTCGCGAACGCCGTCATCGCGCAGCTGCTGTGCCTGCAGTCGATGAACCCCGACCAGGACATCAGCATCTACATCAACAGCCCCGGTGGCTCCTTCACCGCGCTGACCGCGATCTACGACACGATGAAGTTCATCAAGCCCGACGTGCAGACCGTGTGCATCGGTCAGGCCGCCTCCGCCGCCGCGATCCTGCTGGCGGCCGGCACGGCAGGCAAGCGGCTCGCGCTGCCCAACAGCCGGATCCTGATCCACCAGCCCTACACCGAGGGCACCTTCGGCCAGACCTCCGACATCGAGATCCAGGCCAACGAGATCCTGCGGATGCGCGAGCTGCTCGAGAAGATGATCAGCGACCACTCCGGCCGGTCGGTCGAGGAAGTCAGCCGCGACATCGAGCGCGACAAGATCCTCACCGCCGAGGGCGCGGTCGAGTACGGCCTGATCGACGCCGTCCTCCAGTCGCTCAAGGGCACCCCGGCCCTCACGGCCGGCTGACAGACACTCCGTGTCTCGCCACCGAATGGCAGGGGGACGGGGTACCGTTCGGGACGCACTGTGGAGATGGGCAGTGAAGGAGGAGGAACGTCGTGGCACGCATCGGTGACGGTGGCGACCTGCTGAAGTGTTCCTTCTGCGGCAAGAGCCAGAAGCAGGTCAAGAAGCTCATCGCCGGCCCCGGCGTCTACATCTGCGACGAGTGCATCGATCTCTGCAACGAGATCATCGAGGAAGAGCTGAGCGAGGGCACCGAGGTCAGCCTCGACGAGCTGCCCAAGCCCAAGGAGATCTTCGAGTTCCTCAACTCCTACGTCATCGGCCAGGAGAACGCGAAGAAGTCGCTCGCCGTGGCCGTCTACAACCACTACAAGCGGGTCCAGGCCGGCCTCCAGCCCATGACCGGGCGGCACAGCAAGGAGGAGGTCGTCGAGGTCGCGAAGTCCAACATCCTCGTCATCGGCCCGACCGGCTGCGGCAAGACCTACCTCGCCCAGACGCTGGCCCGGATGCTCAACGTCCCGTTCGCGATCGCCGACGCCACCGCGCTCACCGAGGCCGGCTACGTCGGTGAGGACGTGGAAAACATCCTCCTCAAGCTGATCCAGGCCGCCGACTACGACGTCAAGAAGGCCGAGACCGGGATCATCTACATCGACGAGATCGACAAGGTGGCCCGCAAGGCGGAGAACCCCTCGATCACCCGTGACGTCTCCGGCGAGGGCGTCCAGCAGGCGCTGCTGAAGATCATCGAGGGCACCACCGCCTCGGTGCCGCCGCAGGGGGGTCGCAAGCACCCCCACCAGGAGTTCATCCAGATCGACACCACCAACATCCTCTTCGTGGTGGGTGGTGCCTTCTCCGGGCTCGAGCACATCATCGAGCAGCGGGTCGGCAAGAAGACGCTCGGCTTCACCGCGGAGGTCCGCGGCAAGGAGGAGCGCGACGCCGACGACCTGCTCCTGCAGGTGCGCCCCGAGGACCTCACCAAGTTCGGCCTGATCCCCGAGTTCATCGGCCGCCTCCCGCTGATCGCGAGCGTCTCCAAGCTCGACCAGGAGGCCCTCGTCCAGATCCTCACCGTGCCCCGCAACGCGCTGGTGAAGCAGTACCAGAAGCTCTTCGAGCTCGACGGCGTCGAGCTGGAGTTCACCGAGGACGCCATCAAGGCCATCGCCGACAACGCCATGGAGCGCGGCACCGGCGCCCGCGGCCTGCGCGCCATCATCGAGGAGGTCCTCCTCCACGTGATGTACGACGTCCCCTCCCGCGGCGACGTCGCCAAGGTGATCGTCACCCGCGAGGTCGTCACCGACGACGTCGCCCCCACGCTGGTCCCGCGCGAGTCCGAGGCGAAGAAGAAGAAGAGCGCCTGATCGCGCGATTCGTCTGTGGTACGGCGTGCGATTTGCCGCTGAGCCCCGCAGACGAATCGCTCAACCGACGATCGGCACCGACGGAACTCCTGCTCGCCGGAGGTCTGCCATGACCTCCCAGGCTTCGAGCCGGAGTTCGATGGTGGCGCAACGCAGCACCGTGGTCCGACTCAGCACAACTGCGCGCTCACGCTTCATGTCGCTCCACCAGTTGCCGACCTGCAGGTGGAAGGAGCCATCCACCTCCAGGGCGACCAGTCGGCCGTCCGGCAGCTGCCACTCGCAGTCCAGGTATCGCCGTCGGCCGTCGCTGTCCGGTACGCACGGCCTGCCGGGTTGGCTGGGCCAGGCCAGCACGCGCGCACAGGCGTCCGACATCGATCTCGGCGAACGACTGGGCGCCACCCCCGATGTCGTCCAGCAGCGGGAGGAAGATGGCGCCGTGCCGGAGCTTCCTGATCTTCTGCGCGGTGACTATCAGCCGGTCGGCCGTCGTGAGCCGCTGCTGGACACACGCGGCGAGGAGACCGACCGCCCGGCGAACGTAGCGATCGCGCTCGGCGGTCAGCAGGGCGCCGTGCTCGATCGGCAGCCGCGGCGGTCCTGAAGGCACCGGGCGCACCCACCGGCCGTAAGGCCGTCTGGTCTGGTGGAAGAAGAAGCCTTCGATCGGGTCGACCAGATCGCCCTTGGTCGTGAGCACGTGGATCGTGTCCTCGTCGCCCTTCCACGCCAGGCCGGCCCGTCGGCACGAGGTCAGGTGAGTGAGGACGGCACCGTCCCCAGCGTGCAGGACTCCCAGCCACAGTCTCTGGTCGTAGGTCAGCGGTGCGTTCTGCAGGGCCACCACTCCCCACGCCGGCGCATGCCAGCGCCCGTACCTGATCTCGTGGTCGATCTGACTGTCGCTCCACCCGAGCGCCCGGAGCTGTCGCCGCGACACCACGCGCTCCTGAGCCTGGGCGAGCGCAGCGATGCCCGCCAGCCGGACCTTCCGATTCGTCTGCGACCCGTCGTGTTCTTCCGCGCTCGGGTCGACAGACGAATCGTCGGCGGGCTGGGCGGTCACGGGCCGATGCTGCCTCGATCTCCGATGACGGGTCCCTCGTCATCCACAGGCGCGATTCGTCTGAACCAGCAACCGCCAAGAACGACGTCAGCCCGCAGACGAATCGGCGTTGAGGAGCCCCTCGCGCAGGGCCGTCGCCACCAGCTCGGCGCGGCGCGCCGCGCCGAGCTTGGACAGCAGGTTCGAGACGTGCCGCTCGACGGTGCGGTGGCTGATGAACAGCCGGGCGCCGATCTCACGGTCGCTGAGGCCGTCGGCGACGAGCCGTAGGACCTCGGCCTCCCGGGAGGTGAGCCGGTAGGGGTTCTCCGGAGCCGCGTCGACCTTCAGGCGGGCCCGCCGTCCGAGGTCCTCGGCCCGCGCGACCAGGCCGGCCGCGCCGATCCGCTGCGCCGTGGCCAGCGCGGTGCGCAGGTGCTCCGCGGCCTCGTCGCGCTCGCCCGGGGCGCTCAGCATGCTCCTCGGAGGCCCGCAGGTGGGCGTGCGCCGCTCGGTACGGATCGCCCATCGCGTCCCACGCCCGCGCCAGGTCGGCCCAGGCCGAGGCGTCATGGGTCAGCTCCGCCTCGGCCACGCGCACCTCGAGGTCCGCCGGCGTGCCAGGCCCGGGTGCGGCCGCGAGGAGCGCCCGGGCGCGGTCCAGCAGGGCCCGGGCATCCTCGGGCCGCGGTGGTACGGCGCGCGCGTGGGCCGTGGCGGCCGCGGCCAGCACCGGCGCGAGGTGGGTGGGGTGCGGCACCGAGTCGAGTCTGCGCAGGCCGTCCTCCGACCACGTCGCCGCGGCCACGTCGTCGCCCAGCGCGACTGCTGTCTCCACGAGGCCCACGTAGAGCGGGCCGAGCAGGTGCGGGTCGATGATCCGGGTGCCCGCCGCCTCGGCGCGCACGAACCTGGCGCGCGCCAGCTCGACGTCACCGCGGCGCCAGGACAGCTGTCCGTCCACCACGTCGGTGCGGAAGGCGTCGATGCCCTGCGGCTGCAGCTGGTGGGCCTCGTCGACGAACCGGCCCGCCTCGTCGAGCCGGCCGAGCATGATCAGCACCTGGGCGGCGTCGCAGCGGCACCACACCCCCTTGCGGCGCTGGAGCCCGAGCGTCTCGGTGACGCTCACGCTCTCCAGTGCCACCGCCGCGGCCTCGTCCAGGCGACCGTTGTCGTAGTACAGGGACTGCAGGTTGACCATGGCCCGGCTGATGTCGTCGACGTCGTCGAACTGCTCCTCGGCGATCCGCCGGGCCTCGAGCAGCTGGGCGATGCCCTCCTCGACCCGGCCGGTGTACGCGAGGGCCATGCCCAGGTTGCACCGGGCATGGCCCTCGACCGAGCGCCCGTCCGGTACGAGGGCGGCCACCGCGATCGCCTCTCGCGCCAAGCGCTCGGACTCGTCGAACCGGTCGGTCAGCATCATCATCTGCGCCAGTCCGCTCAGCACGGCGGCGCGCACCCTGGTCGGGGGCTCTGTGGGCACGAGCTCCACGGCGCGCTGGTACGACGCCAGCGCGTGCTCGGGTGTCGGCCGACATCCACAGGTAGCGGCCCAGCCGCTCGTGCAGCCAGCCGTGCAGGTGCAGGTCGTCGGGGTCCACTCGCGCGATCGCCTCGCGGACCAGCTCGGTGGCGCGGTCGGGGTGCGCGGCCAGGTGGGCGACCTCGGCCGCCCAGTAGAGCAACCGGGCCCGCGGCAGGTCGAGGACCGCCTCGGCGTCCGGGACCACCTCGACCAGCTCGAGCGCCCGCTCGTAGTGGGACAGCGACTCGGCGAAGGCCAGGGCGTCGCAGGCCTCCCGGGCCGCGGCCACCGACGCCGAGAGCGCCTGGCGCTGGTCGCCGGCCTCGGCCCAGTGCCGGGCCAGCCGGCCGGCCACGAGCGCTCCCTGGCCAGCGAGCTCGGGATCCCGGGTGAGCGCCTCGGCGATCCGTCGGTGCGTCCGCGCCGCCTCGCCCGGGAGCAGGCTGGCGGCGACCGCCTCCTGGAGCAGGGCGTGGCGGAACGTCAGCCCGTCACCTTCGGCGCGCAGGACGTGCGCGCTGACCGCGTCACGCAGGACCTCCTCGAGCCGTTCGCCGGACACGTCCACGACCGCCTCGAGCAGCGGGTGCGGAGCGGTGCGCCCGATCACGCTGGCGGTGCGCAGCACCTGCTGGGTCGCCGGCGAGAGCGCTTCGAGCCGGGCCACCAGCAGGTCGCGCACGGTGGCCGGCAGGCCCTCGTCGCCCTGCCGGACGAGCGCCAGCACCTCCTCGGCGAAGAACGGGTTGCCCTCGGCGCGCTCGTACACCTCGTCGAGGAGCTGCCGGCGCGGTGGCACGCCGAGGATGTCGCTGATCTGGTGCGCCTGCTGCTCGCGGCTCAGTGGCTGGAGCGCGACCCGGTGGTCGCCGCGGCGCACCAGCTCGGCGAGGTAGCGGGTCAGGCCGGCCGGGGCGGGCGACTCGTCGGTGCGCAACGTGAGCAGCAGGACGACGTCGCCCTGCTGCTGCCGGGTCAACAGCGCGAGCAGCTCGCGGGTCGACGTGTCGGCCCAGTGCACGTCCTCGATCACGACCACCAGGGGTCGCCGGAAGCTGAGGTTCTGGAGCAGCGCGGAGACGGCCTGGAACAGCCGCGGGGAGCGGGCGCTGTCGAGCACGGGTTGCTCGCCGACCCCGAGCGCCGGTACGAGCCGGCCGAGCTCCGGGCCCGCGGGGCCGGCCGCCTGCAGGACCGCAGTGGCGCCCTCGCGGCGTACCAGCTCGGCCAGCAGCTCCATGACGGGCGCATACGGCAGCATCTGCTCGCCCTGGGCCACGCAGTGGCCGACGACGAGGTCGATGCCACGCGAGTGCAGCCGGGTGCCGAGCTCGTCGACGACGCGGGTCTTGCCGATGCCGGCCGGCCCCTCGACGAGGACCGTGCCCAGCCGGTGACCGGCCACGATCTCGTCGACGAGCGCTTCGAGCCGGGCCAGCTCGTCGTCGCGCCCCACGAGGAGGCGGCTGGCCGAACGGCTGCCGCCGACCTCGATCGCGGACGTCATGACAGATGAGTATGGTCCGCGGACCGGGCCGGCGGCAGTGCCGAGCGTCGGGACGCTCAGTGGCCTTCGTGCACAGGCACGAGCTGGTCGGCGACCAGGCCGTGGGCCTCGCGGTGCACCCGGCTCGCCGTCTCGGCGTCGGGCGCCTCGACGAGGCAGAACACCTTGCCGGACCCCTCGTCGAACCAGTACTGCTTGTAGTCGACGCCGTAGGCGCCCTGGGTCTCGAGGTCGGCCTTGTGGGCGTTACCCACCGCCTCGGCGGTGAGCCCCTCGACCTTCTCGTGGATGTCCATGAACAGAGTCATGTCGTACTCCTCGTGCTGGTGGTTGTCATCTGGACAACGACCAGCCTGTGCGCCGACCGGGCCGGGCAGGTACGTGGAACCACGCAGATCCGGCGGGGTCAGCCCTCAGTCTCGGATCGGCGCCAGTTCGGCGTCCACGGCCAGCTCGGTCGCCGACTCGTCGACGGTGAACTTCAGCTTGCCGGTGATCCTGCCGGTCTTGCGCAGGTCGTCGGCGGCGAGCTCGGCGGCCCGGACCAGCGGCTCGGGACCCGAGATGCGGACCTTGATGAGCTCGTGGCGCATCGAGACCTTGGCCTGCGACTTGGCGCCGCGGATCCCGATCAGGGCCGCGGCCACGGCGTCGAGGGTCGACGGGTCGGCGGCGGCAGCGGCGCCGAGGTCGGCCTGGGTCGGCCAGGGAGCGCGGTGGATCGAGCCCTCCTGCCACCACGACCAGACCTCCTCGGTGACGTAGGGCAGGAACGGCGCGAGCAGCCGGAGCTGGACCTGGAGCGCCAGCGCCAGGGTGGCGCGGGCCGACGCGGTGGCGGCTCCGCCGTCCTCGTCGTACGCGCGCTCCTTGACCAGCTCGAGGTAGTCGTCGCAGAACTCCCAGAAGAACCGCTCGGTCACCTCCAGGGCGCTCGTGTAGTCGTAGGCCTCGAATGCCTCGGTGGCGGCAGTGACGACGTTGGCCAACCGGCCGAGCAGGGCGCAGTCGATCGGCTCGGAGACCTCGAAGGCGTTGAGCTCGCTCGCGCCGACGCCGCCCAGGACGAACTTGGAGGCGTTGAGCACCTTCATGGCCAGCCGGCGGCCGACCTTCATCTGGGTCTCGTCGAACGGCGAGTCCATGCCGGGCCGCACGGCGGCTGCCCGCCAGCGGACCGCGTCGGCGCCGTACTTGTCCAGGACCTCGGTGGGGACGACCACGTTGCCCCTGGACTTCGACATCTTCTTGCGGTCGGGGTCGAGGATCCAGCCGGACAGCATCGCGTGCGTCCAAGGGGTGGCGTGGTTCTCGTAGTGCGCCCGGACCACGCGGGAGAACAGCCAGGTGCGGATGATCTCGTGGGCCTGCGTGCACAGGTCCATCGGGAAGACCCGCCCGAACAGGTCGTCGTCCACGCTCCAGCCGCCGGCGATCTGCGGGCTCAAGGACGATGTCGCCCAGGTGTCCATGACGTCCGGGTCGCCGAGGAAGCCGTTCGGCTTGCCGCGCTGGTCCTCGGTGTAGCCGCGCGGGGCATCGGTCGACGGGTCGACCGGCAGCTCCGCCTCGCTCGGCAGCAGCGGGTGGGCGTGGTCGGGCTCGCCCTCGCCGTCGAGCGGGTACCAGACCGGGAACGGGATGCCGAAGAACCGCTGCCGTGAGATCAGCCAGTCGCCGGTGAGCCCGGAGACCCAGTTGTCGTAGCGGGTCTTCATGTACGCCGGGAGCCAGGTGATCTCGGAGCCGTGCCCGAGCATCTCGGCGCGAACGTCCTCGTCGCGGCCGCCGTTGCGGATGTACCACTGCCGGGTCGCCACGATCTCGAGCGGCTTGTCGCCCCGCTCGTAGAAGTTCGCCATGCGGGTCGTCGGCGTCGGCTCGCCGTCGAGATCGCCGCTCTCGCGCAGCATGGCGACCATCTCCTCGCGGGCGGAGAAGACGGTCTTGCCCGCCAGCCGCTCGTACGCCGAAGCGGCCCTCCGGCCCCCTGACCGGCCCCCTGAGCAGCAGAGTCGGAGGAGAGCCACGCAGGCGTCTCGCGGGTGAAGCGGCCGTCGCGGCCGATCACGGTGCGGACCGGAAGGTTCAGCTCGCGCCACCACAGGACGTCGGTCAGGTCACCGAAGGTGCAGCACATGGCGATGCCGGCGCCCTTGTCGCGCTCGGCGAGGTGGTGCGCGACCACAGGGATCTCGACGCCGAAGACCGGGGAGGTGACCGTGGTGCCGAACATCCCCTGGTAGCGCTCGTCGTCGGGGTGGGCGATCAGGGCCACCGCCGACGGGATCAGCTCGGGACGCGTCGTCTCGACGTAGACCGGAGACCCGTCGGGACGGTGGTAGGCCACCCGGTGGTAGGCGCCGGGGTACTCGCGCGCCTCGATCTCGGCCTGTGCGACCGCGGTGCGGTCGGTGACGTCCCAGACCGTGGGCGCCTCGGCGAGATAGGCCTCGCCGCGCGCGAAGTTGCGCAGGAACGCGCGCTGGCTGATCTCCCGGGCGTGGCTGCCCGCCGTCGTGTAGGTGTGGCTCCAGTCGACCGAGAGGCCGAGCTGGCGCCAGACCTGCTCGAAGACCTGCTCGTCCTCCACCACGAGCTGCTCGCACAGCTCGACGAAGTTGGGCCGGCTGATCGGGACCTGACGCTTCGGGTCCGGCTTCTCCGGTGGGGTGAAGTCCGCCTCGTAGGGCAGCGACGGGTCGCAGCGGACGCCGAAGTAGTTCTGCACGCGCCGCTCGGTCGGCAGCCCGTTGTCGTCCCAGCCCATGGGGTAGAAGACGGCCTTGCCGCGCATCCGCTGGAACCGCGCGATGAGGTCGGTGTGGGTGTAGGAGAAGACGTGCCCGACGTGCAGCGAGCCGCTCACCGTCGGCGGCGGCGTGTCGATCGCGTAGACGTTCTCGCGCGGCTGGGAGCGGTCGAAGGCGTAGGTCTGATCGGCCTCCCAGCGCTCACCCCACGTCTTCTCGAGGCCCTCGAGAGCAGGCTTGTCGGGTACGACGACGGCGCGGGCGGCCGTCGACGTCTCCATTGCCTGGTCCTGCCGGGTCTCGGTCATGGCTGAAATCCTAGGTGCGAGCGCTCCTGGCCCGAAAACGGGATGCGGGGGTGACCTGCGCGGTTAGCATTTCGACGCGCATCATGGGGTGCGACAGATCGGGGGTGGAACACCCATGCGGGCACCCACCACGGCGCCCCGGGCTCGGACGGGGTGCGACCTGCAGCGGATCGACGACGTCACGGACGCGATCCGCGACTTCGGCGACCGCTACCTCGACCGGGTCTACACCCCCGCCGAGCAGGAGGCCGGCCGCCTGGGTGGCGCCGCCTCGCTCGCCGCCCGCTTCGCCGCCAAGGAGGCGGTGCTCAAGCTGATCGGCACCGCGGACGGCGTCGACCCGCGCGAGGTCGAGATCGCCCACGAGGACGGCCGTCCCGTGGTACGCCTGTCCGGACGCGCGGCGACCCTCGCCGAGGAGGCGGGCGTGGGCCCGATCGACGTCAGCCTCAGCCACTCCGGAGACCATGCCCTCGCGGTCGCCGTCGCCATCAGCCAACCCAATGTCCAGCCGGGAGACGAACCAGCATGACGCAGTCAGTGACCGACACCATCCGCGGGCTCCTCGCCGAGCACGCCAGGCTGGGCGTCGACGTCGCCTCCCTGTCCGACACCGACGACCTGTACGGCGCGGGCATGACGTCGCACGCGTCGGTCACCGTGATGCTGGCCTGCGAGGACGAGTGGGACCTCGAGTTCCCCCAGCAGATGCTCAAGAAGAGCACCTTCGCCTCCGTCGCCAACATCCGCGACGCGCTGGGCGAGCTCGGGGTCGACGACGCGTCGGTCGCGAGGGCCTGATGGACTCTCCGACCATGTCCGTCGAGGACGCGACCGCCCTCGCCCACCGCGTCGGTCGAGAGGTCGCGGCGATCCACGCCGCCGACGTCGACCTCCAGGCGCGGTTCCCGAAGGAGACCATCGACGCGTTCCGGGCCGAGGGGCTGCTCGGCGCACTGGTGCCGACCGAGCTCGGCGGCCTCGGCCACGACCTGCGCACCGCCGCCGCGGTGGTCCGCACGGTCGGCCGCTACTGCGCGTCCTCCGCGATGATCCTCGCGATGCACCACATCCAGGTGGCCTGCCTGGTCCGGCACGGCCGCTCGGAGAAGCTGCGCGGCTACGCCCGCCGGGTGGCCACCGATCAGCTGCTGCTGGCCTCGGCCACCACCGAGATCGGCATCGGCGGCAACACCCGGTCCTCGACCTGCTTCGTCGAGCGCGACGGCGCGGACGGGTTCACGCTGACGAAGCAGGCGCCGGTCATCTCCTACGGCGAGTACGCCGACGCGATCTTCACCACCGCCCGGCGCGACGCGGAGAGCCCGCCGAGCGACCAGGTCCTCGCGGTCTGCGAGACCCCCGCGGTGACCCTGACCCCGCTCAGTGGCTGGGACACCCTCGGCTTCCGCGGCACCTGCTCGCTCGGCTTCACCCTCGAGGCGAGCGGTGACGCCGCGCTCATCCTCGACGACCCGTTCGGCGACATCTCCGCCCAGACGATGCTGCCGACCGCGCACCTGCTGTGGTCCTCGCTGTGGCTCGGCCTGGCCGAGGAGGCCTCGTGGCGGGCCCAGCGGTTCGTCCAGAAGGCCGCCCGCAAGGACCCCGGCACCATGCCCCCCGGTGCCATCCGGCTGGCCGCGCTGATGGTCACCCGGCAGGAGTTCGCGGCGACCGTCGACTCCCTCATGACCCGCTACCTGTCGATCATGGACGACCCCGAGGCGACCAGCGCGGTCGACTTCATGGTCGCGATCAACACGCTCAAGATCTCGGCGTCCACCGAGGTCGTCGACGTGGTCAACCAGGCGATGCTGATCTGCGGCATCCAGGGCTACCGCGAGGACTCCGAGTACTCCCTCGGCCGCATCCTGCGCGACGCCCACGGGGCCGCGGTCATGGTCAACAACGACCGCATCGCCGGCAACACCGCCCAGCTGGCGCTGATGCAGCGAGAGACGTGACGTGACGACCACCGACGACCCGGAGGTGGCGCGTTCCCCCGCGCCGTACGCCACGCCCGACGAGCTGCGCCAGGCGCTGGTCGACGGCGGGGTCGTGCACCTGACGGCCGTCGACGGCGTCCACCACCGCTCCTGGGACTGGGAGCGGGTGCTGCGCGGGGTCGAGGGACACGTGATGAGCAAGCGGGTCGCCACCCACGCACCGCAGCGGTGGTTCCCGCCGATCATGCCGCGGGAGGAGTTCCTCAAGACCGACTACGTCCGATCGTTCCCCGACCTGGTCGGCTCGATCGACGTCTTCACCGGGGGCGACAAGGAGCACCGCGCCCTCCTCGAGGTGCTGGAGGCAGGCGGCGACTGGACCACGCACCTCACGCCGGCCGAGGTGGTGCTGCCGTCGTCGGTGTGCCACCCGCTCTACGGCAACCTGCCCCACGACATCCCGGCCGAGGGGCTCGACGAGGAGTGCAGCGGCTGGTCGTTCCGCCACGAGCCCAGCCTCGACCCGGCCCGGATGCAGATCTTCCGGATCTACGAGTTCGTGAGGATCGGGACGCCGGCGCAGTCGCTGGCGCACCGCGACGAGTGGCTGCAGCGCGGGCTGGCCGCGCTCACCGAGCTCGGGCTCCCGGTCCGGTCCGAGGCCGCGAACGACCCGTTCTTCGGCCGGGTCGGCAAGATGCTGGCCGCCAACCAGCTGGACTCGTCGCTGAAGTACGAGCTGTGCGTCGACCTCACCGAGGTCAGGCCCACCGCGATCGGGTCCTCCAACTACCACGAGGACCACTTCGGCCACTCCTTCGACCTGCACCTGGCCGACGGCACGCCGGCGCACAGCGCCTGCATCGGCTTCGGGCTCGACCGGATCACCCTGGCCCTGTTCGCCACGCACGGCACCGACCTCGAGGACTGGCCCGAGGGGGTGCGGTCCGCGCTGGCGTTGTAGCGCTGACCAGAACCATGGGGGGAAGTACGAACGTCGACGGGCCCGAGCACACCCAGGTGTGGTTCGGGCCGGAGTCGCGTCCGCTCTACGGCTGGGTGTCCCGCCCGGCCGGTGGCGTGGCCCGCGGCGGCGCGATCCTCTGCCCGCCGATGGGGGAGGAGGGGCGCGCCGCGCACCGCACCTTCCGGCGGCTGGCCGAGGAGCTGGCCGAGGCGGGCATCGTCGCGCTCCGCTTCGACTACGACGGCACGGGTGACTCCGCCGGGCTGCAGGACGACCCCGACCGGGTGCCGGCCTGGCAGGCCAGCATCGAGGCGGCCCGCCAGTACCTCCTCGACCTCGGCGCGCCCACCGTGGCCGCGGTCGGCATGCGGCTCGGCGCCACCCTGGCCGCGGCACAGGCGGCCGCCGCCCCTGGGTCGTCCGGGCCGTTCTCCTCCCTCGTCTGCTGGGACCCGTGCCTGTCCGGCCGCACCTTCCTCCGCGAGGGCGAGGCGCTCTACGGCTTCGGGGAGACCGCACTCGAGGCGCCGGACGACGGGCTGCGCCACACCCCGGGGTTCCAGTACGACGCGGCGACCGCCACGGAGCTGCGCGGTCTCGACCTCGGCAAGCTCCCGGCCGATCGGCCGCTCGCCGACCGGGTGCTGCTGCTGACCCGGGTCGACCGTCCGGTCCTGCCCGGCATCGCGGCCCGCCTCGAGCAGGAGCGGCTGGAGACCGGTCCGGCCACCGGACAGGGCCAGCTGCTCGACGTACCACCCGAGCTCAGCGTCGTGCCGGAGGCCGCACTGCGCCAGGTCGTGGGCTGGCTGACGGAGGGCGTCGACGATCACCCCGCCGTGCCCGTCAAGGCGCCGGACGGGCACCAGGTGGTGCTGGTCGGCTCGGGCCTGGGCGGGTCCGCGCCGGTGCGCGAGCAGCTCGCCAGGCTCGGCCCCGACGGGATCGTGGGACTGATGGACGAGCCGACCGACCTGGCCGAGCGCAGCCGGAGCGGTCCGGTTCCGTGGGTGGTCCTGGTCAACGTGGCCGCCGAGCACCACATCGGGCCCGGTCGGCGCTGGGTCGAGTGGGCCAGGCGCTGGGCCGCCTCGGGCTACCGCGTGGTCCGGATCGACCAGAGCGGCGTGGGGGACAGCCCGACGAGGCCGGGCAGCGTGGACGACCGGGCCTTCGCACCGGAGTGGATCGACGACATGCGACACGTCGTCACCGAGCTCGCCGCCGACGGCGCCCAGGTGGGCATCGTGGGGCTCTGCTCGGGCTCCTACTCGGCGTTCGAGGTCGCGATGTGGGAGCACGTCGACGCGGTCTTCGCGATCAACCCGCGGCTCACCCTCTACCCGGCGGCCAAGGGCTCACCCGTCTACACCGACCGCCGGCGGGCCGCGATGCTGCCCAACAAGCCGTTCGCACGCCTCGCGAAGCGCCGCCGGATCCTGGCCGGCGGGCTGTGGCGGATCTACCGCGAGTTCGCCCTCTGGCACGCGCCGCTGCTCGTGCTCCGGCGGGTGCAGCGTCGCGGGACCGCGGTCCAGGTGGTCGCCTGCCCCGACGACGCCCAGCACTTCACCGAGGTCTACGCGCTGCGGCCGCTGCTGTGGTGGATGAAGCGCAGCCCGCGGTTCCGGTTCGCCGCCGATCCGGTGGTCGACCACTCGCTCCTCTCGCGGCCCGCCCAGCTCGTGGGATACGAGCTGGCCACCGAGTTCCTCGACAGGCACCTGACCCGGAAGGCGCCCTCGTGAGCGAGCTGATCAGCCTCTTCGACCTCGACCCGGCGGCGTACGTTGCCCACCCGATCCACGGCGACGAGCGCACCTACTCCGAGACCAACTGCTACGTCGACTGCCTCGTCGAGCTCGTGCACGCCGCCGGCCTCGAGGCCGACGCGATGATGGGCGGCGCGGTCGCGGCCGACTTCGAGCTCGACCAGTGGACGTTCTTCAAGCCGAGCCCGGACGACCTGTTCCGCCTCTACGGCATCGACCTGCACGAGGTGCAGCCCTATCGCGGCTTCCCGACGCTGATCGCGACCCGGCTCGCGGCCGGTCAGACGGTGATGCCCGAGGTCGACTCGTACTACCTGCCCGACGTCGCCGCGACGTCGTACCGCACCGACCACGTGAAGTCGACGATCGTCGCGGAGTCGATCGACGAGGACGCCAAGGTGCTGCGGTACTTCCACAACACCGGCTACCACGAGCTGTCCGGCGAGGACTACGACAAGCTCTTCGCGACCTACTCCGGCGACGGCCACCTCCCGACCTACGTCGAGCTGCTCCGCCTCGGCGCCGGCCCGGCCCCGACCGGCGACGAGCTCCGCGGCGTCGCGCGCGAGCTGCTCGCGGACTACCTGGCCCGCCGCCCGGCCGACAACCCGTTCACCCGCTTCTCCGCGCAGCTCGAGGCCGACCTGCCCGGCGCTGCTCGAGGGGTCGACCGCGGACTACCACGCCTACGCCTTCCACAACCCGCGCATGGTCGGCGCCTCGATGGAGCTGCTGGCCGGGCACGTGCGGTGGCTGTTCGCCGAGGAGGGCGAGAAGGCCGCCACCCAGCCTCGACGACGTCGTGGGCGGCTCGAAGATGCTGCTGTTCCGGCTGGCCCGGCAGCGCGCCTTCGACGTGACCGGAGTGGTCGACCCGATGGCCGAGGCGTACGCCGCGGCGGTCATCGAGCTCGACTCTCTGGTTGGGTGACCCCGTGCGGAAGGCCTTGGAGTTCGAGCGGCTGACGCCGGAGCCAGGGCCGGACGCCGACTCCCAGCGCCACGAGTGGGTTGCCCGCGTGTCGGCGGCCGAGAGCGGGTCGCTGCTGGTCGGCGGTATCGCCACGGTCTGGGACCTGCTGGTGGACGGCGAGGTGGTCCGTTCCGGCCAATCCATGTTCGAGCGGCACGAGGTGCCGATCGCGGCCGGAGACCACGAGGTGCGCATCGTGGTGCACCCGCTGACCGAGCTGCTCGACACCGTGCCCACGAAGCCACGGCAGCGCTGGCGGACCATGCTCGTCGAAGATGCCCGACTGCGCTGGGTGCGCACCCAGCTGCTGGGCCGCGCTCCCGGCTTCTCACCCGGCCCACCGGTGGTGGGGCCGTACCGGCCGGTCACGCTGGTCACCGGACCGCGGGTGGACACGAACCTGAGTGCTCGGCTCGAAGGAACGACCGGCGTGGTCGAGGTCAGGGGGCAACGGGTCGAGTTCCCCGAGGTCGAGCTCTGGTGGCCGCACACCCATGGCCGACCGCGGCTCCACGACGTGACGGTCGACGGCGAGGTGGTGGGGCGGGTCGGGTTCCGGACCATCGAGAACCGGTCCGAGGACTCCCTGGACCTCTGGGTCAACGGCGTCCGGGTGTTCTGCCGCGGAGCCGTGTGGACGCCGGGCGACCTGGCTGCGCTCGACGAGGCGGTCGGGCTGGGACTGAACATGGTCCGCGTGCCCGGCATCGCGGCGTACGAGTCCGACGACTTCCACGACCGCTGCGACGAGCTGGGGCTGCTGGTGTGGCAGGACCTGATGTTCGCGACCTTCGACTACCCGCTCCCCGACCCCGACTTCGTCGAGGACGTGAGCGTCGAGGTCGCGGACCAGTGCATCCGGCTCGGGTCGCACCCGTCGACGGCCGTGGTCTGCGGCTCGGCCGAGCACGAGCAGCAGGCGGCGATGTTCGGGGTCAGCCCGTCGACCGGGTACGCCGCCGAGCTCGCCGCGCTGCTGAAGCCCCTGGTGCAGCGGTCCGGCCTCGACGCGGTGTGGGTCGACTCGTCGCCGTCCGGTGGCGACCCGGTGATCCGCGTCGACACCGGGATCGCGCAGTACTTCGGCGTCGGCGCTTACCTGCGCGACCTGTCGGACGCGCGGCACAGCCAGGTGAGGTTCGCCGCCGAGTGCCTGGCGTTCAGCAACCTCACCGATCCGGTGGTGCCCGGCGGCGTACCGCGGGACAGCGGTGCGGACTGGGACTTCGCCGACGTGCGGGAGCACTACCTGCGCCAGCGGTACGGCGCGGACGCGACCGAGGCCGACGCGCAGCGGGTCACGGGCGAGGTGATGGCCGACGTGTTCGGGGAGTGGCGGCGCCCGGAGTCCGGCTGCGGCGGCGGCATCGTGCTCTGGCTCCGCGACGTCGTCCCAGGCGCCGGCTGGGGGCTGCTCGACCACGAGGGCCGGCCGAAGCCGGCCGCCCTGGCCCTCGCGCCGACGCTGCAGGCGATCGCCGTCTGGTTCGTGGACGAGGGCCTCAACGGACTCGACCTGCACGTCGCGAACGACGGGCCCGAGCCCCTCGAAGGCACGCTCACAGTGGGGCTGCTGCGGGAGGACGGCTCGCTGGGCGAGTCGGTCGAGGTCGGGCTCACCGTCCCGGCACACGGGCACCACGTGGCCGGGGTCGAGGCGCTGCTCGGCCGGTTCGCCGACGCGACGTACGCCTACCGCTTCGG
>CAVTHU010000038.1:0-11244 GCA_963734355.1 uncultured Actinomycetota bacterium
CGTTCATGTCGAAGCCACCGGCTCCGAGCGCGTCGAAGGGGTTCTGGCCCTCGGTCATGCTTTTTCGGGCTCCCCTCGGAATAGTGGGCGGGAGGAGCGAAGCGGGAGGAGCCCGCTACTTTCGTGGGGTGATCATCGTGGTCCCTCTCGGTGCTGGTCCGGGGAGTGGGTCATGAGTGCTTGATCTCCTCGATCTTGGACGCTCCCAGCTCGCGGGCGAGCAGGTCCTCGCCCCCGAGGTTGTCGGGGTCCTCGTCGAGGTCGTCACGGCTGACCTCCGCGTCCGCGACGGCCAGGTCGTCGTGGCGCGGCACCTCGGCACCCTTGGCCCGGGTCTGCTGGATCGCCTCGCGGGCGGCGGCTTTGGCGGCACTCGGGTCGGGCGCCGGGTCCGACGGGCCCTCGTCGGCCGCCCACGTGGGAGGTGCGTCGGGCGTCTCCGGCTTCGCCGTGGCGTCGGGGCCAGCCTCCGGAGCCGCCGTCGGCGGCGCGTCGGTGGCCGCCCTGGTGACGGTCGGCGCACCCTCGGGCTGGGCCCCCGGGTCGACGATGGTCTCGATCTTCCAGTCCGCACCCACGACGTCGATCGCGGCCTGGTGGACCACCTCCGAGCAGCCACTGGACTCGAAGCTGTCGCGGGCGCCGGCGTTGGCGAAGCCGAGGGTGAGCACGTTGCCGTCGAGGCCGACCACCTGGCAGTTCTGGGTCAGGTGGATCCACGCCATCCGGCGGCGGGCCTTGGTGGACTCGACGACGTCGGGCCAGAGGCGGCGTACGTCGACGAGCGAGAGGCCGGCCCCGCCGCGAGCCGCCGGTGCCGCCGCGGGCGGGGTGGGCTCGGCAGCCGGCTCCGGCGCCTCCGCGACCGGCTCCGGCTCGGGGACGGGAGTGCCGACGGCGGTGGGCATGGCGGGGGTGGGTCGGTCCTGGGCGGGCGCCGGGGCCGCCGCCGGCGCAGGGGCCGGCGCTGGCGCCGCAGCGGTGGGCGTGCCCGTGATCGAGGCCCGCCGCTCGAGCCGGTCGAGCCGCGCGGCGATCCCCTGGGTGGTGTGGTCGGCTCCGGGCAGCAGCACGCGGGCGCAGAGCAGCTCGAGCAGCAGCCTCGGTGCGGTGGCGCCGCGCATCTCGGTGAGTCCGGTGGCCAGGATGTCGGCGGCCCGGCTCAGGTCGGTGGCGCCGAACCGCGCCGCCTGCGCGACCAGCCGCTCGCCCTGGTCTTCGGAGACGTCGATGAGGCCGCTCGCGGTCGCGCCGGGGACCGCGGCCACGATGACGAGGTCACGCAGCCGGCGCAGGAGGTCCTCGGTGAACCGGCGCGGGTCCTGGCCGGACTCGATCACCTTGTCGACGACGCCGAAGACGGCCGCTCCGTCACCTGCGGCGAACGCGTCGACCACCTCGTCGAGCAACGAGTCGGGGGTGTAGCCCAGCAGCCCCGCCGCGAGCTCGTGGGTGACCCCGGCGGGGCCGGCCCCGCCGATCAGCTGGTCGAGCACCGAGAGGGAGTCGCGGGCCGAACCACCGCCCGCGCGCACCACGAGCGGCAGCGCCGCGGGCTCGACGGCCACGCCTTCCTTCTCGGAGAGCTCGGACAGGTAGGAGGACATCAGCCGCGGCGGGATCAGCCGGAACGGGTAGTGGTGGGTGCGCGAGCGGATGGTCGGGATGACCTTCTCGGGCTCCGTGGTCGCGAAGATGAAGCGCAGGTGCTCGGGCGGCTCCTCGACCAGCTTGAGCAGCGCGTTGAAGCCCTGGGTCGAGACCATGTGGGCCTCGTCGATGATGTAGACCTTGTAGCGGCTCTTCACCGGCGCGAAGAACGCCTTCTCCCGCAGGTCACGCGCGTCGTCGACGCCGCCATGGGACGCCGCGTCGATCTCGATGACGTCGATCGACCCCGGGCCGCCGCGGGCCAGGTCGCGGCAGCTGTCGCACTCACCGCACGGGTCGGCGACCGGAGCCTTCTCGCAGTTGAGGGCCCGCGCCAGGATCCGGGCGCTCGTGGTCTTGCCGCACCCGCGCGGCCCGCTGAAGAGGTAGGCGTGGTTGACCCGGTTGCCGGCCAGCGCGGCGCGCAGCGGCTCCGTGACGTGCTCCTGTCCGATGACCTCGGCGAAGGTCTCCGGCCGGTAGCGGCGATAGAGAGCGAGAGGGGACTCCATTTGCCCTGAACCCTAGTTGGCGGCATCGACACTCGAAAGGCGGCCGCTGAGGCTAGTACCAGCCGTAGGCGCGGAGCTGCTCCTCGCTCAGCCCCAGGGCGTGTCCGACCTCGTGGCCGAGCACCTTGAGCACCCGTGGGGCCACCTCGTCCTCGTTCCGGCAGACCCGCAGGATCGGCAGCCGGTAGAGCGTGATGACGTCGGGCAGCGAGCCGGGAACCCGGCCCCCCGCCCGGGTGTGGGCGATGCCGCGGAACGTCCCGAGCAGGAGCTGCCCCGGCGTCACGTCCTCCGGCTCCGGCTGTTCGCGCACGACCACCGCGATGTGGGCGACGAGCGCGGCCGCTTCGTCGGGGAGCTGGTCGAGAGCGTTGCGCACCAGCTCGTCGAAGGCGTCCGGTGGGATCTCGGCGGGGTTCACTCCTCGATCCTGCCCGGCAGGACATGAACCGGGACATGAAGAGGCCCCCCGCGTACCCGGCAGAGCTTGCCGACCCTTGCTGCCTTCCGGCCCTGGGGGAGTTGAGCTAGGTGCCGCCACACGGGGGGTTGCGACGAGTGTAGGTGAGCCCTCGGTGACGCTCCAACGTGGCGGAGACGATTGGGAGGCCTCCGCGAGCGGCCGGTACTCTCCTCGGCGGAGGATTCGCCTAGTGGCCTATGGCGCTCGCTTGGAAAGCGGGTTGGGTTAACAGCCCTCGCGGGTTCGAATCCCGCATCCTCCGCCACGCAATCCTCGCGATTCGTCTGCGGGCTCGCCGGCAGGACACGCAGGCGCAGCTCAGACGAATCGGCGGCGAGGTCAGCGCGACGGCAGCCCCAGCCCGTCGAGCGCCTCGCGGAGCCGGTGCCGGCCCGCCATCGACTCCGGGCCGGCCAGCCGCTTGAGCACCCGGCCGCTCCAGCCGCCGTCCGGCAGCCCGTGCCGCTGGTTGTACGCCGCGAGGCGGGTGTCGTAGCCCGGGATGTGGGCGTCGGCGGCCTCGGCGTCGTACCGCTCGCGGTGCAGGACGGCGTCCTGCGGGAGCCGCGGCTTGATGCCGGCGTTCTCGGTCGGGTCCGGGACACCGACGGCGAGGCCGAACGTGGCCACCGCGTGCGGCGGCAGGCCGAGCTCGGCGGCCACCTCCTCGGGGTGGTTGCGCATCGCACCGACGAAGACGGTGCCGAGGCCGAGGGACTCGGCGGCCAGGACGGCGTTCTGAGCCGCCAACGCCGTGTCGACGAACCCGATGATCGTGGTCTCCAGGTAGTCCGCCGCGTCGACGGAGACACCCGAGCGCGACGCCAACCGGCGGGCCCGGCCCAGGTCGGCCACCCACACCAGCAGGAGGGGCGCCTCGACGACGAACCGCTGGCCGGCGGCCAGGGCGGCCAGCCGCGCCTTGCGCTCCGGGTCGCGGACGGCCACCACGCTCCAGGGCTGCAGGTTCGACGAAGTCGGCGCCGACTGGGCGGCCGCGACCATGGCCCGCAGCTGGTCGTCGCTCACGTCGCCCGGCGCGAACTTCCGCACCGACCGGTGCGCGAGCTGCAGGTCGAGCACCTCGCTGCGGACGTCGAGGGACAGGGCTTCGCCGCCGTAGCGCGTGGTGAGGGACATGCCGCAAAGTCTACTCAATTACTCGACTTATGGAGAAGGTGGAGCTCGCTCGCGGACGACGATCCCGAGCCGGGCGTCCACCGGGAGGTCGTCCTCGGGGACGAACAGGGTGACGCGGTGCGGCGCGCCACCGGTGAGCATGTCCCCCATCGACCGTCCGCCCAGGACGTACGTGGCGGGGACGGTGTCGACCGTCTCTCCGTCCACGACGAGCCTGACGGTGGCGTCGCCGGTGCCGGACGACACCAGCTCGAGCATGGTCCCGGTGTCGTGCGCAGGCACCTCGAGCGTGACCGACCGATCGCCGGGCTGCGACTCGGCCGTGTCCAGGACCGACCACTCCGTCCCGAAGTTCTCCTCCCGCGGATAGACGTCGTACCCCGCTATGGAGGCGTACGGCTCCGGCAGCGCGTACGCCGCGACGGCCAGCACCCCCTCGTCGGCCAGGGGAGCGCCCTCCTCGTCGGTGACCCAGAGCCACACCTCGCTCTCGAACCCCGCCTCGGCGGGGGGCACGGTGAACCGTCCGGTGTCGCCGAGCCCGGCGCGGTAGCTGCAGAGCGACGAGGGCTGCTCCGCCCCGTCGACGGACACGCGCACGTAGACCGGCCCCGGGTGCCGGCACGCGACCAGCCACTCCGTGCCGCGCGGGCTCCCGGCCCGCAGCTTCAGGAGGTCCTTGTTCGTCTCGGCGGAGCTGATGAGCGAGCGGCCGGCGTACGACTCACGGACCGAGACGACCCGGTCGGACAGGTCGGCCGGCTCCGGGCCGTCCGCCCGGTCCTGCGACGACACTCGCACCATCGCCACGGCGCCGACCAGTGCCACCGCCGCGAGCGCGGCCACCGACGTCCTGCGGCGGCTGCGGATGGCGCGCGCCCGCGCCCGGGCCGCCGAGCTCCGGGCCGGCACCGGTCCGTCGGTCACCAGCTCCGCCCGGGTGTGGAAGGTGTCCTGCACCAGCTCCTCGATCGTCATCGCCCCTCCAGTCCCGGGTCGCGCCGCAGCTTTGCCAGGCCCTTGGCGGACTGACTCTTCACCGTCCCGACCGAGCAGCCGAGCACCTGCGCGGTCTCGACCTCCGTCAGGTCCTCGTAGAAGCGGAGGACCAGGACCGCCCGCTGTCCGCGCGGCAGTCGCCGCAGGGCCACCCACACGTCGTGCTGGTCCGCGCCCTCCTCGACGTGGGCCTGGTCAGGCAGGTCGTCGGTCGGCCGCTCGTCGCGCCACCGGCGCCGCCACCAGGAGGCGTAGGTGTTGACCATGGTCCGGCGCACGTACGGCTCGGGCGTCTCGACGCGCGACCAGGCCAGCCACGTCTTCGCGAGCGCTGTCTGGAGCAGGTCCTCGGCCCGGCCGTGGTCACCGGTGAGGAGGTACGCCGTGGCGAGCAGCCTCCGCGAGGCCGCGGCGACGAACGTGTCGAAGTCCGCGTGCGCGGCCGCCTCGGTGATCCCGCGTCCCGCGGCAAGGCTCTCGGTCGAGCTCATGGTGGCTCCTGCCCACAACTGCTACGTCATGGATAGGGACACGCTGGGCCATCCGCAAGGTTGCCCGGCTCGGCCACCCTTCGCGGGAGCAACTGGTTCGGCCTTCACTGTCACGTTCGTGGGTGCTCGTGCGACTGGACGTCATGAGGCTCAGGTGGTGGCTCGGCGGACTCGTCGTCGTGGTGCTCGTGGCCGGCGGCTACTGGTTCGAGCCGTGGCGGCTGTTCACCACCCGCGAGGTGGACGAGCGGCTGCCGGTGGCGGCGCCGGCGGACCAGCCGACCACCGGCCCGACGACGCCGGGTGGGTCAACGGGAGCGTCGGCGCCGAGCGGCCCGGTCGACCTGCTGCGCGGCCGGTTCGTCACCCACGAGCACGGGACCAGCGGGCGGGTCCGGGTCGTCAGCCAGCCCGACGGGAGCCGACTGCTGGCGATCGAGGACCTCGACACCTCCGACGGACCCGACCTGCACGTCTGGCTCACCGACGCCGAGGTCAGCGAGGACGGCTGGCGGGTCTTCGACGACGGCCGGTACGTCGACCTCGGGGAGCTCCGCGGCAACAAGGGCAACCTCGTCTACGAGCTGCCGCGCCAGGTCGACCTGGCCGACTACCAGAGCGTGTCGATCTGGTGCGAGCGGTTCTCGGTCTCGTTCGGGGCGGCGGCGCTGGTGCCGGCCTGACGACTGGCCTCGACCGCCAGCCCGTCCACGAAGTCGTTCATCTCGTGGCCGGAGTGCCCCTTGACCCACTGGAAGGCCACGTCACCGCGCTCGGCGACCAGGGTGACGAGCGGCTCCCACAGATCGCGGTTGGCGACCGGCTTCTTCGCGGAGGTGGTCCAGCCGCGGGCCATCCAGCCGGCGTACCAGCGGTCCCGGAAGCAGTTGACGACGTACGTCGAGTCGGAGACGACCAGCAGCGGACCCGACAAGGACCGGACGGCTTCGAGCGCCGCGCGGATCTCCATGCGCTGGTTGGTCGAGGGCGACTCGTGACCCGAGGCGAACTCCGTCGTCGAGAGTGCCCAGGCCCAGCCACCGGGGCCGGGGTTGCCGGAGCAGGCGCCGTCGGTGAACACCGAGCGGGCGCCGACCGGAACGGCCATGTCGGCCGGGCGAGCCATCAACGCGAGACAGTACGCCGTCGCCGGGCCAGCACCGGTCGCAGGAGCACGGCGAGCAGCAGCACACCCCCGCCGATCACGCCCCACCAGACGGCGTTCTCGCGGGTCGAGGCGAGCACGTCGTCCGGCTCCTCGGGCACCGAGAGGAGCTGCGGCTCGTGCTGGACGCTTCCCGCGCCGAGGTCGGCGCCGGAGTCGTCGTCGATCTCCATGGGCCGGGTCAGCGCGTCCATCGCCTGCACCTCACCGGCGCCCACCAGGGTGTTGGGGATGTCCGGACGGCCGTTGGCGGTGGTCAGCAGCCGGCGCACCGAGGCCGCGATCGACTCGTCGTACGCCGACTGCAGCAGCGCCAGCACGCCCGACACCTCGGCGGCGGCGTACGACGTGGCGGGGTCGGTGAGCAGGCACGACTCCCCACGGAGCGAGTACGACACCGCGCCCGCGGTCGGCGCGGAGACGTCAGTCATCGAGTTCTCCATCACCCAGTTGGTCGGGTCCAGGTTGCTCGAGCCGGCCGGCGTGGCGTTCACGCCGAGCACGTCGTCGTAGTCGGCCGGGTGGATGTACGGCGCCGCGTCCTCACCGGACTGGTGCGCCTCGAAGGTGCTCGGCATGTCGTCGGGCAGCTCGGTGGAGCGGTTGCCGGTGGGCGCGACCACGACCACCCCCAGGTCCCAGAGCTGGGCGACCTTGGCGCGGAGCTCGGCGTCGTCGGGGATGGCCAGCGACATGTTGACGATCCGGATGCCCAACGTCGGGGCCGCTGGCGATCACGGCGTCGAGCCCCAGGCGCAGGTTCTCGACGGTCATCGGCGACTGGGTGCTGTCCGGGGCGCGTCGAGGCGTCCGCCTCGTCGTAGACCTGCACGTCGTAGATCTGCGCCCCCGGCGCGATGCCGACCGGACCGCCTCCGTCCGGCCTCGGATGGCCCGCGATCAGTCCGGCCACCGCGGTGCCGTGGTAGTCGACCGGCTCGGCGGACTTGTTGCCGGTCTCCACCGGCGTCCCGGCGATCGTGATCGGCACGTTGCTCGCGACACCGGAGTCGATCACCGCCACGGTGACCCCCGCGCCCGCCTGCACGTGCTCCTTCTTCAGCCGGGCCAGCGCGTCGTCGACCCCCATCTCCTGGAGCGGGAGGCTCGGCTGGCTGGTGGCGTAGTGGGTGGCGTCCTGGGCCGGGATCGCCTGGCAGTCGGCCTCCACGCCTTCATCTGCCGAGGCCGAGGCGGCCGGACAGATCACCAGGGACGCTGCCAGCACCGCGGCGTAGGCGAGAGAGAGCCTCACGACGGCAGCGCCCGGCAGTCCTTCGACGACTGCGGCTCCCCCGGCTGGTTGGCCGGTGGGCACAGCGCGGCACTCGTCGACAGATCCACTCCCTCGTCGAAGAGCCCGGTCCACTCGTCCGGCACGAGCGGCGCCTCGGCCGGGTCGTAGCCCAGCTTGTCGAGCGTCACGGGTCCCCCGGACAACGTGTACGCCCGGCCGAGCGGGTCGATCACCATCATCGAGTCGCTCTGCGCCTCGTCCCAGGTGCCGACCTGCACGAAGGCGCCGTGGCCGCGGTCGAGCGTGACGTTGCGCTCGTCGTCAGGAATCGCGCCCTTCGCGCCGAGCTCTGGCGACTCGGCGTCCCCGGTGGGCGAGCCCGCCAGCCACACGCGCGGGACCTGACCGGCCGCGACGTCCAGCTGCGCGCACGGCGCGGAGTTCAGGGGCCCCAGCTTCGTGTCCGGCCAGTGCGCCCCGGTGTAGGTCGTCTCGGCGTACGACGCGGGCAGCTCCCCGTCCGGGAGCAGGTTCGGGCCGTTCTTGAACGACGAGTTCTCCAGCACCGCCAGCGCGAACGGGTCCAGCGGCTGCCAGCCGCCGTCGATGACCATCGCCGCCCGGCTGCCGTCGACGACGTAGTCGCCCACCCGAGCCCCCGGGACCGGGGACGGGTCGGCCTTCCGGCCCAGGTGCGGCAGGTCGAACCCGGCCGGCCCGATCTCACCGCCCTCGGGGAACAACCCCAGCCACTCCGGCGGCACGCTGATCGCCTCCACCTTCTGACCGAGGCCGTAGTCGACGAGCAGGTTGTCGCCCTCGCTCTCGGCGATCGGGTAGCGGTAGGCGCGCTGCTGCTTGCCCTCGCTGCTGCCCGAGGTCGCGATCAGCCAGTGGCCGCCCGCGCTCTCCACCACGATGGCCGCACTCGTCGTGCGGTCGACCCGCTCGTCGTTCGACACATCGACGGCGATCCCGACGCCGTCGTCGGTGCAGGCCGTCCAGCCGGTCTCGATGAACTGCTTGGGTCGAGGCAGCGTCTGCGGCGCACCCAGAATGCCGATCGGGAGGCCCGGCGTCTGCTCGTCGACGACCTCCTGGTCGACGGAGGTCGCCTTCACGTCGGCGCCCAGGATCAGCTGGGCCGAGGTGATGTTGATGACCGGGATCAGCTCGGGCGGGTCGTGCTCCTCGAGGATGACGTACGTCGCGGGCTGGTCGCCGCGGGTCACCACGAGCCCGACCTGGTTCCAGTCCTCGGGGGTGCGCGAGGCGAGCACCGACGCGATCGCCGCTCCGGCGACCAGCAGGACGGCGAGTGCGAGACCGCCGACGACGGTCCGCCCGGGCCGCGACGGCTCGACCTCGCGACCGCCGGGAGCGCCCGAGAGGAACGCCGTGATGAGCCTCCGGCGGGAGAACGAGTAGGCCTCGACGAGGTCCTTCTTGGTCGCCATCAGTTGCGGATCGCGGAGTAGATGCCGGTGGCCAGCACCACCAGCGGCAGCAGGGCGAGGAGGCAGACCGTCTCGGCCAGGTCGCCGAGCCGCCCTCGGCGCAGCGACGGGGCGCTGGGGACGAGCGAGACCGCAAGCAGGACGGCGCCGGTCGCGGCCAGGGTCACCGCGACGGTGGGGCGCCAGTCGGGGTGCATCCAGAGCAGCGACACCGCGATCGAGACCAGGCCGAGGATGCCGGAGCCGAGCCCGACCAGGACCTCCTGGCCGGTGCGGTACTGGCGGGTCCGCAGCATCACGATCAGGCAGGAGACGACCGCGAGCAGCGTGCCGGACAGTCCCAGGCTCACCGACAGCGGCGCGACGAGGACCAGCAGCAGCCCGACCGTCGCCGAGGTCGCGACCAGGATCTGGTGCGCCACCCGCGCGTCCGCGCCGACCCGCACCGGGTCGATCTCGTCGGGGTCGGCCGTGATGTCGGCCGGCGCGAACAGCTGGTCGACCCGGGTGCCGGTGACGCCGAGCGCCAGCCACGGGAAGACCGAGCCGGCGAGCACGACGACCGCCAGCGCCGTGGTCAGCACCACCGCGGGGTCGAACGAGCCGCCCCGCGTCAGGAGCCCGGTGGCCAGGAAGATCGCACCGACCACGACCGGTGGCAGCGCCAGCGTGCGCCCCTCACCGAGGCCGACCACGCAGATCAGTCCGGCGACCAGCGCGCCGCCGCCGGCGGCGGCGACCGGGAGGCCGAAGAAGTCGCTGTCCTGGCGGAGCACCAGCATCAGCCCCGCCAGGGCCGCGTAGGCGCAGCCCATCCACGCCACGACCACCGCGGCCTCGGACTCGTGCTGGGCGCGCGAGAGGACGATCGCGCCCGCGACCAGCGCCACGGCGACGACGAGGGCGGCGACCCCCGCGAGCAGGGAGGTGTACTGGATCAGCAGCGCGACCGCACCCAGCGTCATCAGCAGTCCCGCCGCCACGAGGGCGGTACGGCGACCGGACGCCGGCGCCCACGGCTGCAGGTCGCGCTCGACCACGTCGGTCATCGCCTCGACGACGTCGTCGTAGATCCGCGGCGGCGCCTCGTCGACCCCCGCCGTGACGGTGAGCAGCCCGCCGTCCTCGATGCCCTGGGGGATCAGTCCGGCCTCCGGCGCGAGCTCACGGCCCTCGCGGGTGACGACCCGGTAGCCGCCGTAGACCGTGGCGGCGTCGAGCAGGCCGACGCTGCGCGCCAGCTCGGGCACGAGCTCGGCCAGCGGCACCGAGCCGGGCAGCACCAGGTCGACCCGGCGGGTGCCGGAGGAGACGCTGACGCGCACCAGCCCGGACGTGCTGACCGGTGCCTGAGTCATGTGTGACCTCCCGAGTGGTGACCGAACGGGACTCTACGGAGGTACCCAGAGAGCCTTGTGGACAAGGCAGGAGGACCGGCGCCGGGCGCCGGTCCTCCTGGTGTGCCTTCGGGCCTGCGGGTGCTGCGAGCTCAGCCGATCTGGAACGAGTTCGCGCCGCGCATGTCGGCCGAGTGGTAGTCCGTGTTGGACTGGCCGACCGTCGTGCCGGTGTCGTTGAGCAGCTGCATCATCTCGCCGATCGCGGTGTCCCACTTGCGCTTCGCGTCGACGTAGGCCGTCTGCGCGTTACCGGACCACTCGCTCTGCAGCGGGGCCAGGTCGCGCTCGAGGGTGTTCATGCGGTCGTCGATGTCCTTGACCATCTTGTAGAGGTGGTCCGTGACCTCCTGGAGCCCACCGTGGTTGACGACGAGGCCGTCGAAGCCGTTGCCGGTCATAGTTCTCTCTCCTTCGTCCAGGTCGTCCGGGTCAGTACTGCTTCACGCCGTCGAGGCGGCTGTGGTTCTTGTTCATGTTGTCCGACTGCGTCTGGTCGGTGTTGATGTTGTCGCGCTCGGTCGAGGTCAGCGCGGCCTCGAAGTCGGTCAGCGCGCGGACGATCCTGTCCTGCTTCTCGGTCCAGGCCTGGTGCAGACCGAAGAAGGCCTTGCCGCCCTGGCCCTGCCACTTGCCCTGGTAGCTGACGATCGTGTCCGACATCGTCCGGGAGAGCCGGTCGAAGTCGCTCTTGGCGTTGGTCACCATGCCCGCGGCCCGTGAGAGTGTCCGA
>CAVTHU010000039.1:0-12028 GCA_963734355.1 uncultured Actinomycetota bacterium
TCACGAAGTGATCTGACCCCGGCTCACCGAGTCATCGGGAACCCCCGTCAGCCGTGAGGCTGGCGGGGGTTCTTGCATTTCCGACCGGCGCGGGGCCGCCTCACCCGTTGGTACAACCTTCAATGAGAGTGCTCTCACGGCTGCCTCACGGTGACCTCACGGTGCGCAGGCACTGTTCGTGGTGTCAGGGAAAACCGACACCTCGAAAGGGAGGAACACATCATGGCTCGCTCACATCTCCTCAAGGCGCTCAAGCCGGCTCGCGTGACCGGTCGCCGGGGTCACGGCGGTCGCCACGGCCGCTCGCACACCCGCACCGGGACGCACACCCGCACGGGCACGCACACCGGCACGCACACCCGCACCCACGGCTGACGGGATCGGGAGATCGGCACGGTGAAGGACGCCGAGAGGGCGGGCCCGGCGGCCCGCCCTCGCCGGCGGTTCCAGCAGCTGATGGCGCTGCTCCGGCCGACGCCGGACGCCGCGCCGTTCGTCGGTGCGGCGCCGGCGATGACCATCCGGCAGGTGGTCCGCCGGTTCTGGCCGGATCTGCGCCCGTTGCGCTGGTGGCTGCTGCTCCTGGTCGCGCTGCTGGCGGCCGCCCCGCTCATCGCGGTGCTCGAGGTGGTGCTGTTCCAGAAGCTGGTGGACGACGTGCTCGTCCCGGCCACCCTCGGCCCGCTGGTCTGGATCGCGGCGATGTACGTCGGGCTGAACCTGCTCAGCGCAGTGATCTCCGGCGTCGACGACTACCTGTCCACCTGGATCTCGCAGAAGTTTCTCGTCGGGCTGCGCACCAAGGTGTTCGGCCACGTGCTCGCCCACCCGAGCCACGTGCACGACCGCAACCGGCTCGGGGACACGATGTCGCGGCTCACCTCGGACACCGCCGCCGTCGAGTCGTTCATGATCGGCCAGTTCGCGAGCGGGACCGGCGCGGTGCTGCGGCTGGCGATCTACGCCGGCGCGCTGTTCTGGCTGCAGTGGCAGCTGGCGCTGGTCTCGATGATCGCCGCGCCGCTGCTGTGGTGGGTCGCCACCCACTTCTCCCGCCTGGTCAAGGACGTCTCCCGCGAGCGCCGGCGCCGGGCCGGGTCGCTCAGCGCGGTCACCGAGGAGCGGCTGTCGAACGCGGCCCTCGTCCAGACCTACAACCGCGAGGCGGACGCCGTCGCGGACTACCACCGCCAGAACCTCGCGATCGCCTCCGCCGAGCTGGTCGGGTCCCGGATCCGGGCGGCGTTCCTGCCGCTGGCCGACCTGGCCGAGCTGGTCGGCACCCTGGCCGTGATCGCGCTCGGCACGTGGGCACTGGCCACCGACCGGCTCACCCTCGGCGGGCTGATGGCGTTCCTCGCCCTGCTCGTGCAGTGCTACTCGCCGCTCCGGTCGCTCGGCAACCTGCTCCCGGCGCTCTACTCCGCCACCGCTGGCGTCGAGCGGATGGTCGAGCTGCTCGACGAGCCCCTGCCCCAGGACGCGCCGGGCGCTCGCGATCTCGTCAACGTCCGCGGTGCCGTCGAGCTGGCCGGCGTCCGGGTCCGCTACCCAGGTGCGGCGCGGGACGCGCTGCACGGCGCGTCGTTCCGCGTCGAGGCAGGCGAGATGGTCGGCCTGGTCGGCGCGAGTGGGGCCGGCAAGTCCACCGTCGCCCGCCTGCTCACGCGGCACGTCGAGACCGCCGACGGAGCCGTCCGCATCGACGGCCAGGACCTCCGCGACCTGACCATCCGGTCGGTGCGTGAGGCGGTCACGCTGGTGCCGCAGGAGACAGCGCTGATGGACGCGACGATCGCGGAGAACATCGGGTTCGGCCGGCCCGAGGCCGGTCGCGCGGAGGTCGAGGCGGCGGCTCGTCGGGCCGACGCCGACGGTTTCGTCCGCCTGCTTCCGGACGGCTACGACACCCGGGTCGGCCAGCGGGGCCGCAGCCTCAGTGGCGGCCAGCGGCAGCGGATCGCGGTGGCGCGGGCGCTGCTCCGGGACGCCCCGGTGCTCTTCCTCGACGAGCCGACCACCGGCCTGGACGCCGCCACCTCCCGGCGGCTGCTGGAGGCGGTGGCCCGGCACCGTGACGGCCGCACGGTCGTGGTGGCCACCCACGACCCGGTCGCCCTCGAGTACGTCGACCGGGTGATCACGCTCGAGGACTCCGGCGTCGACACGCAACCGGTGCGGGTCGGAGCGGGCCGATGATGCCGACGACGGCGGAGCCCGTCGTCGTACCCGTCGGCGACGAGGTGCTCCCCGGCTACCGCGTCGAGTCGCTCCTGGCCCGGGGCGGCCGCGTGGACACCTACGACGTGACCAGTCTCGAGCGGGACTGCCGCGCGGTGGTCAAGGTGGTGCGCCCGGACCGGCTCGGCGACCAGCGCGTCCGCGAGGGCGTGCTCACCGAGGGCGCGCTGCTCACGACGCTCGCGCACCCGCACCTGGCGCGCGGCTACGAGGTCGTCACCGCGCCGCGGCCCGCCCTCGTGCTGGAGACGCTGCCGGGCGCCACCCTCACGGCGCTCATCGACGACCGTCGGCTCGGCGTCGCGGACACCGCGCTGCTGGGCCGCCAGCTGGTCTCCGTGCTCGGCTACCTGCACCGGCAGGGCTGGGTGCACCTCGACGTGAAGCCGGACAACGTCGTCGTCCAGGAGGGTCGTGCGGTCCTCATCGACCTGGGCCTGGCCACCCGCCCCGGCCGGATCGAGCGCGGGATGGGCACCGACGGGTACGCCGCGCCCGAGCAGGACGCCGGCGGCAGCATCTCGCCGGCCACCGACGTCTGGGGGCTGGCCGCCACCCTGGTCGAATGCGTGACCGGCGCGGCACCGGGTCGGTCACCGGACCTCACCCGGGTGCCCGCGCCGCTGCGTCCGCTCCTGGCCGGCTGTCTCCAGCCCGACCCGTCGGCTCGTCCGGCGCTGGACGAGGTGCGCGCGCGACTCGACGTCGTTCTCGAGGCGCCGGAACGCTACCGCCCACGGTCCTGGCTGCGCGCTATTCCTGGGCTGCGGCGATGAGGAGGATGACGACGGCCGCTACCGAGATCAGCAGCGCCGCGCCCAGGAGGAAGGTGCCGACGATCCCGCAGATCCGGCCGGCGTTGGCCTGGGAACGGCCACCGACCTGGCCGTTGCTGGCGTCGATCTCGGCGACCACGCGGTTGCCCATGATCCACGCGAACGGCGAGATCAGCTGGCAGAGCACCAGCCCGAGGATCCCGAGAATCAGCACCGTGGTCGCCTGCGGGTGCTCCGGCGCGCCGAACCCGTAGGGCGGGGGGCCGTACTGGTTCGGCGGATAGCTGCCGTACGGCGGCTGGCTGGGTGGCGGCGGCTGCGTCACGGCGACATCCTGCCACCGCCGGGACCCGCGCGCTCTAGGCTGCCGACGTGATCGACCGTGCCCGGCTGGCCAGCCTCCGCGAGGACGAAGAGGCCCGGTTCGTCACCCAGCACCCGCGCTCGGCCGCGCTCGCCGAGGAGCAGCGCGGCAGCCTGCTGGCCGGTGTCCCGATGCCGTGGATGACGCGGTGGCCCGGGGCGTTCCCGATCTCGGTCGACTCGGCGCAGGGCGGTCGGCTCGTCGACGTCGACGGGCTGGAGTACGTCGACCTGTGCCTGGGAGACACCGGGGCGATGACCGGCCACGCGCTGCCGGCGGTGACCGAGGCGGTGGCCACCCGGGTGGCCTCCGGGGCGACCGCGATGCTGCCGTCGGCGGATGCGGCCTGGGTGGGCGCCGAGCTGGGCCGCCGGTTCGGGCTGCCGTTCTGGCAGCTGGCGATCTCCGCGACCGACGCGAACCGGTTCGTGCTCCGCTTCGCCCGGCATCTCACCGGCCGGCCCCGGGTCGCGGTGATGGACTGGTGCTACCACGGCACCGTCGACGAGGCCCTCGCCGTGCTCGACGACACCGGAGCCGTCGTGCCGCGCCCCGGCGCCCTCGGTCCGCAGGCCGACGTCGCCACCACCACGGCGGTGGTCCCGTTCAACGACCTCGAGGCGCTGGACGAGCGGCTGGCCCAGGGCGACGTCGCGTGCCTGCTCATGGAACCGGCGCTGACGAACATCGGCATCGTGCTGCCCTCCGACGGCTACTCGGCGGCGGTCCGCGAGATCACCCGCCGGCACGGCGTGCTGCTGGTGATCGACGAGACGCACACGATGTGCGCCGGCCCCGGTGGCTGCACGTCGGCGTGGGGACTGGAGCCGGACCTGCTCGTGGTCGGCAAGGCGATCGGCGGCGGCATCCCCTGCGCGGCGTACGGCATGACGGCCGAGGTCGCCGGGCAGCTCTCCGGGCCGATGCTGGGCCACGAGATCGACGTCGCCGGCGTGGGCGGCACGCTCACCGGCAGTGCGCTCGCGCTGGGCGCGATCCGGGCCACGCTCTCGACGGCGCTGCGCGACGAGGACTTCGCGGTCGCCGTGCCCCTGGCCGAGCGGTTCACCGCGGGCGTAGCCGGGGCGATCGAGGCGCACGGCCTGCCCTGGCACGTGCAGCGGCTGGGCTGCCGCGCGGAGTACTGGTTCTGTCCGCCACCGCCCGACGGCGCCGCCGCGGCGGCCGCCGTGGACGAGGAGCTCGAGGGGTTCCTGCACCTGTGGTGCCTCAACCGCGGGGTGCTGCTGACGCCGTTCCACAACATGGCGCTGTTCTGCCCGGCGCACACCGAGGCCGACGTGGACCGGCACACCGAGGTCTTCGGTCAGGCACTCGACGCGCTGACGGGACACTAGGGGGATGGACGAGCGAGTCACCCCCGCCCGCCCGCACCACAAGCTGACCCAGGACGGCCGCCGGATGCGGGAGGTGCTCAGCTACTCCCGCCGCGGCAACCGCTTCACTCCGAACCAGGCCGCCGCGTGGGCGGCACACCACGAGAAGTGGGTGATCCCGGACGCGGCCGTCGACGAGCCGGGGTTCTCGCTCGCGCGGTGGTTCGGCCGGGAGGCGCCGCTGATCGTGGAGATCGGCTCGGGCGTCGGCGAGGCCACGGCGGCGCTGGCCGCCGGCCGGCCGGCGTACGACGTGCTGGCCTTCGAGGTCTGGCGGCCCGGGGTGGCGGACACGCTGTGGAAGCTGGCCGACGTCGGCGCCCACAACGTGCGCCTGATCGGTGTCGACGCGGTCTGGTCGCTCGAGCACCTCGTCGCCCCAGGAGGACTGGCCGAGCTGTGGACGTTCTTCCCGGACCCGTGGCCCAAGACCCGGCACCGCAAGCGGCGCCTGGTCGATCCGGCGTTCGCCCGGCTCGCGGTCAGCCGGCTGGCTCCGGGCGCCGCCTGGCGGCTGGCGACCGACTGGGCGGACTACGCCGAGCAGATGCGCGACGTGCTCGACGCCGAGCCGGGGCTCGAGGGCGGTCCGGTGCCGCGGTGGGAGGAGCGGCCGGTCACCAGGTTCGAGCGCAAGGGCGTCGAGGCGGGACGGACGATCACCGACCTGGCCTACCGCCGGGTCTGAGCCGTTCGATCCGCCGAGGAGTCAGGCGGCGTGGGGGAACCGCACGCCGCACCCGGCGAGCTGCTCCTCCACCCGCTCGCGCTCGACGTCGAGCTCCGAGCCGGCCGGCAGCACGGCGAGCAGGTGGGTGATCCCGAGCGCGGTGCAGCACTCGGCCAGGGTCCGGTCGTACGCGTAGCGCACCGCCTCGACCTTGGCGAACGACGTGCGGGGGTCGAGGGTGTGGAACCTCCGGCCCAGCCGGTGCAGGTCGGCGACGATCGCCTCGATCGGCCGTCCGTCGGGCTCGGGCGGGCGGGCGAGCCCCAGCCGCGCCCGGATCCGCTCGCGCAGCCCCTCGCCGCGGTCGCCGAGCAGTGCGCCGAAGCCGTAGGCCAGTGCGGACAGCGCGACGATGCCCAGCAGCGTCAGCACGAGCACCAGGGCCATGGCCATGGTTGGACGGTACGCCGCGAGCGGTGAGCAGTCACCCGTCCAGGAGCGCCAGCTCCTCGTCGACGTACGGGTCCTCCTCGCCGATCGCGTCCAGCTCCGCCTTGAGCGCGGTCTGCACGGCGAGCGCCTCGTCGGTGCGGCCGAGGTTGCGCAGCGCCCAGCCGACCATCCACCGCGCCACCCGGGTGCGGCCGGCGTCACCGATCCGCTCGCGCGCCACCAGGGCCTCCTCGAACGCCGCCAGCGCCGCCGGCCAGTCGCCGGCGTCCGCGTGGGTCATGCCGAGGTTGTTGAGCAGGCTGGCGTCCCAGTTGCGGGCCGACGCGTCGGCGGAGCCGCGGGCCACGGCCAGCGCCTCCTCGGTGAGCCGCTGCTGGTCCTCGGCCGGCGCGACCAGGGCGAACATGTGCAGCGCGTCCACGTGCAGGGCCTCCAGCCCGGCCTCGCGGGCAGTGCTGGCCGCTGCCTCGAAGTGCGGACGGGCCGCGTCCGGGTCACCGGCCGAGCGCAGCAGCCGGCCGCGCTCGAGCTCGGCCCTGGTCGCGACCTCGGGACTGCCGACCGCCAGGTCGTCGAGGACGGCGTGCCCCTCGTCGTACCGCTCCTGCAGGCCCAGCGCCCGCGCCACCTGGGTCAGCAGCACCAGCCGGTCGACACCCTCGGCGGTCTGGGCCGCGGCGCGGAACCGCTGCTCGGAACCGGCCGGGTCGTCGAAGTCCCACAAGTCATCGGGGTCGGTCATGCCCACATGCTGCCGGATCGTGGGCAAGGCGCCGCGTCTAGCTGTGCGGGAAGTCCTGGCCGGCGTACGCCTTCTGCTCCACCAGCACCATCCAGTTGCCGGAGTTGTCGCGGCAGACCGCCTCGACGCCGTACGGCCGGTCCGACGGCTCCTGCAGGAACTCGACCCCCTTGGCCCTCAGCTCCTCGTAGGTCTTGTGGCAGTCGTCGACGGCCATGCCGAGCCCGTGCATGTTGCCCTCGTCGAGCGCGCGGTTCATGGCCGCGATCATGTCGGGCGTGTGCGGCGGTCCCGGGACGGTGAGGTGGACCTGGAGCTCGGGCTGGCTCGGATGGCTGACGGTGCACCAGCGGTAGCCGTCGCCGAGGGTCACGTCGCTGTTCTCGTCGAAGCCGAGGACGTCGGTGTAGAAGGCCTTGGACGCGTCGATGTCCTTCACGAAGACCGACGCGATCGCGATGTTGGTGATCATGTGACGACGCTAGGACGCCGCTTGGTCCGCGTGCTTCTCCTGGCTTGCGGACCTCTCGGCGAGCCCCCACATGAAGATGAAGCAGCCGGGGATCCGGGGCGCTCCGTCGGCGGCGTACCGCCTCTGGAACTCGCTCGGCGACTCGCCCACGAGCTGGCGGAACCGGCTGCTGAACGAGCCGAGGCTCGAGAAGCCCACCGCGTGGCAGACCTCGGTGACGGTCAGGTTGGTCGCGCGGAGCAGGTCCTGGGCGCGCTCGACGCGGCGCAGGGAGAGGTGGGCGGCCGGGGAGAGTCCGTAGGTCGCGGTGAAGAGCCGCTGGAAGTGGTACTTGCTCATCCCCGCGACGTCGGCGAGCGCGGCCAGGTCGAGCGGCTCGCTGTAGTGCCGGTCGGCGTGGTCGCGGGCGCGGCGCAGGTGGACGAGCACGTCGCCCGGTGCACGGAGTGCGGTCACCGGCGCGAGGTGAGCCGGCGGCGCAGCTCGGCCTCGCGCCGCAGCCGGGTCTGGTCGCGCTCGCGCCGGGAGGCGATCACCGCGGCGAGGTAGGCCTCGGGCGGCGTGCCGGGCGGCGGGGCGGGTGCGACGTACTCGCTGACCTGGTCGGCGAGCCGGATGCCGATCGAGGCGCGCGAGTGCGGGTCGAGCGCGGGCAGCCGGCCGAGGAACTGGCGCACCGCCAGCGCCAGCCCGGTCGGCAGGCTCGTCATGTCGGCCGCCCGGGCCCACGCCGCCAGCGGCGGAGGCATCAGGGTCGGCGGGGCCAGCCGGAGCCGGACCCGGTCGCGGACGACGTACGTCCCGGCCGCGTAGTCGCCGAGCCGCTTGCCGCGCGAGCTCATCAGCGCCGAGAAGAACGCCGGCACCCCGGTGAAGACGTAGATCTCGACGAAGCCGATCAGCGCCCGGACGAAGGAGTGCTGGAACGTGATCGGCCCGGCGTCGTCGCGGACCGCGCGCAGGCCGCAGACCAGCTTGCCGAGCGACTTGCCCCGCGTGAGCGTCTCCAGCGTGGCCGGGTAGACCAGGAAGACCACCATCATCGTCGCGATGAACGACGCCCAGATCAGCGCGCCGTCGGCCTGCAGCGCCGCCACCACGAAGACGAAGATCGCCGCGACGAACAGGGTCATCGTCACGACCACGTCGATCATCCCCGACACGATGTGGGTGCCCAGGCTGGCCGCCGGCAGGTCCAGCGCCACCGCCTCGCCGGTGACCAGGTCGTCGGTGGTGAGCGTCGCGAACTCGTGGGTCATGGTGGGGCCAGTCTAGGGAGGGGTTGTCGGGTCTGGGCCTGCTCTCGTGGCACCGTGAGGTGGAGGGCCCGGGGCTGGCGCCCCGGGCTGGGGCGGCGCGTCGCGGGCAGTGGCCGCCGCCCCCATTGCGTAGCGCTACCCGCGCCGCGGCCAAGCCCCTTTACGCTCCCGGGGCGCCAGCCCCGGTCCCTTCCCGCGCATCAGCCGTCGCTGCGTCCTCACTGGTGGGGGGGTGTCGGGCTCGGGTCAGGTCAGGTGCGAGCGCAGCGTCGCGAGGATCGTTGTCCAGTTGGCGAGCAGTGTCGAGAGGTGGGTGGTCGGCCCGACTTTGAGTTCGGCGCCTGTGACTCGGTCGGCCCACCACCGGCCGGTTGCGGGCGGGTTGCGGTCGTCGTGGGCTCCGTACCAGAGGTGGGTGGGGCAGCGAACGTCCGAGAGGTCGAAGCCCCAGTCGGAGAAGAGCAGCGCGGCGTCGCGGAGGTAGCCGTCGGGGCAGGCCAGCGCCTCGCGCGCCGAGGCGGCGACGTCGGCGGTCGAGAGCGCTGCGGCCAGGAGGGCGGCGTCGTCGGGAGGCTGGGAGCCCAGCCAGCGCGCGGCCAGCGCGGCGTCGTCGGGGTCGGCGACGTTCACGCCGGCCGCCCACTGCGTGAACTCGGGGCGGGCCCGCTCCACCTCCGCGTCCAGCGGGCCCATGGCGGTGCGGGTCTCCCGGGGCGCCGCGACGAGGGCCAGCGCCGCGACCCGGTCGGGGTGGCGGGCGGCCAGGGCGGCGGCGTACGCCCCTCCGACGGACATCCCGAGGACGCCGACCCGGTCGAGCGCCGAGCAGGTCGAGCACGGCGACCGCGTCGTCCGCGACCGACGACATCGTCGAGCCGGTCGGTGTCGACGTGCCGTAGCCGGGTCGGTTGACGCAGACGAGCCGGACGCCGGCGGAGGCAGCCGCGGAGGCGCCGGTACGCGCGATCCACCGGGTGTCGGGCGTTCCGTGGCAGACCAGCACCGCGTGCGCCGACGGCGGCAGCCACCGGTCCAGAGCTGGGCGCGGCGACCGTCGGGAAGCGCGATCTCCTCCATCGTGCTCAATCTAGGGTGGGCGCGTGGACCTCGACGCGTACGTGCTCGCGCACGCGCACGAGTGGCAGCGGCTGGAGCAGCTGATCCACCGCGGGCGGCTGCAGGGCGCCGAGAGCGACGAGCTGGTCGACCTCTACGCGCAGGTCGCCACCCACCTGTCCGTGGTGCGTACGTCGGCGCCGGACCCGTCACTGGTCGCGCACCTGTCGAGCCTGCTCGCCAAGGCCCGCAACAAGGCGGTCGGCACCCGGGTCAGCTCGTGGCGCGGCTTCGCGTCGTTCTTCACCGAGCGGTTCCCGGCGGCGCTCTACCGGCTGCGCTGGTGGTGGCTCGGTTGCCTGGCCGCCAACGTCGTGGTGACCGCGGTGATGATGCTCTGGCTGCTCGACCACCCGAACGTCGAGCAGAGCCTGCTCTCGCCCGACGAGATCGACCAGCTGGTCAACCACGACTTCGAGGACTACTACTCGACGTACGCCGCCAGCCACTTCGCGCTGCAGGTGTGGATCAACAACGCCTGGGTCTCGGCGCTGTGCATCGCGTTCGGGATCCTCGGGCTGCCGGTGATCTACCTGCTCTTCAACAACATCGAGAACCTGGCCGTGATCGGCTCGATCATGCACCGGCACCACCACGGCCAGGAGTTCTGGGGGCTGATCCTCCCGCACGGCCTGCTCGAGCTCACCGTGGTCTTCGTGGCCGGCGGCGTCGGGCTGCGGCTGTTCTGGTCGTGGATCGAGCCGGGAGAGCTCACCCGAACCCAGTCCATCGCCCGCGAGGGGCGGACGGCGGGCACGGTCAGTCTGGGGCTCGCCTGCCTGCTCATGGTGAGCGGCTTCATCGAGGCCTTCGTGACCCCGTCCGGGCTGCCGACCTGGGCCCGGGTCGGCATCGGCATCACGGCCGAGCTGGCCTTCTTCGCCTACGTGTTCGTGGTCGGCCGGCAGGCGCACCACCGTGGCGCGACCGGTGACGTCGACGCTCGCTACCTGGAGGATCGGGTCGCGACCCAGGCGTGAGCTCGCCCGACGCGCCGGGCAGTTCCCTCTTTCCCGCGCTACTGCGTGATACGGAGTAGTGTGCATGGCATGGACACCACCCAGCTGCTCAAGGGCGTCCTCGACGTGGCGGTGCTCGCCGTGGTCGAGGACGAGGACGGCTACGGGTACGACGTGCTGCGCCGACTTCGCACCGGCGGGCTGAGCGAGGTGGGTGACGCCTCGGTCTACGGCACCCTTCGCCGGCTGTACGCCGCCGGCGCGCTCACGTCGTACGTCGTGCCCTCCGACGAGGGACCGCACCGCAAGTACTACGGCATCACGCCCTCCGGCCGGGCCCAGCTCGCCACCCAGACCAAGGACTGGGAGGCGTTCGCGGCCACCGTGACCGCCCTCCTGTCCGAGACCCGCACCGCCACCCAGCCCGAGGGAGCCCGTTCGTGACTCAGCTCAGTACCGGCGCCACCGCCCAGCGCCCCGAGGTCGCCCAGCTCGTGAACCAGTTCCTCACCCGCGTCCGCGAGCACCTCGCGGACCTCTCCGTCGACGAGCGCGACGAGCTCCTCGACGGGCTCGACGCCGACCTCTCCGAGCAGCTCGCCGAGGGCGGCGCCCTGCCCGAGCCCGGCTCGTACGCCGCCGAGCTGCGCGCCGCCGCCGGCCTGCCCGCGGCCCGGCAGGCCCGACTCCGCGGTGCGCGGAGGTCGCTCGGGGCGCGCCTCGTCAGCGCCCCGGACGACCTCCGCACCCGCTGGCTCACGCTCATGGCACGCACCGACGTGACCCGCGCGACCTGGTCGATGCTCGAGGCGGTCCGCCCGGCGTGGTGGGTGCTGCGCGCCTGGGTCGCGGTCTCTCTGCTGGACGCCCTGGCCGGCCCGTGGGAGAACCTCACGGTGCTGCCCACGCTGGGCGTGCCGGTGCTCGGCCCGGTCCTGCTCCTGGTCGCGGTGGTGCTCAGCGTGCGGGTCGGCCAGGGGAAGCTCTGGCCCGGCTCCGGTCCCGACCGCTCCCTGCTGGCGCGGCTGGTCCTGGCGGGGCTCAACCTCGTCGCGATCCTGGCGCCGTTGACGTTCCACTTCCCCGACAGCCGCCCGTACGTCGTCGAGACGGTCTACGCGCGGGCGGTTCCGGCCCGGGTCGGCGGCGCCGATGCCGACCCGCCGCTCCGCAGCGGTAGCGACGTGGTCCGCAACATCTACGCCTACGACTCCGAGGGACAGCCGCTCCAGGGCGTGCAGCTCTTCGACCAGAAGGGCCGACCCGTCGCCGTCTCCGCGGCCTCGAGCATGGGGGTCGGCGCCGACCGCCAGGTCACCTGCCCGTGGTTCAACGGCACGACGCCGCTCTTCAACGTCTTTCCCCTGCCGCAGCGCGCCCAGCGCTACGGCACCTGCCTCGGCAAGGTCGACCCCGCGAAGGTGGGTGTGCAGGGCTTCGACGAGCCCCCGCTGGCCTCGGTGCCGCCGGCGACGCTGCCCGCCGGACCCCAGGGGTGAGCTGGTTCACCCGAGTTCACCTGACCGGAGTTCGCCAAACCGGCCGCATCGAGGCCGGAAACCCCGGATCATGCCCGTGT
>CAVTHU010000040.1:0-32173 GCA_963734355.1 uncultured Actinomycetota bacterium
ATCCTCAACCAGCCCGCCTTCGCGCCGTACAACGACGGCGAGCTCTCGCCCGGCCGCGAGGTCGAGACCGACGAGCAGATCCTCGACTGGGTGCGCGCCGACGCCGAGACCGCGCTGCACCCGTCGTGCACCGCCGCCATGGGCGTCGAGGAGCGGTCGGTCGTCGACCCCGCCTCGATGCGCGTGCACGGTCTCGAGGGGCTGCGGGTCGTCGACGCGTCGGTCTTCCCGTACGTCACCAACGGCAACATCTACGCGCCCGTGATGATGGTGGCCGAGAAGGCGGCCGACCTGATCGCGGGCAACACACCCCTTGCCCCCGCCGACGTGTCTTGGTATCGACACGGCGTGAGCTCCCTCTACCCACCGCGCGACCCGCGCAACGACCAGCCGCTGCGCACGACCGAGGAGTCAGCATGACTGCCATCACCCAGCCCGAACCCGCCACTCGAGTGCCTCCGAACGGCGACGCTGCACTGGAGGTGCGGAACCTCTGGAAGATCTTCGGCAAGGGCTCGGACCGGGTCATCGGAACGGCGGACGCGGAGCTGAGCCGCGCCGACCTCAAGGAGAAGACCGGCTGCGTGGTCGGCGTCAAGGACGTCTCGTTCGACGTGGCGCCCGGCGAGGTCTTCGTGGTGATGGGCCTCTCCGGCTCCGGGAAGTCCACGCTGGTCCGGCTGCTGACCCGGCTCATCGAGCCGACCTCCGGGCAGGTCGTCATGGACGGCCACGACATCGTCGGGGCGAGCGAGGGCGAGCTCCGCGACCTCCGGCGCACCCACACCTCGATGGTCTTCCAGCACTTCGGCCTGCTGCCGCACCGCCAGGTGCTCGACAACGTCGCCTACGGCCTCGAGGTGCGCGGCATCGGGAAGAAGGAGCGCCGCGCGAAGGCGTCCGAGATCGTCGAGCTGGTCGGCCTCAAGGGCTATGAGAAGTCCTACCCCGACCAGCTCTCCGGCGGCATGCAACAGCGCGTCGGTCTGGCCCGCGCGCTGGCCAACGACCCGTCGCTGCTGCTCTTCGACGAGCCCTTCTCCGCGCTCGACCCGCTGATCCGACGCGACATGCAGAACGAGGTCATCCGGCTGCACCACGAGCTCGGCAAGACGATGGTCTTCATCACCCACGACCTCGCCGAGGCACTCAAGCTCGGTGACCGGATCATGATCCTGCGCGACGGCGCGATCGTGCAGATCGGTACGCCGCCCGAGGTGGTCGGGGCGCCCGCCGACGACTACGTGCGCGACTTCGTCTCCGACGTGCCCCGCTCGCACGTGCTGACCCTCAAGTGGGTGATGCGCGACCCGCGGCCCGAGGACGACATGACCGGCCCGACCATGCCCTGCGACACGATCGTCCGGAAGGCCGCCCAGGCCGTGCTCGCCTCCGACCAGCCCGTCCGGGTCACCGAAGGCGGCCAGGTGGTCGGCATCGTCGACGACGAGGAGATCCTCCGCGTCGTCGTCGCGGAAGAGGACCACGAGGGCAGCCCGGCATGACCGCCCTCGCGACCCGGCCCGAGCCCGACGCCCCGGCGCCCGCCGAGGCGGAGAACCGGAGCCTCGCCGGCAACCGGTGGGCCTGGCTCGCGGTGATCATGGCCGTCTGGGTGGTCGTCTGGAAGCTCACCGAGGGCAACGACACCCTGACCCTGCCCGGTCGCGAGCACACCGACCTGCACCAGAACCTCACCGACTTCCGCGACTCGGTGCTGGCCAGCCGGGACACCAACCCGATCGTCCAGGCGACCTACCAGCTCGGCGAGTGGTTCGTCTCGGTCTTCGACTGGCTCTCCCGACTGATCGCGGTGCCCGACTTCCCGCGGCCGGTCCCGCAGATCGGCTGGCTCGGCGTGCTCGCCGCGGCCGTCTGGATCGGGTACGCCGTGGCCAACCTGCGGATCGCGATCCTCGTGGGCGCGGCCTTCGCGGCCTTCGGGATCTTCGGCTACTGGTCCGACTCGATGGACCTCCTGATCATCACCTTCATCGCCGTCACGATCGCCACGCTGATCGGCATCCCGCTCGCGGTCTACTACGGCACCGGCGGCAAGGTCGGCGTCGGGATCATCACCTCGATCCTCGACTTCATGCAGACGATGCCGACGTTCGTCTACCTCGGTCCCATCGTCCTGTTCTTCGGCATCGGGGCGTCCGCCGCGGTGGCCTGCACCCTGGTCTACGCCCTGCCGCCGATCATCCGCATCGCCGGCCACGGCATCCGCAGCGTCTCGCCGACCACGATCGAGGCGACCGACTCCTCGGGGCAGACCGCTCGGCAGCGGCTCATGAAGGTCCAGCTGCCGATGGCCCGCGCGACCATCGTGGTCGGCCTCAACCAGACGATCATGGCCGCGCTGTCGATGGCCACGCTGGCGGCGTACGTCGACGGCCCGGGGCTCGGCAAGCCGGTGCTCCGCGCGCTGATCAAGAACGACGTCGGCGGAGCGTTCGTCCCCGGCATGCTGATCGTGGTCATGGCGATCATGCTCGACCGGAGCACGACCGCGGCAAGCCAACGAGCCGACAAGGCCGCCCGCGGGGGCTCTGACCCGAGGATCCGGCGGATCGTGCTGGCTGTCGGTGTGCTGGCCGTCGGCGTGTGCATCTACGTCTCGCGCACCTACACCTGGGCGGCGCGGTTCCCCGAGTCCGAGGTGGGCCCGAAGACCGCCGACCAGGTCGACCGGTTCTTCGCCTGGTTCACCGACACCTTCGACGGGCTGACGACCGGCATCAAGGACTTCGTCACAACGGTGCTGCTCAACCCGATGCAGTCACTGCTTGCGGAGTCGCCGTGGTACGTCACCGCGGCCGCGCTGTGCGCCATCGCCTTCGTGCTCGGCGGCGGCCGGGCGCTGGTCTCGACGGCCGTCTGCCTGGCCGGCATCTGGTTCTTCGACCTGTGGCACGACGCGATGGTCACGCTCAACATGGTGCTGGTGGCCACCCTCATGGTGATGGTCCTCGCAGTGATCTTCGGGGTCTGGATGGCCCGACGGCGTTCGGTCGACCTCGCCCTGCGACCGCTCCTGGACGCCGGCCAGACCATCCCGCCGTTCGTCTACCTGATCCCGGTGCTGGCCATGTTCGGACCGACCCGGTTCACCGCGATCGTCGCCGGCGTCGTCTACGCCGCCCCGGTCGCCATCAAGCTGGTCGCCGACGGCATCCAGGGTGTCTCGCCGTCCACGCTCGAGGCGTCGCGCTCCACCGGCTGCACCACGTGGCAGGAGATCACCAAGGTCCAGCTGCCGATGGCCCGCTCGTCCCTCGTGCTCGCGACGAACCAGGGCCTCCTCTACGTGCTGTCCATGGTCGTCATCGGTGGCCTGGTCGGCGCCGGTGCCCTCGGCTACGACGCCGTGCTCGGCTTCGCGCGCTCCGAGGAGTGGGGCAAGGGCGCGGCGGCGGGCATCACGATCGTGCTTCTCGGCGTGATGATCGACCGGGTCTGCCGGGCCGCAGCGGCCCAGCAGACCGGCGCAAGCCGGCCGGGCGGCTCGCGGACCCGCGCCCTGCTCCGGGCGCGTGCGCCGCTGCAGGGCCCGGTCGGGGAGTGAGGCGTCACGGGGGATAGCAGAGCTCGGAAACAGATGAAGCGAACGACATCAACGAGAAGCACGACACAAGGAGAACGAATGAGGAACCACTGGAAGCGCGGCGTCCGACTTGTGTCGGCCTCGGCGTGCGCCCTGCTCGTCCTCAGCGCCTGCGGCGACGGGGGATCGATCGACGAGGAGACCGCGGCCAACGAGTCGAAGGCGGCCGAGAGCGGTGACTGCGGCGAGGTCAACATGGCGGTCAACCCGTGGGTGGGCTACGAAGCCGACGCCTACGTGTACGGCGCGGTGGCCGAGCAGGAGTACGGCTGCACGATGAACTACAAGGACCTCAAGGAGGACGTCTCCTGGCAGGGCTTCGGCACCGGCGAGGTCGACATCGTGATCGAGGACTGGGGCCACCCGGACCTGGAGAAGAAGTTCTTCGCCGAAGAGGGTGACGGCAGCGCGACCAACGTGGGCTCCCTCGGCGCGGTCGGCATCATCGGCTGGTTCGTGCCGCCGTGGCTGGCCGAGGAGCACCCGGACATCCTCGACTACAAGAACCTCAACAACTACGCGAAGGACTTCGCCACGTCGGAGTCGGGAGGCAAGGGCCAGTTCCTGGGCGCCGACCCGTCCTACGTGCAGTTCGACGAGGCCATCGTCAGCAACCTCGACCTCGACTTCCAGGTCGTCTTCTCCGGCAGCGAGGCCGCCAGCATCACGGCGTTCCAGAAGGCGGAGGAGAACCACGAGTTCCTGATCGGCTACTTCTACGAGCCGCAGTGGCTCTTCGCCGACATCCCGCTCGAGCGGGTGGCGCTGCCGCCGTACACCGACGGCTGCCAGGACGACCCGGCCACTGTCGCGTGTGACTACCCGGAGACCGACCTCCAGAAGGTCGCCTCGACCTCGTGGCTCGAGGAAGGTGGGCCGGCGGTGGACCTGCTCAAGAACATGAACTTCACCAACGACGACCAGAACGTGGTCGCCAAGTACATCTCCGAGGACGGCATGTCCGCCGAGGACGCCGCGGCCAAGTGGGTCGCCGACAACCCCGACAAGGTCGACGCCTGGCTCAGCAGCTGAGCCACCAGCAGTAGCTCCGCTCGACGACCGGTGCCGGTCGGCCCCGCCCACGGGTTGACCGGCACCGGGAGTCGAGTCCACACTTCATGTGTTCCCTATAGCGCAATCGAGTGCGCCATACGCAACAAAGCCATTCCCAAGGAGTAGTCGTGGCAGACGTCCCCACCTCGGCCCGCTGCGTCGTCATCGGCGCCGGCATCGTCGGCAACAGCCTGGTCCACCACCTGGCCGAGCTCGGCTGGACCGACATCGTCCAGATCGACAAGGGCCCGCTGCCCAACCCGGGCGGCTCGACCGGCCACGCGTCGAACTTCATCTTCCTGACCGACCACTCGCGGGAGATCACCGACCTGACGCTCGACTCGGTCGAGCAGTACGAGGAGATGGGCGTCTTCACGCAGTCCGGCGGCTTCGAGGTGGCCCGCACCGAGGAGCGGATGGAGGAGCTGCGCCGCCGGATGTCCTCGGCCAAGGCCTGGGGCATCGAGGGGGAGCTGGTCAGCCCGGAGTTCGTCCAGGAGAAGGTGCCGTTCCTCGAGAAGGACCAGATCATCGGCGCCTTCTGGCAGCCGGGCGTGGGTGTCGTGGACTCGCTCCGCGCAGGCACGATCATGCGCGAGCGGGCTCTGGAGAAGGGCGTGCTCACCGTCGTACCGAACGTCGAGGTGACCGACCTCGAGGTGACCGACGGTCGGATCACCAAGGTCTGCACGAGCGGCGGCGACATCGAGGCCGAGACGGTGGTCATCGCCTGCGGCGTGTGGTCTCCCAAGATCGGCGACATGGCCGGGGTGAGCATCCCGCTGACGCCCGCCGTGCACCAGATGATCAGCGTCGGCCCGTGCCCCCAGCTGGCCGATCGCGAGGGGGAGATCTCGTTCCCGATCGTCCGCGACATGGACACCTTCTGCTACGAGCGCCAGCACGGCATGGACATGGAGGTCGGCTCCTACGCGCACCGCGCGATCCTCATGGAGCCCGAGGACATCCCCACGATCGACCAGTCGAAGCTGTCGCCGACCGAGCTGCCGTTCACCAGCGACGACTTCGACCCCCAGCTCGAGCAGGCCTACGAGCTGATGCCTGAGCTGCTCGGCGCCGAGGGCGCGGAGATGCGCTACGCCATCAACGGCCTCCTCTCCCTCACCTGCGACGGCCTGCCGATCCTGGGCGAGAGCCACGTGAAGGGGCTCTGGACCGCGGCCGCGGTCTGGATCAAGGAAGGCCCGGGCGTCGGCCGGGCGGTGGCCGAGTGGATGACCCACGGCTACAGCGAGATCGACATCAGCCACAGCGACATCGCGCGGTTCCACCCGCACCAGATGCGCCGCGAGCACACCCGCCTGCGCACCACCGAGTCGTTCATCAAGACCTACGGGATCATCCACCCGGCCGAGCAGTACGAGTCCGACCGCGGCCAGCGGAAGTCGCCGATGTACGACTCCCAGCAGAAGCTCGGCGCGTTCTTCTTCGAGACCGCGGGCTGGGAGCGGCCGCACTGGTACGAGTCCAACGCCGGCCTGCTCGACGAGTACGGCGACGCCGTGATGGCCCGCGAGCACGAGTGGGACTCGCGCTGGTGGAGCCCGATCATCAACGCCGAGCACCTGCGGATGCGCGAGGCCGCCGGCGTCATCGACCTCTCGGCGTTCCAGATCCTCGACATCGAGGGACCGGGTGCCCTGGCGAGCGTGCAGCAGACGTGCGTCGCGCAGTGCGACGTCGCGGTCGGCAAGGTCGTCTACACGCCGGTCCTCGACGCGAACGGTGGCTTCCGCTCCGACCTGACCGTGATGCGTCTGGGAGACGACCACTTCCGCGTCGTCACCGGCGGCGCGCACGGCATGGCCGACGCGCAGTGGTTCACCGACCACCTGGTGGACGGCGCGACGCTCACCGACCGCACCGACGAGATCTCGACCATCGGCCTCTGGGGCCCGCGGGCCCGCGACATCCTCGCTTCCCTGACCGACGCCGACGTGTCCGACGAGGGCTTCGGGTTCCTGACGTGCCGTGAGATCCAGGTCGGCGGGGCGACCATCCTGGCCTCGCGGATCTCCTACGTCGGCGAGCTCGGCTGGGAGCTCTACGTGTCCATGGACGACGCCGCCCAGCTCTGGGAGGCGCTGCTCGACACCGGTGACACCCACGGCACGGTGCCGGTCGGCATCGGCGTCTACGGCACCACCGGCCGGATCGAGAAGGGCTACCGCGCCTACGGCTACGAGCTCGACGGCGAGCGCACCATCGTCGAGGCGGCCATGCAGCGGCCCAAGGTCAAGGCCGCCGACTTCGTCGGGCGGGAGCGCTACCTCGCCCAACGGGAGGAGGCACCGAAGACCGTGCTCTGCACGCTGACCGTCGAGGACCACACCTCGGCGTCGGGCACGAAGCGCTACATGCTCGGCGGCGAGCCGATCCTGACCCGTGACGGCGGGACCCTCACCGACGGCCACGGCCACCACCCCTACGTCACCACGGCCGGCTCGGCGCCGTCCCTCGGCAAGCACGTGCTGCTCGCCTACCTGCCGCCGGAGGAGGCGCGGATCGGCAACGAGCTCGCGGTCTCCTACATGGAGGAGCTCTACCCGGTCGTCGTCGGCTCGGTCGACGCGACCCCGCTCCTGGACCCGGCCAACGAGAGGCTGCGCTGACGTGTCGAACGTGCTGGTCTGCGTGAAGCGGGTCCCGGACTCGTCGAGCGAGGTGGTGCTGACCGAGGACGCGCAGGCCGTGGACGGCCGGTACGCCGGCTTCACGACCAGCCCGCACGAGGAGTGTGCCGTCGAGCTGGCGGTGCAGATCACCGGCGCGACCGACGGCGAGGCGACGGTGCTGACGCTGGGCGACGCCGACGCCGTCGAGCAGCTGCGCTCCGCGCTCGCGGTCGGCTGCCACGCGGCCACGCTGGTGAGTGGCGAGGCATCGACGTTCGGACCGGCCGACGTGGCCCGCGAGATCGCCGCGGTGGTCCGCAACCACGAAGCCGCCGGCCGCGCCCACGACCTGGTCCTGCTGGGCAACGACGCCGCCGACTCCGGCGACTTCCAGGTCGGGATCCGGCTCGGCTACGAGCTCGGCCGGCCGGTGGTGAACGGCGCCAAGGTGGTCTCGGTCGCGGACGGCGAGGTCACTGCGCGGGTCGAGGGGCCGGACGGCGTCGAGACGTACCGGGTGCCGCTGCCGGCCGTCGTGACGATCCGGGAGGGCGGCGTGGAGCCGCGCTACCCGAGCGTGCCGGGCCGGATGAAGGCCAAGAAGGTGCAGGTCGAGGAGCGCACGCCCAGTGCGGACCCCTCCGGACCGAAGCGGGTGAAGCTCCTGCTGCCCCCACCGGTGCCCTCCAACGTGCAGGTGCTCGGCACCGGCGCGGCGGCGGCGCCCGCGGTGGTCGACCTGTTCGAGGAGCTGGGGGTGCTGTCCCGATGATCCTGACCCTGGTCGAGAAGAACCTGGACGGCTCGGCCGTCGAGGTGTCACTGGAGGCACTCACCTTCGCCCGCAACCTCTCCGCCGTGGGCGGTGGGGTGCCGATCGACGCGGTGGTCGTCGGCAGTGACGGGCAGAGCCTGACCGACGAGCTGCGCAAGGAGCTGGCGGCGTACGGCGTCCGCCACGTCTACGCCCTCGGCGGCGACAGCCTCTCGGCGTACTCGGGAGCCGGCTGGGCCTCCGCGATCCTGACCACGCGCGAGCAGAGCAAGGCGGTCGTCGTCATGGCCGCCGGGACCGACCGCGGCAACGAGCTGATGGCCCACGTCGCCGCCCGCGCCGGTGTGGCGATGGCAGCCAACGTGCTGTCGTTCCACGGACTCGCGCCGTTCGTGGTGACCCGCCAGGTCGTCGGAGGTGCGGCGCTCGAGGAGATGCTGCTCGACCAGCGACCGGCCGTGTTCTCGGTGGCCGGCCACGCGGTCGAGGCCACGCCGGCCGACGTGCCCGGCGCGGCGGACATCATCGAGCTCACGCCCGAGATCGCCGCCGCCGACCTGGTGGCGCGGGTGGTCACCACCGAGCAGCCCGAGGCCGACGAGTCCGGCTCGCTGAAGTCGGCGCGCGTCGTCGTCGGTGCCGGCCGGGGTGCCGGTGGAGCGGACGGGTTCGGCGAGCTGCTGGAGCTCACCGAGCTGCTCGGCGCGGCGCTCGGCGTCTCGCGGGTGGTCACCAGCGCCGGCTGGCGGCCGCACCACGAACAGGTCGGCCAGACCGGTAGTCGGATCTCGCCGGACCTCTACATCCCGTGCGGCATCAGCGGTGCGATCCAGCACTGGGCCGGCTGCTCGTCCGCCAAGACCATCCTCGCGATCAACACCGACGCCGAGGCGCCGATGGTGACCCGCGCGACGTACGCCGTCATCGGTGACCTGCACGAGGTCGTGCCCGCGATCAACGAGGAGATCCGGCGCCGGAAGGGTTAGGGCGTGACACGCCCTTAGCGCGACCTACCCTTGTCCCCGGGAGGGCAGATGACAGGGGTACGACGCGCGCTGACGGGGACCGCCGCGGTCGCGGTCCTCGTGCTGTGTGCCGCGTGCTCCGGCGACGCCCGCTCCGCGGATCCGAAGCCGTCCTCCAGTGCCGAGCCCGGTGCTCCGGGCACGTCGGCAGCGCCGACCATCGAGGAGAGCCACTCGGTCCCGCCGCCCGGCCCCCGGCAGCCGGGCATCCTCGCCCCGGCAGACATCCTCATCGTCGGCGCGAACGCGCTCGACCCGGCCACGGTGGCGGCGGTCGAGAAGCTCGAGCACGTCACGGCGATGCAGTTCTCGCTGGCCGAGCCGATCGATCGAGAACGAGGCGCTGACCGTGGCCGCGGTCGACCCGGGCGCCTACCGGAGCTTCACGCCGCCGAAGTACGCCAACTTCCAGGACGCCTGGGACCGCGTCGCCGGCGGTGAGCTCGCGCTCAAGGAGCGGCTCAAGGGCAAGCTGACGACCGACGAGAACGACTACCTGCGGCTCGGTGGCGCCACCGATGCCCCGTCGGTGCACATCGGCGCCTACGTCCAGCAGCAGCCACTGATCGACGCCGTCGTCAACCCGACCTGGGTGGAGACGCTGGGCATGACGGCCGACAACGCGCTGCTCGTCCGCACCGGCTCCCGAGCCCCGTCGGAGGTGGCGAAGAAGCTCGAGAAGCTGTTCGGCGACTCCGCCTCGGTCACGCTCGTCGACAAGGCCACCCGGATCGGGCTGCAGCCGGGCGCCACGCAGATCGCGGTGGTCACGGGCACGGTCGCCGACGCAGTGGGCGTCTACCGCTACACCGTCCTCGGCGGCGGCCACATCGCTCCCGACCAGGCGTGGGTGCGGACGCACATCACCACCGAGGTGGTGCCGATCCTGGGCTCGGTGACGTGCAACAAGGTGGTCTTCCCGCAGCTCAAGGCGGCGCTCCAGGACATCCACGAGCAGGGCCTGGACGACAAGATCCACCCGGAGCAGTTCGCCGGGTGCTACTACCCGCGGTTCATCGCCGGGACGTCGACGCTGTCCAACCACGCCTTCGGACTGGCCCTCGACATCAACGCCGTCGAGAACCAGCGCGGCACCGTCGGCCTCATCGACCGGGGCGTCGTGGCGGTCTTCGAGAAGTGGGGCTTCACCTGGGGCGGCGACTGGCGCTACACCGACCCGATGCACTTCGAGCTGAACAGCATCCGCACCCCGACGCCCGAGTCCGCCCGCAACTAGCTCGAGGTCAGGTGGCTAGCCGGAGAGGAGGGCGGCGCTCTCGCCGTCGACGAGCAGGTCGCCGACCATGGTTCGCCAGTAGAGCACCCGCTGCCCGTCGCGCCGTGACTCCAGCAGGCCGGCGGCGGCCAGCACCGACAGGTGCTCGCTCACGGTGCTGAGCGAGAGGCCCAGGGACTGCGACAGGGTGGTCGTCGAGCGCGGCACGTCGAGGGACTCGAGGATCAGCGCCCGGGAGCGCCCGACGAGGTCCGGCAGTCCGGTGGGTGCCCCGCGGCCCGGCTGCTGCCACACCCGCCCGGCCCCGCGCGCGCCGTACGAGACGACGTGCGGGACGGTCTCGCGGGTGTCGAGCGCGACCCACGGCCAGCGGAACACCGAGGGCACGAACCAGATGCCCTGGCCACACGACTTCAGCGCCACCTCGCCCTCGCCGAGGTCGACGCGCAGCCGTCCCCCGTGGAAGCTGAGCCCTCGATGCAGCTCGGGCATGGTCGCGGCGAGCCCACCCGCCGCGAGTGCCGACTGGTGGTGCGCGATGTCGGCGCGCTGGATCGCGTCGACCCGGTCCCACATCGGCTCGAGCACGGCCGCCCACCAGCCCTGGAGCGCGGCGGCGGTGTGGTCGAGGTACTTCTGGGGCTCCATCCGGGCCGCGGCCGAGTCCGGCGCCAGGATGCGCAGCTGCTCGAGATCGGCCTCGGCCACCGCAAGATCGGTGTGGCGGAGCGCGTCGAGCTGCTCGAGGGGGTGTCCGGGGCGCGCGGACGGCGGCGGCGCCCAGACGTCGGGCAGCCAGTCCGCGTCGCGGGCCAGCAGGAGCAGGTGGTCGAGGTCGAAGTCCGGCTGTTTCGGCACCAGCCGGCGCAGCCGCTGGTGGAGCAGGTGGTGGCGCAGGAAGACGAACGCGTGGATGCTCGCCGTCGTCTCCCACACGGCGTCGGTGGTGAAGCGCACCTTGGCCAGGTCCGCGACGTCGACCTCGATCTCGAACACGAGGAACAGTCTGAGGCCGAAAGGTCGTCCAGCAGAAGGTTCGGTCCCCACCGAAGGGTTCCTTCGGGTGTCGGTAGCCTCGGCGTCCATGCGTGCGGTCCAGGTCGTCGAGCTCACCGGTCCAGAGCACCTCGAGGTGCGTGAGGTGCCCGAGCCCACGCCGGGACCGGACGACGTCCTCGTGGAGGTGCACGCGGTCGGCGTCTCGTTCCCCGACCTGCTGCTCAGCCGCGGCGAGTACCAGATCAAGCCGGAGCCGCCGTTCACGCTCGGTGTCGACTTCGCCGGGACCGTGGTCTCCGGGCCGGGTCTCGAGCCCGGCCAGCGGGTGGCCGGCGTCGGGCCGTACGGCAACGCCGGCGAGCTGACCGCGTGCCACAAGGACTCGGTCTTCGCGCTGCCCGACGTGCTCTCCTTCGACGAGGGCGCGGCGCTGCCGCTGAACTACCTCACCGCGCAGTTCGCGCTCGCCGAGCGTGGGCACCTGCAGTCCGGCGAGACCGTCCTCGTGCACGGCGCGGCCGGTGGCGTGGGGACGGCGACGATCCAGGTGGCCAAGGGGTACGGCGCCCGCACGATCGCGGTGGTCAGCTCCGACGAGAAGGGCGAGGTCGCGCGGGCGGCCGGAGCCGACGAGGTGGTCCTGCTCGACGGGTTCAAGGACGCCGTCGCCGCGCTGACCGGCGGCCGCGGGGTCGACGTCGTGCTGGACGTGGTGGGCGGGGACGTGTTCACCGACTCGCTGCGGTCGCTCGGCACCCAGGGCCGGCTGCTCGTGGTCGGCTTCGCGTCCGGCCAGGGCATCCCCGAGGTCAAGGTCAACCGGCTGCTCCTCAACAACGTCGACGTGCGCGGTGTCGGCTGGGGTGCCTACGCGATGATCCGGCCCGGCTACATGCAGGAGCAGTGGCAGGCGCTGGTCCCGATGATCGAGTCGGGCGTGGTGAAGCCGCCGATCGGGGCGACGTACGCGTTCGAGGAGTTGGGTCAGGCGCTGCTGGACATGGACCAGCGCAAGACCCTCGGCAAGTCCGTCGTGCGCGTTCGATGAACGCCGCGCATCGCCAGCTCGACCACCGGGTGCGGTTCGACTGGGGCCCGACCGGCGCGGCGGCCATCGCTTCGGGAGCGGACATCGCGGTGGTCGTCGACGTGCTCTCCTTCTCCACGACGCTCTGCGTCGCGGTCGAGCGCGGCATGACGGTGCTGCCCTACCGCTGGAAGGACGAGCGCGCGGCGGCACACGCCGAGCAGCACGCGGCCACGCTCGCCGTGGGCCGGCTCGAGGGGCGGGCGCTGCCGCCCTCCTCTGCGGTCAGCCTGTCGCCGGCCGCGATGTCGCAGGTGTCCGACGTCTCGCGGATCGTCCTGCCCTCACCGAACGGCTCCTCGATCTCTTTCGACCTCGCCGAGACCGGCTGCACCGTGGTCGGCGCCTGCCTGCGCAACCGGACCGCCGTTGCCGAGTGGCTCGCTCGCGCGCGGTGGCACGGTCGCCGTGGTAGCCGCCGGCGAGCGCTGGCCCGACGACTCGCTCCGGCCCGCCGCCGAGGACCTCTGGGGAGCAGGGGCGGTCCTGGCGCTCCTGCCTCGTGACGACCTGTCCCCTGAGGCCCGCCTCGCCGCGGACGCCTTCCTGGCCGTCGAGGCGTCTGCTCGTCGACTCGGTGCACGGCTGCGCCAGCGGCCTCGAGCTGTCCGCCGCCGACTTCGCCGAGGACGTCGCCGTGGCCGCGGAGCTCGACGTCAGTGACGTGGTACCGGTGCTGGCGGACGGGGCCTTCCACGATTCGTCTGCGAGCTGACCGGCAGGCTGCCGCTGGGCAGCGCAGACGAATCGTCCCGCGTCCGCCGCCCGTATAGATTCGAGCGCGTGAGCATCTTGGACGACGCCCGCGAGGGCATGGACCTCGACGTCCGGCCGCAGGACGACCTGTTCGGCCACGTCAACGGCCGCTGGCTGGTCGAGGCCGACATCCCTGCCGACCGCTCGAGCTGGGGGCCGTTCGTGCAGCTGGCCGACGTGGCCGAGGAGCAGGTCCACGCGATCATCGAGGACCTGGCAAAGGTCGCGACGGACAGCGACGAGGGCACCGAGCTGAACGCCGACGCGCAGAAGATCGGCGACCTGTTCGCGTCGTTCATGGACACCGAACGGGTCGACCGGCTCGGCACCCGGCCGATCAAGCCGCTGGTCGACGCGGTGACTGCGCTGCGCGACGTCCGCGACATGGCGGCGTTCCTCGGCGAGTTCGAGCGGCTCGGCGGCCACGGGCTGTTCGGCTCCTACGTGAACACCGACGACCGCAACTCCGACCGCTACCTGTTCCACCTGGTGCAGGGCGGCCTCGGGCTGCCGGACGAGTCGTACTACCGCGACGAGAAGTTCGCTGCGATCCGCGAGGCGTACGTCGGCTACCTGACCACTGTGCTCCGGCTGATCGACGCCGGAGACGGGCAGAGCGACCCGGAGGCCGGGGCTCGCACCGTGCTCGACATCGACACCAAGCTGGCCGGCGGCCACTGGGAACGCGCCGAGACCCGCGACGTCCAGAAGACCTACAACCTCAGGTCCGTCGCCGAGCTCCGCGAGCTCTGCCCCGCCTTCGACTGGGACGTCTACGTCACCAACCTCAGCGCCTCGGCGCACGAGGCCGACGAGCTGCTCGCCGAGACGTGCGTGCGGCAGCCGTCGTACTTCGAGCACCTCTCCACCGTGCTCGGCGAGGTCCCGATCGAGGACTGGCGGACCTGGCTGCTCACCCGGGTGCTGCGCTCCTCGGCGCCGTACCTCACCGACGACTTCGTCGACGCCAACTTCGACTTCTACGGGCGCACCCTCAACGGCACGCCGGAGCTGCGGGCCCGGTGGAAGCGCGGCGTGAGCCTGGTCGAGGGCGCCATCGGCGAGGCGGTCGGCAAGGAGTACGTCGCCCGGCACTTCCCGCCGTCGTCCAAGCAGCAGATGGACGAGCTCGTGGCGAACCTGCTCGCGGCCTACCGCGTGTCGATAGGCCAGCTCGACTGGATGACCGAGGAGACCAAGGCCCGGGCCTACGAGAAGCTCGACACGTTCCGGCCCAAGATCGGCTACCCCGAGAAGTTCCGCGACTACTCCGCGCTGCGGATCCGCCCCGACGACCTACTGGGGAACGTCGCGGGCGCCGCGGCCTTCGAGACCGACCGCCAGCTCGGCAAGATCGGGTCACCGGTGGACCGCGACGAGTGGTTCATGCTGCCGCAGACCGTCAACGCCTACTACAACCCCGGCACCAACGAGATCTGCTTCCCGGCCGGGATCCTCCAGAAGCCGTTCTTCAGCCCCGACGCCGAAGGGGCGGAGAACTACGGCGGCATCGGTGCCGTCATCGGCCACGAGATCGGCCACGGCTTCGACGACCAGGGTGCGCAGTACGACGGCGCCGGCAACCTCAACGACTGGTGGACGCCCGACGACAAGTCGGCGTTCGAGGTGAAGTCGAAGGCGCTGATCGAGCAGTACAACGGCTTCGCCCCGCGCGAGCTCCCCGACGACCACGTCAACGGCGCGCTCACCGTCGGCGAGAACATCGGCGACCTCGGCGGGCTGACCATCGGTCACCGGGCGTACCTGATCTCGAAGGGCGGCACCGCCGACATCGAGGAGCGGCAGCGGCTGTTCCTCAACTGGGCCTACTGCTGGCGCACCAAGCGCCGCCTCGAGCAGGCCCAGCAGTACCTCACCATCGACCCGCACAGCCCGCCGGAGTTCCGCGCCAACATCGTGCGCAACCTCGACGAGTTCCACGAGGTCTTCGGCACCGCCGAGGGCGACGGCTTGTGGGTCGCCCCCGGCGAGCGCGTGCGGATCTGGTAGCTGTCAGCTCACTTCCCGTTGAGCAAGGGACGAGCCTCGCGGCTGGGGGCGGGCAGCGTCGCGCAGGAGAACTGAAGGGTGACGTCGTCCTCGGCGTCGACGCCGGTCGACCAGGCGACAGCCTGCCCATGGTCGTCGATGAAGTTGACGGAGACCTGGAGCGCCTCGTTGTGTGCTGACCAGTAGGCGAAGGCGCCGACAACCTGTTGACCGGCGGGGCAGTCGCCCTCAGCCACAAGGTCGTCAGTGTCCATGGGGACCGTCTCGGTCACCTCGAACCACGTGAAGTCGTCGAAGCCGGGCCCAGGAGCGCCGGGGGCGCCCTTCGCACCGGCGGGACCCGCGGGACCGGCCAGCGAGGACTTGGCGGCCGCGCTGAAGTCGGCCGGCTGGAGCGTCTCGTCCTTGATGTTCTTCGAGGTCACCGTGTTTCTCTTGATGTCGGCACCGGTGATCTTCTTCGCCGCGACCGCGCCACCGGAGGCGGCAAGGACGAGGGCGACGACGAGCAGGGCGACGCTGGGGATGCTTCTTGGGAGGATCGTCATGAGGAGAACTCTTAATCCCTGCACCGGCAGGCACCAGACTCGGTGGCATGGAGTTCTTCTGCTACCACCGCGACCGCTCCGACTCCATGGCCTTGCGCATCGAGCTGCTCGAGGAGCACCTGTCCTACATGGACGGGTTCGCGACGCAGATGATCGCGCGCGGTCCGACCCTCTCCGCCGACGGAGAGACAGCGACCGGCAGCGTGCACATCCTCGACCTGCCCGGTCCCGTCGCGGCCCGCGCGTTCGCCTTCGAGGAGCCGGGCTACCAGGCGGGCGTCTACCGCGACGTGCTGCTGCGCCGCTGGCGCAACGAGCTGGGTCGCACCATGTGGGACTTCCCCGGTGGCCGGGAGGGTGGACGCCGCTACCTCGTCATCGGCCTCGGCCCCGGCGAGGGCGCCGGCCTCGCAACGCCGGCAGACCGGAACGAGCTGATCGCCCACGGGCCGCTGCTGTCGGACGACGGCGCCACCCGCGTGGGCACAGCATCACTGCTCCGGGCACCGGACCCGGACTCGGCTCGGGCCGTCCTGGCTCCCGACACGTACGCCGAGATCGAGGTCCACACCTGGCAGTTCGGCGGGCGCCCGCCGGAAGCGAGCGAGCCGTCGTCAGGCCGGTAGGCAGCCGAGCAGCGCGGCCTCGTCGTCGGTGTGCGGGTCCGGCGCCAGGATGATCGACATCACCCGGACGACGTTCTGGTGCACGCCGTAGCGGTTGTTGGTCGGGTCGTCGCTGCCGCCCAGCGTGAGCGCTGCGGCGTTGTCGGCTGCGCTGGCCGGGTCGGCGAAGACGAAGAGCTCCGCGCCCTGGTCGGTGCCGTCGCTGTAGTCGGTCATCGCGGTGACGTCCACGTTGACGACCGGCACCTCGACGCCGAACGGCACCGAGTCGGACACCTCGGCGGCCAGGCCCGCATCGGTCAGGCAGCCGACCAGGTCGTCCGGGGTGATGCCGTCGGTGACGGTCAGGCCGCCGCTGTCCGGGGCGGCCGCGGACGTCGACCCGGTCGGGCGTGGCTCGGCGGTCTTCTCGTCGCCCGAGTCGCCGCCACAACCCGCGGCGAGGGTGAGGACGAGGACCGCGGCAGCAGAGGTCAGGATGCGCATGGGGACAGTGTGGGGGGCCGGCTGTCCCGGTGCCGAGGGGCCGCCGTCCCGGCCGACGTCCTCAGCCTTCGTACGGCGGCGCCACGCCCCAGCCCCAGCGCGGGACCGGTGCGTGCTCGGCCACGCCCGCCGCGCCCGGCTGCGAGTTGTGCATCGCGAGCCGGGTGCCCCACTCGACGTACCCGATGATCGCCGCCCGGAACTCCGGGTCGGCCGGCAGCCCGGCGTCGTCCGCGGCGAGGCTCATGGTCGAGGCGAACCGGTGCCGCTGCTCGGCGGTGATGCGCAGGCCCCGGTGGTGGGCGAGCATCGCCTCGTAGCCGCCGTGCTCGTCGGTGTAGGTCGTCGGCCCGCCGAGCACCTCGCTCCACCACGCGGCGACGTGGTCGCGGTGCTCCTCGGAGACCCCACCGGGGAAGAACGCCGTCAGCAGCTCGTCGCGCTCGACGCGGTCGTAGAAGGCGTCGATGAGGCGACGCAGTGCGCCGGCGCCCCCGGCCCAGTCGTACAGCGTCGGCAGCCCCGGCTCGTCCACACCCACGACACCCATCCTCTCGCTTGTCTGATCGATGCAACGGTGTAACTATGTAAGCATGATTACAGACGAGGCACGTGAGCGCGTCGCCGGGTGGTTCGCCGGCCGGCTCCCCGCGGAGTGGCAGACCGCCCCCGCGGACATCACCATCGACCGCGAGGAGATCACGCTCCGGCTCACCATCCCCGACGTCGAGCTCGACGCCGACGCCACCGACGTGACCCGGGCCGAGGCCCGCGCCGGCCGCGCCAAGGCGTTCCGCGAGGAGACCCGCGGCCAGCGGATGGAGATCGCCCGCGAGGCCGAGCACCGCTACGACGCCAAGGTGTCGTGGGGCGTCTCCGTCGGCGAGCACGCCGAGCTCTGGACCCATGTCGCCGCTCCGGTGATGACCCGGCTGCGCCAGCCGCAGCGGCTGGTGCTGGACACCCTGGTCGACGCCGGTGTCGCGCGATCGCGCTCCGACGCGCTGGCGTGGTGCGTGCGTCTGGTCGGCCAGCACGAGGAGGACTGGCTCGGCGAGCTCCGTGAGGCGATGCAGTCGGTCTCCGACGTGCGCAGCAAGGGCCCGGCTGCCTGACGCCCAGTCCGTCAGTCGGTCAGCACGAACTCGTCGCCCCGCGTGACCGGCACGACCGATCCGTCGGTGTGGATGCCGTCGATCTGCACCTCGGGGCTGCCCACCACGATGTCGACATGGGTGTTGGCCTGGTTGAGTCCGGAGTCGATCCGCTCCTCGGGCGAGAGCTCCAGGGCGCCGTCGAAAGCGGCGGGGTAGCCCATCCCCCACGCGATGTGGGAGCCGACGTTCTCGTCGTACAGCATGTCCTTGTAGACCAGCCCGGTGCTCGCGACCCGGGAGTCGGCGTCGACGATGGCGACCTCCCCGAGGTGACGTGACCTCGGGATCAGCTCGAACTGCTTCTGAACCTCCGCCTCACCGCGAGAAGCACTCACCCCGGTGATCGTGCCGTCCCGCACCTCGAGCTCGAGGTCCTCCACGATGGCGCCCATCGTCGTGAGGAAGAAGGGCGCGGTCGTCCGGACCGTTCCCTCGGCGCGGCGCCAGTCGGGGGAGAAGAAGACCTCCTCGGTGGGCATGTTGGGCACGAACTCCACGCCGTCCTGGTTCTCCACGGAGCCGCCGACCCATCGCGACTCGGCGGCGAGGCCGATCGTGACGTCGGTGCCAGGACCGCGGTAGCGCACGCGATCGAAGGCGTGCCGGTTGAGGACGGCCGCTCGTGCCCGGAGCTTCGCGATGTGGTCGCGCCAGGCCCGCTCCGGGTCGGCCTCGTCGAGTCGCATCGCGACCGCGACGGCGTCCCACAGCGCCGCCACGTCGGCGACCCCCACACTGGCTGCCCAACCCGGCGTCGGCGCCCCCACCACCGTCCAGGCCACCTGGTTGGTCGTGATGATCGGCATCATTTCCTGGATCAGGCTCATGGGCGCCGACTTCGCGAGTCGTTGCGGGTCGAGCCCGTCCATCAAGGTGGGGAACGGGTTGCCGGTGAGACTGATCAGGGCCGGGCGGGTCTCGCGCCAGGCGCGTACCTTCTCCAGCTCGTCGGGACGGCTCGAACCGAGCTGGTCGTCCGGGCGCATGCCGGACGGCCGCGCGCTGGAGGTGCGGGTCGCCGTAGTCGATGCTGACGCGGCTGGCACCGGCGCGGTAGGCCTCCTCCGCGAGCGCCCGAGCCGCATCGGCCTGCTCCGGCAGGCAGTTGACCACGACCTCTTGCCCGGGTTGGACGTTGACGCCCACCCGGACGACGAGACGTGCGTACTTCTCCAGCAGGTGGTCGAACGGCTCCGACATCGCGCTCCCTCGCCCCGTGGTCCCGGCACTGTCAAGCCAGTCTGTCATCGCACCCACCTCGCGGCCCGAGGTGGCGGCGCTGTGGATGACCGGCCGGGTGGTCGGTCGGCGCTGGTAGACAGTGAGCATGACCGCGACCACCGAGGCCGGCGTACGCCGAGACGCCGAGCGGCACCTGCGTGCGCTCGTCGGTCGCGACGACGCCGAGCTGCGCGAGGACCAGTGGCGGGCGATCGAGGCGCTCGCGGTCGGGCACCAGCGGGCCCTGGTCGTGCAGCGCACCGGCTGGGGCAAGTCCGCGGTCTACTTCGTGGCGACGCTGCTGCTGCGGGCCGAGGGCGCCGGGCCGACGGTGATCGTCAGCCCGCTGCTGGCGCTGATGCGCAACCAGATCGCCGCCGCCGAGCGGGCCGGGATCCGAGCGGTGACGATCAACTCCACCAACACCGAGTCGTGGGAGCCGGTCCACGAGGCGATCCGCGCCGGCGAGGTCGACGTGCTGCTGGTCAGCCCCGAGCGGCTCAACAACCCGGGGTTCCGCGACGAGGTGCTGCCCCGGCTGGCCGCGACCTGCGGCCTCCTCGTCGTCGACGAGGCGCACTGCATCTCCGACTGGGGCCACGACTTCCGGCCCGACTACCGCCGGATCCGCACCCTGCTGGCCGACCTGCCCGACGGCATCCCGGTGCTGGCGACGACCGCCACCGCCAACGCCCGGGTCACCGACGACGTCGCCGAGCAGCTCGGCACCGATGTCCTCGTGCTGCGGGGCAGCCTCGACCGGGAGTCGCTGAGACTCGGCGTGGTCCGGCTCAAGACCGCCGAGCAGAGGCTGGCCTGGCTCGCGGACCACCTCGCCGAGCAGCCGGGTGTCGGCATCGTCTACTGCCTCACCGTGGCGGCCACCCAGGAGATCGCCGGCTATCTCCGGTCCCGCGGCCACGACGTCGCGGCCTACTCCGGGCAGACCGAGGCCACCGAGCGCACCGTCCTCGAGGAGGACCTCGCAGCCGGCCGGGTCAAGGCACTGATCGCCACCAGCGCGCTCGGCATGGGGTTCGACTCGACGCTCGGCTTCGTGGTCAACATGGGAGCGCCGCAGTCGCCGGTCGCCTACTACCAGCAGGTCGGCCGGGCCGGCCGCGGCACCGACCAGGCCACCGTGGTGCTGCTGCCCGCGACCGAGGACCGCGACATCTGGGCCTACTTCGCCTCGCTGGCGTTCCCGCGCGAGGAGCTGGTGCGGCAGACGCTCGACACGCTGGCGACCGAGGGCAAGCTGGGCACGGCCGCGCTCGAGACCCGGGTCGAGCTCAGCCGCAACAGGCTCGAGACCATGCTCAAGGTGCTCGACGTCGACGGTGCCGTCCGTCGGGTGCGTGGCGGGTGGGAGGCCACCGGCCAGCCGTGGGCCTACGACGCCGAACGCTACGAGCGGGTCCGCGAGGCTCGGGAGCGCGAGCAGGCCGCGATGCTCGACTACCTCGACACCGGCGGCTGCCGGATGCGGTTCCTGCGAGAGCAGCTCGACGACCCCGAGGCGGCCGACTGCGGCCGCTGCGACAACTGCGGCGGCCTGAGCCTCGACGCGACCGTGTCGACCGCTGCGCTCGAGGAGGCCGGCACCCGACTGGCCCGGCCGGGCGTCCCGATCGAGCCGCGCAAGATGTGGCCGACCGCGCTGACCAACCTCGGCATCGACCTCAAGGGCAAGATCGCGGACCCCGCCGAGGAGGGCCGCGCCGTCGCGCGGCTCACCGACCTCGGCCACGGGCAGGCCCTGCGGGCGCTGTTCCGGACCGACACCGCCGACGGCCAGGTCCCGGCTCCGCTGGTGCAGGCCGTGCTCACGCTGCTCGACGACTGGCGCCCCGAGGTCGATGCGATCGTGGTGGTGGAGTCGGCGACCCGACCGACGCTCACCGAGGACCTCGCCAGCGGGTTGTCCCGCCGGCTCCAGGTGCCGGTGGTCGGCCGCTGGGCGATCGTCGACCCCGACGTCGCGCCGGGCCGAGGTGCGGCCAACTCCGCCCAGCGGGTCGCCGCGGTCGGGCGCCGGGCGACGCTCCAGGCCGACGTCCCCGAGGGCGCGCGCGTCCTCCTCGTCGACGACCAGGTCGTCACCGGCTGGACCCTCACGCTCGCCGCCCGCGCCATCCGGGCGGCCGGAGCCTCGGCGGTGCTCCCGCTGACCCTTGCCGTTCAGTCCTGACTGCGCTCCCAGGCCGCGCGGTGCAGCGCCCGGAGCTCCTCCTCGAGCTCGGGGGCCGGACCGTCGACCGGGACGTGCGGGGCGATCGCGTTGATCGGGAGCACGTTGACGACCAGTTCGGCGGAGCCCCACGCCTGGCGCCACGCGAGCAGCCGCTCGGAGGAGACGGCGTACACGATCCGGCCCAGACCCATCCACCCGTGGGCGGCCGAGCACATCGGGCAGTGCTCGCCGGAGGTGTAGACCGTGCAGGCGGCCCGGACCTCCGGACTGAGCGAGGCCGACCACTGCGCCACCGCGAGCTCGGGGTGCTGGGTCTCGTCGCCCGATCCGTCGTGGTTGCGGCCCGTCCACAGCACGGTGCCGTCCGCGTCGACCAGCACCGTCCCGAACGGTCCGTCCCCGGCCTCGAACGCCTCGCGGGCGAGCACCACGCACGCCCGCAGGTGGACCAGGTCCTGCTCCGAGATCGGCATGGTCACAGCCTGTCACGAGAACGTGTTCTAGTTCGGGCTAGTCTGCCGCGCATGCAACCGCTGCGGGTCATCCAGTGGACCACCGGCAACATCGGGCGCCGGTCGCTGCACGCGATCATCGGCCGCGACGACCTGGAGCTCGTCGGCGTCTACGCCCACGGCCCGGACAAGGTCGGCCGGGACGCGGCCGAGCTGTGCGGCTGGCCGGAGCCGACCGGCGTGCTGGCGACGAACGACGTCGAGGCGCTGCTGGCTCTGGAGCCGGATGCCTGCTGCTACAACCCGCTCTGGCCGAGCATCGACGAGCTGGTCGCGCTCCTGGCGGCCGGCGTCAACGTCTGCACCAGCGCCGCGTGGATCACCGGCGGCCAGCAGAGCGACGCCGACCGCGGCCGCATCGTGGACGCCTGCGAGCAGGGGCAGTCGACGATCTTCGGCTCGGGCGCGCACCCGGGCATGACCAACCTGGTAGCCATGGCGCTGAGTGGCTCGTGCGAGCGCGTCGACTCGGTGGTGATCACCGAGTCCGTCGACTGCTCGACGTACGAGTCGGCGGAGACGCAGATCGCGATGGGCTTCTCGCAGCCTCCGGACACACCGGGCCTGGCGGACAGCGTGCGCCGCGAGAGCGAGGTGTTCGCCGAGTCGGCCGCGATGATGGCCAACGCCATGGGTGTCGTCCTCGACGAGATGACCTTCGACGTCACCTTCACCGCGGCCACCGGCGACAGCGACCTGGGCTTCATGACGATCCCCGACGGGACGGTCGGCGGCGTCATGGGCTACCACCGTGGGTGGGTGCGCGACAAGAACGTCGTCAGCGTCGGCTTCAACTGGGTGATGGGCGAGCACACGGTGCCGCCCAAGCCGCTGGCCCACGGCCACGTGATCCAGGTCTTCGGGCTGCCGAACATGCGCACCGTGCTGCACTGCCTCCCGCCGGAGGACTGGACCGAGCCCGGCTTCATGGGGCTCGGGATGATCTACACGGCGATGCCGGTCACCAACGCGGTGCCGTACGTCGTCGCCGCGCGGCCCGGCATCGTCACGCTCGCCGACCTGCCGCCCGTGACCGGGCGGTCTGACCTCGGGCTCGGCCCGGTCACGACGCGCTCGCTAAGCTCGCGGGCTTCGCAGTCGTCGCGGTCACCGGGGCCGATCACGCGCGCTCACGTCCACTCGACGCTAGGCGAGCTGCTGCCTGGATCGCCTGGACGAGCCGCGGGTCGTCGGGCAGGACCTTGGGGCGGAACCTGGCGACCACCTCGCCCTGCGCGTCGACGAGGAACTTCTCGAAGTTCCAGGTGACGTCGCCGGACTCGCCCTTCTCGTTGGGCTGCTCGACCAGCGAGCGATAGATCTCGTGACGGTCGTCGCCGTTCACGTCGATCTTCTCGGTCATCGGGAAGGTCACGCCGTACGTCGCCGAGCAGAACTCCGCGATCTCCTCGGCGCTCCCGGGCTCCTGCCCGTAGAACTGGTTGCACGGCAGCCCGACCACCGTGAACCCTTCGTCGCCGTACGTCTCCTGGAGCTCCTCGAGCCCGGCGTACTGCGGAGTGAGGCCGCACTTGCTGGCCACGTTGACCAGCAACGCCGGCCGGCCCGCGGTGATCTCGCCGAGAGTCGTGGGCGTGCCGTCGAGGCGGGCGATCTTTGCATCGAGAATGCTCACCCGACGATCGTAGGCACGCCATCCAGAGAGTCGGCGGCCCCGGCTAGTTTCAAGGTGTGAGCTTCGTCCCTGTCACCGGCACGGCGACGTTCCGCGCCGCCGAGCCGCCTCGCGACGGGGTCGTGGAGTTCACCGACGAACGGCGCACCGTCGCGCTCCCGATCCGGGCCGCGCTGCCGGTGCTCACCAAGGCGCACAGCCGTGACGACCTGCACCCCAGCGTCGGGCTCCTGTCGGGGGCCGCCCTGCTCGGGCTGCGGCTGGTCGCGGCCGGGCAGATCGAGCCGGCAGGCAGCGAGCCGAGCTGGCGGATGGGGCCGCTGGCGGCCGACGACGAGGACCGGGTGCTGCGTCTGGCCGCGGCGCGGGCGCACGACGGGCTCCCGGCCGACGCGGCCGAGGACGTCGTCCGCGCGGTGCTCGACGCGGTCGCCGACGCGATGCCGAGGGCCGCGCCGACGGCCCAGCGGCGCCCAGCGGTGACTCGACCGCAGTTCGAGCAGCGGCTGCGCGAACGACTCAGGCGCTACGCCGAGCCGCGGCCGGACCTGCCCCAGCTGGTGCGGATCTCGCTGCGGGTGGAGGCCGACGAGGACGAGCTGGTCGCCGGGTCGGTGCGGCTGGTGCTCCAGGTCCACGACGAGCAGAACCCGCTGCACCTCTGCGACGCGGCGGTGCTGTGGACCGCCGAAGGTCACGAGCACGGTGCTGGTCATGGGTTCGGCGACCGGGCGCGGACCCATGCCGCGATCGCGCTCCGTGGGGCGGCCGAGGCCTGGCCCGTGCTCGACCGGCTGCTCGAGCTGCGGGTCCCCGACGAGATCACCCTCGACGGCGACGAGCTCGAGAGCCTGCTCGAGCACGGCGTGGCCGCCCTCGCCGCCCGGGGGGTCGACGTGCTCTGGCCTCGGAGCCTGGGCCGCGAGCTGACCGCGAGCGCGGTGCTGGACCGGTCCCGGCCGATGTCGGAGCGCGAGGCCCAGCTCCGCACCGGCATCTTCGGCGAGGGCGAGCTGTTCAGCTTCCGCTGGCAGCTGGCGGTGCACGGCGACCCGCTCACCGACGAGGAGATGGACCAGCTGGCCAGCAGCGCCGCCCCGCTGCTGCGGCTGCGCGGCAACTGGACGGTCATCGATCCGGCGATCGCCCGCAAGGCCCGCAAGCGGGTGGTCCGCACGGCCACGCCGGCCGAGGCGATCGCGGCAGCGCTGACCGGCATGGTGCAGCTCGGCACCGCGGAGCAGCCGGTCGAGGAGCAGGTCCACCTGGGCGCCTCGCTGCTTCGCGTCCGTGAGCGGCTGCTCCACGCCGCGGAGCAGGAGCCCGTCGAGGTGCCGACCGGGCTGCACGGCACGCTCCGCGACTACCAGCGGCAGGGGCTCACCTGGCTGGCCGAGCTCACCTCGCACGGCCTCGGCGCGTGCCTGGCGGACGACATGGGGCTGGGCAAGACGATCACGCTGATCGCGCTGCACCTGCACCGGGTCGAGGAGGGTCACGAAGGACCGACGCTCGTCGTCTGCCCGGCCAGCCTCCTGGGCAACTGGGAGCAGGAGCTCGCCCGGTTCGCACCGGGCGTCGAGGTCCGCCGGTTCCACGGAGGCAGCCGTTCGCTCGAGGGGCTGACCCGGGGGTTCGTGCTGACGACGTACGGCACCATGCGGGTCAGCCATGACCAGCTCGCCGAGGTCGGCTGGGACCTCGTGGTCGCCGACGAGGCACAGCACGTCAAGAACGCGCGCTCCTCCACGGCCAAGGCGCTCCGCAAGATCCCGAGCACCGTGCGGGTCGCCCTCACCGGCACCCCGATGGAGAACAACCTCACCGAGCTCTGGTCGATCCTCGACTGGGTGATCCCGGGGCTGCTCGGCAGCCGGCAGGCGTTCCGCCGCGTCTGGGCCTCGCCGATCGAGGCGGGCGTGCACGAGACGAAGACCCGGCAGTTCGCAGACCTGATCGGGCCGTTCCTGCTGCGCCGTCGCAAGTCCGACCCCGGCATCGCGCCGGAGCTGCCGGCGAAGACGGAGACCGACCACCCGCTCAGCCTCACGCGCGAGCAGGTGGTCCTCTACGAGTCGTTCGTCCGCGACACGATGGCCCGCATCGAGCGCGCCGGCCACGACGACCAGGTGACCCGGCGCGGCCTGGTGCTCGCGCTGCTGACCGGGCTCAAGCAGATCTGCAACCACCCGGCGCACTTCCTCAAGGAGTCCGGTGTCGTCCGGCTGACCGGACGCTCGCAGAAGCTCGACCTGGTCGACGAGCTGCTCGGCACCGTGTTGGCCGAGGACGGCGCCGCCCTGGTCTTCACCCAGTACGTCGCGATGGGGCGGCTGCTCGAGGCGCACCTGGCGAAGGCGGGCATCCCACACCAGTTCCTCCACGGCGGAACGCCGATCCGTGAGCGCGAGGCGATGGTGCAGCGGTTCCAGGCGGGCGAGTCGCCGGTCTTCCTGCTCTCGCTCAAGGCCGGAGGCACCGGCCTCAACCTGACGGCGGCCGACCACGTCATCCACTTCGACCGCTGGTGGAACCCCGCGGTCGAGGAGCAGGCGACCGACCGCGCCTACCGCATCGGCCAGACCCGGCCGGTGCAGGTGCATCGGCTGGTCACCCAGGGCACGATCGAGGAGCGGGTCGCCCAGCTGCTGGAGCGCAAGCGCGCGCTCGCCGACGCGGTGCTCGGCGGCGGCGAGGCCGCGCTGACCGAGCTCGACGACGACGAGCTGCGCGACCTCGTCTCGCTGCGCCGCGAGGACGCCCGGCGCCACGGTCAGACCGAGTGGCCATGACCACGGTCGTCCATCCCCGCACCCCGGCCCGGCGCGGCGCCGCCCGGGCGACCCGCTGGTGGGCGAAGGCCTGGGTCCGCGCGGTCGAGGAGGCGTCGTACTCCTCGGCGGACCTGATCGCCGCCAGGGTCATCTCACGCTCGGGCCGGATCGGTCAGATCAGGGTCGAGCCCGGCACGTTCGTGGCCGCGGTCGAGGACGAGCGCGGCCTGTGGGCGGTGCAGGGCACGGTGCCGGTGCTCGACCCGCGCGCCAGTGACGCGCTGGTCGAGACGGTGGCCGCCGAGGCCGGCCGGGTGGCGGCCCTGCTGGCCGGCGACCTGCCGCACACGCTGGTCGAGCACGCCGAGGAGGCCGGCGTCGAGCTGCTCCCCTACGGCAGCGAGCTCGGCTCGACGTGCACCTGCGAGGCCTGGGCCGACCCGTGTCCCCACGCGCTGGCGGTGATGTACCAGCTCGCCTGGCTGGTCGAGGCCGACCCGTTCGTGCTGCTCCACCTGCGCGGACTGGCCCGCGACGACCTGCTGGCCCGGCTGCACGACCGGGTGGAGTCGCCGCCCGCTGCCGAGCTGGAGGACCCGGACGTCGACATCGCGGCCGACGCGGCGCTGCGCGCGGCGGCACTGCTCGCCGAGCTCGAGACCGAGGACGTGTCCTCTCGCGAGCGCTGAGCACGCAGTCGTGATCGCCTGTCAGCCCTACGCCATGTCGTAGGCGGCAGGTCGCGACTGCTCCGACAGCCGGAAGGCCTCCGTCAACCCCGTGAAACTCGCACACGCGCCGAAATGCTGGACTGGTGCCGACGAACGTGACGTTCCCGCCGAGCTGGGTGGCCGCGTTGTGCAGGCGAACGAACGCGTCCAGCCCGGCGGCGTCGATGAACGTGACACCGGCCACGTCGACGGTGAAGCGGGTGCATCCCTGCGCCAGGGCGTCATCGAGCCTGCCATCGCACCTGCAGTGTCGTGATGGCGTCCACTTCACCTGTGACGGCGAGGTGCGCCTGGTCTGCCTGAAGCGTGATGGCTGCGGAGAAGTCCATGCGCCGGCCCCATTCACTGCGTGAAGTGACCGGGAATGGAGGCGCCTTGATTGGCGAGTCGCGAGAAACCCTCGGCGATCTGCCACGCTACTCGCGTTCTGCCCGAGGCGTTCCACCCCTAGAGGTGTCGTCAACGCGGGCGTGGGTTGAGCGAGGTGGTCCCCGACTCGGTCTGACTTACACTGCAACCATCATGGGACGAAGAGTGAAGGACCCCCTCCGGCTGGCCATCGTCGATGACTACGCCGTGGTGATCGCAGGAGTCGCGTCGTTCCTCGCGGCCGAGCGCATCGAGGTCGTCGAGACCGGGGCCTCCAAGCCGGTCATCAGTGACGTCGACATCGTCCTCTACGACACCTTCGCCCAGGTCGAGGGTGACGGCATCGACCTCGTGGACTTCGTTCGCGACAGCGGCGCCAAGGTGGTGATCTACAGCTGGAATCTTCAGCCCAGGCTGATCGCGCAGGCGATGGCTGGAGGTGCCAGTGGCTACCTCTCGAAGGTGCTCACGGGGCCCGAGATCGTCGCCGCACTCGAACGGGTCATGCGCGGTGAGATCGTCATCCTGCCCGGCGACAGCGAGACGAGTGTCGATGGTGCAGGCGACTGGCCCGGCCGCTCGGCCGGGCTGACCCCCCGCGAGGCCGAGATCCTCGCGCTGATCACCCAGGGTCTCAGCAACCAGGAGATCGCCGCCCGTGCCTTTCTCAGCATCAACTCGGTGAAGTCCCACATCCGTACCGCCTATCGCAAGATCCACGTCACGCGGCGCTCACAAGCGGTGCTGTGGGGCGTGGGGAACGGCTTCAAACCCGACACGCTGCGCACCCTCGACCCGGCGCTCCTCCTGCGGCCACCCCCTTCGGCCGCGGGGCCAGGCTGGCCTCAGTAGTCGTAGTTGCGGCAGAGCCGGTCGGTGAGGAGGCCCCACGTGGTCGTGTCGACGGTCCCGCGCTCGGTCACCTTGCCGGGGGCGTCGTCCTGGTAGAACGCCACCCGGTCGGACGTGGCCTGGTCGTAGTCGCCGGTGATCGCGCTGCGCGGGAATGCCTGGGGGTCGTCGTCCGCGAACATCCCCTGGAGCCCTCGGATCCAGAGGACTTCCTGCTGGTCGGGGTCCATGTGCAGGAACAGTCGCGGCGCCTCACTGCTCGGGATCTCGCAGGGGCACTTGACCAGGTGCTGGTTGCCCGAGCGAAGCACGGTGACGAAGCTGCCGCTCTCGTCACCGGACAGCCGGATGCGGCACGGCTCGCTGCGGCTGTCGAAGGGGCCGCGGTAGACGACGTAGCTCGGCGTCGGCTTCCCCTCCGGCCCCAGCACCGTGGCGCAGGACCCGTCGCTGCTCAGGTAGTGCAGGCCCTCGGCGCTGCTGTTGGCGACCGCGCTGCTGAGCGGCGCCACGGTGTTGCCGTAGCCGATCACCAGGAGAGCCTCGCCCGAGCAGTCCTGGTCCACGAGCGGGATGCCGAGATGCAGCGGATCGCTCGACGTCGCCGTGGCGGGCCCGGCTCGTCGTCCGCGGACACGACAAGCGCGGTCGCGACGCCACCGCCGATCCCGAGTACCGCGGCGACCAGGGGAGCCACCACCCGAGCGCGCACCTCGGCAGCCTAGGAGATCCCCAGCGCGGCGCCGGCCATCTGGATGAGCAGCTCGCGCATCCGGGCGTCGGGGAGCAGTGCGCTGTGCGGTGTCGAGTTGATCAGGCCGAACGCCGCGTGCGCCATCGCCCGGGCGCTGTCCGGGCGCAACCCGGCGTGCACCTCGCGGAGGCGCGCAGCCCAGAGGTCGACGTACTCCCGCTGCAGGCGGCGCACCTGCTCCCGCGCGTCGTCGGGCAGCGACTCCCAGTCGCGGTCCTGGACGACGATGAGCGGCCGGTCCCGCAGGGCGAAGTCGACGTGCCACTCGACCAGTGCCACCAGGGCGGCCCGCGCGTCAGGTGCGGCCTCCGACCGCTCGCGACCGACCTCGAGGAGCCGCTCGCTGATCGAGACCAGCATCTCGGCGAGCACCGCGTCCTTGGAGGCGAAGTGCTTGTAGAGGGCCGGCCCCGAGATCCCGCACGCCGCCCCGATGTCGGCGACGCTGACCCCGTGGAACCCGCGCGCCGCGAAGAGCCCCGCCGCGGTCGCGAGGATCTGCTCGCGGCGCGGGAGCTGTTCGGTCGCCATGGGACGAGGTTAGCGGCCGCTAACCGGGCCGCCGCCGCCGTACAAGCGGTGGCGCGGCGTCAGGCAGGAGGCTGCTCTGCCGCCGCGACCTGGGCACGGACGTCGTCCATGTCGAGTCCCTTGACCGCGGTGATCAGCTCTTCCAGGGCGGGCGCGGGGAGTGCCCCGGCCTGCCGGAAGACCATGATCCCGTCGCGGAACGCCATCAGCGTCGGGATGGCGGTCACCTGGGCCGCCTGCGCGAGGGACTGCTCGGCCTCGGTGTCGATGCTGCCGAAGACGACGTCGTCGTGCCGCTCCGACGCCGCCTCGTAGACCGGAGCGAACTGCCGGCACGGGCCGCACCACGACGCCCAGAAGTCCACCAGGACGACGTCGTTGGACGTCACGGTCTCCTCGAAGGTCTCACCGGTCAGCGGAAGCGCGCTCATGGTGGGGAAACGCAGGGACGCGGGCGGTTGTTCCTCGCTCCGTCGGGTACGCCTTGACGCACAGCAGGCGACTGCTGAGTGACAATGAGCCGCGACGAACCGGCGAGGGGTTTGGTGAAGGTCGTTCAGGGCGGCTCCCGCAGACGCGAAACCGAGAGTGCGTGGTTCTCCGACCGCGGCTGGGTGATGCTGCGCGTCGCGTTCGCCGCGGTGGTTGCGGCGGTCTACTACGTCGCAGCGGTGGTGGGGTCGAGCTGGTACGCCGACGACTTCCTGTATCTGCAGGTGGCCCGTGACGGCGAGCTGACGCCCTCGTGGTTGGCCGTGGACAGCTACGGACACTTCGCGCCTGGCACCCGGCTGGCGTACCTGTTCGTCCAACGAGTGGGCGGTCTCGACTACCACTTCGCCGCGATCGTCCCGGTGGCTCTCAGCGCCGTCGCCGCGTTCGGGTTGATCAGCATCCTGGGGGAGATCTCGGGCCGCCGGCCCCGGACCATCGCCCTGGCCGCCGCCGGCGGCCTCTCGGTGTTCATCATGCGCGTGGTCCTCTGGTGGGGCGCGGGCGTCCACGTCATGGGAGCCCTGGCCTGCGAGCTGTTGTGCATGTGGTGCTTCGTCGTCTTTCTGCGCACCCGGCACCGGCGCTGGCTCGTAGGCTCGTGGCTCGCCCTCGCGATGGGGCTCCTGGTGCAGGAGCGTCCCCTGCTGACCATCGGCTTCCTCGTGCTGCTGCGCTACGTCGGCCTGCGCCGCGGACCTGCCTTGCGGGGGCTGGCACGGCAGGTGTGGTCCGACCTGCCCATGTGGGCCGGGTACGCCGCGATCACCGCCGGGTACCTGGCGTACCGCATGTTCGTCTTCCCGTCGGGACCCAAACCCGGGGGTCTCGGCGCCGTGGTCGACTTCACGGTCTACGGCATCCTCAACAGCTTCCTTCCCGGGTCGCTCGGTGCCCGCGTCGGCAGGTCGGAAGAGCCAGACCTGCCGCTGGTGGTGTCCGGCGTCGTGCTCCTGTCGATCGTGGCCGCGATCGTGGCGTTCGCGTTGGTCGCCTGGTCGCGCCGCGAGAGCTGGCGGCCCTGGGCCTTCTACGCGCCCTGCCTGCTGGCGAACCTGGCGATCGTGGTGCTCGGCCGCCTGGGCGGGACGAGCGGAGCCGGCGCCATCGTCTTCGCCTACGACCTCCAGTACTTCGTCGAGGCCCATGTGCTCCTGATCGTCGCCCTGGCGATCGCGCTCTCCTTGCCACCGAGGCCGGCGTGGTTGCGGGCCGATCCACGGGTCCGAGGGATCGCCCGAGCCGTGGTGGGCGCGGTGGCTGCGTTCGTCATCGTGTCGACCGTCGTCAGCTGGAACGTGATGGTGGACGACAGTGCAGCGCTGCCGTCGAAGGGCTACATCGAGCGGGCGGTCTCCGACCTGGATCAGCTGACGAGCGAGCACCCCGTCGACCTGATCGAGCTCACTCTGCCGACCGACGTGAACCCGTTCTACGTCAACGGGTACAACGACGTGCCGGGCGTGATCGGAGTCGATGCGGGACTTCGTCGCCGGCTGGACGTGAGCTCGCCGTACAAGGTGGCGGTGACATCGTCGGGTCGGGTGGGCCGGGCGGCGCCCGTGGAGCTGGTCAGGCTGACGCCCGAGCAGCTGGCGAGGGCCGATGTGTCGGACGGAGTGACGACCGAGGTGATCGGTGGGCGACCGTGCATCACCGCGCCGAAGGGTGGTTCGGTGAGCATGCGGCTGCCCACACCGGTCGAATCCCGCGGCCTCTTCATGTCGATCGAGTACGACAGCGCCGTACCGGCCGCCGTGCTGCCGGTCGTGACCGACGGCGACGCGCTCAACTTCAACTGGTCGCCCGACACACTCGCGGCCGGCCGTCACGCACGGGTGGTGCGGCTGCGCCACGACCGGGCCGACGGGTTCGCGCTCGTGTTCCCCGACGGAGTCGACGACCTGTGCCTTGACGGGCTGGCCCTCCTCGAGGTCGCGCTCCTCGAGCCGGTGCCGGTCGCCGGCGCGCCCTCGGGGGTGCGCTGCCCGGTGCTCGACGGGTCCGGCCACATCACCGAGGAGCTGGCGCGCTGCGACGGCCGCTGGCGCTGACCCGACGTCGTCAGCCGCGAAGGCCCGCCCAGGGCGTGCGGGTGGCCCATC
>CAVTHU010000041.1:0-32502 GCA_963734355.1 uncultured Actinomycetota bacterium
TGGCCGTCACCATGCCAAACGGGCCTCGGCGTCCTGCGCCCCGGGGGTGTCCCTAAGGTGGCCCGTGCCCGACGTGACGCTGCCGTCCGCGCCCGAGCTCCCCGGCGCCGAGCCCCTGCACTCCGGGAAGGTGCGCGACCTCTACGAGCTCACGGAGGGACCGCACGAGGGTCGGCTCCTGATGGTGGCCAGCGACCGGATCTCGATCTTCGACTTCGTGCTCGACACCACCATCCCGGACAAGGGCGAGCTGCTCACCCGCATGTCGCTCTGGTGGTTCGAGCAGCTGGCCGACCTCGTCCCCCACCACGTGGTCTCGACCGACGTGCCCGAGCAGGTGCGGGGCCGCGCGGTGATCTGCGAGCGGCTCGGGATGTATCCCGTCGAGTGCGTGGCCCGGGGCTACCTGACCGGGTCCGGGCTGCTCGACTACCAAGCGACCGGCGAGGTCTGCGGGATCCCGCTGCCCGAGGGACTCGAGGACGGCAGCCGGCTCTCCGAGGCGATCTTCACGCCGGCCACCAAGGCCGACCTGGGCGAGCACGACGAGAACGTGTCGTACGCCGCGGTGGTCGAGACCATCGGCGCCGAACGAGCCGACGAGCTGCGGCGGCTCACCCTCGACGTCTACGCGCGGGCCGAGGGGATCGCCCGCGAGCGCGGCATCATCCTGGCCGACACCAAGCTCGAGTTCGGCTCCCGGGGCGACGGGACGACGGTGCTCGCCGACGAGGTGCTCACCCCCGACTCGTCGCGGTTCTGGCCGGCCGCGGAGTGGCAGCCCGGCCGCGCGCAGCCGTCGTACGACAAGCAGATCGTGCGCAACTGGGCGCTCTCCCCGGAGTCAGGCTGGGACCGCGCCTCGGGCGAGCCCCCGCCGCCGCTGCCGGCCGAGGTGGTCGCGCGCACCCGGGCGCGGTACGTCGAGGCGTACGAGCTGCTCACCGGCACCACCTTCTGATGCGCCGGTTCGGCGGTCGCGTGGAGTTCGCCTGCGACCGCGAGACGGCGTTCGACTACCTCGTCGACCCGCGTCGTCGACCCGAGTGGCAGTCGTCGCTCAGGCGGGTCTCGGAGGTGGACGGCGAGCCGCGGGTCGGCCAGACCTGGGTCGACGAGACGAAGCCCGGACTGAAGCCGAGGATGCGCACCACCGAGCTGGACCGCCCGGCGCGTTGGAGCGAGTCCGGCACCTGGCGGTTCGTGCGCGCGGACCTGACCCTCGACTTCGCCGAGACCGCCACGGGCTGCGAGGTCAGCTACCAGTTCCGCATCCACGCCCTCGGGCCGCTCGGCGCTCTGGCATCGCGGCTGTCTGCTCCCGCAGTCGGGGCCGACCTCAGGCGGGCAGCGGGACTGCTCGGCGCACGGGACTGAGCAGAGCCACCCCCAGCGCCGCGAAGAGCAGCATCCAGCCAGCGATGGCCAGCCGCGCCCCATCCGTGGGCGTCACGGCCAGCGCCGGGAACATCGGTACGAAGACCCAGACGCCCAGCGCCAGGACGACGCCGCGCCGCCAGCCTTCCCAGGTGTGGGCGCGCCACATCGCCACTCCGACCATCAGCAGTCCGACGCCCATCGCGGTGCAGGTGAGGCCGTACAGCCCGCCAAGAGCCCGCACCGATCCCGCTGTCGTAGTCCGCGTCCGCCGCGGCGATCGCCACGAGCTCGGTGACGGTGAGTCCGGCCATGCCGGCGACCGAGGCGGCACCAGCCCCACCGAGCCGGGCGGGTCTCGTGGCAGGGCTCCGGCCCATCTGCAGGCGAGCAGCCCGGCGAGCAGGCCGAGGTGGTGCACCCCGAACCAGACCTGGACGGCGGTGAAGTCGCCGGCGGAGAGCGGGTAGCTGAAGCGGTCGATGTCGACCGACGGGCTCGACCAGCGGCGAGCGCGAGGCCGGACAGCGCCCCGAGGACGCCGGCGGCCAGGCAGAGGAAGGCTGGCGGTGCGGGCACGGTTCATGACGACTTCCTTTCATCGTAGTCAAACACTAGAGTCACACTCTAATGAATGTGAGCAGTAGCGTGGTCCGCGCCATGGCCGATGTCAAGATCTCTCGCCGCGAGAAGGCGGCGCAGACCCGGGCGCGCGATCATCGAGGCGGCTCATGCGGAGTTCCTCGAGCGGGGCTTCCACGGCGCGACGATCGTGTCGATCGCGAAGCGGGCCGGCGTGGCTTCGCAGACCGTCTACTTCGTCTTCAACACCAAGGCCGAGCTGATCAGCGCCGTGATCGATGCGGCCGTGATGGGGAAGTCCGACCTGCCGCCCGAGCTCACCGACTGGTGGCTCGCCATGGAGGCCGAGCCGGACCCCGCTGAGTCGCTGCGGCAGTTCGTGCGTGGTGCCGCGGACGCGTTCGAGAGGGCCTCGGCGATCAGTGTCGTGCTTGCGGCGGCCGCCCTGACCGACGAAGAGCTCATGGCCAGGCACGAGCAGCACGAACGGCTCCGCCGTACTGGCTTCCGCTCCGTTGTGGCCGGCCTCGCCGCAAAGGGACCGCTGCGCGAAGGCCTCGACATCGACACAGCGACCGACATCCTGCTGACCGTGTACGGCGATGCGACGTACCACTCCTTCCGCACCGAGCGAGGCTGGAGCGAGGACGAGGTCGTCGACTGGTTGGCCGACGCACTCCCCAGGTTGCTGCTGGCTCAGTAGGTTGGCGACGTGACCAACTACAACCTCGCCAGCCTGCTCGAGAACAGCGCCCAGAAGTACCCCGAGCGCGAGGCGATCGTGTTCCCCGTCACCGGCCGCCGGATGACCTACGCCGAGGTCGATGCGGTGGCCAACATGGTCGCCAACCTCCTGGTGAGCAAGGGCATCCGACCCGGCGACAAGGTGGCGCTGAGCTGCCCCAACCTGCCGTACTTCTCCCTCGTCTACTGGGGGATCCTCAAGGCCGGCGCCACGGTGGTCCCGCTCAACGTGCTGCTCAAGGGTCGCGAGGTGGCCTACCACCTCGACGACTCGGACGCGAAGGCCTACTTCTGCTTCCAGGGGACGCCCGAGCTGCCGATCGGCCAGGAGGGGTACGCCGGCTTCCAGGAGGTCGAGGGCTGCGAGCACTTCTTCGTGATCACCGCCGCCCTGGACGGTGAGTCGCCGTTCGAGGGCATCCAGACGTTCGGTCAGGCGCTGGGCGGCATGGACGCGACCTTCGACAGCGTCGAGACCGACGAGGACGACACCGCGGTCATCCTCTACACCTCGGGCACCACCGGCCAGCCCAAGGGCGCCGAGCTGCGGCACCGCAACATGCGCGACAACGCCCTGCTGGGCGAGTCGATCTTCGAGGTGGACCCGGAGAACCCCGACAGGTTCCTCTGCGTGCTGCCGCTGTTCCACTCCTTCGGCCAGACCGTGGTGCAGAACGCCAGCGCGGCGACCGGCAGCACCGTGGTGATGCTGCCGAGGTTCGAGGCCGGTGCGGCCCTGCAGCTGATGCAGGACGAGGGCATCACGTTCTTCGCCGGCGTACCGACGATGTACTGGGGGCTGCTCGGTGCCCTGAAGGAGGCTCAGGCCGGGGGCAGCGACTCGGTCGACGTCGAGAAGCTGGCCGCGACGCTGCGGGTCGCGGCTGCCGGCGGGTCGGCACTGCCCGTCGAGGTGCACAAGAACTTCAAGGACAAGTTCGGCGTGACCATCCTCGAGGGCTACGGGCTCTCGGAGACCTCGCCGGTCGCCAGCTTCTCGCCGTTCGACGCGGAGCCGCGCGTCGGCTCCATCGGGATCCCGATCCCCGGCGTCGAGATGAAGCTGCTCGAGCCCGGGACCTGGGACGAGGTGAACGCCGACAACAGCGACCCGGACGCCATCGGCGAGATCGCCATCAAGGGCCACAACATCATGAAGGGCTACTACGGCCGCCCGGACGCGACCGACGACGCCATTCGCGACGGGTGGTTCCGCTCCGGTGACCTCGGCCGCCGCGACGCGGACGGCTGGTACTACATCGTCGACCGGTCCAAGGACATGATCATCCGCGGCGGCTACAACGTGTACCCGCGCGAGATCGAGGAGGTCCTGATGACCCACCCCGACGTCTCGCTGGCCGCGGTCATCGGCGTACCCCACGAGAGCCACGGCGAGGAGATCAAGGCCGTGGTCATCCTGGAGGAGGGCGCCTCGCTCACCGAGGACGAGCTGGTCGCGTGGGGCAAGGAGCAGATGGCGGCGTACAAGTACCCGCGGATGGTCGAGTTCGTCCCGAACCTGCCGATGACCGCGACCGGCAAGATCCTCAAGCGCGAGCTCACATGACGCTTGGCCGCGCCGCCGGCTTCTCTATCGCCGCGCTCATGGTGCTGGTCGGCGCCCTCTGGACCGGCCAGGGGTTGGGCTGGATCGGCGGCAGCTCGATGAGCGACGACTCGACGTGGGCGATCATCGGTCCCATCGTGGCCGGGCTCGGCGTCGCCCTGATGATCGTGATCGTCGGCCGGATCCGCCGCGGACCGGACCAGCAAGGGCCGCCGGGACGCTACGGCCAGTAGATCGGCTCAGGCGAAGGGGTCGGGCAGGCCGCCGGGGAGCTTGGCGAGCAGCTCGCGGGCCTGGGCGGCCGACTTGTGCTCGACCAGCACTTCGTACTTGGTGGCGACCACCGCGGTCACCGACGAGAAGTCGCGCTGGCCGCGGGTGGCGGCGTACCCCACCAGGGCCCAGACCACGCCGAAGACCGCTCCGAAGAGCATCGTCGCGAGCACGGTGGCCAGGAAGCTGCTCCCGTCGCTGAACAGCGAGAGCACCAGGCCGACGAAGAGGCCGAGCCAGACGCCGGTGATCAGCCCACCGAGGGCGACCCGGCCCGTGGTGAGCCGGCCGGTGATCCGCTCGATCCGCTTCAGGTCGGTGCCGACGATCATGCACTGCTCGACCGGGAACTTGTTGTCGGAGAGGAAGTCGACGGCCTTCTGCGCGGCGGCGTACTCGTCGTACACGGCCAGCGACTGCGGGAACTCCAGGCCGATCGGCGATGCGCCGGCGCGGCCGGCGGAGGGGGTGCCCATGCTCATGGCCTCAGTCTGCCCGACCTCGACGACCCGACCTCTCAGGGTGCGTTTGGGAAGACGCGTCATCCTCGGCGGGTGGCCGACGAAACCCCTCCGCCAGCTGCCCGGGCCAAGAAGCGCCGCCGCGTGTTGCACACCGCCGGGCTGACCGCCTCCGCCGCCGTACTGGCGCTCTCCATCCAGGCCGGCTCGCTCAACGGCGACGAGGACCCGCCGGTCAACCGGTACGGCGATGCGACCATCCTCGACCCGGATGACACCGGCGGGGACGCCGTTGACCCGTGAGTGCCGGGCAAGGCTCAACCGTGACGCCGCAGCCGGCGCCCGGTGAGCTCGTCCGGCTCGACCTTGAGGAGCAGCTGGCGCGGTCCGCTGCGGCCACACGAGGAGGTTGCCCAGGAGGCCGGGGTCGGCGGCGGGCGGGAGGCACGTGGCCGCACCCGGCCACGACAACGCTCCAGCCGGTGTGGCTGGCCGCGTCGACCTGGTCGACCTCGACGAGCACGTGTTGGTCGCCGCACTCCCGGGCGAGCCGCGAGTCCGGGGTGGTCTGGAACCAGAGGAAGCCGTCGGCGACCGTGAAGTTCACCGGCACGATGGCCGGACCGTCCGGGCCGGACCAGACGACCCGCGCGATGCCGTCCGGGCCGGCGGCATCCGTCACGAGCTGCCAGCAGTCGTAGCGGCTGAGCGGCTCGAGGCGCACGTCGCCCACGTGGCGTGGTGCTCGGTTCGGATGCATTCATGGCTGATCCTCCTGTCAAGGGACTGGTCAGACGAGTCGGGCCCGGGCCGCCTCGAGGCGGGCAACGGGGACGCGGAACGGCGAGCACGAGACGTAGTCGAGGCCGGCCTGCTCGAAGAAGTGGATCGACTGCGGGTCGCCGCCGTGCTCGCCGCAGACGCCCAGGTGCAGGTCGGGCCGGGTCTCCCGGCCCAGCCGGACCGCCGAGGCCACCAGCGCCCCCACGCCGTCCACGTCGATCGACTCGAACGGCGACACGGGCAGGATGCCGTGGTCGCGAGTAGGTCGGGAAGAACGCCGCCTCGACGTCGTCGCGCGAGAAGCCCCAGGTCATCTGGGTGAGGTCGTTGGTGCCGAAGGAGAAGAAGTCCGCGGAGGCGGCGATCCGGTCGGCGGTGAGCGCGGCCCGCGGCACCTCGATCATGGTGCCGATCCGCACCGGCAGGTCGAGGCCCCGCTCGGCCCGGACCGCCTCGGCCACCGCCTCGATCTGCGGCGCGCACCAGCACGAGCTCGGGGGCGGTCGCCACCAGCGGGATCATGATCTCGGGGCGGGGGTCGCCGCCGGCCTGCGAGCCGGTCGGCGGCGGCCTCGAGCACGGCACGGGCCTGCATGGTGACCAGGCCGGGGACGACGATGCCGAGGCGGACGCCGCGCAGCCCGAGCATGGGGTTCTGCTCGTGCAGCCGGGCGACGGCGTCGAGCAGGCGTGTGGTGGCGCTCGTCGCGCTGGTCGCCGTGGTCGTCCTCGAGGGCCACCTGCACCGCGAGCTCGGTGTGGTCGGGCAGGAACTCGTGCAGCGGCGGGTCGATGAGCCGGATGGTGACCGGCAGGCCGTCCATCTCGCGCAGGATCTCGGTGAAGTCCTGGCGCTGCAGCGGCAGCAGCTCGGCCAGGGCCGCCTCCCGCGCGGCCTCGTCGGTGGCGAGGATCAGCCGCTCGACCAGCTCGCGCCGCGGGCCGAGGAACATGTGCTCGGTCCGGCACAGCCCGATGCCGCTGGCGCCGAAGCGCCGGGCGCGCGCGGCGTCCTCGGCGGTGTCGGCGTTGGCCCGCACCTCCATGCGGCGTACGCCGTCGGCGTGGTCCATCACGAAGGCCACCGCCTCCACCAGGCCGTCGGTCTCGTCCGCAGTCGCAGTGCCTTCGAGGTGCCGCAGGACCGGCGAGTCGGTGACCGGGACGGCGCCGAGGAACACCTCGCCGGTGGTGCCGTCGATCGAGACCACGTCACCTTCCAGGAGGGTGTGCCCGGCAGATCCGGACCTCGCTGCGCTCGACGTCGATGTCCAGCTGCTCGGCGCCGCACACGCAGGTGCGGCCCATGCCGCGGGCCACGACGGCCGCGTGCGAGGTCTTGCCGCCGCGCGCGGTGAGCACCCCGCGCGCCGCCACCATGCCGGGCAGGTCGTCAGGGTTGGTCTCGCGGCGGACGAGCACGACGTCGTCGCCGAGCGCTCCCCAGACCGCGGCGGTGGCCGAGGTGAGCGCGATCCGGCCGGAGGTCGCCCCGGGAGAGGCGCCGATGCCGGTGGTCAGGTGCTCGCGCGGGGCGGCCGGGTCGAAGCGCGGGAACAGCAGCTGCGCGAGCTGGCCGCCGGTGACCCGGCGCACCGCCTCGTCGGCGTCGATCAGCCCCTCGTCGACCATGGCCCGGGCGATGCGGAACGCCGCCTCGGGGGTGCGCTTGCCGACCCGCGTCTGCAGGATCCACAGCCGGCCGCTCTCGATGGTGAACTCGATGTCGCACAGGTCGCGGTAGTGCCGCTCGAGCAGGGCCATGACGTCCAGCAGCTGCGTCGTACGCCGGCTTGTCGATCGCCTCGAGGTCGGCGAGCGGGACGGTGTTGCGGATGCCGGCGACGACGTCCTCGCCCTGGGCGTCGGCGAGGTAGTCGCCGTACACGCCCGCGGCACCGGACGCGGGGTCCCGGGTGAAGCACACGCCGGAGCCCGAGCCCGGTCCGCGGTTGCCGAAGACCATGGCCTGGACGTTGACGGCGGTGCCGAGGTCGTCCGGGATCTGCTCCTGGCGGCGGTAGAGCACCGCGCGCTCGGTGAGCCAGGACGAGAACACGGCCAGCACCGCGGCCCGCACCTGCTCGCGCGGGTCCTGCGGGAAGTCGCGGCCGGTGTGCTCGCGGATGATCGCCTGGTAGGTCGCGACAAGCCCGCGCAGGTCGTCGACGTCGAGGTCGACGTCGGCGAAGACGCCGCGCTCGGCCTTGAGCTTGTCGAGCTCGACGGCGAACGCCGAGGCGTCGATGCCGAGCACGGTGGCGCCGAACATCTGCAGAAGCCGTCGGTAGGAGTCGAAGGCGAACCGCTCGCTGCCGCTCGCCCGGGCCAGCCCCAGCGACCGACTCGTCGTTGAGGCCGAGGTCCAGCACCGTCTCCATCATCCCGGGCATGGAGAACTTGGCGCCCGAGCGCACCGAGACGAGCAGCGGGTCGTCCGGGTCGCCGAGCGAGCGGCCCATGACCTTCTCGAGGGCGGTCAGGTGCTCGTCGATCTCGCTGCTCCAGGCCGGCGGGAAGCTGGCCGGTGGCGAGGTAGGCGCGGCAGGCCTCGGTGGTGATGGTGAACCCCGGGGGGACCGACAGCCCCAGCCGAGTCATCTCGGCGAGGTTGGCGCCCTTTCCGCCGAGCAGGTCCTTCTGTTCCTTGCTGCCCTCGGTGAAGGAGTACACGTATCGCACCATGTCTCGAGCATCGGTGCTGTGCGCGACGTGCCGACAGTGACCAAGGGCCCAGCCGCCCGGGACGAAGGGCGGAGGTCGTCTAGGCTCGTGCCGTGCCCAAGGTCGTCGTCGACGTGATGCCCAAGCCGGAGATCCTCGACCCCCAGGGCAAGGCCGTCCTCGGCGCCCTGCCGCGGCTCGGCTTCTCCGGGGTGACCGACGTGCGCCAGGGGAAGCGGTTCGAGCTCGAGCTGTCCGGTGAGGTCACCGACGACGTGCTCGAGCAGGTCCGGCAGATGGCCGAGACGCTGCTCTCCAACCCGGTGATCGAGAACTTCTCGGTCTCGGTGGAGCAGGACGCGTGAAGGTCGGCGTCGTCACCTTCCCCGGCTCGCTCGACGACGTCGACGCGCAGCGGGCGGTCCGCGTCGGCGGCCACGAGGCGGTCGCGCTCTGGCACGGCGACCACGACCTGCGCGGCGTCGACGCGGTGGTCCTGCCCGGTGGCTTCTCGTACGGCGACTACCTGCGCTGCGGCGCGATCTCCAGGTTCTCCCCGGTGATGACCGAGGTGGTCGAGGCCGCGGGGCGGGGGATGCCGGTGCTCGGCATCTGCAACGGCTTCCAGATCCTGTGTGAGTCGCACCTGCTGCCGGGAGCGCTGATCCGCAACGACCACCGCAAGTTCGTCTGCCGCGACCAGCGGCTGCGGATCGAGAACAACCGCACGGCCTGGACCTCGTCGTACGCCGAGGGCGCCGAGGTCACGATCGTGCTCAAGAACGGCGAGGGCGGCTTCGTCGCCGACGCCGAGACCCTCGACCGCATCGAGGGGGAGGGGCAGGTCGTGGCCCGCTACCTCGAGGACAACCCCAACGGCTCGCTGCGCGACATCGCCGGCATCACCAACGAGCGCGGCAACGTGGTCGGCCTGATGCCGCACCCCGAGCACGCGGTCGAGGAGCTCACCGGCGCCGGCACCGACGGGCTCGGCTTCTTCACCTCGCTGGCCGCCGCGACGTTCGCGTAGGACGCTCCGCCCTGACGCCGGGCGGCGGACCCCCGTCCGCCTGCCCGGTCGTCAAAGCGCTTCCCCTCCGGCAGCTGCGATCCCCCACAGCGGCCGGACGTTCTCCTAGCGGTTGCCCGCCTGCAGGGCGGCCCAGCTAGCCGGGCCGACCACGCCGTTCTCCGCGATGCCGTTCTTGGACTGCCAGGCGACCACCGCCGCCTGGGTCACGGGGTCGAGGGTGCCGCTGATCGGCAGCTTGTACTTGGCCGAGGCGGCGTTCAGCGCGCGTTGGACGCGTCGCACGTCCTCGCCGGACGAGCCGAGGTTGAGGACCGTTGCCGGGCCCGCGCTGAGCAGGGTCATCCAGGCCGACCGCGAGAACATCGCGGTCCGGTTCAGCCCGACCTGCCGCTGCCAGTGCTTCACCGACTTGGTCAGCCGCTTGGTCCAGGCCCCCTTGAGCCGGCCGTGGAAGACGCCCTGCTCCTTCAGGAGGCACTTGAGCGCGGTGACCTGCGCCGGGTTCGGCTTGTGGCTCCGGGACGGTGACTTGAGCCGCGGGTAGTTGGCCTGGTCGACCGGGGTGCCCTGGCAGTGGCTCTGCGGCGCCGGGGCCGCGGTCTCGGAGTGGAGGTCGAGGTAGTTGCGGTCGATGTTGATCGTCACCCCGCCCCACTTCTCGTTGTGCCCGCCCTGGAACTGCTTCATCCGTCCACCCGGCATCCAGCCGTCCGACCGGATGTACGTCGTCGACGTGTTGGCCTGGCCGTCCCACCGCGCGATCCAGATCTGGTCGGGCAGCGCGAACACCCCCGGCCGCAGCACTCGCGCGTCGTCGAGCGACTTGATGCCCGAGCCGGCGCTGGAGTAGACGCCGGAGACGTAGCCCAGTGCGTGCAGCTGCTGGGTCCAGGCGCTGAGGAACCAGAGCGAGGACTCCCGGCACCCGTTGTTGGTGACGTCGTACCCCTCGAGGTCGTACCACAGCGTGCTGCCCGGCACGATCCCGAGAGCTTGCGCGGCGGCGACCGCGGTCGACGCCTCGGTGGTCCCCTGGCGGGACGCCTTGGCGTACTGCCCCTGCTGGTTGACCTTGCCGCTGATCACGGGGTCGTTGCCGTAGCGCGGGAACCCAGGGTGGCAGTTGGCCTGCGGGCCGAGGGTGATCGGCAGCAGGCGCCAGCCGTTCGTCAGCTGCGTGCTGATCCAGGTCGGCGTGAGGTTGGGCTGGTCGCGGCAGCCGCGGGAGGCGCCCGAGATGTAGATGCCGACGGCGCGGTACGGCGACGCCGCCAGCCACGCGTCCATCTTGTACTGCTCGGGGGCGTGGCACTGGTCGAAGCCCAGCCCGGTGTAGGTGCCCGGCGTGACCGGGTTGGTGAACAGCTGCTTGGCGACGCGAGCCGGTCCCGCCGGGGCCGAGGGGGTGTCGCCCTCGGCCCCGGCGGGAGCAGGGGTGAGCCCGCCGACCGTCAGTGCGGCTGCCGTGGCAGCCAGCGCGAGGCGGGTCAGGGTGGTGCGGACCGACGCAGGGGTCGTCCGGAGACGGGGCATTGTGGTGGCTCCTGGGGGAAGTCGGGGGCCGTTGCCCCAGCACCGTAGGTCACACCAGTCACACCCGTCACCGGGTTCGTGGTAACTACAAACTTGTAATTCGTTTCCCGCTCAACCGTGGGCTTTCCGGCGGCCGGAGACAGCAGTAACTCAGTGTCCAGCCCACTACCTCGGCGCTATAGCACCGAGGTAGTGGTTTGGACACTGAGTTACTGGTCTCGCGTCAGGCGGCGGCAGCCTCCAGGTCGACCTCGTCGTCGGCCACCTCGAGGTCCGGGGTACGCCGGCGGTTGACCAGCGCGACCAGCCCGGCGACCCCGGCCAGCGCGGCCATCGTCGCCGAGGTGAGGAACGCCGCCTGGGCGCCGGGGAGGAACGACCCCGGGACCGAGCCCGCGGCGTACACGCTCACGATCACCGCGAGCCCCACCGCGCCGCCGAGCTGCTGGAAGGTCTGCAGCAGCCCGGACGCCGCGCCGGCGTGCTCGGGCTCGACGCCGCCGAGGACGATCGAGGTGACCGGCATGAACAGCAGGCCGGCAGAGAGGCCGTTGAGCAGCATCGGTCCGAAGACCCCGCTGGCGTAGCCGTCACCGGCGGTGAGCGTGCTGAGCCAGACGAAGCTGATGCTGAGGCCGATCGCGCCGGTCACGATCATCGGCATCGGTCCGATGGCCGTCATGATGCGCGGGGTCACCCGCGACATCCCGAAGATGCCGAGAGTCAGAGGCAGGAACGCCAGCCCCGAGGCCATCGGGCCGAAGCCGAGCTCGTTCTCGATGAACTGCACGGCGAGGAAGAACATCGACAGCTGCCCGCCGACGACCAGGCCGATCGCGGCCAGGCCACCGACCCGGCGCCGGCTCTTCAGGAGCGCGGGCCGCAGCAGCGGGTGGGCAACGCGGCGTTCGGTCACGGCCAGCAGCGCGAGCAGGGCCGCGCCGACCAGGAAGCCGAAGAACGTGCGGGCCGAGGTCCAGCCGTGCTCGGGCACGCTGATGAGCGTCCAGACGAGCACGACCGCTCCGCCGGTGGCGCTGAGCGCTCCGACGATGTCGAACCGTCCGGGCCGGCGCGGCGTCTCGTCGACGTACCGCCGCGTCATCGCGAGGATCGCCAGCCCGATGGGCACGTTGATGAACAGCGTCCAGCGCCAGGAGCCGAGGTCGGTGACCGCACCGCCGAGCAGCAGTCCCAAGGACATGCCGCCGGAGGAGACCGCGCCGAACAGCGCCAGCGCCCGCAGGCGGGCGGGCTCGTCGGGTGCGCTCGTGGTGAGCAGCGCGAGTACGCCGGGCGCGGCCATCGCGGCGCCGACGCCCTGGAGGGCCCGCGCGCCGACGAGCCACTCCGGGGTCTGCGCCAGCCCGCCGAGGAGCGAGGCGAGGGTGAAGACGGCGACGCCGCCGAGGAACAGCCGGCGCCGGCCGAACACGTCGCCCAGCCGGCCACCGAGCAGCAGCAGGCCGCCGAAGGCCAGGGTGAAGGCGCTCAGCACCCAGGAGAGGGAGGCCGGGCCGAAGCCGAGATCGGTGTCGATCTTGGGGAGCGCGACGTTCACGACCGTCGCGTCGAGGATGAACATCAGCTGCGCGGTCAGCACGATGGCGATGCCCATCGCGGCGCGGCCGGCGTTGTCGGGGAGGTCGACCGGGCGGGTCGCCGCCCGGTCGGGTGAAGACAATGTGGAGGTCATGCAGAGAGGTCCTGTTCTGGCCGAGTGGGCCGAGGTACTCTTGATCCGGAGGCTGGCTCCGCTTCCTCCACCACGATACGGAGACTGTCTCCGTTTAGCAAGGCAATTACCTGAGGTGCGAAAAAATGCGCGCGGATGCGAAGCGCAACTACGACCGGCTCGTGGAGGCTGCGCGAGCGGTCTTCCGTGAGCAGGGCTACGACGCCTCCCTCGACGAGGTCGCCAAGCGTGCGGGTGTCGGCCCGGGCACGCTCTACCGGCACTTCCCCAACCGGGACGCGCTGCTCGACGCGATCATGCAGAGCTGGGTCGACAGCGTGGGAGAGGCCGTCGAGAAGACGCTCGCCTTCGAGGGGCCGCCGCGCGACCTGCTCCTGGGCTGGTTCCAGGAGTACGTGCGGCTGATCAGCATGCACAAGGGCGGACCGGCCAAGATCACCTCCGCCATGGGCGACCCCGACTCCCCGATCCTCACCAAGTGCCAGGTCCTTCGTGGTGCGCACGACCAGGTGATCGCAGCGCTCCGTGAGCAGGGCGCGCTGCGGGACGACGTCGAGACGCTGCAGGTCATCCGGCTCGTCGGCGGCGTCGCGACGGTGGCCGACCAGTCCGAGCTCGACGAGGCCGCCGTCCTCCCCCTGCTCGAAGTCGTCGCCGACGGGTTGGTCCGCGCCTAGCCGGGGTAGACCCCTCCGCGTGGACCCCGAGGACGAGGCCCCGCGCTCTGCTGCGCCGGGATGGCCGCCGCCGCACCCGTCCCCTCCGCTGCCCCCGCCCCGCGAGTACGGCGCCCCCGGTACGCCGCCCGACTGGCGTCCGTGGTCGTGGGGGCTGCTCACCGCACTGGTCGTGGGAGCGCTGGTCACGGTCGGACTGGTCGTGCTGCTCCCCGATGGGGGCGGCGATGGCGGCGACGACGGCGGCCGCGCCGGCCGCCAGCCGGCGACCTCCACACCGGCCAGCCCGTCCTCGACGCCACCGGCCGCGCCCGCGCCCGCGCCGTACCGGTGCTGGGACGGCTCCGACGCCCAGAGCCTGAAGGACTGCTCCCGCCCCGACGGGCGAGCAGGGGCTGCACTGGGTCTTCCCAGTCCTGGCCGACCAGCGGTGCGGGAAGCCCACCAAGACCGGTCCGGGCGTGGTCCTGCGCATCCTCTGCTCGGCGAGGCTGTCGGACGGCAGCCGGGTCCAGCTGGGCTACTACCAGTGGGACTCGGTGCGCGCCGGCGTCGCCTTCTACGGCGCCCAGAACCTGACCCGCTCGGACGGGAACGGCTTCCACGGATGGACCGGCCGCGCCGACGGCACCTTGAAGTCGGCGCTGCTCTACGCCGCCGCGCCGTACAGCCAGACCGTGACCTTCCCGGCGGGTGCGAAAGCCACCCAGGAGGACCTGCAGCGGATGCAGCCGCGGCCGCCCAAGCAGGTCCGGGGTGAGCCAGTGGGCTGAGCGTCCGGGCACCGCCGGTAGATTGCTGTCGTGCCCGAGGCCGCCGCCCCGACCGTGCCCACCCTCGACACCATTTCCGTTGCCGCAGAGGACCCGCACCGCGAGCAGCCCTGGGCGGACCTGGGCCTCAAGGCCGACGAGTACGCGCGGATCCGCGAGATCCTCGGCCGGCGCCCGACCAGCTCCGAGCTCGCGATGTACAGCGTGATGTGGAGCGAGCACTGCTCCTACAAGAGCTCGAAGGTGCACCTCAAGCAGTTCTCCGAGATCCCGCAGGAGACGCCGGTCGGCAAGATGCTGGCCGGCATCGGCGAGAACGCCGGCGTGATCGACATCGGCCAGGGCTACGCCGTGACGTTCAAGATCGAGTCGCACAACCACCCGTCGTACGTCGAGCCCTACCAGGGCGCCGCCACCGGGGTCGGCGGCATCGTCCGCGACATCCTCGCCATGGGCGCCCGGCCGGTCGCCGTGATGGACCCGCTGCGGTTCGGCCCGCTCGACTCCGACGACACGCACCGGGTGCTGCCCGGGATCGTGGCCGGCGTCGGTGGCTACGGCAACTGCCTCGGCCTGCCCAACATCGGCGGCGAGGCGGTCTTCGACGCGAGCTACCTCGGCAACCCGCTGGTCAACGCGCTGTGCGTCGGGGTGCTGCGCCACGAGGACCTGCACCTGGCCAAGGCCAGCGGCATCGGCAACCGGGTGATCCTCTACGGCGCCAAGACCGGCGGCGACGGGATCGGCGGAGTCAGCATCCTGGCCAGCGAGACCTTCGAGGACACCGGCCCCGCCAAGCGGCCCAGCGTCCAGGTCGGCGACCCGTTCATGGAGAAGCTGCTCATCGAGTGCACCCTCGAGCTGTTCGCGGCCGGGCTGGTCAGCGGCATCCAGGACCTCGGCGGCGCCGGCCTGTCCTGCGCTACGTCCGAGCTCGCGTCCGCCGGTGACGGCGGCATGCACGTCGAGCTCGACACGGTCCCGCTGCGCGACTCCACGCTCGCGCCGGAGGAGATCCTGATGAGCGAGTCGCAGGAGCGGATGATGGCGGTGGTCGCGCCCGCCGACGTCGACGCGTTCCTCGACGATCTGCGCCAAGTGGGAGGTGGACGCGACCGTCATCGGCGAGGTCACCGACACCGGCCGGCTCCAGATCGACTGGCACGGCGACCGGGTCGTCGACGTGCCGCCGCGGAGCGTCGCGCACGACGGTCCGACGTACCAGCGCCCGTTCTCACGGCCCGAGGCCCAGGACGCCCTGCAGGCCGACCGCGCCGAGTCGCTGCCGCGGCCGGCGACCGGCGAGGAGCTGCGCGAGACCCTGCTGCGGCTGGCCGGTAGCCCGAACCTCTGCGACAAGTCGTGGATCACCGACCAGTACGACCGCTACGTCCGCGGCAACACCGTGCTCGCGCAGCCGTCCGACAGCGGGATGGTGCGCGTCGACGAGGAGACCGGCCTCGGGGTCGCCGTCGCCACCGACTGCAACGGCCGGTTCGCCGCCCTCGACCCGTACGCCGGCGCGCAGCTCGCACTGGCCGAGGCCTACCGCAACGTGGCCACCAGCGGCGCGACGCCGCTCGCCATCTCCGACTGCCTCAACTTCGGCTCGCCAGAGGACCCCGGCGTGATGTGGCAGTTCGCCGAGGCCTGCCGGGGTCTCAAGGACGCCTGCGTCGAGCTCGGCATCCCCGTCACCGGCGGCAACGTCAGCCTCTACAACCAGACCGGCGAGACGGCGATCCTGCCCACGCCTGTGGTCGCGGTGCTCGGCGTGATCGACGACGTCTCCCGTCGGACGCCGACCGGGTTCGTCGCCGCCGACGAGACGGTGCTCCTGCTGGGCGAGACCCGCGAGGAGCTGTCCGGCTCGGAGTGGGCGCACGTCGTGCACAAGCACCTCGGCGGCCTGCCTCCCACGGTCGACCTGGCCCGCGAGAAAGCGCTCGCCGAGCTGCTGAAGGAGGCGGTCGGCCTGGTCACCAGCGCGCACGACCTCTCCGACGGTGGTCTCGCGCAGGCGCTGGTCGAGTCGGCGCTCCGCAACGGCGTCGGGGTCCGGGTCTCGCTCGAGGGCGACCCGTTCGTGGCGTTGTTCTCGGAGTCCGCAGGGCGGGTGCTCGTCACCGTGCCGTCCGACGGACGTCGAGCGGCTGACCGCGCTGGCCGGTCGCCACGGCGTACCGGTCACCACGCTCGGCGGCACCGGCGGGGGCTCCCTGTCGGTCGACGGAGTCTTCGACGTCGATCTCTCGCTGCTGCGTGACACCTGGACGCGCACGCTGCCCGACGCCCTTGGCTGACGAGCTCGACGTCGCCGACGGCTGGGTGATCCCGGCCGCCGAGCTCACCGAGCGGTTCTCACGCTCGTCCGGCCCGGGCGGCCAGGGCGTCAACACCACCGACTCCCGGGTCGAGCTGTCGGTCGACGTGACCCGGCCGGACGCGGTGCCGGACCGGTTGCGAGCCCGGGTGGTCGACCGGCTGGCCGCTCGGCTGGTCGACGGGGTGCTCACCGTGACCGCGAGCGAGCACCGCGCCCAGCTCGACAACCGCCGGGCGGCCCGGGACCGGCTCGCCGACGTGCTGCGCAGGGCGGCCGCGCCACCGCCGCGGCGCCGCCGGCCGACCCGCCCCACCCGCGGGTCCCAGGAGCGGCGCCTGGCCGAGAAGAAGCGTCGTGGCCAGACCAAGCGCGGTCGGCAGGGGCGCTTCGACTGAGACGTGGGAGCGTGAGACCCAACCAACGGGGAATGAGCAGCGTCAACCCATGTGAGCACCGGCCGTCTCGGGCCGACGCCAAGAAGTGAAGGTGGACCCCATGCCCCTGACCAAGTTCCTCACGCACCTGCGGCGCAACGTCGTCGCCTACCTCGCCCTCGTGGTGGCGCTCGGCACCAGCACCGCGTACGCCGCGGGCTCGATCCCCAACGGCTCGGTCACCGCAGCCAAGCTGCACACCAACGCCGTGACCTCGAACAAGATCAAGAACGGCACGATCAAGCCGAAGGACATCAAGAAGCCGACCTACGTGCAGAGCACGAACCTGTCGCTCGGCACTCCGCCCGCCGTGCCGGATCTGGTCAGCGTCGCTCCCTACGACTTCACGCTGCCGCACAAGGCCCGCACCAGCGTCACCGTGTTCATCCCGACCATCGGCGGCAGCTGCGACAACGGCAACCCCGACCAGCCCACGATCGGCCTCTACATCGACAACATCCCGATCGCCGGCACCGCGGCGACCGTGCCGGCGACCGCCAGCGACCGCTCGGTGCTGCTGACCGCCACGCTTCAGCTCACGGGTGCCGCGCACACCGGCCGGGTCGGCATCACCTGCAGCGGTGCCTCAGCACCCAACGTCGCGGCACCGGGTGCCAAGTCCTGGACCATCATCCAGGCCGACTGAGGTTCATCGGGGTCGTGAGACGCCGCACCCTGCTCGGGCTTCCGGGTCTGGGTGCGGCGGTTCTCGCCGACGGCGTCGTGCAGTGGTGAGGATGAGCCCGTGGCCACGGCGACGCAGACGATCCGGTACGGCGAGGACCCGAGCCAGTTCGCGAGCTGTCCCTGCCGGTCGGGCTCGCCACGCGGTGTCGTCGTGGTGATCCATGGCGGGTTCTGGAAGGCGGCGTACGACCTCTCGCTCGGACGTCCGCTGGCTGCCGACCTGGTCGAGAAGGGGTGGGCCGCGCTCAACATCGAGTACCGCCGCGTGGGCATCGGCGGCGGCGTGCCGCAGCACCCTGGACGACGTGCGTGCGGCGATCGCCACGCTCGACGGCCGCGGCCTCGACCTGACCCGGGTCGTCACCCTGGGCCACTCGGCCGGCGGCCACCTCGCGGCGTGGGCCGGTCACGCGATCGACGCCGTCACGCACGTGATCTCGCAGGCCGGCGTCCTCGACCTGGTCGCGGCCGACCGGGAGGGGCTGGGCAGCGGTGCGGTGGCGGCACTCCTCGGCCACCCGGCCGGCCCGGCCGACGCGGAGGCGGACCCGCGCCAGCAGCTGCCCCTCGACGTACCGGTGTGGTGCGTGCACGCGACAGACGACGACACCGTCCCGATCAGCCAGTCGCGGGAGTACGTCGCGGCCGCCACCGCGGCCGGCGCCCGGGCGGAGCTGATCGAGGTGGCCGGCGACCACTTCGTCGTCATCGACCCCGGGCACGATGCCTGGCGGCGGACCGTGGAGATCCTCGACGGGATCGCCTGACCCAGAAGGCCTAGGCAGGCGCCTCGACGACGTCGGCCACGTCGTGGTGGGTGATCGTCGACTCGCCGAGCAGGTACTCCGCGTCCTCCGGGTAGAGGACGGCGGCCTCGATGTCGTCCCCGGCGAACGCGACGATCGCGTCGCGGGACTCCCAGAGGGAGAGCGTGACGAACTCGGTCTCCTCGCCGTCGTCGCGGCGCAGCAGCCAGGCCCCGCGGTTGCCGGGCGTCTCGCCGTACTCCGCGAAGCCGGTCTCCCGGATGTAGTCGGCGTACTTGTCAGCGTCGACGCGGCGGACGACACCGCGCCAGGTCCTCATGATCATCATCTGCTCGTTTCTACACGCCGGGGCTGGCCGGCTCGTCGGCCAGCACGCCCGGTCGCTTCGCGGGCTCGCCGGGCGGCAGGTTCGAGATCTTCTGCCAGATCTTGCGGGACAGCCCGACCGTGAGGTTCTCGACGGTGGAGACCGTCTCGAGGATCACCGAGTCCCGCGACTCCTCGGCGCACAGGGCTGCGGTCTTGCCGACCAGGCTGAGCATCTCCGAGCAGTAGTCGAGGTAGCGCTCGACCTGGTCCCGGGTCATGTCGAGCTTCTTGCTCTTCGAGCTGGGCACGAAGCTGGGCTTGAGCTGCTCGGGGTCCTTGGTCAGCTGGTGCATGTCGATGACGTGGGCGGTCGACCGGAGCTGGTGCAGCAGGTTGAGCAGCCGGCTGCGCTGGAGCCGCTCGGGGAACGACCAGAGGAAGAAGATCGCGATCGACGCGTAGACGAGGTCGCTGATCGCGGTCTCGGCCAGGCCCAGCACGTCGATCGAGTTCTTCACGTTGTCGCCGAAGACGGCGTCGTGCACCGCCATGACGAGGGCCACCAGCGTGATGGCCAGCACGAGCACCATCACGACCCGGGAGACCACCCGTGCGATGCGGATCCGTCGCTGGCCGGCGCCGGCCGAGCTCTGCACCTCGTCGACGAGCATGGCCAGGTCGCGGCAGACGCCCAGCAGGCCGCGGGTGGGGAACCGCGCCTCGATCCGCCCGTACAGCTCCTCGACGGTCTCCCTGACCGCCGGGGCCTCGAGCGGCTCGTGCAGCGCCTCGGTCACGGCGGCAGCCTAGGGCCACCTCCGGGTCAGCTGGAGGAACGCATCGCCCGGAGGCCGACGAACAGGCCGAACGCCGCGACGATCGCGGACGCCAGGGCGCCGTACAGCACCGTGTCGACGGGGAAGGTGCCGGCGAACAGCGCGCGCTCGGCCTCGACGACGTACTTGAGGGGGTTCAGCGAGGACGCGAACCGCAGCCAGCCGGGAGCACCGTCCAGCGGGAGCAGCACGCCGGCCAGCAGCAGCACCGGGAAGATCAGCGTCTGCTGCACCGTCCAGAACAGCCAGTCCTGGTCCTTCGAGACGAGCGCGAGCGCGAAGCTGAGCGCGCCGACGCCGATGCTGAACCCGGCCAGCACGACCACGCCCACCAGCACGTGCGCGAGGTGCAGGTCGAAGCTGAACGGCGTCACGACGATCACGATGATGGCGGCCTGCATCAGCATCGGCACGATCTCCTTGAGCGCCCGCCCGACCAGCAACGAGGACCTCGACAACGGCGAGACCAGCAGCCGCTCGTGGGAGCCGGTGACGATCTCCTGGGTCAGGTTCGCGCCGGTGAACGACGCGCCCATCAGCGCGGTCATCGCGATGATGCCGGGGACGAACCACTGCAGCGCCGACCCGTGCTCGACCTTCGGCAGCAGCGGCGCGAACAGGCCGAGGAAGACCAGCGGCTGCACCATGGCGAACAGCACGGACGCCGGCTCGCGGAAGACCGGCCGCAGCTCGCGGACCATGACGTTCCAGGTGTCGGCGAGGACGCCGGGCGCCTGCGGCAGGCTCACCTCGCGCGTGCGGGTCATGACGGGGCGGTTGTCGGCGGAGTCGATCGTCGCGGTCATGCTGCCTCTCCTTCGGTGTCGGTGTTGCTGCCGGTGTCGGTGTCGGTGGAGTCGGTCTCGCGCAGGCTGCGGCCGGTCAGCTCGAGGAAGACGTCGTCGAGCGTCGCGCTCGCGACCTCGACCCGGCGGACGGGTGCCCTGGCAGCCGCGAGGTCGGTGACGAACTGCGCGACCCGGTTGGCTGCTCCCGGGGCCCGGGTCCGGACCGTCGTACCGGTTCGTTCGACCGATGCGTTGTCACCCAGGGCCCACGAGGCGCCCTCGGCGGCCAGCACCGCGGCCGTCTCGTCTGCGAAGCCGAGGGTCACCAGGTCTCCGAGCCCGGACTTGAGCCGGCTCGCGGTGTCGTCGGCGATGACCAGGCCGTGGTCGATGACGACCACCCGGTCGGCGATCGCGTCGGCCTCCTCGAGGTAGTGCGTGGTGAGCACGATCGTGGTGCCCTGCTGGTCGTGCAGCCGGCGGATCTGCTCCTGCAGGTTCGCCCGGTTCTGCGGGTCCAGCCCGGTCGAGGGCTCGTCGAGGAAGAGCAGCCGCGGCGTGTGCACGAGCCCGATCGCGACGTCGAGCCGGCGGCGCTGGCCGCCCGAGAGCGTCGACACGGGCCGCATCGCGTGCTCGGTCAGGTCGAAGGCCTCGAGCAGCTCCTCGGCCCGTGCGTACGCCGCGGCGCGGGACAGCCCGAAGGCCCGGCCCTGGCTGACCAGCTCGTCGCGACCCCGCTGGGCGTGGCCGGCGGCGTTGCCCTGGCCGACGTACCCGATGCTGCGCCGGACCTCGCGGCGCTCGCGCACCACGTCATGGCCGGCGACCAGCGCGGTCCCCGACGTCGGCTCGATCAGCGTGGTCAGCATCCGCAGCGTCGTCGACTTGCCGGCGCCGTTGGGACCGAGGAAGGCGACGAGCTCGCCGGGGCCGACCTCGAGGTCGAGGCCGCGGACCGCCTCGACGGTCTTCTTGTGTCGGGTGAAGTGCCGGGTCAGACCCTGGGTCCGGATCACCGGCTCGAACTGGGGTGTCGTGGTCATGGGTACGACGCTAGAAGTGATTCAGGCCAGTTCCTGTCCGCAATCAGATCTAGTCTCGGGGTCATGAACACCAGCGCCCGGATGCTGCGGCTGCTCTCCCTGCTGCAGACCCACCGATACTGGCCCGGCGGCGAGCTGTCCGACCGGCTCGAGGTCAGCCCGCGCACGCTGCGCCGGGACGTGGACCGGCTCCGCGAGCTCGGGTACGTCGTCGACGCGGTCCGCGGGGTGGCCGGCGGCTACCAGCTGCGCGCCGGCGGCCTGCTGCCGCCGCTGCTGCTCGAGGACGAGGAGGCGGTGGCGGTCGCGGTCAGCCTGCAGTCCTCGGCCGCCGGCGGCACGCCCGGCATGGAGGAGACGTCGGTCCAGGCGCTGTCCAAGGTGATCTCGCTGATGCCGCCTCGGCTGCGCCGGCAGATGGACGCGCTGCGCTCCCAGACCGAGCGGCTCCCGTGGTCCGGTGGCCCGGCCCTCGACCCCGCGCTGCTCAGCACGCTGGCCCAGGCCTGCCGCGACTCCGAGCCGATCCACTTCACCTACACCGCCAGGGGCGCCGAGCCCACCGACCGCTGGGTGGAGCCGCACCGGATGGTGTCGATGGGCCGGCGCTGGTACCTCGTCGCCTACGACCGCGACCGACAGGACTGGCGCTCCTTCCGCGTCGACCGGATCGACGAGCCGCGCACCAGCGGCCAGACCTTCCGGCCGCGGGAGCTGCCGGCCGACGACGCGCTCTCGTTCGTCCAGGCCGGGATCCGCCGGATGCCGCAGCGCTACGCCGTCCGCCTGGTCCTCGACGCCGACCCGACGGACGTCGCGGCGTTCGCCGGCCGGTGGGCCGCGGTCACCGGGGAGGCGGGACGGGCCGTCCTCGAGATGAACGTCGACTCCCTGGACTGGCCGATGTTCATCCTGGCGAACCTCGACGCCGACTTCGTCGTCGAGTCGCCACCGGAGCTGGCCGACGTGGTTGCGCGAGCGGGTGCCCGGTTCGCCCGGTCGGTACCGGCGCCGTGAAGTGCGGAGCTGACCGTCACACCAGAGCGGGCTCCGGCCCGGGCTGGGGCTGGGCCTCGACGGTCCCGAGGTGCGGCCACTCGGCCGGCCGCGGCACCGAGCGCACGGTGCGGCTCAGCGTCGGGATCAGGGCGACCAGCGCGCAGAGTCCGGTGAGCACGGCCATCGCCGCCTGGCCGCCGAGCGCCGCGAGCAGTGCGCCACCGAGCACCGGGGCGAGCGGCAGGGTCGACCAGCTGAGGAACTGGCCCACGGACTGCACCCGGCCCACGAGCTCGGGCGGCGTGATCGACATCTTGTAGGCGCCGATGCCGGCGTTCCCGGCCGGGTTGAGGAAGACGCCGGTCGACAGCGACACCATCACCACCACCGGGTTGTTCCAGAAGATCAGCGGCACCAGCAGCGGCACGAAGCTCCAGGCCACGACGACGGTGAGGACGCCGGTCGCGGTCCGCTCGATGATGCGCGGTGCGACCACCGCACCCAGCACGCCGCAGACCCCCGCCGCCGTCTCGACCAGGCCGATCGACCAGGGCGCGAAGCCGCCCTGGATCAGCCGCACCGTGGCCGCCATGAACAGCGCGTTGATGACCAGGTTGGAGCACATCCCCCAGACCATGATGGTGCGGAAGAACGGCCGCTCCCACTGGAAGCGCAGCCCCTCGGCGATGTCGGCGCGAGCCCGGCGGCGTACGGCGCCGGCGTCGACGGGGCGGGCCACGGGGGAGAGGTCGGTGCGGAGCCTGCCGAGCAGCACCCAGGAGACCGCGAAGGTCACCGCGTCGAAGAGGAAGGGCATCCAGCGCGTCACGGCGAACAGTGCGCCGCCCAGCGGTCCGGCGACCAGGCTGGCAACGTGCTGGCGGGCCTGCTGCTGGCTGAGCGCGGTGGGCAGCTGCTCGGTCGGTACGACGGCCCGCACGGCGGACATCTCGGCCGGTCCGAACACGCCGGCGCAGACGCCGGTCAGCACACCGACCACGAACAGGTGCGGCACGGTGAGCGAACCCAGGACGCCGGCCACCACCAGGGAGGCATAGAGGAGGACGCCGAGGCCGGACGCCGCCCGCATCACCCGGCCGCGGTGCGCCCGGTCGGCGAGCAGTCCACCCGGCAGCAGCGCGATCGCCGTGCCGAGCAGCTCGAGGCCGCCGGCGACGCCGGCGAGGAGGGCGGAGCCGGTGACCGCGTAGGTCACCAGCGGGAAGACGAACATGCTCACCCGGGTCCCGAGCTCGCTGATCGTCTGGCCGACCCAGAGGACGGTGAAGTCGTGGTTCCTGCTGAGCTCGCGGTAGCCGGTCATGTGCGCAACGATAAGTGCGCAATAACAGTTGCGCAAGTGTTCGTGCGCAATATGTGGGAGTTTCGCACCATTTCGTGCGCAATACTGGCTCCATGGCCCGTCGCCCCGAGCTCCACGACCCACGGGTGCTGCGCGCCATCGCGCACCCGGTGCGCAGCCGAATCCTCACCGAGCTCGACGCGAGCGGTTCGCTGCGCGCCGCCGACGTCGCGCTGCTGCTCGGCATCCCCGCCAACTCGGCCAGCTTCCACCTGCGCCAGCTGGCCAAGTTCGGGCTCGTCGAGGAGGACCCGGAAGCCGCGCGGGACAAGCGGGACCGGGTCTGGAAGGCGACCGAGGAGGACGGCTACGACGTCTCGCTCAACGAGGTGGAGAAGGCGCCGGGTGGCAAGGCGGCCTCCGCCGTCTTCCGCCGGACCAAGGCCGCCTGGGGCCACCGCCTCGTCGACCTGGCGTACGGCGAGGACCGCACCCCGGGCATCCAGCGGACGGTCACCGAGCAGGCGGTCCGGCTGACCAAGGCGGAGGCGCGGCAGCTCGGCGAGGAGCTCACCGAGCTCGTCGACGGCTGGCGCAAGCGCAACCAGGGCCACGCCGACGACGGTCGCCTGACCTACCACGTCTTCCAGATCATCCAGCCGTTTCCCGACCACGAGCTGGAGGACTGATGGCGGCCCGGCTCCGGCTGGCCGACCCCGCGGACGTGGCCGCGGCCCTGGCCCGGGTGCATGACGACGCGCAGGAGCCTGCCGACCTCCGGCTGCTCACCAAGCACTACCTCGCCGTGCTCGAGGCGCGCGCGCCCGGCCACTCGGTCGAGGTGCGCGTCCCGCCGTACGCCGCCGTGCAGGTGATCCCCGGCGTCCGGCACACCCGCGGCACCCCACCGGCCGTGGTCGAGACCGACGCCGAGACCTGGATCGCGCTGGCCACCGGGGCGCTGACCTGGCCGGACGCCGAGGCGTCGGGGCGGGTCTCCGCAAGCGGCGAACGCGCCGACCTGGCCTCGTTCCTGCCGCTCGGCTAGGCCCCGTCGCGCGCCCGACCGGACGGGTCGGTGCCACTTCGACGAAACGCCGGACTCGGCCCGCGAACAAGTGGTCTGATGCTGTCGGACAAACCCCCCGTTTGATCCATGGATCTCCGCCGCGCCGGCCACCCTGTGCGCATCGATGTATCCGCCCCACCCCCGCAGGCAGCGATGGATCGGTTCTGAGGAGCGCTCGAGTGAGCACACGGACGGCCCCCCACCACGTCCAGCTGAACCACCTACGACGCTCGGCATCCAGCATGTTGGCGGTCGCCCTTGGCGTCGTCACGGCACTCGGTGCCGTCGGAGCAATGGCGCCGAGCAACGCCGCGGCCACGGCCGCTGCCGACCTCGAGTGCCTCGGGGCCACCGCGACCATCGTCGGGACCCCAGGGGACGACGTCATCCGTGGCACCAATCGCCGCGACGTGATCGTGGCCGGGCGCGGCGACGACCGGATCAACGGACGGGGCGGCGACGACCTGATCTGCGGTCGGTCGGGTGACGACAAGATCCTCGGCGGCAACGGCGACGACCAGGTGCTTGGCTGGCGGGGCGAGGACCTGATCTCGGGCGGGTCGGGCAACGACCGGCTGCTCGGCGGTCTTCAGGCCGACAAGCTCCTCGGAGGTGCTGGCGACGACGTCCTCGTCGGCGGCGCCGCCAGCGACGAGTGCGACGGCGGCACCGGCGCCAACCACCTCGTCCAGTGCGAGGTCACTCCGAACGAGGCGCCCACCGACCTCACGCTGGCTCCGACGGCCGTCCCCGAGAACAAGCCGGCTGGGACGGTGGTCGGCACGTTGAGCGCGGTCGATCCCGACACCGGCGACACCCACACGTTCACCCTCGTGACCGGTGCGGGCGCGAGCGACAACGCCTCCTTCACGATCAGCGGCTCCTCGCTGCGGACCACCGCCGTCCTCGACCACGAGGCGACGCCCACCAGGTCGATCCGGGTTCGCGCCACTGACGCCGCCGGACTGACCTTCGAGAAGCAGCTCACGGTCACCGTGACCGACGTCGACGACGCGCCGGTCGCGGTCGACGACGCCAAGACCGTCACCGAGGACGCCGCGGCTACAGCCATCGACGTGCTGGCCAACGACACGGACACCGACGGTGGTCCGAAGACCGTGACGGCGGTGACCCAGCCGACGCACGGCACCGTGGCGATCACGGGTGGTGGCTCGGGCCTGACCTACGCGCCCGACACGAACTCCTGCAACGACGGCACCCCGACCGACGACTTCAGCTACACGCTCAACGGCGGCGACACCGGAGCGGTCGCTGTGACCGTCACCTGCGTCGACGACGCACCGGTCGCGGTCGACGACGCCAAGACCCTGGCCGAGGACGACCCGGCCACCGCGATCGACGTGCTCGCCAACGACACCGACGTGGACGCCGGCCCGAAGAGCATCCAGTCCGTCACCCAGCCCGCCCACGGGACGGTGCTCATCACGGGCGGCGGCAGCGGGCTGACCTACGCGCCCAACGCCAACTACTGCAACGACGGCGCTCCTCCCACCGACGACTTCACCTACACCCTGGCGCCGGGCGGGGACGTGGCGAACGTCGCGGTCTCCGTGACCTGCGCCGACGACCCGCCGGTGGCGGTCGACGACTCGGCCACGGTGGCCGAGGACTCGGGCGCGAGTCCGGTCGACGTGCTCGCCAACGACACCGATGGCGGCGACGGCGGCCCGAAGACGGTCCAGTCGGTGACCCAGCCCGCCAACGGGACGGTCGCGATCACCGGTGGCGGCAGCGGCCTGACCTACGCGCCGAACGCCAACTACTGCAACAGCCCGCCCGGGACCTCGCCCGACACGTTCACCTACACGCTCAACGGCGGTGACAGCGCGACCGTGTCGGTCACGGTCACCTGCTCCGACGACGCCCCGGTGGCGGTCAACGACTCGGCGACGGTGGCCGAGGACTCGGGCTCGAATCCCGTCGACGTGCTGGCCAACGACGCAGACGTCGACGGCGGCCCGAAGAGCATCCAGTCGATCACCCAGCCCGCCAACGGCTCGGCGGTGATCACGGGCGGCGGGACCGGCGTCAGCTACACGCCGAGCGCGAACTTCTGCAACCAGCCGCCCGGAACGTCGCCCGACACGTTCACGTACACCCTGAACGGCGGCTCGACCGCGTCGGTATCGGTGACGGTGACGTGCGCGGCGGACGCGCCGGTCGTCGACACCTCCGCGGGCACGACCAGCTACACCGAGAACGGTGCCCCGACGGTGATCGACCCGGGCGTCACCGTGACCGATCCGGACGGCACCTCGATGACCGGCGCGACCGTGCAGATCAGCGCGAACTATGCGGGCGCGCAGGACCAGCTGGCGCTCTCCGGCGTCCACCCCGGCATCACCGCGGCGCAGGTCGGCGACACCCTGACCTTGAGCGGCACCGCCAGCGCGGCGGCGTACCAGTCGGCGCTCCGCGACGTCACCTACGCCAACGGCTCCGACAGCCCGTCGACGCTGCTGCGGACCGTGACGTTCAGCGTCACCGACGACTCCGCGCTGAGCGGCTCGGACACGAAGGGCCTCCAGGTCACATCCAACGATGACAACCCCGCCGCGGTGAACGACTCGACGACCGTCGGCGAGGACTCGGGCGTGACGCTCATCTTCGTGCTGACGAACGACACCGACGTCGACGGCGGCCCGATCGCGGTCGCCTCGGTCACGCAGCCCGCTAACGGCACGGTGTCGAACAACGGAACCGACGTCAGCTACACGCCGAACGCCAACTACTGCAACAACCCGCCGGGCACGTCACCGGACACGTTCACCTACACGCTGACGCCGGGTGGCTCGACCGCGACCGTCTCGGTCACGGTCACCTGCGCTGCCGACCCGCCGGACGTGACGACCAGCGCTGGGGCGCTCGCCTACACGGAGAACGACCCGGCCACCCCGGTCGACCCGGGCCTGACCGTCACCGACCCCGACGCGGGCGGGACAATCACGGGTGCGACGGTGGCGATCACCGCCAACTTCGCCGGCGCCCAGGACAACCTCGCGCTGTCGGGCGTGCATCCCGGCATCTCGGCGGGGCCGCAGGTCGGCAACACCCTCACGCTGACCGGCACCGCCACGCCGGCCGCCTACCAGTCGGCCTTGCGCGACGTGACCTACCGGAACACCTCCGAGGGCCCGTCGACGCTGGCTCGCACCGTGACGTTCACCGTCACCGACAACACGGCGCTGTCCGACTCGGCGACCCGGGGCATCATCGTCTTCGCGGTCAACGACCCGCCCCACGCGGTCAACGACTCGGGCACCACCGACGAGGACACCCCGCTCGCCGTCGCTGCACCCGGCGTTCTCGCGAACGACACGGACGTGGATCCGGGCGACACGAAGACGGTGGTCGCGCTCAACGGCACCGGCACGCTGACCCAGACGCTTCCGTCGGGTGCCTCCGTGACGATCAACGCCAACGGGTCCTACACCTACAACCCGCTGGCCGCGTTCCAGGGGCTGTCGACCGGGCAGACCGCCTCGGACTCGTTCACCTACACGATGCAGGACGGAGCCGGGGCGCAGGACACCGCGACGGTGAACCTGACCATCAACGGCATCTCCGACGCCCCGACCGCGGTCGCCGACTCGTTCGACGCGATCGGCAACACCGGCCTCTTCGTCGGTACGACGCGGCCTGCCACGCAGGCCGGCAGGGAGATCGCCGGATCGGTCCTGGCCAACGACACCGACCCGGACACCCCGCAGGCGAGCCTGGTGGTCGAGTCGGTGACCAATGCGCCGACGACGCTCGGCGGCAAGATCACCATCGAGCCCGACGGCAACTTCACCTACCACCCAGACGATGCTGACGTGGGCGTCACCGACACCTTCGTCTACCGGGTCTGCGACGCCTCGCCCTGCAACTCGGGCACCGTGGCCAACGCGACCGGCACGCTCAGCCTGCCGATCGCCGGTCAGGTCTGGTACGTGCGCAACAACGAGCCGGCCGGCGGCGACGGCACGTCCGACACGCCGTTCGACACCCTGGCGGAGGCCGAGGCGGCCAGCGGCACCGGCGACACGGTCTTCGTCTTCGACGGCAGCAACACGACCACGAACCTCGACACCGGCTACGCGATGAACTCCAACGAGCGGCTGATCGGCGAGAGCCGGCCGTTGTCGCTCGACCCGGACGGCGGCGGCCCCTTGCCGACCAGCACGCTCTTCCCGGGCACGTCGGGCGCGCAGCCGACGTTGACCGCGTCCAACGAGGACGTCGTCGTCCTCGCGAGCAACACCCTGGTCGACGGCGTGGACGTCGATCCGTCCGGCACCGGCGGCGGCATCAGCGGCGGCGCCGGGGTCGACGCCGTGACCGTCCAGAACGTCAACGTGACCGACACCGGCACCGCCGGCACCCAGCCCGGCATCGAGATGGACGGCACGACCGGGGTCAACCGGTTCACCGGCGTCACGGTGACCAACGGTGGGAGCGCCACCGCGATCGGCGTACGGATCAACAACGCCGACCGCGTGCTGTTCGCCAACACCGCGACCAACACCATCGCGACCACCGGCGCCAAGGCCCTCGACGTCGCGAGCACCAGCCTGCTCACCAGCCGGTGGAACGACATCACCGTCACCGGTTCGGGCACGGGCGCGATCCGGCTCAGCAGCACGACCGGCCAGCCGGTGCTCGGCGACGGGTCCGGGACCGACCTGTCGCTCCAGACGACCTCCGGGGCGACCGCTGCGCTCGACATCGCCAGCAGCAACACCGTGACCGTCGACAGTGCCGGCACGGACACCATCAGCGCGACGGGCGGGCCGGCGGCCGACATCCGCAACTCCAACGGCTCGCAGTTCTTCTTCGACTCAGCCAGCTCGACCAACAGCGCCGGCGACGGGGTCAACCTCGACACCAACCTGACCGCTCCCGTCGTGATCAACGGCGGGACGATCGCGGGCGCGGCCGGAATCGCGTTCGACGTCAACGGAGGCGGGGTCGGGGGTGGCGGCGTGGTCTACGACGGCGCGATCAACGACGGGCCCGGCCAGTCGGTCGAGGTCACCGGCCGCGACGGCGGCGGCGTCACGTTCAGCGGCAACATCGCCGACTCCGGCGACGCCGGCGGCGGCATCGTGGTCAGCGGCAACAGCGCAGGCTCGACGAGCTTCTCGGGTGCGTCGAAGGTCATCAACACCGGTGCCAGCAACGCCGTCGTGCTCGCTGCGAACGGCAACCCGGCCGGCGGACACCTGGTCTCGTTCACGAACGGCGGCCTGGACATCGACACCACGAGCGGCACGGGGTTCAGCGCGACCAACGGAACCCTTACGGTCGGTGGCACCGGCAACTCGATCACGACGGGGACCGGTACGGCACTCAACGTCGACACGGCGGGCATCACGGCCGGCAACCTCAACTTCGACTCGATCTCGGCCAACGGCGGGACCACCGGCATCCGTCTCTTCACGACCGGCACGACCGGCGGGTTGAACGTCACCGGCACCGGCGGCGCCTGCGCCACCACCGCGGATCCGTGCAGCGGCGGCACCATCCAGAGCACCACGCAGGACGCAGTCTCACTGATCTCCACCCAGGGGGTGACGCTGCAGCGCATGAAGATCCGCAACAGCCTCGGCAACGGCGTGCGCGGATCGAGCGTCACCAACTTCGCCATCCGCGACTCGGTCGTCGACAACAACGGCGACGACGCCGCCACCGACGAGGCCGGGCTGCACTTCACCAACCTCGCCGGGAACTCGCGAGTTCACGCGGACCCTCGTTGCGAACTCCCCCGAGGACAACGCGCGGGTCGTGAACTCCTCGGGCACGCTGTCGCAGCTCAACGTCACCGACAGCACGTTCCGTGACACCGACACGGTCTCGCCCGGCAACGACGGCCTGCTCCTCCAGGCGGACGGCGGCAGCATCACCGCCGACGTGCTCGGCAACACGTTCCTGCGCAACCGGGCCAACGGCCTGCAGGTCATCACCAACGGGACCGGCTCGATGGACGTCGAGGTCGACGACAGCGGTGCGGCCCAGAGCACGTTCGACGACAACAACATCGGCGTGAACATCGCCCACAACTCCTCGGGCTCGTTCTCCTTCGGGGTGCGTGACCTCACGATCGACGGACTCAACGTCGCGCCGGGCACCGGCGGCAGCGCGTCACCGATCAACATCAACCTGGCCTCGGCGGCGACCAGCCCGATGGTCGGGCGGGTGACCGGCAACACGGTGACCAACAGCAACTCGACCACGGGGCCTGGGATCCGGATGACGGGCAACGGCTCCGCCACCATGACCGCTCTGGTGGACGCCAACACCATCAGCCAGGTCGCCAACCGCGGCATCGAGGTGATCGCGCGCGACGGCAGCAACCGGATCAACGCGACGATCAGCAACAACTCGGTGACGCTGAACAACCCGCTCTCCGCCGATGCCATCCGGGTCGACGCCGGCTCCGTCAGCACGGACACCACGACGGTCTGCGCCGACATCCGTGGCAACACGGCGTCGACGACGGCGGTCGGGTTGTTCGGCATCCGGGTGCGCCAGAGGTTCGCCGGCACGTCGTTCATCCTCGAGGACTACGCCGGTGCCCCGAGCGACGACGCCGCAGTGCAGGCGTTCCTGTCCAGCACCAACAACGGCTCCACGACCAGCGCCGACCACGGTGGCACCGGATTCACGTCCGTCGCCGACTGCCCGAACGCGCCGTGACCTGAGGGTCGACGAAAGGAACACGGATGGCCGAACCATTCCTCGGAGAGATCCGGCTCTTCACCTACTCCCAGGTGCCCACAGGGGACGGCTGGGCGCAGTGCAACGGCCAGCTGCTGCCCATCAACCAGAACCAGGCACTCTTCTCGCTGCTGGGCACCACCTTCGGTGGCGACGGGCGGGTGAACTTCGCACTGCCTGACCTTCGCGGCCGGGTGCCGATCCACGTGGGCTCGGGGCACACCCTCGGCGAGCGTGGCGGCGAACAGGCACACACGCTCACGATCGCCGAGCTCCCGGAGCACACGCACGTGTTGCATGCGACGTCGGCGACCGGCGACACCCCGATCGCACCGGGGAACCTTCTGGCCGACTCACCCAGCAGCTCTACGCCTCGCCGGGCAACCTGACGTCGCTCTCGTCGACGAGCCTCGCGCCCGTCGGTGGCAGCCAGGCGCACCTGAACATGCAACCGTTCCTGACCCTGGACTTCGGGATCGCCCTCATCGGCATCTTCCCGTCCCCCACCTGAGCCGAGGAGCCCGAGCCATGGCACAACCCTTCGTCGGAGAGATCAGGATGTTCGCCGGCAACTTCGAGCTCGCCGGATGGGTGTTCTGCGACGGCAGCTCCTGCCGATCAGCGAGAACGAGGTGCTGTTCACCCTCATCGGCACGACCTACGGCGGCGACGGCCAGTCGACGTTCGCACTGCCGGACCTGCGCGGGCGGGTCCCCATCCATCAGGGCAACGGCTTCATCCTCGCCGAGAACGGCGGTGCCGAGGAGGTCACCCTGACCGTCCAGCAGATCACCGCACACACGCACCCGCTGCTCGCGACGACGGCGGTTGCGAACCAGTCGTCCCCGGCCAACAACGTGCTCGCCCAGTCGACGGCCGCCGACCTCTACATCGAGGACACCGCCACCGCCGCACTCGCGGTGAGTGCTGTGGACCCCACGGGCGGGAGCCAGCCACACACGAACTTCCAGCCGTACCTCGGCATCAACTACATCATCTCGCTCTTCGGCATCTTCCCCCGATTCTCCTAAGGAGCTCGCATGGACCCGTTCGTA
>CAVTHU010000042.1:0-185930 GCA_963734355.1 uncultured Actinomycetota bacterium
AGAAAGGAGTCAATCAGTCCGCTCGGTCCCGGGGTAGGGAGCAATAGGGGCACGTTCTCTTTCAGGAGGAAGGCCTGTGAGTCAGCCCATTCGGCGCTTCGTTTCGCCGCCGCTGACAGTCCTCGCGGCCGTTCTGGTCGCCGACTGTCAGCGGCAACGCCCGCGTACGCACAGAATCTCTACGGCACCCTCATCGGGAACATCACCGATGCGCAGGGTGCGAACGTTCCCGGCGCGACCGTCACCATCAAGGACGAGAACACCGGCCTCGAGCTGTCGGGCGTGACCGACGCGACCGGCACCTACACGATTCGCAACATCACCGGCGGCACTTACACGTTGAAGGCCGTCGCTGCAGGGCTTCAAGGAGTTCGTCCAGACCGGCATCCCGATCACCGCCGGCGGCATCGTCCGCATCAACGGCCGCCTCGAGATTGGCGCGCTGAGCGAGTCGGTCACGGTCACGACGGAAGCGGCCCTCCTCAAGACGGACAAGGCCGACGTCAGCGTCGACCTGCGGCCGGAGGATGTCACCAACCTGCCGCTGAACCAGTACCGCAACTATCAGTACCTGATGAACCTGGTCCCCGGCGCGACGCCGCCCGAGTTCCAGAACGCGCAGACCGACACGCCCGGCCGCGCGCTGTCGGTCAACATCAACGGCACCAACCGCAACAACAACGTCACGCGCATCGACGGCGCCGCCAGCATCAACGTGTGGCTGCCGCATCACGCCGGCTACATTGCGCCGGTCGAAACGATCGAGAACGTCAACATCTCGACCAACAGCTTCGACGCGGCGCAGGGCATGACCGGTGGCGCGGCCACGGCGGTCCAGACCAAGTCGGGCACCAACACCTTCAAGGGCTCGGCCTTCTTCTTCCGTCAGCAGGACGAGCTGAACGCCCGCCGCGGGTACTTCGACCCGAGCAAGGTCGACGCGAGCACCTCGATCATGGGCGGCACGGTCGGCGGTCCGATCCGCCGCAACAAGCTGTTCTACTTCGGATCGTGGGAGCGAAACGCCGAGCGCCAGGGCCTCTTCAACACCTACACGGTGCCGACCGCGAAGATGCGCAACGGCGACTTCAGCGAAGTGCTCGCGCTCAACCCGAACTTCCGGATTTACGATCCCGCGACCGGCACGTCCGACCGGCGCGGGCCGCAGCGTTCTTCGAGAACGCGATCATTCCCGGCCAATCGCATCAGCGAGATCGCGAAGAAGATCCAGGCGCTGTACCCGGCGCCGAACAACCCCGGCACGAACAACGGCCTCCAGAACAACCTGTTCCTGCCGCGCAAGCCGAAGGCGGACCGCGACAACTACGACGTCAAGGTCAACTGGAACCGCACGACGGCGCACCAGATCTGGGGCAAGTTCTCGATGATGGAGGCCTCGGTGTTCGACCTGTTCTACCTGCCGTTCGACGAGGCCGGCGGCGGCGACACGACGGACGCTGGTGTTCACGGTCGGCCAGACGTGGACGCTGAGCCCGACGCTGCTCCTCGACGCCAACGTCGGCGTCGAACAGGATGCAGCAGAACTTCCAGGGTCCGGACTACGGCACCAACTTCGGCCGCGAGGTCTTCGGCATTCCCGGCCTGAACAGTCGCGCGGCGTGAGCGGCCCGGGCTCGTCCGATCTCGCAGCGCTACAGCGGCATGCCGCAGTGTCGAGACCGGGCTGTCGGTGCTCGGCAACAACGCCACCTGGACGCCGGTGTGGCGCAACGAGCGCAGCTACACGGCCTCGGCCAACCTGACCAAGGTCGACGGGCCGCCACGAGATCCGCACGGGCTTCGACTTCGTCCGGCTCACGCTCAATCACTGGCAGCCGGAAGTCGGCAACCCGCGAGGCATCCTGACGTTCGGCGGCGGCGTCACCGGCACTCCGGGCTACGCCGGCGTCGGCGGCTGGAACGGCTACGCGGCGTTCCTGCTCGGGCAGATGAGCAGCTACAACAAGAGCGTCCAGTTCGAGGAGATGAGCGGCCGCGAGAACCAGTACGGCCTCTACGTCGCGGATCGCTGGCAGGTGAACGAGAAGCTCACGCTGAACCTCGGCCTGCGCTACGAGTACTACCCGCTGATGTCGCGCGCAGGACCGCGGCATCGAGCTGCTCGACCTACAACACGTTCAACGTCAGGCTCGGCGGCCTCGGCGGCAACCCGAAGGACCTCGGCATCAAGGTCAGCAAGACGCTGTTCGCGCCGCGCCTCGGCGTCGCCTACCGCCTCAACGAGAACACGGTGTTCCGCGCCGGCTACGGCAAGACGTTCAATCCGCTGCCGTGGTCGCGGCCGATGCGCGGCCGCTTCCCGCTGACGATCGCCTACAGCGACGCCGGCGCGAACGGCTTCACCCCGTACGGCAGCATCGCCAACGGCATCCCGGCGCGCCGAACCCGGACCTCGCGAGCGGCAACATCCCGCTGCCGCGCGGCGTGGACATGCGCTCGCCCGAACCCGGACGACGTCAAGCGCGGCGCCACGCAGTCGTGGAACGTGTTCATCGAGCGCCGGCTGCCGCTCGACATCGCGCGTCAGCGTCGGCTACGTCGGCACGCGCACCGACGGGCAGTACGCCGACGCGGAACCTGAACTACGCCGAGTCCGGCGGCAACGCCAACCGGCAGCTGTTCGCGCAGGCGGGCACGGCGACCATCCACGTCTTCGCGAGCACGGCGAAGACGCGCTACCACTCGCTGCAGATGGCGGTGAACCGTCCGTTCAAGAACGGCTTCCTGCTCAAAGGGCGCCTACACGTTCAGCAAGGCGATGAACGAGGTCGACGACGATGGCGGCGGCTATACGTGGACCCAGCCGTCGCAGTTCAGCCGCAACTACGCGCTGGCCGGCTACGACCGTCCGCACATGCTGCAGATGGGCTTCGTCTACGAGCTGCCGTTCGCGCAAGAACAGCTCGAACCCGCTCGCGCAGGTGGTCAAGAACTGGCAGATCAACGGCATCGCGTCCTGGCTGTCGGGCAGGCCGTTCACCATCGGCGGCGACAACGGACTGCTGCAGCAGCAGGGCGGCTCGCAGACGATCAACGTCAACGGCGACGGCGAAGCCCGGCTTCGGCGAGGCGGGACCCGACGAGCAGTGGTACGACCCGTCGATGTTCTCCCAGCCGGGCAACGCCTGGGGCAACACCGGCCGCAACCCGTTCCGCGGACCGTCGAACTGGAACCTCGATGCGTCGCTGTTCCGGACGATTCCGTTCGGCCACTACCATCTGGAGCTCCGCGTCGAGTCGCAGAACGTGTTCAACCACCCGCAGTGGGGCAACCCGGTGACCGGCTTCACCGACCCCAACTTCATGCGCATCCGCAGCTACGCCGGTGGGGGACAGGGCAGCTGGCGCGAACCGCGCAGGGTGCAGCTGGGCGTGAGGTTCGTGTTCTAACGTGGGTCGGGCGGTCGGACGGTCGAAGGCCGTCTGTCCGCATCATTAGTTTGCGTCGCGCGGCCTCCCGGCCGCGCGACGCCGCGTGGGGCCCCACCCCCACGCGCTGCCAGCGGCTCGCTCCGCTCGCCGCCGCTGTTGAAAAAACCTTGGCCGCTTGGATGCAGCATTCTGTCGGAACGGGCAACTCGGGGTCTCTCTCCAAGCCGCTAGTCAAGCAAGCCACTGGTTGCCGCCACGCAGCGCGCCGAGCGAACCGAGGCGTGGCTAGCCTCCCCCTTCTCCAAACCGGGCTACTGTCTCGCCGGCCGAGATCGACGAACACCTCCCTCCCCGCTTCGCGTTCGCGAAACGGACTTCGGCGCGCCGTCGTGGACTCACCGCAGGAAAAGGGTCGCGCGATTGCAGAGGTGCCAGCGCGCCGCGGCGTCTGGTTCGCTGAGCGTCCCTAATACGGCATCGCCCTTCCCACAAAGGCCAAAATGTCTGCTCGCACTTCATTGCTGACCTCGGCAGTTCTCATGCTGACCGCCGCACTCGCGCATGCCCAGACGCTCGATTTCTCCAGCGTGTCTGTCCCCGGGGCGACCGGCGCCCGCGATGCCGTCGTTCTCGACGTGAATCGCGACGGCTGGCCCGATCTCGCCACCGCCAACACCGGCCGCAACACCATCGCGATCCTCGAGAATCGGGCCGACGGCACCGGGTTCGGGCCGCCGCGCGAGATCGCGGTTGGCGCCGGTCCGTTCGACATCGACGCGGGGGACCTGAACCGCGACGGCATCACGGACTTGATCGTCACGACGCCGGATGCGGCGCGCGATCGAAGTCCTGCTGATGGGAGGCAACGGGCAGGTGGTTTCCAGGTCTCGCGTGGCGCCCGGCAGTCAGGCGTGGGGCGCGACGTTGTCGGATGTCACGCGCGACGGCATCCTCGATCTGGTTTACACCGACTATGCGCGCGACCGGGTCGTGGTGCTGCCCGGCACCGCCGCCGGCGGATTCGCCGGCGCGATCGGCGAGTGGGTCGTGGGTGCGAAGCCGCAGGGGGTCGTCGCTCGGCGACTTCAATCACGACGGGCTCGTCGACCTTGCCGTCGCTGCCACCGGCGCGAATGGGCTCGACGTGCTCTACGGCGCCGCCACTGGAGGATTCACGCGGCGGACGTTCGCGGCGGGGCGCTCCCTGAACGTCCTGTCGGCAGTGGACCTGAACGCAGACGGCTGGCTCGAGATTGCCGCCGCCTCGTCTTCCACCAACGTCGTCGTCGTGTTTCGCGGGTCGTCATCCGGCTTTTCCGCCGCCGGGACCCGGGCCGCCGGATCGTCGCCGCGAGGGATCGCAACCGGGGACTTCAACCAGGACGGACGACCCGATCTGGCGGTCGCCAACTACGGCAGTGCAACCGCCACGCTGCTGCTCGGCCGACGCGACGGTTCCGTGCTGCCGGACGACTGGGGCGATCTGCCGGCGGGTTCGGGCGCCCGCGGCGTCGCGACCGCCGACTTCAATCACGACGGACGGCTCGATCTCGCGGTCGCCTCGCAGACCGCCGGACGCGTCTGGCTCCACGAGAACACCACGCCCTTCGTGCCTCCGGCGTTCAGCTTCCGCGCGGATGAGCGGCGAGTTCTACGCGGTGGCCGCCGGTGATTTCAACGAGAACGGCATTCCCGATCTGTTGATGAACAGCAGCTCGACGAACAGGGCGATCCTGCTCGACGGCACCACGCGCGTGCCGCTCCATGGGAACCCCGGGACCGTCACCTATGTCATCGGCGGAGATGTTGCCGACTACAACGGTGACGGCCATCAGGATGCGGTCCTGGCAGAGGTCCGCTACGACCAGCAGGGCAGATCCCTCGGGTCCTTCCTCACGCTCTACCCCGGCGACGGACGCGGCGGCTTCGGGCCCGTGCGGACGATTGACGGCTTGCCGCCGGACTTCGTCGGCATCCGGACCGGCGATCTGGATCGGGACGGCCGGCTCGACATCGTGGCGTCGGGCTTCCAGGAGGTGATGCTGGTGCGCGCCGTCGGCTTCACCGCGACGAAGCAGGTCGTGATAACGGCACCAGGCATCAGCGGCCTCGAACTCGCCGACGTCACCCGGGATGGCATCCTGGATGCCGTCATTTCAATGGAGGGGTACACGGTGTTCCCGGGCGATGGCGCGGGCACCTTTCTCGGGGGCATCAACGCCGGCGGCTCGCGCGGCGGCAGCTTCGCGCTCGGCGACTTGAACCACGACGGCCGCCTGGACATCGTCACCGACGGCGGCATCGTCGGTCGAGGTGATTCTCGCAGCCGACGACGGGGGATGGCTGCCGGCGGTCCAGTATCCCTCCAGCATCCCGTGGGATACCGCGAGCGGCACGATCCTGGGCGACTTCGACAACGACGGCCACCTCGACTTCCTGAGCTGGGGTGGCACGATGCTCTTCGGCGACGGTCAGCGGCCGGCTCGGTCCGCCAATGGAGTTCGCGATCCAGCCGCGCGCCGGCTTTACGCTCGACTGGAACCGTGACGGGCTGCTCGACATCGTCGAGTCCGGGCGGATTCTCATCAACGAGCGGCGGGCGGTGAACCGTCCGCCGGTGGCGGAGGCCGGGCCCGATCGCTCCTACACGTTCGACGAGCACATCTTTGATGAGGAGTGGTGCGAACGGGGCACGGAATCCACCGATGCCGATCTCCACCGAACGTCGTTCCAGTGGCGCGACGAAACCGGCACGCCGTTCGGCTGCACCATGCCGCCGCACGCTCCCGGCACCTACACCTTCACAGTCACGGTCCGCGACGGGCGAGGCGGCGAGAGCAGCGACACGCTCCGGGTGACGATCGCGCCGAAGCCGGAAATCGTGATCTACGGCAGCGTACGCCTGGGATCACGGTGCGGCCATGGACCGTCGTGTTCGATCCGACCGCGGCCCCTGTCGGCCGGTTGTACTATCCGAATCTCGGCGGACCGAAGACCGCCGCCCCCGAGGCCGCCGCCGCCGTCTTTGCCGATCTGTACTTCAACGCCGATCCCACCCAGACCTACAAGCTGTGGGTGAGGCTGAAGGCGGACGGCAATTCCTGGGCGAACGACTCGATCTGGATGCAGTTCGACAGCGCGATCGCGTCCGACGGCAAGACCTACGCGATTGGAACGACCAGCGGCCTGGCCATCAACCTCGAGGAATGTTCAGGGTGCGGCGTGTCGGGTTGGGGCTGGGAAGACGACGGCTGGGGTGCGGTGAATCGCAACGGGGTGACGCTGCGTTTCCCTGAAGGCGGGCGCCGGCGCATTCGCATCCAGGTGCGGGAGGACGGCGTGTCCCTCGACCAGATCGTGCTCTCGGCCGTGAAGTACCGCACCACCCGGCCAGGCACCGCGAAGAACGATACGGTCATCGTGCGCGGGCAATAGGCCGTCTCGCCCTCAGCGGCGATCGGAATCCGGTTTCGGCTGCACCGCCGCCCGCCATGCGGTCGGTGGTGTCATGCGGGGTAATCTAACAGCAGCGATGCGGCGCGTCGGAATCGGCGTCCTGGTCGGTGTGTGTGCGGCGGCTCTCGCGCAGCCCGTGGCGGCGTGGCAGTCCGCGCCGGCGGCGTCGGCGCCGCCGGTCGACCTGTTTCCTCCTGCCGCGCGGGAGATGATTCGGCGGGCGTCCAGTGATACCGTCGCGCGGCCGGCGGATGCCCAGGCAGCGGGACAACTGGCACGCGTGCTCCATGCCTGGGAGCAGTGGGACGCCGCGCACGACGCCTACAGACGCGCGCAGTCGCTCGCGCCGCGAGCCTACGAGTGGCACTATCTCGACGGCGTGGTCCTGCAGCGGCTCGCCCGGCACTCGGAGGCCGCGGAACAACTGCAGCGTGCCCTCACCCTGAATCCCGACGTTCACACCGGCGCGCGTGAAACTCGCTGACGCGTTGTTCGAAGCCGGCCGGCTCGACGAGAGCGGGCGGCTCGCGAGCGCGCTGGTCGCGAATCCACAGACGGAGCCGATCGGGCAGTACGTGCTCGGCCGGATCGCCGCCGCGAACGGTCGCCAGGAAGCGGCGATCGAGCACTTCCGGCGCGCGATTGAACTGTTTCCGCAGTGGGGCGCGGCGAATTATGCGCTCGGCCTCTCGTATCGAGCCCTCGGGCAGCGTGATGACGCCCGCGCCGCCATGGAGCGCCACGCCAGATTCGGTCCGGCCTGGCCTGGCATCGACGATCCGCTGATGGCGGCGGTCAGCGCGGTTCGAGACGACGGCCGGGCGCTCCTGTCCCGCGGGATCGCGCTGGCGGGGCGAGGCGATCTCCCAGCGGCGGTCGCCGCGCACGAAGCCGCGCTGGCTGCCGATCCGACCCTCGCTCAGGCGCACGTCAACCTGATCTCGTTGTACGCGCGCATGCAGCAGTGGGAGAAAGCCGAGGCCCACTATCGCGCGGCCGTGGCGCTCGGCGACGTCGGCAATGCGCACTACGACTACGGCGTGCTGCTCGGGCTCCAGCAGAAGTGGCCGGAGGCGGCGGCCGCCTACCGCCTGGCGATTCAGGTCAATCCGCTCAACGCGCCGGCGCACAACAACCTCGGCGAGGCGCTCGAGCGCCAGGGGCAGCTCGACGCGGCTCTCACGGCCTACCGCGATGCGGTGACCTGCGAGCCGGAGTTTCGACAGGCGCGCTTCAACGTCGGACGGCTCCTGCTCAGAGCCGGACGTGCGGACGAGGCGATCGCGGAGTTGAGCAGGCTGTCGGACTCGCGTGATGCGGCCGCGCCGCGCGTGCTGATCACGCTCGCTGCCGCCTGCGTGCGCGCCGGCCGCAAGGAAGAGGGGCTGAAATGGGCGGCCCTGGCGCACCAGCTCGCCGTCGATCAGGGACAGTCGGAGCTCGCAGCGACGATCGCGCGCGACATGGCAGCCATGAAATGAACGGCGGCATGCCGGATCGCTCCCGCGCCATCGTCATTTCGATGGTGGCTCTGTGGTGTGCCTTCGTGGCGCCGCCGATCGACACCGCGACACCGTCGGCCGCCGGCCCGATCTTCGTCGAGTCGTCTGCCGCCACCGGCCTCACCTTCACGCACGTCAACGGCGCGACGGGCGAGTACTACATCGCCGAGGAGATGGGCTCCGGTGTGGCGCTCATCGACTACGACAACGACGGCGACCTCGACGTGTTCTTCGTGCAGGGAGGGCCGTTCACCCGACCTGCCGGGCCGCGTAACGGGGGGCCAGGGCAGCCGGCTGTTTCGTAACGACCTGGTGGCCGGCAAGGACGGCGGTCGCAACTGCGCTTCACCGACGTCACCGAGAAGGCGCGCCTCGATACCGTGACCTTCGGCATGGGGGTCGCCACCGCCGACTACGACGGCGACGGCGATGTCGACCTTCTGGTCACGTCGTTCGGACCTGAGACGTTGTATCGAAACAACGGCGACGGCACGTTCACGGACGTCACCGCCACGGCCGGGGTCTCGGACCAGCGCTGGAGCACGAGCGCCGCATTCGTCGATGCCGACCGCGATGGCCATCTCGATCTCTTCGTCGCCAGCTATCTCGATTTCACCATCGCGGGCAACCGACGCTGCTTCGATTCGGTCGGCGCCCCGGACTACTGCTCGCCTCGCGTCTATCGGCCGGTGTCCGCGCGCTTCTACAGGAATCTCGGGAACGGCACCTTCGGCGACGCGACCGAACAGGCCGGCATCAGCAAGGCGTACGGCGCCGGCCTCGGCGTCGCGACCGGCGACTACAACCGCGATGGATGGCCGGACCTCTTCGTGGCCAATGACGCGACGCCGAACCAGCTCTGGATGAATCGTGGCGACGGCACCTTCGTCGACGAAGGCGTGCTGTCGGGCGTCGCCTTCAATGCGGCCGGCAATCCCGAAGGCAGCATGGGCATCGCGTCGGGCGATTTCGATCTCGACGGCGACGAGGACCTGTTCATCTCCAATCTGGTCGGCGAAACATTCGTGCTCTATGAGAACGACGGCCGCGGCAACTTTTCCGACGTGCGGACGCGAACGGGACTGGCCGCGCCGACCGCCGGCGTCACGGGGTTCGGCACCGACTGGTTCGACTACGACAACGACGGCCGGCTCGACCTGTTCGTCGCCAACGGCGCCGTCAACATCGTCGCAGGCCAGCGCGGCCAGCCACGTCCGTTCCGGATGAAGAATCAGTTGTTCCACAACGTCGATGGCGCGGCGCTTCGAGGAAACCACGGCGACCGCCGGGCCGGCGTTCGCGGAAGGCGGAAGTCGGCCGCGGAGCGGCCTTCGGCGACATCGACAACGACGGCGACGTCGACATCGTCGTCACGAACAACGGCGGGCCCGCACGGCTGCTGTTGAATCAGGGGGTCAAGGGCAATCACTGGCTCCAGATCCGGCTGGAGCAGCCATCGCCGAACCGCTTCGCGCTCGGTGCGCTCGTCGGCGTCGAGCGTTCGGGACAACCGACGATCTGGCGGCGGGTGCGGACCGACGGCAGCTATCTCTCGGCCAGCGACCCCCGCGTGCATGTCGGGCTCGGCGCTTCGCCAGCCATCCAGGCGGTGATCGTGCAGTGGCCGGATGGGCCGCGGGAACGGTGGACTGCTATCTCCGCAGATCGTCTCGTGACGCTGAAGCGGGGCAGCTCTGAAGGAAAGGAACGAAAGGAACTGCCGGCGCGGCGTCAGTGATCCGCGGCGGCTTGGCGGATGCTTGCATTCCACCTTCACTCTCCGCGCTGGAGCAGGACGGTGTAGGCTAAGGGCCGCCGTGCAGGGCTCCCAGGACATCGTCCGGTGCGTTCGACGGTATGCGCACGTCATTCCAGAGCGAGCCCACCCGCTCACTACGCCACACGACCGCGTATGAACCTCTCCGACCTTTCACCGTTCCTGGTCTTTCTGGGCATTGCCGCGATCGGGTTCCTGTTCCTGTTGATCACGCTCGTCTTCGGCGAGCTGTTCGACCACCTGGGCGTCGATCACGACGTGGACACGGCGGTCCCGGCATGCTTGAGCGGCCGCATCATCAGCGTGTTCGTCACCGCGTTCGGCGGCTTCGGCGCCATCAGCACACACTACGGCCTGTCGCCGATCCCGGCGTCTCTGCGTCGGCGTCGCAAGCGGGTTCGCGTTCGCCGGCGTGATCTACTTGTTCGCGCGGTTCCTCTACGGCCAGCAGGCATCTTCTGAGGTCCGCTCGTCCGATCTGGTCGGGCAGATTGGCCGCGTCGTCGTGGCGATTCCCGCGGGCGGCGTCGGGCAGATTCGCTGCCGCGTCGGCGAGGAGCTGGTGGACAAGATCGCGCGGACGCGGGACGGCGCGGCCATCCCCGAGAACGCATCGGTCCGCATCGAGGAAGTCCTCGGCGAAACCGTCATCGTGAAGAAACACTGAAAGCCAGGGCTCTCATGCTCGAGAACTTCCAGTCGCTCGCCGCTCCGCGTCATCTTCCTGCTCGTCGTCCTCGGCATTCTTCGCCGCCGGGTGGCTGTTCAGCCGCAACTACCTCAAGGTCTCGCCGAACGCCGTGGCGGTCCTGAGCGGCCGCAAGCGCAAGCTGCCGGACGGCCGCGTGGTCGGTTACCGGATGGTCCGCGGCGGCGCTGCGCTGCGGATCCCGCTGCTGGAAAAGGTCGAGTACCTGCACCTCAACGTCATGACGATCCCGCTCGAGATCCGCCGGGCCTACACGCTGAAGGGCGTGCCCGTGTCGGTCAAGGCGGTCGCCAACGTCAAGATCCGCGGCGACGACACGTCGCTGCAGGCGTCCGCGGAGCGGTTCCTCGGGATGACGCACGACCAGGTGCAGAAGGTCATCTTCCAGACGCTGGAAGGCCACCTGCGCTCGATCCTCGGCACGCTCACCGTCGAAGAGGTCAACAGCGATCGCCAGAGCTTCGCGCAGAAGCTGACCAGCGAGGCCGCGACGGATCTCGAGAAGATGGGCATCGGCGTCGACGTGCTGACGATCCAGGAGATCAGCGACGAAGAGGAATACCTCAACGCGCTCGGCAAGCGGCGGACCGCCGAGGTCAAGCGCGACGCCACCATCGGCGAGGCCGAGGCGCACCGCGACGCGAAGATCAAGTCCGCCCAGGCACTGCAGGAGGGGGAACAGGCGAAGTTCCACGCCGACGCCGAGATCTCCCAGGCCTCGCGCGACTTCATGATCCGCCAGGCGCAGTACCAGGCGGAGATCGAAACCCAGAAGGCACGCGCCGCAGCAGGCCGGGCCGCTGTCAGAGGCCACGGCGCGGCAGGCCGTCGTCGCCGAGGAAGTCAAGGTCGAGAAGACGCGCACGCAGGAGCTGATCGCCGTCCAGGAGCAGGAAGTCCTGCGCAGGCAGAAGGAGCTCGAGGCGACCGTCATCAAGCCGGCCGAAGCCGACCGGCAGGCGGCAATCGTCCGCGCCGAGGCGGCAAAGCAGTCGGCCATCCTCGAGGCCGAGGGCCGCCGCGCGGCGCTGATCTCGCTGGCCGAAGCGGAACAGGAGAAGCTGAGAAAGGAAGGCGCCGGACGAGCGGCGGCCGTCGAGGCCGAGGGCCGCGCCGAGGCGGCGAAGATCGAAGCCATCGGCCTGGCGCAGGCCAAGGCGATCGAAGCGCAGGGCGTGGCCGAGGCCACCGCGATTCTGCGCAAGGCGGAGGCGTGGAAGCAGTTCAACGAGGCCGCCCGGCTGCAGACGATCCTCGAGAAGCTCCCGGCGATCCTCGAAGCGTCGTCCGGCATCTTCGGTGCGGTCGCTGCCCCGCTCGGCAACATCGACAAGCTCGTCGTGATCGATCAGGGAAACGGCGCCGACAATGGCAACAGCAGTCTCGGCCGCCTGGCGAAGACCAGCCCGGCGGTCGTGTTCAACCTGCTGCAACAGCTCGAAGCGCTCGGCCTCAACGTTCCTGCGGTGCTCCAGCAACTCGGCGTGAACCCGGCTGCCCTGGAATCGAATCCACCGTCACCTCCGCCACCGATGCCGGCCCCGAGCCCTGCGTCCTCGCATCGCCAGTCCTGATCCCCCGGCGGCTGACCAGAGCCGCCGGCACGTTCGGCACGGTCACCAACGGGTTGATGCTGGCTCCGGGTTCCTACACGGTCACGGTGACCGTGACCGTCGGCAAGAAGAAGCAGACGAAGACGGTCGCCTTCGATGCGGCAACGTGACTTTCAACCCGACGGATCGTCGACTTCTGACCTCGAATCGATTCGAGCCTCCCACCACCCCACCTGAAGCCCCCGCTTCGCCGCCGGCGCCCGGCGATATAAGCTATCGAGCCTCGCCCTTCGATGAAGGATCGGAGCCGCGAGCCGCGCGCACCGGAGCCGGAGCGAAGCGACCGGCAAATTGACGCCGGAGCGAAGCGACCGGCGAATTGAGCGCCGGAGCGAAGCGACCGGCGAATGGAGCGCCGGAGCGAAGCGACGGCGCCCGCCGGAGCCGGAGCGGGGCCATTGGGGGCCCCCGCGAGCGACGGCGTAGGGGGGTCCGGCGGGGCGAAGCCCCCCGGTTAAATATGAAGGGCTACCACGACATCGTCGGCGACGGAGGCTCCAGGGTCCTCGAGCAGGTGGCCGAGCAGCGCACCCGCATTACCGACGGGCTCGCCGGGGTGCGCCATCTCGTGGCCGTGGGCTCCGGCAAGGGGGGCGTCGGCAAGAGCACCTTGACGCTGCACCTCGCGGGCGCGCTGCGCGCCCGGGGGCTTCGGATTGCGATCCTGGACGCGGACTTCAACGGCCCCTCACAGGCGCGCATGGCAGGTGTCCAGGGGGCGCTGTTCGTTCCCGGCAGCCACAAGGTCGCGCTGCCGCGGACCAGCAACGGCATCGGGGTCTTCTCGATGGGCTCGATGATCCCGGAGTCGGAGGCGCTCGAGTTCGAGAGCGCGGCGCAGCGGAGAGTCCCATACCTGGCGCGCCACCAGGGAGTTCGCTCTCCTCGGCGAGATCCTCGGGTCCTTCGAGTGGGGAGCGCTCGATCTGCTGATGTTCGATCTGCCGCCGGGAGCCGAGCGGACCGTCCAGTACGCCGATTTTCTCGGGCCGCGGACCTCGTTCGTGCTCGTGACGATCCCGTCCGAGGTGGCGCGGGGCGTGGTCGCGCGCTCGGTGGCCGCGCTGTCGAAGGGACCCAATCGCGTCCTCGGTTACGTCGAGAACATGAGCGGCTACTACTGCCGCGACTGCAACGCGATCAAGCCGCTCTTCGATCTCACCCGGCATGCCGTCGAGGCCTGGAGATTCCCTGCCTCGGGACCGTTCCGTTCGATCCCGAGCTGGCACGGCACTGCGATCGGGGGATCCCTCTCGCGGAACTGCCCGAAACACCCGTCGGCCGGGCCCTGGACCACGTCGCGCAGCAGCTGCTGGACAGCCTCGAATCCGACGTCGCCCAAGGAGCCTCCCCGATGAAGTTCCTCTGCGTCCCCTGCGACAGCCCGATGAAGCTGCAGACCGTCGGCCCGCCCGAGGGCGGCTCGCTCTCGGTCGTCTACTCGTGCCCTGAGTGCGGCTACGAGATGGCGATGCTGACCAATCCCTACGAGACACAGGTCGTCCAGTCGCTCGGCGTGCGGATCGGGCCCGGACGCGGCGGCGAGGCGCGCGCGAGCGACGCCGGCTCCGGCAAGTGCCCGTTCACCGCGATGATGCCGGCAGATCGGAGGGCGTCGCGACGTTCGGCCGGACTGGGCAGGCTCGGCGAGCCAGTCCCTGTCCGGTGGACCTCTGCCGCCGAAGCGCGGCTCGCCAACATCCCGTCGTTCGTCCGCCCCATGGCGCGGACCGGCATCGAGAGATTCGCCCGAGAGAGAGGGGTCGCTGGAAGTGGACGAGCAGATCCTCGACGCGGCCCGCGACTTCTTCGGCATGTGAGCCAGTCCCGAGCCCGAGCCATGACCGAGCCGCTGACCCGACGCACGACGCCCTTCGCCCGGCCCTACGTCGTCTCCTGGAACCTCACCTACCGCTGCAACCTCGCCTGCGAGCACTGCTATCTCGACGCCGGCGGCACGCCTCTGGTCGGCACGGAGAACTTCGCCGATCGCAGCGAGCTCGGCACCGAGGAATGCTTCAGGGTCATCGACGAAATCGCCGCCTTCGCGCCTGAATGCGTGACGATCCTGACCGGCGGCGAGCCGCTGCTGCGGCGCGACATCCTCGAGATCGTCCGGCGCGCGGCGGAGCGCGAGCTGTGGGTCGTCGTCGGCACCAACGGCGTGAGCATCACCGAGAACCTGGCGCGGCGCCTGGCGGAGGCCGGAGCGCGGGGGCTCTCGCTCTCGCTCGACGCGCTCGATCGCCGATCGTCACGACCGCTTCAGGAAGGTGCGTGGCGCCTGGCGGAACACGGTGGAGGGAGCGGAGATCCTCAACCGGACCGGGCTGCCCTTCATCGTGCAGACGACCGCGGGCTCGCACAATCTCGGCGAGCTCGACGCGATCGCCGACTTCGCGCACGAGCGCCTCGCCGCCAAGGTCTGGAACCTCTACTTCCTGGTGCCGACGGGGCGCGGGCAGTTCGTGTCGGACATCACCCCCGCGCAGTACGACGAGGTGCTCGCCTCGCTCTACCGGATCCAGAGGAAGTACGACCGCCGGATGCTCGTGAACGCGAAGTGCGCGCCGCACTACATCAAGACCGTTCTGGAGAATGCCGGCACGCCAGGCCGATCCGATCCCGGCGGATGCGGAGTCGGCGGGCGCCCTCGTGGCCCGGTCTCGTCCCCGATCAGGACCTACTCCGGCGGCGCCGGCGGGTGCCCGGCGGGCACGCACTACATGGGGATCCGGCCGAACGGGGACGTCACCCCCTGCCCCTACCTCCCGGTCTTCGCGGGGACGCTTCGCCAGCTCGAGCCTCGCGGACCTCTGGACGTCTTCGGAGCTGTTCACCGACATTCGCCGCCGCACCTCGCTCGGCGGGCGATGCGGGGAGTGCGAGATGAACGGCCACTGCGGGGGCTGCCGCGCCCGGGCCTACGGGATGACCGGCGATCTGATGGCCGAGGACCCGCTCTGCACCCACACTCCCGGCACGTTCGCCGGGTCTCCCCTGCTCGCGATCCGCGGCCGGCGCGCCGTCGCGGAGCCGCGCCGGCGAGGCCGGCCGCGATCGAGTACGGCCCCGAATCGCCGACGACGATCGCGTGGGACGATGCGGCGGCCGCGCGCATGAAGAAGATCCCCGCGTTCGTCCGGGGCATGGTGGTCAGGGCCGTCGAGGAGTCCTGCCGCAAGAACGGCCTCGACCGCGTGACCGTCGAAGAGCTCGAGCGGATCCGCGCGCGGATGCCGACGCCGAAGATGTTCGGATAGCTAACGTGAGTGCAGACTCGAGCCGAACGTCGCTGAGACGCGGCAAGTTGCCAGCGTGATCTCTGTCGAACGACTCGCCTTGGGAGCTGCCGAGCTGGCACTTGCAGGGCGCTCCTGATCTGTCTACCTGAAGGGATCCGGTGCGCTCGGCCGACTGGACCTGTTCGTCCATCCACTTCTGGAACTCCTCGGCGGTCTGGACGGTGACGAATCCGCGCATCCGGGAATGGCCCAGGCCGCAGAGCTGCGCGCAGGCAATCTGGTACTGGAACTCGGGATTCCCCGTCCGGGTCCGCATCTCCGCGGTCGTGACGTTGGGGATGAACCAGATGGGGATCGTCAGGCCGGGGATGGCGTCCTGCTTCACGCGGAACTCGGGCACGCCGAAGCTGTGGATGACGTCCTTGCTCCTGAGCCTCACGATGACCGGCTTGTTCACCGGCAGATAGAGCTGATTGAGCGTCGTGACGTCGTCCTTCGCGGCAGGATCGGTGCGATCGAGTCCCAGCGGGTTCGACTGGAGGTCGAGCAGCTTGATGTCGGTGCGGCCGAAGACCCCGTCGGGGCCGGCATAGTGGACGTTCCAGGCGAACTGCTCGCCGGTGACCTGGACGACCAGCGCTTCGCTCTCCGGCGGGCATGTGGTCGACCCGCGCGGCCCAGAGCGGGATCGAGAACGCGAACAGGAGGACCACTTCGACCACGGCCACGCCGACCTCGAGATAGCTCGACGTGTGCGACTTGACTCCCGTGTAGTTCGCCACCGGATGCCGCGATCGCCGGAAACGGATCAGGCAGTAGGCGAAGAACCCTCCCCACCCGACGAACAGGATGAGCATGAACACGTGCGTCCAGCCGATCAGGCTGTCGATCTGCCCGCCGTGAGCCGTGGCGAGCGGCGGGAGTCCGAGCCATTCAGTCATGATGTTCTCGGCGCCCTCTTGGAGCTCCGACCATTCGGTGTCGAGCTCGATGTCCGCGATGCGCTTCGCGCGCTTGCGGAGATAGAGAAAGAAGCCCACGAACCCGCCCTGCACCGCCAGCGTGATGGCCAGCATCACCAGCACGCCGAGCTTCGCCCCGTCGATCATCGAGGTCTCCTCCGCCCCGAAGCACACCGGGCAGGCGAGGACGCGTCGAGCTCGCCGCCGATCAGCACGGCGGCCGCCGTCGTGAGACCCGCGTCCGATCGCCGAGCGCATCGGCGTGTCGCGCATTCATCGCAGCGTCCTCGTCTTGCGCAGGAACCACGAGTCGTAGACGACCAGGCCGACCGACACGGCGAACGCCGCGACGGCCGCGAGCAGGCTTCGCGACCCGTCCTCCCGCCCGTACTGGCCCAGGCACCAGACCCCGAACAGCACCGCGAGGGCCGCGGAGAGGAGGATCAGCAGCGCGTGGACCCACCTGAGGTTCATCCGTGAATCCAGAAGCCGTTGCTGTGCGGTGACGACGGGAAGGGCCAGCAGCGCGACGAAGAAGACCACGGTGAGCACGAGGACCGCGTAGATCAGCTTCTTCTCGGAGATCAGGTGCATGAAGTAGCACGCCACCAGCGATCCCTTGATGGTCGCGACGAGCAGCGCCACGGTCATGGCCATCGGCACGGGAAGGTGGAGGTACGAGATCGCCACCGTGATGATGGTCAGGACCATCAGCGCGACGAAGACGGTGATGTAGACCCTGACGTGCTTGTCGATGTCGGCTGGCGTGGTCGCCGTCATGTCGGCTGCGTGGTCGCTCGTCATGGATGCCGCCTACAGAAGATACAGGGTCGGGAACAGGAAGATCCAGACCAGATCCACGAAATGCCAGAACAGGCCCGAGTGCTCGACCCGGTTGGTGAACCACTCCGGGTTCGTCTTCCAGAGCTTCGCGCCGGGGCCCCAGAAATAGGCGTTCACCGCCATCCCGCCGAGCACGTGGAGCATGTGCAGGCCGGTCAGCGTGAAGTAGATGGCGAGGAAGTTGTTGGTGCTGGGAAAGAGCCCGTCGTGGAACTTGTGGCTGTATTCGAAGTACTTGACGACGAGGAAGACGAACCCGAGCAGGATCGTCGCCCCCATGTAGATCCGGAAGGTCCCGAAGCGGCGGCGCATCAGCGACGCCCAGGCCATCACCATCGTGACGGAGGACGAAATCAGGACGAGCGTGTTGAACGTGGCGAGCGGGACGTTCAGGATCGTGTCTCCCCGCGGCCAGCTCGGCGCCCCCGTCCGGATCAGGATGTAGCTCGCGAACAGCGCGCCGAACAGCATGACCTCCGAGGCCAGGAAGAGCCAGATGCCGATCTTGCCGTTGGTGAGGCCGGTGTCGCGGCGGACCTCTACGGTGTAGGGAATGTCCATCTCGGATCAGGCCTCGTACTGCGGCACGAAGTCCTTGGCCGCGCCGGGAACGCTGTACTCGTAGGGCCCGCGGTGCGCTTCCGGGGCCACGAGGAAATTGCCGTGCGGGGGAGGCGACGGAGCCGCCCACTCGATCGTCGTGGCCTGCCACGGGTTCTCGTCGGTCTTCTCTCCCTTCCAGATGCTCCAGAAGAAATTGAAGATGAAGGGAATCTGGAAGAGCGCCATGATCCACGCGCCCCACGAGGACACGACGTTCAGGTGGAGGACCGGCTGCGCGAAGTCGTAGCTCGCCCCGCCGTCGAACAGCCGCCGCGAGACGCCGGCCAGCCCCACGAGGAACATCGGCATGAAGACGACGTTCATGCAGACGAGCGAGCCGGCGAAATGGATCTTCCCGAGCGTCTCGTTCATCTTCCGCCCGGTCGCCTTCGGGAACCAGTAGTAGATCCCCGCGAAGAGCGCGAAGATCGTCCCCGGCGCGACGACGTAGTGGAAGTGGGCGATGACGTAGTAGGTGTCGTGCAGCGGGATGTCCGCGACGTTCAAGCCGAGCGGAAGCCCGGTGAGCCCGCCGATGCCGAACATCGGGAGAAAGCCGACCGCGAACAGCATCGGCGTGTTGAAGCGGATCGATCCGCCCCACAGCGAGATGATCAGGGCCGTGAGGATCACGACCGACGGGATCGAGATGATCATCGTGGTCGTCTGGAAGAACGCCGCCATCGCCGTCCCCATGCCGGTCATGAACATGTGGTGCGCCCACACGATGAACGACATGAAGCCGAGGAAGACGAGCGAGTAGACCATCGAACGGTAGCCCCACAGGGGCTTCCGCGTGTTGTTCGCGATGATCTCGGCGACGATGCCCATCGCCGGCAGGATCAGGACGTAGACCTCCGGGTGCGCCAGGAACCAGAACAGGTGCTGCCAGAGGAGCGGGTTGCCGCCGCCGGCGCACGTCGACGACCTGGCCGCTGACGACGAGGCCGCTCGGGAGGAAGAAGCTCGTGCCGGCCAGACGATCCATCAGCTGCATGACCGCCGCGGCCTCGAGCGGCGGGAAGGCCAGCAGCAGCAGGAAGGCGGTCACGAACTGCGCCCACACGAAGAAGGGGAACCGCATGAACGTGAGCCCCTTGGCGCGCAGCTGGATGGTGGTCGTGATGAAGTTGACCGCTCCGAGCAGCGACGAGGTGATCAGGAAGACCATCCCGATCAGCCACCACGTCTGGCCCGTGCCCGCGATGATGGCGAGGGGCGCGTAGGAGGTCCACCCGGACTGCGCGGCTCCCCCGGGGACGAAGAAGCTGGCCAGCATCGTCACGCCGCCGAGGAAGAAGAACCAGTAGCTCGCCATGTTCAGCCGCGGGAACGCCATGTCCGGGGCTCCAATCTGGAGCGGGAGCACGAAGTTCCCGAATCCGCCGACCGCGAGGGGCACCACGCCGAGGAAGACCATGATGGTGCCGTGCATCGCCCCGAGCTCGTTGTAGAACTCGGGGAGCATCGTCCCGCCCGGCATGCGCGCCTCGCCGAAGAGGCTGCCGAGCAGCGGCAGCGCGCGCGCCCGGGTAGGCGAGCTGCCAGCGCATGAGCATCATCAGCGAAAAGCCGAAGAGCAGGAACAGCAGGCCGGTGATGGCGTACTGGATGCCGATGACCTTGTGGTCGACGGAGAAGACGTACTTGCGCCAGAAGCCGAGCTCCTCGTGATGGGCTTCGTGCGCGCCGTGCGGCTTGGGTGCGGCGACAGCTGCTGGGTGACTCATGCGGCTGTTCTCCGGATCGCTACTTCGCGGCGGACGGCGAACTTGAAGTCCTGGGTCTTCTTGTCGTTGGCGCCCACCGTGACCGAGGCCGTCTGCGTCCCCAGCCGCTCGTGCCAGGCGGTGATCTCGTAGGTCCCCGGGTCGAGGCCCGAGATCGTGAACTTCCCGTCGGTGCCCGTCACCGAGAAGAACGGATGGGTGAAGACGCCGACGTAGGCGCTCATCCAGGGGTGGACGTCGCACTTGATCTGGAAGATCGCCTCTTCGGCTTGTCGAACGCGTGGTCGCCTCCTTGCAGCGTCGCCGGCATCGCCTGGTTGAACGCCTTGTTGACCTTGGGGAGCGTGTGGACGTTGTGGAGGATGCCGTCGGAGTTGAGGATCTTGTAGGGCTGACCGACCATGATCCCCATCACGTGCGGCTTGTACACGACAGCCGTTCTGATCGAGGACCACCGGAGTCTTGGGAGCGGGATAGGTCTTCCCGGCCGGGAGCCCCTTCGAGACGTAGACCATGATGTTCCCCATGGTGTTGCCGCTGCCGAGGACCAGCATCTCGTTCGGCACCGGGTCCGAGTGCTTCTTGGCGCACGCGGGGTCGGCGTCCATGGCGAGCGGCTTGAGAGCGGGGGGTTTCCCGTCGAAGGTGACGGTTCCGGTGATGGACGACGCGGCGATGGCGACGCCCGGCCAGACCGACATCGCGACCAGCCCAGCCGCCAGCCACAACCTGTTCCCTGTCACGCGCATGCTCGGCTCCTTGGTCATCGCCAAAACCTCGTTTTCCGTCGCCGTCGAACGCTGCCTTCCACCCATCGAGTGGGTCGAACAGCTGTGCTTTCCGTCTATCCCAAAGTGTGCCCCGAAATTGAGTTTGAAAAGTGGCCGTTTCTACCATCGTGCATCCGCTGGAGTCAAGCGCCGACCACGGGTTTCGTGCACGTGACCTCGCGGCGATGTCAGCCTGCTCCGTGCAGCGCATGCTCCGCGTGCGACGTGCGTACCGGCGCGCCGCGACCGCCGTGACTCGCCGCTCTCCCTCCACCATTCACCGTTCACTCCTGACCTCCGAGGCGCGGCCGGCGCCGTCAGAGATCCGCATATACTTGCGGACTTCACTCGTGACAACCAATCTCAAGGACGAGCTCGCCTCGCTTGCGCATCGACAAGTCGGCCCGCGGCGGCGGCGGCCGTGGTGCGCTGATTGTCGTCGGACTGTCTGCTGCTCGCGGTCGCCGCCGGCGGCTGATTACTGGCGCGCGGCGCGAGCCGGTCGACGGAAGTCAGGACCGCCGAGGCCGCCGTGCGCAGCGGCGCGGCGGGCGCGGCCAACGCGGTGCTCAACGCGTCGGGCTACGTCACCGCGCGGCGCCGCGCGACGGTGTCGTCGAAGGTCACCGGCAAGGTCTGGAGGTCTTCGTCGAGGAAGGCAAGGCGGTCCGCAAGGGCCAGGTGCTCGCCCGGCTGGACGACTCGCAGATCCGCGCCATGCTGGCCGTCGACGAGGCGCAGCTCAACGCGGCGCAGCGCGGCGACCACCGAGGACGAGGCGCGGCTGCGGGAGGCGGAGCTGACGCTCGGCCGCCGGCAGCAGCTGGTCAAGGAGAAGGTCATCTCGCGCGCCGAGCTCGATTCGGCGCGAGGCGCGAGGTCGAGTCGCTCAAGGCGCGGATCGCGATGGCGCAGCAGCAGGTCGAGGTCGCGCAGGCGCAGGTCAACGCGCGCCAGACCGATCTCGCCGACATGGTGGTGCGCGCGCCGTTCGACGGCATCGCGATCTCGAAGGACGCGCAGCCGGGCGAGATGATCTCGCCGGTGTCGGCCGGCGGCGGCTTCACCCGCACCGGCATCTGCACCATCGTCGACATGTCGTCGCTCGAGATCGAGGTCGACGTCAGCGAGAGCTACATCAACCGCGTGCAAGCCGGCGCAGCCGGTCGAGGCGGTGCTCGACGCCTATCCCGACTGGCGGATTCCGGCGAACGTGATCACGACGATCCCGTCGGCGGATCGGCAGAAGGCGACGGTCCGGGTGCGGATCGGCTTCGACCAGCTCGATCCCGCGCATCCTGCCGGACATGGGCGTGAAGGTGTCGTTCCTGCAGCGAAGCGCCGCGAGCCGGTCGCGGCCAGCGCCGGCGGCGCGGCCGCGGCTGCTGGTGCCGAAGGCGGCGGTGCGCACCGTCGACGGGACGGCGATCGTGTTCGTGGTGCGCGGCGATCGGGTCGAGCGCCGCGCGGTGAAGATCGGCGCGAACGACGGCGACCAGGTCGAGGTGGTCTCGGGCCTGAATGCCGGCGAGCGGGTCGTGATCGACGGCGCCGCGACGTTGACGGACGGAGCACGGGTGAAGGAGCGCTGATGGACACGCTGGTATCAATCCGGGATCTGCACAAGGTCTACTATCGCGGCAGCGAGCGGATCGACGTCCTGCAGGGCGTGACGCTGGACATTCCCGAGGGGGATTTCCTGGCGCTGATGGGGCCGTCGGGGTCCGGCAAGACGACGCTGCTGAACCTGATGGGCGGCCTCGACACGCCGTCCGAAGGATCGATCCAGGTCGGCGGCGATCGCATCGACAAGCTGTCGGGCGGCAGGCTGTCGAGCTGGCGCGCCCGGCACATCGGCTTCGTCTTCCAGATGTACAACCTGCTGCCGGTGCTGACCGCGGCCAAGAACGTCGAGCTGCCGCTGCTGCTGACCAAGCTCGGGTCGGGCGATCGCAAGCGGCGGGTGCAGGTGGCGCTGAACGTGGTCGGGCTCGGCGAGCGGGCGAACCACTACCCGCGCCAGCTGTCGGGCGGCCAGGAACAGCGGGTCGGCATCGCCCGCGCCATCGTCACCGACCCGACGCTGCTGCTCTGCGACGAGCCGACCGGCGATCTCGATCGCAAGTCGGGCGACGAGATCCTCGAGCTGCTGACCACGCTCAACCGCGAGCACGGCAAGACCATCGTCATGGTGACGCACGATCCCGCACGCGGCGGCGCGCGCCAAGCGCACGCTGCACCTCGAGAAGGGGCTGCTGGTCGCAGGAGGTGGCCGCATGAAGTTCCTCCCGCTGATCCTGCGCAACCTGCTGCGCCGCAAGGTGCGCACCGATCTTCACGATCCTGTCGATCGTGATCGCGTTCGTGCTGTTCGGCGTGCTGATGGCGATCCGCGCCGCGTTCAGCATGGGCGTCGACATCGCCGGCGCCGATCGGCTGATGGTGATCCACCGGGTCTCGATCATCCAGCCGCTGCCGCAGAGCTACGGCCCGAAGATCCGGGCCACGCCGGGCGTGACCGATCATCACGCACGCCAACTGGTTCGGCGGCTACTACCAGGACCCGCAGCAACTTCATGGCGAACATGGCGGTCGACCCGGAGAGCTGGCTGCGGATGTATCCGGAGTTCGAGGTGCCGGAGGACCAGAAGAAAGCCTGGCTCGCCGACCGCACCGGCGCGATCGTCGGCGTCGACACGGCGAAGAAGTTCGGCTGGAAGGTCGGCGACCGCGTGCCGCTGATCTCGCCGATCTACCGCAAGCCGGACGGATCGCCCTGGGACTTCACGATCGACGGCATCTACGACTCGACGAAGAAGGGCGTGGACAAGACGCAGTTCTTCTTCCACTACGACTACATGAACGAGACGCTGCGCGCCGCCAAGGTCGGGCTTCGCCGACATCATCGGCTGGTACGTGTTCAAGGTCGAGGATCCGGCCACGGCCGATCAGCTCGCGAAGCGCGTCGACGCGATGTTCGAGAACTCGAGCGCCGAGACCAAGACCGCGACCGAGAAGGCGTTCATCGCGGAGTGGGCCAAGCAGGTCGGCGACATCGGCGCGATCATGATCGCGATCGCCGCCGTGGTGATGGGCTTCATCCTGTTCGTCGCCGGCAACGCCATGGCGCAGTCGATCCGCGAGCGCACCAACGAGCTCGGCGTCCTGAAGACGCTCGGCTTCAGCGACGGCCGGATCCTGACGATCGTGCTGCTCGAGTCGTGCGCGATCGCCGATCATCGGCGGCGGCATCGGCCTGCGGCCTGGCCTGGGCTGATCATCGCGCAGGGCGATCCGACCGGCGGCATGCTGCCGATCTTCCATTTCCCGCCGCGCGATCTGGTGTTCGGCATCGTGCTGGTCGCTCGTGCTCGGCCTCGGCGACCGGCCTGTTGCCCGGCGGTGCAGGCGAGCCGGCTGAAGATCGTCGACGCGCTGAGGCGGACGGGGTAGCGACACGGTCCGTTCGCGGCGTTCGCGTGCAGTCGCACGTCGCACGTCGCACGTTTCTGAGGTATCTCAATGAACTGGCTGTCGCAGACCATCGCCGTCACCAGGGTCACCCTGCGGTCGATTCCGCAGCGCCTGGGCTCGTCGGTCGTGGCGATCATCGGCATCGGCGGCGTGGTCATCGTGTTCACCGCGGTGCTGTCGATCGCCGAAGGGTTCCGCGCCGCGATGCAGGGCACCGGCGATCCGCGCACGGTGATGGTGATGCGGTCGGGCAGCGACACCGAGATGACCAGCGGGCTGTCCGGCGAGGAGGCGCGGCTGATCACCGAGGCGCCCGGCATCGAGCGCGGGCCGGACGGCGTGCACGCCTCGCCGGAGCTGTTCGTGATCATCGGCCACCCGCTGCAGCGCAGCGGCACCGACGCGAACGTGCCGCTGCGCGGCCTGACGCCCGATCGCGCTGCAGGTCCGGCCCGATCTGCAACATCGTCGAAGGGCCGGATGTTCACGCCCGGGCACGTCGGAGATCGTGGTCGGCCGCGCCGCGTCGCGGCAGTTCAGCAACCTGACCGTGGGATCGACGGTGAAGTCGGGCAAGATGACCGTGGCAGGTCGTCGGCATCTTCGAGGCGCGCGGCAGCGTCGCCGAGTCGGAGCTGTGGTGCGACGCCAAGGTGCTGCAGGGCGTCTACCAGCGCGGCAACTCCTACCAGTCGGTCTATCTGCGGCTCGAGAGCATCGACAGCCTGCAGCGGCTGAAGGACGCGCTGACCACCGATCCGCGGCTGAACGTCACGGTCGTCCGCGAGCCCGACTACTACGCGCAGCAGTCGCAGGTGCTGCAGACGGTCATCCGCACCATCGGCGTCGGCATCGCCGTGCTGATGGGCCTCGGCGCGGTCTTCGGCGCGGTCAACACGATGTATTCCGCCGTCGCGGCCGCACCCGCGAGATCGCCACGCTGCGCGCGCTCGGCTTCGGCTCGATGCCGGTCGTCGTGTCGGTGCTGGTCGAGGCGCGTGCTGCTGAGCCTGATCGGCGGCGCGCTCGGCGGCCTGGTCGCCTGGGCCGGCTTCGACGGCTACCAGACCTCCACGATGAACTTGCAGTCGTTCAGCCAGGTCGCGTTCGCGTTCGCCGTCACGCCGGCGCTGCTGGTGTGGGGCTCTGCTACGCGGCGCTCATGGGCCTGCTCGGCGGCCTGCTCCCGGCCATCCGCGCCGCCCGCCTGCCGGTCGTGTCGGCGCTGCGGCAGCTGTAAAAACGACCTGCAGACAGGCGGGGTCAGACCACGTCTGGCCCCGGTCTGACCGGCACGCGCCGGACTGAGCCCGCGAAAATCCCCAAGGATTCTGCGTCCGATGTATCCATGTAATGGCGGACGAGCTTGGCGTATTGAATCTAGGCAGACGACGCTTCCGATACTACGCTTTTCCCGTGTGCGCCTGGCCGTCCCGCTCAGCCGACATCCCCGCGGATAAGGATCAGCTAAACGCTCCGCCAACAGCGAGTTAGGCCTCAGGCCCACCCGCACACACCCGCGGACCGAGCCCGATATCAGCCCGGGTACGTGTGTTGCACTATAGGGCCATACAAGAAGACCAACGGTCGGCGAGGAGGTGCGTAACCCATGCGGATCGATGAAGTGCTCCAGCGGATTCAGGGAGAGTTCGTCGAGATGCCTGGCCTTCGTCTGACTCCCGCACAGGCACAGCGCCTGTGGGGGCTGGAGCGCGACGTCTGTGACGCGCTGCTGGGCGCACTGGTCGACGCAAAGTTCTTGTCGCAGACCCGGGATGGTGCGTTCGTCCGCCAGGACGGGGCGCTGCCGACGCGGGTTACGAACGTCAGGCGCGGTCAAACGTTGGCTGTCGCGTAAGTTACCCACCGGTGCCGGCCGGCTGACTACCTGCCTCGTCAGCCATACAGGCCGGCTCACCACCCCCGCTCCCGGGCGATCGGCGCCCGCGGCCAAGGTTCGTCGAAGGTTGAGGGCTCTCGGGCCCTCACCTTCGACATCACATCCTTCAACTCACGCGGTTCAACGTTCCGCTTCAGCGCAGCTTCAATCGCGTTCACGTTCGAGCGTCGCGCGTTCAAGCAGCTGTCGAGCGCGGCGAGCAGCTCCTCGTTGTCGGGCTGCTGCGGGGATGTCGTAGGTCTTCGACCACTTGATCCGGCCGTCCTTGCCGACGACGAACACCGCCCGCTCCGAGAAGCCTTCCTTCGGGCCGGAAGACGCCGTATTTCTGCGCGACCTCGCCGTGCGGATGGAAGTCGCTCAGCAGATCGAACGAGATCGGGCCGAGCGTCTTCGCCCAGGCGGTCTTCGACGGCTGCGGATCGATGCTGATGCCGAGCACCACCGCGTCGCTCTCGCTCGAGCCGCGGCAGGTTCGATTCGTAGCCGCTCATCTGCGTCGCGCACACCGGCGTGAACGCCAGCGGATGGAAGGCGAGCACGACGTTCTTCTTGCCGCGAAAGTCCGACAGCCGCACGGTTCCGCCGCGATGGCTGCGGAGCTCGAAGTCCGGCGCTTCTTCACCTGGTTGTAAAGCCATGGTTGTCGTTCCTGTCCGTTCCAGTTTCAGATCGTGCTGTCCAGGTCGTGCCGACTCGTCCGACGTCACATGGCGACGCGCCTCACCGCAGCGTGTCGATCGCCACGACCCGGCTGACCCGCCAGCGGCCGCCGACTGCGCACGACCTCGGCCCCGAACTCGCGCGCGTCGATCGATTCTTCGCCCGACCCGAAGCTGCGCCGCCGGATCAGCGCCGTGAACGTCACCTCGCCGTGGTCCGGATCGCGTGAACTCGACGGTGACATCGTCGATCTCGAGGACGAAGGCGGCGGTCCGCGGCTGCAGCCGGCTGGCCATGCCCATCAGCGTCTCGCGCCCGTGAATCGGCGGGCTGCCCTGCCCGAGCTCGACGACGACGTCGGGCGTGAAGAACTCCGAGAGCCGGGCGATGTGCGCGAGCGTGCCGAAGCCGCTGGTCGTGCCGGCGTTGAGCTCGTCGGCGAAATCCTTGAACAGGCGGCGGACTGCGCGCTCGTCCGACGACGCCGGCGCTCCACCACCAGAGCGCGGCCTGCGGCAGCAGCGACGGCACCGAGCCCGGCGAGCGTCCGGCGGGTCATTCAGAACAGCAGCATGCCGAGGATGCGCCGGGCGTCGACGCGGCCGAAGTCGTGATCGCCCATCTTCATGCTGCGATTGTCGCCGATGACGAAGTACTCGCGCGGCGCCGACCGTGACCTCCGGGATAGTTCCACGGCCGCCCGCTTCTCCACGTACGGCTCGATCAGCGGCGCGCCGTTGACTTCGACGATGCCGTCGACGATCGAGACCCGCTCGGTCGGGAGGGCGATGATGCGCTTGACGTAGAGCACGCTCGGGACCGGCCAGCCGGATGGCGACGACGTCGCCGCGCTGCGGCGCGCGGAGCCGGTAGATGATCCGGTTGACCAGATTCAGGCTGGAGTCGTGGTAGGTCGGCTCCATGCTGATGCCGCGGACGCGCACCGGCGTCAGCAGCCAGCCGAACGTGATGAAGCTGAGGACGGCGAGGACCGCGATGCGAATGAGCGTCCGCCGCGGATGGCGCCCGATGGCGATGTGCCGGAGCCTGGACACTGTTGCGAGTATAATCGGCGTCGGCGGGTCGGCGGTCGGCGGGTCCGGCGGTTCGCGGTTCGCGGCTAGCGGGTGCAGGCCGGCGGGTCGCCCGTCGGCGTCCGCGTTCCCGCGGTCCCGCGGTCCGCGAACCGCGGACCCGCGCCGCGGACCAGCGCTAGCGGCTAGCGGCTCTTGATACGGCGCCAGCAGACCCGGCGCGCCGTCGACGAGCGACAGGTAGATCGTCCCCGGCCGCGCCGTTCTCCTGATAGACGTCGAAACCGCGATGCTCGCCGATCCGCGTGAAGCGGGTCGGGCTGAACTCGACGGTGTGCCGGCGGCGAACCAGCGCACGTCTGGAAATCCACGAAACGGTGTTGAGGCCGACGGGCCGCTGCGCGGTCTGGATCGCGTGTGCGGGCCGGAGGGGCGTCGAACACGACGCCGCTGGTGCCGACTGGCTCGGGCGCGGCTGCGAGCGCCGGGCGGCGCCGGGAGCGCGTCGGCAGGCACGGAGCCGCGTTGTGCCGACGGGAACAGGGAGCGGTGCGATCTGGGCGCTGCACGTTGCCACCCGGCCGCAGCGCTTCCTCGGAAGGCAGCACGACCGGGAACGACGGCGCGCTGCTGCCGACGGTGCCCGCCAGGTCGCCCGATCGACGCCGTTCGTACGGCTTCATCACTCCGCCGGCCAGCGGCACGTAGATCGACGCTGCCGGCTTCCTGCGTCGTGCGGGCGTAGACCGGGACGTTGCCGACCGATCCCCGTGCCGGACCATCTCATTGCGCGAGGAAGTGGGTCACCGCTCCGGCCGGGTAATACACGCTGCCGGCGAAGGTCACCGGACCGCCGCTCGAATACCACGGCTCGTTCTCGGCGGTCACGGTCGGCGGCGGGGTCGGCTGCAGCGAGACCTGTGCCGCCACTGGATGAACAAGGAAGAGGGTGAAGCGCTCAGCGCCTCGCTTCCCGACGAGAGCTGGACCGGCCACGCCATCGGCAGGGAGCGCGCGGGCCCGCGGCGTGCCCTCACCGGACCGCTGGACCACCGCGCGGTCGACTGGCTGCGCGACCTCGTCGAGCTGCGCGACCTCGGGCTGACCCGGCCGCTGCCCGTGCCGGTCGCGACTGCTGCCGCGTGGGCGGACGGCCGCGCCCGCGAGCTGATGGGCCAGGACGTCTCTCCCTACGCCGCGGCGCTGCGCGAGTGGGAGACCGACAAGCACGGCGACTTCGCCTTCGACAAGGAGGACGCCGACGCCTACCACAGCAAGGTGTTCGGCGACGCCGTGTCACTCAAGGTGCTGGTCGACGACGGTCTGGCCGACTACGCATGGCGGATCTGGGAACCCCTGGTGACCGGCATGGAGAGGGTCGCGCCCCTATGAGCGAATCTCCGTCGACTCGACTCCAGCCCTTCGACATCACTGCGGAGCTGCCGACCGGCACGGTCCTGCTCGAGGCGAGCGCCGGCACCGGCAAGACCTGGACCATCGGTGCCCTGGTCACGCGGTACGTCGCCGAAGGGCACGCCAAGCTCGAGGAGATGCTCGTCGTCACGTTCGGCCGGGCGGCGAGCCAGGAGCTGCGGGAGCGGGTGCGCGCCCAGCTGGTCGAGGCCGAGCGGGTGCTCAGCGACGACCCGGCGGCTCGCGCGGCGCTCGCCCCGGGACCGCCGTCCGAGCTGGTGGTGCTCCTCCAGGGGTGGGACGACGAGCGGCGCCGGGCCGGTCATCGGCGGGTGACCGAAGCGCTCGCCGGCTTCGACGCGGCCACCATCGCGACCACCCACCAGTTCTGCTCGATGGTGCTCGACTCGCTCGGTGTCGCCGGAGACAGCGACTCCCGGGCGCGGCTGGTCGAGGACCTCGACGACCTGGTGAAGGAGACCGTCGACGACCTCTACCTGCGCGCGTTCGCCTTCGACGAGGGCGGCGCGGTGTTCAGCTACGGCGAGGCGCTGGCCATCGCGCGCGCCGCGGTCAAGGACCCGCAGGCCCGGCTCGAGCCGGAGGGCGAGGACCGCACCACACCGGTCGGTCGCCGGGTCAGCTTCGCGCGGGCGGTCCGCAAGGAGCTCGACCGGCGCAAGCGCCGGCTCGGCATCCTGTCCTACGACGACCTGCTGTCCCAGCTGCGCGACGCGCTGCAGGTCCCCGACGGTGCCGCAGCGGGGCGGATGCGGCAGCGCTGGCGGATCGTGCTGGTGGACGAGTTCCAGGACACCGATCCCGTGCAGTGGGACGTGCTCCACCTCGCGTTCAGCGGCCACGCCACGATGGTGCTGATCGGCGACCCCAAGCAGGCCATCTACGCCTTCCGCGGCGGTGACGTCGTCACCTACCTCGCCGCCGCCGAGACCGCGACGACCAAGCAGACGCTCTCGGTCAACTGGCGCAGCGACGCTGCGCTGGTCGCCGCGTTCGAGGCGCTGCTGGGCGGGGCCGAGCTCGGCGACCCGCGGATCGTCGTACGCCCGGTCGAGGCGCACCACGACGGCAGCCGGCTGGTCGGTGCGCCACAGCCGGCACCGCTGCGGGTTCGGGTGGTGCGGCGCCAGGACCTCGGCAAGCGGTCCAGCACCCTGACGGTCAAGGAGGTGCGGCCGCGGATCGCCGAGGACCTCGCTCGCGACGTACGCCGACTGCTCGCGTCGGGTGCGACGTTCGAGGCGCGGGAGCTGCGGCCCCGCGACATCGCGGTGATCTGCTACCGGCACGCCGACCTGGCGGACGCCCGCCAGGCGTTGCTGGAGGTCGGCGTGCCCGCCGTGATCGCTGGTGGCGGCAGCGTCTTCGCGACGCCCGCGGCGGTCGAGTGGCTGACCCTCCTCGAGGCACTGGAGCAGCCGCACCGCAGCGTCCGGGTGCGGTCCGCGGCGCTGACCTGCTTCTTCGGCCGCACCGCCGCGGAGCTCGATGCCCAAGGTGACGACCTCACCGACGACGTGGCCGAGACGCTGCGCAACTGGGTCGAGCTGTTCACGACCCGCGGCATGGCGGCGGTGCTCGAGGCGGCCACCGTCGACGGGTTGCCGGCGCGGGTGCTCGCCGAGGTCGGCGGCGACCGGCGGCTCACCGACCTGCGCCACATCGGTGAGGCGCTCCACGAGGTCACGCTCACCGAGCGACACGGCCTGGTGTCCCTCCTGACCTGGCTGCGCGAGCAGGTCGCCGAGGCCAAGGAGGGGCGCGGAGCCGAGCGGACTCGCCGGCTCGACTCGGACGCCGCCGCGGTCCAGCTCGTCACCATCCACGCCAGCAAGGGGCTGGAGTACCCCGTCGTCTACCTGCCCGCGATCGGCGACCGGTTCGTGGGCGACCCGAAGCGGCCGCGGTTCCACGACGCCGAGGACCGACGCTGCCTCAACGTCGGGGGCGGAGGTGCCGACTGGGCCGACCACTGCCGCCGCTGGTCCGACGAGGAGGCGGGGGAGTGGCTGCGGCTGCTCTACGTCGCGGTCACCCGGGCCAAGTCGCAGGTGGTGTGCTGGTGGGCGCCGACCAAGAACGCCCTCGCCTCCCCGCTGCACCGCCTGCTGATGCGTGGCGAGGGCACCAGCACGGTCGAGCCGGCACCGCCGCTGCCGAGCGACGACGAGGTCGTCGAGCTGTTCGCGCGCTGGAAGGAGCGCGGCGGTCCGGTTCCCGAGCCTGCGCACCCAGCCGAGCTCGGCGACGACCCACCGGCGCCCGCGACGCCCGGACTGTCCGTCCGGAGCTTCACCCGCAGCGTCGACGCGGCCTGGCGGCGCTCGTCGTACTCCTCCCTGAGCAAGGTCGAGACGGTGACTGGTGTCGCGGCCGGCGTCACCAGCGAGCCGGAGGTGGTCGGGAAGGACGACGAGCAGCTCGACGGGCAGCTGGACGGGGTGGAGGCGGTCGCGGTCGCCGAGCCCGGCGGAGACGGGCTCGATCTGCCCTCTCCGATGGCCGGGCTGCCGGTCGGCGCGGCGTTCGGGTCGCTGGTGCACGCCGTGCTCGAGCACGCCGACCCCGCGGCAGCCGACTTCCGCGCCGAGCTGCTCGGTCACATCGACGACCAGCTCGGCTGGTGGCCGGTCGAGCTGGACCGCGACGAGCTGGCCGACGCGCTGGTCGCGGTGTCCGACTCACCCCTCGGGCCGCTGGTCGGCACGTCGCTGCGCCAGATCCCTCTCGCCGACCGGCTGCGGGAGATGGAGTTCGAGCTCCCGCTGGCCGGCGGTGACGTGCGCGGCGCGCCCGACGACGTACGCCTCGGCGATCTGGCGTCGCTGCTCGAGCGGCACCTGCCCGAAGGTGACCCGGTGCGGCCCTACGCCGAGGTGCTGCGCGGTCCGCTGGGCCGGCAGACGCTGCGCGGCTACCTCACCGGCTCGGTCGACGTGGTGCTCCGAGTGCCGGGGCCGCGCTACCTGATCGTCGACTACAAGACCAACTGGCTCGGTCCGATCGACGAGCCGCTCGTCGCCGGCGCCTACCGTCCCGAGGCGCTCGACGAGGCGATGGGCCACTCCGACTACCCGCTGCAGGCGCTGCTCTACGCCGCGGTGCTGCACCGCTTCCTGCGCTGGCGCCAGCCCGGCTACGACCCGGAGCAGCACCTGGGCGGGGTCCTCTACCTCTACCTCCGCGGCATGTGCGGCCCCGACACGCCACTGGTCGACGGTGCGCCGTGCGGTGTCTTCGCCTGGCGGCCGCCGGTCGCGCTGGTCGAGGCGCTCTCCGATCTCCTCGACGGCGTGGTCCCGGCAGGGGCGACCCGATGAGCGAGCTGTTCGAGCCGACCAGCGATGACGACTGGCGGCTGACCCGCGGGGGCCACGGGTTGCTGTCGACGTTCAACGCCGAGCACCTGCTCAACGCGTCCGACGTGCACGTCGCCGCCCGGGTCGGTGAGCTGGGTGGCGAGAGCGACGACCGGGTGCTCCTGGCGGTCGCGCTCGCGGTCCGCGCCACCCGTCGCGGCTCGGTCTGCCTCGACCTGGCGACCGCCCACGAGTCGGCGCCGCAGCTGCCCTGGCCCGACCCCACGGCGTGGCAGGAGGCGGTCATGGCGTCGCCGCTGGTCACGGCCGGGGTGGTGCGCTGGGATCTCGACCGGCTCTACCTCGACCGCTACCACCGGCTCGAGACCCAGGTCTGCGACGACCTGCGCGCCCGCACCGACACGATCGAGACGCCGGTCGACGAGGCCCGGCTCGAGGCCACGGCCGCCCTGCTGCGCGGCACCCGGGTCAGCGAGCAGCAGCTGCAGGCGGCGATGAACGCAGCACGGCACCGCACGACGATCCTCACCGGCGGCCCCGGCACCGGCAAGACCACCACCGTCGCCCGGATGCTGGTCCTGCTGGCCGACCAGGCGGAGGCAAGGGACGAGAAGCTCTCGATCGCGCTGGCGGCGCCGACCGGCAAGGCCGCGACCCGGCTCGAGGAGGCGGTCGAGGCCGGGCTGGCCGAGATCGCCGAAGCCTCGCCCCAGGCCCGGGCCGCGGCCGAGCGGGTGGGCCACCCGCGGGGGGTGACCCTGCACCGGCTTGCTGGGCTGGCGGCCCGACAGCAGCACCCGGTTCCGTCACGACCGCAGCAACCGGCTCAAGTTCGACGTGGTCGTCGTCGACGAGTCATCGATGGTCGAGCTGACCATGATGGGCCGGCTGCTCGAGGCGCTGCGGCCGCAGGCCCGGCTCGTGCTGGTCGGCGATCCCGAGCAGCTGACCTCCGTCGGCGCCGGCGCGGTGCTCAGCGACCTGGTCGAGGGCTACGGCACCGGCCCGGAGTCTCCAGTCCAGCCGCTCACCGAGAACTTCCGGAGCACCGAGGACATCAAGGCGCTCGCGGAGGCGCTCCGCGTGGGAGACGCCGACGGGGTGCTCGACGTGCTCCGGACGCCGTCCGACCAGGTCGAGTTCGTCGAGGTCACCAGCGAGGCCGAGGCCGAGGCCGCGCTCCGCCCGGACTGCGAGGCCGCCGCTCTCCGCGTGCTCGAAGCTGCGCTCCGCGAGGAGCCCCAGGTCGCGGTCGACGCCCTCGACGAGCACCGTCTGCTGTGTGCCCACCGCGAGGGTCCGGCCGGCGTACGCCGATGGAACCGGCATGTCGAGCGCTGGCTCGCCGAGCGACCCGGCGTCGAGCTCTACGACGAGTGGTACGTCGGGCGGCCGCTGCTCATCACCAGCAACGACTACGCGCTCGACGTCTACAACGGCGAGACCGGCGTCGTGGTCCGTCAGGGCCAGCGCCGCCGCGCGTTCATCTCGGGCTCCAACGGGCTCAAGGCACTCGCACCCGGACGCCTCGACGCGGTCGAGACCATGCACGCACTCACCATCCACAAGAGCCAGGGCAGCCAGGCCAGGGCGGTGTCGGTCCTGCTGCCGGGCGCCGACTCGCGGCTGCTCACCCGCGAGCTCTTCTACACCGCGGTCACCCGCGCCCAGGAGCGCGTTCGCGTCGTCGGCACCGAGGCCGCGGTCCGGCTCGCCGTCGTCACCAAGGCCCGTCGAGCAACCCGGCTGCCCCAGCGGCTCACCGGTTCGTCCGCACCCTGAGCCACCCGAAACGCGCCCGTTACCGGCATCGCCTAGGGTCGGGTGAGTGCCGTTCCTCCTCCGTGTCGAGCTGCCCGACGTCCCCGGGTCATTGGGCCGGGTCGCGACCGCGATCGGTGAGGCCGGCGGCGACATCGAGGCGATCGAGATCGTCGAGAAGCGCGACGGCACCGCGGTCGACGACGTGCTCCTCGAGATGCACGGCGGCGCGATGCCCGACTCCGTGGTGTCCGCCTGCAACGTGCTCGACGGCGTCCGGGTCATGTGGATCAGCCGCTACGCCGCGGGCGGCAACATCTTCCTCGACCTCGAGGTCGTCGAGGAGCTGACCGCCGACCCGGGCAAGGCCCTGGACCGGGTGGTCGACCTGCTGCCGGTCGCCTTCCGCTCCGACTGGGCGATGCTCATCCACCGCAGCAAGGGCGTGGTTCGAAGCACCGACGCCGCGCCGGACGAGCTGCCGTTCGTCGAGATCGAGAAGGCGGCCCGCATCGACGTCGAGGGCGACGAGGTCAACATCTACGCCGGCGCCCGCATCGACGGCAACAACATGGTGATCATCGGCCGCCGCGGTGGCCCCGAGTTCGTCGACTCCGAGCTGGCCCGCCTCGGCCACCTGGTCAGCCTGGCCGCCTCGCTCGCCCGCCCGTAGGCGGCGTGCACGAAGTGCACCGGTTAACCGGTGATTCCAACGCCGCTCAGGCGACCGGCTCGAGCAGGAACACCGGGATCTCGCGGTCGGTCTTCTCCTGGTACTCGGCGTACGGCGCGTACTGCGCCACGCAGCGCTCCCACCACTCCGCGCGCTCGGCGCCCTCGGCGATGCGGGCGACGTACTCGTGCGGCTCCGGACCGTCCTGCAGGTCGACGTGCGGGTCGGCGATGAAGTTGTGGTACCAGGTCGGGTGCGTCGGGGCACCGCCCTGCGAGGCGACGGCGGCGTAGACGCCGTCCTTCTCGACCCGCATGACCGGGTTCTTGCGGAGCTTGCCGCTCTTCGCGCCGACCGACGTGATCACCACGATCGGCCACTCGGAGTGGCCGCGGAGGGTGTTCGCCTCGGTGCCGCCGGACCGCTCGTAGGTCTCGACCTGGTTGCGGACCCACTCGGCCGGGCTGGGCTCGTACTCGCCTTGAAGTGTCACAACCATCCGGAACCCGATCGGGCGGTCCAGCATTCCTCGGAGCCTCAGCGCACCCCGCGGATCCGGGTGACGAACACCGAGCCCAGCACGCTGGCCAGCGAACGCGAGCAGGTAGAGCGCGAGGTAGCCGGTCGAGAAGCCGTGGCCGTCCGACTCGACCACGCCACCCGCCGACTCGACCAGCCACAGGAGCACGCCGGCCAGCACCGGCGCGACCACCTGGGGCAGGGCGTTGGCGATGTTGATCACGCCGAGGTCCTTGGCCCGGTCGATCGCGGTCGGCAGCACCTCGGTGATCAGCGCGAAGTCGACGGCGGTGTAGATGCCGTACGCGCAGCCCATCACGACCGCCGCGGCCAACGCGGCCGGCCAGCTCTGGCCGACACCGAGCAGGATCGCCGCCGAGCCCGACACCAGCCCCGACCAGATCACGAACACCTTCCGTCGGCCCAGCCGGTCGCTCCACGCGCCGAAGACGACCGTGGTCATCACCAGCGTGAGCGCGTAGACCGCGGTGAGCACGAAGACCCGGTTCTCGGCCTCGTCGGAGCTGTAGCCGATCACGTCCTGCAGGAAGTAGAGGAGGTAGAGGAGTCCCAGGGCGTTGCCGAGGTTGACCAGGAACCGGGTCAGCCACGCCCAGCCGAAGTCCGGATGGAGCCGCGGTGAGATCCAGAACGACGCGAGGAACCGGCGTACGTCGAACGGCGGCCGCGCCTCGGGCGGCAGCGCCAGGTCGTTCGACGACAGCGAGAACGGGATCGCGAGCACCAGCAGGAACGCCGCGATCGCCAGGTAGCCGGCCGCGATGCTGCCGGTCGCCGCCGCGATGCCGGTGCCGCCGACGACGCCGATGGTCTGCGCCACGGCGACGATCCCGCCGATCCGGCCGCGCCGGCTGCTCGGCACCTGGTCGGGGATCATCGCGGTCACCGCGGCCAGCATCGCGTTGAGCGCGGCCTGCACGCCGCACCAGCCGAGCAGCATCACCGCGACGTTCGGCGCGACCGACAGGACCGCGAGCGAGGCCGCCCCGCCGAGGGCACCGCCGACGAGCCAGGGCAGCCGGCGGCCGGCGCGCAGCGTCGTACGGTCGGAGAAGGCGCCGGCCAGCGGGTTGCAGATGACCGAGACCAGCGCGCCGGCCCCGGTGACCAGGGCGAGCACCTGCTCCTTGTTCGCCGCGTCCAGCGCCTCGGCCTGCTGGGCCAGCAGCACCGAGATCGGGCCGAAGAACCCGGCCCACAGCCCCACGCTGGCCAGCGCCAGCAGCGCCACCCAGCGGGTCGGCGGTACGACGGTCGGCTCGGCGAGCGCCGCCGGAGTGCTGCCTGCGGCCGTGCCCGAGCGAGGTTCGGCCGTCAGCGGAGGACGACCAGGTCGTAGGTGGTGTCGAACCAGTCGCCGGTGGTGCCGGCGGGCGACCCCTCGTCCCAGCTGGCTCGCGAGTACTTGCGGGCGGAGCCCCGCGGCACGGCCAGGAGTGACCCGATCAGCACCCCGGCCAGCACGGCCGGGATCCGTCGGCTGAGCATGAGGCACAGTAGCGCCATGGCTGCGCTCGACGGAGTGTCGGAGACCTTCGACCCGGGGGCCTGGGACGACGTACCAGGCTTCGAGGACCTGACCGACCTCACCTACCACCGCGCGAGGGCGCACGGCACGGTCCGGATCGCCTTCGACCGGCCCGACGTGCTGAACGCGTTCCGCCCGCACACCGTCGACGAGCTGCTCCGCGTCCTCGAGCACGCGCGCACCTCGAGCGACGTCGGCTGCGTGCTGCTCACCGGCAACGGGCCGAGCGACGAAGAACGGCAAGTGGGCGTTCTGCACCGGCGGCGACCAGCGGATCCGCGGCAAGACGGGCTATCAGTACGCCGAGGGCGAGACCGCCGAGACCGTCGACAAGGCCCAGCTGGGCCGGCTGCACATCCTCGAGTGCCAGCGGCTGATCCGGTTCATGCCCAAGATCGTGATCTGCGTCGTCCCGGGCTGGACCGCCGGCGGCGGCCACAGCCTGCACGTGGTCTGCGACCTCACCATCGCCAGCGCGGAGGAGGCGCGGTTCAAGCAGACCGACGCCGACGTCGGCTCGTTCGACGGCGGCTTCGGGTCGGCGTACCTCGCCCGGCAGGTCGGCCAGAAGTTCGCCCGCGAGATCTTCTTCCTCGGCCAGGAGTACTCCGCCGAGGACGGCGTCCGGATGGGCGCCGTCAACCGCGCGGTGCCGCACGCCGAGCTCGAGGCCACCGCGCTCGAGTGGGGCCGGCTGGTCAACGGCAAGTCGCCGACCGCGCAGCGGATGCTCAAGTACTCCTTCAACCTCATCGACGACGGCCTGGTCGGCCAGCAGCTGTTCGCCGGCGAGACCACCCGCCTCGCCTACATGACCGACGAGGCCCAGGAGGGCCGCGACCAGTTCCTCGAGAAGCGCGAGCCGGACTGGTCGCCGTACCCCTGGTACTACTGAACTCGTCTATTCAGGCAAGCATGCGTGAGCGACCCCACCGCGGACCAGGTCCACGGCAGGGTCGCTCACAGTGCCCCACGTTCGTCCAGGACGACGCAGCCCTGGGCCGATGCCGGCGTGGGCGGCTACGCAACAGCAGGGGGGTTCTCGAACACCTGCGCGTTGTAGACGTCGTTCGCCTCCGCGTCGGCGTCGGTGTGGTTGTTGAACATGTGGTCGAAGCTGGACGACCACCCTGCCACGGACACCCTGACGAGGTCCCTCGCTGCCCCGTCGGAACCCTGCTTGAAGTGGAACGGGTCCCCGGTGGTCACCACCGGTCCCGGGCCGTTCGAGCCGTTCGAATGGGCGGGCACGTTGCCGAAGAACGCGCCGGAGATGGTGAACTGGTCTTGATAAGTTGCGGTTGGACCCGTTGCTCTTCACCTGGGTCCCGTTCAGCCCCTCGACGAGCAGACTCACCTGGTTTGCGTCCAGCGGCCCGTCATTCGCGACCTGGATGCGGAACGGCACATTCTCGTCCTCGTGGACCAAGCCGCCGGGCGGCTCGACCTGGACGATCTCCACCGTCATGTAATCACGCGGGTAGGTCTCGATGGCCCTGTAAATGTTGTCCAGTACACCCATTGCTGGGCTCCCTTCTCTCGGTTCGATCTCAGGCCGCCTCTCGGCCTGACTCGTCGAAGTTAGGGGCGTAGGGCTGGGACGTGACAGCGGGGAAACCCCACATCCAGCCCTTGAAGACCGGGGCCGCACCGCTCGCGATGCGGCTACGCGGACGCGACGCTCACCTGCTGCGCCAGCTCCGCTCGGTTGCGCAGCCCGAGCTTGCGATAGATGCGCGTCAGGTGGGCCTCGACCGTGGACTCGCTCACGAACAGAGCGCTCGCCACCTCGCGGTTGCGGCCGCCGGCCGCCACGAGCGTGGCAACCTGCTGCTCGGTGGCGGTGAGGGCGCCGCTGCCGCAGCCGCGAACGCGCTCCAGCAGATCCGCGGCGATCGCGTCCCAGCCCCGCACTCCGTTGCGCCTGAAGGTCTCGAACGTCGCCTCCGCAACCGGCAGAACATCTCGCCGACCACCCGCACGCAGCCCGGAGGCCACCACCAGACAACCCAACCTCGCCGCATCCAGCCCGTAGCCCAGGCGGGTCAGACCCAGGTGAGACGCCTGGAGGGTCGCGAGAGCCGCCTGCTCCTCGCGCAGCAGCTGCAGATGGCCGGTGGCGGCGCGCAGCTGCAGGTCGGCCCACGGCGACCCGAGTCCCGCGCAGCGGCGAGCGAGCTTGGCAACGAGCGCCTCCACGCGATCGGGCTGGTCGGCCAGGCCCGCCAGCTGGATCGCCAACGGCAGGGCCGGGACCATCCCTGGATGCCTGACACCCATCGCGTCCAGGATCGACTGCGCGGTCATCAGGTGTCCGAGCCCCGACTCCCAGTCCCCTTGGGAGGCGGCGAGCACACCACGGACGTGAGCGGCCATCGACGTGCGCGGCCGCTCCCCTGCGCGGGCCGCCCACCAGTCCAGCCGCTCGGCGCTCCAGGCCACGCCGTCGACGTCGCCTCGGAGGGCGCCAATCAGCCCGCCGGGGTAGGCCAGCCAGGAGACTGCCCGCTCGTCGCCGCAGTCGAGCGCCGCCTCCAGTCCCTCGTCCACGTGGCGCTGGGCCACGTCGAGATCACCAGCAGCCAGCTCCAGGTGCGCGAGGTCGCAGAGCCGGTAGCTCCGCTGACACTCCGCTCCGGCGGCGACCGCGCACTTGTACATCGCATCGAGGTTCGCTCGGGCCTCCCGGATGCGGCCGTCCCACAGCTGCTGTCGTCCCTGCAGAACCTTGGGCCACAGCGCCAGCTGCGATGCCACCACTTCCGAGTCCAGGCGGCATGCCTCGTCCATCAGCTCGTCGGCACGCCGGCCGATGAGCAAGGACGCCGTAGAGACAGCCGAGGCCGCCTGGGCGACCAACACGACGTCGCCCTCGGTCCGGCCGATCTCCAGGCCAGCACGCGCGTACTCCAACCCTTCGTGCACCCTGCCCAGATGCAGGGCGATCAGCCAACCGAGCAAGCCCAGCAGTCGCCCGCGCAAGCACTCGTACTCGGGCGGACCGTCTGCGGGAACGTCCTCGAGAGCCCTCCGGAGGAGCTGTTCGGCGTCGGACGGGTCGAGCACCACCCTGTCCGGTGATGACCTCGGCACGCAGCCTGCCCGGCTCGAGCTGGTCGAGCAGGGTGGCGGCCAGTGCCAGTGCGGCCGGGAGGTTTCCCGCCGTCGCACTCTGCATCACCTGGGCGAGCGTCCGGCGTACCCGTTGCTCGATGGCGTGGTGGGGCGTGAGCCGAGCGCTGTGGCCCATCAGCTCCGCGGCCATCCGGGGCGAGCCCCGCCGGGACAGGCGCAGCGCCGCTTCCTCGATCTCGTCGGCGACAGCGCCATCCGGGTCGACGACCGCCCGCGCCAGGTGGACGGCCCGGGCGCCGCGGTCCGAGACCACCTCCGCCAACGCGGCGTGCAGGTTTCGAGAGTCCAGGGCGTTCATGCCGTCCAGTACGGCGGTCGCGATCAACGGGTGCGCGAACCTCAGCACGAAGTCCTGGTCCAAGGTGAAGGTCTCTGCCTCAAGGCCATCACGCAGCGCGTCGTCCAGCCGGTCCCGCCCCCAGGGGCGGTCGTCCACCAGGCCGACGGCAGCTCTCAGCACCGGCAGAGACGTCGGACCGGCCACCGACAGCAGCCTGGCCAGCAGCAGGGTGTCGGCGGCCAACCCGGCGAGGCGCCGTGCCAGCGCCGCGAGCGGGCCGCCGCCATCGGGTGCCAGAGGGGCCGAGCCGGCCCGCGCGCGGGCCAGCGCGATCGCGAACAAGGGGTTCCCCTGTGCCAGGTCGTCGATCTGCGTCAGTGACGCGCCGTCGAGAGCCGGGATGCGATCGCAGACGATGCTTCGCAGGTCGGCAGTCTTCAACCCGCGCACCCGGAGAACCCGCGTCATCCCGCCGAGGTCGGGGATCACGGTCGCCAGCGTGTCCGGAAGCCAAGTGCGCAAGGTGGCCAAGAGCGACACCGGCTCGCCGACGAGTCGGCGGAGTGAGAACCGCAGTACGCGAAGGGTCAGGTCGTCCAACCAGGGGAGGTCGTCGACGGCGATGACCACCGGGCCGCGGGCGGCCAGGGTCTGCAGACGGTCCAGGACGAGCCTCGAGCATTCGAGCGCTGACAGGTCGGGGCCCAGGGCGAGGGGGGTCAGGTCGTCCGGCAGGTGTCGGGGGTCGAACAGGTCCAGCAGACCCTGGCCGAGGACCTGGTGGTCATCCTGGCTGGCTCTGGTCACCAGAACCTGACGGTGATGCGCTCGGCATCGGCCCAGGCCGTAGTTCCACAGGGTGGTCTTGCCGATGCCCGCCTCGCCGATCAGGAGGATCGAACGCGGACCGGACTCCAGGGTGTCGACGTACTCGTCGATCTGGCGTAGCTCGGCCTCCCGACCCACGATGCCGGGAGGAGCCCAGGTCGCGGCAGGTCTTCGGGCGGGCGGCGACAGTCCGCGGGAGCCGTGGTCCATGCCGGTGAGGGTGCAGCATTCCGGTGGCGTGGGCATCGGGAAGTCACCTCAGATTCAGGCGCCGGTGACTTACCCGTGGGTGGTTGAGGGCGCCCGGGACGTGAGCACGCCGTTCCCTGTCTAGGCTTCTGAGCTGTCGAAGAACAGGAGCCCAGGAGCGGACTGATGACGCGATGACCCGCTGGCAGCAGATCGCTCGCGACACCGTCGGTGCCGACTACGCGGAGCAGTACGCCGCGCGCTTCCGGGCGATGGCCGCTCGCGGTGAGGACGTGCACGGCGAGGCGACGTTCGTCGCGGAGCTGGTCGACCAGCCGGCGCGCGTGCTCGACGCGGGCTGCGGGACCGGGCGGGTGGCGATCCGGCTGGCCGAGCTCGGGTACGACGTCATCGGAGTCGACGTCGACGCGAGCATGCTGCTGCAGGCACGCGAGGAGGCGCCGGAGCTGGACTGGCGAGTGGGCGACCTCGCGGACCTCGACACCGGGCAGGTCTTCGACGTCGTGCTCGTCGCCGGCAACACCATTCCGCTGCTGGAGCCGGGCACCCTCGACAGCACCGCCCAGCACCTGGCCGCTCAGCTCGATGTCAGCGGACTGCTGGTCTGCGGCTTCGGGCTCGACGACGCCCACCTGCCCCGCGGCTGCCCGGCCACGCCGCTCGCGGACGTCGAGGCGGCGTTCGCTGCCGCCGGCCTCGAGCCGCTCGCGCGGTTCTCGACGTGGGACCGCGCGCCGTACGACGAGAAGTCCGGATACGTCGTGACCGTCGACCGGCTCTCCTAGGCTTCGGGACGTGCTCGCCCTCGACGCGATGGTCGACCAGGACCTGTTCATCTGCCCGCGGTGCGGCAGCCGGGTCCGGCCGGAGGACGGCGCGTGGCACTGCGCCGGGGCGTCGTGCGCGTTCGCGGACCAGCCGTTCCCGGTGGTGTCCGGCGTTCCTGCGCTGGTCGACTTCGAGGCCAGCGTGCTCGACGCGGACCGGCTCCGTGCGGTCGAGGGAGCCTCGGAGGTGCAGCGCTCGCAGGTTCGCCGGGCCACTGCGCCGGCTGCTGCACCCGGCCAACACCACCGCGCCCGCCAACGTCGCGCGGATGGAGGAGCTGCTCAAGGCGGACACCCCCGACCGCAACCCGCGGATCCTGGTGATCGGTGGAGGCACGATCGGTGACGGCCTCGAGGAGCTGTACGACGACCCGACGATCGACCTCATCTCGTTCGACGTCTACGCCAGCCCGGCGACCCAGTTCGTCGGCGACGGTCACTCGATCCCGCTCGCGGACGGCAGCGTCGACGGAGTCATCGTCCAGGCGGTGCTGGAGCACGTGCTCGAGCCGACCATCGTCGCGAACGAGATCCACCGCGTGCTGCGCACCGGCGGCATCGTCTACGCGGACACGCCGTTCCTCCAGCAGGTGCACGAGGGCGCCTACGACTTCACCCGGTTCACCGACAGCGGCCACCGGTTCCTGTTCCGCCGCTTCGAGCGGATCGACTCCGGGTCGGTCGCCGGCGCGGGTACGGCGCTGCGCTGGTCGGTCGACTACTTCGTCCGCGCGCTGACCCGGTCGGTGTCACTGGGCCGGATCGCGTCGCTGTGCTTCTTCTGGCTCAGCTATCTCGACCGGTTCCTCGACCCGAAGCACTCCGTCGACGGCGCGAGCAGCGTGTTCTTCCTCGGCCGCAAGACCGCGGAGCCGATCACGGGCGCCGACATCATCGACTACTACCAGGGCGGCATGTAGCCGTTGAAGATCGTCGTCCTGACTGGCGCAGGCATCTCCGCCGAGAGCGGGGTGCCGACGTTCCGGGACGCCGACGGGCTCTGGGAGGGCCACCGGGTCGAGGAGGTCGCCACCCCGGAGGCCTACGAGCACCAGCCCGTCGGTCGTGCACCAGTTCTACGACGCGCGACGGGCGGCGCTCACGGGTGTCGAGCCCAACCCTGCCCACCTCGCCCTCGCGCGGCTGGAGGGCGAGGTGGGCGACGACCTCCTCGTGGTCACCCAGAACATCGACGACCTGCACGAGCGGGCCGGGTCCACGCGGGTGCTGCACATGCACGGCGCGCTGCGCTCCGCGCTGTGCCGGTCCTGCGGGACCAGGGTCGAGTGGGAGGGCAACCTGGGCGACTTCCCGCCGTGTCCCTCGTGCCACGAGCTGGAGCTGCGACCCGACGTGGTCTGGTTCGGCGAGATCCCCTACGAGCTGGACCGGATCTTCGCCGCGCTCGAGGAGGCGGACCTGTTCGTCTCCATCGGCACCTCGGGTGCGGTCTACCCCGCGGCCGGCTTCGTGCAGGCCGCGGCGGCGTACGGCGCCCGCACCCTCGAGCTCAACCTGGTCCCGAGCGAGGGCAGCCACTTCTTCGACGAGGTCCGGCACGGCCTCGCTGGTGAAGTGGTGCCGGCCTGGGTCGACGAGTTGTTGGGGTGAGCGTCTGGTGTCCCGGTTACGGTGATGCCATGCGGCTGCTCGGACTGCTCCTCGCCCTCGTCGTCGCGATCGGCCCGGCCTCGGTGGCGGTCGAGGCCTCCGCCTCGGCCCCGGCGCCCGACGGTCACCACGCCGCGAAGCGCGCGGCGCCGACCCGCGCGCAGTGGCTGGCCGACGTGAAGGCCGCGATGCAGGGGGCGCGCCCCTACGTGCGCCAACGGGTGGCCACCAAGACGCCGGACGAGAAGCTGGCCGTCAACTTCGACATCGACAACACCGTCATCGCGACCTACTACGACGGGGGCGGCGCGATCCCGAAGATGCTCAAGTTCGCCCGGCTCCTCGACAAGCTCGGCGTGGCGCTGGTCTTCAACAGCGGCCGGCTGGCCAACCAGCAGCTGCGCACCGTCGCGCAGCTCACCCGGGCCGGCTTCCCGGTCGCGGGGGTCTGCCTGCGCAACAAGGGGGAGACGCTGCCGGTCGGCAAGCAGCGCTGCCGCGACGGCTTCGTCGACGACGGCTACACGCTGATCGCGAACGTCGGCAACAACGACACCGACTTCATCGGGGACGGCTACGAGCGTGCGTACCGGCTGCCCAACTACGGCGTCCTCGGCTAGCCCCGGGCGATCCGGCTCGCGGATGATCCCCTCGAGCCGGTCGACGTCGTCGGCGAGCCCGAGCTTGGGGGCGAACTCGCGCACCACGTGGACGAACATCTCGCCGGACTCGATGATCCGCGGGTCCATGTGGCCGAACACCTCGAGCGCGACCACGCCGTAGAGCGTCGTCCAGCCCTGCATGTAGAGCCAGACCAGGCCGCGGTCCTCGAGTCGCGAGGTCCGTCGACCTTGGCCGGGATCAGCGGGTCGAGGACCGCCTCGCGGACCGCCGGCGGCAGGTCGTCGAGCGCGGGGATCGGGTGGTGGTTGTGCTCCCACAGCGCGCGCATCTGGCCGGTCATCAGGTGGCCCGAGCGCGACATGGGTGAGCATCTCGCGCCGCACGCACTGCGCGTCGGCGATCGGGTTGGCGAAGACCAGACCGAACTCGCGCGGGTTGGCCAGCGCCCACATCCGGAACTCGGTGGCCGAGGCGACCAGCCGGCCGGCGTAGTCGTCCTCGGGGAGCGCGTCGGCCGCGGCGGCGAACGTCTCGGTGGCGGCCTTGTCGATCTCGAAGGCGACCAGGTCGACCAGCTCCTGGTAGCTGGCGACGTAGCGGTAGAGCGCCGGCGCGGTCATCCCCATCCGGCCGGCCACCGCGCGCAGCGAGAGCTCGGCGCCCTCGGCGAGCAGCTCCCGGGAGGCGCGGGTGATCTCGTCGTACGTCGCCTCGCGCTGCCGCTCGCGCCGGGTCTGGGGTGCCTGCGGCTCCGCCGCGGTGGGCTGCACCTCGGTGCTCATCGGTTCCTCCAAAGTCGTTGACACCGGAGTTTACACCGTTTACGGTGAACACCGTTCACAAATCTGACACATGTTCACAGAGTGTGAGAGTCAGCCATGATGGAGCGCTGGGGAGCATTCGTGGCCCGGCGGGCCCTGGCCGTGCTGCTGGCCGGCCTCGCGGTGGCCGTCGCCGCGGGCGCGTACGGGTTCGGCGTCTTCGACCACCTGTCGCAGGGTGGCTTCGACGACAAGAACTCGGAGTCGGCGCGCGAGCTGCAGTCCGAGCGGGACATCTTCGGCAACCAGAACATCGACGTGGTCGCCATCTACACGAGCAAGGACCTCGTCGCGTCCGACCCGGAGTTCCAGGCCGACGTCGAGCAGGTCGTCGCCGGGCCTCACGCCGGGGACCACGACGAGCGTCGTCCCCTACTACGACGCGCCGGCCGACGCCGGGCTGGTCAGCAAGGACGGGCACTCCGTCCAGGTGCTGATCTCGCTGGCGGGGGAGAGCCAGGACGACTACCTGTCCAACTACGACGACCTCTCGCCCACGCTGGAGGCGCCCGAGTCCACCGGGCTGCAGACCGACCTCGCGGGGGCCTTCGCCGTCTACAACGACGTCAACGAGATCACCAGCGAGGACCTCGCCCGCGCCGAGTCGATCTCGATGCCGATCGTGCTCCTCCTCGCGCTGCTGATCTTCGGCAGCCTCGTCGCCGCCTCGATGCCTGCCCTGGTCGGGCTGCTCGCCATGGTCGGCGCCCTGGCCCTGGTCCGGGTGATCAGCACGTTCACCGAGGTCTCGGTCTTCTCGGTCAACGTGATCTCGCTGCTCGGCATCGGCCTGGCGATCGACTACGCGCTGTTCATGATCAGCCGCTTCCGCGAGGAGCTCGGCACGCTGCCGGCCGACGACCCGGACGCCGCGGCCAAGGCGATCACGCGCACCATGACGACCGCCGGCCGGACCGTGCTCTTCTCCGGTCTCACCGTGGCCGCGGCGATGTCGAGCCTGCTGATCTTCCCGCAGGCGTTCCTGAAGAGCATGGGGTACGGCGGCATGGCCGCGGTCCTCGTCGCGATGCTGGCCGCGCTCACCGTGCTGCCCGCGACGCTGCGGCTGCTCGGCCGGCGGGTCGACGCCGGCCGGCTGCCGTGGCGCCGGCACCGCCCGGTCGTCGTCGACGACGCGCACGGGCGGTGGGCCGCCCTGGCCCGCGGCGTGATGCGCCGCCCCTGGCTGGTCATCGCCGGCACCGTCACCTTCCTGCTGTTCCTCGCCTCGCCGTTCCTCAGCGCGACCTGGGGCAGCGTCGACTACCGGGTGCTGCCGCCCGACGCCCCGGCCCACGTCGCTGCCGACAAGCTCTCCGACTTCGGCCCGGAGACCTCGACCGCCCAGCTGCTGGTCCAGGGTGCGTCCGAGGCCGAGGTGACGGCGTACGCCGAGCAGGTGGCGGAGGTCGACGGTGTCACCGGCGTGCAGCCGGTCGCCACCGAGGGCGACGCGACGCTGCTCCGCGTCTCGTGGGGCGGCAACAGCCAGAGCGAGCACAGCCAGGCCGTCATCGAGGACATCCGTGACATCCAGCCCGCGTCGGGCGAGGTGCTGGTCGGCGGGCTGAGCGCCGACACCGTGGACCTCATCGAGTCGGTCGGCGCGCACCTGCCCTGGATGGCGCTGATCGTGGCCCTGGTGATGCTGGTGCTGCTGTTCATCGCCTTCGGCTCGCTGGTGCTGCCGTTCAAGGCGATCGTGATGAACCTGCTCTCGATCACGGCTGCGTTCGGCGTGGTCACCTGGATCTTCAGCCGAGGGACACCTCTCGGGCCTGCTCGGGCTTCACGCCACAGGGCTTCCTCGACGCGACCAACCCGATCCTGATGCTGGCCATCCTGTTCGGCCTGTCGATGGACTACGAGGTGTTCCTGCTGTCCCGGATCCGCGAGCAGTGGGACCGCACCGGCGACAACGACCTCGCGGTCGCGACCGGCGTCCAGAAGACCGGGCGCATCATCACCAGCGCCGCCGTCCTGCTCGCGGTGGTGATCGGGGCGTTCGCGCTCAGCGGCATCGTGTTCATGAAGATGCTCGGCATCGGCATGCTCGTCGCGCTGCTCATCGACGCGACCGTGGTCCGGGCCCTGCTGGTCCCGGCCACCATGAAGCTGCTCGGACGCTGGAACTGGTGGGCGCCCGGCCCCATGCTCCGCTGGTGGGAGAAGCACGGCTTCCGTGAGGGCGACGACGCCGGCTCGGGGGAACCCACCCGCGCCCCCGAGCCGGCCGGCGTCTAGGGATAGTCGCAGACGTTTGGGACCACTCTTCTGCGTGGCGTCCGTCCCAAATGTCTGCGACTACCGCTTCAGGGTTGCAGCACGAAGCGGCCCCGGACGCCGCCCTTGGCGACGGCGGAGTGGGCCTCGTCGAGCCGGTCGAGGGGGAGCACCTCCGCGACCCGGACCGGGAGCTCGCCGCGCGCCGTACGGTCGAGCAGGCCGCCGATGGCGAGCGCCGTCCGGCTCGACGCGGACCCCCTGGATGGTCACGCCCCGCTCGGACGCGGGCGGGAACGACGGCTGGACGCCGACGAACCGCCCGCCGTCGCGCACCAGCGCCACCGCCTGCTCCTGGAGCACGGCGGCGTCGGCGACGGTCTCCCAGCCGGTGGTCGGCTCGGCGGTGAAGTCGGCGCCCAGGCCACGCACGAACTCCTCGTCCGCGGCGCGGGCCAGCCCGGTGACCCGCCAGCCACGCTCGAGCGCGAGCTGGACGACGTAGCCGCCGACGGCGCCGGCGGCACCCGTCACGAGCAGGGCGCGGCCCTCGCCGTCGCCGAGGATGTCGACGAGCTGCAGCGCGGTGAGCGCGTTGAGCGGGACGGTGGCCGCCTCGACCAGGTCGAGGCCGTCCGGTACGACGGCCACGTCGGCGGCCGGCAGCACCAGCTGCTCGGCATAGGTGCCGAAGTCGCGGTCGAGCCCACCGACCAGCCCGGCCACGCGGGTCCCCGGCGCCAGGTCGACGCCGGCGCCGGCCTCGAGGACCGTGCCGGCGAAGTCCCAGCCCAGGCCGGTGTGCTCCGGCTGGTCGATGACGCCCGCCTGGTGCAGCCCGCCGCCGCGGACGAGGACGTCGACCGGGTTGACGGTCGCGGCCGCCACGGCGACCCGGACCTGACCGGGCTCGAGGGGCGGGACCGGCAGGTCGAGGACCGAGATGGCGTCGGGCTCGCCGGGCTTGGTGACGACGGCGGCGCGGAAGGTGGTGCTGGTCTGCGTGGTCATGGGAGTTCCTCCATCGGTTGCGGACTGCTGTCACCGGTCGGAACAATGCGGGTCGCCGAGGCGCTTCCCATGGGAGAGCAGGCACCTGAAAGTGCGTAACCCACGCCGAGGAGGCCACCAGTGCCCACCATGACCGCCGCCCAGCGCCGCGCCGCAGACAAGGCCGAGTACGACGTCTTCCTGGCCGAGTGCCCGAGCCGGCAGCTCCTCGACCGGATGTCCGACAAGTGGGTCACGCTGGTGCTGTGCGCCCTCCAGGACAAGCCGCAGCGCTACTCCCAGCTCGCCCGCACCATCGCCGGGGTCAGCCAGAAGATGCTCACGCAGACGCTGCGCTCGCTGGAGCGGGACGGGATGCTCACCCGCAGCGTGACCGCGACCGTCCCGGTGACGGTGACCTACGAGCTGACCGAGCTCGGCCGCTCCCTGCTGGTCGTCTTCGCCCAGCTCAAGGACTGGGCCGAGTCGCACATGGGCGCCGTGCTGGAGGCCCGGGCCTCCTATGATGCGCAGCCATGACGCCCTCCCCGATCCGCGCGGTCGCCGCGCTCGCTGTTCCTCGGGGTCCTCGTGCTCGCGGCCGGCTGTGGCGGCTCGGACGACAAGGACGGCGGTGACAGCGACTTCGCCAAGCAGTCCGGCGACAAGATCGCGGCGGACGCCAAGGCCGACATGAAGGACCTCGACGCGGTGAAGTTCAGCGGTGAGATCACCTCCAGCGGCGGCACCACCACTCTCGACGTCCAGGCGAGCTCGGCCGGTGACTGCACGGGCTCGATCGGTGTGGGCGGGGGCACCGCGGAGATCCTGGCCAAGGACGGCACCAACTGGTTCAAGCCCGACGAGGCCTTCTGGCGGGCGAACGCCGGTGACTCGGCCGACGCGATCATGTCCGCGGTCGGCGACAAGTGGGTGCTCGACACCGACTCCAACTTCGCGCAGTTCTGCGACATCGACGCCTTCTTCGACAACCTGTTCAAGGACGAGCAGGGCGCCGGCAAGTACAAGACCACCGGCACCGACGAGATCGACGGCCAGGAGGTGATCAAGGTCGAGCAGTCCGACGACAACGGCACCTCCGTCGGCTACGTGCTCATCGACGGCGACCACTACCTGCTGAAGCTCGAGCGCACCGAGGGCGACGAGCCCGGCCACCTCGAGTTCAGCGACTTCAACGAGGAGTTCGACGTCACGGCGCCGGCCGACGACGAGGTCATCGACCTGAGCACGGTGCAGTAGCCGGCGAGAGCTCTGGACGCGTCGCGGTACCTCAGCGGCTGAGGACGCGCACCAGAGCCCCGGCGTGGGCGGGCAGCCGGACCACGCCGCCGGCGATGTCGACACCCGACTCGGTCTCGAAGAGCAGGTCGACCTCGCCGACCTCGGCGGCCATCGGCTGGTCGCCGAAGTTCACCAGCACCAGCAGCGACCCGCGCTCGAGGGTGAAGAAGCGCGCCGCCTCGTCGGCCGTGCAGGCGACGTGCGCGAACGACGGGTCGGTGAGCTCGGCGTGCTCGCGCCGTAGCCGGGCCAGGTCGCGGTAGACGGCCAGCATCCGCAGGCCGCGCTCGGACTCGAGCTCGGACCAGTCCAGCTTGGACCGCTCGAAGGTCGCCGGGTCCTGCGGGTCCGGTACGGCGTCCGGGTCCCAGCCGTGCCGGGCGAACTCCTGGACGCGGCCCTCGGCGGTGAGCCGGCCCAGCTCCGTCTCCGGGTGGGAGGTGAAGAACTGGAACGGCGTCGTGGCCGCCCACTCCTCGCCCTGGAACAGCATCGGCGTGAACGGCCCGCACAGCGTCAGCAGCGCGGCGCACGCGAGCTGGTCGAGGTCGAGGACCTCGGTGATCCGGTCCCCGACCGCCCGGTTGCCGACCTGGTCGTGGTTCTGGCTGGAGACCACGAGCCGCCACGTCGGCATGGCCGCGGTGTCGATCGGCACGCCGTGGTCGCGCCCGCGGAACGACGAGTAGGTCCCGTCGTGGAAGAACCCGCGCTCACACACCTTGGCCAGCGCGCCCAGCGGCTCGAAGTCGGCGTAGTAGCCGTGCGTCTCGCCGGTGAGCGCGACGTGCAGGGCGTGGTGGAAGTCGTCGCTCCACTGCGCGTCGAGGCCGTACCCGCCCGCCTCCCGCGGGGTGATGAGCACCGGGTCGTTGAGGTCGGACTCGGCGATCAGCGTCAGCGGTCGGCCGAGGTGGGCCGACAGCTCGGCCACCTCGGTCGCGAGCTCCTCGAGCAGGTGCGGCTCCGAGTGGTCCTCGAGCGCGTGCACCGCGTCGAGCCGCAGCCCGTCGACGTGGTAGTCCGCCAGCCACATCCGCGCGTTGTCGAGCAGGTAGCGGCGTACCTCGGCAGAACCCTCACCGTCGAGGTTGACCAGGTCGCCCCACGTGTTCGTGCCCTCCTTGAGGTAGGGCCCGAACTCGGGCAGGTAGTTGCCCGACGGGCCGAGGTGGTTGTGGACCACGTCCTGGATCACCCCGAGGCCGGCCGCGTGGCAACCGTCGACGAACCGCTGGTAGCCCTCGGGGCCGCCGTACGGCTCGTGGACGGCGTACCAGAGGACGCCGTCGTAGCCCCAGTTGTGGGTGCCGTTGACCGCGTTGACCGGCATCAGCTCGACGAAGTCCACCCCGAGGCCACGCAGGTGGTCGAGGCGGGTGAGCGCGGCGTCGAAGGTGCCCTCCGGCGTGAACGTGCCGACGTGCAGCTCGTAGATCACCGCACCGGCGAGCTGGCGGCCCGGCCCAGCCCTGGTCGGTCCACCCGAAGCGGGTCGGGTCGTGAGTTCGCGAGCGCTGGTGGACGCCCGCCGGCTGACGCCGCGACCGCGGATCGGGTCGCGGCGTGTCCGAGTCGTCGATCAGGTAGCCGTAGTCGGTCTCCTCCCGAGAGAGCTGCAGGGGCTCCGCCGGCGACCACCAGTCGTCCTCGCCGCGGACCATCCCGACGATGGCATCGCCCACCGACAGCCGGAGCCGGTGCGCGAGCGGTGCCCACACGTCGAAGGGGCCACGCTGTGGAGAGCTCACGACCCGTCCTCGACCAGCACGACGGCGGCGTGGTCGCCGAGCACGTCGGCCACCCGGCGCGGCCCGCTCGGGAGGGCGAGCACGGTCTCGCCCCAGCCGCCCTTCTCCGCCAGCCCGAGCGGGAGCCGGGTCACGACGGTGACCGCTCCGCCGCGGTCGAAGGCCAGCACGTGCTCGGCAGCCGGCCCCTCGGCGAGGACCGGCGTGTACGTCGTGAACAGCTCGGGCCGGTCGCGGCGCAGCCGCAGGGCGCGAGCGGTGAGTGCCTGCTTGGCGTTGGACTGCCGCGCGAGCGACTGCTCGGCGGCGTCGAAGTCGACCGGCCTCCGGTTGTCTGGGTCGACCAGGCTGAGGTCACCGAGCTCGCTGCCCTGGTAGACGTCCGGCACGCCGGGGACGGTCAACGACAGCAGCTTGGCGGCGAGCGCGTTCGACTCACCGGCGGCCGACAGGTCGGCGTCGAGGTCCTCGAGGATCTGTCGCACCCCGGCGTCGTCGAAGGCGGCGTCGACCGCGGCGTGCACGGCGGCTTCGTAGGTCTCGTCGGGGTCGGTCCACGTGGTCCGGTCGCCGGCCTCGCGCATCGCCTTCTCGGCGTAGGCGTGCAGCCGCTCGCGCGACATCGGCCAGGCGCCGTACGCCGCCTGCCAGAGCAGGTTGCCGAAGCCAGGGTCCGGCAGCGGCGCGGCGTCGAGCAGCGTGACCAGCGTCCTCTCCCACAGCCCGGGCGCCTCGGCCAGCACCGCGATGCGTGCCCGGACGTCCTCGCTGCGCTTGGTGTCGTGGGTCGACAGCGTCGTCATCGCGTCCGGCCAGTCCCGCTGCCGGGCGGCCATCGCCTCGTGGAACTCGGCAACCGTCGTCGAGAAGACCGATGGGTCGCCGCCGACCTCGTTGAGCGAGGTGAGGCGGGGATACCGGTAGAACGCGCAGTCCTCGACCCCCTTGGCCATCACCATCCCCGAGGTCTGCTGGAACCGCAGCGCGGCCGGCTGGGCCGGGTCGGACAGGACCGGCTCCAGCGCGTCGAGCGCGGGCAGCAGGTCGGGACGCCGGGCGCGGGCGCTGGCGAGCGCCACCTCCAGGTGCTCGACACCGAGGGGCAGGTAGGAGCGGTAGACCGGGAAGCACGCGAGCAGCTCGGCCACCGCGTCCTCGCAGCGTCAACGGACCGGTCGAGCGGAGGCAGCTCGCGGACGATCCGGCGCACCTCGGCCCGCAGTGACTGGTCGGCGACCGCGCGCTTCGTGTCGTGGGTCAGCTCGGCGAAGTCGATCGACCCCGACAGCTGGTCGAGAAGTGGCTCGCCGGCCGGCTCGGTGAGCACGCGGTCGATCACACCGAGGACGTCGTAGCCGGTGGTGCCGGCGCAGGCCCACGACGACGGCAGCTCCTCGCCGGGCTCGAGGATCTTCTCGACCAGGACGTACGCCGAGCCGGTCAGCGCGGCGAGCCGGTCGAGGTACGCACCGGGGTCGCGCAGCCCGTCGGGGTGATCGACGCGCAGCCCGTCGACCAGACCGACGTCGAACCACCGCTTGATCTCGGCGTGCGACGCGTCGAACACCTCGGGCTCCTCGACGCGGATCCCGGCCAGCGTGGTCACCGTGAAGAACCGTCGGTAGTTGAGCTCGGCGTCGCCGCGCCGCCACGAGGCCAGCTCGTAGTGCTGCTCGTCGAGGGTCGTGGTCGACGGCGCCATCGGCAGCCGGAGCTCGTGGTAGCGCACCTCGCGCGCGTCGGCGTCCACCTCGATCGCGCCTTCGTCGTCGTCGCCCACGACCGGCACGAGGAGCCGGCCGGCACCGGCGTCCCAGTCGATGTCGAAGTACGACGCGAAGCGGGACGCGCGGTCCGTGCTCGAGCACGTCCCACCACCAGGTGGCCGGCCGGGGCGAGGCGACCCCGACGTGGTTGGGCACGATGTCGACCAGCACGCCCATGCCCAGCGTGCGCGCCGCCGAGGCCAGCACGTCCAGCCCGGTCGACCCCCCGCGCTCGGGGTCCTCGCGCGTGTGCACGGCGACGTCGTACCCGTGCTCGCTGCCGGCCTCCGCGGCCAGCAGGGGAGAGAGGTAGACCCAGTCGACGCCGAGGTCGTGGAGGTACGGCAGCCGCTTCGCCGCCTCGAACAGGTCGAACTCCGAGGTGAGCTGGAGCCGGTAGGTGCTCCGTGGCGTGCGGGCGGTCACGGGCGAGGCAGTACCCCAGTCAGCCACGTGCAGCGGTGGCCGAGGCCACGGACGCGGCCACCGAGGCGGCGACCGAGTGGTCGGGCTCGACGGTCGGCGGGATGAACTCGCGCAGCACCAGCACGCTGTTCTCGCGCATCGACATCGTCGCCCCGGCCGTCAGCACCTCGACCTCGTCGGGGGTGCCGCCGGTGTCGATCACGATGTCCCACGACTCGGCGTACTCCGCGGGCGGCAGGGTCACCGTCGCCTCACCGTCGGCGTTGAAGTAGAGCAGGAAGTGGTCGTCGACGATGGTGCCGCCGCGGGCATCCGCGCCGGCGATGCCGTGGCCGTTGAGGTACATGCCGAGGGCCTGGTTGCCGCCCTCCCAGTCGGAGTCCTCCATCGGCCGTCCGTCCAGGTGCAGCCAGACGATGTCGTTGAGCCGCTCGGCCCCGGCCGGCCCGGTGCGGACCGTGTTGCCGGTGAAGAAGCGACGCCGTCGGAACGTCGGGTGCTGGCGGCGCAGCTCGATGAGCGCGGCCGTGAACTCGATGAGCGGCTCGTCGACCTGGTTCCAGTGCACCCAGCTCAGCTCGCTGTCCTGGGCGTAGGTGTTGTTGTTGCCCTGCTGGGTGCGGCCGAGCTCGTCGCCGTGCAGCAGCATCGGCGTGCCCTGGCTGAGCAGCAGCGTGGCCAGGAAGTTCCGCTGGGCGCGCGACCGCAGCGACAGGATCGCCTGGTCGTCGGTCGGACCCTCGACGCCGTGGTTCGACGAGCGGTTGTGGCTCTCGCCGTCGTTGTTGTCCTCGCCGTTGGCCTCGTTGTGCTTCTCGTTGTAGGAGACGAGGTCGCGCAGGGTGAAGCCGTCGTGGGCGGTGACGAAGTTGATGCTGGCCACCGGCCGCCGGCCGGTGTGCTCGTACAGGTCGGCCGACCCCGCCACCCGCGAGGCGAACTCGCCGAGCGACGGCTCGCCGCGCCAGAAGTCGCGGACGGTGTCGCGGTAGGCGCCGTTCCACTCGGTCCACTGAGGGGGGAAGCCGCCCACCTGGTAGCCGCCGGGGCCGATGTCCCACGGCTCGGCGATCAGCTTCACCTGGCTCACGACCGGGTCCTGCTGCACGAGCTCGAAGAACGTCGCGAGCCGGTCCACGTCGTAGAACTCGCGGGCCAGCGTCGAGGCCAGGTCGAACCGGAAGCCGTCGACGTGCATCTCGGTCACCCAGTAGCGCAGCGAGTCCATGATCAGCTGCAGCGAGTGCGGGTGCCGGACGTTGAGGGAGTTCCCGGTGCCCGTGTAGTCCATGTAGTAGCGCAGGTCTTCCTCGACCAGCCGGTAGTACGCCGGGTTGTCGATGCCCTTCATGCTCAGCGTCGGGCCGAGGTGGTTGCCCTCCGCGGTGTGGTTGTAGACCACGTCGAGGATCACCTCGATGCCGGCCTGGTGCATGGACTTCACCAGGGTCTTGAACTCCTGCACCTGCTGGCCCGGCTGGCCCTGCGCAGTCCGGCCGGCACCGGTGGCGTAGTCGGCGTGCGGGGCGAAGAAGGCCGAGGGTGTTGTAGCCCCAGTAGTTGCGCAGTCCCTTGTCGAGCAGGGTGCTGTCCTGGATGAACTGGTGCACCGGCATCAGCTCGATCGCGGTGATGCCCAGCCGGTTGAGGTGGTCGATGACCGAGGGGTGCGCGAGTCCGGCGTAGGTGCCGCGCTGCTCGGCCGGGACCCCCTCGTGCAGCTCGGTCATTCCTTTGACGTGTGCCTCGTAGATGACCGACTCGTTGTAGGGGACGTCGAGGCGTCGGTCGCCCTCCCAGTCGAAGAACGGGTTGATCACCACGGCCTTGGTCATGTGCGGGCCGGAGTCGTCGTCGTTGCGCGAGTCCTCGTCGCCGAAGGTGTAGCCGTACAGGCTCTGGTTCCAGTCGATGTCGCCCGTGGTGGCCTTGGCGTAGGGGTCGAGCAGCAGCTTGTTCGGGTTGCTGCGCAGCCCCTGCTCCGGGTCCCACGGCCCGCTCACCCGGTAGCCGTAGCGCTGACCGGGCTGGATCCGCGGCAGGTAGCCGTGCCAGACGTAGGCGTCGACCTCGGTCAGCTCGACCCGGGTCTCGGCGCCGGCCTCGTCGAAGAAGCAGAGCTCCACCTTCTCGGCGACCTCGCTGAACAGCGCGAAGTTGGTGCCGCTCCCGTCGAACGTCGCGCCCAACGGGTAGGCGCGCCCCGGCCAGATCTCCATTGGATCGATCAAAGCACAGTTGACCGGGGGTACGACGCCCGGGATCGGCTCAGATGCCCTAGCTGTCCATGCCCCGACCGGCTCATTTACCCGCACGCGCTGCGGGTCGAGACTCCGTGGCAGCGCCGACGTACGGGGAGGGCGCGTCCTGTCCCCAGCTCGAGCGGAGTGGCCATGAGGTCGATCCCGATGTCCGGCGCGGTAGCACTCCTCCTGGGAGCGGCCCTGGCTCTCCCGCTCTCGCCCGCGGAGGCGACGCCCGCGGCCCGCGCGCTGCCGGTCACGAACGGGCCGCTGCTGCTCGGCGACGACCTCATCAACGCCGACGGGACCCAGCACCAGATCAAGGTCCCCGCGACGACCACCATGGAGTTCTCGCCCGACGGCGGACGGGTCGCCGGCGTCTCGCTCGGCAACGTGATCCACATCTGGTCGGCCGACGGCACTGACCAGGTCGTGGCCACCCTCCCGCAGACGGTCCGCGACGTCACGTGGTCCTCCGACGGGGCCGGGCTGGCTGCGTTGACCGGCGACTTCGGCAACACCCCGCACTCGATCTACGTGATCCCGCTGGCGACCCGGGTGCCGGCCCTGGTCTACACCGACGCGAGCACCAGCCGGATCAACCTCGAGAACGGCATCTCGTGGCAGCCCGGTGGCACCAAGATCCTCTTCACGTCGAACCTGCCCCCGGGCGCCGCCAACATCACGCAACAGCTGTTCACCGTGCCGAGCGCCGGTGGCGCGCCGACGCAGTTCTTCGTGCCGCCCGAGGCCCCGGGCGACCCGGTGTACCGCTTCGGAACGCCGGAGTGGGCGCCGGACGGCACCCGGATCGCGGTCTGGGTGCAGGAGAACGGCACTGTCCCGTCGCCGTACCAGCACACGTACATCAGCGTGATGACCGCGGGCGTCGCGCCCGTCCAGCTCCGCGCCGTCCACGTGACGCACCCGGCCGCCGCGGGCCCGTACTGGTCCACCGACGGCTCGGCGTTGCTCTTCAGCGACGTGCCGGCGGGTCCCGGGCCGGCGCCGGCCACCGTGATCGCCGCGGCCGGTGCGGCGCCGCTCGGGACCTACGCGTACGGCGGCCAGATCACCGACTGGCAGCCGTGCCCGACCGGCACCTGCGTGGTCTGGGGGCTGCACACGGCGCGCACCCTGTCGCTCCAGGCCTCCAAGAAGAAGGTGACCAAGGGCCGCAAGGTGACGTTCACCGGCGCCGTTGTCGCCGGGGGTGTGTCGGTCTGCACGGCGGGTCAGACGGTCGACCTGCAGAAGGCGGGGACCGGTCGGCACGCGACCTTCCGTCACCTGGCCGGGGCCACGACCGACGCGGCCGGTCGGTTCAAGGTGAAGATCAAGATCCGCAGCACCGCCCGCTACCAGGTCGTGGTCACCGAGCGACCGGACTGCAGGACCGCGACGTCCCCGGTGGTCAAGGTCAGAGCGAAGCGCCCCAAGCCACACAAATAGGCGTCCGATCGCTTACGGTCGCGGGGTGAGCATCCGCACTCGTCCCCGAGTCCTCGCCGCCGTCGTTGCCTTGGTCGCCCCCGTCTCGCTCAGCCTGTCCTTCGGCCTGGCCTCGGACGCCGGGTCCGCCGCGCCCGCTGCCGCGCACCAGAAGGTGCCGGCGCAGCGCTACATCACGGCCTTGGTCAACAAGAAGGAAGTCAAGAAGGGCCAGAAGGTGACCGTCTACGGCGCCGTCGAGGCTCCTGACGCCCCGGCCTGCGCGGTCGGAGTCGTGCTCAACGTCGAGCGCTCCACCTCGGGCGCGATCTACAAGCACATCGGCACGGTCACCACCGACAGCACCGGCGCCTACTCGGTCAAGGAGAAGGTGAAGAAGAAGTCCCGGTTCCGGATCTCGGCCCCGGCGACCGACGCCTGCTCCTCCGTGCAGTCGCCGCCGCGCACGGTGAAGATCAAGGAGTAGAGCCGACCAACGGCGAACGTTCGGTGGACCGGGGAACAGATCCGGGCCCCGGGCGGTTGCCGCCGGACGTGACAGCCACGCCCGCGATCAGCCGCGCCGACGTGGGGCTGCGCAGCGAGCGGGGGCCGATCCTGCTCGCGGTGATGCTCAGCGTCGGGCTCGTCGCGATAGACGCGACGATCCTCGCGACCGCGGTGCCCGCGGTGGTCGGCGACCTGGGCGGCTTCACTCAGTTCCCGTGGCTCTTCTCGGTCTACCTGCTCACCCAGGCGGTGTCCGTCCCGCTCTACTCCAAGCTCGCCGACCAGTACGGCCGCAAGCCGATGATGCTCATCGGTGTGGGCATCTTCCTGGTCGGCTCGCTCCTCTGCGGACTCGCATGGAGCATGACGTCCCTGATCGCCTTCCGCGCCGTGCAGGGAATCGGCGCCGGTGCGGTGCAGCCGATCGGCATGACGATCGTCGGAGACATCTACTCGATCGAGGAGCGGGCCAAGGTGCAGGGCTACCTGGCCGGCGTCTGGGCGCTCGCCTCGGTGGTCGGGCCCACCCTCGGCGGCGTGTTCTCGGACTACCTGTCGTGGCGGTGGATCTTCTTCGTCAACCTCCCGATCGGCGCCGCGGCACTGTGGATGTTCGTCCGCAGGTTCGAGGAGCGGGTGGCGAAGGCGTCGCACAAGATCGATGTGCTCGGCTCGTTGCTGCTCAGCGGCGGTGGCGTCCTCTTGCTCCTCGGCCTGCTCGAGGGCGGGGTCCGGTGGTCGTGGGCCTCCCCGATCAGCTTCGCGCTGTTCACGACCTCGGTGCTGCTGCTGGTGGCCTTCGTGTGGGTCGAGACCCGGGCTGCCGAGCCGGTGCTCCCGCTCTGGGTCTTCCGGCACCGCGTGATCCTCCCTGCGATCCTCACGTCGCTGGTCGTCGGCGTGCTGCTCATCGGGCTGACGTCGTACGTCCCCCTCTTCGCACAGGGCGTCCTCGGGCACGGTGCGGTCACGGCCGGGTTCGCGCTGGCCGCGCTCACGCTGGGCTGGCCGCTCTCGGCGTCCAACGCCGGCCGGCTCTATCTGTCGATCGGCTTCCGGGCGACGATGGTGCTCGGAGCTGCGTTCGGGCTCGCCGGGGCGCTCCTGATGCTCACCGTCGACGGTGACTCCTCGCTCCTGCACCTGGCGCTGCCGTGCTTCGTGATGGGCATCGGCTTCGGCTTCGCGGTGGCACCCGCGGTGATCGCCGCCCAGTCGGCGGTGGGCTGGGAGTCCCGCGCCGTCACGACTGGCGCCACGATGTTCGCCCGCACCGTGGGCAGCGCGATCGGCGTCGCCGTCTACGGCGCGTTGGTCAATGCGTCGGTGACCGACTCGGTCGGCCACGGGAGCCCCGACCTCGAGCACCTCTCGCCGAGCATCCTCGAACCGGCGATCCACACGACGTTCGTCTGCTCCGCCTTCGTCGCCGTTGTCCTGGTCTTCGTCAGCCTGCTGATGCCGCGCCGGATCGAGCGCCATCAGGGCTGATGGGCAGCCTCACCTTCCTTGCGGGGCGCGCTTTGGCGAGGCGACGATGCCGCCATGACGCTCCCGGACGAGGTCGACGTGTCTGAGCTGGAGCCCGGTCCGCACGAGGACGAGCCCCACGAGGGTGGGCTCAACAACCGGCTCAACTGGCTCCGGGCCGGCGTGCTCGGCGCCAACGACGGCATCGTCTCGACCGCGGGCATCGTGATGGGCGTCGCCGGCGCCACCAGCGACCGCGGCGCGATCCTGGTCGCGGGGGTGGCCGGCCTGGCGGCCGGCGCGCTCAGCATGGCCGCCGGGGAGTACGTCTCGGTGAGCACCCAGAAGGACTCCGAGCTGGCCCTGCTGGAGAAGGAGCGTGGCGAGCTGAGGGACGAGCCGGAGGAGGAGCTCGAGGAGCTCGCCGGCCTGTACGTCGAGAAGGGGCTGAGCGAGGAGCTGGCCCTCGAGGTGGCCAAGCAGCTCACCGAGCACGACGCGCTCGGCGCGCACGCGGAGACCGAGCTCGGCATCGACCCCGACGACATCACCAGCCCGTGGAACGCCGCCCTGGCCTCGATGCTCTCGTTCACGCTGGGAGCGCTGCTGCCGCTGCTCACCATCACCCTGTTCGGCCCGACCCTGCGGATCTGGGTCACCGTCGTGTCGGTCACCGTCGCCCTGGTGCTCACCGGCTGGGCAAGCGCGAAGTTCGGCTACGGCCCCTCGGCGCCGGGCCGTCGTACGCAACGTGGTCGGCGGGCTGTTCGCCATGGCGGTCACCTACGCGATCGGGTCCGCTCTCGGCGCCCACGTCTGATGCGGCTCTTCGCAGCGCTGGTCCCGCCGCCCGAGGCGCTGGAGCACCTCGACGAGTTCCTCGACGTACGCCGCGACGCGGGCGAGTTCCGCTGGGTCCAGGCCGACCAGGTGCACGTGACCCTCGCCTTCCTCGACCACGTGCCGGACCAGAAGCTCGACGACCTGGTCGAGCGGCTGGGCCGGGCCGCGTCCCGGCGGACCGCCTTCGAGACGGCGATCTCCGGAGGCGGAGCGTTCCCGAACGCGGGGCGCGCGAAGGTGCTGTGGGCCGGCCTCGACCTCGACGAGCCCGGTCGAACCGAGCTGGACCGGCTGGCCACCGGCTGCCGGGCCGCGGCCAGCCGTGCGGGCATCGCGGTCGACGGCGCCAGGTTCCGGCCGCACCTCACCCTGGCCCGCACCAGGTATCCGCACGACGTCAGCAACTGGGTCCGGCTCCTCGACTCCTACGCGGGGCCGCGGTGGCAGGCGACGGAGCTGACGCTCGTCCAGTCGTACCTCGGCGAGGGCCCGCGCGGCCGCCCACGGCATGTGCCCCTGGACACCTTTTCGCTGACCCGAACCTGAGGTCGGTAGGGTCCGCCCCGTGAAGATCGCGGTGGCCCGGGAGACCCGTGAGGGCGAGACACGCGTCGCGATGGTGCCGGAGCTGGTCGGCAAGCTGACCGGGCTCGGGTACGACGTGGCGGTCGAGCCCGACGCCGGCCGGCACGCGCTGCTCGACGACGAGGAGTACGCCGAGGCGGGCGCGGTGCTCGACGCCGACGCCCTCGCGTCGGCCGACGTCGTCGTCTCGGTGCAGCCGCTCGCCACCGACGCGGTGCGCCGGCTCAGGCGTGGCGCCGCGACGATCTCGTTCCTGCCGGTGAACCAGGAGCTCTCGTACGTGGCCGACCTGCGCGACGTCGGGGTGACGTCGTTCGCGATGGAGCTGGTGCCGCGGATCTCGCGCGCGCAGTCGATGGACGCGCTGTCCTCGCAGGCGCTGGTCTCCGGCTACCGCTGCGCGATCGTCGCCGCGGGGATGCTGCGCCGCTTCTTCCCCCTGAACATGACCGCCGCCGGCACCGTCCAGCCCGCCGAGATCGTGGTGCTCGGCGCCGGTGTCGCCGGGCTCCAGGCGATCGCGACCTGCAAGCGGCTCGGCGCGGTGGTCAAGGCCTACGACGTGCGCGCGGCCGCCGCCGAGGAGATCCGGTCGATGGGCGCCAAGTCGATCGACCTCGAGCTCGACACCCTCGAGGGTGCCGGGCGGCTACGCGCGGGAGATGACCGAGGACCGGGCGCGGTTGCAGATGGAGCGGCTGGCGCCGTACGTCGCCGCCGCGGACGCGCTGATCACCACCGCCGCTGTCCCGGGTCGGCAGGCGCCGCTGCTGGTCACCTCGGCGATGGTCGAGGCAGATGAAGCCCGGCTCGGTGGTGGTCGACCTGGCCTCCGAGTCCGGCGGCAACGTCGAGGGCTCGGTGGCCGGCGAGGTCACCCGGATCGGCAACGCGTCGGTGTGGGGCGGCAAGAACGTCCCCTCCCAGATGCCCGGGCCGGCGTCCAAGCTCTACGCGCAGAACGTCGTCAACATCCTCACGCTGATGACCAGCAAGGCCGAGGGCGACTCCGGTGTCTTCGCGCCCGACTTCGAGGACGAGATCGTCACCGGCTCGTGCGTCACGCACGACGGCGCGATCCGCCACGAGCCCACCCGCGCTGCGATCGAGGGAGAGACAGCCTCATGAGCGAACCAGTCGTCTGGCTGACGATCTTCATCCTCAGCGTCTTCGTCGGCATCGAGGTCATCTCGAAGGTGTCCTCGACGCTGCACACGCCGCTGATGTCCGGCGCCAACGCCATCCACGGCGTGATCCTGCTCGGCGCGATCATCGTCACCGGCAGCACCGACAACAACGTGGCCCTGGTGGTCGGGCTGATCGCGATCGTGCTCGCCGCGGTGAACATGGTCGGCGGCTTCGTGGTGACCGACCGGATGCTGCAGATGTTCGTGCGCAAGAAGCCGGCTCCCACGAAGTCCGCTGACACTGCTGGGGGCGACGCGTGATCCCCGTCTGGGCCCAGCTGCTCTACCTGCTTCGGGGCGGTCTGCTTCATCCTCGCGCTCAAGGGCCTGTCCGGTCCCAAGACCGCGCGCAACGGCAACCTGATCGGCGCCTTCGGCGCGGTGCTGGCCTGCGCCCTCCCGTTCTTCTACGCCGACCTCGACCACGTGCCGCTGATCCTCGCCGCCATCGCGGTCGGCACGATCGGCGGCGTCTACGGCGCCCGCACCGTGCAGATGACCCAGATGCCGCAGATGGTGGCGCTGTTCAACGGCGTCGGCGGCGGCGCGGCCGCGCTGGTCGCCCTGCTGGAGCTGCACGAGGTCGTCGAGTCGGGCGCTGACGTGGAGAAGTTCGCGCTGGTCGCGACGGCGTTCACCATCCTGGTCGGCTCGGTCTCCTTCGCCGGTTCGATCGTCACCTTCGCCAAGCTGCAGGAGCTGATGACCTCGCGGCCGGTGATCATCCCCGGCTTCCCCGTCCTGTTCGGCGGCGGCTTCGTCGCCGCGATCGTGCTCTCGGTCATGATGGTGAACGAGCCCGAGATGTGGCTCGGCATCGTGATCGGGCTGCTCGGCCTGCTCGTCGGCGTACTCCTGGTGCTGCCGGTCGGCGGCGCCGACGTACCGATCGTCATCTCGCTGCTCAACGCGTTCACCGGCCTCACCGTCGCCGCGGGCGGCTACGTGCTGTCCAACACGCTGCTGCTGGTGGCCGGCACCCTCGTCGGTGCGTCCGGCACGTTCCTGACGCTGCTGATGGCCAACGCCATGGGCCGCTCGGTGCACGAACATCCTGTTCGGCGCGCTCAAGGGCGGCTCCACGCTCGGCGGTGGCGAGGCGTCCGACCGGCCGGTGAAGTCGGCCGGCCCCGAGGACGTCGCGATCATGCTCGGGTACGCCGACCGGGTGATCATCGTGCCGGGCTACGGACTCGCCGTCGCCCAGGCCCAGCACACCCTCCGCGAGCTCGTCGACCTGCTGATCGCGCGCGGCACCGAGGTCGACTACGCGATCCACCCGGTCGCCGGCCGGATGCCCGGCCACATGAACGTGCTGCTCGCCGAGGCCCAGGTGCCCTACGAGCAGCTCATCGAGATGGACGAGATCAACGACGAGTTCAAGGACGCCGACGTGGTGCTCGTCGTCGGCGCCAACGACGTCGTGAACCCGGCCGCCCGCAACACCCCGAGCGCCCCGATCTACGGCATGCCGATCCTCAACGCCGACCAGGCCAAGGCGGTCGTGTTCCTCAAGCGGTCGATGCGCCCCGGCTTCGCCGGCATCGAGAACGAGCTCCTCTTCGAGCCCGAGACCACGCTGCTGTTCGGTGACGCCAAGGACACCCTCGGCAAGGTCCTCACCGCGGTGAAGGCGCTCTAGGCGTCCGGGGCCGGCCCGACGGGTTACCCGGGTACCCGGGTAACCCAGACGATCTGGGCCGAAGCAATGCCTGAGATCGTCAGGGAAAGGCCCAGATCCCTTCTCGTGACGCGACACGAGTTCTCCACAGCGGGCCGCCGGCGACGGTTCTCCACAGAGTCTCACCGGCCCACCGCGACGACCCGCATACGTCGGCAGGCTCGCGCACATGATGTTGACACCGATCGACCTGGCGACGACGCGCGTCATGTTGCGCAAGGAGCTGCTCGCCGAGGGTTGGAGCGACAGTGGGATCGCGGCAATGGTGCGGGCGAAGGAATGGGTCCGCGTTCGGCATGGTGCCTACGTCGTCTGCCCACCTCTGGCGAGGACTCGATACCGCGGGGCAGCATGAGCTGACGGTGCGGGCGGTGTTGAAGCAGAGCAAGACCGAGCTGGTCGCCTCGCACAGCTCTGCAATGCCCTTCTATGACGGACCGACATGGGGTCTGCCCCTGGACTCCGTGCACGGCACCCGCATCGATGGCAAGTGCGGTCGCCGCGAAGCCGGCGTCCAGCAGCACTGCGGCCGCATCGAGGACGGGGACGTCGTCGTACGCCGCGGCGTCAAGGTGATGTCGGCGTGCCGAACGGCGCTCGAGGTCACCACCGTCGCTCCGACCGAGGCTGCACTCGTCGCCGTCAACCACCTGCTGCACGCAGGACACACGACCGTCGAGGACATGGTGCAGCGCTACCGACGAGGCTTCGTGTTCTGGAAGGGGACGTTGGCCGACCGACGTCGTGCTCCGACTTGCGGACGCTGCAGTCGAGTCGGTGGGTGAGTCCAGGTTCTTCTACTTCTGCTACGCCGCTGGTCTGCCCGCGCCGATACCGCAGTACGAAGTCCAGGATGGTCGAGGGCAGTTCGTCGCCCGGGTCGACTTCGCGTGGCCGGAGCTCGGGGTCTTCGTCGAGTTCGATGGCAAGGTCAAGTACGAGGCTCTCCTCAAGCCCGGGGAGTCAGCCTCGGATGTGGTGATCCGCGAGAAGCGCCGCGAGGAGCGGATCGTCGAGCTCACGGGATGGCTCTGCATTCGTGTGACGTGGTCGGACCTGGAGAACCCCGAGGCCCTGCTCGAGCGCATCCGCAAGGCATTCGCTCGGCGCCACGCTCAGAGCGCCTGAGGGATCTCAGCCAACCCCGGACGATCTGGGCCATTGCAACAGCCTGAGATCGTCGGGGTTACCCGGGTACCCGGGTAAACCGAACCCCCCGCAGCTCAGCCGACGACGCCGTACAGCCGGTCACCGGCGTCACCGAGCCCGGGGACGATGTAGCCCTTCTCGTTGAGCTTCTCGTCCATCGCGGCGGTGACCACGGTGACGGGGACGTCGATGCCGGCGAGGTCGGCCTCGAGCCGGGCGCAGCCCTCGGGCGCGGCCAGCAGGCAGATCGCGGTGATGTCGTTGGCGCCGCGGTCGGTGAGGAACGTGATCGCTGCCGACAGCGTGCCGCCGGTGGCGAGCATCGGGTCGAGCACGTAGCACTGGCGGCCGGCCAGGTCCTCCGGGAGCCGCTCGGCGTACGTCGTCGCCTCGAGGGTCTCCTCGTTGCGCATCATCCCGAGGAAGCCGACCTCGGCGGTCGGCAGCAGCCGCATCATCCCGTCGAGCATGCCCAGGCCGGCGCGCAGGATCGGGACCACCAGGGGCTTGGGCTTCCCGAGCTTCACGCCGGTGGTCGGCGCGACCGGGGTGACGATGTCGTGGGGGTCGACCCGGACCTCGCGGGTGGCCTCGTAGGCCAGCAGGGTCACGAGCTCGTCGGCCAGGTGGCGGAACGTCGGAGAGTCCGTGTTCTCGTCGCGCAGGGCGGTGAGCTTGTGGGCGACGAGCGGGTGGTCGACGACGTGAGTGCGCACGGGCGGCAGCCTAGCCGCGGCCCGTCGGTGTCACTTCGGGGCGTTCTGGCCCACGCAGGCCTTGGTGTACCTGGTCAGCTTGGTGGCCGGCGCCTTGGTCGAGCGCTCGTTCTTGGCCTGCAGCGTCCAGTAGCGCAGCCAGTCCATCTGCATCCGGGCCTTGTTCATCCGCTTGCCCTTCTCGGCCTCCATGGTGAACCGGACCTGGAACTTGCGGCCGGTGAGCGCGTCGGGACGGCGCTCGCTGCGGATGACGTGCGAGTCGACGAACCAGGAGATCCGCTTCGGCGTCACCTCGACGGCGAAGGTGTGCCACTGGTCCTGGCCGAAGCCGCGCTTCATCGACGCCTGGTAGAGGTTGTCGGGGCGGGAGCGGATGTAGAAGTTGACCTGGTTGTCGCCCATCGTGAACTTGTTGAGCGCGATGTTCTGCTCGCCGCAGCCCTCGCCCAGCTTCGTCATCGGGACCAGCTCGGTGAGCACGCGGTACGGCGTGTGCTTGTGGCCGTACTGGCGCTGCCGGAGCCTGGTCTCCCAGCGGCCGTACGCACGGCCGGGGATCGTCATCTGGGCGGAGACGCTGCCCTTGGTGGCGGTGTTGAGGGTGAGCATGCCGTGCTGCGTCCGGACCGCTCCCGGGCCCTCGACGCGCCAGCGCCTGTGGTTGAGCGGGCCGACGAACGTCTCGTCGTAGACCAGGCCGCCGTGGCCGTACCAGCCGAAGGTGTTGCCGGCGTGGATCGGGCCGGGTGCCTCGCGGGCCGCGGTGGCCCCGGCCACCGGGTCGGGACGGCCGGCCTGGGCCGAACCTGCGGCGAGGGTGCCGAGCGCCAGGGGGAGGACAGCCAGTGCCAACACGGCGGTGGTGCCGGCGAAGGCGCGGCGGGGACGGGTCTGGGACCGGTAGAACATGGGGATCGAACCTAGCGAACTTGGCTGGAGCGGTCACGTTCGCGGGCATACCGACGGTCGGTGAACGGCCGAAAAGGCTGGTCGCTGAGGGGTGGGTCTGTCACGCTGGTCGGGTGGTCGAGCACGACGACAGGATCGACTTCGCCCTCGCGGCCTACCGCGCGGACGGTCAGTGGACCGTGCAGGACCTCGCCCACGACCACCTCGGCGACATCGAGACGATCGCGCACGCGCTGCGCCGCCTCCCGGGCGACGACGGAGCGGTGGCGATGGTCGCCGTCGACGAGGACTTCTTCGTGATCGTCCGCGTCGCCGGCGCGACGACGCGGGTGCTGCTCTCCGACGTCACCGCGGCCGAGGACTGGGAGCTGGCCGGATCGGCGGTGGAGTTCCTCGGCCTCCCCGAGCTGGAGCTCGAGGACGAGGACGAGCAGGTGCCGGCCGGCGACCTCGACCTGCTCGGTGATCTCGGCATGCACGCCATGGAGATGGGACTGCTCCTCGACGACGTCGACCTCTACCCCGACGAGCTCCTCTCGGACGTGGCGCGGCGGCTCGGCTTCGGTGAGCAGTTCGACGACGCCGTCGGGCTCACCTCCGCCTGATGGTCTCCTGATGTCCTCCCCGTGGGAGGCGGCGATGGGTGCCGCCCTCGACGAGGCACGCGCGGCGCTGGCGACCGACGACGTGCCGATCGGCGCCGTCGTCGTGTCGCCGACCCAGGCCGTGATCGGGGCCGGCCGGAACGTGCGCGAGGCCGAGGGCGACCCGACCGGCCACGCCGAGGTGGTGGCCATCCGGGCCGCTGCGGCGGCCCTGGGCACCTGGCGCCTGGACGGCTGCACGCTCGTGGTCACGCTCGAGCCCTGCACGATGTGCGCCGGGGCGGCCGTGCTGGCCCGGCTGGAGCGGGTGGTGTTCGGCGCCTTCGACCCGAAGGCCGGCGCGGTCGGCAGCCTGTGGGACGTGGTCCGCGACCGGCGGCTCAACCACCGGCCCGAGGTGGTCAGCGGCGTCCGCGCCGAGGAGTCGACGGCGCTGCTCGACGACTTCTTCGCCGAGCACCGGTGATTCGTTCATCCATAGCCCACGTGGGTGGTGTGCATTGTTGTCGCGGCGAGTAAGAATCTGGAGGTGGGAGGTTTCCGGTCCGCTTCGGCCGGTGTTGCTGCCTTGGCGGCGTTCGGCGTCGTCGGGCTGGCCGCGCCGTCGTACGCCGACAGCACGGTGACCGTCCAGGGCACGGCGTTCCCCGACCCGGCGCGGGCGAACCTCTCCTTCGTCGGCTGCGCCGACCTCTACCAGCGCACCGACGAGCGCCTCGCGCCCACGATCGGCATCGGGCCGGGTGCGGCGCCCTCCGGGACCCGCAGCCTTGGCTGGGACCTGGCCGGCGGCAACGCCGTGGGCGCGATGTTCCCCGTGGACTCGATGGTCGGGACGACGGCGAGCCTGGCGGTGAACGCCGCCGGCCGCGCCACCGGCGTCGCGTACGCCGGCTACCAGGAGCCTGCCGACGCCGGCACCTCGCTGCTGTGGCTCGGCCGTTCCGAGCTGGTCACGCCCGGCGGCGCCTGGCAGACCGTCGACGCGACGACCCGCGTCTACACCTGGGCCAAGTACGACATGACCAGCCGCGAGCGGGTCGCCCCCGACCCGGGGGTGCCGACCACGGTGGCCGAGTTCGTTGCGGCGCACGGCGGTGACGGGCCGGGCCTCTACACGATCGGCTTCGGCTGCGACGGCACACCGTTCTCGATGGACCAGCTGCGGGTGGGCGCGCCCGGCGACGTGACGACGTACGACATCGAGGGGCTGCGGACCCTGGTCTCGATCTCCCGGGAGCACGTTGGCCGGGACGACGAGGTGACGATCACCGGCCGGCTGCGCACCATGACCGGCGACCCGATCCCGCACGCGACGATGATCCTCGAGCGACGGACCCCGGGCAGCAAGGTCTGGAAGCCGGTGCTGGTCGCCGATGCCAGCGAACGGCGGCGTGCGCGCCACCGTGCAGGTCGACGAGCGCGCGTTCTACCGGTGGCGCTTCGTCGAGCGGCCGCTGGCCGAGGGCAACGCCTCGATGTCGCTGCTGCTCGACATCCTGCCGACGCTGCCGACCGACCCGCCGACCTCGACTCCGTCGCCGACGCCGTCCACCCCGTCTCCCACGGACTCACCGTCCGACCCGTCGTCACCCTCGACCCCGGAGTCGACGGACTCGACCACCGAGTCGGCCACCGAACCGGCCAGCGAACCGGCCAGCGAGTCGGCGACCGCGAGTGAGCCGCCGTCCTCGTCGACCGCGAGCCCCACGGACGCGGGCGATGAGTCTGCGTCACCCAGCGAGTCCGACTCGCATGGGACACGTTGACCTCCGACCGACCACCAGCGCCCTCGCCGCCCTCGTGCGGGGCGTCCGCGACGACCAGCTGACCGGCCCGACGCCCTGCCCGGCGTACTCCGTCGCCGACCTCCTCGACCACATCGGCGGGCTCTCCGTGGCGTTCGCGCACGCCGCCCGCAAGGACGACCTGGCCGCACGTGCCCCGTCCGCCGACGGATCGCTGCTCGAGGACGGCTTCCGCGACCGGATCGCGACCGCCCTCGGCGAGCTCGGTGAGGCCTGGCAGGACCCCGGGGCGTACGACGGCACCACGATGGCCGGCCCGGTGGAGATGCCCGCCGACCAGGCCGCCCTGGTCGCGCTCGACGAGGTCACCGTGCACGCCTGGGACCTCGCGGTCGCCACCGGCCAGCCGTACCCCGCCGACCCCGCGGCCGTCGCGGCCGCGCGGGAGTTCGTCGCCGGCTTCGAGCCACCGCCCGGCGGCGCCGCTGACGACGGCGGCCTGTTCGGCCCGCCGGTCCCCGTACCTGACGACGCTCCCGCTCTGGATCAGCTCATCGGCGCCACCGGCCGCGACCCCGCCTGGACGCCCTGAGCATTTCAACGGCCCGCCGCTGCTCGGGTACCCTCTCCGGCGGTGGCGTGTCCGAGCGGCCTAAGGAGCACGCCTCGAAAGCGTGTGTGGGTGCAAGCCCACCGTGGGTTCAAATCCCACCGCCACCGCCAGGCTGTCGCCCCGGATCACGTCGTGGTCCGGGGCGTTCTGCTGGGTCAGGCCAGGAGGCCGAGGCCCAGCGCGAGCGGGAGGTCGGAGGCGGGCTCCTCCCGGGCGGCGTACTTGCGCTGCACGTCGCGGTCGCCGCGGTCGCCGCGGGAGGCGCCCACGGCGAGGACGATGACACCGCCGGCGAGGACGACGAGGGCGAGGGCCAGACCGGCCGTGCGGGGCGCGTCGGCAGAGGTGACCGAGACCGCCGCCGACTGCGCCTCGGCGCTCGCCGACGACAGCGGATAACCGTCGTCGTGCTGCCCCTGTGCGCTGGTCGTCATGAACAGCGCGCCGAGCACGGCCACCGCCCACACGAGTCCGACATTGGCGAGTGCGTGCACCACCTTCTCGCGCAGTCCCCGAGAGTTGTCCATACCTTCAAGTGTCCGTCAGGTGTGCCTTCGCGCCCTCAGCCTTTCGGACATTGAGGGAGGCCCCGTCTGGTCCTGGGTCCCGAACGAACGGCTAGCGTCGCCGCCATGGCTAGCGACAGCTCCTGAGCCAGTCCGCGTCGAGCACGACGGCCCGGTCACGACGGTGGTCCTGCACCGCCCGCACGCCCGCAACGCCGTCGACGGCCCCACCGCGACGGCCCTGGCCGACGCGTTCCGAGCCTTCGACGCCGACGAGAGCGCCAGCGTCGCGGTGCTGTACGGCGACGGCGGCACCTTCTGTGCCGGCGCCGACCTCAAGGCCATCGGGACCGAGCGCGGCAACCAGGTGCAGGAGTCCGGCGACGGCCCGATGGGACCGACCCGGCTGCGACTGGGGAAGCCGGTGCTCGCCGCCATCGAGGGGTACGCCGTCGCCGGTGGCCTCGAGCTCGCGATCTGGTGCGACCTCCGGGTCGCGGCGAAGGACGCCAGGCTCGGCGTCTTCTGCCGTCGCTGGGGAGTGCCGCTCATCGACGGCGGCACGGTCCGTCTGCCCAGGCTGATCGGCACCGGCCGGGCGCTGGACCTGGTCCTCACCGGGCGTGAGGTCGACGCCGAGGAGGCTCAGCGGATCGGGCTCGTGGACCGCGTCGTACCCACGGGTCAGGCGCGAGCGGCAGCCGAGGAGCTCGCCCACCAGCTCGCGCAGCTGCCCCAGGTCTGCCTGCGCCAGGACCGGCTCTCCCTCCTCGAGCAGGAAGGGATGCCCGAGGTGGACGCGATGGCCAACGAGCTGCGGCACGGCCTCACCAGCCTGCAGTCCGGGGCACTCGAGGGCGCCCAGCGGTTCGCGTCAGGAGAGGGACGGCACGGGAGCTCGTGACGCGCGTGCGGGAGGATGTCGTCATGTCCTGGTTCGCCTCTCCCGAGGAGGTCACCGAGCGGCTGGCCGCGACCGGCTACCTGGCCGACCAGACCACCTCGACGACGGCCTACCTCGCCGGTGCGCTCGAGAAGCCGCTGCTGGTCGAGGGCCCGGCGGGGGTGGGCAAGACCGAGCTGGCGAAGGCGGTCTCCCGCGCCACCGGCGCCGACCTGGTCCGGCTGCAGTGCTACGAGGGGCTCGACGAGGCCCGCGCCCTGTACGAGTGGAACTACAAGAAGCAGCTGCTCCGCATCCAGGCCAGCAGTGGTGACGATCAGACCTGGTCCGAGACGCACGACGACATCTTCACCGACGAGTTCCTGCTGACCCGGCCGCTGCTCACCGCGATCCGCCGCGACCAGCCGACCGTGCTGCTCATCGACGAGGTCGACAAGACCGACGTCGAGGTCGAGGGGCTGCTGCTCGAGGTGCTGTCCGACTTCCAGGTGACCATCCCGGAGCTCGGCACGCTGGCCGCCGTACGCCGCCCGTACGTCGTGCTCACCTCCAACGCCAGCCGGGAGCTGTCCGAGGCGCTCAAGCGACGCTGCCTCTACCTGCACCTCGACTACCCCGACGAGGAGCGCGAGCGCGTGATCGTGCTCTCCCAGGTGCCCGACCTCGAGGAGCGGGTGGCCGCCCAGCTGGTCGCGACCGTGGCCCGGCTGCGCGAGCTCGAGCTGAAGAAGCCGCCGTCGATCGCCGAGTCCGTCGACTGGGCGCGCACCCTCATCGCGCTCGAGATCCGCGACCTCGACGACAAGGCGGTCGACGACACGCTCGGTGTCGTCCTCAAGCACGCCTCCGACCAGGAGCGCGCGATCCGCGAGCTGCGGCTGCGCAAGTGACTGCGTCACGGACATGAGCAGCGGCCTGGTCGAGCGCCACATCGCCTTCCTCGAGGCGCTGCGCGGGGCCGGCCTGGCCGTGTCACTGGCCGAGGACCTCGACGCGGTCGCCGCCCTCTCCGTGCTGCCGTGGGATGAGCGCCGGACCGTCCACGCGGCGTACGCCGCGACGCTGGTCAAGAAGCAGAGCCAGCGGCCGACCTTCGACGCGCTCTTCGACGTCTACTTCCCGCGGCTGGTCGGCGAGGGCGCCCGGCAGGAGCCGAGCGACGAGCCCGACAGCCAGGTGCGCGACAACGGCCAGGCACTGGCCGACTTCCGCGAGCTGCTCGCCGAGGCGCTGGCCGATGGTGACCAGGAGGCACTGGCGCGGCTGGCCGTCGAGATGGTGGGCCGGTTCGGCGCGATGCCCGGCCGCGGTCCCGGGCTGTCCAGCTGGTCGGCGTACACCGCCCTGCAACGGGTCTCGCCCGGCGAGCTGGTCGAGCGGATCGTGCAGGCGCTGCTCGCCGAAGGCAGGACCGAGGAGGAGGCAACCCGTGTGGCCGGGCGGCGGGTCGGCGGCTTCACCCGCCAGGTCGAGGACGAAGCCCGCCGCCGGATCGCCGAGGAGAAGGGGCCCGACCACGTCGCTGACGTGGCGATCCGGCCGAGCATCGACCGGATCGACTTCACCGCCGCGCGCAAGTCGGACCTGGAGGAGATGCGCCGCGAGATCTACCCGCTGGCCCGCCGGCTCGCGACCCGGCTCACCCAGGAGCACCACGCCCGCCGCCGAGGCCCGCTCGACTTCCGCCGCACCGTGCGCGCCTCGATCTCCACCGGCGGCGTACCGCTGGTCACCCACCACCGCCCCAAGCGCCCGCACCGCAACGAGCTCGTCGTGCTGTGTGACGTGAGCGGCTCGGTGGCCAACTTCGCGCAGTTCACGCTGCTGCTGGTCTTCGCGCTGCGCGACCAGTTCCAGAAGGTGCGGGCGTTCACCTTCATCGACCACGTGCACGAGGTGACCCAGCACTTCAAGCCGGGCGCGGACGTCGTCGACGTGATGGCCGACCTCGCCGCCAGCACCTCGCACGCCGCCCTGTGGGGCCGGACCAACTACGGCCGCTCGTTCACCAAGTTCGTCGAGGAGCACTCCGATGCGCTGGGCCCGAAGTCGTCACTGCTGATCCTCGGCGACGCGCGCTCCAACTACTCCGACCTCGCGCTCGACAAGCTCAAGGAGATGGAGCGCAACTCCCGGCACGCCTGGTGGCTCAACCCCGAGCATCGTCGGCACTGGGACACCGGCGACTCGGTCGCCGGGAAGTACGGCGACGTCGTCCCGATGGTCGAGTGCCGCAACCTCACCCAGCTGGGCGAGTTCGTGCACGACATCCTCTAGCGGAGGCTCGATGACAGCGTCGACGCAGCCGCGGTGCGTTCGCCCAGCAGAAGCGTGGCCACCGCTTCCGGATCCTCACGCATTGCGTTGTGGGTGGTCGGGAGGTCGTGCACCAGCCACTCTGGATCAGCTGCCAGTCGGGTTCGCAGCTCAGCGAACGGCGTCCGGTCTTCCCATCCCGAGCAGTAGATGAACTCACGCCGAGGGACCTGGGTCACGGCTCCGGTGAGCCGGACCGTTTGCATGACCGAGGCGAGGGGATGGGGCCGGCGGCGAGGATCGCCGCCGTTCTTCTCCGGCGGTCGGACGGAGTAGCCGGTGGCCGCCGCGCCGGCCGTGAACACCGCCCGGAAGTACTCGTTCGTTGCCGACCACCACGACTCGCCGTCGCGGGGTACGAAGGCGTCGAGATGCACCAGTCGTGAGATCCGGCCCCCGGCGCGATCGGCCGCCGCGGCGATCACCATCCCGGCGTAGCTGTGGCCGACCAGCGTCGCGCTGGTGATGTGAGCGCGGTCGAGTAGCCGCAGCACGTCGTCGGCGTGCGTGTCGAGGTTGGCGGTCGCGACCGTCGCGTCGTCGTCGTCCGGTCGCAGACCGGTCAGAGTCAGCGCGTGCACGGTGTGACCGGCACCCTCCAGCAGCGGAACCACCGACTCATACGCCCAGGAGCCCTTCCAAGCGCCGGGCACGAGAACGAACGTGGCCATGTGTGTCTTCCTCTCTCAAGCCGAGGAACCAGTGTCACCAGACCCAGGCGTGGCTCACTACCGCTAAAATGCCAACTGATGCCCGTTCGCCGCCAACCTCGCCCCGTGCCCGGTGTGACGTCGCATGTCTGGCCCTCTGGCGGGCGCCACCTCTGGCCATCCGGCGAGACGAGCAGGGTGCAGACCCACACCCAGGGACACCTGGTGTACGCCGCCGGCGGCGTCCTGGCAGTTCACACCGAGCGCGGCACGTCGGTCGTCCCCGCCAACCGGGTCGCCTGGACCCCGGCCGGGTTCACCCACTACCACCGCGCCCACGGCGACACCGACATGCGGATCGTCTTCCTCGCGCCATCCCTCGCCGGGCGCATACCCGACCATCCCGCCGTCTTCCTGGCCTCCGACCTCGCCCGCGAGGTCCTGCTCGCCCTGACCGGCCCCCGCAACTACGACGACGCCGCGCCCGCCTACAGCCCCACCGCGCGCACTCGTCTCCACCGAGTTCTCGTCGATGAGCTCCGCGAAGCACACGAACAGCCACTGCACCTTCCGGAGCCACGCGACGACCGACTGCAAGCCATTGCCCGGATGCTGCACGAGGACCCGGCAGACAACGCCACGCTGGCCGACCTCGGGAAGACGATCGGAGCCAGCACCCGCACCCTCAGCCGACTGTTCCGCAACGAGCTCGGCATGACGTTCTATGAATGGCGCACGCAGCTACGCATCTACCACGCGCTCGTCCTCCTCGCAGACGGTCACGACACCACCCAAACCGCCTACGCCTGCGGATGGGCCAACCCCAGCAGCTTCATCGCAGCGTTCACCAACATCATCGGAACGACCCCGGGCCGGTACCGAACCAGTCGCGGGACGAGGGCTCAGGCGGGCGCTAGGTAGCCCAGCCCGCGCAGTCGGTCCAGCTCCGCGACCACGTCCGGCGAGGCGTCGGCGACGCGGGCACCCGCGACGTAGACACCCTCCGACGACGAGCCGGCCACGTCGAAGACCACCGTGGTGCGCTGGTCGTCGCCGGCACTGACGAGCGAGCCGAGCAGGGCGACCGGGTCGGCGCGGTCCTCGAGGGCGAGCATCCGGGTGTCGTCCGACAGCCGCGGCACCTGGGCAGCCGGTGCGCCCGCGGTGACGATCTGGTCAACCACGAACGGCAGTGGCTGGTCCAGGGCAGCGAGCTCGGCGGCCACCACGCCGCCGGCGCCGGAGCCCACCAGCATCACGTGGGCGCCGTCGTCAGCGGCGACCGCGGCGGCGATGGTCTGTGCCACCTCTGCGGCGTACGGCGTGAGGTCGCCGGCGACCAGCCGCACTGCCGGCCCGTCGTCGGGAGCCGGGCCGGCGGGCGGCAGGCCGACGTAGGCGACGTAGCGACCAGGAGCCGTGCGGTGGACGAGCACCCGGCCGTCCTGCGACTCCAGCGTCGCCATCAGGTCGGTCAGCGACGACGGGACGCGCGGCGCCTCGACGTCGGGCGCTTCCTCCACGCGCGGTCGCGGGCCGGCCAGCAGCCAGCCGGCCACGTCGCGCAGCGCGGCCGAGGAGTCCTGGCGCATGGTGTCGACGCCCACGGCGCGCAGCCCGCCGCGTGCGGCCCGACGACCGGATTCACCCGAGAAGAACCCGGACGTCAGCGCCGCACGCATCTGGAGGCCGTCGAGGAGCCCACCGCCACCCGACACGACCTGGTCCAGGAGCTCGGGGTTGGCTGCAGCCAGCTCGCTGAGGAACGTCGCCACGCCGTCGCGGTCGAGCGCGTCGGTCTCGATGAGGCCGGCGGTGACGATGGCGCCGCCGAGGGCAACGTTGGGAGCGAGGTAGCCGATGGCGCGCCCGGCGATCGCTCCCATGGACTCGTACGCCGCGTCGCGCAGCTCGTCGATCCACTGGTAGGTGAGCACCGTGGCGCGCACGACGAGCGCGTCTGCGTCCAGCTCGATCGAGCGGGACAGCAGACCGTGCTTGCCGGTGGTCGCCGCCCGGATGTCCTCCTCGGCGCGCGCGTGCGACGTCGCGGAGAGATCCGCGGAGTCGGCGACGGCGTCGTCCCGCAGCACCTCGGCGCCAAGACCGGACATCGAGCGCAGCTCGTCGCCGGAGCGGTCGAACACGTCGGCCAGCTGGAGCAGCTGGTCGTACTTGTCGGATCGCTCCATGACCCGGGCGGTCACGGTGACACCTCCGCGAGGACCGGGGCCAGCTCGGCGGCGAGGTCCTCCGGGATGACCCGGGCCACCTCGAGCCGCAGCCCGTCGTCGTCATGGTGCGCGCGGAGGGCGCGCCAGCCGTCGGCCACCAGCGTCCAGGCGACCACGCCGACCGTGCTGGTCTCCTGGCCGGACACGTCCGCGACCAGCGCACGCAGCCGGCCGCGCGCCTCGGTGGCCAGCCCGGTGAGCACCCGGACCACCTCACCGTCGGTGAGCGCGCGACCGGAGCCGTCGGTGACCGCGCCGGGATGCTGCTCCACCAGCACGGGGACGAGGTCCGTGCGGTGGGTGCGGGCGGCCTCGATCGCGGCGTCGGCCAGCTCGTGCGGGAGGGTCACCAGGTCGGGGACGACCGAGTCGTGCAACGGCAGGTCCTCGGGCACGACGGCGGCGCGGGCCAGCTCGGCGGCCCAGGCCCAGGTCGGGAACCACGCCAGCTCGAAGACCAGCCCGTCCTGCGTCGACAGCGCAGCGACCGCGCCGCCGCTCTGCCGGTGCCACGACTTGACCTGGACGGGCCCGGCGGCGACGTCGAGGTCGACCGCGACCGTGGGCGTGGCCAACAGTCCGATGGCGCCGAGGAGGCCCTCCTCGACGACCCCGTCGTCGGGACCTCCCACCAGCAGGCCACGCCGGGACAGCGACATGGCCGGGTCGTGCAGGCGGGCGAGCGCCTCGGCGTACGCCGCCTGCTCGGGGGAGCCGCGGCTGCCGCCGAGCCGGTCGTCGAGACTCCCGTCGTCTGCGTCGCCCTCGCGCAGGTCGAAGGGGAGCGGGGCGCCGTTGGCCCGGATCGCGGCGAACCGCAGCTCGGGCAGGGTCAGGGCCACCCGGCGCGGCAGCCCGTCGAGCAGGTCGTGGGGGGTCGGGCGCGGCGGCCCGAGGTCGATGGTCGGCATCAGGAACGGTCCCCGACGCCGGGCAGGGTGACCGCCAGCCAGTCCTTGTGGCCCGGGGCGGGAGGCTCGAACCTCGGAAGCGCGCCGTCGTCGAGCAACGCCGTCGCCCGGCGCTCGGTCTCGGCGATCGAGTCCTTCAGCTCGTCGACGAGCTGGGTGTGGCTCTCCAGGGTGTCGGCAGCGTGGTCGTGCTGGTCGGCCGCGTCGCGCAGCCGGGTGGCCCGCTCGCGGATCCGCTCTCGCATCGCGTCGCCGGCCCGCCCTTCCCAGGTGACCGCCTCGGCCTGCGAGACGAGCTGGTCGGCCATCGAGCGGATCTCGGTGCCCTGCTCGCGCAGCCGGCTGACGTGCTTGCGCATCACGTCGGTGTCGCCGTACATCCGGTGCACCTCCTCTTGCCGGCCCGACAGTGACCTACCCCTCAGATGGCCGCCGAAACACGAGTTGCAAAGACCGTGGAGATGCTTAGTTTGAAGGGATGGGACAAACCACATCTGACCTCACTTTCGAGCTCGCCGGGCACGTCGTGAACCGGGTCGGGCTGGGCGCCAAGCGGCTGCTGCGCGACGACAGCTACACCGTCGAGGACCGCGCGGGTGCCGTGCGGCTCCTGCGTCGCGCGGTCGAGCTCGGCGTCAACCACCTCGACACCGCGGCGTTCTACCCGAGCTTCGCCGACGGCACCGGGCCGCGGAACGACTTCACTCCGCTGGACATCGCGAACGAGCTGATCCGCGAGGCGCTGGCGCCGTACCCGGACGACCTGCTGATCGCGACCAAGGTCGGCCCCACTGCGAGCGGCCTGGCCCGGCCCGACCAGCTGGCGGCACTGGTCGAGGCCGACCTGCGCGCGCTCGGCCGCGACCACCTCGACCTGGTCTACCTGCGCCAGGGCGGCCTGGAGTCGGTGGCCGAGCACTTCGGCGTCCTGGCCGAGCTCCAGCAGGCCGGCCTGATCCGGCACCTCGGCATCTCCAGCGTGCGGCCCGAGCACCTGACCCAGGCTCAGGAGGTCGCGCCCGTGGCGGCGGTGTCGAACCGGTACGCCGTCGACTTCGGCCGCGTGAACGACGGCCTCCTGGACACCTGCGCGGCGCAGGGCATCGCGTTCGTGCCGTTCTTCGCGCTCACGGGGGAGGGCCGCGAGGTCGGCGGGGTCGCGGCTCACGACGTGGTCAGTGCGGTGGCGCAGGCGCACGACGCAACCCCCGCACAGGTGCGGCTGGCCTGGGCGCTGAGCCGCGGCCCGCACGTGCTGGTCATCCCGGGCACCAGCAGCGAGGCGCACCTGATGGAGAACCTCGCCGCTGCCGACCTCCAGCTGTCGGCCGCCGAGCTGGAGGCGCTCACGGCGCTCGGGTGATCTGGAAGACCTGGCTGGTGACCTGGTCACCTGAGCCGAGGAAGCCGTGGTCGTGCAACGAGCCCACGGCGTCGGTGACCGACGGGTCCGTGGCGGCGTCGACCAGGCCGGCGCCCTCCTCGTAGACGTCGTAGGAGTGGTGGGCGGTCACGCCGCCGTCGGGGTGTGCGTCGAAGGTCACCGTGGTCTGCTCGACGGAGTCGGGGTTGGGGGCTCCGTCGAGCTCGGGGACGATGTCGCCCTGCTGCTCGAGGGAGAGCACGTGCGAGCCGCTGGGGAACCCCGGCACCTGCGCGGTCGGTGAGCCCGCGGTGACGACGTCGGTGACGTGGTAGCCGCCGTGGCCGGCCAGGATCGCGGCCGCCTCCATCCCGCCCAGGGAGTGGCCGACGATGAGCACCGGCTCGGTCTTGCCGATCCCGGCCTGGTCGAGGGCGTCGAGGATGCCCTGCTGGTAGGCGTCCGGCCGGCCGGCCACGGAGTCGAGGTCGGTCTCCAGGTCGCGGACGTCGGCGTCCTGGTCCCACGGCGCGTTGAAGTCGTCGGTGCCCGGCAGGTAGAGGACGTGCCGCACGGCGCCGTCCGGTCCGGTGATCGTCTGCACCTCGACGGTGCCGTTGGCGGGGGAGTCCGGGCGGCCCGACAGCCGGGCCACCTCGTGCAGGTGCTCGAGCAGGTCGCGCACCGATGCGGGCTGGGCGGTGCCCAGCACGGCGGGGTACGGCGACACGACGGGCCGGCCGGGGTCGCCGTACAGCATCGTGAGGAGCGCCGGCCGAGAGCGGGCCGCCCAGCCCGGAGACCAGGTGCTCGGTCAGGCCGGGCAGCTCGGTGAGCACGTCGGGGTCGGCGGCGATCGCGGTGGCGGCGAGCGGCCCCATGGTCAGCACCAGCTGCCGGTCGAGGCCTTCGATCGCGAACCGCACGGAGTCGTCGGCCGCCTCCAGGCAGTCGATCGCGGTGCGCACGGCGATCGCGTCGGCCTCCCAGCCGAACGACGACGCCACCACTCCGTCCGGGCCGCCGGTGGCCGCGAGCACGGCGGCCTCGGCAGCCGCGCAGCTCCCGGGACACAGGAGTCCCGACTCGAGCAGGTCCGGGTCGCGCATCACGCGCAGCCCGTCGGTGCCCATGCCGCGCAGCCGGTCGCCGGCGCCGTCGAAGACCTCGGCGAGCTCGCGTGCGGCGGCGTACGACGCGGTGACTCCGGCCGACCCGCCGCGGACGTCGACGATCTCCGGGTCCTGGTCGACGGTCATGTCAGCCCCGGCAGGTCGACGAGGAGCCAGTCGCGGTGGCCCGGCGGCGGTGGCACGAACCGGTCGAGCAGCTCGTCGATCGGGTCCGGCAGCACGCTGGCGACCAGCCCGGCCAGCCGGTCCCTCGCGGCGGCGACCAGCGCCATCGCCTGCCGCTCGATCGCGGCGATCAGCGACTTGAGCCGGTCCACCTCGTCCGCGTGCTGGTCGAGGGCGACGGCCGCGTCGTCGGCAAGATCGGCGGTGCGTCGCAGCCCGCCGACCTGGGCACGCACCCGGGCCCGCATCGCCTCGGCGGCGAGACCCTCCCAGGGCACCGCCTCGGCGCGGGCGAGCAGCCAGTCCGCCTGGGAGCGCAGCGCCGTGCCCTGGCCGCGCATGGTGCGGGCCAGCCCGCGGATCGCCTCGGTGTCGCCGTACATGAGGGCGATCTGCCCGCCGTGGGCCGTGCAGCAAACCTGCGGTCAGAGAGCTGTGGAGAGCCGCGCGAGCGCCTCCTCGATGACGGCCGCCTCACCCGGGAAGCTGAGCCGCACGAACCGGTTCCCGACCTCGGTGTCGAAGTCGATGCCCGGCGCCATCGCCACCCCGGTGCGCGCCAGCAGGTCGTGGCAGAACGCCATCGTGTCCTGGCTGAGGTGACCGACGTCGGCGTACACGTAGAACGCGCCGTCGGCCGGGGCGAGCTCGGTGATGCCGAGCTTCGGCAGCCCCTCGAGCAGGATCCTGCGGTTGTCGGCGTAGCGCCGCACGTGCCCGTCCAGCTCGGCGTACGTCGCGTCGTCGAACGCCGCGAGGCAGGCGCGCTGCGCGAGCACCGGCGGGCAGATCGTGAAGTTGCCGGTCAGCACGTCGCACGCCCGGCGCAGCCGGTCCGGCACCAGCATCCAGCCGATCCGCCACCCGGTCATCGAGAAGTACTTGCTGAAGCTGGCGAACACGACCGCCTCGCGGCTGGTCTCCCAGGCGCTGCGGGCCAGCCGCTCCTCTGCGTACTCGATGCCGTGGTAGATCTCGTCGCTGATCAGCTGCACCTGCTCCGCCTCGCACCATCGAGCCAGCGCCGCGAGCTCGCTGGGGAGCAGCATGGTGCCGGTCGGGTTGGCCGGGCTGGCCACGACCAGCCCCTTGAGGCCGTGCTGCGCGTGCAGCTCCGCGACCTGCTCGACGGTGGGCTGGAACCTGGTCTCCGGCCCGGTCGGGATCTCGACCACCTCGATGCCGAGCGCGGTCAGCACGTTGCGGTAGCAGGGGTAGCCCGGCCGGGCCATCGCCACCTTGTCGCCGACCTCGAACGCCGCGAGGAACGCCAGCAGGAACCCGCCGCTGCTGCCCGTGGTCACGATGACCTCGTCGGGGTCGACGTCGACGCCGTACGTCCTCTGGTGGTGGCCGGCGATCGCCTCCCGCAGCTCGAGGATCCCGACCGCGGGCGTGTAGCCGAGCGGGTCGGTGCCCTGCAGCAGCCGGATCGCCTCGGCCCGCACCGGCGCCGGCGCGCCCGGTGCTGGGCTGCCCGGCCAGCAGGTCGACCAGGTCGCCGTGGGTCCGCTGCCTGGTGTGCGCCGCGGCCAGCAGGTCCATGACGTGGAACGGCGGCACGTTGGCGCGCGACTGGCCACCTGCCAGCGGTCGGCGGTCGACGTCATGGGGTGGAGGCTACGGCTCTGCCGGGGATCCCCGGTCAGCCGGGGATTCTGAGGCTTGTCGGGAGTTGCAACGGCTGAGAACCCTCAGAATCACCGGTCAGCCGGGGACTCCCGCCGCGTGCCGGCCCGCCCGCCGCCCGAAGAAGGACCCCTCGCCGAGCTGGGTGCCCGAGCAGTAGCCGGCACCGTCCTGGGCGAGGTTCGAGGCGCAGGCGCCGGCGGCGTACAGGCCGCCGACCACCGAGCCGTCGGACCGTTGCACCTGGCCGTCGACGGTCGTCCGGAGCCCGCCGAGGGTGAAGCCGGCGTACAGCGCCTTGCCGAGGGTCAGGTCGTAGGCGCCCCAGGGGCCGGTGTCCTGCGCGCGCGAGCCAGTCGGGCTGCTTGTGGAAGTCCGGGTCCTCGCCGCGCGCGGCGTGCTCGTTGTAGCGGTCGAGGGTCTTGGCCAACGACCCCGTGGGCAGCCCGAGGCCGGACTCCATCTCCTCGACCGTCTCCCACCCGTCGATCAGCGGGCACAGCGACATCCGCTGCTCCTCCAGGTGCGCGCTGTCGACGATGAGGTACGCGGCCTGCTCCGGCTGCTGCATCACGTGGTACGACGTCCGCGCGTGGTAGCTGTCCTCGGCGACGAACCGCTCGCCGAGCTTGTTGACGATCAGCCCCTTCACCAGCACCGACGGCGGGTAGAACGGCGCGGTGATGAACGGCTCGTCCATGTGCTTGAGCTCGCCGCCGACGGACGCGCCGAGCCGGATGCCGAGCCCGTCGTCGTACGTCGAGCCGAGGGTGAACAGCTTGGAGCCGAGTGCCGGGGTGTGGGCCGCGACCATGTCCGGGTTCATCACGAAGCCGCCGGCGGCCAGCACCACCGCGCCAGCGCGGACGACCCCGGTGGTGTCGAAGGACTTCCACTCCACCCCGACCACGTCACCGGAGGGCGAGGTCACGAGGTGGCTCGCGCCGGTCTCGTAGCGAACCTCGACGCCCGCCTCCTCGACCCTGTCGCGGAGCAGGTCCATCACCAGCTTGGTGCCGTCGACGTCGCCGGGCACGGGGACCTTGTGGCCGCGCGGCGCCGGGCGGGCCTGGTCGAGGTAGGGCCAGACCTTCTCGTTGCCGGTGAACATCAGCCCCTGGGTGCCGGGCTGGATCACCGCCTTCTCCGGGTAGTAGGAGCGCTCGAACTCGAAGCCCAGCGTCTCCAGCCAGTCGAAGTGCTCGACCGAGCCCTCGCAGTACGCGCGGATCTTGTCCGGCTCGGGCTCCTTCGAGGTCGACGGTGAGGTACTTGACCATCTCCTCGACCGGGTCCTCGTGACCGGTCGCGGTCTGCACCGCGGTCCCGCCGCCGAGGTAGAAGTGGCCGCCGGAGAGCGACGAGGTGCCGCCGTGCACGGCCGCCCGCTCGAGCAGCAGCACCCGGGCGCCGGACCGGGCCGCCTCGAGCGCTGCGCAGCCGCCCGCGATGCCGAAGCCGACCACCACGACGTCGTACGCCGGCGCGTCGTCGCGGACGTCGGCGTCGGAGCGGACGTCGGGGAGATCGGTGCCGGCCACGCCGCAAGACTAGAACAAGTTCTAGTTCCGTGGAATCCTGAGCCGGTGATCCTGATCGACGTCGACGGCCGCCAGCACGAGCTTCCCGGTGGGCTCGCCGACGAGGAGGCCCTCGCGGCCGCCCTCGGCTGGGCGCTCAAGCCCGAGGGGCTGTGCCGCGGCGAGACGTGCGTGCCCCTGCTGGGCCGGTCGGTCACCGACGCGCTCGGGCTGCTCGTGGTCCGCGACGAGGAAGCCGGCGTCGCCGCGCTCGCACCGTCGGCCGAGACGCATCGCCGGGAGGTGGCGGGCGGCAAGGCGCCGCGGCTCGACCTGCAGGACGTCGACGGGAACCCGGTCTCGTTCGACGACCTCTCCGGGCACAAGCGGGTGCTGGTCACCTGGGCGAGCTGGTGCGGCTGCCGCTACGAGCTGGCCGGCTGGCAGCAGCTCCAGGACGAGCTCGCCGACTCCGGTCTCAGGTTGTTCTCGGTCGCCCTCGACCACGACCCCGAGGACACCCGGCCCTGGATCGAGGCCGGCCACCCGACGTACCCGGTAGCGGTGGACACCGCGCACGTGACTGCCGAGAAGTACGGCATCACCAACGTCCCGTCGGTGGTCTGGGTCGACGAGGACGACACCGTCGTCAAGCCGCCGACGATCGCGCCGGGCGACGACCAGTTCGTCGAGTTCACCAAGATCTCGAGCGAGCAGCACCACGAGGCGCTGCGCCGGTGGGTCCGCGAGGGCGTGCTGCCCGAGAGCGCCAAGGTCGAGCCGCTCGAGCGCACCGACGCCGAGCAGCAGGCGCTCGCCGAGCGCCGGGTGGCCGCGCACCTCCAGCGGAACGGCGACACCGAGGCCGCCAAGCGACACCTCGAGGCCGCGCACGAGCTGGCCCCGTGGGACTGGACCGTACGCCGCGGCGGCATCGCGATGACCGGCGGCGACCCGTTCCTCGGCGAGGAGTTCACGTCGTTCTGGGAGAAGTGGGACGCCTCCGGGCGCCCGGGCTACACCCCGACGACCTGAGTGGTGCGCAGCCCGGGGACGGACAGCGCCGCCGCCCGCACGCGCGCGAGCACGTGCGCCTCGGTGCGGCCGTTGAGCTGGACCTGGGTGCCCTCGGGGGTCGAGTAGATCCACACGTCCAGTGGCACGTCCTCCCGATAGAGCAGCGCCACCAGACCGACGGGGAAGGCCAGCATCGCGACCAGGACGGTCCACACGGGTCCGCGGCGCAGAATTACGCGCACGTGGCCTGGCTCGAGTGGCGCCACCCGGGCGCCCTGCACCAAGGACAGGGCGGCGCGCAGCTCGGCGTCGACCTCGGCCGGTGGCCGGTCGGCGTACAGCACCTCGGCGGCCAGCACCGAACGCGTCGCCCGCATCCGGCGCACCAGGAGCACCAGACCGACCGCGAGGACGACGGCGATCATCGTCGCGATGAAGGTGGCCACGCCGCCACGGTAGGTCCGTGCAGCGGTCGTCCACCGCGGAATCGGAGAAGCCGTGCGGCGCCGAGTTGCCTACGCTGCCTCCATGGCAGCCCCGAGCATGAGCATGAACAAGGTGATCCACTGCGCCGTGCGCCGGGACCTGAGCCGGTTCAAGACCGCGCTCGAGAAGTTCTCGGACGGCGACAAGGCGCGCGCGGCCGCGCTCCACCGCGCGTGGCAGAACTTCGACGCCCAGCTGACCGACCACCACGAGGGCGAGCACGAGATCGCCTGGGCGGGGTTGAAGGCGGTCGGGGTCGACCAGGCGACCATCGACGGCTTCGACCACGAGCACGAGCTGATGGCGGCCGACCTGGCGACCACGCGGGCGGCGATGGAGAAGCTGGCGGCATCGGCCAGCAGGGCCGACGCAGACGCGGCCGGTGCGGCGATGGCGAAGCTCGAGACCACGACCATCCTCCACCTCGACCACGAGGAGGCGACGAGCGAGCCGCTGTACCAGAAGGAGTACGACAACCCGGCGATCAAGGAGATGGGCAAGAAGTTCAGCCGCCGGACCGGGATCGGGAAGGCGGGCGCGTTCATGGCCTGGCTGGAGGACGGCGCGACCGCCGAGGAGAAGGCCGGGCTGCGGGACAACGTCCCCGGTCCGGTGGTGACGATCATCGGCGGGCTGTTCGGCCGCGGCTACCGCAGTGAGGTCGCGCCCGTCTGGGCGTCATCCGGCTCCTTCTGACCACCTGAGCGCCCGGTAGGGTGTGGTTTCGCCACCCCCATCGAGCGAGGTGACTGTGCACATCGACGTCCACCAGCTCGATGTGTTCGTGCTGTGGGGCTCGGCGGTCACGTTCCTCGCGATCCTCGCCGTCCGCGTCTCGTCGCGGACCCGGCTGCCGTCGCTGCTGCTCTACCTCCTCATGGGGGTCGCGCTCGGCGAGTCCGGGCTCGGCATCGGCTTCGAGGACGCCGAGCTGGCGCACGCGATGGGGTTCGCGGCCCTGGTGGTGATCCTGGCCGAGGGTGGTCTGACCACCCCCTGGCAGGACATCCGACCGTCGTTGCGGCTCGGCCTCTCGCTGGCCACGGTCGGCGTCGGCGTGAGCGTGGTGCTCGTCGCGCTCGGCGCGCACTACCTGCTCGGGTTGTCGTGGGAGACCGCGGTCCTGCTCGGTGCGGTCACGTCGCCGACCGACGCGGCCGCGGTGTTCTCGGTGCTCCGCGTGGTCCCGCTCCCGAAGCGGCTCACCGGCGCGCTGGAGGCCGAGTCCGGCCTCAACGACGCCCCGACGATCGTCCTGGTCACGCTCATCTCGACCGGCGCCCTCGCCGAGCACGGCCTGCTCTACAACGTGGGGCTCGTCTTCTACGAGCTCGTCGCCGGCCTGGCCGTCGGGCTGGTCGTCGGCTTCGCGGGCGCGTGGGTGATGCGCCGCATCGCGCTGCCGTCGTCGGGCCTCTACCCGCTGGCCGTGATGTCACTCTGCTTCCTGGCCTACGGCTCGGCCTCCTTCGGGCACGCGTCCGGGTTCGCAGCGGTGTACGTCGCCGCGCTGGTCCTCGGCAACGCCGAGCTCCCGCACCGCGCGGCCACCAGGTCCTTCGGCGAGGGCCTGGCCTGGCTGGCCCAGATCGGGCTGTTCGTGATGCTCGGCCTGCTGCTCTCGCCGGGCCGGATCGACCTGGAGACCATCGGGTTCGCCCTCGTGGCCGGCCTGGTGCTGACCCTGGTCGCGCGACCGGTCTCGGTCCTGGTCAGCGCGATCGTCCAGCCGATGCCGATTCGCGAGCTGGCCTTCATCTCGTGGGCGGGGCTGCGCGGCGCCGTACCGATCGTGCTGGCGACCATCCCGCTCGCCGAGGGTGTCAGCGACTCCGAGCGACTCTTCGACATCGTGTTCGTGCTGGTCGTCGTCTACACCCTGGTCACCGGCCCGACCCTGCCGACGGTCGCCAAGTTCCTACGGGTGGCCCGGCGCTCCGAGCCCCGGGGCCTCGACATCGAGGCGGCCCCACTCGAGCGGATTGCCGCCGACCTGCTCCAGGTGACGATCAGCCCGGTCTCGAAGATGCACGGGGTCGAGGTCGGCGAGCTCCGGCTCCCCGCCGGCTCCTCGATCTCGATCATCATCCGTGACGGCGAGACGATGGTTCCCGAACGCCGGACCGTGCTCAAGCACGGCGACGACCTGCTCGTGGTCACCCCACGGCGCCAGCGCGAGAAGACCGAGGAACGGCTGCGCCAGGTCAGCGCCCGCGGCCGGCTGGCGCAGTGGCTGGGATGACGGGGTTGAGCGCGGTCACTCGACGGGCGGGCTGCACACGACCGCGTCATCCTTGAGGACCACTGACTCGGGACCTTGCCGCAGCTCGCCGAAGGCGTCACCTACGACGACGGTGATGCCGGCCGCGGTGTTCTCAGGGTGCTCGACGACCGGCACCTTGCCGATCCGCGCCCGGAGCAGCTTCGCGCCCGGGTTGTCGATGTCGTTCACCCAGATCTCGGCCGGCGTGGTGATGGCGGTGCCCTTGGGGGCGTTGGCGGTCTGACCCTCGGGGAAGCCGACATCATGGAGGTCCTGCAGGGTCCGACCCGCCAGTCCCTCGCGCGCACTCGCGTTGAACACGCTGACCGTGACGTCCTGGACGAACAGCTCGTCGCCCGCCCGGTAGGCCGTGTCGACGCAGATCGCGGCGTCCGCCTTGCCCGGGAACGGCTTGGTGATCTGGGCCCAGCCCCAGGTCACGCCCAGGAGCATGAGCACGGCGAGCGCCGCCAGGGTGATGGCCGTGCGCAGGCGCGCGGTCAGCCGCCACTCGGACACTGCTCAGCCCGCCATCGTGTGCACGCGCGCGTGCAGGACGTTGCGCTGCTGGAGAGCGGCACGCAGCGCCCGGTGCAGGCCGTCCTCCAGGTAGTACTCGCCCTGCCACTCCACGACGTGCGCGAACAGGTCGCCGTAGAACGTCGAGTCCTCGTCGAGCAGCGCCGCCAGCTGGAGGGTGTCCTTGGTGGTGACCAGGTCGTCGAGGCGGACCTGGCGCGGCGGCAGCGCAGCCCACGCCTTGGAGGACAGGCCGTGCTCGGGGTACGGCCTCCCCTCACCGACGCGCTTGAAGATCACGCCGCGATGATAACTACGGCGCCGACCAGCGCGTTCTTCCTCGCGAGCGGGCCCTAGTGTTGCCGGCATGACCGCGACGCCGCCGGAGCCGCACGACGACAGCCCGATCGTCCAGGCGGTGGCTCCGGGCTACGAGTTCGAAGGCACGGCGCTCGAGCTCGGCGGACTGATGCTCGACGCGACCACGCTCACCAGCACCCACATCAGGATCCCGCTCGGGATGCTCAACCGGCACGGCCTCGTGGCCGGTGCGACCGGCACCGGCAAGACCAAGACCCTGCAGCTGATGGCCGAGCAGCTGAGCACGGCCGGCGTACCCGTCTTCGCGGCCGACATCAAGGGTGACCTCTCCGGCCTCGCGACGCCGGGCGAGCCGAGCGACAAGCTCACCGCCCGGACGGCGTCGGTCGGCCAGCAGTGGACCGCGACCGGGTTCCCGGTCGAGTACTACGCGCTCGGCGGGCAGGGCACCGGCATCCCGCTCCGGGTCACGATGACGGCGTTCGGCCCGACGCTGCTGAGCAAGGTGCTCGGCCTCAACGACACCCAGGAGTCCAGCCTCGGCCTGGTCTTCCACTACGCCGACCAGGCCGGGCTGCCGCTGCTCGACCTCGCCGACCTGCGCGAGGTGGTCAAGTTCCTCACCAGCGACGAGGGCAAGGCGGACCTCAAGAACCTCGGCGGCCTCTCCGCCGCCACGGCCGGAGTCATCCTGCGCGAGCTGATCGGCTTCTCCGACCAGGGCGCCGACGCGTTCTTCGGCGAGCCGGAGTTCGAGTCGAGCGACTTCCTCCAGACCACGGCCGACGGCAAGGGGCTGATCTCGCTCGTCGAGCTGCCGAACCTCCAGGACCGGCCGCAGGTCTTCTCGACGTTCCTCATGTGGCTGCTCGCGGACCTGTTCCACGACCTGCCCGAGGTCGGCGACGTCGACAAGCCCAAGCTGGTCTTCTTCTTCGACGAGGCGCACCTGCTGTTCAGCGACGCCTCGAAGGCGTTCCTCGACCAGATCGCCCAGACCGTGCGGCTGATCCGCTCGAAGGGCGTCGGCGTCTTCTTCGTGACCCAGAGCCCGACCGACGTACCGGACGCCGTGCTCGCCCAGCTCGGCTCGCGGGTCCAGCACCAGCTCCGCGCGCACACGCCGAACGACGCGAAGGCGCTCAAGGCGACCGTCAACACCTACCCCAACTCCGCCTACGACGACCTCGGCGAGGTGATCACCGGGCTCGGCATCGGCGAGGCGATCGTCACCGTGATGAACGAGCGCGGCGCCCCGACCCCGGTCGCGTGGACCCGCCTGCGGGCCCCCGAGTCGCTGATGGCGCCGACCGACCCCGCGGCGATGGAGGCGACGGTCGCGGCCAGCCCCCGCAACGCCAAGTACGCCACGGCCGTCGACCGCGAGTCCGCCCGCGAGATGCTCGCCGCCAAGCTCGAGAAGGGTGCCGAGAAGGCCGCCGAGGAGAAGGCCGCCGAGGAGAAGGCGAAGGCGGACGCCAAGACCGCGAAGAAGTCGGGCTCGTCCTCGCGTCGGACCACGAAGGAAGAGGAAGGCGTGGTCACCCAGGTGGTGAAGTCCGGCGCCTTCCGCCAGTTCATGCGGACCGCCGCCTCCGAGATCGCCCGCGGGCTGTTCGGGACCGGTCGCCGGCGCTAGTCACAGCTGACGGCCGAGCCGGGCCAGCGCCGCTTCGCCCGCGTCGGTGACGGTGACGGCGCGGTGGCCGGTACGCCGCTCCACCCACCGCTGGTCGAGGAACGCGTCGAGCATCGCGGCGCCGAGCCGGCCGGACAGGTGGTGGCGCTGCTCGCTCCAGTCGAGGCAGACGCGGAGCAGCGGCCGCTGCCCGCCCCCACGGCGTACGGCCTCGAGGTCGACCCCGAGCTCGCCCAGCACCGGGTCGGCGTCCGGGCCGAGCTCGTAGGGATGTTCGTGCAGCTGCGACGACAGCGGGTCGTGGCTGCGGCGCCGGGTGTCGGCGATCCCGTCGCCGGCGACCAGGACCCCGCGGTCGAGCAGCCCCTGGGTGACCGCACAGCCGTAGCGGCCGGCCAGGTGGTCGTAGCAGGTCCGGGCCCGGCGCAGCGCGGCCGCGCGGGTGCCTTCGCGCAGCGACCGAACCGGCAGCGGCGGCGCCAGCGCGGACAGCGCCTCGATCACGGTCGCCACCTGGTCGGAGGCCAGGTGGTAGTAGCGGTGCCGGCCGGACACCTCGACCCCGATCAGCCCCGCCTTGGTCAGCTTCGTCAGCTGGGCGCTGGCGGCGGGCGCGCTCACCCCGGCCTCGTCCGCGAGCACGCTGGCGGCGAGGGCGCGGCCGTCGGCCAGGGCTCCCAGGATCGACGCACGGGTCCGGTCGGCGAACAGCGTCGCCACCGCGGCGATGTCGACGTCGCCGCCCACCTCGACGTACGGCTCCGCCGATGACTGGGTCGTGACCATGGCTCCAGTCTGCAACGGGGACGGTTCCATGCCCGTGGAAGTGTCAGCGATGACGACCCACGGCGGTGCGGCTCCCTAGGCCGACCAGCGCAGCGAGTCGCTGACCAGGTCGGCGAGCGCGTGCACGCCCTGGAGGTCCGCTCGCTCGGCCAGCAGCCGAGACACCGCCTGGCTGTGCTTGTCCTTGAGCGCGGCGCGCTGGGCACGGATCCGCTCGAGCTGCGCGTCCATGTCGTAGGCGGGTTCGGGCTGGGTCGTCGTGGGATCTGCCACTGCGGCCTCCTGGGGGCTGGCCGGAGGCACCCGAGTTGTCCGGCGTTCTGACGGGATGGACCGAGCGTGGCCGACCAAGGTCGCTCAAAGGTTTACGGAGTGTTGACGGAGCGTTACGCGCCCGCAGCCAGTGCACTACCTTGCCCCCGTGACCGACGACGTGATGGCCCTTGTCCTCGAGGAGCGGGACGTCCGCGCGATCTGCGAGCTCAAGTACCGCTATCTGCGCACCCTCGATTCCAAGGACTGGGACGGCTTCGAGGCGTGCTTCGTTCCCGAGGCCACCGGTGACTACAACGGGCTGGTCTTCGACGACCGCGCGGCGCTCGTCTCCTACATGCGGGAGAACCTCGGCGAGGGGCTGATCACGCTGCACCAGGCCCACCACCCCGAGATCGAGGTGGCCGGTGACGCCGCCACCGGACGCTGGTACCTCTACGACCGCGTGATCGTCGAGGCGTTCCAGTTCATGCTCGAGGGCGGGGCGTTCTACAGCGACCGCTATGTGCGTACGCCGGAGGGCTGGCGGGTCGCCCACACCGGCTACCGCCGGACCTTCGAGGCGACGTACAACCTCGCCGACCTGCCCGGCTTCAAGCTCAGCGGCCCGGGCGTGCACACGCACAAGTGACGCGACTTGTCGAGCGTTTCGCAGGGCTGTCGGGCATTGCAACACTCGACAACTCTCGGCATCCCGGCGACCAGAGATTGCCCGGCGGTCGAGCCCGGTCAGCGTCAGAGGGTCGGGTCGGTCCACGCCATCTGCACGACCTCGACACCGCGCTCGCGGGTGATGAGGCGACCGCGGCCGGCCGTGGCCGGGGCGGCGCGCAGGTTGCCGAGCAGCGGACCCTCGTCGGGGCTGCCGGAGAGCATCAGGCCGGGCATGGCCAGGTCGCGCAGCGACTGGATCACCGGCTCGTAGAGCGCCCGCGAGGCGCCGCCCGAGCGCCGCGCGACGGTCACGTGCAGGCCGACGTCGCGGGCCTGCGGGAGCAGCGGCTGCAGCGCCGCGACCGGCGAGCTCTGCTGGGTGGCGACCAGGTCGTAGTCGTCCACGAGGACGAACACCTCGGCGCCGCTCCACCACGAGCGGCTGCGCAGCTGGTCGGGGGTGACGTCGGGGCCGGGGATGCGGTTCTCGAGGTACGTCGCGAGGTCGCGCAGCGCGGGCTGGGCCTGGGTGGCGGAGGTGAGGTAGTTGAGCAGGTACTCGTCGGGGACCTCGCCGAGCAGCGCGCGCCGGTAGTCGACGACGACCAGCTGCGCCTGCTGTGGCGTGCGCGTGCGCATGATCTCGCGCGCCAGCCCGCGCAGGATCGAGCTCTTGCCGGACTGCCCGTCGCCGAGGATCAGCAGGTGCGGCTCGACGTCCGGGTCGAGCGAGACCGGGGCCAGCTCCTTCTCGTTGATGCCGACGACCAGTGGGTGCGCGCCCTTCTCGGCGTCCGCCATGGTGGCCGGTACGCCGGCCTGGGCGCGGACGTCGTCGAGCGTGATCCGCTCCGGCAGCAGCCGCAGCTTGGGTCCGGCCGGCCCGGTCCACGCCTCCGTGACCCGCCGGACGAGGTCGTCGACGCCGTCGCCGAGCGTCTCGGCCCGCGGGTCGCCGTCGATGCGGGGGAGCGCGGTGAGGAAGTGCAGCTTGCTCGACACCAGGCCGCGACCCGGGCGGTTCTGCGGCACCAGCGCCGAGATCCGGCGGTCGATCTCGGAGTCCAGGGGGTCGCCGAGCCGCAGCTCGAGCCGGCTGCCGAACATGTCGCGCATCGCGGCCCGGAAGTCCGCCCACCGGCTGGTCGCGGCGACGATGTGGAGGCCGAAGGTGAGGCCGCGGGTGGAGAGCTGCTGGATCTCCAGCTCGAGGTCGTCGAAGTCGGCGCGCAACGTGCTCCACCCGTCGATGACCAGGAACACGTCGCCGTACCCGTCGTCGGCGCGGCCCTGCGCCCGTCGCGTCCGGTAGGTCTCGATCGAGTCGATCCCGTTGGCGCGGAAGTACTTCTCGCGCCGGTCGACGATCCCGGTCACCTCGGCGATGATCCGGCTCACCACGTCGGGCTCGGAGCGGGTGCCGACGCCGGCCATGTGCGGCAGCCCGGTCATCCCGGAGAAGGTGCCGCCGCCGAAGTCGAGCACGAAGAACTGCGACTCCTGCGGCGTCGTCGTCAGCGACATCCCCGCCACGACCGACCGCAACGTCGTGCTCTTGCCGCTGCGCGGGCCGCCCACCACGGCGAGGTGCCCGGCTCCGCCGGACAGGTCGACCGACAGGGTGTCGCGGCGCTGCTCGCGCGGCCGGTCCACGGTGCCGAGGGGTACGACGAGGCCACCCAGCGCGCGCCACTCCTGCGACACCAGGCCGAGCTGCGGGTCGACCGCGAGGTCCGGCATCAGCTCGTCGAGGGTGTCCGGCACGTCGAGCGGCGGCAGCCAGACCTGGTGCGCGGCGGGGCCGTGGCCGACCATGTGGTCGACGGCGATGTCGAGCAGCGACTGCTGGTCGCCGGTGTCGACCGGAGTCGGCTCGGGCTCGGGGTCGTCGACCGGGACGTCGAGCTTCAGCACCTCGGAGATCGTGAACGGCAGGATGCCCTGGAGCTTGCCGCCCTCGTCGCGGCGGACCCGCACCCGGCCGGACGGCGGCCCCGACACGTAGGCCGCCTTGAACCGCAGCATCGTGGTGGGGTCCGGCTTGAGGTAGGCCAGTCCGGGGATCGGGGGCAGCTCGTAGGCGTCCGGTACGCCGAGCACCGCGCGCGACTCCTGTGCCGAGAAGGTACGCAGCCCGACCCGGTAGGACAGGTGCGACTCGAGGCCGCGGAGCCGACCCTCCTCGAGCCGCTGCGAGGCGAGCAGCAGGTGCAGCCCGAGCGAGCGGCCCAGGCGGCCGATCGCGACGAAGAGGTCGATGAACTCCGGCTTCGCCGCGAGCATCTCGGAGAACTCGTCGACCACGATGAAGAGCGACGGCAGGGGCTCGAGGGGCTCGCCGGTGGCGCGGGCCTTCTCGTAGTCACGGATCGAGGCGAAGTTGCCGGCCTCGCGGAGCAGCTCCTGGCGCCGCACCATCTCGCCGCTCAGGGCGTCCTGCATGCGGTCGACGAGGGTGAGCTCCTGGGCGAGGTTGGTGATCACCGCCGAGACGTGCGGCAGCTCCGACATGCCGGCGAACGTCGCGCCGCCCTTGAAGTCGACCAGCACCATGTTGAGGTGCTCCGGCGAGTGCGTCATCGCCAGGCCGAGCACCAGCGTCCGCAGGAACTCCGACTTGCCCGACCCGGTCGCGCCGATCACCAGGCCGTGCGGGCCCATGCCCTGCTGGGCGGACTCCTTGATGTCGAGGTGTACGACGGCGCCGCCGTCGCCGGTGCCGATCGGCACCCGCAGCCGGTCGCGCGCGGGCCGCTGCTGCCAGGCCTGGTCGGGCTCGAAGCGGTGCACGTCGCCGAGCGCCAGCAGCTCCATGAAGTCGGCGTCACCGGCTCCGGCCTCCGTGGTGCTCTCGACCACGCCGCTGACGGTGTGCAGCGGCGTGAGCCGCCGCGCGAAGGCCTCGGCGGTGGCCAGCGAGCAGTGGTCGACCTTGGCCCGGATCACCTCGTCGCGCAGCCGCAACGCCTGCACGGGGTAGCGACCGTCGACGAGCTCGGCACCCTCGAACTGCAGCCGCAGCCGGGTCGCGTCCTCGAGCTCGTCCCAGCGCACCGGGAGGTCGAGGACGGTCACGCCGTGCACGCCGTCCGGGGGCACGGTGTGGTTGCCGGGCGGCAGCTCGGCGCCGTCGATGACGAGCAGGATGTGCGGGGTGGCCGGCCGCTCCTCGGCGCCGAACCGCGGTCGTTCGCTCAGGTCGGCGGGCAGCATCGACGCCAGCTCGTCCAGGGACGTGGACACCATCCGCCTCGGCCCGACCGCATCGGACTGCTGGGCGCTCTGGCCGTGGGGCAGCCACTTGACCCAGTCCCAGTGGGTGAGGTTCTGCTCGGTGGTCAGCACGGCGACGGCGAGGTGCTCGGGCGCTTGGAACGCGGCAGCGGAGCAGATCATCGCCCGGGCCAGCGAGCGGGCCGGCTCCTCGGGGCCGCAGACCTCGATCCGGTCGAAGGCGCGCAGGTCGACCGACGCCGGCAGGTCCGGCTGCAGCCGGTGTACGACGAGCAGCCGGTGCAGTGCGGAGGCGGCGGCCGGGTCGACCTGGTCGATGGGGGCGCTCTCCGGCGGCTGCAGCTCGAGCGAGAGCGGCTGGTGGCAGACGCCGTACCGCACGTGCAGGAACCGAGGGTCGCCGCTGCCGTGCTCCCAGATCCGGGTGCGGTCCTCGGCGATGGCGGGCAGCGCGGCCGGGTCGGGGTGGTGCCAGGTGAGCGCCCGGCGCTGCTGGTCGGCGGCCTCGCGGGCGAGCTGGCGGACGTTGCCGAGGTAGCGGAGGTACTCGGTGCGGGTGCCGGTGACCTGCTGGATCCGCTGCTTGCGCTGCCGGTCGATCTGGACGACGACGAAGCCGAGCGTGGCGAAGAGGAACATGCCCGCCGCGATGTACTGGCGGCCGCCGGTGCTGGAGCCGCTCATCGTCGCGACGAGCACGATCGAGCCGAGTGAGCCGAGCATCGGGATCGCGTTCATCAGGACGCCGCTGGCGCCCTCGGCCTGCTCGATCTGCGGCGGAGGCTGCAGCTGGAGCTGGCCGTGGGGGAGCTCGGGCTCGTCGAGCCGGCCGCCGCGAAGCGCGCCGGCGCCCGCTCCGGAGGTCTGCGTGGACGAGCCGGTGGCCGACAGTGCCGGGGTGAGACCGCCGCCCGCCGGCGGCGCGACGCGCGGCACCGGCGGCTTGTCCGTCGTCGTCACCAACACTCCCTCATCGACCCGAGAAAACGACCTCTCGATGATAGGTGTGCCCCTGAATGGGGGAACTAGTCTCCCAAGGGCTCACGAATCGGCGGTGGGCTGGTCCGGCTCGGGCACGGATGAAGGCGGTGGTGTGGATGGAGGGCGGCAGGCGGCTGGCCCACGGCACCGTGGCGCTGACCGTGCACGGCCCCTCGGGCGCCCTCGACCTCGTCGTACCTCCCGAGGCGTCGGTCGACGACGTCGCCCGGGAGTACGCCGCCAAGGCCGGCCTCCAGTTCGCGCCCACCCTGCACAGCCGGCTCGGGACGGCACTGGTCGCCGGGTCGTCGCTGGCCGAGCTCGGCATCCGCAGCGGCGACGTGCTGGCCGCCGGCGGCGCCGTACGCCGGCACGCGGGCGACCACGTCGCGGAGGAGTCGGACGCCGGCGCCGCCCGGCGCCTTCTCGGTCATGTGGTTCACGGTGGCCGTGGCGGTCGCCGCTCTGGCCGGCTGGTTCGGTTCGCGGGTCGGCGGGCTGGACACCGACGAGGGTCGGCTGACCATCGCCCTGCTCGGCTTCTCGGCCTTCCTCGGGGTCCTGCCGATCGGGCGGCTCAGCGCACACCGCATGGTGGCCGCCCCGGCCTTCGCGGCCGCCGCGGCGTTCGCGGTGGTCTGGGCGCCGGAGCCGGAGCGGCTCCCCACCGTCGTCGGCGTCTCCGCCCTGGTCGCCGCCGTCGCCGCCGGTGTGGCGCGCGCGCTCGACGTCCAGGGCGACGAGGCGCTCCGCGTCTGGATCGTGGTGGGTGTGGGGCTGTTCCTCGTGACCGGCGCCGGGGCGCTGCTGCACGCCGACCCGCGCGTGGTGTGGAGCCTGCTGCTGCTCGCGGCGACGCTTGCCGCGCGGTTCGTCCCGGCCATCGCCATCGACGTGCCCGACCAGTTCCTCATCGACCTCGAACGGCTGGCGGTGACGGCCTGGTCGGCCCGCGACCGCCCGCACGGACGTCGGGGCCGGACGGTGGTGCCGCCGGCCGCGGTCGCCCAGGTCGCGGCCCGCGGATCCCGGATCGTCACCGCCTCCGCGGCGGGGATCTGGGTGGTGGTCGCGGTCTCGGCGCCGATGCTGCTGGCCACCGCCGACCTGCCCGTCGACCGGATCGGCGCACGGGTCATGGTCGGCCTCTCGGGCGCGGCCCTGCTGCTGGCTGCTCGCAGCTACCGGCACCCCGCGGCGCGCGCGATGCTCCGCGGCGCCGGGCTCACCTGCTGGGCCGCGCTGGTCGTCGTGCTGCTGGGCGTTGTCGACTCCGGGCAGGGGTTCGCCCTGGGCATCGCCGGAATCCTGCTGGCCGTCCTGCTCGTCGTGGTCGCGGTCGCGACCGGCCGCGGCTGGCGCTCCGCGTGGTGGTCCCGTCGGGCCGAGGTGGCCGAGGGCCTGGCCGGCGCCGGGGCGATCGCGGCCCTCGTCGTCGCGTCCGGGCTGTTCCGTGCCCTGTGGGAAATCAAGTTCCGGGTTTAGCCGTTTTCGCCACGGGTAGACCGCTGGTTGTCCGGATCACACACAGGATCCGACCCCAGGAAAGACCACATCGCACACACAACTCGGGTGGCTTCGACATGCCGCTCACAGAAAGGGATGAGGCGACATGGCGACGCCAGAGATGAAGGCAGGCGATCGGACACTCTCACGGGCGGCGGGCATGGTGGCCAACGCCAAGGGCGACTTCGACCGGCTCTCCGCGGACGCTGTCGGACACGATCGTCGAGCTACCAGGCGCAAGTGGCAGGGCCAGGGCGGCAAGGCCTTCTTCAGGCCTGCACCAGGCCTGGACCGAGAAGCAGGACCAGGATCGTCCGCGCGCTCGACGACTTCGAGGCCGCGCTGACCTCGACCGAGCGCGACAACATCAACACCGACCAGACGCAGTCGGACAACATGAACAAGAACCACAGCCGCCTCGACGGCGTGAAGCAGTACTGACCCGGACGACCTGGACGAAGGAGAGAGAGACATGACCGGCAATGGGCTTCGACGGACTCGTCGTCAACCACGGTGGGCTCGACGAGGTCACCGGACCATCTCTACAAGATGGTCAAGGACATCGACGACCGCATGAACACGCTCGAGCGCGACCTCGCCCCGCTGCAGAGCGACTGGTCCGGTAACGCCCAGGCGGCCTACGTCGACGCCAAGCAGCAAGTGGGACACCGCGATCGGCGAGATGATGCAGCTGCTCAACGACACCGGCACCACGGTCGGCCAGTCCAACCAGGACTACCACTCGGCCGACATGCGCGGCGCGAACTCGTTCCAGATCGGCTGAGCTCGCAGCACCCGCAGGCCCGAAGGCACACCAGGAGGACCGGCGCCCGGCGCCGGTCCTCCTGCCTTGTCCACAGAGGCTCTCTGGGTACCTCCGTAAAGTCCCGTTCGGTCACCACTCGGGAGGTCACACATGACTCAGGCGCCGGTCAGCACGTCCGGGCTGGTGCGCGTCAGCGTCTCCTCCGGCACCCGCCGGGTCGACCTGGTGCTGCCCGGCTCGGTGCCGCTGGCCGAGCTCGTGCCCGAGCTGGCGCGCAGCGTCGGGCTGCTCGACGCCGCCACGGTCTACGGCGGCTACCGGGTCGTCACCCGCGAGGGCCGCGAGCTCGCGCCGGAGGCCGGACTGATCCCCCAGGGCATCGAGGACGGCGGGCTGCTCACCGTCACCGCCGGGGTCGACGAGGCGCCGCCGCGGATCTACGACGACGTCGTCGAGGCGATGACCGACGTGGTCGAGCGCGACCTGCAGCCGTGGGCGCCGGCGTCCGGTCGCCGTACCGCCCTCGTGGCGGCGGGGCTGCTGATGACGCTCGGTGCGGTCGCGCTGCTGATCCAGTACACCTCCCTGCTCGCGGGCGTCGCCGCCGTCGTCGTCGCCGTGGCGCTGGTCGCGGGCGCGATCGTCCTCTCGCGCGCCCAGCACGAGTCCGAGGCCGCGGTGGTCGTGGCCTGGATGGGCTGCGCCTACGCCGCGCTGGCCGGGCTGATGCTGGTGCTCCGCCAGGACAGCGACTTCTTCGGCCTCCCGGTCGCGTGCGCCGGCGGCGGCGCGCTGGTCGCCGGACTGATCTGCGTGGTCGGCCTCGGTGAGGGGCGCACGCTGGCGCTGCCACCGGTCGTGGTCGGCGCGATCTTCCTGGCCACCGGGCTGCTGACGCGGGGCGGCTCGTTCGACCCCGCGGTGGTGCTGACCACGGCGCTGGCGGTCGTCGTGCTCGCCGGCTCGGTCTTCCCGTGGCTGGCGCTCGGCGTCACCGGCACCCGGGTCGACCAGCTGTTCGCGCCGGCCGACATCACCGCCGACCCCGACGAGATCGACCCGGTGCGGGTCGGCGCGGACGCGCGGGTGGCGCACCAGATCCTGGTCGCGACCTCGGCGACGGTCGGGCTGCTGCTGGTCCTCGTCGCGCCGCTGTCGGTGAGCCTGGGACTGTCCGGCACGCTGCTCGCGGTCGTCTCCTGCCTGGTCGTGATGCTGCGGACCCGCCAGTACCGCACCGGCCAGGAGGTCCTGGTCGGGCTCGGCTCCGGCATCCTCGGCCTGGTCTCGATCGCGGTGTCGCTGCTCTGGATGCACCCCGACTGGCGCCCCACCGTCGCGGTGACCCTGGCCGCGACCGGCGCCGTCCTGCTTGCGGTCTCGCTCGTCCCCGGCACCCCGTCGCTGCGCCGCGGCCGGCTCGGCGACCTGGCCGAGACGGTCTGCCTCCTCGCCCTGCTGCCGCTGGTGGTGCTGGCCACCGGCATCTACTCCGCGATCCGCACTGATGGCCTGATGGCGACCAAGAAGGACCTCGTCGAGGCCTACTCGTTCTCCCGCCGCCGGCTCATCACGGCGTTCCTCTCCGGCGCTCCCGGCGGTCGCGAGGTCGAGCCGTCGCGGCCCGGGCGGACCGTCGTCGGCGGTCTGGCGCTCGCCGTCCTGCTGGTCGCCGGAGCGGCGATCGCGTCGGTGCTCGCCTCGCGCACCCCCGAGGACTGGAACCAGGTCGGGCTCGTGGTGACCCGCGGCGACCAGCCCGCGACGTACGTCATCCTCGAGGAGCACGACCCGCCCGAGCTGATCCCGGTCATCAACATCACCTCGGCCCAGCTGATCCTGGGCGCCGACGTGAAGGCGACCTCCGTCGACCAGGAGGTCGTCGACGAGCAGACGCCGGGCCTCCCGATCGGCATTCTGGGTGCGCCGCAGACGCTGCCTCGACCCAAGCAGTTCATCGAGACCGGCTGGACGGCCTGCACCGACGACGGCGTCGGGATCGCCGTCGATGTGTCGAACGACGAGCGGGTCGACCGCACGACGAGTGCGGCCATCGTGGTGGAGAGCGCCGGCGGCCACTGGCTGATCGCGACCTCGGGCAGCAGCGAGGGCAAGCAGCAGCGCGCCTACCGCTACCCGATCGCCGAGAGCGAGGGCGACAACCTGCTCGTCGACTACGGCCTCGGTCAGAAGGTGGAGGCGATCAGCGTGCCGCCGGAGTGGCTGGGGTTGTTCCCCGAGGGCGGCGAGATCGGGCCGGCCGGGTTCGACCTGCCGCACCTGGGCCGGAAGGCCGACCCGTCGCCGGTCCCGGGGGCCGAGGTCGGCGACTACGTCGTCGACGGCGGCCGGGCGGCGATGGTCATCGACGGCGGCTGGCAGCCGCTGGACCCGTTCGCGCTGGCGGTGCTGGAGAACTCGTCGTTCAAGAACGGCCCGAACCTGCTCACGGAGGGTGAGCTGCCCGCGTCGTACGCCGAGACGACCTACCTGGCGCGCACTGGCCGGACACGAAGCTGGCGCCGCTGAACTCCCCGCCCTGCGCCCAGCTGGACGTCGAGGCCGGTCAGGTCCCGCGCGTGTGGCTGGCCGGCGACCCACCGGGGACGCCGAGTCGCCAGAGCTCGGCGCGGAGGGCGCGATTCCTGACGACGAGCGCAACGTCACGCTCGACCGCGGCCACGGCGCGTTCGTGCAGGTCGGCACCTGGGACGAGGCGCAGAGCGACTCGATGATGGTGATCGACCCGCTCGGCAGGGCGTACCACGTGGTCGGACCCGATGACGCTCGACAAGCTGGGCTACGACCCGGACCGAGGCGCCGCTCGTGCCGGACGAGTGGGTCGGGCTCTTCGACGAGGGCGTGGCGCTGTCGACCGAGTGCCGCGCTGTGCCCACCGGCCAACCAGCCGGCGGGAGCCGCCGACGTCGAAGGACTGCCAGGCGCTGCCGTCGTGAGGCTCTCGCGTCGCCTCCGCCGCGGTGCTGGCGCCGTCCCTGGTGGTCGTCGCCGCCGGCGTCCGCCGCGGACGAGGGCGATGGAGGCGGACTGCCAGGCGATCCCGGCTCAGGACGCCACCCACTACGCCACCAGCCAGCCGAGCCTCCCGCTCGAGGAGATGGGGGTCGACGACGCGCTGGCGCGGCTGAAGAAGGAGCACGTGCGGCCGGGCGCGGGGGTCACCGTCGCGGTGATCGACTCCGGTGTTCGCCCGCGACGTGCCGATCGACATCGCCGGACACCGTGCGAGCCGGCAACATGCCGCCGAGCCGGTCGACTACCACGGCACCGCGGTGGCCGGACTGATCGCGGGCCAGCCGCGGCCGGACGGAGGCGGTCCGGTCGGCATCGCGCCGGGCGCGCAGATCTTCGACGTCCAGGTCTACGACGAGGCCGACGCCTCGACCGCCCCGGACAGCACCGAGTCGCCGATGACCGTCGAGAACCTGCGCCTGGGGCTCGACGCCGTGATCGCCGCGGCCCCGAGCGTGGGCATCCGGATCGTGAACATGTCGCTGGCCATCCCCGACGACCCCGAGATCCGCGCCAAGGTCGCGCAGCTCTGGTGACCTGGGGGTGGTCGTGGTCGCGCCCACCGGCAACCGCTCCCGCGAGCTGCCCGACGACATGCCGAGCACCTTCGAGAGCGCACCAGTCCGGTGAGGACGCCGCGCCGTACATCCACCCGGCCGACTACGACGACGTGCTCGGCGTGAACGCCACGCCGGCCGGCTCGAGCAACCTCGACCCGACCAACTGGGTGATGGAGAACTCGATGACCGACGTCTCCGCGCCGACCGCGGGCGCGGTGTCGTACTCGCTCCGTGGGGAGTCGTGCCTCCTCACCGACCCCGCCACGTCGTACGCCGCCGCCGAGGTGTCGGGCGTGCTGGCGCTGCTGCAGTCGGCGTACGACGAGTCGATCGCAGGCCTCGGTGCGCCGGCTGCTGACCACCGCCAACGGCCGTCCGGACATCCCCAACACCCTGGTGGGCGCCGGCGAGGTGCAGGCGATGGACGCGCTGACCCGGCCCATGGAGATCGACGACGACTCCGGCGACCGACCTCGGCGCGGGCAGCGTCCAGCACGAGCCGCAGCTGCTCTCGGTGCCCGAGGAGCCGGACGACGTGCTCGCCTCGACCCGCGAGAACGCCGTCTGGTGGGGGGTGATCGGCGGGGGTGTGCTGCTGCTGGCCGTGCTCCTGCGGCCGGTGCTGGCCCGGCGACGGCGTACTGTCTCGCGCTGATGGCTCGTCCTCGCCCGGCCGACATGGCCGTCCCGGTCGGCGCCCGCTCGGTGTTCACCGACGGCGCCTGCTCCGGCAACCCCGGCCCCGGTGGCTGGGCCTGGGCACTCTCGACGACGGAGTTCGCCTCGGGTCACGAGTCGCCCTCGACCAACCAGCGCATGGAGATCCGCGCGGCGCTCGAAGCCGTCCGGTCCTTGTCGGGTCCGCTGCTGGTCGTCTCCGACTCGACGTACGTCGTCAACTGCTTCCGCGACCGCTGGTACGCCGGCTGGATGGCCCGCGGCTGGACCACCTCCGCGAAGAAGCCGGTCGCCAACCGCGATCTGTGGGAGCCGCTCGTCACCCTGGTCGCCGAGCGCGGTGACGTGGCCTTCCAGTGGGTCAAGGGGCACTCCGGCCACGAGATGAACGACTTCGTGGACGGGCTGGCGGTCGAGGCCAGCCGTCAGGCCGGCACCAGCGCCGCCGCCCCGAACGAGACCGAGAACCGCTCGCACCAGATCGACACGCTCTGGTAGTCGGCCAGGTCGACCTGGCGCGGCAGCTCGTAGACGAGGTTGCCCTTGTTGCCGCGGAGCTCCCCGAGGTCGACGTACCGGCCGTCGTCGAAGACCCGCCAGCCGTCCTCGCTGACCTCGGCGTCGGTGAGCCAGACGTGCAGGTCGGGTCCGTCGGAGGTGTCGAGGTCCTCGATCGCCAGCAGCCGGCTCCCGTCGGGCTGGCTGACGACCCGCACCCGCCCGCTGGTCCCGTGCTCGTGGGTGACGAACCGGCCGCGCAGCAGGTCGACCGGGCCGCTCGGCGCCGTCGCTCCCGTTGACCCACCCGGCGTCGTCGGGCCGGTGGTCGGCTGGTCCGCGCGCCGCCACCGGCAGCCGCTCGTCCACCTCGCGGGTGGTGAACAGCCGCCACGGCTCGAACCAGTAGCCGCCGGCCACGAGCACCACGACGACGAGTCCGCCGACCCACCACCTGAGCCTCATGACGTCCAGTCGCACGAGCACCCACGAACGTGACACCGGACGGGCGATCACTTAATTCTAGTGATTCGCTAGACTTTGACCATGCCTGTCACCTCCCGCTACGCCGACGACGCCCTGACCCTCAATGCGCGCAGCGCGGTGCTGGACCTCCAGCTCGCACACCGGTCGGTCCGCAAGTTCGCCCCGGGCGACGTGACCGACGATCACCTGCAGGCGATGGTGGCGGCCGCCCAGTCGGCGCCGACGTCGTCGAACCTGCAGCCCTGGAGCGTCGTCGTGGTGCGCGATCCGGAGCGGAAGGCGCGACTGGCGACGTACGCCGCCGGCCAGCGGTTCGTCGAGGAGGCGCCCGTCCTCCTCGTGTGGGTCGCCGACCTGAGCCGGGCCCGCCGGCTGGCCGCCCGGGCCGGGACGGTCGTCGACGCCGCGGACTACCTCGAGACGACGATCATCGGCTTCGTCGACACCGCTCTCGCCGCCCAGAACGCGGTCGTCGCGGCCGAGTCGCTCGGGCTCGGCACCGTCTTCGTCGGCGCGATCCGCAACCACCCCGACAAGGTCGCCGCCGAGCTCGGCCTGCCGCCGCACGCCGTCGCCACGTTCGGCCTGGCGGTCGGCTTCCCCGACCCGACCGAGAGCGCCGGCATCAAGCCGCGTCTCCCGCAGGCCGCCGTGGTCCACCGCGAGCGTACGACGCCGAGGCCGCCGACGCGCACATCCCCGGCTACGACGCCCGCCTCGCGGCGTACAACCAGCGCTACGGGCTGCCGGACGGCGGCTGGAGCGGCCGGGTGCTCAAGCGGCTGGCCGGCCCGGAGTCGATGGCCGGCCGGCACCGCCTGCGCGAGGTGCTCGACGGGCTGGGGCTGCCGTCGCGCTGATCCTGCCGCTGCTCAGGGCGAGTCGGGTAGCCGAGGATGGCGCGGAGATGGCGCTGGCCAGCCAGGTCTCGTAGCGGGCGGCAGTCCACTGTTGCAGCACAGCCGTTGTAGTGGTCGATGGCAGGTAGTTCCAGAGCAGGTCGCGAGCTCGTCGAGCTCGAGGTCGTCGCGCAGCTGGCCGGTCTCGAGCAGGTGCCGTGCGAGCAGGCCATCCCGGTCAGTCCTCCTGACGCAGCGTCGCACACGGTTCGAGCGAGTCGTCGACGTGCCGGCCGTCGCGGATCAGGATCTGGACCCGGCCGAGCGCGCGAGACGCTGCACGAGTCCGGCGACGAACATCGCGACTTCCGGCGTACGTCGGGCTCGTCGCGGATCGGCCACATCGCCGGGCGCTCCGCGACCGGGCACCGGCTCGTCGTCGCCGCCAACGCGACGTCGAAGACGCCTTGGCGAGGGCGGCTTGGTGCCGAACGCCTTGTAGAGCTCTCGGGCGAGACCCGGCGCGCGCGCGACGCCGGCGATCGTCGTCGGCCGGAAGCCGTCGCGCTCGAACAGCTCCCGTGCGGCGTCACGACGGACGGCGCCGCGCGTCGGGCTGCTCCTGCCGTCCGGTGGCGTCGTACGGCCCTCTTGACATCGGTCATCGCCCGCTCCATCATTTTGATACAGTCAAACTGTATCTGAAAAGGAGTCAGTCATGACGGAACATCCACAGGCGTGTGAGCGGAACTGGTCACGGTCGCGGTGCGCAGCATCCACGCGATGGCCGACGGCGAGCGCGCTGAGTTCGACGCGCTGACCACCCGGCGCCGTCGATCAGCGAGAACCGCGTGAGCCGCCGTCGTCGCGCGTCGCGGGACCGGACGGCTTCTAGGTCGACCGCTTGTGGTTGCGTGCGGCGTTCGCCGGTCTGCACTACGACATCCACCACGCATCGCTGACGGCGACTTGGTCGACGGTCAACTCGACGATGAAGGGCGGCACGTCGAGCCGTGGGCGGTTACGCGAGTCCGGCGAGATGGACACGTTTCCGCCGACGACGCACCTTCGCGATGACCAGTCGCACTGGTTCCGGCTCGAGGACGGGCGGATCGTCGAGCACTGGGCCAACCGCGACGACCTCGGCAGGCAAGCAACTCGGCTGGGTGCCGCCGACCGGCGTACCTGTTCCGGATGGCGCGCCAAGCGGAAGGCGCGTCGCCTGAACGGCGACCTGAGCGGCTGGATCTGAGCGGCTGGCCGGCCGGATGTCGCTGAGCCGAGCCGGCGCGTCGCATGTGCGATTGCTAGTCAGCAATGGCGGCGACGTAGCGCGCAGAAGTCGGCGTGGCGTCCCGATTCCTTCACGACCTCCCACTCGAGCTCCTCGTCGTCGGAGAGATCCTGGGGGGTCCCGCCGTTGTCCACGACCCACCTGGCGACATCCCGGAGCAGTTCGGACGCGAGCTTCCTGCCGTGGTATCGCGCATCACCTTGAGAGTACCGGCCTCGGTTGTGGCCCGTCGTGGTGCCGTCTCTGTTGTCGACGAGTCGGAGAGTCGGTCTGGGTGAACACGCTAGCTGAGCGTCACGTACTTGCCGGTGTCGACGTTGGTGAAGCGAATGGTTCCGACCCAGCGCTCGGTGTAGTACGGGTAGGTGATCCTTCCCCTTGGCGAGGATGATGTAGTGGCCTCGGTAGACGATGTCGACCTGCGACGTGAAGCCGGCACGCCGCAGCCGTTCTTGGTGATGAAGTGGTCCTCCGATTCAGGGGTCACTGGTCGATGATGCGGGCGGACGCCGTGGACGCGAGCCCGAGCTGGGCAGCGAGGGCAAGCACGAAGCCGAACGCGAACTCGAGGACGCTCCGTGCGCCTCTTGTCCTAGATGGTCGTGGGAGCCGACGGATCCGGTCTGTTGAGCAACGCTTCATGGGAAGCTCCTTGGATTTACTCGAGGCCGGGTTGCCTCGCGTTGTGCCGTTTGTCGCACCTCCCGGTATGCCTGCGGTAACTCTGTCGATCGAGTTGTCAGGCTCGAGACGCTCTGGTTACTCGGGCCGGTAACTCCCGGGTAAGCGTTGCGTTGACGGCATTCGCGAGCGCGCGGACAGTGCAGGCATGAGTATCGGCGTGCTGGGTTCGCTCACGTACGACGGATCCACGGCCTTCGGGCGTCGCGACCGGGCGGTGCTGACCGCCCTGGCCATGTGCGTGGGTCAGCGGCTCAGCGCCGACCAGCTCGCGGACGCGGTGTGGGGTGACGAACTCCCAGCCTCGTCGCACAAGGCACTCCAGGGCTGCGTGGTGCGACTACGCAGGGCGCTCGGTGCCGACAAGATCGAGACTCCGGCGCAGGGATACCGGTTGGTGGTCCCTGCGGACGACGTGGACTGCCCAGCGCTTCGAGCGGATGGTGGCGCGGAGCCGGGAGCTGCTGGCCTGGGCGAGCCGGAGCGCGCCGCCTACCTGCTGGCGCAGGCGCTGTCCCTGTGGCGGGGCCGCGCCTTCGAGGATGTGGAGGGATGGGACCGGCGCGTCATCGAGGCCGGCCGGCTGGATGAGCTGCGACTGGAGGCCGAGGAGCTGCGCGTCGATGCATGACTGCGCAGCGGGCGTCACCAGGAGGTCCTGGCTGCGGCGCGAGAGCATGGTGAAGGCAGCACCGCTGCGCGAGCGACGTGGTCGCTGCTCGCGCGGGCGCAGTACCAGGCCGGTCGGCAGACCGAGGCGCTGCGGACGATCCACCGGGTCAAGCCGCTGCTCGCGGACCGAGCTGGGGCTGGACCCGGGCCCGGAGCTGGCCGCGCTGGAGGAGGCGATCCTGCGGCAGGACGACGCCTGCATGGTCCGAGGGCGCGACTGCCGGACGAGCACGTCGTGTCCGTATCAGGGCCTGACGCCGTACGACGTCGACGACGCCGAGTCGTTCTTCGGCCGCGACGCCGACGTGCATCGTCTGCCTGCGACCTGCTCGACGCCGCAGCGCGTGCTGACCGTGGTCGGGCCCGTCGGGCTGCGGCAAGTCGTCGCTGGTGCGGGCCGGGGTCGCGGCGGCGCTTGGGCCGGGACGGCCGCGCGGTGGCCGTGATCACCCCGGGCGAGCACCCGATGCAGTCGATCGCGGCGGTGCTGGACCCGGGCCGGGGAACGGTCCTGCTCGTGGACCAGTGCGAGGAGGCATTCTCCCTGTGCAGCGACGACGGCCGAACGGGACGCCTTCTTCGCGTGCGCTGGTCGACTTCGCCGAGCACGGAGCTGCTGGTCGCTGGCGCTGCGGGCGGACCGGCTGGCCGAGGTGTCGGCTCATCCCGGCTTCGCGCGTCTGGTGGAGCGGGGCCTGCACCTGCTGGGCGGGATGAGTGAGCAGGGCCTGCGCGACGCCGATCGAGGCACCCGCCCGCCAGGCGGGACTGCTGATCGAGCCCGGCCTGGTCGACCTGCTGGTGCGGCGAGGTCGAGGACGACACCGGGCGCGCTGCCGATGCTGTCGCACGCGCTCCTGGAGACGTGGACGCGGCGCGAGGGGAACACGCTGACGGTGGCCGGGTACGCGGCGACCGGAGGGATCCGCGGTGCGGTGGCGCAGTCGGCCGAGAGCGTCTACGCCAGCATCGACCCCGCGCAGCGTCATGTGCTGCGCGACCTGGTGCTGCGGCTGGTGACCGCCGGCGAGGGAGGCCGAGCCGGTCCGCGGCCGGGTGCCCGCGTCGGCTGCTGTCGGCCGACGCGGAGCACGAGCGGATGATCGACCTGCTGGTCTCGTCCCGGCTGGTGACGAGCGACGCGGGCGTGGTCGAGATCGCGCACGAGGCGCTGGCCCGCGCCTGGCCGCGGCTGCGGGCCTGGCTCGACGACGACGTCGAGGGCCAGCGGATCCTGCACCACCTGACGCGGCGCCGCCGACGCCTGGGACTCGATGGGTCGACCGGACAGCGAGCTCTACCGGGGAGTCCGGCTGACCCAGGCGTTGCAGTGGCAGGCGGAGAAGGACACGACGCTGACCGACACCGAGGTCGCCTTCCTCGAAGCCGCCGAGAAGAACGACCGCGAACGAACGGCGAGCAGCCGAGGTGCGGGCGCGGGCACAGACGCGGACTGATCCGGCGGCTCCGTGGGGTCCTCGCCGGTGCTGCTGTGCTGCTCGTCGTCGCCCTGGTCGCCGGCGGCGCTCGCCGTACGCCAGGCCGACCGTGCCGACGACAACGCGCTGCGGCAGCCGACCGCGGAGACCGCTGCGCGATGCGCGTCGGGTGGGCGCGAAGGCGCTGGCCACCGACGACATCGGCATGTCCATGCTGCTCGCCGTCGCAGGCGCACGTCTCGACGACTCGCCGGCGACCCGCTCGAACCTGCTCGCCGTGCTCGGCCAGCGTCCGCAGCTGATCCGCTCGACGTCCTACGACGGCGACAAGATCGTCGGGCTGGAGGTCAGCCCGGACGGGCGGACGGTGGCGGTCTACGACCTGAGCGGGCAGGTGACCTTGTACGACGCGACGACGATGGAGGTGCTGCACACGCTTCCCGGTGGTGACCTCAGTCCGTACAAGTGGTTCGCTCCGATGGCCTTCAGCCCGGACGGCGCCACCCTCGCCGTCGGGATGCCCCGCTGTCGCCCACTCCGATCCTCCTGCTGGACGGACACACCCTGGAGCCGCTCCCGGTGCAGCTCAGCGATCTGCCGACGAGCGGCGCACGGGTCGCGGACATCACGTACAGCGCTGACGGAACGTCGATGGCGAGTGTGATCCAACGCCTCGAAGAGGAGGACGGCTTCTGGGACGCGGTGGGCGGCGGATCTGGCTGGTGTGGGACCTGACGGGGGATGGGACTCCCAGCCTCAGGATGAGCCGGACGTCGGTGTGCCATGCGCGACTTCGGCTACCGCTGCCTGGTCGCTCTCAGCCCGGGCGGAGACGTCGTCTACACCAGCACGCCGCTGCGTGCGTACGACGTCGCGAGCCAGAAGCCGACGTACTCTCCGGCACCCGACCTCTACGCGTATGGCGTGGCTTCGGCGCAGCAACTTCTTCGACCTGAGCCCGGACGGCAGCTTGCTGGCCATGGCCGTGGAGCCGGACCGCCTGCTCCTCGTCGATGCCGCGTCAGGCAAGGTCCGACGGGTGCTCCACGGGCATGCCGAGGCTGTGCTGGCCGTTCGCTTCTCCGCGGACGGAACCAAGCTGGCGTCGACGTCGGCCGACCGGACCGACGATCGTGTGGGACGTCTCCAACGGCGAGATCTCTCGAGCGGCTTGCAACTGGGCGACGGGGACTCCCAGGCGCTGGCCTTCAGCCCCGACGACGCGACGCTGTACTCCGGAGGATCGGATCGAGCGGTCCGCGAGTGGGACCTTCGGGGCCAGCGCCGCTTCGTCTCGATGGTGGTCGAGCGGCGGACCATGACTTCGTGTCGACCGCGTCGCCCTCACCCGGTGGGCGGTTCGTGGCCGACAACTGGGGCATCTTCGGGCTGCGCTTCCTCGACCTGTCGACCGGCGCCTGGACTCGAGTCGTCGCGGATGGCCTGGAGCTCCAGCCCGGTGCGTGGAACCACGCGGGCGATCGATATGCGACGGTCGGAGTCGATGCTGCCGGCAGCGCGGTTCCTGTGGATCTGGGATCCGATGACCGGCGACGTCGTGGTCGAGCGGAGCTTCACCCGACCGGAGCTGATCGGTGTCGCCTTCAGCCAGGACGACGCCCTGGTCTCGGTCACGGACAAGACAGGTCGGGTCAGCCTGCTGGACGCGCGGACCCTCGAGCCGGTGACGGCCGATGTCCAGCTCGAGGGCACGGGTTCAGGGGGCCTCCTGGGATCGGACAACCGCACCGCGCTCTTCTTCACGCCGGGGTACCAGCCCGACCAGACCTTCGAGCATCCCAGCCAGGCGTGGCTGCTCATGGACCTGCTCACCGGCGAGACGGTCAACGAGGGTGACGTGGGCTTCGACCCCGACTGGTTCGCGCGGTCTCCCGATGGTCACCACGCCGGCATCGTCGGCAAGGCGGGTGAGGTGGTCGTCATCGACCTGGTCTCAGGCGAACCGTTGCGCTCGCCGGTCGTCGGCCACCAAGGCGCCGGCTGGTCCGTGTCGTACTCGCCGGACGGATCACTGCTGCGTGACCGGTGCCCGCGACGGCAGCGTGAGCCTGTGGGACGCCACGACCGGTGAGCTGTTGGGCACGGTGGTGATGCCGGTGCGGGCCACGGCCACCGCGGACTTCGCAGCCGACGGCCGCAGCGCAGTCATCGTCAGCCCCTTCGCGGGCGTCTACGTCTGGGACACCTCGCTCGACCACGCCCTCGAGTTCGCCTGTCGACTGGCCGGGCGGGACCTGACCCAGGTCGAGTGGCAGGAGAGCTTCGGGGATCGGCCCTACGAGGAGACCTGTCCGGCCGCGACCTGATCGACGGAGGATGCCGGGATTACAGAGAGCGCCGAATGGGATGGCGGAGGATGCGGGATTCGAACCCGCGAGGGCTGTTAACCCAACCCGCTTTCCAAGCGAGCGCCATAGGCCACTAGGCGAATCCTCCGCCGAGGAGAGTACCGGCCGCTCGCGGAGGCCTCCCAATCGTCTCCGCCACGTTGGAGCGTCACCGAGGGCTCACCTACACTCGTCGCAACCCCCCGTGTGGCGGCACCTAGCTCAACTCCCCCAGGGCCGGAAGGCAGCAAGGGTCGGCAAGCTCTGCCGGGTACGCGGGGGGCCTCTTCATGTCCGTTCATGTCCTGCCGGGCAGGATCGAGGAGTGAACCCCGCCGAGATCCCACCGGACGCCTTCGACGAGCTGGTGCGCAACGCTCTCGACCAGCTCCCCGACGAAGCGGCCGCGCTCGTCGCCCACATCGCGGTGGTCGTGCGCGAACAGCCGGAGCCGGAGGACGTGACGCCGGGGCAGCTCCTGCTCGGGACGTTCCGCGGCATCGCCCACACCCGGGCCGGGGGCCGGGTTCCCGGCTCGCTGCCCGACGTCATCACGCTCTACCGGCTGCCGATCCTGCGGGTCTGCCGGAACGCGGACGAGGTGGCCCCACGGGTGCTCAAGGTGCTCGGCCACGAGGTCGGACACGCCCTGGGGCTGAGCGAGGAGCAGCTCCGCGCCTACGGCTGGTACTAGCCCCACCGGCCGCCTTTCGAGTGTCGATGCCGCCAACTAGGGTTCAGGGCAAATGGAGTCCCCTCTCGCTCTCTATCGCCGCTACCGGCCGGAGACCTTCGCCGAGGTCATCGGACAGGAGCACGTCACGGAGCCGCTGCGCGCCGCGCTGGCCGGCAACCGGGTCAACCACGCCTACCTCTTCAGCGGGCCGCGCGGGTGCGGCAAGACCACGAGCGCCCGGATCCTGGCGCGGGCCCTCAACTGCGAGAAGGCTCCGGTCGCCGACCCGTGCGGCGAGTGCGACAGCTGCCGCGACCTGGCCCGCGGCGGCCCGGGGTCGATCGACGTCATCGAGATCGACGCGGCGTCGCACGGCGGCGTCGACGACGCGCGTGACCTGCGGGAGAAGGCGTTCTTCGCGCCGGTGAAGAGCCGCTACAAGGTCTACATCATCGACGAGGCCCACATGGTCTCGACCCAGGGCTTCAACGCGCTGCTCAAGCTGGTCGAGGAGCCGCCCGAGCACCTGCGCTTCATCTTCGCGACCACCGAGCCCGAGAAGGTCATCCCGACCATCCGCTCGCGCACCCACCACTACCCGTTCCGGCTGATCCCGCCGCGGCTGATGTCCTCCTACCTGTCCGAGCTCTCCGAGAAGGAGGGCGTGGCCGTCGAGCCCGCGGCGCTGCCGCTCGTGGTGCGCGCGGGCGGTGGTTCGGCCCGCGACTCCCTCTCGGTGCTCGACCAGCTGATCGGCGGGGCCGGCCCCGCCGGGGTCACCCACGAGCTCGCGGCGGGGCTGCTGGGCTACACCCCCGACTCGTTGCTCGACGAGGTGGTCGACGCGTTCGCCGCAGGTGACGGAGCGGCCGTCTTCGGCGTCGTCGACAAGGTGATCGAGTCCGGCCAGGACCCGCGCCGGTTCACCGAGGACCTCCTGCGCCGGCTGCGTGACCTCGTCATCGTGGCCGCGGTCCCCGGCGCGACCGCGAGCGGCCTCATCGACGTCTCCGAAGACCAGGGCGAGCGGCTGGTCGCGCAGGCGGCGCGGTTCGGCGCCACCGACCTGAGCCGGGCCGCCGACATCCTCGCCACCGGACTCACCGAGATGCGCGGCGCCACCGCACCGAGGCTGCTGCTCGAGCTGCTCTGCGCCCGCGTGCTGCTGCCCGGAGCCGACCACACCACCCAGGGGATCGCCGCGCGGCTCGACCGGCTCGAGCGGCGGGCCTCGATCACGGGCACGCCCACCGCTGCGGCGTCAGCGCCGGCCCCTGCGCCGGCGGCGGCCCCGGCGCCCGCCCAGGACCGACCCACCCCCGCCATGCCCACCGCCGTCGGCACTCCCGTCCCCGAGCCGGAGCCGGTCGCGGAGGCGCCGGAGCCGGCTGCCGAGCCCACCCCGCCCGCGGCGGCACCGGCGGCTCGCGGCGGGGCCGGCCTCTCGCTCGTCGACGTACGCCGCCTCTGGCCCGACGTCGTCGAGTCCACCAAGGCCCGCCGCCGGATGGCGTGGATCCACCTGACCCAGAACTGCCAGGTGGTCGGCCTCGACGGCAACGTGCTCACCCTCGGCTTCGCCAACGCCGGCGCCCGCGACAGCTTCGAGTCCAGTGGCTGCTCGGAGGTGGTCCACCAGGCCGCGATCGACGTCGTGGGTGCGGACTGGAAGATCGAGACCATCGTCGACCCGGGGGCCCAGCCCGAGGGTGCGCCGACCGTCACCAGGGCGGCCACCGACGCGCCGCCGACGGCGGCTCCGGAGGCCGGCCCCGACGCCACGGCGAAGCCGGAGACGCCCGACGCACCTCCCACGTGGGCGGCCGACGAGGGGCCGTCGGACCCGGCGCCCGACCCGAGTGCCGCCAAAGCCGCCGCCCGCGAGGCGATCCAGCAGACCCGGGCCAAGGGTGCCGAGGTGCCGCGCCACGACGACCTGGCCGTCGCGGACGCGGAGGTCAGCCGTGACGACCTCGACGAGGACCCCGACAACCTCGGGGGCGAGGACCTGCTCGCCCGCGAGCTGGGAGCGTCCAAGATCGAGGAGATCAAGCACTCATGACCCACTCCCCGGACCAGACACCGAGAGGGACCACGATGACCGAGGGCCAGAACCCCTTCGACGCGCTCGGAGCCGGTGGCTTCGACATGAACGCGCTGCTCCAGCAGGCCCAGCAGATGCAGGAGCAGCTCGCCCAGGCCCAGCAGCGGCTGCACGACACCGAGATCGAGGGCAGCGTCGGCTCCGTCACCGTGAAGGTCAACGGCGTCGGCGAGCTGACCTCGGTCGACGTCAAGCCGGGCGGCTTCGACGGCTCCGACCCCGACGCCCTGTCCGACCTCGGCGACATGATCGTCGCCGCCTACCGCGACGCGAAGGCCAAGGCCGACGCGATGGCCACCGAGGCCCTCGGCCCCCTTGCCGGAGGCATGGGCGGCCCGCCCGCGGAGCCGGGCCAGCTCGGGTTCTCGGAAGGAGGCCCTCCATGTACGAAGGCGTGGTCCAGGACCTCATCGACGAGCTCGGCCGGCTGCCGGGCGTCGGGCCGAAGAGCGCCCAGCGGATCGCCTTCCACCTGCTCCAGTCCGAGGAGGCCGACGTACGCCGCCTGGCCGACGTCCTGATCGAGGTCAAGGCACGGGTGAAGTTCTGCTCGATCTGCTTCAACGTCTCCGAGGACGACCAGTGCCGGATCTGCCGCGACCCTCGGCGCGACCAGACCATCCTGTGCGTGGTCGAGGAGTACAAGGACGTCGTCGCGATCGAGCGGACCCGCGAGTTCAAGGGGCGCTACCACGTGCTCGGCGGCGCCATCTCGCCCATCGACGGCATCGGCCCGGAGCAGCTGCGCGTCCGCGAGCTGATGATGCGGCTGTCGGACGGCACGGTCACCGAGCTGATCCTCGCGACCGATCCCAACCTCGAGGGTGAGGCGACGGCTACCTACCTCACCCGTATGTTGAAGGACCTCGACCTCTCCGTCACCCGGCTCGCCAGCGGGTTGCCGGTCGGCGGCGACTTGGAGTACGCCGACGAGGTCACCCTCGGACGAGCCCTGGCGGGAAGGCGGAGCGCCCAGTGAACGAAGAGAAGGCCGTGACCAGCGAGACGGAGGACTTCGCCCAGAGCATGGCGGACTCCTTCTCGAGCTTCCTCCTCGCCCTCCGCGAGATCGCGAGGGAAGGCGACGTCGGCCAGTCGATCTCGCTGCTGCTGCTCGAGATCAGCCAGATCTCGCTGGCCGGCGCCCGCCTCGGCGCGCAGCGGGACTTCGAGCCGCGCCAGAAGTACCAGCCCGACGTCGGCCCCGAGTCCGACCTCGACGACATGCGGCTCCGGCTGGCCGAGATGCTCGACAACCTCGACACCTACAGCTACGTCTTCGACCCCTACGTCCCGGGGGTGGTCGAGAGCCAGCTCTCCGACGACCTCACCAGCATCGCCAGCGACCTCGAGACCGGGCTGCGTCACTACCGCGAGGGCGACATCGCCGAGGCCCTGTGGTGGTGGCAGTTCTCCTACGTCTCGTCGTGGGGCAACCTGGCCGGGGTCTCGCTCAACGCGCTGCTGTCGGTGGTCGCCCACGACCGGCTCGACGCCGAGTTCACCGGCGAGGACGAGGACGTCGCGGCCGCCAATGAGATGTTGGACGAGGGCGAGCCCGGCTATTACCCTCGTGAGCTTCGGCCCGGGCCCCGCGAGCTCGCCCGCCGCGAGCTTCGCCTCGTCGCGGCCCGGGGCCACGACGACGCTCGCTCCGCTTCGCGGGCTTCGCAGTCGTCACGGCCACCGGGGCCGATCACGAGGCGCGCTCGCTTCGCTCGCACGGCTCGCTGCGCTCGCTCCAGGCACTCGCCTGCCTCGTGGCGACGCGTGTCCACGTGGGCGAAAGGAATCGGCCTCGCCCGTCGCACCCGCCTAGACTTTCAGGGTGGGAATCGTCGTCCAGAAGTACGGTGGCTCGTCCGTCGCTGATGCCGCGGGCATCAAGCGCGTGGCGCAGCGCATCGTCAACACCCGCAAGGCGGGCCATGACGTCGTCGTCGTGGTCTCGGCCATGGGCGACACCACCGACGAGCTGCGCGACCTCGCCGAGCAGGTGACGCCGCTGCCGCCGCCGCGCGAGCTCGACATGCTGCTCACCAGCGGCGAGCGGATCTCGATGGCGCTGGTGGCGATGGCGATCGCCGCGCTGGGCCACACCGCCAAGTCGTTCACCGGCTCCCAGGCGGGGGTGATCACCGACTCGGCGCACGGCAGGGCGAAGATCATCGACATCACGCCGGGCCGGATCGAGCAGGCGATCGGCGACGGCGCGATCGCGATCGTCGCCGGGTTCCAGGGCGTCTCCCAGGACACCAAGGACATCACGACGCTGGGCCGCGGCGCCTCCGACACCACCGCGGTCGCGCTGGCCGCGGCGCTGGGCGCCGAGGTCTGCGAGATCTACTCCGACGTCGACGGTGTCTTCACCGCCGACCCGCGCATCGTCCCCACCGCCCGCAAGCTCGACCGCATCTCCGTGGAGGAGATGCTGGAGATGGCGGCGTCAGGGGCCAAGATCCTGCACCTGCGGTGTGTCGAGTACGCGCGCCGCTACCAGATGCCGGTCCACGTGCGCTCCTCCTTCTCCCAGAAGGAAGGCACCTGGATCGTCCCCGTCTCCGAGGGAGAAGAACCCGTGGAACAGGCCATCATCGCCGGAGTCGCCCACGACCGGAGCGAGGCCAAGGTCACCGTGGTCGGCGTTCCGGACAAGGTCGGCGAGGCCGCCCGGATCTTCGAGGCGCTGGCCTCGGTCGAGGTCAACCTCGACATGGTCGTCCAGAACGTCTCGGCCGCCGCGACCGGCCTCACCGACATCTCGTTCACGCTGCCCCGTGCCGACGGCAACACCGCGATGGGCGCGCTGGCCAAGATCCAGAACGAGGTCGGCTACGAGAAGCTCCTCTACGACGACCAGATCGGCAAGGTCTCGCTGATCGGCGCCGGCATGCGCTCGCACCCGGGCATCACGGCCAAGTTCTTCTCGGCGCTGGCCGCCGCCGGGGTGAACATCGAGATGATCTCGACCTCCGAGATCCGCATCTCGGTGATCGTGGACGAGGGCCAGGTCGACGACGCCGTCCGCGCCACCCACTCCGCCTTCGACCTCGACGCCGACGAGGTCGAGGCCGTCATCTACGGAGGGACCGGACGATGAGCAACCGCACCTTCAACGTCGGCGTCGTCGGCGCCACCGGCCAGGTCGGCGTCGCGATGCGCCAGATCCTGGCCGAGCGCGACTTCCCGGTCGGCGACCTCCGGTTCTTCGCGTCCGAGCGCTCGGCCGGCACCGTCCTGCCGTACGCCGGGTCCGGTGGCGGGCAGAGCATCACCGTCGAGGACGCGGCCACGGCCGACCCGAGCGGGCTCGACATCGCGCTGTTCTCCGCGGGTGCGACCACCTCGCGCGCGCTCGCTCAGAAGTACGCCGACGCGGGAGTCATCGTCGTCGACAACTCCAGCGCCTTCCGCAAGGACCCGGACATCCCGCTGGTGGTCTCCGAGGTGAACCCGCAGGACGCCGCGGCGGTCATCGCGGCAGGCCAGGGCATCATCGCGAACCCCAACTGCACCACCATGGCCGCGATGCCGGCGCTCAAGGCGCTGCACGACGAGGCGCGGCTGATCCGGCTGATCGCCTCGACGTACCAAGCCGTCTCCGGCACCGGCGTGGCGGGCGTCGAGGAGCTGGCCACCCAGGTTGCGGCGGCCGGGGACAAGGCCCGGGAGCTGGCCTACGACGGCGACGCGGTCGCGTTCCCCGACCCGGTGAAGTACGCGCGCACCATCGCCTACAACGTGCTCCCGCTGGCCGGCTCGATCGTCGACGACGGGCTCGAGGAGACCGACGAGGAGCACAAGCTCCGCAACGAGTCCCGCAAGATCCTCGGCATCCCGGACCTCCCGGTGTCCGGCATCTGCGTGCGGGTGCCGGTCTTCACCGGCCACTCGCTGGCGATCAACGCCGAGTTCGAGCGGCCGCTGACTCCGGCCCGCGCGCGGGAGGTGCTGACCGGCGCACCGGGCGTGGAGCTCACCGACATCCCGACGCCCCTGCTGGCGGCCGGCAGGGACCCGTCGTACGTCGGCCGGATCCGTCAGGACCCCGGCGTCCCGGACAACCGCGGCCTCGCACTCTTCGTGTCGGGCGACAACCTCCGCAAGGGCGCGGCGCTCAACACCATCCAGATCGCCGAGCTGATCGTCGCAGCGTCGCGCTGACTAGATCACCGGACGTCGTGCTGCTCGGGCTGGCGCTCGGGCAGTGACCCGTCGTCGGCCACGTCGGCGTAGCTGCTGGTGACCCAGTGGGCCAGCAGGAACGTCACCATCGACACCAGCGGGATGACGATCACCATCCACCACTGGAAGATCGACCCGACGAGGAACAGCAGCGTCGCCACGCTGAGCAGCCCAACGGCCAGGAAGCTGGTGCTGCCCGGCTCCGACACCTGCGCGAAACGCAGCAGGGCGGTGCCGATCAGCACCGCGACGGCAAGGATGGCCATCAGCAGGAAGAAACCCTGCCCTCCGCACGAGGAGGTGCCCTTGACCTCGGTGCAGATGCGCAGCGAGCCGGCGGTCGCGGCGACGATGAGCCCCCCGACGATCAGTCCGGTGAGGATCGCGGCCGGGCGGCCGGTCAGCCACGGCTCGCGTGGTGGCCCGGGCTCGCTCGGTGGCTCCGGGGCAGGCGGCGGGGTCAGCGGCGAAACGGCGGCTGGGGTCGGCTCGGTGGTGTCGTCGAAGATCGTGTCCGGGTCGGCGGGGCGACGGATCGACCGGATCGACGGGATCGACCGGATCGACGGGGGCGACCGGTTCGACGTGATCGACCGGTTCGACCGGTTCGACCGGATCGACGGGGGCGGCGGCGCCTTCCGGCGCTTGCGCCCGAAGAGCGACGGGGGCTCCAGCGACGGCGCGTCCCGGTCGCGATCCTCGGACATGGGCGCAGTCTCTCAGACGCCCGGCCCCTGCTCCGGCTGCCAATACGGCCATGACTCCGGACTGGACCAGTCCATTTGTGCGTATGCCCGATGGGGCATTGACAACCGGGTTGGCTAGGCTCACTACTGCTGAGTTCGTCCAAGGGGGGCTTGTATGGACTTCGAGCCGACCGCCTGGTCATGCTCATTTTGCGGTAAGCGCGGCACCGACGACACGCGGTATGCCGCCGGTCTTGGTGCCCTCATGTGCACCGAGTGCCTGACGTCGTTCTTCGAGGCCTTCGCGGCGCCGGAGAACGCCAGCCAGCGGGTCATCGGCTGGACCGACGACTCCATGTCGGACGCCGACATGCTCGCCCGGCTGCCCTTGATCGCCGCGACCGCGGGCCAGGTGGACCGCTACCTGCGGATGTGGGTCGGCCGGATCCGCGAGCGGCACATCTCCTACGCGGAGATCGGCAAGGCCCTGGGCGTCTCGCGCCAGGCCGCCTGGGAGCGGTTCAGCAGGGTCGTCGACGCGCCCAAGGACACCGAAGACAAGCTGCCGGTCTGACCTGACCGCCGGGTGGCCTCAGGCCGCCTCGATCTCGTCCAGCAGCAGGACCAGCTCCCGCAGCGCGCCCTCGATCTCCGCCGGGTGCTGCCCCTCGGCCAGTCGGCCCTCTGCCACCTGACGCACGGGCGCGCGCTCCGTGGTCGGTAGCTCCGCCAGGCGCGTCATGACGTCCTGCAGCGCGGCCACGGCGCTGTCCGGGTCGAGCACGTCGTCCGGCGCACCCAGCACGAACACCAGCTGGTCCACCACAATGTCCGCGAGCATCATCAGCCAACACCTCCCGGCGCCAGTGTCCCTGTCCGCGGGCCGCCTGTCCGGCAGATGCGCGCACGATGACGAAGGCTCCCGGCCGCAGAGCGACCGGGAGCCAACGATCGAAGAGTCGGGCTGACAGGATTTGAACCTGCGGCCTCCTCGTCCCGAACGAGGCGCGCTACCAAGCTGCGCCACAGCCCGAACGTGAGCAGGGCTCACAAGGTCGGGAGCATACCGGAGCAGCGGGGGCGTTCCCCAATCGGTTAGCGGGGCCGCGCGACAAGGGTGAGCAGGGTGGCCTCCGGCCGGCAGGCCACGCGGATCCGGGCGTACGGCGAGGTGCCGATCCCGGCCGAGACGTGCAGCCAGGCGGAGCCCGGGTCGCCGTCCTGCGACGTGGCCGGGTGCCGGTGCAGCCCCTTGGCGCGCGCGGGCTCGAGGTCGCAGTTCGTGGTGAGCGCGCCGACGCCGGGCAGGCAGACCTGCCCGCCGTGCGTGTGGCCGGCCAGGATCGCGTCGTAGCCGTCGGCGGCGAACTGGTCGAGGACCCGGAGGTACGGCGCGTGGGCGACGCCGAGCCGGACGTCGGCACCCGCGTCGGCCGGTCCGGCGACCTCCGCGAGCCGGTCGTAGCGCAGGTGCGGGTCGTCCACGCCGGCGAAGGCGAAGGAGAGCTCGCCGACCTTCACGACCTCGCGCCGGTTGGTCAGGTCGACCCAGCCGGAGGCGGTGAAGACGTCGCGCAGCTCGGGCCACGGCAGCTTCGCCGAGGAGGTGTTCCGCGTGCCGTCGTCGGGGAACAGGTAGCGCAGCGGGTTTCGGAGCGTCGGGCTGAAGTAGTCGTTGGAGCCGAAGACGAAGACGCCCGGCGCGTCGAGCAGCGGCCCGAGCGCGTCACGGACCACCGGCACGGACGCGGCGTGCGCCAGGTTGTCTCCGGTGTCGATCACCAGGTCCGGCCGCAGGGTCGACAGCCCGGACACCCACTCCTGCTTGCGCCGCTGACCGGGCGTGAGGTGGAGGTCGCTCAGGTGCAGCACCCGCACCGGTCGCGCGCCGGGGGGCAGCAGCGGCACCTCGACCCGGCGCAGCGTGTACTGGCGCGCTTCCCAGGCGGCGTACGCCGTCAGCCCGGCCCCCGCGACCGTGCCGGCGCCGAGGACGCCGCCAACAAGCTCGGGTGAGGCCCATCCCTCAAGGCTGCCACAATCACGGGCATGGCCATGCTCAAGGACCGGCTCCGCGCAGATCTCACCGCCGCCATCAAGGGGCGCGACACGGTCCGCTCGTCGACGCTGCGGATGGTGCTGACCTCGATCACCAACGCCGAGGTGTCCGGCAAGGAGGCCCGCGAGCTGACCGACGACGAGGTGATCGGGGTCCTGTCGACCGAGGCCAAGAAGCGCCGCGAGGCGGCCACCGCGTTCGACGACGGCGGTCGGGCCGAGATGGCCGAGAAGGAGCGCGCCGAGGCCGTGGTGATCGCCGACTACCTGCCTCAGCAGCTCTCCGAGGACGAGATCGTCGCGCTGGTCACCGCCGCCGTCGAGCAGACCGGCGCGGCCGGCGAGGGGATGAAGGCGATGGGCAAGGTGATGGGCGTCGTCCAGCCCCAGGTCAAGGGCCGGGCCGACGGTGGCGTCGTCGCCGCGGAAGTACGCCGCCAGCTGGGCTGACGAGCGCGTCGCGCGACCGCGATCAGCGGCCGGGGCGGCCACCGCCGTGGCCGTTGCCGTGGCCACCGCCGTGCCCGTGACCCTTCGGCGGCTTCGGCGGCTTCGCAGCGGTCTGGCCGACGCCCTCGATGCCCACGGGATAGACGAAGTCGTCGTAGGGCTGGCCGGCCGTGAGCACCTTGAGCGCGTCACCCCAGATCGGCGCAGCGAAGCCGGAGCCCGACGCCTCGTAGATGGGGATGCCGTCGACGGTCTTGCCCACGAGGGACTCGGGACGTCCCAGTGGATCGATGCCGGCGATCGTGGCGGCGGCGGCGTAGTGAGCGGTGTAGCCGCAGAACCACACCGCCTTCTGCTCCTGGGTGGTCCCGGTCTTGCCGGCGGCTGCCACCGGCAGTGCCTGCGCCGAGGCGAAGCCGCCCTCGATCACGCCGCGCAACACGTTGCTCACGGCGTCGGCGACGTTCTGCTGCATGACCTGGGTGCACTGCGAGGCGTAGTCCTTCACGATGTTGCCGGCGGAGTCGAGGATCTGCGTCACCGGGCGCGACGCGCAGTGCAGGCCGCGGGCCGCGAAGGTGGCATAGGCCTCGGCCATCTCGAGCGGTGAGGCGTCGGCGATGCCCAGGGTGAAGGACGGGTAGCGCTCGGCCGCCGGGTCGGTGAGCTTCACGCCCATCTGGTTGGCCAGATCCCACGGCGCGCAGACTCCGGTCAGCTCCTCCAGCTGGAGGTAGAAGGTGTTGACGGAGTTCCGGGTCCCGGAATACATGTTGTACCAACCGGTGCCGGTCGAGTTGTTCGCGGTGTACTCACCGCCGAACGTGCCCTCACCGGGGCAGTTCGAGAAGTCGGACATGTCGAAGGTCATCGGGGAGGGCGAGTCGAACTGCGTGGTCAGCGGCAGTCCCTGCCCGAGTGCGGCGGCCAGCGTGAACACCTTGAACGTCGAGCCGGGCTGGAAGCCGTTGGCGCCGCCGTACTCCCTGGGCACCGTGAAGTTGATGTAGGTCTCGCCCAGCTTCTTGCGGTTGCCCATCTGCCGCGACTGCGCCAGCGCGAGCACGTTGCCGGTGCCGGGCTGCTCGATGGCCAGCGCGCCGATCGCACCGTCGGTCGGGTTCACGTGGGCAGCGACCGCGTTGTCGGCGGCCTGCTGTGCGGTCATGTCGATCGTGGTCTTGATCGTCAGGCCGCCGTTCTTGAGCACGTTCTTCCGCTCCTGCAGCGTGGAGCCCAGCTGCGGGTCCTGCAGGAGGTAGGTCAGCACGTAGTCGCAGAAGAACGGCGCCGTCGAGTTCACGCAGCCGTTGTCGACCTCCTGGACGTTGAGCCCGAGGTCGCGCTGCTTGTTCTTCTCGGCCTTGTCGCGCGGGACCACGTTGAGCTCGGCCATCCGGTCCAGGACGACGTCGCGCCGCTCGATCGCGCGGTCGGGGAACTTGGTCGGGTCGTAGCCGTAGGGGTTCTTGACCAGACCGGCGAGCAGCGCGGACTGGCGCAGGCTGAGGTCGCGGGCGTTGACGTCGAAGTAGTGCTTCGCCGCCGCCTGGACGCCGTACGCCCCGTCGCCGAAGTACGCCGTGTTCAGGTAGCGCTCGAGGATCCAGTCCTTGGAGTGGCTCTGCTCCAGCGCGATCGCGTAGCGGAGCTCCTTGAGCTTGCGCGCGTAGGTCTCGTCGGTGGCGGCCTGCTTCTCCGCCTTCGTCTTGGCCTGGCTGATGAGGGTCAGCTTGACCAGCTGCTGGGTGATCGACGAGCCACCCTGGACCACGCCGCTGTTGGCCTGGTTGGTGATGAGCGCACGCAGCGTGCCCTTCAGGTCGAGCGCGCCGTGCTGGTAGAAGCGGTAGTCCTCGATCGCGACCACGGCCTTGACCATGTTCCGCGAGATGCCCTTGAGCGGGACCGTGATCCGGTTCTCGTCGTAGAGCGAGGCCAGCCGGTTGCCGTTCGCGTCGAGGATCGTGGTCCGCTGCGCCAGGTCCTCGGTCTTCAGCTCCTCCGGCAGGTTGTCCATGGTGCGCGCGACGTTGCGGGCGCCGATGCCGGCCAGGCCGGCGAACGGGATCGCCAGCCCCGCGACCACCACGCCGAGCACCGCCGCGACAGCGGCCATCACCACCAGGTGGGACAGCACGCGATACGCCGGGAGCCGCTCTTGGCGGGGCATGGACACGGCGCAAGGGTACGTGAGGCACCCCATACGACTCCGAAATTGCTGGCGGCCGGTTGAAGGCCTTCAGGGAAAGGCGTCAACCGGCCGCGAGCGAGTCCCGACGCGAGTCAGGAGCCGTGGGGGATATTCAATTGTGGGGATGAATCGTGGGGTTCAGGCGGAGACTTCCTGCGACTCCAGCTCTGCCTTGACGCGGGCGGCCTCGAGCACGGCCCGCCAGGACGCGTTCGGGCGGCGACGCAGCAGCGCACGGCGCTCCCGCTCAGTCATGCCGCCCCACACGCCCCACTCGATCTGGTTGTCGAGGGCCTCGGCGAGGCACTCGGTGCGTACCGGGCACCCGGTGCACAGCTGCTTGGCCTTGTTCTGCTCGGCACCACGGACGAAGAGCTCGTCGGGCTGCGCCTTCCGGCACGCCGCGCTGGGGGTCCAGTCCTCGATCCACATTTCTCTGCCCTGCCATCTCCGAGAGAAAATTCTGTGCCCCGCTGTGTTGTCGGGTGCCTGTCTGGGGGGCTCCGAGCGATCCCTCCCCGTGGGTAGAAAGTTACGAATTCAAGGGGGTTGGCGAGTACGGGTGAACGCTTCAACCTCCATAGCCCGAAATGACTAGTCATTCGGGACCATTGGCCCCCCTGGGGGGAGGCCGAAAAGTGGAGGCGCAGGCGGCGGGGAGCCGAGAAATCGCCCCGAGAGGGCGTGTCGGTGTTGCACACGCCACGTGGGCCGCACTCGCCCCAGCTCGACCCGAGGCGACCCTAGGGACGACCACTGGGGGACGGCGTGGTCACCGACCGGGGAGCGCTAGGACGCCTGGACGGCGAGCAGCTCTCCGATCAAGCGGAGGCCGTCGAGGTCGTGCACGTCGCCGGCCAGCGCGGGCACGACGGCCGTCGCGACGCTCGGGTGCGCCGCCGCGAACCGCTCTCGGAGCACCGCTTCTCGCTCGACCATCCGCTCCCGGTCCGCGTGCAGCCGCAGCAACCCCGCGGTGAGCGGGGCCGTGGGCGACGGCGCGTCCCGCCGGAGCCGCGCGGACGCCGCCATCGCCTCGTCCGCCGAGAGCGATCCCTGCCCGGCCGGGCTGGCGCGGTTCACGACCAACCCGGCGAGCGGCATCCGGTCCTCGCTGAGCCGCTCGACGAAGTACGCCGCCTCACGCAGCGCGTCGGCCTCCGGAGCCGCCACGACGAGGAACGCCGTGCCGGGCGCCTGCAGGAGCGCGTAGGTCTGCTGGGCGCGGGCCCGAAAACCGCCGAAGACCGTGTCGAGCGCGGCGACGAAGGTCTGCAGGTCGGTGAGGAACTGGCCGCCCAGGATCTTGGACAGCGCGCCGGTGACCATCCCGAAGCCGGCGGTCATGATCCGGGCCGGGCCACGGGCCGGCGCGAGCAGCATCCTGACGAACCGGCCGTCGAGGAACGACGACAGCCGCTCGGGGGAGTCGAGGAAGTCCAGGGCCGAGCGCGACGGTGGCGTGTCGACGACGATCAGGTCGTAGCTGTCGGCCACGCTGGCGTCGCGCTGGAGCTGGCCGAGCTTCTCCATCGCCATGTACTCCTGCGTCCCGGCGAACGACGACGACAACGCGATGTAGAACGGGTTGTCGAGGATCTGCTTCGCCTTCTCCGGGGTGGCCTGCGCCTCCACCACCTCGTCGAAGGTCCGCTTCATGTCGAGCATCATCGCGTCGAGCGAGCCGGCGCCGCCGACGCCCGTGACCGGCCGCGGGGTGTTGTCGAGCGCCTCGATGCCCATCGACTGCGCCAGCCGCCGAGCCGGGTCGATGGTGAGCACCACGACCCTGCGGCCCCGCTCGGCGGCCCGGAGCGCGAGCGCGGCGGACGTGGTGGTCTTGCCGACGCCGCCCGAGCCGCAGCAGACGATGATGCCGGTGCCCGGGTCGTCGATCAGCGCGTCGACGTCGAGCGCCGCCACCGTGGTGCGCGCCACGAGCGGGCCCACTCGAGGATGAGCCCGCGTCATGACATCCCCTGGTCGCGGAGGCCACCGGCCAGCTCGTAGAGGCCGCCCATGTCGATGCCGGCGGCCAGCCGGGGGAGCTCGTACGTCGGCACGCCCATCGCCTTGACCAGCTTGCGCTGGGCATCCTCCAGCGCCCTGCGGATCGCGTGGTCCCGTGCCTCGTCGAGCAGCCCGTCCAGCAGGTCGTCCGACACGTCCACGCCGGCGGTGACCAGGTCGGCGCCGATCGCGGTCCGGTCCAGCTCGCCCTTGCGCGCCGCGGCGACGTCCTTGACCCGCAGGTCGCGCGGGCGGACCTGGTTGACGACCACGCCGCCGACGGGCAGACCCGCCTCGCGCAGGTGTGCGATCCCGTCGGCGGTCTCCTGGACCGGCATCTCCTCGAGCACGGTGACGAAGTGCACGGCCGTCCGGGGCGAGCGGAACAGCGTCATCATCGTGTCGGCCTGCCTCCTGATCGGCCCGACCTTGGCCAGTCCGGCCAGCTCGTCGCTGACGTTGAGGAACGGCGTGATCCGGCCGGTCGGCGGCGCGTCGAGCACGACGGCGTCGTACTCGATCGCCCGCTTGTTGCGGCTGTTGCGCTGCACCGCCTCGTAGACCTTCCCCGTGAGCAGCACGTCGCGCACGCCGGGGGCGATGGTGGTCGCGAACTCGATGACCCCGAACCGGTCCAGGGCCCGACCGGCCCTGCCGAGCCGGTAGTACATCGACAGGTACTCCATGAGCGCCTCTTCGGCGTCGATGTGCAGCGCGTGCACCACCCCGGGCGGGCCGTTGGTCCGGACGCCCGTCGCGATCCGGCGTTCGGCGTACGGCAACGGGTCGACGTCGAACATCCGGGCGATGCCCTGCCGTCCCTCGACCTCGCACAGCAGCACGTCCTTGCCCTGCGACGCCAGCGCCAGCGCGAGCGCCGCGGCGACGGTCGACTTGCCGGTGCCTCCCTTGCCGGTCACCACGTGCAGCCGCACCCGGGACCAGTCGGAGCTCACGGCTGGAACTGTAGGCGGTGCCCACGGGAAGCGGCAGGCGTGCCGAAGAGCTACTTCCTGAGCAGCAGGTTGCCGTCGGGGCGCTTGCCGTTCGGGCCGCTGAGGATCAGCCAGAAGCCGAGGGAAGCCGGCCTGGGCTTGTCGAGCTTCGCGCAGACGGCGGCGAGGGTGCCGATCTGGGCCACCTTTCCCTTCGCCCTGAACGTGATCTTGCCGCGCTTGCCGATCCGGTAGGTGCCGGACAGCCTCTTGGTCTTTCCGGTGTCCACCGCGTAGGCCAGGGCGTAGGTGCCGTTCTTGTGGAAGGTGACCGACTCGTAGACGAGGCCGACCGGGTAGTGATCGTCCAGGTAGCGCCAGGTGCCCTCGAACCGGGAGCCCGCCTTCGTGAAGAGCAGCGGACGGGTGAAGATCTCGTAGGCGAAGTGCTCGCTGAGCTGCTCGTCGGCAGGAACGAAGCCGTCGGTGCGCAGGCCGTCACCGACCACCCGTCCCACGATCCCGGTGCCGACCTGCACGAGACCGGTCGACGCGTCGTAGGCGTAGGGGACGCATCCCTTGCCCGGTGCTTTGCACTTCGGTCGTCCGGCGGGCGGCAGACCGAGGTAGGCCAGCGTGGGTGAGACGAAGCTGACCATCCCGGTGTCCCGGATCGAGCTCTCGAGGCCCGCGACCTGCGTCGAGCCCTGCCAGCCGTAGCTGCGACCGGCCAGGGACCCGGTGCTCGGGAAGGCGGGGGAGCCGGCGGCCCAGACGTAGGGAAGGGTCACCTGCTGCGGGATGGCGCCCGTCGCCGAGACGGTGACGGTCAGCGCATGGAACCCGGGCGTGCTGGCAGCGACGTGGAACGAGAAGTACTTCTCCGAGGTGACGGCCAGCACCTGGTTGGGGTCGCTGATCGTGAGGCCGGTGCCGGACGCGGTCGCGGTGACCGATGCCGCCTCCGTCGTGTTGACCTTGAACTGGATGCTCTCGGTGTCACTGCCGGTCGGCACCGCCTGCGGATCAGCCGGGTCGAGGCTCGAGGCCACCGCCAGTGCCGGCGCCTGCTTGGCTTCGGCCGCGTGCGGGGCCAGGACGGCCGCGACGGTCAGAGCGGCGACGAGGGTCTTCTTCACCTCGCCGAGGGTAGGCGCCAAGAGCGACTGGAAGGTGGTTGGATCGGGCCATGGACAAGGTGGTTTCGTCGGCGAGCGAGGCAGTGGCCGACATCGCGGACGGGGCGACGATCTCGGTCGGGGGCTTCGGGTTGTGCGGGATCCCCTCGGTGCTGATCGCGGCGGTGCTGGAGGCCGGCACGAAGGACCTCGAGGCGGTGTCGAACAACGCCGGGGTGGACGACTGGGGGCTGGGGCTGCTGCTCGGTGCCGGTCGGCTGCGGCGGATGGTGGCGTCGTACGTCGGTGAGAACCAGGAGTTCGCGCGCCAGTACCTCTCCGGTGAGCTCGAGGTCGAGCTGACCCCGCAGGGGACGCTGGCCGAGCGGATGCGCGCCGGCGGCTCGGGGATCGCGGCGTTCTACACCGCCACCGGTGGCGGCACCCAGGTGGCCGAGGGCGGGCTGCCGTGGCGCTACGACGCGGACGGCAACGTGGTCCTGGCGAGCCCCCCGAAGGACACCCGGACCTTCGAGACCAAGGACGGTCCCAAGGAGTTCGTGCTGGAGGAGGCGATCGTGGCCGACTTCGGGCTGGTGCGGGCCGCGAAGGGCGACCGGCACGGCAACCTCGTCTACCGGGACTCCGCGCGGAACTTCAACCCGCTCGCCGCGATGTGCGGACGGGTCACCATCGCGGAGGTCGAGGAGCTCGTCGAGCCGGGTGAGCTCGACCCCAACGAGGTGCACACGCCCGGCGTCTTCGTGCAGCGGGTGGTGCCGCTGACCCCGGAGCAGGCCGCGGACAAGCGGATCGAGAAGAGGACGGTGCGCGCCCGATGAGCTGGACTCGTGAGGAGATGGCTGCCCGCGCGGCGTCCGAGCTGACCGACGGCTCCTACGTCAATCTCGGGATCGGGCTGCCGACACTGGTGCCCAACTACGTCGACGACGGGGTCGAGCTGGTGCTCCAGTCCGAGAACGGCATCCTCGGCGTCGGCCCGTACCCCGTCGAGGGCGAGGAGGACGCCGACCTGATCAACGCCGGCAAGGAGACCGTCACGCTGCGCCGCGGGGCCTCGTTCTTCGACTCCGCGACGTCGTTCGGGATGATCCGCGGCGGCAAGATCGACGCCGCGATCCTCGGCGCCATGCAGGTCTCGGCGGCCGGCGACATCGCCAACTGGATGATCCCCGGGAAGATGGTCAAGGGGATGGGCGGCGCCATGGACCTGGTGCACGGCGCCAAGCGGGTGATCGTGCTGATGGAGCACACCGCCAAGGACGGCACCTACAAGATCGTCAACGAGTGCTCGCTGCCCTACACCGGCCGCGGCGTGGTGCAGCGGATCATCACCGACCTGTGCGTCCTGGATGTGACCCCCGAGGGGCTGGTTCTGGTGGAGCTGGCGCCCGGGGTCACCGAGGACGAGGTCCGAGAGAAGACCGAGCCCCAGCTCATCTCGGGCTGACGCGACCATCGTCGGCGCCCGGTCCTAGGTTGGTGGGATGCCGATAGCCACCTACAAGGACCTGTGCATCGACGCCGTCGACCCGGCGGTGATGGCGACGTTCTGGCAGGCCACGCTCGGGCTGAAGGCCGACCCCGACGGTGCCGGCCGGGTGACCCACCTGACTGGCCCGACCGAGCAGCACGGGGCCTGGATCAACAAGGTGCCCGAGCCGGTCACCGTGAAGCAGCGCGTGCACATCGACGTGCACGCGGCCGGCACCGACGAGGTGCTGGCTCGCGGGGCGACGCCGGAGGACCTGGAGTCGTTCCGCTGGGACGTCCTGCGCGACCCCGAGGGCGGGGAGCTGTGCGTGTTCACCCGTGACGAGGTGCCGTCCTACAAGCTCTACGAGCTCGTGATCGACAGCGCCGACCCGTTCGCCGTCGCGGGGTGGTGGCAGGGCGTGCTCGGGGGCGAGCTCGGCGGCGACCAGGACAAGGGCTGGGCATGGCTCGACCAGGTGCCGCTGCTGCCGTTCGAGAGCCTCGTGTTCGTCACGGTCCCCGAGCCCAAGACGGTCAAGAACCGCATCCACTGGGACGTCGACGTGGACGACGTCCAGCGGCTGCTCGACCACGGCGCGACCTTGCTCCGCGAGCCCGACGACGACATCTCCTGGCACGTCCTGGCCGACCCGGAGGGCAACGAGTTCTGCGCCTTCATGCCCCGGAAATGACCCCAGCCGCTCGCGAGTAGGGTGCCGGACATGACCAAGTGGGAGTACCTCACCGCGCCGATCCTCACGCACGCGGCCAAGCAGATCCTCGACAACTTCGGGGCCGATGGCTGGGAGCTCGTGCAGATCGCGCCGGGCATGAACCCGGAGAACCTGGTCGGCTACTTCAAGCGGCCGCTCGCCTCATGAGCACTCCCGAGGAGCGGCTGGCCGAGCTCGGTCTCGCGATCCCCGATGTCCCCAAGCCGGTGGCGGTGTACGTCCCTGCGGTGCGCAGCGGCGACCAGGTCTTCACGTCCGGTCAGCTCCCGATGCGCTCGGGTGAGCTGCTGGCGACCGGCAAGGTCGGCAGCCAGGTCACCGAAGAGGAGGCCTACGCCTGCGCGCAGCAGTGCGCACTCAACGCGATCGCGGCGATCAACGCCGAGATCGGGGACCTGTCGCTGGTGAAGCGGGTCGTGAAGGTCGTCGTCTTCGTGGCGTCCTCGCCCGACTTCACCGCCCAGGCGAAGGTCGCCAACGGGGCGTCGGAGCTGCTCGGCACCGTCTTCGGTGACGCAGGCGTGCATGCCCGGTCGGCGGTCGGGGTGGCCGCGCTGCCGCTGGACGCCCCGGTCGAGGTCGAGGTCATCGTCGCATTGTGAAAACACCCCACGAAACCGCTCGCTGCACTCGCGCTTACGTGGGTTGGGCCGACGGCGCCGAGCCCCATACCGACTCACGCCCGGCAAAGGCATGAAGATCCCGATCCCGCCGGTCGCGCTGCCGGATCACCTGGTCGAGGTCGCGCGCGAGTACGCCGACGGAGGCCGTGAGCCGGTCGAGCCGCGGGACGCCGCGACGGTGATCCTGCTGCGGGCCTCTGACCAGGGGCCGGCGGTCTACTACCTGCGCCGCCAGGTCTCGATGGAGTTCGCCGGCGGCATGTGCGTCTATCCCGGCGGCGGAGTGGACCCGCGGGACTTCGACGCGGACGTTGCGTGGGCCGGTCCGGAGCCTGGCGGACTGGGCGAAGCGGCTCGGCTGTGACGAGGAGATGGCGCGGGCGCTGGTCTGCGCCGCGGTCCGCGAGACGTTCGAGGAGTCGGGCGTGCTGCTGGCGGGGCCGCACGGTGACGAGGTGGTCGCCGACACCACCGGCGAGGACTGGGAGGCCGACCGGGTCGCCCTGGAGTCCCGTGAGCTGGCGATGACCGACTTCCTCACCCGCCGCGGTCTGGTGCTCCGCACCGACCTGCTCGGTGTGTGGGCCGCCTGGCTGACCCCGGTCTTCGAGCCGAAGCGCTACCGGACCTGGTTCTTCGTGGCGCTCCTGCCCGAGGGGCAGCGCACCCGCGACGTGTCCTCGGAGTCGTCCGAGGTCACCTGGCTGCCGGTCGTCGAGGCACTGGCGATGGCCGAGCGCGGCGAGATGCTGATGATGCCGCCGACGTACCTCACCTCGCTCGAGGTCGCGCAGTACGCCGGCCCCGCCGAGGTGGTCGACGCCGCGCACGATCGGACCGTCGAGATGCACACCCCCGGCCTGGAGGCGCTGGGGGAGGGGTGGACGCTGTCCGTCCCCGAGCACCTGCGCTCCTTGCTCGCGTCCCGCACCGGGTCATGAGCGACGCCTGGGCCGGCGGGACGTTCGGCGAGCGGGCTCGCTGCCTGCTCGCGCCGAACCCCGGGCTGATGACCCTCGACGGCACCAACAGCTGGGTCCTCACCGAGCCGGGTGCCTCCCGGTCGGTCGTCATCGACCCGGGCCCGATCGAGGACGGCCACGTCGACGAGCTCGACGAGCAGACCGGCGACGTCGCGCTGGTGCTGCTGACCCACCACCACTTCGACCACTCCGAGGTCGCGGTCGAGCTCGCGACCCGCAAGGGCTGCCCGGTCCGTGCCCTCGACCCGGCGTACTGCTTCAACGCCGACCCGCTCGCCGACGGCGAGCTGATCGACGTCGACGGGCTGCAGCTGCGCGTGCTCACCACTCCCGGCCACACCGCGGACTCGATCTCGTTCGTGGTGCCGGCCGAGCAGGCCCTGCTCTCCGGCGACATGGTGCTCGGCCGCGGGACGACGGTGGTCGCCTACCCGGACGGCCAGCTCGGCCCCTACTTCGACTCGATCGAGCGGATGCGCTCCCTCGCGGCATCGGGCGAGGTCGCCACCATCTGGCCGGCGCACGGCCCCGTCCTCGACGACGCGCTCGGCACGCTGGACCACTACCTCGTCCACCGCCGCCAGCGGCTCGAGCAGGTCGAGGACGCCCTGGCGCAGCTCGGGGTCGCCGTACCGGACGCCGACGACGAGCACCTGCCCCGCCGGGTCGTCGAGATCGTCTACCAGGACGTCGACGAGTCGCTCTGGGGCGCGGCCGAGTGGTCGGTCCGCGCCCAGCTGGCCTACCTGGCCGACCGTTCGTAGCAGTCGGTCAGCGGGCCCGTCGCGCCAGCCGCTCGACGTCCATGATCACGACCGAGCGCGGCTCGAGCCGCAGCCAGCCGCGGGAGGCGAAGTCGGCGAGCGCCTTGTTGACGGTCTCGCGGGAGGCGCCCACCAGCTGGGCGAGCTCCTCCTGGGTGAGGTCGTGGTGGACGTGCACGCCGTCGTCGGCGGTGCGGCCGAAGCGGTCGGCGAGGTCGAGGAGTGCCTTGGCCACCCGGCCGGGCACGTCGGAGAAGACCAGGTCGGCGACGACGTCGTTGGCCTTGCGGAGCCGGCCGGCGAGCTGGGTGAGCAGGCCGCGGGCCACCACCGGGCGACCCTCGAGCCAGCGGAGCAGGTCCTCGTGGGAGAGCGACGCGAACGTCGTGTCGGTGACCGCGGTGACGGTCGCCGAGCGCGGGCCGGGGTCGAAGAGCGAGAGCTCGCCGAACATCTGGCCGGGGCCGAGGATGGCCAGCAGGTTCTCGCGGCCGTCGGAGGAGGTGCGGCCGAGCTTCACCTTGCCGTCGAGGACGACGTAGAGCTTGTCGCCCGAGTCGCCCTCGTGGAAGAGCACGTCGCCGCGGCGCAGCTTGGTCTCGCCCATGGAGGACCGCAGCGCGGTCGCCGCCTCGTCGTCGAGCGCGCTGAAGAGCGGCGCTTGACGAAGCACGTCGTTGTCCACGGGTTCCTCCGCTGGTCGCAGCAAGGCCATCGGGCACGCGTGGCCCGTAGCCCTCGGAATCCTATCCAGTGGCATGGATCACAGGTACTACCGACCCGGGTGAGTGGTGTGCTGACAGCCTTCAGAGGTAGCGGAGGGCGAGGTACGGCGCCGTGAGCCCGACGGTCACGGCCGTGACCACGAGGCCGTACTTCGTGAACTCCCAGAAGCCGATGCGGTGCCCGGCCCGCTCGGCAAGGCCGAGCATCACCACGTTCGCCGAGGCCCCGATGGCGGTCGCGTTGCCACCGAGGTCGGCCCCGAAGGCGAGTGACCACCACAGCACCTGGCTGTTCCCGGGCATGGTGGGGACCAGACCCGCGACCACGGGGGACATCGTGGCGACGTAGGGGATGTTGTCCACGACGGCCGACAGCACGCCGGAGCCGCCGAGCAGCAGCATGGTGGCGAGCCCCAACCGACCGTCGGTCCCTTCGGCGAGCTTGGCGGACAGGTCCTCGATCACTCCCGTCTCCACCAGCCCGCCGACCATGATGAAGAGGCCGGCGAAGAAGACGAGCGTCGGCCACTCGACCTCCTGAAGGGCGTCGTCGACTGACACGTCCGTCACCAGCACGAGCAGGCCCGCGCCGAGCAACGCCACGACGGACGGCTGGTAGTGGAGCACCGGGTGGAGGACGAAGGCGGCCACCACCGCTGACAGCACGAGCAGCGAGCGGATCAGCAGTCCGGTGTCCTTGATCGCCTCCCGCTCGTTGAGCGCCATCACGGACTCGGCTCGTTCGGCGTCGTAGACGAACGCCGACCGGAACAACACCCGACACAGCAGGCAGAACACCACCATCAGCACCACGACCCAAGGCGCCATGTGCACCAGGAAGTCGTTGAAGGACAGGTCGGCGCGGCTGGCGATGATGATGTTGGGCGGATCACCCACCAGCGTCGCGGCGCCGCCGATGTTGGAGGCCATGACCTCTGCGATGAGGTAAGGGACCGGGTTGAGGCCGAGGCGGTCGCAGACGAGGAACGTCACCGGAGCGATGAGGAGCACCGTGGTGACGTTGTCGAGCAGCGCGGAGGCGGTGGCGGTGAGGACACACAGCATCACCATCAGCCGGTAAGGCTTGCCGCGGGATCGCTTGGCACACCAGATCGCGACGTACTCGAAGATGCCTGTCTGCCGGAGCACAGAGACGATCACCATCATCCCGAGCAGCAGGAAGATGACGTTCCACTCGATCCCGCTGGTCTCGCTGAAGAACGCCGACTCGGCGTCGCTGATGTGCAGCAGGAGGATGAGGCCGGCGCCTACCAGGGCGACCTTGGTCCGGTGGACCCGGTCCGCGACCAGGAAGATGTAGGCGCCGGCGAAGACGGCTACGGCGAGGACTGCGTCCACCGGGGCTCCGATCGGGTCGACGACAGGACCGCCGACCAGACTTCCCGGCACACCAGGCCCCACCCTAGAGGGCGTCCGGCCGCGAACGCCCACCACGTACGCTGACGCCCGTGCAGGCCCGCGACCTCGCCGTGCCCTATCCGACGGTGACCATGGACACCGACGCGCTCACGGCGGCGCGGCTGCTCACACAGCACAACCGGCCAGGCCTCATCGTCGTCGATGCGCAGGACCACCCGGTGGCGGTCCTGCCCGGGTCCCAGGTTCTGCGGGTGATGATCCCTACTTACGTCCAGGACGACCCGACCCTGGCCAGAGTGCTGGACGAAGGCTTCGCCGACTCCATGTGCGCGTCTCTGTCCGAGCACACGGTCAAGGAGCTGGTGCCCAAGGACCGGCCCGTCCTCCCCGTCGCCAACGACGACGACACCGTGCTCGAGATCGCGGCGATGATGGCCGCCAACCGCTCTCCGCTGGTCGCGGTCCTGGACGGACGGACGCGCGGGGCGGCGCTGCTCGGCGCGATCAGCATCTACGACCTGCTGGGCAGCATCCTGCCTCCGGCGCCGAAGGACTGAGAGTCGGCCCGGCCCCGTACATTTGCCGGGTGCCCGAAGCCGAGAGCCGCACCAGCCTGGTCCGGCGCGCACGCAAGATCGACCGGATGCTCGGCGCAGACCTATCCCGATGCCCGCTGCGAGCTCGACTTCGACAACCCGTTCGAGCTGCTGGTCGTCACCGTGCTGAGCGCGCAGACCACCGACAAGCGGGTCAACGCCGTCCGCCCGACCCTCTTCGCGGCGTACCCCGACGCGCGGGCGATGGCCGCCGCCGAGCGCGAGAAGCTCGAGGCGATCATCGGCCCCCTGGGCTTCTTCCGGGCCAAGACCGAGTCGCTGCTCAAGCTGAGTGCGGCGCTCGTCGAGCGGCACGGCGGCGAGGTGCCGCCCCGGCTCAAGGACCTGGTCGAGCTGCCCGGCGTGGGCCGCAAGACCGCGAACGTCGTGCTCGGCAACGCGTTCGGCATCCCGGGCATCACCGTCGACACTCACTTCGGCCGGCTCTCGCGCCGGTTCGGCTGGACCGAGGAGACCGACCCGGTCAAGGCCGAGCACGCCGTCGGGGCGCTGTTCCCCAAGAAGGACTGGGTGCTGCTCAGCCACCACCTGATCTGGCACGGGCGGCGCTGCTGCCACGCGCAGAAGCCGGCCTGCGGGGCCTGCCCGGTGGCGCGCTGGTGCCCGTCGTACGGCGCCGGCCCGACCGACCCCGAGACCGCTGCCAAGCTGTTGCGCACCGAGGGTCGCGCGTGAGCAAGGCAGTCGCGGTGCTCGCCGCCGTGCTGCTCGTGGCGGCGCTGGCCGGCTGCGACGACGAGACCCAGTTCGTGCCCGGTCCGGGCCCCTCCAAGGTGACCGTGGACAGCGCCGACCTGCGCGAGCTCAAGGCCCAGATCGGCATGGAGGACTGCGTGCCGGGTCCTGGCGGCGGCGCGCTCCCTGAGATCACGCTGCCGTGCCTCGGTGGGGGCACCAGCGTCGACCTCTCGTCGCTGAAGGGCCCGCTGGTGCTCAGCTTCTGGTTCGCCGGCTGCCAGCCCTGCAAGGAGGAGATGCCGGCGTTGCAGGCCTTCGACGACCAGTACGGCGACCGGGTGCCCGTGATCGGTGTCGACTTCCAGGACCAGTACCCCGGAAGCGCGCTGGAGGAGGCCGGGAAGCGCGGGGTGACCTACCCGTCGCTGGCCGATCCGGGCGGTGACGTCCAGGGGTTCGACGAGTTCGCGAAGATCCGCGGCATGCCGACGATGTTCTTCGTCGACGAGAAGGGCCAGATCGCCTACCAGGAGACCGGCGGCCTCGACTCCGTGGACCAGGTCGTCGACCTGGTCCGCGAGCACCTCGGAGTGAGTCTGTGACCAGCCTTCCCGACTGGTTGCGGCCGGTCGAGGAGGCCGCGCGCTCCGTCAGCGTCCACGACCTGACCCGGTTCATGCCGCCGGAGGACGAGGAGCCCCGGGCCAGCGCGGTGCTGATGCTCTTCGGCGAGGGCCCCCACGGTCCCGACCTGCTGCTGACCGAGCGCAGCCACACCATGCGCTCGCACCCCGGCCAGGTCTCCTTCCCCGGCGGCTCCGTCGATCCGGGCGAGACTCCCCGCCAGACCGCCCTGCGGGAGGCGGAGGAGGAGACCGGGCTGCGGCCCGAGGGGGTCGAGGTCTTCGCCGAGCTGCCGCCGCTGTGGCTGCCGCCGAGCAACTACTCGGTCACGCCGGTGCTGGCCTGGTGGCGGGAGCCGAGCGCCGTGCACGCGGTGTCCGCGGACGAGGTGCACGCGGTCTACAGGGTGCCGATCAGCGAGCTCTCCGACCCGACGCACCGCATCAACGTCACGATGCCAGGGGGCTGGCGCAACCCCGGCTTCCTCATCGGCGACGCCCACGACGTCATCTGCTGGGGGTTCACCGCCGGTGTGATCCTGCGCCTGTTCGAGTACCTCGGCTGGATCGAGGACCTCCCCGACGCCCCGGAGCAGGAGCTGCCGCCGTACATGCTGGTCGGCCGGCGGCTCAACCAGGACGTCCAGCCCAACACCGAGTTCGAGGAACGGCGCCGCCGATGAACCTCCTCGACTGGCTGCTGCTGGTGCTGGTGGTGGCGTACGCCGTCTCCGGCTACTGGCAGGGCTTCGTCACCGGCGCCTTCGCCACCGCCGGCCTGCTCCTTGGCGGCCTCTTCGGCGTCTGGCTGGCCCCGGTCGCGCTGGGCGACGCGGACCCGTCGCTGCTGGTGTCGCTGGGCGCGCTGTTCATCGTGATCCTGGCCGCCTCGCTCGGGCAGGGTCTCCTGCAGTGGGGCGGCGCCAAGATCCGCGACCGGATCACCTGGCAGCCGGTGCGTGCGATCGACGCGATCGGCGGCGCCGCACTCAGCGCCTGTGCGGTCCTCGTCGTCGCCTGGGCGCTCGGCGTCGCGGTCTCGGGCTCGCGGATCGACGGGGTGACGCCGATGGTGCGCAGCTCGATGGTCCTCTCCAAGGTCAACGAGGTGCTACCGCAGCGCGCCGGCGGTCTGCTCGACGCGTTCAACGACGTGGTCGGCACCAGCTTCTTCCCCCGCTACCTCGAGCCGTTCTCGCCGGAGCGCATCGTCGACGTGGCGCCGGGCGACCGCCGGATGGTCCGCGACCCCGACGTGACCCGGGCCGGCAGCAGCGTGCTCAAGGTGCGCGGCACCAACGCGTGCGGCCGTGGCATCGAGGGTTCCGGCTTCGTCTACGCCGAGGACAGGCTGATGACCAACGCCCACGTGGTCGCCGGTGTCGACGATCCGGAGGTGGTCGTCGGCGACGACACCACGGACGCGCGGGTCGTCTTCTACGACTCCGACCTGGACGTCGCCGTACTCGAGTTCGACAGCGGTGCGATCCCGGTGCTGCCGTTCACGCTGCCCGGCGAGCCGGCACAGCCGAAGGACCCGGTCGCGATCCTCGGCTACCCACAGGACGGCCCCTTCGACATCGAGAGCGCCCGGATCCGGGCCAAGCAGACGCTGCGCTCGCCGGACATCTACGGCGACGGAGCGGTGATCCGCGACGTCTTCTCGATCCGCGGGCTGGTCCGGCCCGGCAACTCCGGCGGACCGATCGTCGACTCGGCCGGGCAGGTGGCCGGCGTGGTGTTCGCGGCGTCGGTGACCGACGACGACACCGGCTACGCGCTCACCGCCGACCAGGTCCGCGACGCGGCCGACGAGGGCAGCGTCAGCGACACCGAGCAGTCGACCGAGGGGTGCGCGGGCTAGGACCCGCCCGTCAGCTCTGGCCCCGGAGCGCCTTCGGGATCTCCCTGCCCTGCTCGATGGCCTTCTCGGGCGGGCCGACCTGCTTGAGCTTCCTCACGCCGATGAACCCCAGCAGCGCCATCAGGAGGAACCAGAAGACGGTGACGATCAGGAAGGACCAGTGCAGTGCGAGCCCGGCCCAGTGGATGAAGTAGACGATCGTGAACGACAGCATGATGATGCCGAGTACGGCGATGAACGCCGCGCCCGCCAGCAGGCCGATGCCGAGACCACCGGCCTTGACGCTGACCTTCAGCTCGGACTTGGCGAGCTCGATCTCCTTGGTGACCAGCGACGAGATGTCGCGGCTGGCGTCGGCGACGAGGCGCCCGATGGTGGGGTCGTCGGGCGACGGCGCGCGCACCGGCGTCCGGCTGCTCACCGTGTCGTCGTTGGCCATGGTCCGACCCTACCGATCCGTGCGCTCCTCGATCAGCCGGTAGGTGCGGTTGCGGGCACCCAGCACCACGGCCGCCGCGAGCGCGGCGAGCACCGAGCCGGTGAGGACGCCGACCTTCACGTGCTCTTCGTGCATGCTGCCGGGCTCGAAGGCGAGCTCGCCGATCAGCAGCGAGACCGTGAAACCGATTCCCGCGAGCAGTGACAGGCCGACCACGTCGACCCACGCCAGGCCCTCGTCGAGGTCGGCGCGGGTGAACCTGGCCAGCAGCCAGGTCGAGCCGAACACCCCGACCGACTTCCCGACCAGCAGCCCGGCCACGATCCCGACCGCCACCGGGTCGGTGAGGGCGTCCGCGAACCCGCTCGGGCCGCCCACCGTCACACCGGCGGCGAAGAACGCGAAGATCGGCACTGCCAGCCCCGCCGAGATCGGCCGGACCAGGTGCTCGAGATGCTCGGCCAGCCCGCGGCCGTCGTGGGCCTCGCGGCGTACCGGGACCGCGAACGCGAGCAGCACCCCGGCCACCGTCGCGTGCACCCCGGACGCGTGGACCGAGCGCCCAGGTCGCGAGCGCGAGCGGCAGCAGGAGAAGCGCCGTGGGCGTCCGGGTGTGGGCGACGAACCCGAAGACCGCGAGCGGGACCAGGGCCAGTGCCAGGTAACCGATGTGCAGGGTGTCGGTGTAGAAGACCGCGATCACCGTGATCGCCAACAGGTCGTCGACCACGGCCAGCGTCAGGAGGAAGGTGCGCAGCCCGCTGGGCAGGTGCGAGCTGATCAGCGCGAGCACGGCCACCGCGAACGCGATGTCGGTCGCGGTGGGGATCGCCCAGCCACTCAGCGTGTCGTCACCGGCGTTCACCGCGACGTAGACCAGGGCCGGCACGATCATCCCGCCGACCGCGGCGGCCACCGGCAGGGCCGCCCGGCGTGGGTCGCTGAGCTCACCGGCCACGAACTCACGCTTGAGCTCGAGCCCGGCCACGAAGAAGAAGATCGCCAGCAGTCCGTCGGCGGCCCACGCCTCCAGGCTCAGGTGGAGGTGCAGCACGTGCGGGCCCACCGCGAAGTCGCTCAGGTCCTCGTACGCCGACGACCAGGGCGAGTTCGCCCACACGAGCGCGATGACCGCGCCCAGCATGAGCAGCATGCCGCCGACCGTCTCGGCTCGCAGTACCTCGGCGACCCGTGAGTTCTCGAGGAACGACGCCGGCGCGAACAGGCGACCGCGGGAGGCGGGCTTCTCGTTCATGGCGGCTCCGGTGGGCACGGCTGAGGACTGCCGACCAGACTTCCCGGCGCACCGCCGTCGACCCTACTCCCGATTCACCACTCCCACGTGAGCCCGACGCTGCCCGGTCCGAACGACCGCGCCGCCACGTGGACGGTGTCGAGCCCGGCCAGATGCACCGGCGTCTCGACGGCGGGTCGCTTCATCGGCTGCACGGTCTGCACGCAGCGCGTGGGCAGCGCCGCGGCGTCGAACCGCACCCAGATCACGACCTCGGACATCCGCCGGTCGATGTGGTGGAAGTACGTCGTGTCCCGGCCGCCCAGGTCGACGAGCCGGGTTGTGGTCTCGATGATCGCTGTCTCGCCGACCTCGAGCGGCCGGGGCAGCACCAGCTCCGAGGCGACCAGACCGACCTCGGGCCGGTCGACGGTCGCGCCGACGCGGGCGCCGACGACCTGCTCCAGGAAGAGCGGCTCGGGGACGGGCTGCTCGGCGAAGATCACGTGGTACCACCGCTGTGCCCCGCTGGCCGTCGCGCGCAGCATCGTGCGGACCGTCTGCCGGGTCATCTGGCGCTCGGCGTCGACGTCCACCGTGATGTGCAGCGTGATGTCCTGCAGCTCCTGACCCGCGTCCGCGAGACCCAGCTCGCGCAGGGCCTCCTGCACCGGGACGTCGGCGGGCGCGGCGGCGCCTGCCGCGACCTGGGGCAGCGGCGGACCGGGTCGGCGGGACGGGCCGATGCGGCCGTGCAGGGTGCCGGGGTCGAGGCCGAGCAGGTCCTCGATCTCCGTGACCGCGTCGAGGGAGGTCGGCTTCTCGGGCAGCCGCTGCCCGGATCGCCAGTAGCTCAGGGTGCCCGCGCTGACCCGGTGGCCTCGGTCCGCCAGCCGGCGCTGCAGGGCCAGCAGCGAGATCCCGCGCACCTCGATGGCCCGACCGAGCACGGCCGAGAAGCTGTCCTCGGCCGGCGGTCGGGCGCTGGTTCGGTGCGGCGGCATGCGATCGAGGGTGAGTTGGTCCGGACCGGACCGCAACCGGAACGGCAAAACCCCGGGGTTCACAGGTCTCGTCCCCGGTACGTGAAGGGTGCCCGCTTACGGTGTCAACGGACCGGGGCTTCGGGGGGAGCCCCGGTCGACCCCGTTTCGAGGCTTCTCGCGTCGGCAACACTGTGATGGTGGACGACGTGCTGCGAGCGGTGCTGATCACCCTCGGCGTGCTGGTCGTCGCCGGCCTGGCCCTGATCGCGTTCCTGATGTGGCGGTTCAAGATCCCGCCGCGCGGCCTGGTCGCGATGCTCGGTGCGCTCGCCTACCTGGCCCTGCCGGTCGACGTCGTCCCCGAGGCACTGCTCGGCCCGCTCGGCCTCGTCGACGACACCGGCGTCGTCGCGGTGGTGGCGATCTGGGTCTACAAGCTCGTCAAGGCGCGCCAGAAGCTGGTCGAGGGCGGGGTCATGAAGCGCCCACCCGGGGTTGCTGACGAGCAGTAACCCCGGCTCGGCGTACGTCAGTCCTCTGCCTTGCCCGAGTTGATCCCCTCGGAGATCAGGTCCATCACCGAGCTGTCGGCGAGCGTGGTGACGTCGCCGACCTCGCGGTTCTCGGCCACGTCGCGGAGCAGGCGGCGCATGATCTTGCCCGAGCGGGTCTTGGGCAGCTCGGGCACGATCATGATCTGGCGCGGTGTGGCGATCGGGCCGATCTCCTTGCGGACATGCTTGCGCAGGTCGGCGACGATGTCCTCGCCGCCGTCGCCCGCCTCGTCGCGCAGGATCACGAACGCGACCACGGCCTGGCCGGTGTCCTCGTCCTTGGCGCCGACGACCGCGGCCTCGGCCACCTTCGGGTGCGAGACCAGCGCGGACTCGATCTCGGTGGTGGAGAGCCGGTGGCCGGAGACGTTCATGACGTCGTCGACCCGGCCGAGCACCCACAGGTCGCCGTCGCTGTCCTTCTTGGCGCCGTCGCCTGCGAAGTACCACCCCTGCTTCTTGTACTTCGACCAGTAGGTCTCCCGGAACCGGTCGTCGTCGCCCCAGATCGTCCGGAGCATCGAGGGCCACGGTTCGGTGAGCACGAGGTAGCCGCCGGAGCCGTTGGGGACCGACTCGCCCTCCTCGGTGACGACGTCGGCGGAGACACCGGGGATCGGGATCATCGCCGAGCCCGGCTTGCCCGCGGTGACGCCGGGCAGCGGGCTGATCATGATCGCGCCGGTCTCGGTCTGCCACCAGGTGTCGACCACCGGGGTGCGGTCGCCGCCGATGACGTGGCGGTACCAGACGTAGGCCTCGGGGTTGATCGGCTCACCGACCGAGCCGAGCACCCGCAACGAGGACATGTCGTACTTGTCCGGGATCTCCTGGCCCTGCTTCATGAACGACCGGATCGCGGTGGGCGCGGTGTAGAAGATCGAGACCTTGTAGTCCTGCACGATCTTCCACCAGCGGCCCTTCTCGGGCGTGTCCGGCGTGCCCTCGTAGATGACGCCGGTGGTGGCGTTGGCGAGCGGTCCGTAGACGAGGTAGCTGTGCCCGGTGACCCAGCCGACGTCGGCGGTGCACCAGTAGACGTCGGTCTCCGGTTTGAGGTCGAAGACCGCCCAGTGCGTGTACGCCGCGCCGGTCAGGTAGCCACCGGTCGTGTGCAGGATGCCCTTGGGCTTGCCGGTCGAGCCGGAGGTGTACATGACGTAGAGCGGGTGCTCGGAGTCGAAGAACTCGCACTCGTGGTCGCTCGACGCCTGGTCCACGGTGTCGTGCCACCAGACGTCGCCACCTCGTCGTTCCAGTCGACGTCCTGGCCGGTGCGCCTGACCACCAGCACCTTGTCGACGGTGTGGCCGTCGCTCTTGGTCTTCGCGCACGCCTCGTCCACGGCCGGCTTGAGCGCCGCTGGCGCGCCGCGCCGGTAGCCACCGTCGGCGGTGATGATCACCTTCACGCCGCAGTCGACGACGCGGGTGGCGAGCGCGTCGGCGGAGAAGCCGCCGAAGACCACGGTGTGCGGCGCGCCGATCCGGGCGCAGGCCAGCATCGCGATCACGGTCTCGAGGATCATCGGCATGTAGATGGCGACCCGGTCGCCCTTCTCGACGCCGAGCTCGGTGAGGGCGTTGGCGGCCTTGCAGACCTCGTCCTTGAGCTCGGCGTAGGTCACCGACCGGGTGTCGTCGTCGGGCTCACCCACCCAGTGGAGGGCGACCCGGTCACCGAGGCCGTTCTCGACGTGCCGGTCGAGGCAGTTGTACGCCGCGTTGAGGGTGCCGCCGACGAACCACTTCGCGAAGGGCGGGTTCGACCAGTCGAGCACCTGGTCCCACTTCTTGTCCCAGTGCAGCCGCTCGGCCTGCTCGGCCCAGAACGCCTCGCGATCCTTGTCGGCCCGCGCGTACGCCTCTTCCTTGAGGTTGGCGTCGGCCGCGAGCTCCTCGGGCGGCTCGAAGCGCCGGTCCTCCTTGAGCAGGTTGGACAGGGTCTCCTCGGTGCTGGTCACTGCATCTCCTCGTCCGGGGTGTCTCACGTCACGCTAGCCGTGAGACAACAGGCTGGCGACGGGTGGTTGCCAGAGGGTTGCGCCTGAACGAGCCGTGTGCCCGAGACCGCGCCGTGTCGCGCGGTCCCGGGCACTCACGACCCCCCGAGATGGCTAGTGCACGACCGCCTGCTCGGAGCCCGCGCCGGTGAGGGAGCGGACCTCGAGCTCGGTGTACTTGTCCTCGGCCTCCGGCTCCTTGGAGGTGACCGTGCCCAGCCACCCGAAGAAGAAGCCTGCCGGGATCGAGATGATCCCCGGGTTGCTGAGCGGGAACCAGGACCAGTCGTGGTCGGCGAACAGCGCGGTTCCGGTCTCCGGGCCGGACACCACCGGCGAGAAGAACACGAGGCCCACGCAGACGATCAAGCCGCCGTAGATGGCCCACACCGCACCCCGGGTGTTGAACCGTCGCCAGAACAGGTTGTAGAGGAGCGAGGGCAGGTTGGCCGAGGCCGCGACCGCGAACGCGAGCGCCACCAGGAACGCGATGTTCAGCTTCTGCGCCGGGATGGCCAGCGCGATCGCAATGCCGCCGATGACGAACGCCGCGAAGCGAGCCACCCGGACCTCGTCCTTCTCGGTCGCCTCTCCGCGCTTCCACACCGTGGCGTAGAGGTCGTGGGCCACCGAGGACGCAGAAGTGAGCGTCAGGCCGGCCACCACGGCGAGGATGGTCGCGAAGGCGACCGCGGAGATGAAGGCCAGCAGGATCGCTCCGCCTGCGGTGCCGTCGCCGCCACCGACCTCCTGCGCCAGGAGTGGCGAGGCCAGGTTGCCGGTGGTCGCCGCCACCTGGCTTCCGGGTCCGGTGTCGAGCAGTGCGGCCGCGCCGAAGCCCAGCACCAGCGACATCAGGTAGAAGCCGCCGATGATCCCGATCGCCCAGTTGACCGAGGTGCGGGCGTCCTTGGCCGTCGGCACCGTGTAGAAGCGGATCAGGATGTGCGGCAGCCCCGCCGTTCCGAGGACCAGGGCCAGGCCGAGGGACAGGAAGTCGAGCTGACTGGTCGTCGTGGCGCCGTACTTCAGTCCCGGTTGCAGGAACGCCTCACCCTTGCCGCTGTTGTCGGCGGCGGCACCGAGCAGGGTGCTGAGGTTGAAGTCGAACTTGGCCAGCACCAGGACCGTGATCAGGATGGTGCCGCTGATCAGCAGCACCGCCTTGACGATCTGCACCCAGGTGGTGCCCTTCATGCCACCGACGGTGACGTAGAAGACCATCAGGGCGCCGACCAGGACGATCGTGACCCCCTTGGCGAACTCGCCCTCGACACCCAGCAGCAACGTCACGAGGGCGCCGGCGCCGACCATCTGGGCGAGCAGGTAGAAGATCGAGACCACGACGGTGGACGTCGCCGCTGCCGTGCGCACGGGACGCTGCCTCATGCGGAAGGCCAGCTGGTCGGCCATCGTGAAGCGGCCGGAGTTGCGCAGCAGCTCGGCGATGAGCAGCAGCGCCACCAGCCAGGCCACGAGGAACCCGATCGAGTAGAGGAAGCCGTCGTACCCGGCGAGGGCGATCAGCCCCGAGATGCCGAGGAACGACGCGGCGCTCATGTAGTCGCCGGAGATGGCGAGGCCGTTCTGGAAGCCGCTGAAGTTCCGACCGGCGGCGTAGTAGTCGGCGGCCGTGGTGTTCTGCCTGCTGGCCCAGAAGGTGATCCCGACGGTGATGCCGACGACCACCAGGAAGAGGATGGTGGCGAGGGTCTCGGAGCTCATCGCCCAACACCTCCGTTGCTCTCGTTGTTGAAGCGGAGCTCGACGTCGCGAGCCAGCTGGTCCACGTTGCGGTTCATGTACCTGGAGTAGAGCCAGGCGATGAAGAACGTCGACACGAACTGCAGCAGCCCGAACACCAGCGCCACGTTGATGTGGCCGACGACCTGCTTGCTCATGAAGTCGTCGGCCCAGTTGCTCATCACCACGTAGAGCAGGTACCAGGAGAGGAACGCCGCGGTGGTTGGGAACACGAAGTTGCGGAACCGCCTGCGGAGCTCGATGAAGTCCGCGGACTCGTGCAGCTCGTCGTAGATCGGGTCGTGCCGACTCGCGTGATCGTGCGCCGGCCGGCCGGGTGAATCAGTCGTCATCACGGACCCCCTGAGAAAGATGGGTGATGTGCCGCACATTAGAAGCGACCACATGGGGCGGTTCCCGCCGTGAACCGCCGGAGCGGTCAGCGGAGCGGCCGAGTCGGCCAACGGTCGGTTTCGTGCGACGAGCGGCGCCCGGGCACGGGCTGCCCGGGATCAGTCGCCCGCGGACCGGCCCAGCTCGAGCTCGAGGCGTTGTGCCATGTCACGGGCCGTGTCCAGGGGTGGGTCGGCGCGGCTGACGTCCTCGGGCCAGGTCTCCACCAGCGCGGCCGCCCACTCCGCCCACCGGCGTACGGCGAGCACGTGCTCGTCGAGCAGCCGTCCAGTGAGCAGGAGCCACGGCAGCCGCTCGGGGAAGGCGCCCCGCCCCTCGAGGTACTCGGCTCCTATGTCGGCCGAGACCGCGAGCCGTTCATCCGTCCACCCGCGGATGGACTCGATCGTCGCGAGCAGGTCGTCCCTGGACCCGTGCTCGGCGAAGAACACCTTGATCATCGCCTCGACGTGCAGCTCGGGCGGGCTCTGCGCCGGCTGGGCGACCCACGCCGCCAGGCGCTCGCGCCCCACGGGGGTGATCGAGTACACGGTCCTCGGCCGTTGGCCGACGAGCTCGCGCTCCGCGGTCGCGAGGCCGTGGGCCACCAGCTTCTTGGGCTCCTCGTAGAGCCGGCTCTCCGCACGGGGCCAGAACTGTCCGACGGCGCGGTCCATCTGCCGCGTGAGCTCGTAGGTGGTCCAGGGCTTGATCGCCAGCAGCCCGAGGATCGCGTAGGACGTCGGGGTCAGGGCCGGGGGCATTGACGCACTCCTGTCGTCGCTCTACTTTACTCTCATTGAGAGAGTCCGATTGAGAGGATAGTGGCCATGGTCGCACCCGTCGGGCGACGCCACACCGCAGGTCGCCAACGTCGACCAGCTGGCCGCCTGGGACGGCCCGGACGGCGATCACTGGACCGAGCAGGCCGAGCACTACGAGCGCACCACGGCGGCGTACCGCGACCGCATGCTCGAGGCCGGCCTCGTCGAACCCGGCGACTCGGTGGTCGATGTCGGATGCGGCACCGGCTCGTTGACCAGGGCGCTTGCCCGTCGGGCGTCGCAGGGCTCCGCGCTCGGCCTCGATCTCTCCCGCCGGATGCTGCAGCTCGCCCGCGACCTCACCGCGGCCGAGGGAATCACCAACGCGTCGTACGAGCAGGCGGATGCGGAGGTCCGGCAGTTCACCCGAGGCAGCGTCGACGTGGTGGCCAGCAGCTTCGGCGCCATGTTCTTCGGCGACCCGGTGCGCGCCTTCGGCAACCTCGCCGGGGCCCTTCGCCCGGGTGGTCGTTGCGGACTCCTGGCCTGGCGCGACCTGGCCCACAACGAGTGGATCTCGGCCATCCGCGCGGCCCTCGCGGCCGGCCGGACGCTGCCGGCGCCGAGACCCGGGACCGCGGGACCGTTCGGGCTCGCCGACGCCGACGGGGCGCGCGAGCTGCTTGCCGGTGCCGGGCTCGTCGACATCGACATCCAGCAGGTCGACGAGCCGATGAGCTTCGGGGACGACGCGGATGACGCCTACCGGTTCGTGTCCGGGATGGGCTTCACCCGCGGGGTCACCGCGGACCTCGAGCCGGCGACGCGGGCCGCCGCGCTCGAGTCGCTCCGCGCCGCGCTCGAGGCGGCCGAGACGGACACCGGCGTGGTGTTCGACTCGTCGGCCTGGCTCATCACCGCCCGTCGAGGCTGACGGGCCGCCGACTCATCCCCGATCCAGCTGGACGACCTCGGGGGTGTGCAGCCGGACCATGAACCGACTGGCGTGGCCGGGCACGGCCTCGCGGGTCAGGAGTGAGACGCCGACCATCGTGCCGAAGGCCAGCGGCACGCTCCACGCGGCGGGCTGCCCGAGCAGGACGTCGCGCCAGCTCTCCGGGGCGCCGTCGTAGAGCGTCCAGATGACGCCGGCGCTGGCGCCGAGTCCGCCGGCCAGGAGTCCGGCCACCGTGCCGGCCGGGGTCAGCCCGTGCCACCAGATGCCGAGCACCAGCAGCGGGCAGAACGTCGACGCGGCGACCGCGAAGGCCAGCCCGACCGCGCGCGCCACCGACAGGTCCGGGGCCAGCACCGCGGCCGCAAGGGGGACGCCGACCGCGAACATGGCTGCGAGCCGGAACGCCGAGACGCCCGACAGGCGGCCACCGAGCACGTCCTGCGCGATCACGCCCGAGACGGCGATGGCGAGGCCGGACGAGGTCGAGAGGAACGCCGCGAATGCACCGGCGGTCACGAGCCCCGTGAGCAGGTCGCCGCCGAGGCCGTCCAGCATCAGCCGGGGCAGCTCGAGCACCACGGTGTCGTCCGCGTCGGCGCCGTACGCCCGGCCGAGGGCGGCGTAGATCGGCGGCAGCAGGTAGAACATGCCGAGCAGGGCGAGCACGACGAGCGTGGTGCGACGCGCGGCCCGGCCGTCGGGGTTCGTGTAGAAGCGGACCACCACGTGCGGCAGCCCCATGGTGCCGAGGAAGGTGGCCACCACGATGGAGTAGGTCGTGTAGAGACCCTGGTTGCCCTCGCCGAGCGGCATCGACCAGCCGGCGCCCCCGCCCCCCGCGTCCGGCCGGCCGTCGCCGTACCAGATCACGAGCAGGACCACGGCCGGGATCAGGAGCGCGGTGAGCTTGAGCCAGTACTGGAACGCCTGGACGAAGGTGACGCTGCGCATCCCGCCGCTGCCCACGTTGACCACGACCACCACGCCGACCACGACCGCGCCGACCCACTCCGGAGCGTCGATGGCGGCGGTGAGGGTGAGCCCGGCACCCTGGAACTGGGGCAGCAGGTAGAGCCAGCCGATCGCGACCACGAGCACCGAGCAGAGCGCGCGCACCCGACGAGAACCCAGCCTGGCCTCGGCGAAGTCGGGCAGCGTGTAGGCGCCGCTGCGGCGCAGCGGGGCGGCCACGAGGACGAGCAGCACGAGGTAGCCCGCGGTCCAGCCGACCGGGTACCAGAGCATCTGAGCGCCGGCGGCGAGCACCAGCGCGGCGACACCGAGGAACGACGCGGCGGAGAGGTACTCACCGCCGATCGCCGAGGCGTTGAGCCCTGGCTGGACGCTCCGCGAGGCCACGTAGAAGTCGCTGGTGGTGCGCGAGACCCGCAGCCCGTAGGTCCCGATCGCCAGCGTCGCGAGGCTGACCACCACCAGCGCGACCAGGCCCGGTACGCCGTCCATGGTCATGGGTGGTCACCACTGGAGTCGTCCTCGTCGAGGACCTGGAGGAGGAGCACGAAGTCGCGCTCGTTGCGCTCGGCGCTGCGGACGAAGCGGAAGCCGAGGATGCAGCAGCCAGGGGTAGACGAGCACCCCGAGCAGGAGCCAGGCCACGGGCACGCCGACGACGTTGATCTCGGCCAGCTCCGGGAAGACGTGGAACAGCAAGGGCAGCGAGCCGACGGTGAGGACGAGCAGCGCGAGGATCCGCGCGGCCAACGCGAGCTGCTCGCGGAGCAGGCTACGGAGGTAGACGCCGCCGAGGGCAGTCTGCTCGTCGATGTCGCCGGTCCTGGCGAGGGGGGTGTGCCGGCGCCGGGGTGGGCCGGTGACCCGGACCCGGGTCGGAGGGCGGCTGTCGGTCATGAGGTGGCTCGTCGGCCCAGCAGCTCGCGGAGCTCGCGGGTGTGTCTCCTGCTCACGACCAGGTCGGTGGCTGCGTCGCGCGGTCCGACGGCCACGGTGCAGCGACCCGCCTCCATCCGGATCTCGGTGACGTGGCGCAGCGCCACGAGCAGCGAGCGGTGGATCCGGACGAAGCCCGCGCCGGCCCACTCCTCCTCGAGGGTGGCGAGCGGGACCCGGATCAGGTGGGTGCGCCCGGCCGTGTGCAGCCGGGCGTAGTCGCCGTGCGCCTCGACGTGGGTCACGTCGGAGCGGTCGACGAAGCGGGTCACGCCGCCGAGCTCGACGGGGATCTGCACCTCGTCGGCCGGCGCGGGGTCACGGTCGCCGCCCTCGATCACCCGGCGGACGGCCTCGGCCAGCCGCTCCTCGCGGACCGGCTTGAGGACGTAGTCGACCGCGTGCAGGTCGAACGCGTCGACGGCGTGCGCCTCGTGGGCGGTGACGAAGACGATCGGCGGAGGGGCCTGGAACCGCTTGAGCACCTGGGCGAGCTCGAGGCCGGTGAGGCCGGGCATCTGGATGTCGAGGAAGACGGCGTCGACCTCGCGCTCGTGCAGCGTGCGCAGCGCCTCGGTGGCGGAGTCGCACGCCACGACCTCGCCGACGCGCACGTCCTGTTCGAGCAGGAACTGCAGCTCGTCGAGCGCCGGTCGCTCGTCGTCGACGACCAGGACCCGGAGTGGTTCTCGTGCCGAGGTCACGCGGTCACCCCGGGCGCGAACTTCGGCACCCGCACGGTCACCTTGGTCCCGGCACCGGGAGCGGTCTCCACGACGAGGCCGTACTCGTCGCCGTAGGTCGTGCGCAACCGCGCGTCGACGTTCCCGAGCCCGATCGAGTCGATGCTCACGTCGCCGGCCAGCGCGCGGCGTACCTTCTCCGGGTCCTCGCCGGCACCGTCGTCCTCGACCTCGATGACGCATTCCTGCCCGCGGTCGTGCGCCTGGATGGTGATGGTGCCCGACCCCTCGGCGGCCTCGAGCCCGTGCCGGACGGCGTTCTCGACCAGCGGCTGGATGCAGAGGAACGGCACCGCCACGGGCAGGACCTCAGGCGCGACGCTGAGCTTCACCGACAGCCGATCGCCGAACCGCGCCTGCTCGAGGAGCAGGTAGCGCTCGATACGACCGGAGCTCCTCGGCCAGGGTCGTGAAGTCGCCGTGCTTGCGGAACGAGTAGCGGGTGAAGTCCGCGAACTCCTGGAGCAGCGAGCGCGCCCGGTCCGGGTCGGTCCGCACGAAGCTCGCGATCGCGTTGAGTGAGTTGTAGATGAAGTGCGGGCTGATCTGCGCCCGGAGTGCCCGCACCTCTGCCTCCATCAGCAGGGTCCGGCTCGCGTCGAGCTCGGCGAGCTCGAGCTGGCCGGAGACCCACTGCGCGGTCTCGTCGGCCGCGAGGGCGAGGCCCGCGGTGGGGTACGGCGCGAACGCGGCCAGCGTGCCGACGATCCGCTCGTCCACCACCAGAGGGCTCACGACCGCCGTCCGCACCGCGCAGCCCGGCACCTCGCACGGCAGCTCCCCGCGGCCGAAGGACTGGGTGCGGCCCTTCTCGACGGTGGTCGCCACCAGGGCGCTGACCTGGCCCTCGTGATGCCCGCCCTCGCCGTCCCACGCCAGGCAGCCCGCGGTGTCGGTGACGGCCAGCGCCGGCGTACCGAGCAGGTCGCGCAGGTGCCGGACCGCCCGCTCGGCACTGGCTCTCGTGAGCCCCTCCCGCAGCGCCGGCGAGGCCAGCGACGCGGTGTGCAGCGTCCGGAACGTGGCGCGGTCGGCCTCCGACCCGAGGTGTGTCCGGCGCCACACACGCATGGGCACAGCATGACGGATGAACCGGGCTGGAACTGCTCCCCGGCCGGTCAGGACTTCGGACGGGGGTTGCCGCCGAGGTCGGCCAGGACCTCGACGACCTGGTCCACGTGGGCGCCGAAGGCGCGTCCTTGGGGGAGGAGCTCGGGGGTCGCGTGCGCGATCTGCGCGTGCCCGAGGAACGCCGTGTAGGCGAGCAGGCCGCGGTCGCGGGCCTGAGCCCGCGACAGCCCCAGCTGGGTGTAGAGCCTGGTGAGGAAGGCGAGCCGACGCTTCGTCACGCGGTCCAGCGTTGGCGCGACCAACGGATGGGTGGCGCTGGCCTGGAGGGCGAGCTCCACCGTGCCCGCGCCGCCCACCGAGCCGTCGCGCACCGACGCGAACGCCAACCGCAGCAGGTTGCGCAGCTGGGTCTCGACGTCCTGGGTCTCGTCGACGGCAGCGATCACCAGTTCGGTGTCGCGGCGCTCCCAGAGCTCGAGCGTTGCCGCCACCAGCGCCTGCCGGTCGGCGAAGTGCCAGTAGAAGCTGCCCTTGGTGGCTCCCAGCGCCTTCGCGAGCGGCTCGACGGCCACTGCCGGCAGCCCTCCATGAGCAAGGGCGTCGAGGGCGGCCTCGGTCCAGTCGGCGGCGGTGAGTGCTTCGCGCTTCCCAGTTGGCATGTCCATACGCTACCGTACGGAACGTCCTCCATACGGAGGCGTATGGAGGAGGAAGAAATGTCAGCGCAGCTCCAGTCCGTCCGGCCGGTCGTCGGCCTCGAACACCACCAGCCGCTTCGTGCGACCGGCCCGCGCCGGCCGCGTCTACGCCACCGAGCTGCCGACCACCCGGCTGCTCGCGCACCCGATGCGGTTCGTCGACTGGTCGGACTCGTACGCCGTCGGCATCCCGCTCGACGAACAGCGCCGTGATCCCCAGGAGTGGGCCGACGCGCTGTTCCGTTCCTCGCCGCCGCTGGCGGTCCGGGCTCTGTTCGGCGTGCGCGAGCTGCTGGTCCGGGCCGTGGGCATCGAGCGCGGCGGGCGCCACGTCTTCACGACGGTCTCCCGCACCGACAACGAGGTGCTGCTCGGCGTCGACCAGGCCCACCTGGGCTTCCGGGCCTCCGTGCTCGTCGAGCCCGATCGGGTCGTCGTCAGCACGCTCGTCGAGCTGCACAACCGTCGGGGCCGCGCCTACTTCGCGGTCGTCCGCCGGCTGCACCCGATGGTCGTGCGCGGCATGCTCACGCGCGCCGCTCAGAAGATGGCGGCGTCGGCATGAACCCCGTCAGGATCGTCCGGCGGCACCCGCTCGTCTCGTTCTTCGTCCTGGCCTGCCTGTTCGGGTGGTATCCCTACATCGCCTCCTTCCTCACCGGCGGCTCCGGCGCGGAGAACTTCCCGCTCGGCCCGATCATCGCGACGCTCATCGTCGTGTCCTGCCAGGGGCGCAAGGAGCTCCGTTCGTGGGGGCGCCAGCTCCGGACCTGGGCGGCGGCACCGCGCTGGTACCTGCTGGCGCTGCTCGCTCCCGTCGCACTGCAGCTGCTGTTCGTGCTGGCGAACCACGGGTTCGGCGCTCCGCTCCCCACGGGCGACCAGCTCGCTGACTGGCCGGAGGTGCCGGTCACGTTCGTCACCATGCTGATCTTCGTCGGCTACGGCGAGGAGGCCGGCTGGACGGCGTTCGTCGCACCGGTGCTGATCCGCCGGCACGGCCTGCTGCTGGCGTGGGTGATCGCCTCCACCATGAGGATCCTGTGGCACCTGCCGTTGATGCTCAGCGGCGACCTGGACTGGGTCCTGGGCACCGTCGGCAACGCCGCCTTCACCATGGTGACGCTCCTGCTCCTGCTGGCCAGTGGCGGTCAGTGGACGCTCGCGGCGGTCTGGCACGCGTCGCTCAACGCCACCGGTGGCCTGTTCTTCCACAGGATGGTGACCGGAGCCGATCACGACCGGATCGCCCACCTGATGGCCGGCGGCTACGCGCTCGTGGCACTGGCCGCCTACCTCGCCTGGGACCGGCACTTGTCCCTGAGCAACGACACGAGCTCGGCGGGAGCCGCACCGAGCGGCACCGCCCTCGTCGGCGCCGTACCTCGGCGCTCGACCACAGGAGGAACAGATGATGACTGACACGCAGCTCGACACGCAGCCCGACACCAGGCAGCGCGCCTACGGCTGGGAGGACCAGGAGGCCACGAGGCTCGCCAGCATCACCCAGGACGGCCTGGCCGTGCTGAACGCCATCGGCGCCGGGACGCTGCCGCTGCCGCCGGCCGTGCGGACGCTGGGCATCGAGCCGGTCGAGGCCGAGCCGGGCCGGGTCACGTTCACCCTCGAGCTGGGGGAGTACCACCTCAACCCCTTCGGCATCGTCCACGGCGGTGTGCTCGCGGCGCTGCTGGACACCGCAATGGGCTGCGCCGTGCACTCGCTGCTGCCAGCTGCGGTCGCGTACGTCACCGGCGAGCTCAACGTGCGGTTCCTGCGTCCGGCCGTGCTCACGGGAGGGCCGCTCTCGTGCACGGGCGAAGTGGTCCACGAGGGCCGAACCACGATGGTGACCTCGGCTCGCGTCGTCGACGAAGGCGGCCGCGTCATCGCCATCGGCGGCGCGACGTGTCTGGTGCGCAGACCGTGACGCATCGGCGCGTCGCGAAGGGCGGCACCCTGATCCTCGGCGGGGGGTTCGGCGGGGCACACGTGGCACGCCTGGTCCGCGACGCCACCATCGTGAGCCCGGAGAGCTCGATGCTCTACACACCTCTCCTTCCCGAGGTGGCCGCCGGAGCCGTCGAGCCACGGCACGCGTTCGTGCCGCTGCGGGAGATGTGCCCGAACGCCGAGCTGGTCCGGGGTCGGGTCTCGGCGCTGGACGAGCTCGCTCGGACGGTCACGGTCGAGACGGAGCTCGGCGATGTCGACGTGTCCTACCGGCGGCTCGTGATCGCCCTGGGCTCGACCGCACGGATGCTGCCGATCCCGGGGCTGGCCGACCACGCGATGACGTTCAAGGACCTCGCCGACGCCATCCACCTGCGCAACCACGTCCTTCGTCAGCTCGACCTCGCCGAGGCCGATCCGCGCAACGCGAGGCGCTACCTCACCTTCGTCTTCGTCGGAGCCGGCTACGCAGGAGTCGAAGCGCTCGCCGAGCTGCGGCAGCTCGTCGAGGACGCCGTCCGGCACTACCCCGCCCTCCGAGACGTGCGCCAGCGGTGGGTCCTGGTCGACGCCGGTCCCGGGATCCTGGCCGAGGTGCCTCGCCCGCTCGCGGACCACACGACCGCACAGCTGCGCCGCCATGGGGTCGAGATCCTGACGTCGTCGACCGTCGCGTCGGTCGAGGCACGAGCGGTGACCCTGACCGACGGCAGGCGCCTCGACACGGCGACCCTGGTGTGGACGGCAGGCGTCGTCCCGAACCCTCTGCTCCGCACGCTGGGGCTCCCACTGGATCAGCGCGGCCGGATCCTCGTCGACTCCTCGCTGCTGGTCAGAGGCCGCTCGGACATCTGGGCCCTCGGGGACTGCGCCGCCGTACCGAACGCCGCCACGCCCGGAAGGCTCGATCCGCCCACGTGCCAGCACGCCGTGCGCCAGGCACGCGCGGTGGCCGCGTCACTCGAGGGCGCGACCGGGCCCTACGCCTACCGCAGCATCGGCGAGGGCGCCACCCTGGGCCGCGGCCAGGGAGTCGCGCGGGTGTTCCGCCTGCACGTGCGCGGGCGGCTGGGCGCCCTGATCACGCGCGCCTACCACATCCATGCGGTGCCACTGCGCTCCCGACGCCTGCGCATCCTCACCGACGGCCTGCTGTCGACCGCCTTCCGGCGCGACATCGCCAAGGACGCCGTCGCCTACGGCACCATCCAGTCGAGCACCGGCGTCGACTGCAGCCACACCAGGACGCACATCACCGCCAGCAGCACCAGGCTCCAGCCGATCACCTTGCGGAAGATGTCGCCCTCCTTGCCGGCCAGGCCGACGGCGGCCGCGGCGATGGCGAGGTTCTGCGGGCTGATCATCTTGCCGAGCACGCCGCCCGACGAGTTCGACGCGGCCATGAGCACCGGGTCGAGCCCTGCCGAGCCGGCCGTCTGCACCTGGAGGGCGCCGAACAGCGCGTTCGACGACGTGTCCGAGCCGGTGACCGCGACGCCGAGCCAGCCGATGATCGGCGACAGGATCGCGAAGGCGCTGCCGGCGCCGGCCAGCCAGGCACCGAGCGAGCCGGTCTGGCCGGAGAGGTTCATGACGTAGGCCAGGGCGAGGACCGCCATCACGGTGACGATCGCGGAGCTCAGCTCGACGTACGTCTTGCCGTAGGTGCGCAGCATCTCGCCCGGCCCCACCCGCAGGATCAGCGCGGTGATGATGCCGGCGAAGATCATCAGGGTGCCGGCGGCCGGCAGCCAGTTGAGCGTGTAGTTGGTGGTCGCGACCGGGTCACCCGCGGGGTTGAGGACGTCGAGGCCCGGCCAGGCGAAGATCTTCGTCCACGGCTCCTTGGCCAGCTGCTCCTTCACCGCGGTGATGTTGGTGATGGAGAAGATCGCGATGATGACGAGGTACGGCGCGTAGGCCCGGGCCACGTCGGCGCGGGTGTCGACGTGGTTGGGGTCGGTGAGGTCGTCGTCCGTGGTGCCACCGCCGTCCGACGTACCGCCGGTGCCGACACTGACGCGCTCGCGGCGCTCGATCGGCTCGGCGGTGAGCACCTCGGCCGGCTGCCAGACCCGGACCAGCAGCACGACGGAGCCGGCCGCGACCAGCGAGGCGATGATGTCGGTGAGCGGCACGGAGATGTAGTTGGACGCGACGAACTGCGCCACCGCGAACGCGACTCCGCAGACGATGGCGGGGACCCAGGCGTTCTTGAGGCCGCGCCGGCCGTCGACGATGAAGACCAGGATGAGCGGCACGACGACGGCGAGCAGCGGTGTCTGCCGGCCGACCATGGCGCCGAGGGTGTCGGTGGTCAGCCCGGGATCGTCGCTGGCGCCCGAGGTCACGGTGCCCAGCGTGACGATCGGCGTGGCCAGCGCGCCGAACGCGACCGGAGCGGTGTTCGCGACCAGCGCGACGACGGCAGCCTTCATCGGCTGGAAGCCCAGGGCCATCAGCATGACGACGGTGATCGCCACCGGCGTGCCGAACCCGGCCAGCGCCTCGAGCAGGGCGCCGAAGCAGAACGCGATGATGATCGCCTGGACGCGCTGGTCGGAGCTCACCTTCTCGAACGAGCGGCGCAGCACGTCGAAGTGCCCCGAGGCGACGGTGAGGTTGTAGACCCAGATCGCGTTGATGACGATCCAGAGGATCGGGAAGAACCCGAACGCCGCGCCCTCGGTCCCGGCGAGCAGGGCCTGCCCGACCGGCATCTCGAAGAACGTGACCGCCACGAGCAGGGCGACGGCGAGCGAGATGAGACCTGCCATCCAGGCCTTCATCCTGAGCCCGCCCAGCAGCACGAAGAGGGCGAGCAGCGGCAGCGCTCCGCACAGTGCGCTCAGGGCGAGTGAGTCACCGACGGGCTGGAGGTCTTGTTGGAACATGTGTGCCCGGTTGCCCAATGTGGGCCCGGTCACACGCCGGTGGTTTAACTTCTAATGGAAGTCGATGAGCAGCATGTCGGTGGACGAGCCGTCGGAGACGAGGTTGTTGCCGTCCTCGGCGGAGCCTCCGTCGGTCAGCGTCGGTGCCACCCGGTCGAGCATCTGGGAGCGGAAGCAGGTGGCCGTGTAGGGCAGCTGCATGCCGTCCCTGCCCCGGCCGTACTCCTCGTAGAACGCGAGCACCTCGGCCATCTTGGCCTCCTGCTCGGGCGGCGAAAGGAGCGCGACGTTGGAGCGGGAGCGGACCAGGTCGCGGATCGAGTGCTGGTCCACGATCTGCCAGAACCGGAACGCCTCCTCCTCGACCTCGCCGAACAGCCTCGACTTCGCGAGCACCTCGGCCGGGTCGGACAGGTGCTCCTGGGTGCCGATGATCTTCCCGAGCCGCTTCACCCACGGGATGCGTTCGTCGCGCTGGTTCCAGACCAGGGAGAGCCGACCGCGCGGCCGGAGCACGCGGGCGATCTCGGGCAGGGCCTTGTCGTAGTCGAACCAGTGGAACGCCTGCGCGCTCACCACCACGTCGTACGACGAGTCGCCGGAGGGGATCTCCTCGGCCGAGGCCTGCGAGACCCGGACGTCGGGGAGGTTCCTCGCGAGGATGGCGAGCATCTTCTCGTCGGGCTCGGTCGCGTGCACGTCGTGGCCGAGGGCCACGAGCTGCTGGGTCAGCTTGCCGGTGCCGGCGCCGAGCTCGAGAACGCTCAACGGCCGGTCGGACGTCAGCCAGACGGCGGCCTCGCGCGGGTAGACGGGACGGCCGCGGTCGTAGGCCTCCGCGACCCCGCCGAAGGAGCGGGCCGGCTCGGGCTTGCCCGGAGAATGGTCGATGCTCATCACCTTCCAAAGTAGCGGCTCGATAGCGTTCCGGACGTGAGCCATTCCGACGACCCCCTCGCCTGGTTGGCGACGTTGGAGGGCGTGCCGTCGGCGTTCGCGGCGGCGCGCGACGGCATCGACGTGGTGCTCCGCGACAGGGGGCTGCGTCGTACGTCGCCGGAGACGACCGCCGAGTCGCTGCTCCGGGGCGCGCACGCCTCCGCCGTGCTGGAGGGTTCCGGGTCCTCACTGCTGGAGGTGCGGTCCGGGACCGGCGATGCGGTCGCCGCCGCCGCGGTGCGGGTCTCGACCGGGCTGCTCGGGCTGGCGCCGACGCTGACCCGGCAGCCGCTCCAGGTCCTCGCGCGGCTGCACACGCTGTCCGCCGCGGGGTCGGTCGACGACTCCGAGCTGGGGCGACCGCGGGACGCCGGTGCGGCCGAGCGCCTGCAGGGGGTGGCCCGGCTGCTGAGCGGCCCGGCGACGGTGCCGGCACTGCTGCTGGCCGCGGTGGTGCACGCGGACCTCGCGACCACGGCGCCGTTCGTCACCCACAACGGGCTCGTCGCCCGCGCCGCGGAGCGGCTGGTGCTGGTCGCGCGCGGTGTCGACGAGAAGTCGCTGACGGTGCCCGAGGCGGCGCACCTGGCGCTGCGTCCCGAGTACGAGTCGAACCTCCGCGCCTACCGCGACGGCGGGCCGAACGGCGTCCATGCGTGGCTGCTCTACGCGGCCGAGGCGTACGCCGCGGCGGCCGAGGCGAGCCCGCTGAGACGCGATGCGGGATAGCCGAAAGGCCTTCTACACAAGCAGAAACGGCCTCCGAGGAGGCCGCACCCACTGCTTAAGATCCTCTCTTGCACGCGAGATTTCAAGGCCTTGAGTGTCGCGCCGAACCGGCGTAGACAGGGGGTCAACAACTCCAGAGCCACACGTGAACCGGGTACCCACGCGGCGATCTACCCTTCGCAGTAGGGCGCTTGCCTGCGGAACATATCCGCGGCAGTAGTTAGATGTTGCACGCCTGGTAGCCGGGTTCACGTGTCAGCGGTGGCATCCGAGGTCTCTTACCTTGGGTGCCACCTGCATGTCCGGGGCTTGTCTGGTGTGGGTTGGGTCTGGGTCTGCGCTCGTGGCACCGGGTTGGGTCGGGACCGGGGGTGGCGCCCCCTCGGGCTGGGGCGGCGCGTCGCGGGGTGGCTCACGCTCGAAACCGCCGCAGCCTGCACTGGGACTGGCCCGGCACTCAGGCGCCGAGGCGCCTTCTCCGCGCGTTGGCCCAGAGCACGCCGCCGACGGCGACCACGCCGCCGACCGCGAGCGCGGCCAGCGTCGGCTTGGCCGGCACCCGGCTGCGCAGGGTGACCGGCTTGGAGAAGACCAGGATCGGCCACCCGTGGGCCGCCGCCGCCTTGCGGAGCTCCTTGTCCGGGTTGACCACGTTGGCGTGGCCCACCACCTCCAGCATCGGGAGGTCGGTGACCGAGTCGCTGTAGGCGAAGCTGGCCTCGAGGTCGTAGCCGCGCTGCTCGGCCAGCTCGACGATCGCCCTGGCCTTCTCGTCGGCGTACGCGTAGTAGTCGATGTTGCCGGTGTACTTGCCGTCGATCTCCTCGAGCCGGCTCGCGACCACGATGTCCGCACCGAGCATGGCGCCGATCGGCTCGACGACCTCGGTGCCGCTCGTGGAGACGATCACGATGTCGCGGCCGGCGAGCTTGTGCTCCTCGATCAGGCTCACGGCCTCGTCGTAGACCAGCGGCTCCACGACGTTGTGCAGCGTGTCCGCCACGATCTCGCGGACCGTGGCGACGTCCCAGCCGGCGACCAGCGTGGACATGAACGCTCGCATCTTCTCCATCTGGTCGTGGTCGGCGCCGCCGAGGACGTAGACGAACTGGGCGTACGTCGAGCGCAGCACCGCGCGGCGGGAGATGAGGCCACCGGCCTGGAAGGGTTTGCTGAACGCCATCGTGCTCGACTTGGCGATGATCGTCTTGTCGAGGTCGAAGAAGGCCGCGCTGCGAGGGAGCGGGGCGGGCATGGCTCCATCGTAGGGATCCAGCAAACGTCCACAGGTGAGCCTCCCCGGGCGCCTGTCCACAGGTCTGCGGTCGCGGGCTCACCCCTGTCCCTTCACCCGGGGACCCTCGATGCATGGACCACGCCCCGCACCAGCCACTGCTCGCCACCGCCGACACGGCCCTCGCCGAGGAGCTCACGCGGCTCTCCGCTGCGGCCGGGGCCGCGGTCGAGGTCGTCTCGACCGGTGCCGAGGTGCTGGGGGCGTGGAGCACCGCGCCGGTCGTGCTCGTCGGCGCCGACCTCGTGCCGGCGCTGGTCGAGCTGGCGCCGCCGCGCAGGCCCGGCGTCCAGGTCGTCGCGTGGTCACCGGTGCCGACCGGGTCGTTCCGCGACGCGCTGCTCGTCGGCGCGGAGCGGGTCGTCGAGCTGCCCGTCGGCGCCGAGCTGGTCGCGGAGCTGCTCACCGACCTCGAGGAGGTGGGCCGCGGCGACGGCGTCCTGATCGGCGTCGTGGGTGGGTCCGGCGGCGCCGGGGCGACGACACTGGCCTGCGGGCTCGGCCAGGTCGCGGCCGCCCGGGGGCCGACGCTGGTCGTCGACCTCGACCCGCTGGGTCCGGGGTGTGACCGGGTGCTCGCCCTCGACGAGGCGCCCGGCGTGCGGTGGGACTCGCTCGGCACGGCGTCGGGCCGGCTGAGCGGGCGCTCGCTGCGAGAGGCGGTGCCACGCCGCAACGGCCTGGGCGTCCTGGGGTGGGCCTCGTCTCCGTCGGCACTCGACGCCCGTGCGGTCCGAGAGGCTCTGTCGGCGGCGCGCCGAGGCCACGACACGGTGGTGGTCGACCTCCCGCGTGCGGGCGACCTCGTGGCCGAGACGGTCGCGCGGTGCGCGATGGTCGTGCTGGTCGTGGTGCCGACGGTCACCGGTGTGGCCGCCGCGGCCAGGTGGGTGGCCGCGCTCCCCGACCCGGGCCGGGTGCGGCTGCTGGTCCGTGGTCGCGGTGCCGACCCGCGACGGGTTGCCGCTCTCGTCGGCGCCCCGGTGCTCGCGACGATGGCCGATCAGCGCGGCCTCGCCGAGGCCCTCGACCTGGGGCTGGGTCCGGTCCGGTCGCGTCGCGGACCGCTCGCCGCCGCGGCCCGTGAGCTCCTTGCCGGCCTCACGCCCGCGGCGCTCGCAGCATGAGCATCGCCGAGGTCGAGCCCGAGGTCGTCGACCGGGTCCGCCAGCGGCTCGCCGACCGCCCGGGCGACCTCACCCCCCACCGGGTCGCCGAGGCGTTGCGGGCAGCGGGTCGTCCGGTCGGCGACGCCACAGTGCTCGCGGTCTACGAAGCGTTGCGTCGCGACGTGCTCGGGGCCGGACCTCTCGAGCCCCTGCTCCGGCAGCCGGGCGTCACCGACGTGCTGGTCAACGGACCCGCGCAGGTCTACGTCGACCGCGGCGACGGACTCGAGGCGACCGGCATCCGCTTCGCCGACGACGAGTCCGTGCGGCGGCTCGCGCAGCGGCTGGCCGGCATGGCCGGTCGACGCCTCGACGACTCCGCGCCGTTCGCCGACCTGCGGCTGCCCGACGGCAGCCGTTGTCACGCGGTGCTCGCGCCGGTGTCCCGGCCCGGCACCTCGATCTCGCTCCGGGTGCCACCCGCGCGGGCCTTCACCCTCGACGAGCTGCTCGGCGCTGGCACCCTGACGCCGGGTGGGGCCGAGCTGCTCCAGGCGCTGGTCGCGGCCCGGGTGGCCTTCCTGGTCAGCGGAGGCACCGGCAGCGGCAAGACGACGCTCCTGGCGGCGCTGCTCTCCCTGGTCGAACCGGCCGAGCGGCTCGTCCTCGTCGAGGATGCCTCCGAGCTGCGCCCGGACCATCCGCACGTCGTCGCGCTCGAGGGGCGGCCGGCCAATGTCGAGGGCGCGGGCGCCATCGACCTCCGCACCTTGGTCCGACAGGCCCTGCGGATGCGTCCCGACCGGCTGGTCGTCGGCGAGGTGCGCGGCGCCGAGGTGGTCGACCTGCTGGCCGCCCTCAACACCGGCCACGACGGTGGCTGCGGCACGCTCCACGCCAACTCCGCCGTCGACGTGCCGGCCCGGCTCGAGGCGCTCGCCCTGGCCGCGGGCCTCGATCGGGCGGCGACCCACAGCCAGCTCGCTTCCGGGGTCGCCGCGGTCGTTCACCTCGCGCGCGGCCGCGACGGCGTGCGGCGCCTGGCCGAGATCGCGGTGCCCCGCCGCGGCGCCGACGGGCTCGTCACGATGGTCCCGGCCGTCTCGCTGGTCGACGGAGCGCTCCGCGACGGAGCCGGTGCGGCCGAGCTGGCGCGGGTGCTCGGCCGATGACCGCCTCGCCGTCCTGGCCGCAGTGTCTGCCGCGGCCGCACTGGCTCTCCTGGCTCCGGTGCGGCCGCGGTTGCCAACACTGCCTGGGGCCATGCCGCGGCGACCTGGGCCGATGTCGATCCTGGTCCTCCTTCCGCTGCTCTTCTGGCTGCCGTCGCGGTGGTTGGTGCCGTCCGTGGTCGGTGCCGGTGCGCTCGGGGTCACATGGCTGCTCTGGCTGCGCCGCCGCGAGCGGCGGCTGGCGCAGGTGACCGGCGGTCGGGTGCTCGAGGCGTGCGAGCACCTCGCGTCCGAGCTGGCCTCCGGTCAACCGCCGGGGGCCGCCCTGGCACGAGCCGCAGACGACTGGCCCGTGCTCGCACCCGTGGCCGAGGCGTTCCGGGTCGGCTCCGACGTGCCGGCGGCCCTGCGCGCGGTCGCGAGGCGGCCCGGTGCCGATGACCTGCGGTTGCTCGCCGCCGCGTGGCACGTGGCCCACCGCACCGGGCAGGGGTTGGCCGACGCCGTCGACCGTGTGGCCCGGCAGCTCGTCGACGCTCGCGGCACCCGACGCGTGGTGGACGGCGAGCTTGCCTCCGCCCGGGCGACGGCGCGACTGGTCGCGCTGCTGCCGGTGGCCGCCCTGCTGATGGGATCGGGTGTCGGCGGCGATCCGGTCGGCTTCCTGCTGCGCACCCCCGCTGGCTGGCTCTGCCTCGCGACCGGACTGGCCTTCGGCCTGGCCGGGCTGTGGTGGATCGAGGCGCTGGCGCGCGACGCGGACCGTGGCGCGTGAGCGGCCCGGCCTGGCTCGTGCTGGTGGCGACGTGCGCGGCGACGGCGCTGATGGTGCCCGGCTTGGCACCGCTCGCCCCGCCGGTCGCGGTGCCGACGGAGCGCCCTGATCGTGACTGGCTCCGGCGCTGGCGTCCGCTCTGGGCGCTGCTCTCCGGTGCTGCCGTGGCGGCTTTCCTCGGCGGTGCGGTGGGGCTGGCCGCGGCACCGGTCGCGGCGATCGCGACGTGGCTGGTCATCGAGCGCTCCGAGCCCGCTCAGGTCCGCCGGACCCGTGAGCTGGCGCGTCGTGACCTGCCGCACGTGGTGGGGCTGCTGGCTGACGCCCTGCGGTCGGGACAGCCGCCCGACGACGCGCTCGCTGTGGTCGCCGGTGCCCTGCCGGGTCCGGCCGCAGCCCGGCTGGCCGAGGTGGTGCCGCGGCTGCGGCTCGGGGTCGACCCCACTCTGGTCTGGGCCGACCTGGCAGCCGACCCGGCCCTCGGCCCGCTCGGACGGGCACTCGCGCGAGCGCACCGCACCGGCGCTCCCGTGGTGCCTGCCGTCGAACGGCTCGCGGACGAGCTGACCCGCTCGGCGCGCGCCGAGGTCGAGGACCGCGCCCGGGCGGTCGGGGTCAAGGCAGCCGTACCCCTCGGGCTCTGCCTGCTCCCGGCGTTCGTCCTCATCGGCATCGTCCCGGTGGTCGCTGGTCTGCTCACCACCCTCGGGCTCTAGGCCCGTGGAGACCGCCAATCATCCACAACCGGCGCCACCGGGGCGGCTCTCCACAGCCCGGTCCCCGCGCGGCACTCACCGGGGGTTCGGGCCCGCAGAGTTTCGAGTCCCGGCCGCGTCGCGGCCACGTCCCCGAAGGAGTTCCATGCACCGCAAGATCCGTCCCGCTCGCGACGAGCGCGGCATCACCACCGCCGAGTACGCCGTCGGCACCGCCGCCGGCGCCGGGCTCGCCGGGCTGCTCTACAAGATGCTCACCGGCGGCTTCGGCGACAAGCTGCTCAAGCTGCTCTACGACCACGTCCTCGGCCTGCTCGGCATCGGGTGACCTGACGTGCGCCGGGTCAGGAGCGCGCGCGGGGCGGCCACCGCCGAGCTGGCGATGGTGCTGCCGCTGCTGGTCGCCGTCTCGATCGGGCTGGTCTGGCTGCTCGCGGTGGCCGCCGCCCAGGTGCGGACGGTCGACGCGGCCCGCGAGACCGCGCGCGCCCTGGCCCGTGGTGACGATCAGGCGACCGCCGTCGGGCGAGGGCTCGCGGTCGCGCCCGAGGGCAGTCACGTGGCGGTGAGCCGTGGCGGTGGCGAGGTGCGCGTGACCGTGACCGGTCGGGTCGAAGGCCCCGGCGGGCTGTTCGCCCACCTGCCTTCGCCGGGGCTGCGGGCGGAGGCCGTGGCTGCCGACGAAGAAGACGCGGTCACGCCATGACTCGTGGCGAGGCGGGCGAGCGCGGTTCCGCGACGCTGTTCGCGGTCGCGATGATCGGTGTCCTCGTCCTCGTCGGTGCCGCGCTCGGGGTCGTCGGCGCGATGATCCACGCCCACCGGGTCGCTCAGTCCGCGGCCGACCTCGCGGCACTCGCGGGTGCCGAGGCGCGTGGCCGCGGCCGCGACCCCTGTGCAACGGCGGCCTCGATCGCGCGAGCCAACGGCGCCAGTCTCGACAGCTGTGCCGTCGAGGGGTTCGACGTGCGGCTGCAGGTCACGGTCACCGGGCCGCACTGGCTCGGGCAGCGGCACGACCTGTCGGCGCAGGCCCGCGCCGGACCGGGCTGACGCGGTCAGAGCGTGGGTCGGTCCTTCTCCTCGTGCTGGTCGACGTCCATGCGCCGGTTGGCGTCGACGTCGTCGAGCTGGTCGGAGAGCTTCTCGAGCCGCTTCTGCTCCTTGCGGCGGGCCCAGGAGCGCTTCGAGCCCGACTTGAAGAGCCACAGCCCCCACCAGATGGCGACGGCAGAGCCGATTCCGATGAGGAAGAGCGCCACCGGGCCGATGTCCTGACCCAGGAACTGCAGCTGGTTGCCTTCGACCTCGGAGGTGAAGACGCCACACACGATCGCCAGAGCGCCCACCGCGATGAGGACGAGACCGAGGATGACCATGCCGGGACACTAACGCTCGGCGGCGGTCCAGTCACGGATCCGAGCAGGACGTCGAGCAGCCGGATCGCGCCGGACTTGTCGAGCGGGTTGTTCTGGTTGCCGCACTTGGGGGACTGCACGCAGGACGGGCAGCCCTCGAAGCACTCGCACGCGGCGATGGTCTCGCGAGTCGCCGTCAGCCACTCGCGCGCCGCGGCGAAGCCGCGCTCGGCAAAGCCGGCGCCGCCGGGGTGGCCGTCGTAGACGAAGACGGTGAGCTGGCCGGTGTCCGGGTGCACGGCCGTGGAGACGCCGCCGATGTCCCAGCGGTCGCAGGTCGCGAAGAGCGGGAGCAGGCCGATCGAGCAGTGCTCGGCGGCATGTGCCGAGCCGGGCAGGTCGATCGTGGCCAGCCCGCTGGCCTCGAGGGCATGGTCGGGGACGGTCCACCAGACGCCGGTGGTGCGCAGCGTGCGCTCGGGGAGGTCGAGAGGCTCCTCGCCCATCACTTCGCCGCTGGGCTGACGGCGCATCAAGTACGACACGACCTGGTGGGTGACGTCGACCTGACCCACGGACAGCCGGCAGTCGCCCCAGCGGCGGTGGTCCTGCTCCGCGACGATCGAGATGTCGGTGGTCTCGCGAGCGGTGGTGGAGTAGGCCGGGTCTGCGCGGCCGATCACGGCGACGTGCTCCTCGAGGTCGAGCGACTCGACCAGCCAGGTCTCCCCGCGATGGACGTAGACCGCGCCGGCGTGCGCGGTCGAGTGCGCGCTGCCGGAGTCGACGGTGCCGATCACGCGGCCGGTGTCGGCCTCGACCAGAGCCACCGGAGGGCCGCCGCTCGAACGGATGTCGGCGAGGTCGCTGGCCCGCCTCCGGTCGGTCCAGAACCAGCCGCGCGAGCGGCGCCGCAGCAGCCCGGCGAGGGTGAGCTGGTCCGCCACGTCGCGGGCGGTCGGCCCGAACATCGGCAGGTCTGCCTCGGTCAGCGGCAGCTCGGCGGCCGCGGCGCACAGGTGCGGACCGAGGACGTAGGGGTTCGTCGGGTCGAACACCGTCGCCTCGACCGGCTGGCCCAGCAGGGCCTCGGGATGGGTGACGAGGTAGGTGTCGAGCGGGTCGTCGCGAGCCACCAGGATCCCGAGCGCGTCGTGAGCACCGCGACCGGCCCGGCCGACCTGCTGCCAGAACGCCGCACGCGTGCCCGGGAAGCCGGCCAGCAGGACGGCGTCGAGGCCGCTGATGTCGATGCCGAGCTCGAGGGCGTTGGTGGCCGCAAGCCCCGTCAGCTCGCCGGCCCGGAGCTGGCGCTCCAGCTCGCGGCGCTCCTCGGGCAGGTAGCCGCCGCGGTAGGCCGCGACCTTCGCGGGCAACGACGGATCGACCTCCGCCAGCAGCTCCGCGGCGGTGATCGCCACCTGCTCGGCGCCGCGGCGCGACCGGATGAAGGCCAGGGTCCGGACGCCCTCGGCGACGAGGTCGGCGAGCAGGTCGGCGGACTCGGAGGACGCAGCACGCCGGAGGGGGGCGCCGTTCTCGCCGGTGAACCGGGTGAGCGCCGGCTGCCACATCGCCAGCGACACCTCGCCGCGAGGCGAGCAGTCGCCGGTCACGGCGAGCACGTCGAGGCCGGTGAGCCGGCCTGCCGCGGCCTCGGGCTCGGCGACGGTGGCCGAGGCGAGCACGAACGTCGGCCGCGCGCCGTACGCCGCGCAGATCCGGCGCAGCCGGCGGAGCACCTGGGCGACGTGCGCCCCGAAGACCCCGCGGTAGTGGTGGCACTCGTCGACCACGACGTAGCGGAGCTGGGAGAGGAAGGAGCGCCAGCGCTCGTGGCCGGGCAGCAGCGATCGGTGCAGCATGTCCGGGTTGGTCAGCACGTACTCCGCATGGTCGCGCGCCCACTCGCGCTGGTCGCGACTGCTGTCGCCGTCGTGGGTGGTGACCCGGACGTCGAGGCCGAGCGCGATGAGCCCGGCGAGCTGGTCCTGGGCCAGCGCCTTGGTCGGCGCGAGGTAGAGGGTGGTGGCGCCCCGCTGGCCGCGCGACCCGCGGGTGGCCAGGGCCGAGGTCAGCGCCGGCAGCTGGTAGGCGAGCGACTTGCCCGAGGCGGTGCCGGTGGCGAGGACGACGTGCTGTCCGGCGTACGCCGCGTCGGCTGCCACCGCCTGGTGCTGCCAGGGCTCGGCCACCCCACGGGCGTGGTAGGCGGCGAGGACCGCTGGGTCGGCCCAGTCCGGCCACGGCGCCGTGCGGGCCGGACGCGCGGGCAGCAGCTCGAGGTGGGTCAGCCGCCCCTCGCGACCAGGGACCGCGGCCAGCCGGTCCATCACTTCGGCCATGCTCCGAGGCGTGGCGGAGGTGGTCACCCAGCGAGCATGACAAACGCCGCCGACGTCGTCGCCAGGCGCTCCCACCCCTCCGGGTGAGGTGCGCGCAGCAGGGGCGAAGGTACGACAGTCGCGAGCGGCTGGAACCACAGCCGCCCGGAAGCCGTCGGTTGTTGTACGACCTTTGTACGAGTCTCGGGTCGGCGTGGTTTCATTGTGCTGGCTGTGTGCAGGGGTCGAGGACGTCCTCTGCACTCGCCGCCCGAATCCCAGGGGGAGTGGACGTGGACCTGACGCTTGCGACCAACGAGGTCGGCGGAGCAACGATCATCGCCGTCGGTGGTGAGATCGACGTCTACACGGCTCCCAAGCTCCGCGACAAGATCACCGAGCTGGTGGCCGACGGCGTCTACGACATCATCGTCGACATGGAGGCCGTGGAGTTCCTCGACTCCACCGGTCTCGGCGTGCTGGTCGGTGGCCTCAAGAAGGTCCGCGCTCACGACGGCTCGCTCGAGCTGATCTGCACCCAGGACCGGTTGCTCAAGATCTTCCGGATCACCGGGCTCGCGAAGGTGTTCGTCATCCACGACTCCGCCGACGGGGCGCTCGCGGCCCGCTGAGCCCGGCCCGCCAGCGGCCGCAACGCGTGCTACGGGTCACACCGGGTGCGGCGATCCGGCGCGCCATGCGTAGACTCCGGCACGTTCCGCGCTCGGGTCACCCCTCTCTGTCGGGTGACGGCCAGCGCGGCCAGTCGAGCTCACACCTGATCCGCATGGAGGAAACCGCATGACCGGGATCTATCCCGCTGTCGTCGAACTTTCCGGTGGCAACCTCGTCCTGGTCATCGTCGTCGCACTGATCGCGCTGGGCGCGCTCGGTATGGCTGCGATGTTCCGGTCCGAGGTCCTGGCCGCCGGCGAGGGCACGGACAACATGAAGAACATCGCCCTGGCCGTGCAGGAGGGCGCGGACGCCTACCTGCAGCGACAGTTCCGCACCCTCGCGGTCTTCGCGGGGCTGGCGTTCTTCGCGCTCCTCGCGCTGCCCGCCGACGACACCACCGTCCGGATCTTCCGGTCCGTGTTCTTCCTCGTCGGTGCCGGCTTCTCCGCCACCGTGGGCTACCTCGGCATGTCGCTCGCGGTGCGCGCCAACCTGCGCGTCGCCGCGGCCGCCAACGAGGCCGGCGGCCGCGAGCCCGCGATGAGGATCGGTCTGCGGACCGGCGCGATGGTCGGCATGCTCACGGTGGGCCTGGGCCTGCTCGGGGCCAGCCTGGTGGTGCTGATCTTCCAGGACGAGGCACCCAACGTGCTCGAGGGCTTCGGCTTCGGTGCCGCCCTGCTCGCCATGTTCATGAGGGTCGGCGGCGGCATCTTCACCAAGGCTGCCGACGTCGGCGCCGACCTGGTCGGCAAGGTGGAGCAGAACATCCCCGAGGACGACCCGCGCAACGCCGCGACCATCGCCGACAACGTCGGTGACAACGTCGGCGACTGCGCCGGCATGGCGGCCGACCTGTTCGAGTCGTACGCCGTGACCCTGGTCGCCGCGCTGATCCTCGGCTCGCAGGCCTTCGGCGACAAGGGCCTCGTCTACCCGCTGCTGATCCCCGCCATCGGTGCACTCACGGCGGTCGCCGGCGTGTTCCTCACCCGGCCCAGGGAGGGCGTCAACGGCCTGACCACGATCAACCAGGCCTTCTACCTGTCGGCCGGCATCTCCGCCGTGGCCTGTGTGATCCTCTCCTTCGTCTACCTGCCGACCGACTTCGCCGACTTCTCGGGCATCCCCTCGAACGCGCTCGACCAGATCTCCGCTGGTGAAGCCTCCGGCAACCCGGCACTGATCGCCTCGCTCGCCGTGGTCATCGGCATCGTGATGGCCTGCGGCATCCTGGCGCTGACCGGCTACTACACCGGCACCGAGTTCAAGCCGGTCAAGGACGTCGGCAAGACCTCGCTCACCGGCGCGGCGACCGTGATCCTGTCCGGCCTCGCGGTCGGCTTCGAGTCGGCCGTCTACACGACGCTCGTCATCGGTGCGGCAGTCTTCGGGGCCTTCCTGCTCGGTGGCGCCTCGCTGACGGTCTCGCTGTTCGCGGTGTCGCTGGCCGGGTGCGGCCTGCTCACCACGGTCGGCGTCATCGTCGCCATGGACACCTTCGGTCCGGTCTCCGACAACGCCCAGGGCGTCGCGGAGATGTCCGGCGACGTGAGCCCCGAGGGTGCGCAGATCCTCACCGAGCTCGACGCGGTCGGCAACACCACCAAGGCCATCACCAAGGGCATCGCGATCGCGACCGCCGTGCTGGCCGCGACCGCGCTGTTCGGCTCCTACGCCACCTCGGTGCTCGAGGCGCTCGGGGACGCGAACCCGAAGCCCGAGGAGTTCTCGCTCGCCGACTTCTTCGTCTTCAACCCGGCGGTTCTCGTGGGCGTGCTCCTCGGTGCGGCCGTGGTGTTCCTCTTCTCCGGCCTGGCCATCAACGCCGTGGCCCGGGCAGCGGGCGCCGTGGTCTACGAGGTGCGCCGCCAGTTCCGGGAGATCCCCGGGATCATGGAGGGCACCGGCCGTCCGGAGTACGGCAAGGTCGTCGACATCGTCACCAAGGACTCGCTGCGTGAGCTGATCACGCCGGGCATCCTGGCGGTGCTGGCCCCGATCGCCGTCGGCTTCGGCCTCGGCGTGACCGCCCTGGCCGGCTTCCTGGCCGGTGCGATCGGCACCGGCACCCTGATGGCCGTCTTCCTGGCCAACTCGGGTGGCGCCTGGGACAACGCCAAGAAGATCGTCGAGGACGGCAACCACGGCGGCAAGGGATCCTCGGCCCACGAGGCCACGATCATCGGCGACACCGTCGGCGACCCGTTCAAGGACACCGCCGGCCCGGCGATCAACCCGCTGATCAAGGTGATGAACCTGGTCTCGCTGCTGATCGCCAGCGCCATCGTCTCGATGAGCGTGGGTGACGACCAGAACGACGCCCTCCGCATCACCATCGCCGTCGTGTCGGCGGCCATCATCATCGGCTCCATCTACATCTCGAAGCAGCGGGAGGTCACGCTCGGCGACGACGAGCCGCCGACCGCCCCGGCGGAGCCGGTGAACGACCCGGCCACCGCCTGACCCCAGCACCACCACGTTGACCCGGCGCAAAGTTTGCGCCGGGTCAACGTCGTTCCGGGCCGCACGGCATGCTGTCCCTGACCTCCCTCCTACGCTGACCGGATGCGCGAGACCTCGCCCGACCTCCCCGTCCGGCTGCGAGCCGCGCTGGAGGCTGCCGACTTCACCGTCGACGCCGTCCGCGCGCTGCTCGGCGAGGTGGCGGACGCCGCGCTGCTGCGCAACGAGACCACTCCCGCGCTGCGCCGTACCGTCACCGACCACGGCCCGCTGGCCACGCTGACCAGGCTGTTCCTCCTCCAGACGACGGTGACCGCCGGGTCGGCGGAGGCGGCGCTGCCCGACCTGGTCGACCGGCTGGTGGCCGAAGGGATCCTGGACCGGTCCGTCGGCGAGGTGGCTGCGCGGCTGGACGTGCGCCCGTACGCCACCGACGACAGCACCCTCTGGGTGGTCAGCGACCTCACGCCGGGCCTGGACGGTCTGCCGCAGCAGCTCGGCGCCGACCACGTGCTCGGCATCAGCCCCGCCTCGACCTCCCTGGCCCAGCTCACCCTGCGCACACCCGTCGACAGCAGCCTCGACCTCGGCACCGGCTGCGGCGTGCAGGCGCTGCACCTCGCCACGCACAGCGCCCACGTGGTCGCGACCGACGTCAACCAGCGGGCGCTCGGCATCGCCCGGTTCAACGCCGCCCTCAACGAGGTCGGCGACCGGGTCGAGGTGCGCGAGGGGTCCTTCTTCGAGCCGGTGCGCGACGAGAGGTACGACCTGATCGCCACGAACCCGCCGTTCGTCATCTCGCCGGCGACCGGGGAGCGGTTGGTCTACCGCGACTCGGGGCTGCCCGGCGACCAGGTCGTCGAGGACATCGTGCGCGCCGCGCCCGACCACCTCACCGAGCGCGGCTGGTGCCAGGTGCTCGCGAACTGGGTGGTCGAGCGGGACCGCCCCTGGGACGAGCGGCTCGCCTCCTGGCTGGGCCCGGACGTCGACGCGCTCGTCGTGCAGCGCGAGCTGGTCGACCCGGCGGCGTACGTCGAGCTCTGGCTCAAGGACTCCGGGCACCACCCGGCGACCGGCGGTGACCCGGCGGAGTACCGCCGTCGCTACGACACCTGGCTCGCCTGGCTGGAGGAGCAGCGAGTCGAGGCGGTCGGCTTCGGCTGGGTCAACCTGCGCAACGGCGGCACCGGGCGGCACGACCTCCTCGACTGGCCGTACGACGTCGAGCAGCCGATCGCGCCCGCCATCGCCGACTGGGCGCACGGCGATCGGCACCCAGGCGGGTGCCGACACCCGGCTGCGGCTCCGGGAGGACGTGGTGCAGGAGACCGTCGGCCCGGCCGGCGCCGAGGACCCGGAGGCGATCGTGCTCCGCCAGCAGCGCGGCTTCCGGCGCGCCCGCCAGGCCGACACCGTCGTCGCCGCCCTGGTCGGCGCCTGCGACGGCGAGCTGCCGGTCGGCCAGCTGCTCGACGCCGTCGCCCAGCTGCTCGAGCGCGACCCGGCCGAGACTCGCGCGACGTACCTCCCGACGGTCCGCGAGCTCGTCGACGAGGGGTTCCTCGGTCAGCGGGCCACTGACCCCGCGTCAGCGGTCACTGAGCCTGCGGACCAGGCGCCGGACTAGAACGGATGCGCGTCGCGGTACTCCTGCGTCATCTGCAGGACCTGGGTCAGGTTGCCGTCCGGGTCCTCGAACGTCGAGAAGATTCCCGGGCCGCGGTCCTCGAGCCGCACCGAGAACGTGACGCCCATCGATTCGATCCGCTCGACGACGCTGGCGGCGTCCTCGGTGTCGATGTTGAGCACCACACGCGGCTCCGACGTACGCTCGGCCACGTCGTCGCGGCTGTCGAAGATGACGCCGAGACCACCGAGGACGACCGTGCCGTTCTCGTCGGGTTCGACGTCGAAGGCCTTGCTGTAGAAGGTGCGAAGCCGTTCGGGATCGGTGCTGGCGAGCAGGATGCTGGCACTGAGATGACGAGACATGAACAGGGAGACCGAGTGGGTCCCACGGACTCATCGGTCGGGGTCCGAGTCGGGCCTGCGGGAATGAGAAGTCGGGAGCACGCGCTACCGTGATCGGCCGTGACCCCGCTCAGACAGTGGGGTCGTGGCGCGCAGAGAGCGCGGAAGAGACAAGGAAACGCAGAGCTGTGGCACACAAGTTGGTGATCGTCGAGTCCCCGGCGAAGGCCCGCACCATTGGCGGGTACCTCGGCCAGGGCTACGTCGTCGAGTCCTCCATCGGCCACATTCGCGACCTCCCGCAGAGCGCCGCGGAGACGCCGGCGAAGATCAAGGACAAGCCGTGGGGCCGCCTCGCGGTCGACGTCGACAACGGCTTCGAGCCCTACTACGTGGTGCCGCGCGACAAGAAGGCGCACATCTCCAAGCTCAAGACGCTGCTCAAGGACGCCGACGAGCTCTACCTCGCCACCGACGAGGACCGCGAGGGCGAGGCGATCGCCTGGCACCTGCTCGACGAGCTCAAGCCGAAGGACATCCCGGTGCACCGGATGGTCTTCCACGAGATCACCAAGGCGGCCATCCTCGCCGCGGTCGCCAACCCGCGGCAGATCAACGACGACCTCGTGGAGGCCCAGGAGGCACGGCGCATCCTCGACCGCCTCTACGGCTACGAGGTCAGCCCGGTCCTGTGGAAGAAGGTCATGTCCGGCCTGTCCGCCGGCCGGGTCCAGAGCGTCGCGACCCGGTTGGTCGTCGACAAGGAGCGCGACCGGATGAAGTTCCGCGTCGCGTCCTACTGGGACATCGAGGGAACCTTCGACGCCGGTGCCGAGAAGGACCCGCGGATGTTCCCGGGCAAGCTGCACTCGATCGACGACCAGCGGGTCGCGAGCGGTTCCGACTTCGGCGACGACGGCCAGATCAAGGACAAGAAGGGCGGTCGGGTCCACCTCGACCGCGCCGGCGCCGAGGGACTCGTGCAGGCCCTCAACGACACCACGTTCGACGTCCGCTCGGTCGAGGCCAAGCCCTACCGCCGCCAGCCCTACGCGCCGTTCCGCACCACGACGATGCAGCAGGAGGCGAGCCGCAAGCTCGGCATGTCGGCGTCGGTGACGATGTCGGTCGCCCAGCGGCTCTACGAGAACGGCTTCATCACCTACATGCGCACCGACTCGACCACGCTGTCGAGCGCCGCGGTCGACGCCGCCCGGTCGCAGGTCCGCGAGCTGTTCGGCGCCGAGTACGTCCCCGACCAGCCGCGGGTCTACGCCAGCAAGGTCAAGAACGCCCAGGAGGCCCACGAGGCGATCCGCCCGTCCGGCGAGTCGTTCCGTACGCCGGCCCAGACCGGCCTGACCGGCGAGCAGTTCCGCCTCTACGAGCTGATCTGGATGCGCACCGTCGCGTCGCAGATGAAGGACGCCGTCGGCCAGTCGGTCTCGGTCCGCATCGGTGGTGCGGCGTCCGACGGCCGCGACGTGGTCTTCTCGGCGTCCGGCCGGGTGATCACCTTCCACGGCTTCCTGAAGGCCTACGTCGAGGGGACCGAGGGCGGCAAGCGCTCCGACGACGACCAGGTGCCGCTGCCCGACCTGCACGAGGGCGACGCGGTCTCCGCCGCGGCGCTCAACGCGCTCGGCCACGAGACCAAGCCGCCGGCCCGCTACACCGAGGCCACGCTGATCAAGGAGCTCGAGGACCGCGAGATCGGCCGACCCTCGACGTACGCCTCGATCATCGGGACGATCCTCAACCGCGGCTACGTCTACAAGAAGGGCACCGCGCTGGTGCCCGCCTGGCTGGCGTTCTCGGTGATCCGGCTGCTGGAGGAGCACTTCCCGCGGCAGATCTCCTACGAGTTCACCGCCGGCATGGAGGACGTGCTCGACGAGATCGCGGCTGGCCACAAGGACCGCGTCTCCGAGCTGCAGGAGTTCTACTTCGGCTCCGAGCGGGTGCAGGGGCTGCACGACCTGATCACCAACCTCGGCGAGATCGACGCCCGCGAGCTGGCGACGTTCCCGATCGGTGACCCCGAGCTCGGGATCAACCTGCGCGTCGGCCGCTACGGCCCCTACCTCGAGGGCCCCGACGACGAGGGCAACCCGACCGGCAAGCGCGCCAACGTCCCCGACGACCTGCCGCCCGACGAGCTCACGCTCGAGAAGGCCAAGGAGCTGTTCGAGAACCCGGCCGGCGAGGAGATCCAGCTCGGCAGCCACCCGGAGAGCGGGCTGGAGGTCGTGGCGAAGAACGGCCGCTACGGCCCCTACGTCACCGAGGTGCTGCCCGACGACGCGCCCAAGAACGCCAAGCCGCGCACCGGCTCGCTGTTCACGTCGATGTCGCTCGACACCATCACCCTCGACGACGCCCTCAAGCTGCTGTCCCTGCCGCGCGTGGTCGGCGCCGACCCGGAGTCCGGTGAGGAGATCACCGCCCAGAACGGCCGCTACGGCCCCTATCTCAAGAAGGGCACCGACTCCCGCTCGCTGACCTCCGAGGACCAGCTCTTCACCATCGGCCTCGACGAGGCGCTGCGGATCTACGCCCAGCCCAAGCAGCGCGGCCGGGCCGCGGCGGCCCCTCCGCTCAAGGAGCTCGGCGACGACCCGGTCTCCGGTCAGCCGGTGGTGGTGAAGTCGGGCCGGTTCGGCGAGTACGTCACCGACGGCGAGTACAACGCCACGCTCCGCAAGGACGACACCGTCGAGTCGATCACCCTCGAGCGCGCCGCCGAGCTGCTCGCCGAGCGCCGCGAGCGCGGCCCGGCCAAGAAGGCCGCGAAGAAGGGCGCCAAGAAGGCGCCGGCGAAGAAGACCGCGAAGAAGACGGCGAAGAAGACTGCCAAGAAGGCCGCCAAGAAGTCGTGACCGCCTACTGGGTGTCGGAGTACCGCGAGATCACCGACGAGACCCGGATGACGGCGTACGCCGCCCTCGGCCGGCCCGCCCTCGAGGCGGCCGGCGGTCGGTTCCTCGCCCGGTCGCTCCCCGAGCAGCTCTACGAAGCCGGCGTGGGGACGCTGACGGTGGTGATCGAGTTCGAGTCGGTCGAGGCGGCCCGGGCCGCCCACGACAGCCCGGCGTACCAGGAGGCGCTGGCTGCCCTGGGCGACGGCGCGGTGCGTGACATCCGGATCGTGCCCGGCACTCGACTGAGTCGGCCGTGCCTAACCCCACCAGAACGACGTCGCGATGATCCCGTAGAGCGCGACCAGTGACGCGCCCTCGAGCCAGGTCGACTCGCCGTCGAAGGCGATGAACGCCGCCAGGATGATCGCCAGCAGCAACGAGGCCACCAGCAGCGGGCTCGAGCACCAGCGTCAGCGAGGCCAGACCGAAGACCTGCGACACGATCACCAGCACCGGCGCCAGCACCAGCGCGATCTGGATCGGGCTGTTGAGCACGATGGAGAACGCGTACTCCGAGTTGCCGGCTGCGGCGAGCTGGATCCCGACGACGTTCTCGACGGCGTTGCCGGCGATGGCGACGACCACGAGCCCGGCGAACGCCTCCGAGATCCCGATGAGTCCATGGTCGGCTCGAGGGCGACCACGAACCAGTCGGACGTCGACGCCGGCCGCCGGCCCGCGGCGGCGCAGGCGATCCGCGCTGGGATCGCGGCAGATCGGCCACCGCGGAGCGTCGTGGTGACCGGGCGGCTCCGGCCGGGCGCCGTCGCGGCCTCCCGGCGCAGCGAGAACGGCAGCGACAGGGCGAACAGCGCCAAGAGCACGACCGAGACGATCACCGAGAACGTCACCTCGTGCTCGGCCGCCGGGGCGTGCACGAAGTGGGCAAGCGACGGGATCGCCCAGGCGGTCACCGAGAGCAGCATCAGGACCACGATGGTGCGGGCCCGCTCCGAGCCGAGCTGCTGGGTGCCGTGCTTGAGCCCGCCGACGAGGAAGGCCAGGCCGAGCACCAGCAGCAGGTTGGCCAGGATCGAGCCCACCAGCGCGGCCTGGACCACGTCGACCAGCCCGGCCCGCAGCGCGAAGATGCAGATGAACAGCTCCGGCAGGTTGCCGAGCGCCGACTGCAGGACGCCGGTGGCGCCGGCGCCGAACTGGTCGCCGAGCTGCTCCACCGAGCGGCCGACCAGCGCGGCCAGCAGGCAGATCGCGCCCGCCGCGAGGACGAACGCGAGCACCGAGTTCCAGCCGAGTGTAGTGCGCGACGCCGGCCAGGACGACGAGGGCGCACGCCGCCCCCGACGACGATCTTGTCGGAGCGGCTGAAGCGTCGTCCGTGGACGGATGAACAGCGGTCGCCGGCATGCGCGGAACGCTATCCGGGCGGACTCCGGGTTGGTCGTGTCCCCGCCGCCCCGTAGGTTCGGCGCGTGAACCTCCCCGCGACGTACGCCCCCACCGGCGTCTTCGTCTGCTTCGAGGGCGGCGAGGGCTCCGGCAAGTCCACCCAGGCGCGGCTGCTGGCGGAGCGGCTGCAGGCCGCGGGCTACGCCGTGCTGCTCACCTTCGAGCCCGGCGACACCGCGGTGGGCAAGGAGCTGCGCCGGATCGTGCTCAGCCCCGAGACCGGCGAGCTGTCGCACCGCACCGAGGCGCTGCTCTACGCCGCCGACAAGGCCGAGCACGTCGACACCGTGGTGCAGCCGGCCCTCGACCGGGGCGAGGTGGTGATCACCGACCGCTACGTCGACACGCTCGCTGGCCTACCAGGGCTCCGGCCGCGAGCTGGTCCTCGCCGAGGTCGAGGTGGTCGCGCGGTGGGCCACCCACGGGCTGCGGCCGCACCTGACCGTGGTGCTCGACGTCGACCCGCGCGAGGGGCTGGGCCGGTTCGAGGGCCGCGACCGGATCGAGGCCGAGTCGCTCGACTTCCACGAGCGCGCCCGGCAGTCGTTCCTCGACCTGGCCGCCGCCGACCCCGACCACTACCTCGTGCTCGACGCGCGCGAGCCCGGTCGAGGAGATCGCGGCGGCCATCGACGACCGGCTCGCGCCGATGCTGGGGCAGGCGAGCGGACGCCCGATGACCGGTCTGGGACGACCTGGTCGGCCAGCACCGGGTGATCGAGGCGCTGCGGGCCGCCGCCGGCGGCCACGGGATGAGCCACGCGTGGCTGTTCACCGGGCCACCCGGGTCGGGCCGCTCCAACGCCGCGGTGGCCTTCGCGGCGGCGCTGGAGTGCGAGCGCGGGCAGGGGCCGGAGGCCGGCTGCGGCGAGTGCCACGAGTGCCACACCGTGCTCGCCGGTTCGCACGCCGACGTGACGATGGTCCGCACCGAGAAGCTCTCGATCGGCGTCGACGAGGTCCGCGACCTGGTCCGCCGCTCGGCGCTGGCGCCGTCCGGACGGCGCTCCCAGGTGATCATCGTCGAGGACGCCGACCGGCTCACCGAGCAGGCCTGCAACGCCCTGCTCAAGGCGATCGAGGAGCCGACCAAGCGCACCGTCTGGATGCTCTGCGCGCCGACCGTCGAGGACGTGCTCCCGACGATCCGCTCGCGGTGCCGGCTGGTCACGCTGACCACCCCGACCACCGAGGACGTCGCGGCGTTCCTGGTCCGCAAGGACGGCGTGCCCGAGTCGCTGGCGTCGTACGCCGCCCGCGCCAGCCAGGGCCACATCGGCCGGGCCCGCGCGCTGGCGCGCGACGAGAGCACCCGCAACCGCCGCCGCGAGGTGGTCTCCTACCCCGCCAAGCTGACCTCGCTGGGCGCCTGCATGACCGCGGCCGCCAACCTGGCCGAGGTGACCAAGGAGGAGGCCGACGAGGTCACCAGCGAGCTCGACGCCCGCGAGAAGGCCGACCTCGACGTGGCCTACGGCGTGGTGGAGCGCGGTCGACGGCCACGTGAGTACGCGCCGGCGCTCTCTGCGCTCGAGCGGGGGCAGCGCACCCGCGCCAAGCGGCGCCACCTCGACATGGTCGATCGGGGGCTGATGGACCTGATGTCGGTCTACCGAGACGCGATCGCGGTCGCGACCGGCGCGCCCGGGATGCTGGTCAACGAGGAGATCCGCGGCGACGTCGAGCAGGTCGCCCGCACCTCGACCCCGGAGCTGAACCTGCAGCGAATTGCGGCGATCTTCGCCGCGCGCGAGCAGATGCTGGAGTTCAATGTCCCGGTGGCCCTCGCCCTGGAGTCGATGATGGTCGCCCTCAAGGCTCCCGACCGGGCGCGCGGATGAGGGCGTCGCGACTGATCGCTGGGCTCGTCGTGGTCGCGCTGGTGGCGACCGTGGTGTTCGCGGTCACCCAGAGCCTCCAGCAGGACGATGACGGCTCGACCGGGGACGACCCTGCCTCGGCGCCGACGCTGGCGCCCACCCCGACCCCCGAGCCCGGCGCCAGCGAGCCGCCCGCGGCGGACCTCGCGTCGTTCTACGCCCAGGAGCTGACCTGGGAGCTCGTGTCGCGGCGAGCTTCGAGTGCGCCACGCTCGACGGTGCCCATCGACTACCAGGACCCGGGCGGCGAGACGATCGAGCTGGCGCTGCTCAAGGACCCGGCCGACGACCCGGCGCAGCGGGTCGGCTCGCTGGTCGTCAACCCGGGCGGCCCGGGCGCGCCCGGCACGTCGTACGCCGAGAACGCGTCGCTGCGCGTTCCGCGACGTGCTCCGCGACGACTTCGACATCGTCGGCTTCGACCCGCGCGGCACCGGCGACTCCGACCCGGTCGACTGCATCTCCGACGCCGAGCTCGACGCGTTCGTCGCGGCCGACCCCGACCCGGACACCGCCGGAGGAGGGGCAGCAGCTCCAGCGGACCTACGAGGCGCTTCTTCCAGGGCTGCGTCGCAGAACTCCGACAGCCTGGTCGGCCACGTGACCACGGTCGAGGCGGCCCGCGACATGGACGTGCTGCGGGCCGCGCTGGGCGAGGCGCAGATGCATCTACTTCGGTGCGTCCTACGGCACCAAGCTGGGCGCGACGTACGCCGACCTGTTCCCCGACAAGGTCGGCCGGATGGTGCTCGACGGCGCGGTCGACCTGTCCATCGACTCGCGACAGCTCAGCCTCGAGCAGGCCGGCGGCTTCGAGGTGGCGCTGCGGTCCTACGTCGCAGAACTGCGTCGACGAGGGCGACTGCTTCCTCGGCGACACCGTCGACGAGGGGCTCGACGACGATCCAGGACCTGATCGCCGACATCGACGCAGGAGCCGCTGCCGACCCAGTCGGCGACCGCGAGCTCGAGGTCGGCAACGCGTTCTACGGGCTGGTCGCGCCGCTCTACAACCGCGACTACTGGCCGATCCTCGACCAGGCGCTGCGAGATGGCGCTGCGACGGCGACGGGACCCTGCTGCTGCGGCTCTCCGACGCCTACGCGTCCCGCAACGACGACGGCACCTACAGCCGACAACAGCGCCGAGGCGATCCTCGCGATCAACTGCCTCGACGACCCCTACTCGATCACCGCCGACGAGGTGCCCGGACCAGATCCCGGCGCTTCGAGGAGGCCTCGCCGACCTTCGGCGACGTCTTCGCCTGGGGCCTGGTCGGCTGCCACGGCGTCCAGGCCGAGGCCACCGAGGAGGCCGCTCGAGATCGACGCCGCGGGCGCCGCGCCGATCGTGGTCGTCGGCACGACCCGCGACCCGGCGACGCCGTACCAGTGGGCCGGTGCACCTCGCCGACCAGCTCGAGTCCGGCGTGCTGGTCAGCCGCGACGGCGACGGGCACACCGGCTACAACTCCGGCAACGACTGCGTCGACGAGGCGGTCGAGGACTACCTCGTCGACGGCACCGTGCCCGAGGACGGGCTCGACGCTGCTGACGCCGCTCGACGGCGGAGCCTGAGCGGCTGCGGCGATGGCCTGGATCCGCTTGGTGGCGAGCTCGATCATCAGCTGGGCGGCGGGGGAGAGGGTGGCGCCGCGGCGGTGCACGATCGCGAAGTTGTCGTAGAGCCGGGGCCGGAAGCGACACCCAGCCGGCGTTCGGGCGCGAGCCGCGGCAGCAGCTGCTCGGCCGCGCCGCGCGGGATGACCGAGTCGGCGAGCCCCAGGCCCGACCAGCTCGACCGCGATCTCGACGTCCTCGACCTCGATCCGGGTCGGCGGGTTGCGGCCGGTCTCGTGCAGCATCTGGCGCAGCATGATCCGGATCGAGTCGGTCGGCCCGCCAGGTGGTCTCCGGCATCACCAGGCTGGCCTCGGAGAGCCGCTTCGGCGGTGACCGGGCTCGCCAGCTGCTCGGGGTCGTTGCTGATGTAGACGATCTCGTCGCGGGCGACCGGCGTGATCTGCATGCCCTCGCTCTCGACCGAGGGGATGGCGATCATCGCCGCCTCCAGCCGGCCGCGCCGCAGCTCCTCGGCGACCTCGCTGGAGTTCTGGCCGATCAGCTCGACCCGGACGCCGGGGTAGCGCTCCAGCACGTCGGCGACCAGCCCCGCGCCGGCGTACAGCCGCGCGGTGCCGAACATCCCGAACCGGATCGTCCCGGTCTCGAACGACTTCACCGCCTGCGCCGCCCGCCGGGTGTCCTCGGCCGCGGCCAGCGTGCGCTCGGCGTGCGGCCGCAGCGTGTCGGCCACCGTGGTCGGTACGACGCCGCGGCCGACCCGCCGGAACAGCTGGACGCCGAGCGACTTCTCCAGCGCCCGGATCTGCTCGGAGACCGACGGCTGCGCGTAGCCGAGCTCCTCGGCCGCCCGGGTCAGCGACCCGTGCTCGTAGACGCTGAGGAAGCAGGTCAGCTGGTGCAGGGAAAGCATAGGACTCTCCTTGGGAAGTCACTGGAAAGTCAGGCTACCCCTATTGCCTACTCGTCGGTCACACTTGAGTGTGTTCGGCAGTACTGACTCTCGCGAGAGACCTGAAGGAGGCTCCCCATGTTCGACCACCACTGCACCGCGTGCGACAAGCGCCAGCTGATCTTCCCGAGCCAGGTCACCTCGCTCGTCAACACCGACCACGGCATCATCGTGGCCTTCAGCTGCTGGTGCGGCGCCGAGCAGACCATGCTCACCGGCCGCGCCGTCGACCACCGCCAGCCCGTCGCCGCCTGAGTGCACGTCGGCGACCTCGAGGCGCGTCCCTGCCGACCGGCAGGGAGCGCCTCTTCGCGTTTTGGCGACTGGCGCGCGCCGATCCGTAGACTTCCGCGGGTTGCCCACGCGGGCAGCGCGCCGCCTTAGCTCAGTCGGTAGAGCGTCTCACTCGTAATGAGAAGGTCGTCGGTTCGATTCCGACAGGCGGCTCCGCTGGACTTTGTGTGCCGCTTCGCCTACGCCGGTTGCCTACTCTGCGAGCGCGGCGACCGCGTCGGCCAGGTCGTCAACGGCCTGCGCCCCGACTGACCCGCTGGAGTCCAGCGGGAGATCGAGCTCGAAGCCCATGAACGCTGCGTCGATCACTTTGGCGGCGCGCACCGCGAGCGGGCGAGAGACCCCGGAGCGCACGAGATGCGCGACCAGGGCGCTCATCCACTTGGCATTGCCTTCCCGTACGACGGAGGCATATGGCTCGCGGCCGAGTAGGCCGAGGGCGGAGGCCTCGACGTACAGGCGAGCGCACGGCTGCAGTGTGGGCGAGCGCATGGCGGCCCACAGATCGTGAACCGCTGCCCGCATGCCATCGGAGGCGGGCAGCGCGTCGAGCGCCGCAACACTGCGGTCGTTCGAGTGGCGCAGCAGCGATGCGACGACTTCATCCTTGGTGCCGAAGTGGTAGAGCAGCATCCGATCGCTCGTGCCCAGCGCGGCCGCAAGCGGCCGCAGGCTCAGGCCCACCAGACCGTGCTTCTGCACGTAGTCGGTCGCCTCACTTGTCCACGCCTCTCGGCGTAGGGATTCCCGAGGCACGAACCGACTGTAGCACCTGCTACAGTTCGTATGTAGCAAGTGCTACGCACAGAAAGGAATGTCGACCATGTACGCCGCTCTGGGACTCCTGCTCGCAGCGATCGCCACCGAGGTTGCGGCCACGTCAGCGCTGGGCCGAACGAACGGGTTCCGCGACCCCCTGTGGACCAGCCTGGTCATCGGCGGCTACGCCGTGTCGATCTGGCTGCTTGCTGTGGTGGTCGAGAAGCTTCCGATCTCCACGGCGTACGCCGTCTGGTCGGGTGTCGGCACCGCCGCCGTGGCGCTGATCGGGGCCCTCTGGCTCGGGGAGTCATGGGACGCGACGAAGGTGCTAGCACTGTTGATGATCGTTGTGGGGGTCGTGCTGCTGAACCTCCAGGGAGCGCACTGAGATTGGTCAGCTCGGGATCGTCCTGCCCGCCGCGGCCATCAGCCGCTGGGTGTCGGTGGCGTCGGGAGGTGGTGTGGTCGGTGGCTTGACCAGTCCGATCTCGATCGTGTGCTCGTTACAGGTCTTCTCCACGACCCCGGTCATCCCGGGGATCCACTCGGGTGGGAACTCGATGGCGCGGCCAACGCTCGCGGAGACGTCCCAGGCATGCGCGGCAGCGTCGACAAGGGCGAAGTTGATGACGACGGCGCCGGGCAGCGCACCGAACGGCGTGTCGTGGGACGCGGTCATCACTCCGTCGGTGTGCCACAGCTCCACCACCCGCGCGCCGGCCTCGGCGGCGATCGGGGCCAGGTCCCCCTCGTAGGGCACGGCGGCCATCGCCTCGTCCTGCGGCATGAGGTCGTGACCGGTGACGAGGCCGGCCCAGAAGAGCTGGTTCTTGATGGCATGGCTGGCGAGGCGGCGGACGGTCCAGGGCGGGCAGTTGCTGACGACGTCCATCTCCGCGTCGGCGAGCTCTGCGATGACGCGGCTCATCTCGTGCTCCGCCTGCGTCAGCAGCGTCAGATCGTCCATCTCTGGCCCCCCTCGGACCGGGCCAACACTACTCACGCTGTTCTTGCCAGACTGACGGCGTGAGCCGGACGGTACGCCGAGGCAACCTGCCGAGGTCGGCCACGACCTTGATCGGGCGCGACGGCGTCCTCCACGAGATCGCGGGGCTGGTTCGGGCGCACCAGCTGGTGACGCTCAGTGGCGTCGGCGGTGTGGGCAAGACGCGGCTGGCCGTGGCCGCCGCAGGAGAGCTGGTCGACGAGTTCCCGGACGGCGTGTGGCTGGTCGAGCTGGCCCCCGTCGGCGACCCCGACGCTGTGCCCGACGCCATCGCCAATGCCCTCGGCATCACCCCACAGGGCGACACACCTGTCATCGACACCGTCGCCGAGGCGGTGGCCGGTCGGCGCCTGCTCATCGTGATCGACAACTGCGAGCACGTCCTGTCGGCGGCCGTCGCGGCAATCGTGCACGTCATCTCCCGCTCTGACACACCACGGATCACGGCTACGTCGCGAGAACGGCTGCACGTCGCCGGTGAGGCGGTGGTGCCGGTGTCGCCGTTGGCACTCGACGGTGGAGTGACGTCGGACGCGGTGACGCTGTTCGTCGAGCGAGCCGGCACCGTCCGGCCCGGCTTCGGGATCTTCGACGAGCAGACCGCGGCAGCGGTGGTCGAGATCTGCGAGACGCTCGACGGTCTGCCCCTCGGCATCGAGTTGGCGCGGCGCGGATGGCCGCGATGAGTGCGGCCGAGGTGCGGGATCGTCTTGGCGACCGGTTCCGGCTGCTGACCGGGCCGGAGCACGGGCGGGATTGGCCAGTCGACGCTGCGCAGCACGGTGGCGGTGACCGTCGACCTGCTGGACGACGCCGAACGAGCCGTGCTGCGGACGGCGTCGGAGTTTGCTGGCGGCTTCGACCTGCCCGCGCTGTGCGCCGTCGCCGAGGCGAGCGACGACATTGGAGACCCTGCGGCTCCTGGACTCGTTGGTGCGCAAGTCCCTCGTCGTCGCCCATCACGGTGCGGCGCGGACCCGGTACAGCCTCTTCGAGACCATCCGGACGTTCGCCGACGAGACGCTCTCGGCGCAGACCGAACGCGACGCCGTTCGCGATCGGCACGCCGCGCACTTCGCGCACCGAAGCCGCCGCTGCGATGGGAGCGGTGGAACGGCCCCGGGTGGCGCGACGAGGTCGACTGGGTGCAGGTCGAGCTGGCCAACCTGCGGTCCGCCTTCCGGTGGAGCGTCGACCGTGGCCAGGTCGCGGTGGCGACCGATGTCGCCGCCCATGCCGCGCTGATGGGCTTCTCGGTCGAGCTGTTCGAGACGATCGGGTGGGCCGAGGCATTGCTCGAGGAGGCGGCGCGAGCCGACGTCCGACGGCTGCCTCGGCTGTACGCCGCGGCCGGGTACGCCTGCTTCGTCGGGCGGGCCGCGGCCGCGACCGCCAACGCTCACCGTGCCGCCGAGCTCGAGGCCCAGCGGGGTACGAGTCCGCGAGTCCGGCTATGCCATGTTCATCAAGGCGCTCGGTCAGGGCTGACACTCCGGGTACCTGCCTCGCTACGTCGAGCTGACGAGCGAGGTCGCGGCCCTACCAGGCGCCGGGCCGCGCGTACGGGATCGCCGCGTACGTGGACGGGTTGCAGGCATCAGGTCGGGTCGAGGAGGCGCTCGAGTTGACCGAGGCGGCCGTCGAGGCGGCGCGCGAGCTGGGGAACCCCGGACCCGGTGGCGAACACCCTCTGGATTGTCGGGTTGGCGTGCTCGATGGCCGATCCCCGCGAGTGCGCCCTGGATGCCGTGGGACGAGGGCGTGGCTCCACGTCGACGAAGCACCAGGTCCGATTTTTCGAAGGCTTCATGGCCCGCGACGCCGCGCTGCTGCACACCTCCGACGGGACCTGCGGGAGACGGCCCTGACGCTCTTCGCCGTCTCGATCGAACAAGACTTTCCCCCGCTCCGGCGCCGTCGCCCAGCTGATAGATCACCCTGGCCAGCCCGCCCGTGCTGTTCCAGCGCCTCGACCGACCGGCCGTGGCGGGCACCCTGCTCGGTGCCATGGCCCGGGAACCGGCCAGCTTCCACCATGTCCCGTCGCTCGCCGATCTCGGTCGAGCGGCTTCGGGACACGCTGGGCGACGAGAAGCCGGAGCGGTGGGCGGCCACCGGAGCTGCCATGGATCTCCACGACGCAGCGGCGTACGCGCTCAACCAGATCGACGTGGCCCGGCAGCGCCCTCGCCGTCGCGGGTGAGCAGGGCGCTCTGGCCGGCCTGACCGCCCGGGAGACTGCAGGTGCTGCGGCTGATCGCCGACGGGGCGACCACGCGCGAGCATGTCCGAGCGGCTGTTCATCTCGGCGAAGACCGCCGACAACCACATCCAGCACATCTACACGAAGCTCGGCGTGACCAATCGAGCGGCGGCCACGCGCTGGGCGCTCGAGCACGAGGTCGTCGACCGAGAATCGGGGACCCCGAATGAGGAGGTCTCCTCATGTGCCAGGGGACTCATCGGTGGAGTGTTCCCCCTGATCCAGCCGACAGCGCTGGCGAGAGAGGGAGAGAACGATGATCTTGGCCACGACGAAGGTGAAGGACCTGGACCACTTCCTGAAGGTCTACGGCTCGGCTGGCGCGGACAAGCGCGGGTCGCACGGCTCGAAGGGCTCCACCGTGTACCGCGACCCGATCGAGGAGGACCGGGTGTGGGCGGTCTTCGATTGGGACGAGGCGGGCTGGACGGCGTTCGCCACGGACCCGGAGACCCCCGGGATCATGCAGGAGGCCGGTCACCTCGGCCGGCCGTCGCTGGGCGAGTTCCTCGGAGTCTTCCCCGCCTGAGCACCTGATGCGACCGCCTCGCGACGAGGCGGTCGCATCGCCGTTCTCGCTCATCTTGCGGAGCCGCCGGCCCTCATGCTCCTAGGGTGGCCGACGTGAGCGACCGAACCGTGGGGATCGTCGGTGGCGGCATCGTCGGGCTCGCGGTCGGCCCGCGAGCTGGCGCGACGCCACCCCGGCACGCAGGTGGTCGTCTTCGAGAAGGAGGATCGCTTCGCCGCCCATCAGACCGGCCACAACTCCGGAGTCGTCCACGCCGGCATCTACTACAAGCCGGGCAGCCTGAAGGCGCGAGCTGTGCACCCGCGGTCGGGCGCTGCTGCGGGACTACTGCGCCGAGCACGGCCTCCCGTACGACGAGTGCGGCAAGCTCGTCGTGGCGGTCGATCCGTCGGAGCTGGGCCGCTTCGACGCCCTCGAGCAGACCGCCCGGCAGAACGACGTCGCCGGGTCTGCGCCGGGTCGAGGCTGCCGAGATCGTCGAGATCGAGCCGCACGCCGCAGGTCTCGCGGCCCTGCACTCGCCGGCGCACGGCGATCACCGACTTCGTCGCGATCGCTCGAGCCTTCGCCGACGAGGTCGCCGCGGCGGGCGGAGAGCGTGCGGCTCTCGACGCCGGTGACCGGGATCGACAGGACCGTCGGCGGCCGTCGCGATCGCCGTCGGCGGCACGGCGCGGCACCGCGTCGATCGCGTCGTGGTCTGCGCCGGCCTCCAGGCCGACCGGGTCGGCCAGCTGGATCGACGGCGACGACGGTCCGCGGATCGTGCCGTTCCGCGGCGAGTACATGGCAGTCAACGGAAGCGAAGGCGCGGCCTGGTGCGCGGCATGGTCTACCCGGTGCCGGATCCCGCGCTACCCGTTCCTGGGCGTGCACTTCACCCGGCGGGTCGTCTGGCGAGCTCGAGGTCGGACCCGAACGCCGTTCTGGCTCTCGGTCGTGAGGGCGTACAAGCGGCGCTCCGAGGTCGGCGATGGCGGACGTGCGCAGCATGGTCGCCTGGCCGGGCTTCTGGCGGATGGCGCGGACCGCACTGGCGCACCGGGATCCGCGAGGTGCGCGGCTCGCTTGTCGGTGCGGGCCTACATGCGACGCGGCGCAGCGCTACGTGCCGGAGATCGGCGCCGCGCGACGTCGTGCGCGGGGCGCGCGGCGTCCGTGCCCAGGCGGTCGACCGGGACGGAAGCCTGGTCGACGACTTCCGCATCACCGAGTCCGACGGAGTCGCCGTGCGTCCGCAACGCGCCCGTCACCCGCCGCGACGTCCAGCCTGGCGATTGCCGAACACGTCGCGGCGCGCTTCCAGTAGGCCGCGGCCGGAGTGTCACGCTCTGTTGCATGACCACATCTCCCGAGGCCACGGCGCCTCATCACCCGGTGGTGACGCACGTCCTGACCAAGCAGGCCGAGGACCTCCAGCTGCGCATGGCGGATGCGATCACCGCCTTCGCCGGGTCGATGCCCTTCGTCTACCTCCACATCGGCCGCCTTCGTGCTGTGGATGCTCGTCGCTGAGCACAGCCCGTGGCCCCAGCGGCCCCGCGGGGTCTTGCTGGAGGCGATCTTCCTGTCGACGTTCGTGATGATCGGGCAGAACCGGCAGGGGGCCTTCCAGCAGGCCAAGGCTGATCACGACTCCCCCCGCGAGCAGGAACTGCAACACCAACACCGACCTGACGCGCATGATCGCCGAGCTGACCCGCGAGATTCACGCGAGCGTCGTTCCGGGAGCGACCACGACACCCGGCTAGACCTTGCCGCCTCACCGCCGGTGGCCTTAGGTGGTCGGCGTGGACCCCCTGGCCGAATCCGTGCTGCGGCCGCT
>CAVTHU010000043.1:0-37294 GCA_963734355.1 uncultured Actinomycetota bacterium
CCCAGAGGTCACCGTCCCGGCGATCTGGGGGGCAGGTCGCCGGGAAGGCGGCTGCCGGCTTGGAGGCGACGCGCGAATGCGCGTCTTCTCGTGGGGGCTCCGAGCCGGTGTGCATGGTCACAACGGGGCGTCAAGAACCGAGTTACGCGGCATTTGACCGGAGGTTGAACCGGTCCAGACCGCTGCCGCCGACCCGTCGCTGCTGACCAGCAGTGGCGACGGGTCGGCGACCGAGAGGCTGCGTGAGCCTCAGGCGGAGCGCCGCCGCAGCGCCACGTCGGTGAGGGCGGGCGGTGCGTAACCGCGGTCGGCCTCGTTGATCGTGGTGCCGGGCGGGACGATCTCGTCGATCCGGTCCAGGACGTCCTTGGCCAGCGAGACCTTGACCACGTCGAGCTGCGACTCGAGGTGCTCCATGGTGCGCGGGCCGATGATCGCGGACGTGACGGCGGGGTGCTCGAGCACGAACGCCAGCGCGAGGTGGACCAGCGAGACCCCGGCCTGGTCGGCGAGGTCCTGGAGCTGGTGCACGGCCTCGAGCTTGACGGCGTTCTCCGGCAGCGACGGGTCGTGCCGGGCGGGCTGCCGCTGGAGGCGGCTCGACTCGTGCGTGGAGGACTCGCCGCGGCGGTACCGGCCCGAGAGCCAGCCACCCGCGAGCGGGCTCCACGGCAGGACCCCGAGACCGTACTTCTGCGCCGTCGGGAGCAGGTCCCGCTCGACCTCGCGCACGAGGATCGAGTACGGCGCCTGCTCGGTCACCGGGCGCTCCCGGTGCCGCCGCTCGGCGACCCACTGGGCCTCGACGACCTGCGAGGGCAGGAACGTCGTCGTACCGATGTAGCGGACCTTGCCGGCGTGCACCAGGTCCGAGAGCGCGGACAGCGTCTCGTCGATGTCGGTCTCCGGTCGCGGCCGGTGCAGCTGGTAGAGGTCGATGTAGTCCGTCTTGAGCCGGCGCAGCGACTCCTCGACCTCGCGGATGATCCAGCGACGCGAGTTGCCCTGCTGGTTCGGGTCGTCGTCCGACATCGCCCCGTGCACCTTGGTCGCCAGGATCACGTCGTCGCGGCGCCCGGCGAGCGCCTTGCCGACGATCTCCTCGGACTCGCCGCGGGAGTAGACGTCCGCGGTGTCGATGATGTTGATGCCCGCGTCGAGGGCCCGGTGGATGATCCGGACCGAGTCGTCGTGGTCGGGGTTGCCGATCCTGCCGAACATCATCGCGCCGAGGGTCAGCGGGCTCACCTTGAGCCCGGTGGTCCCGAGCAGTCGGTACGCCGAGGTGTCGATCGTCATGAAGCAGCCTTCCTCTGGTTGTGGTCGCTCAGGGCCTCGTGGTCGTCCTCCACGCCGAGCTCGGACAGCAGCCGGCTCCGCAGCGCCGCGAACCGGGGGTCGCCCGGGGAGCGGCGCTCCCCGAGGTCGATGTGCAGGTCGGAGGACACGATGCCGTCGACCAGCACGATCACCCGGTCGGCCAGCACGATCGCCTCGTCGACGTCGTGGGTCACCAGGAGGACCGACGGCTGGTGCACGGCGCAGAGCCGCTTGAGCAGGATGTGCATCCGGATCCGGGTCAGCGCGTCGAGCGCTCCGAACGGTTCGTCGGCCAGCAGCAGCTCCGGGTCGCGGACCAGCGAGCGGGCCAGTGCCGCCCGCTGCTGCTCGCCGCCGGACAGCTCGTGCGGCCACGCCTTCTCGCGGCCGGCCAGGCCGACCTCGGACAGCGCCTGCCGGCCGCGCTCGCGCGCGTCCTTGCCGCGCAGGCCGAACGTGACGTTGTCGAGCAGCCGGCGCCACGGCAGCAGCCGCGAGTCCTGGAAGACCACCGACACCCGGTCCGGGACGTCGATCGAGCCGTGACCGGCGACGTCGCGGTCCAGCCCGGCCAGCGCCCGCAGCAGCGTGCTCTTGCCGCTGCCGCTGCGGCCGATCAGGGCCACGAACTCGCCCGGTGCGATCTCCAGGTCGAGCCCGTTGAGGACTCCTCCGGCCTCGCTGAAGCTGCGGTGCAGCTTGTCGACCCGTACGGCGGTGCGGTGCGTCAGCTGCCCAGGGTGCGTCGCCATGCCAGTGCCTTCCTCTCGATGAGTCGGACGAAGCCGTCGGCCGACAGCCCGAGCAGGGCGTAGACCACGAGGCCGACCACGATGACCTCGGTCTGCCCGTAGTGCGACGCGAGGGTGATCATGTAGCCGATGCCGCTCGTCGAGTTGATCTGCTCGACCACGACCAGCGACAGCAGAGCGGTGGTGACCGCGAACCGCATGCCGAGCAGGAAGCCCGGCATCGCGCCCGGGAGCACCACCGCGCGGATGAACTCGGGGCGGCGGATGTCGACGGTCTCCGCGAGCTCGGCATAGCGGCCGTCGATGCTGCGCAGCCCGTTGTGCGTGTGGATGTACACCGGGAGCATCACCGCCAGCGCGATGGTGATGATCTTCATCTGCTCACTGATGCCGAGCCACAGGACCAGCAGCGGCAGCAGGGCCAGCGTGGGGATCGCCCGCTTGACCTGGACCGGACCGTCGATCACCGCCTCGCCCGCCCGGCTCAGGCCGGAGAGCAGCGCCAGGAGGGTGCCGATCAGGGTGCCGAGGCCGAGCCCGGCGAACGCGCGGACCGCGGAGGTCTTCAGGGCGTCCTGCAGCCGGCCGCTCTCGATCAGGTCCCTGGCCGTCTGCACGACCACCCACGGCTCGGAGAGCGTGCGCGGGTCGAGGCGGCCGGTCCACGACAGCAGGCACCACAGCCCCACCAGCAGGATCGGCCCGATGGCCAGGGAGAACGGGATGCGCTTGCCCGGGCCGAGCCGTCGGCGTACGACGCGCTTGTCGACGACCGGAGCGTCCGCGGCCGCGGTGGGCCGCTCGAGGACCGTCGTCATCAGGCGCCACCTCCGAGGCCGTCGGCGATGACCTTCTCGTAGCGGCGGTCGTAGAGCGAGGCCACGTCGAGCTCGTCGTGGTCCTGCTCCTTCGCGAGCAGGTCCGCGGTGGCCTGGTGGGCGGCGATCGTCTCGTCCCAGTCGAGCGGGACCTCGAGCTGACCGGTCTGCTCGATCAGCGCGAGGCCGTCCTCGAGAGTGAGCCCCTCGTGGTCGACGTAGAACGCCTGCGCGTACTCATCCGGGTGCTCGTTGATCCACTGCTTGGCCTTGGCCCACACCACGACGTACTTGGCGAGCGCGGCGGCCTTCCCTTCGTCCTCGGTGGTCTCGACGGGCGCGTAGAGCAGGCTCTGGTCGTCGCGGATGCCGGTCGGGATCGACGTGCCGCCGTCCTGGCCGTACTTCGCGAGGTACGACGTGAGCAGCGTGCCGCCGAGCGGGGCGACGTCCACCTCCTTGCTGCCGAGCACGTTGACGTAGACGTCGTCGACGCTCTGGATCTCGACGAGCTCGACGTCGTCCTGGCTGAGCCCGGCCTTGTCGAGCGCCCGCAGCACGAGGGCGCCCTGCGCCTGGCCGGGGGAGTAGGCGATCTTCTTGCCCTTGAGGTCCTCGAGGGACGTCACGTCGACACCGGGGGCCACACCGAGCTCGTAGACCGGGTGGTTGATCGCGTCCACGCGGCTGGTGGTGGCCACGATGGTGATGTCGGTGCCGGTCCACTGCGCGAACAGGGGCGGGATGTCTTGCGCGGACCCCACGTCGATGGCGTGGGCGCGGAACGCGTCGAGCGTCTTGGGGCCACCACTGATGTTGGCCCACTCGACCTCGACGCCCTCGTCCTTCAGCTCCTCGTCGAGGCCGGACGCCTCGATGGCGGTCTGGGTCGCGGGGTCACCGACGCGCAGCACCGTGCCGCTGGGGACCTTGTCGGGGATGGCGGCGTCGGCGGCGAGCTTGGGCCCGTCCGAGCCGGATGCGCTGTCGCACGCGGTGAGACCGGCCAGGCCGAGGGCCACGACGGCGGCCGCCACGGCGGCGCGTCGGCCGCGACTCGGCCGCGACCAGGGGCGGGATGCGGTGCGAACGTTCATCACTCTCCTCAGGAGATAGTGGTGTTGTTTGACTTAGACACTGTAGATTGAACTCCTGTAAAACTACCAACACACTAGACATTAACCCAATCACACCCGCATCCCCAGGAGGCGCTCACACCATGAGCCGCAGCGTGAATCCCCAGCCGCCGAAGACAGAGTTCCTGTGGTACATCCCGAACACCGTCGAGCCCGGCCACCGCGGTGACAACGGCACCGTCGACGACGGCTACGGCACCCTCGACTACCAGGTCGACCTGGCCCGACGGGTCGAGGACCACGGCTGGGCCGGTGCCCTGCTCGGCACCAGCTGGGGCCGTCCGGACACGTTCACGGTGGCGGCGTCCATCACGGCCCGCACCACGACGTTCAACCCCCTGATCGCGATCCGCCCCGGCTACTGGCGGCCCGCGCACTTCGCCTCCGCCGCCGCCACCCTCGACCAGCTCTCGGGCGGCCGGGTGCGCGTCAACATCGTCTCCGGGCAGGACAACCTGCACCAGTACGGCGACGTGGAGGGGGACCAGGCGGAGCGCTACGCGCGCACCAAGGAGTTCATGCGTCTGGTCCGGCGGCTGTGGACCGAGGAGAACGTCACCTTCAGGGGTGAGCACTTCTCCGTCGAGGAGTCGACCGTGTCACCTCGACCGGTCGTGCAGGGTGACCGGATCCACCCGCGCCTCTACTTCGGCGGCGCCTCCGAGCCGGCCGAGCGGGTGTCCGCCACCGAGTCCGACGTGCAGCTGTTCTGGGGCGAGCCGCTGGACGGCGTGGCCGAGCGGATCGCACGGCTGAAGGGGCTCGAGCAGAGCCTGGAGCGGGACCTGCCGCCGCTGGAGTTCGGGCTGCGGATCACGACGCTCGTCCGCGACACCACGGAGGAGGCCTGGCACGACGCCGAGGCCAAGGTCGCGAAGATGGCCGCCCAGGCAGCGGACGACACCTTCCGGAAGAAGTTCCAGCGCAGTGGCTTCAAGGCCACCGGCCAGCAGCGGCTGCTCGACCTCGCCGAGCAGGGGGACGTGCTCGACACCTGCCTCTACACCGCACCCGGCAAGTACGGCGGCGGCGGGGCCGGCACCACCTGGCTGGTCGGCTCGGCCGAGGACGTGGCCCACGCCCTGCGCAAGTACCAGGAGCTCGGGATCACCCACTTCGTGCTCTCCGACACGCCGTACAAGACCGAGATCGCTCGGGTCGGCGACAACCTGCTGCCGCTGCTGCGGGAGGAGGCGTTGGTCGCCCAGACCGCCTGACGCTCAGGCGCAGAGGCCGTTGGCGTCGGCCTCCTGCTCACCACTGCTGTCGCCGCCCGCCGTGGCGGAGGTCGACGGCGCAGCGGGGGAGCCGGAGGCCGACCCGGACGGGTTCGCCGAGCCGGAGCCCTCACCGGGCGTCTGATCGGCCGAGATGACGTCCTCGCGGTACCTGCTTGGGCAGCGGCTCGTCGTTGAGCAGGACCTTCCACAGGCCTTTGGCCGAGTCCGACCAGATCAGCCGGTTGGGGTCGGGCGCGTACTCCTCGATGGGCACCGTGATGAAGGTGATGTTGTCGAGGTCGGTCTTGCGGAACTGGTAGGCGAGGTTCGCCAGCTTGCTCAGCGAGGCGAGCTCGGGGTCGGTCACCACGGAGCCGGTGGCGGCCTTGAGGAACGAGTAGACGCGGGACGGCCGGGTGAGGGTGCCGGCGCTGACCACCTTGTTGATCATCGAGGCGACGAACGCCTGCTGGCGCTTCATCCGGCCGATGTCGGCGTTGGGGGTGGAGGAGCGTTCGCGCACGTAGTCGAGCGCCTGCTGCCCGTCGAGCTCCTGGGTCCCCGCCTCGAACGTGATGCCGTGGGCGCTGTCGTCGACGTCCTCGGGGATGCAGACCGTCACGCCGTGCACCGCCTCGACCATGTCCTTGAACCCGTTGAAGTCGACGGTCACGTAGTGGTCGATGTAGATCCCGGTGAGCGACTCGACCTGGGCGACCGTGCAGGTCGGCCCCGCGACGGAGAAGGCGTCGTTGAAGATCACCGGATCCTCGCCGGGAACCTTCTCTCCCGCGTCGTTCTCGCACTCGGGCCGGGCCACCATCGCGTCGCGGGGGAGCGAGACGCCGTACACCGTCTTCCGGTCCGCTGAGATGTGCACCAGGATCGTGGTGTCGGAGCGCTGGCCGATCTCGGTCTGGCCGTCGATGTCGTTGCCGGCGCCCGCGCGCGTGTCAGAGCCCATCACCAGGATGTTGAGAGCCTCGCCGTCCGCCAGCGGCTGCTTCTTGACGCGGTGCTCCGTCTCGCGGCCGGTGTTGATGTTTTCGTCGAGCTTCTTGTAGGCCGTGGAGATGACCAGGCCGGTGACCAGCGCGACGACGAGCTGGGTGACGATGATGACGATCAGCACGCGGCGGCGGTCCCGCGGCTCGAGTCGTCTCTCGCTCACGTCGTGAATCGTGGCAGACCGCGTCAAGCAGGACCGTCCGCACCGGCTCTGAACTGCACGGACGTGTGGCTGATGCCCGTGTCCGATTCCCGCCAGATACTGTCGGCGACGTGGGTCAGGATAGGGACATGACCAACGAGCCCCGGCACCTCGACGCGGAGTCCTGCTACCGCGCGGTGAAGTCGCGCGACCGTCGCTTCGACGGTGTCTTCTACACCGCGGTGCGCACGACCGGGATCTACTGCCGCCCGTCCTGCCCGGCCCGCACGCCGGCGTTCCACAACGTCACCTTCCACCCCAGCGCGGCGTCGGCGCAGGCCGCCGGCTACCGCGCCTGCAAGCGCTGCCTCCCCGACGCGACGCCGGGCAGTCCCGACTGGGACGTCGCCGCGACCGCGGCCGGCCGCGCGATGCGGCTGATCGCCGACGGCGTCGTCGACCGCGAGGGCGTCGAGGGGCTGGCGCGACGGGTCGGCTACACGCCGCGGCACCTCACCCGGCTGCTCACCTCCGAGCTCGGGGCCGGGCCGCTGGCCCTCGCTCGGGCGCGTCGCGCGCAGACCGCTCGGGTGCTCGTCGAGACGACCGACCTCGGCTTCGCGGACGTCGCGTTCGCGGCCGGCTTCTCCAGCATCCGCCAGTTCAACGACACGGTCCGCGAGGTCTACGCCGCGACGCCGACCGAGCTGCGCGGCCGCCGCCGCGGGACGCCGACCCAGGGGACGGTGACGATGCGGCTCGCCGTGCGGACGCCGTTCGCCGGCCGGGCGCTGCTCGACTTCCTCGCCTTCCACGTCGTGCCGGGGGTCGAGGTCGCCGGTGTCACGGACGGCCGGGGCTGGTACGCCCGCACCCTCGACCTCCCGCACGGCCCCGGCACCGTCCGGCTCGAGCTCGACGACGCCGCCGCCACCGGGCAGACGGCGTTCGTGAAGGCCGAGTTCCGGCTGCACGACCTGCGCGACACCGCGGCCGCGGTCGAACGTGCCCGCCGGCTGGTGGACGCCGACTGCGACCCGATGGCGGTCGACGACCAGTTCCTCGGCGACCCGGTCATCGGACCGCTCGTCCGCGCGACCCGCGGCCTGCGGGTGCCGGGCCAGGTCGACGGCGACGAGACCGCGATCCGCACCGTGGTGGGTCAGCAGGTCTCGGTCACCGGCGCCCGGACGGTCACCGGGCGGCTCGTCGCGGCGTACGGCACGCCGGTCGAGACCGAGACGGCCGGGCTCACCCACCTGTTCCCGTCCGCGGCGACGCTGGCGTCGGTCGACCCCGAGGCGCTGCCGATGCCGCGCTCCCGGGGCCGGGCGCTGACCGGACTGGCCGCGGCGCTCGCCGCGGGCGACGTGGCCCTCGACCGTGGCGCCGACCGCGACCAGGTACGCGCCGCGCTGGTCGCCCTGCCCGGCATCGGCCCCTGGACCGCCGACTACGTCGCGATGCGCGCCCTCGGCCACCCCGACGTGTTCCTGCCGACCGACATCGGAGTCCGCAACGCGATCGCCGGACTCGGCCACGACCCGGCGCCGGTGATCGCGGACGGCGACCGCTGGCGGCCGTGGCGCTCCTACGCCCTGATGCACCTCTGGAACACCCTCATGCCTCCCGTCTCCAATCCCACCATCAGCCCCACCACCAGCCCCACCACCAGCCCCACCACCAGCAAGGAGGACTGACATGTCCTGGACCGTGATCGACAGCCCCGTCGGCGAGCTGCGCCTCGTCGAGCACGACGGCGCCCTGACCCAGATCGAGTTCTCGCCGTTCCGTGACCACGACGGCCACCCCCGCGGCAGCCGCGACGACGGCCAGCCGGTGCTCGTCGAGACCGCCCGCCAGCTCCGCGCGTACTTCGACCGCGACCTCAAGGAGTTCGACCTCCCGCTGGCGCCGGTCGGCACCGAGTTCCAGCAGCGGGTCTGGCAGGGCCTCCGCGAGATCGGCTACGGCGAGACCTCGTCGTACGGCGAGCTCGCCCACCGCCTGGGCAAGTCCAACGCCGCCTCGCGTGCGGTCGGGCTCGCCAACGGCCGCAACCCGATCCCGATCGTGATCCCGTGCCACCGCGTCATCGGCGCCAACGGCACCCTCACCGGCTACGCCGGCGGCCTCGACCGCAAGCAGAAGCTGCTCGAGCTCGAGCAGGACGCGCTGTTCTGAGGAGGTCGCGGACGCGAGGTGGAGGAGTCACCGGTTAACCGGTGACTTCTGGCAGCTGCTGCGCCGACTTCGTGTAGAAGCGCAAGCACGGTACCGGTGCTTCCGCGGCCGCCTCGTCCCCGTGGCAGCCGGGTCCCACTCGCGGCACCGTCGTCTTGCCGGCGCACGAGGCGCCGGACGAGCAGCAGCACCCGCACAGGCTGCCGGCTCACTGCGGCCGTCACCGGGTTTACTCGACCCGATGCCGGCTGGCAGATGCGCGACGACCCGCGAGGTCTACGCAAACCACTACATCCGCGTGCTCGAGGACGAGGTCACCCGACCCGACGGCTCAGCCGGCATGTTCGGCCTGCTCGAGGTGCGGCACCCGGCCGTCTTCGTCGTCCCGGTCACCGCGGACGACCGGGTCGTCCTGGTGCACTGCGACCGCTACACGACCGGCACGTCGTGGGAGGTGCCGGCCGGCGGCAGCGACGGTGAGGACCTGCGGGTCGGCGGGGGAGCGCGAGCTGGCCGAGGAGACCGGCTACGTCGCCGCCCGGTGGGACCACCTGGGCGGCCAGTGGGGGCTCAACGGCCTGGCCCGGTCGCGGATCGAGGTGTTCCTCGCGCGCGAGCCTGACCCGCACTTCCGCGACGTACGACGAGGGCGAGGGGATCGGCGCCGTCGAGGAGTTCGCGTGGGACGAGGTGAGGACGATGCTCCGCGACGGCAGCCTCAACGACAACGAGAGTGCCGGCGCCCTACTCCTCGCCGCGATCGAGCTGGGCTGGGCCTAGCGTCCGAACGAGTCGCGAGGATCAGGCGGAGTCGGCAGCCGCGGCGCGACGCAGGGACTCGGAGAGCCGCTCGGCGGCGGCGAGCACCGCGGGCGCGTGCATCCGGCCGGGCTGGCGAGACAGCCTCTCCAACGGCCCGGAGACCGAGACCGCGGCGATGATCTTGCCGCTGGGGGAGCGGACCGGTGCGGAGACCGAGGCCACGCCCTGCTCGCGCTCACCGACCGACTGCGCCCAGCCGCGGCGCCGGATGCCCGACAGTGCGGCGGCCGAGAACGCGGCGTTCTGCAGGCCTCGGTGCATGCGCTCCGGGTCCTCCCACGCGAGCAGCACCTGGGCGGCCGAGCCGGCGCGCATGGTCAGCTGCGAGCCGACCGGGATCGTGTCGCGCAGGCCGGAGGGGCGCTCGGCGGCGGCGACGCAGACCCGGATGTCGCCCTGGCGCCGCCACAGCTGCGCGGACTCGCCGGTGATGTCGCGGAGCCGGGCCAGCACCGGCCCGGCGGTGGCCAGCAGCCGGTCCTCGCCGGCGGCGGCGGACAGCTCGGCCAGCCGCGGGCCGAGGACGAACCGGCCCTGCATGTCGCGGGCGACCAGACGGTGGTGCTCCAGCGCCACGGCGAGCCGGTGCGCGGTCGGCCGGGCGAGGCCGGTGCCGGCGACCAGGCCGGCCAGGGTGGCCGGTCCAGCCTCGAGGGCGGTGAGCACGAGCGCGGCCTTGTCGAGAACGCCGACGCCGGATCCGCCAGTGGAACTGTCCATATTGCAATACTGCCGTCTCAGATCATGGGACGCAAGGCCTACACTCGACGCAGTCGAACGGAACGGGTCACGAGGGGTGGTCATGGGCAGGACGCTGACCGAGAAGGTCTGGGACGAGCACGTCGTACGGTCGGTGGCCGGCGAACCCGACCTCCTCTACATCGACCTGCACCTCATCCATGAGGTCACCAGCCCGCAGGCGTTCGATGGGCTGCGGCTCAGCGGCCGGACCGTCCGCCGCCCCGACCTGACCATCGCGACCGAGGACCACAACGTCCCGACCGTCGACTGGGACAAGCCGATCCAGGACCCCGTCTCCCGCACCCAGGTCGAGACGCTGCGCAAGAACGCCGAGGAGTTCGGTGTCCGGCTGCACCCGCTCGGCGACCTCGACCAGGGCATCGTCCACGTCGTCGGCCCGCAGCTGGGTCTCACCCAGCCGGGCATGACGATCGTCTGCGGTGACAGCCACACCAGCACGCACGGCGCCTTCGGCGCGATCGCCTTCGGCATCGGTACGTCGGAGGTCGAGCACGTGCTCGCCACCCAGACCCTCATGCAGGCCAAGCCGAAGACGATGGCCGTCACCATCAACGGCAGTCTCCCCGCGGGCGTCACCGCCAAGGACCTCGTGCTCACCTTGATCGCGCACACCGGCACGGGCGGCGGCCAGGGCTACATCGTCGAGTACCGCGGCCCGGCCATCGAGGAGCTCTCGATGGAGGCCCGGATGACGGTCTGCAACATGAGCATCGAGTGGGGCGCGAAGGCCGGCCTGGTCGCACCCGACCAGAAGACGTTCGACTACATCGAGGGCCGCCCCGAGGCGCCGAAGGGCGCGGAGTGGGATGCCGCGGTGGCGTACTGGAAGACCCTGGTCACCGACCCCGACGCGGAGTACGACGACGAGATCGTCCTCGACGCCAGCACGATGACGCCGTTCGTCACCTGGGGCACCAACCCCGGCCAGGGGGTGCCGCTCGGCGCCAGCGTCCCGAGCCCGGACGACTTCGAGGAGTCCCAGGACCGGGTCGCCGCCGAGAAGGCGCTCCAGTACATGGCGCTCGAGGCCGGCACCCCGATGCGACAGATCAAGGTCGACACCGTCTTCGTCGGCTCCTGCACCAACGGCCGGATCGAGGACCTCCGCCTCGCCGCCGAGATCATCAAGGGCCGCACCGTCGACAAGGACACCCGCCTGCTCGTCGTACCCGGCTCGGTGCGGGTCCGGTTGCAGGCCGAGGACGAGGGCCTCGACGTGATCTTCAAGGAGGCCGGCGCCGAGTGGCGCGGCGCGGGCTGCTCGATGTGCCTGGGCATGAACCCGGACACCCTCGAGCCCGGCGAGCGCAGCGCGTCGACCTCCAACCGGAACTTCGAGGGGCGTCAGGGCAAGGGCGGGCGCACCCACCTGGTCTCGGTGCCGGTGGCGGCAGCGACCGCGGTCCGGGGCACGCTCTCGTCGCCGGCCGATCTCGAGCCCGTGCGACAGGAGGCCTGACATGGACGCGTTCACCTCGCACACCGGTGTCGGCGTACCCCTGCGGCGTAGCAACGTCGACACCGACCAGATCATCCCGGCGGTCTACCTCAAGCGGGTCAGCCGCACCGGCTTCGAGGACGGCCTGTTCGCCGCATGGCGCAACGACCCCGACTTCGTCCTCAACCGTCCCGAGTACGCCGCGGGCTCGGTGCTGGTGGCCGGGCCCGACTTCGGCACCGGCTCGTCGCGCGAGCACGCCGTGTGGGCGCTCATGGACTTCGGCTTTCGCGTGGTCATCTCGTCGCGGTTCGGCGACATCTTCCGCGGCAACTCCGGCAAGGCCGGACTGCTGGCGGCGAAGGTCGACGAGAAGGTCGTCCAGCGGCTCTGGGACTTCCTCGACGACAACCCCGGCGGGCTGATCACCGTCGACCTGGACTCGCGCACGGTGCGAGCCGGCGACGGCATTGACGCGATCGAGGACTCCTTCGACATCGACGACTACACCCGGTGGCGGTTGCTCGAGGGGCTCGACGACATCGGAATCACCCTCGCGCACGACGACGTCATCGCAGCGTTCGAAGCGCAACGTCCGTCGTTCAAGCCCGAGACGATTCACTCCTGACCGCGAGCTTGAACGCGACGTACTCAGCACCGCGCAGTAGCTCGATTTCCCAAGCCCGCTTGGGAAATCGCGACATTTGTCGATGACTTCACGCGCTACTCATCGATGCGGAATGCGCCGTCGACGTTCTGCTCCATGTCGCTCGTCAGTGCGTTCGTGCACGTCACGCGCGGTTCAGACGCCCTAAAAAACATGACGCTTCGTGCGGCGTGGTCATTGTTACTGGCGCTTGTTCTTCCTAAGTTGCCTTACATGAACCGGAGCACCGGTTCCGTTTCAAGTAGGACACCGAAAGGGAAGCTCGTGAACAAGAATCAACTCATCGAAGTGCTGGCGGCTCGGTACGACGGCAACAAGAAGGCCGCGCGGCACGCGCTCGAGTCGGTCCTCGACACCATCAGCCGTGAGGTGGCCAAGGGTGAGAAGGTCGCGATCACGGGCTTCGGCTCCTTCGAGAAGCGAGTCCGCAACGCACGCATGGTCCGCAACCCACGGACCGGCGAGCGGATCAAGGCAAAGGCGACGCAAGTGCCCAAGTTCACAGCAGGTCAGGATCTGAAGAACATCGTCTCGGGTGCCAAGAAGCTGCCGAAGCTCACGCTCGAGACCGCAGCCCCGGTCGCTCGGGTGGCCGCTGCGGCCGCCCCGGCGAAGAAGACGACGACCAAGAAGACTGCCAAGAAGGCCGCGAAGAAGGCACCGGCGAAGAAGGCCGCTGCCAAGAAGTCGACGGCCAAGAAGGCGGTCAAGAAGGCGGTCAAGAAGGTGGCCAAGAAGGTGGCCAAGAAGGCTCCTGCCAAGAAGGCTCCTGCCGAAGAAGGCGCCTGCGAAGAAGGCTCCTGCGAAGAAGGCTCCGGCCAAGAAGGCTCCGGCGAAGAAGGCCGCCAAGAAGGCCCCGGCCAAGAAGGCCGCCAAGCGGGCTCCTGCGAAGAAGGCTCCGGCCAAGAAGGCCGCGAAGCGGGCTCCCGCGAAGAAGGCACCGGCCAAGAAGGCCGCGAAGAAGCGCTGACCCAGCTCCAAAGGACGGGCCGTCTCCCTAGAGGGAGGCGGCCCGTTCTGCTGTCCGCGGCCCGACGCCGAGGGCGAGCGCGGCGTCGAGGTCCTGGAGGTCGTCGACATCGCGGCGCAGCCGGGGCAGAGGGGCCAGGAGCGCCCGCGCTCCGATGGCGTCGTGGGCCAGCGCCGAGCCCGGGCCGAACCGCGGGTCGAACGCGTCGTACGCCGCGGTGTAGAGCGTGGTGCCGAGACCTTCCGCGTCGGCGACGTACGCCGGTTCACCGGCCGCCACCGCGCCGAGCGCCTCGTCGAGGTCCTCGGCGTGCACGGCCGGGAGGTCGCCGGTGAGTGCGACGGGGACGAGCTCCGGCCAGCGTCGTCGCGCTTCGGCGGCGGACTGGCGAAGCGTGCCGTTGAGGTCCATCCCGACGCCGTCGGGGATCGTGACCGCGCCGAGTGCGGCCAGCTCCACGGAGAACGACGCGTCGTCGGTCGCCACCAGTACCTCGGCGATCGCGTCCGACGAGATGCACGCGGCCACCGTGTCCAGGGCGAAGGCCGCGGCGAGGGTGCGACGCGCGTCGTCGGTCAGGCCGACCAGGCGGGACTTGCCGAGCGCCGGTGGCTTCACCGGGACCAGGGCGACGTACTTCTGCATCACCGCCATCCTTCCAGCAGCCGCTCGCGCTTCGGTTGAGTGGCCGAGCGGTGGGGACCACTAGCCTGTCGCGTGTGAAGGTCCGGCATCTCCAGGAGGGCAGGCGCGGCTGGGCGTGGGCGATCGCGGTGCCCATCGCGAGGCCGATCCTGCTGGCGACCACGAAGCACAAGTGGATCGACGGCGAGAAGATCCCGGCCGAGGGTGGCTTCCTGCTGGTGATCAACCACATCTCGGAGGTCGATCCGATCATCGTCGCGCACATCGTGTGGGACCACGGGCGGATCCCGCGCTACCTGGCCAAGGCCGGGCTGTTCAAGAACAAGCTCCTCGGCTTCTTCCTGCGCTCCGCCGGGCAGATCCCCGTCTTCCGCGCGTCGAAGGGCGCCGTCGGTGCCTACGACGCCGCGGTCGCCGCGGTGCGGGACGGCAAGTGCGTCGTGGTCTACCCCGAGGGCACGATCACCCGCGACCCGGACCTGTGGCCGATGGTCGGCAAGTCCGGCGCCGCCCGGATCGCGCTGGCCACCAACGCGCCCGTGATCCCGATCGGGCAGTGGGGCGCCCAGGAGGTGCTGGCGCCGTACGCGAAGAAGCCGGACCTGTTCCCGCGCAAGCTGATCACCATGAAGGTGGGCGACCCCGTCGACCTCGCCGACCTGTCGGGCGACACCTCGACGCCCGCGGTGAACAAGGCGACCGACCGGATCATGGCCGCCCTGACCGCGTTGGTCGAGGAGGTGCGCGGCGAGACCGCGCCGGCCGAGCGGTTCAACCCGCGCACCGCCGGCGTCTCGGAGTTCGGCAACCCCAACGAGGGCGGACGGCGCAGGCGCGCACCCCACGGACTCGTCCCATGAGCAAGGTCGCGGTGTTCGGTGCCGGGTCGTGGGGAACGGCGTTCTCGATCGTGCTCGCCGACGGCGGCAACGACGTGGTGATGTGGGCCCGCCGCGAGGAGGTTGCCGCGGCGATCAACGTCCAGCGCGAGAACGAGGAGTACCTCCCAGGCGTCGAGCTCCCGCCGGCGGTCTCGGCCACCCACGACGTCGAGAAGGCGGCCGTCGACGCAGACATCGTCATCTTCGCGACGCCCTCGCAGACCTTCCGCACGAACCTCGAGGACTGGGCGCCGTTCCTCGCCGAGGACGCCGTGCTGGTGTCGCTGATGAAGGGCGTCGAGCTCGGCACCCTCAACCGGATGAGCGAGGTGATCGCGCAGGTCACGGGCGCCGGCCCCGAGCGGATCGGCGTCATCAGCGGGCCCAACCTGGCCAAGGAGATCGCCCGGCGTGAGCCCGCCGCCTCGGTCGTCGCGTGCGCCGACGAGGAGGTCGCGAAGCACCTGCAGGACCGCTGCCACTCGCCGGCGTTCCGCCCCTACACGTCCGTCGACGTGCTCGGGTGTGAGCTCGGCGGTGCCTACAAGAACGTCGTCGGCCTCGCGGTCGGCATGGCGGTCGGTCTCGGCTTCGGCGACAACACGACCGCCTCGGTGATCACCCGCGGCCTCGCCGAGACGGCCAGGCTCGCGACCAAGCTCGGCGCCAACCCGCTGACCCTGATGGGCCTGGCCGGACTCGGCGACCTCGTCGCCACCTGCTCGTCTCCGCTGTCGCGCAACCGCACCTTCGGCGAGAAGCTCGGCCAGGGAATGAGCACCGAGGAGATCGTCGCCTCCACGCGTCAGGTCGCCGAGGGTGCCAAGTCCTGCGCGTCACTCCGTGCGCTCGCCGAGCGCACCGGCGTGGACGCACCGATCGCGCAGTACGTCGACGACGTGGTCTCCGGCCGGATGACGGTCGAGGAGATGATGGACGCGACGCTCTCTCGCGACACCAAGGCCGAGACGGACTAGCCGGCCAGACCGTCCAGCGCGTCGCTGAGATCCGCCCACAGGTCCTCGACGTCCTCGATGCCGACCGAGAGCCGGACCAGGCCCTCCGGGATGGTCGTGGGCTCGGACTTCCACCTGCGGCGGCGCTCGAACGACGACTCGACGCCACCCAGGCTGGTGGCGTGCACCCAGAGCGCGGTGGTGCGCACCAGCAGGTCCGCCTGGTCGGCGGTGGGCAGGACGATCGAGATCATCCCGCCGAGCCCGGGGTAGCGGACCTCGGTGAGCAGCGGGTGGTCCTTGAGGCGGCGGGCCAGCTCGGCGGCGTTCGCCTGGGCGCGCTCGACGCGCAGGTGCAGCGTGCGCAGGCCGCGCAGCGCGAGCCAGGCCTCGAACGGTCCGGGCGTGTTGCCCTGGACGTCGCGGCGCCCCTTGAGCACGGCGTGGAGATCGACGTCCCGGGTGACGATCGCTCCGAGCTGTACGTCGCTGTGGCCGGCGAGGTACTTGGTCGCCGAGTGCACCACCACGTCGGCACCGAGCTCGAGCGGCCGCTGGAGCAGTGGGGTGAGGAACGTGTTGTCGACGACCACGCGGGCGCCGGCGTCGTGGGCCGCGGCGATGATCGCGGGGGCGTCGGCCACCTCGAGGGCCGGGTTGGTCGGCGACTCGAACCAGACCAGCGCGGCGTCCTCGCACGCCGCGACCACCGCCGCGGTGTCCGTGAGATCGACGAGCGTCGCGTTGAGCCGACCACGCAGCTCCAGGTCGGCGAGCGAGACCAGCGTGCCGTTGTAGGAGTGCCTCGGGACCACCACCTTGTCACCGAGTGCGACCAGGTCGAGGAGGCTGGTGATCGCCGCCATCCCGGATGCGTACGCCAGGCACTGCCCACCCTCGAGCGAGCCCAGCGCGGTCTCGAACGCGGCCCACGTCGGGTTGCCGTAGCGGCCGTACTCGAGGTCCCCACCCGCGACGTACGTCGACGCCATCGTGATCGGCGCGTTGAGTGGCTGGTCCGGCTCGTGTGGCGGCCGGCCCGCGGTCACGGCGACGGTCGCGGGCTGCAGTGACCCGCTCTGGGGGTGCTCGGGAGGCGGGACCATGGGCAGTGTCCCGTCCCGGAGGTGCTCGCATGCTTGGCGGGCTCAGAGTGCGTGCAGCGCAAGGCGCCGGAGCGAAGCCATACCCGGGGTCGTCTCGCGAGCGACGGCAACGCCGCGATGTGCGTGCTATGTGCGCGCGTAGCGCGCGAGAACCTTGGGACGGGGCACTACTCTCGCGGGTGTGCTGACGACGTTGTTGGGCGGGCGCGCGTTCGCCGAGCGGCACGGCGAGAGCCCCGCAAAGGTCGTCGCGCTGCACGGCTGGGGCCGCACCCGTGCGGACTGGAACGCCACCCTCCAGGGGTACGACGCGCTGGCCCTCGACCTCCCGGGCTTCGGTGCCACGCCGGCACCGGACAGCGGCTGGAGCACGTCGGAGTACGCCGAGTGGGTGGGCGAGTGCCTCGACGAGGTCGTCGGCTCCGGGGGAGAGCGGCCGGTCCTCGTCGGCCACTCCTTCGGCGGCCGGGTCGCCGTCCGGCTCGCCGCGACCAATCCCGAGCTGGTCCGCGGGATCGTGCTGACGGGCGTACCCCTGCTGCGACCGGAGACCGCCGCAGCCAAGCCGGCGCTCGGCTTCCGCGCGCTGCGGTTCCTCAACAAGTGGCACTTCATCTCCAACGACGTCATGGAGAAGGAGCGCCGCAAACGCGGCTCGGCCGACTACCGCGCGGCCGAGGGCGAGATGCGTGAGGTGCTGGTGAAGGCGGTCAACGAGGACTACGGCGACGCGCTCGACGCGCTGGCGTCGAACGGGCTGCCGGTGGCGATGGTGTGGGGCGAGCACGACACCGCCGCGACCACGGCGATGGCCGAGCAGGCCCGGGCCCGGATCGGTGCCCATGCCGACCTGGAGGTCGTGCCCGGCTCGGCGCACCTGCTCGACGAGGCGCTGGTCGCCGCCCTCCGCAGGGCGATCGACGACCTGGCAGCGAGACCATGACCACCCCACGAAACTGCTCGGTGAGGGCGCTGCGCGCCAAGCGCTCGCACTTCCGCGGGGACCCCGGAGAAGCATCTTGAGCGCAACCGCGAACGTGCTGGTCGGGCTGGCGATCTCGCTGCTCACCCTGGTGTCGTACCTGCGCTGGTGGCGGGTCGCGCAGCGCGAGCACTACGAGCCGGGCCGACTGGTGGCCATGGCGGCGATCTGGTGCCGGGCCCAGCCCGCGAACGTCCTGGCCCTGGCCGCGGTGGTGGCACTCTGCCTGGTCGGCCTGAAGCTGCCGCTGGTCGGCCTGGTCGGCGCCCTCGTGTGGCTGCTGTGGCCGCCCGGCCTGGCCCTGCTGCGCCCGAGCAAGAAGATCGTGTGGACCGCGCGCGTGCGCCGGCTCGCGGCGATCACCGTCGTGCTGCACGTGGTGGTCACCGGCTTCTTCCTGGCCTTCGGCGAGGCGGTCGCACTGGTGCCGCTGCTGGCGCTGCCGATCGCCGAGGTCGCTCTGCTCGCCGCGCACCCGCTGGAGGACCACCTCAGCCGGCGCTACGAAGTCTCGGCCGCCGCGAGGATCAAGCAGGTCGCGCCGCGGGTGGTGGCGATCACGGGCTCCTACGGCAAGACCTCGACGAAGAACTACGCCGCGCACCTGATGGCCGGCCGCTGGTCGGTGCTGGCGAGCCCGGCGAGCTTCAACAACGTGCTGGGGCTGGCCCGTGCGGTCAACGACCGGCTCACTCCGGGGACCGACGTGTTCATCGCCGAGATGGGCACCTACGGGCCGGGCGAGATCGCCCGGCTGTGCCGGCTGTTCCCGCCGGAGGTCTCCGCGATCACCACGATCGGCGAGGCACACCTGGAGCGGATGAAGGACCGCGCCACGATCGTGCGCGCCAAGTCCGAGATCCTCGAGCCGGCCAGCACCATCGTGCTGAACGTCGACGTGCCCGAGCTGGCCGAGGCCGGGGATCGGTACGCAGCCACGAAGCGTGTGATCCGGTGCGCGACGACCGAGGGCGTGAGCGGCGACGTCGTCGTACGCCGCGACGCGGACGGCTGGCTGCTCTCGCTGTCCGGCCAGGAACACCGGGTCGCGCTGCCGGCCGAGGTCGGCCACCCGATCAACGTCGCCGTCGCGGTCGGGCTGGCGCTCGCGGTCGACGTACCGGAGAAGTCGATCCTGGACCGGCTCTCCTCGGTGCCGGCGACCCCGCACCGCGCGGAGACCACGGTCCTCGACACGGGCGTCGCGGTGATCGACGACACCTACAACGCCAACCCCGAGGGGGCCGCCCAGGCGCTGATGAGTGCCAGGTCACTCGTCGGCGAGGGCGGCACGGTGTGGACGATCACCCCCGGTATGGTCGAGCTCGGCCCCGAGCAGGCGCGGCGCAACGCCGACTTCGCCCGGGCCGCCACGGCCGACGAGGGCATGCAGCTGGCCATCGTGGGCCACACCAACCGGACCGCGCTGCGGGCCGGGGACGCGAGCCGGACCCAGGTGTTCGGCAGCCGCGACGAGGCGGCCCGCCACGTCATGGCGACCGCGACCGCCGGTGACGTGGTCCTGTACGAGAACGACCTGCCCGACCACTACCCGTGACCCTCGGTGATTCGCTGGCCGGGCCGCGCACCTGAGAGGCTTGTTCACCGTGATCAGCTCCACCATCCAACGGGCAACCGTGGTCTTCGGCGGAACCGCGAACGAACACGACATCAGCATTCTCACCGGGCTTCAGGCCGAGCGGGTCCTCGCCGGTGCCGGGGTGACCGTGCAGCCGGTCTACTGGTCCCGCACCGACGAGTGGTTCCTCGTGCCGACCGGCCTGGAGGCGCGCGACTTCATCGACGGCGTGCCCTCCGGCGCCAAGAAGCTCGAGCTCCGGATCGGCGCCAAGAAGGGCTCCGGTTTCTACGTCGAGGGCGGTCTCGGCGGCGGCAAGCTGCTCGAGACCGGGCCGATCATGAGCTGCTTCCACGGCGGCGCCGGAGAGTCCGGCGGGGCGCAGGCCCTGTTCGAGCTCCTCGGGCTCAAGGCCACGGGCGGCACCGTCAGCGCGGCTGCGCTCGGGATGGACAAGCTGGCCTTCGGCGGCGTGATGGAGGCCGCCGGCGTCCCGGCGCTGAAGCGGACCCTGCTCTCGGCGGAGGCACCCCCGCCGTTCGACGGCCCCTACATCGTCAAGCCGCGGTTCGGCGGCTCCTCGATCGGCATCGAGGTCGTCGAGGACTGGGAGACCGCGGTCGCGCTGCTCGCGACGTCCCCGGACCTGCGCGAGGGTGCGGTCGTCGAGCCGAACCGGCCGGACCTCTTCGACCTCAATGTCTCGGTCCGCACCGCGCCGACCCTGGCCGTCTCCGAGATCGAGAAGCCGCTGCGGCCCGCCGACGGCGCGATCTTCTCGTACGCCGAGAAGTACCTCCGTCCCGAGGGCCTCTCCGCCGCACCTCGCGAGTTCCCCGCCGACATCTCGCCCGAGCTGCGCGCCACCATCCAGTCACTGGCGGCCCGCGTCGTCGAGCTCAGCGGGCTCACCGGCATCCTGCGCATCGACTTCCTCTCCGACGGCACCGAGGCGTTCGTCAACGAGGTCAACTCGATCCCCGGCGCGCTGGCGCTCTACCTCTGGCCCGACACCCCGCCCGCCGACGTACTCGTCGCCGCGCTGGAGGAGGCCCAGCGGGCCCGTCCCCGGGCCACCGGCAACTACGAGGTGGGCGTCGCCCTCCGCGCCGCGGGCGGCATCGCCGGCAAGCTCGCCGGGCTGCCGCAGCAGCCCCGCTGACCGCTCTGAGCGCTGCGAGGAGCTCGACCGTCGGTTAACCGGTGACGTCGCTGCGACTGGCGTACGAGCTCCGAGACGACGATGCGACCTGCTAAGAACGGCTGCGCGATCAGTCGACCGGTGAGACCGAGTGCGATTGCCGGCTCGAGGCGATCGAGACGGGCGGGCCGGCCGCGATGGCTCGGCGCAGCAGGTCACGGGTGACCTCGCCGAGCGAGGTGCCGCTGATCGTGCACGCGAACGGGAACGCCGAGGTCTCGGTGGTGCCGGGGGTGATGGCCGTCTCGAGGACGACGAACGAGCCGTCGGCGTTGACGATGAAGTCGGAGCGGGAGACGTCGCGCAGGCCGAGGGTGCGGTGGGCCTGGCGGGCGACCTCGCCGAGGTGGGCGATCTGCTCGTCGGGAAGGTCGGGCCGGTCGAGGGAGACGAACTCGGCGGTGTAGCGGGCGGAGAAGTCGAACTCGTGGCCCTTCTCGTACTCGATGGCGATCGGCTCGAGTGACCGGAGCCCGTCGTCGGTCTCGAGCACGACCACCGAGACGTCCACGCCGTCGTGGAACCGCTCGACGAGCGCGTCCTCGCAGTAGGCGTAGGTGCCGACCAGTGCCGACGGAAGGGCGGCCAGCCCGTCCACCCCGGCGACACCGAGGGCGGAGCCGCCGCGGGCGGGCTTCACGACCACTCGCGTGCCGAGCCGGTGCATGACGTGCTCCATGAGGGCGGCGGCGCCGATGTCGCGGAAGGTCTGGGCCGAGAGCCCGACCGAGTCGGGGACGGGGATGCCGTCGCGACGCAGCAGCTCGCGGGCGTTGGCCTTGTCGTAGGCGAGCCGGCACGCGTGGCTGCGCGAGCCGACGTACGGCATGCCGATCAGCTCGAGCAGCGTCTGGATCTCGCCGTCCTCACCGAACTGCCCGTGCAGGGCCGGCAGCACCGCGACCACCTTGTCGCGTTCGAGGGTGTGCAGCAGGTTCCGGTCGAAGTCGTAGGCGTGCACCTCGACCCCGAGGGCGCCCAGCTCACGGACCAGGTTGCGGCCGCTGGCCAGCGAGATGTCGCGCTCGTGGCTCAGCCCGCCCGCGATCACCGCGACCGGGCCGGGGAACTCCTCGGCGCTCGACATGCCGAAAGCCTCGCACACCCGGGGTACGGCGAGCGCCCCGCACCAAAGGCTGGTGCGGGGCGCTCGGAACGCCGTTTCGGTAGGTCAGCTGGCGGTCAGATGTGAACCACCGGGCAGGTGAGCGTGCGGGTGATGCCGTCGAGGGTCTGAACCTTCGCGACCACCAGCTTGCCGAGCTCGTCGACGTTGCGGGCCTCGGCGCGCACGATCACGTCGTACGGACCGGTGACGTCCTCGGCCATCGTGACGCCCTTGACCTGGGCGATCGCTCTGGCCACATCCGCGGCCTTGCCGACGTCGGTCTGGATCAGGATGTAGGCCTGCACCACCATGGGCGGATCTCCCTGCTGTTCTGTGTCGTGGGGGGAACTCGGTCAACCTATCGTGACGCTGCGGCACGTCATAGACACCGGGGGACAGCCATCTGCTCTGATGAGTCCATGCCGTTCCCGCCGGAGGCCACGCTCGGCGACGTCGGCGAGTTCGGCCTGATCGCCGAGCTGACCCAGCTGTTCACCCAGGGTGAGCACGTGCTGGTCGGCCCGGGCGACGACGCCGCGGTGCTCCGCGTGCGTCAGGGTCACGTCGTCGTCTCGACCGACCTGCTGATCGAGGGGCAGCACTTCCGCAACGACTGGGTCGAGGCCGCCGACGTCGGGCACCGGGCCGCCGCCCAGAACCTCTCCGACATCAACGCCATGGGTGGCCGCGCGCACTCGCTCACGATCGGACTGGGCGCCCCCAGCGACCTGCCGGCGCGCTGGGCGCTCGACTTCGCGACCGGGTTCGCTGCCGAGTGCGACCTGGTCGGCGCCAGCGTGGTCGGGGGCGACCTGACCCGCTGCGACCAGGTCGTCATCGCCGTCACGGTCATCGGCGCCTGCATCCAGGCGCCCGTGCTCCGCTCCGGCGCGCAGCCCGGCGACGTGCTGGCGCTGACCGGCCGCCAGGGCTGGTCCGCCGGCGGGCTGGCCGTCCTCACCCGGGGGTTCCGCTCGCCGCGGGTGCTGGTCGAGGCCTACCGCCGCCCGAGCCCGCCGTACGACGCCGGCCCGGCCGCCGCCGACGCCGGAGCCACGTCGATGATCGACGTCTCCGACGGGCTGGTGGCCGACGCCACCCACCTCGCCACGGACTCCGGGGTCGCGATCGACATCCGCACCGAGGCGCTGGACGTGCCCGAGCCGCTGCACGCGGTCGGAGCGGCCACCGGCGCCGACCCGGTCTCGTTCGTCCTGGGCGGCGGCGAGGACCACTCGCTGCTCGCGACGTTCCCGGAGGGCGCGGTCCCCGACGGCTGGACCGTCATCGGCGCGGTGTCCGCGGGCGACGGCGTCACCGTCGACGGTGCGGCGTACGACGGCGTGACGGGCTGGACCCACTTCTAGGGGATCTCAGCCAAAGCCGGAGGATCTGGGCTGTTGCAACGGCCCAGATCGTCAGGTTTCCCCGGGTACCCGGGTATCCCTGCACCCGGGTCGGCAAGCAGAAAGGCCGCCACCCCGAACGGGATGACGGCCTCAGCGATGAGCGGGCGTCAGCGAGTGACCTTGCCCGCCTTGATGCAGCCGGTGCAGACGTTGAGCCGCTTGGGCGTGCCGTTCACCGTCGCGCGGACCCGCTGGATGTTGGGGTCGAAGCGACGCTTGGTGATCTTGCGCGACCACGGCCGGTTGTTGCCGAAGCCGGGCTTCTTGGCGCAGATGTCGCAGACGGCGGCCACTGTGAGCTCCTGGAGAATGGTGTTCGATGCGTTCGTGGGTGCCCGGCGTCCGGGCAACCGAAGAAGAATATCCGACGCGGTCGTTCCCGCCCAAACTGCGACGAGGCCTCTGAGCGCGACTCACCACCCCTGGCGGCGCCATCGCCGCCCAGCCCGCACGCTGGCGTCGCTACCGGCGCTCGGAAGACGCCCAGTCTGCCTTCGCACCGGCGCCTGGCCATCGCACGCCCTGAACGACGCTGGCATCCACCATGGATGGTGAGTCACGCTCTAGTCTCGCCACCGTGAGCGAACCGGGCACTGTCGGGAGCGGCATCGAGCTCGCGACCGTGCTCAGCTTCATCGACATCGCGGTGGACGCCCTGGCGGGCGCCCGCGAGGAGATCGACGCGCTCAACGTCTACCCGGTGCCGGACGGCGACACCGGCACCAACCTGTACCTCACCATGGCCGCCGCGCGCGACGCCGTCCGCGAGAAGGCCATGGCCGGCGACGCCGACCGGGCCGCCCTGTTCGAGGCGTTCACTCGCGGCGCCCTGCTCGGCGCGCGCGGCAACTCCGGCGTGATCCTCAGCGAGATGCTCCGCGCGATCATCGGGCGCATCGCCGAGGCGCAGTGGGACGAGCGGAACGGCGCGGTCATGGTCGACGCGCTGAAACAGGCGACGGAGGCGAGCTACGCCGCGGTCGGTACGCCGGTCGAGGGCACCATGCTGTCGGTCTGCCGCGCCGCCTCGGATGCAGCAGCGGCGCTGCTCGAGCGCGAGCCGAAGGTCCGCTCGCGGGACGTGCTCACCACCAGCGCGGCCGCGGCCCGCGAGGCGCTCGCGAGGACCCCCGACCAGCTGAAGGTCCTGCGCGACGCCGGGGTGGTCGACGCCGGCGGCCGCGGCGTCGTGGTGATCCTCGACGCCGCCGAGACCGCACTCACCGGGAAGCGGCCGCCACCGGTCGAGGCCGGGCGACGGATCCCGCGACCCATCGTGGCCGAGCCCGGCGCCGACCTGGTGGACGACGGGCCGGCCTACGAGGTGATGTACCTCCTCGACGCTCCCGACGAGACCGTCACGAAGCTGCGCAGCACCCTCGCCGGGCTCGGCGACTCCCTGGTCGTGGTCGGCGGCGAGGGGCTGTGGAACGTGCACGTCCACGTCGACGACGTGGGCTCCGCCATCGAGGCCGGCATCGAGGCCGGCCGGCCGCACCGGGTCCGCGTCACCCATTTCGCGGAGCAGATCGCCGCCCGCGAGCCGCAGAAGCGGGTCGGCCGGGCCATCGTCGCGGTCGCCGCGGGGCCGGGGCTGGCCGGGCTGTTCGAGGAGGCGGGCGCCGTGGTCGTTCGCGGCGGCCCCGGCAGCCGACCCTCGACCGGCATGCTGCTCGAGGCCATGGTCCGGTCGGGCGCGCAGGAGGTGGTCGTCCTCCCCAACGACAACGACTCGGTACGCGCGGCCCAGGTCGCGGCCAGCACCGCCGAGAAGGACCACGACATGCGGGTCGCGGTGATCCCGACCACGGCCCAGGTCCAGGGGCTGGCCGCGCTCGCCGTCCACGAGCCGGGCCGCACCTTCGACCAGGACGTCCTCGAGATGACCGCCACCGCCCGGCACGCCCGCCAGGGGGCGGTCACCGTCGCGGCGAAGCAGGCGATCACCATGGCCGGGCCGTGCGAGCCGGGCGACGTGCTCGGCGCGATCGGCGGCGACTTCGTGGTCGTCGGCCACGACCTCACCGAGGTCGCCGAGGACGTGCTCGGCAGGCTGCTCGGCGGTGGCGGCGAGATGGTCACCCTCGTCTCCGGGGCGGACGACGCGAACGGCGCGCTCGCCACGACCTGCGCCGCATGGGTCGAGGAGAAGCACCCCACTGTCGACGTCGTGGTGTACGACGGAGGCCAGGAGCGCTACCCCCTCCTGGTCGCTGTCGAGTAGTCGTCTGAATGGAGCTGCGTTGATCGACCTCGGCTCACCCGTCGAGACGGTGCTCGGCGAGCCCAAGGACAAGCGGTCCCGCGCCCGCAACGAGCGCATCACCGAGGGGCTCGGGCTGCGCACCGTCGCCGACCTGCTCCGCCACTTCCCGAGGCGCTACCTCGAGACCGGGACGCTCACCGCCGTCGAGGAGCTCCAGGAGGGCCAGCTGCTGACCGTGGTCGGTCAGATCAGCAGCTCGGCCATCGCCACCTACCGCGACCGCCGCACCAACCGCACGGCCTACCGGGTCGACGTCGTCGTGCGCGCCGAGGGCCCCTCGCTGCGGCTGTCGTTCTTCGCCAAGAGCCAGGGGATGGCGCAGTGGCACGCCTCGCGGATGCCGGTCGGTCGCCGCGGTGTCTTCATGGGCCAGGTCAGCCGGTTCCGCGACGAGTGGCAGCTCACCCATCCGCAGATGACCCTGTTCGGCACCGACGACGAGGACGCCGCCGCACGCTCGGAGCTCTCCCTCGACGCGATCGGCGACCTCTACCCGATCTACCCGCTCACCAAGGGCGTCGAGTCGTGGGACCTCCAGCGCGCGATCGCCTTCGCGCGCACCGTCGTCGACGATCTCCCCGAGCTGCTGCCCGAGTCGGTCCGTCGCGACCACGACCTGGTCGACGCCGGCACCGCGCTCACGTGGATCCACGCCCCCGACACCTGGGCCCAGGTGAAGAGCGCTCAGCTGCACTACCGGTTCGAGGAGGCGCTGGTCACCCAGCTGGTGCTGGCTCGGCGCCGCCGGTTCGTCCACGCACTCGGCACCCTGGCGCGCGCCGGGGGAGAGGGCGGCTTGCTCGCGGCCTTCGACGAGCGGCTGCCGTTCACCCTGACTGCCGGCCAGCTGGAGATCGGCGCCCAGATCGAGGCCGACCTCGCCGAGCCGCATCCGATGAACCGGCTGCTGCAGGGTGAGGTCGGCTCCGGCAAGACCCTGGTCGCGCTCCGCGCGATGCTCCGCGTCGTCGACTCCGGCGGCCAGGCCGCGCTGCTGGCGCCCACCGAGGTGCTGGCTCAGCAGCACCACCGCTCGATCACCGCGATGCTCGGCGACCTGGCGGCGGGCGGGATGATGGGCGGGACGAACGTCGAGCTGCTCACCGGCTCGATGACCAAGGCCCAGCGCACCGAGCCGCTGTCCCGTCTCGCGATCGGCGAGTCCGGGATCGTGATCGGCACCCACGCACTGCTGGAGGACCAGGTCCAGTTCTTCGACCTCGGCCTCGTCGTGGTCGACGAGCAGCACCGGTTCGGCGTCGAGCAGCGCGCCGCGCTCACCGACAAGGCGCTCGGGTCGCCACCGCACGTGCTGGTGATGACCGCGACGCCGATCCCGCGCACCGTCGCGATGACGGTCTTCGGCGACCTCGAGGTCTCCACGCTCACCGAGCTGCCTGCGGGCCGCGCCGCGATCCAGACCACCGTGGTCAACCTGCTCGACCACCCGGGCTGGATGGACCGGGTCTGGGCCCGGGTGCGTGAGGAGGTCGGGAAGGGCCACCAGGTCTACGTCGTCTGCCCGCGCATCAGCGGCGACGAGCTCGAGGTCGGCGAGCTCGATGCGATGTACGACGACGAGGGCGTCGTCAAGGACCGCCCGCCCCTCGCGGCGGTCGAGCAGGTCGTCGCCGAGCTCACCACCCACCACCTGGCCGACCTCCGGGTCGCTGCGATGCACGGCCGGATGCCGTCCGACGAGAAGGACCGCACGATGCGCTCCTTCGCCGCCGGTGAGATCGACGTCCTGATCTCGACGACGGTGATCGAGGTCGGCGTCGACGTCGCCAACGCGACCACGATGGTGATCCTCGACGCCGACCGGTTCGGCATCTCCCAGCTCCACCAGCTGCGCGGCCGGGTCGGTCGCGGCGGCCTGCCCGGCCTCTGTCTCCTGGTCACCTACGCCGGCCCGATGCAGGACGACGCCCGCGGGCGACTCGACGCGCTGGCGCGCAGCAGCGACGGGTTCGAGCTCTCCCGGATCGACCTCGAGCAGCGCCGGGAGGGCGACGTCCTCGGCCGTTCACAGTCCGGCTACCGCTCCACGCTGGAGAACCTCCGCGTCCTCCGCGACGAGGACACGATCGTCGCGGCCCGCGGCGCAGCCGAGGCGCTGTTGGACGCCGACGACACGCTGTCCGGCCACCCCGATCTGCGCGCGGCGGTGGAGACCCTGGAGGCCTCGGTGCAGAGTGCCTTCATGGAGAAGTCCTAGTCCGTGACCAGGATCATCGGGGGCAACGCCGGGGGGCGCCGGATCACGGCCCCTTCCGGACAGCACACCCGGCCGACCACCGACCGGGTGCGCGAGGCGCTGTTCTCCAGCATCGAGGCCTGGTGCGGGTCCCTGCAGGGGCTGCGCTTCCTCGACCTCTACGCCGGTTCGGGGGCCGTCGGCCTCGAGGCCTGGTCGCGCGGCGCGGGTGTCGTCACCCTGGTCGAGTCGGACCGGCGTACCGCCCGCCTCATCGGTGACAACGCCAAGGTGCTCGGCTTCGCGAAGGCGGACGTGGTCGCCGGCCCGGTCACGGCGACGCTGTCCCGGCCACCGGGTGCGCCCTACGACGTGGCGTTCCTCGACCCGCCGTACCCCCTCGACGAGGCCGCGGTCGGCGGCGACCTCGCGCTTCTCTCGCAGCGGCGCTGGCTGGTCCCGGGCGCCATGGTCGTGGTGGAGCGCTCGTCCCGCAGCCCGGAGCCGACGTGGCCCGACGGCATCGACGGGCAGCGCAGCAAGCGCTACGGCGAGACGACGCTTTGGTACGGTCACGCCGCTGCGAACCCAGAGGACCCCCAGGAGACCTGATGCGCCGAGCCGTCTGCCCCGGGACCTTCGACCCGGTCACCAACGGGCACCTCGACATCGTCCAGCGCGCCTCGGGCCTTTTCGACGAGGTGATCGTCGCGGTCGGCGTCAACGTGTCCAAGAGCCGCCTCTTCACGGCCGAGGAACGCCTGTCGATGCTGGAGCAAGGGGTCGTCGGCCTCGGGAACGTCCGCGTCGAGGGGTTCACCGGCCTGATCACCACCTACTGCCGCGAGGCGGACGCCGTCGCCATCGTGAAGGGGATCCGCTCGGGGACCGACTTCGACTACGAGCTGCAGATGGCCCAGATGAACACGCACCTGACCGGGGTCGAGACCGTCTTCGTGCCCGCGGACCCTCAGTACGCCTACGTGTCGTCCAGCCTGATCAAGGAGGTCGCGTCGTACGGCGGCGACGTCTCCGGCCTGGTGCCCGACTTCGTGGTCGGCCCGCTCACCGAGCGGCTCGCCCAGCGAAAGGCCGAGTAGCCACACCCGCCCGGGCCGTCATTTGGCTGCCGCCACGCCGCCCGCGTACGATTCTCGATTGGATCTGTTTGCCTGGATACCGGAAGTGACACTGAACAGCTTGGACCCGAGAGCGCCGCTCGTGCTCGACACTCGCGAGCTCGGACGCCGCCCGGGGTCCCAGCGCGAGGTGTCGCTGACGGTGGCCGCGCCGGCAGATCTGGGCATCGAAGTCCTTCAGGTCACTGAGGGGTCGCCGGTCGAGCTCGACCTGCGCCTCGAGGCGGTCATGGAGGGGGTGCTGGTCACCGGGACCGCGCACGCCTCCCTCACGGGTGAGTGCGCACGGTGCCTGGAGCCGATCTCCGACGACATGGAGGTCACGTTCCAGGAGCTGTTCGTCTACGAGGACCACGCCCTCCCCGGGGAGGACGACGAGGTCAGCATGCTGCAGGGCGACCTGGTCGACCTGGAGCCGCTGCTGCGGGATGCGGTGGTGCTCGCACTGCCGTTCCAGCCGCTGTGCATGGACGACTGTCCTGGCCTGTGCCCCGAGTGTGGGGCACGACTGGCCGACGACCCCGACCACGCACACGATGCGGCGATAGACCCGCGGTGGGCGGCGCTGGCAGACCTGACGCAGACCTCGCAGACCACGCAGCAGACCGAGCAGAACTGAGAGAGAGAACACCATGGCTGTCCCGAAGCGGAAGATGTCGCGCAGCAACACGCGCCACCGTCGCTCGGCCTGGAAGACCACCGCGCCGACGCTGGTGACCTGCGCCAACCCCGCCTGCAGTGCCAAGCACCTGCCGCACCGCGCGTGCGGCACCTGCGGCCAGTACGGCGCACGCAACGCCCGTCGCCAGGTTCTCTGATCCGACCAGACTTCTGAGCAACTACGCGCAGCTCCGCGCAGCGCTCGGGGAGCCGGTCCTGGACCCCGAGCTGCTCGAGCGTGCCCTGACCCACCGCTCGTACGCCTACGAGAACGGTGGGCTGCCGACCAACGAGCGGCTGGAGTTCCTCGGTGACTCCGTGCTCGGTGTCGTCGTCACCGAGACCCTCTACGTCACCCACCCCGACCTCTCCGAGGGACGGCTGGCCAAGCTGCGGGCGGCGGTCGTCAACGCCCGCGCGCTGGCCGAGGTGGGCCGCGGCATCCGGCTCGGCGAGCACGTCAAGCTCGGCCGCGGCGAGGAGACCACCGGCGGCCGCAACAAGGCGTCGATCCTCTCCGACACCGTCGAGGCCGTGATCGGCGCCGTGCACCTCAGCGGCGGCATCGAGGTGTCGTCCGAGGTGGTGCACCGGCTCTTCGACCCGCTCATCGAGGCGGCCTCGGCGCTCGGTGCCGGCCTGGACTGGAAGACCTCGCTCCAGGAGCTCGCCGCCGAGCACGCCTTCGGGGTCCCCGAGTACGTCATCCAGGACGAGGGCCCCGACCACCAGAAGACCTTCACCGCCCAGGTGCGGGTCGCCGACCAGCTCTACGGCAACGGCATCGGCCGGTCCAAGAAGGAAGCCGAGCAGGCCGCCGCCGAGACGGCGTACGGCGCGATCGCCGGCAGCCTCGGCATCGCGGACGACCCGATCGACGCCGCCGTCGATGCCGCCGTGGACGCCGCGGCCGTCGTCGACGACGCCGCGGACCCCTCGCGCAACTCCTAGACACCCAGACCGCCGACACCGATGCCCGAGCTGCCCGAGGTCGAGGTGGTCCGCGCCGGCCTGGCTCGACACGTCCTCGGCGCCGTCATCACCTCGGTGGAGGTGCTCCACCCTCGTCCCGTCCGCCGCGACCCTCGGGGTCCACGCGGCTTCGCATCGGCGCTGACCGGCCGGCGCATCGAGGACGCCCGGCGCCGCGGCAAGTACTTCTGGCTGCCCCTCGACAACGGTGACGCGCTCCTCGGCCACCTCGGCATGAGCGGCCAGTTCCTGCTCCGGCCGCCCGAGTCGCCGCCGGAGGCCCACCTCCGGGTGCGTTTGGATCTGGACGGCGCGGCCGACGGCCGCCAGCTGCGCTTCGTCGACCAGCGGATGTTCGGGGGCCTCTCGGTCTCGGCCGGCGGCGCCGAGCTGCCGCCCGAGATCGCGCACATCGCCCGCGACCCGCTCGACCCGGAGTTCGACGACGACGCGTTCGTCGCCAAGGTGCGGCGGCGGTCCTCCGGGATCAAGCGGCAGCTGCTCGACCAGAACCTCGTCTCCGGGGTCGGCAACATCTACGCCGACGAGGCGCTGTGGCGGGCCCGGCTGCACGGCGAGCGGGCCGGGGAGAAGCTCACCGCCGCGCAGGTGCGCGAGCTGCTCGGCCACGCGCGGGACGTGATGAACGAGGCGCTCGGGCAGGGCGGCACGTCCTTCGACGCGCTCTACGTCAACGTGAACGGCGAGTCCGGCTACTTCGACCGGTCGCTGCACGCCTACGGGCGCGAGGGCGAGCCCTGCGACAGGTGCGGGGCGCCGATGCGGCGAGTGGCGTTCATGAACCGGTCGTCGTACTTCTGCCCGGTCTGCCAGCCGGTCCCGCGGCGCCGGCGGACGGCCGTTCCCGAGGCAATGGCTGCAGATTGACCGGAGGCCTTGCGAGTGGGACGCTTGAAGACGGTCCCAGGACCCAGCCTCAAAAGAACCAGCCCCACGAATACCGGAAGGTTCAACATCTATGGCAAAGGCGCTGATCGGCTACATGAACAGCGACCTGCGTGACCCCCGCCTTGCCGCCGAGAACAGTCGGCTGCGCGCGCGGGTGGGCGAGCTGGAGGCCCTCGTGCTCCGGCTCAGCGAGGAGAACGACAAGCTCGTGGCCGCCCGGGCCGAAGAGCTGCTGGTCGTCACCGCTCCCCGCATGCAGGAGATGCAGCCCGCCTGACAAGACAGGCACCCCCTCAGCTGCTTGGTGCTGCCGGTACGGCCGGGAAACCAGGTGAACGGGGAGCGACACGGCGTTAGCCTGCTGACTTCGTGAGCCGGTTGCTCGACGTCCTTGCGCCGCCACGCTTCGGGCGGGGCTTTCGCCTGTTGATGGCGTCGTCGTGGACCAGCAACCTCGGTGACGGCATCGCGCTGGCGGCCGGTCCGTTGCTCGTCGCCTCGAAGACCGACCACGAGTTCCTCGTCGCGCTCGCCGCGCTGCTCCAGTGGGCGCCCCCACTGATCTTCGGTGTCTGGGCCGGGGCGCTCACCGATCGGCTCGACCGCCGGCTGATCATCATCACCGTCGATCTGCTGCGTTCCCTCGTGCTCGCCCTGCTCGCCGCGGCGGTCGCCTTCGACGTCGCCCCCATCACGCTGGTGCTCGTGGCGATGTTCCTGCTCGGCACCGCCGAGGTGTTCGCCGACAACACCACGAGCACGCTGCTGCCGATGCTCGTGTCGCGCGAGGACCTGGCGATCGGCAACGCCCGGCTGCAGACCGGCTTCGTCACGATCAACCAGCTGGTGGCGCCGCCGATCGGCGCCCTGCTGTTCACGGTCGGCCAGTTCATCCCGTTCGCCGCGCAGTCCCTGATCGGGGTGCTGGCCGTGATCCTGATCGCGCGCCTCCGGCTGCCGCCGCACGGACGCGCCCCTGACCAGGCCCGGCCGCTCTGGCACGACATCGTCGAGGGCTTCCGCTGGACCTGGCACCATGCCGCGGTGCGCACGCTGGTGCTCACGATCCTGATCTTCAACGTCACCTTCGGCGCAGCCTGGTCGGTGCTCGTCCTCTACGCCACCGAGCACCTCGGGCTGGGCAACGTCGGCTTCGGGTTGGTGACCACGGTGACCGCGGCCGGTGGGCTGGTCGGCACCGTGTCCTACGGCTGGCTGACTCGGCGGATAAGCCTCGGCAACGTCATGCGGATCGGGCTCATCATCGAGACCGTCACCCATCTCGTCCTGGCCGTCACGTCGTCGCCGTACGTCGCGATGCCGGTGTTCTTCATCTTCGGGGCTCATGCGTTCATCTGGGGCACCACCTCGATCACGATTCGGCAGCGCGCAGTCCCCACCGAGCTGCAGGGCCGGGTCGGGGCGGTGAACCTGGTCGGCGTCTACGGCGGCCTCGTGGTCGGCGCCGCGATCGGCGGCGTGATCGCGCAGCGCTGGGGCGTGACCGCGCCGTTCTGGTTCGCCTTCGTGGGGTCGGCGGTGTTCGTCGTGCTGATCTGGGGTCAGCTGAGCCACATCGCGCACGATGACGACCTCGCCGGCGTGACGCATTGAGCCGGGCGGAAGATGGTGGCATGTACGTGCCCCGGTTCAACGCCCTCGACGACGACGAAGCGATCCGGGCGATGGTCACCCACATCGGCTCCGCCGAGCTGGTGACGGTGGGGGAGGACGGCTACCCGCTCGCGACCCGGCTGCCTGTGGTCTGGGACGGCGATCGCCTGGTGCTGCACATCGCCCGCGCCAACCCGCACTGGCGCTCGGTCCCCGAGGACCGCGACGTGCCTGCGCTCGCGGTCGTCACCGACGCCGAGGCCTACGTGTCGCCTGCCTGGTACGCCACGAAGGCCGAGCACGGCCGAGTGGTCCCGACGTGGAACTACTCCGCCGTCCAGATCACCGGCCGGGTCCGCCGCCACGAGGACCCCGCCTGGCTGCTGGAGGCGGTCACGATGCTGACCGAGCGGCACGAGTCGGGCCGGGCGGAGCCGTGGGCGGTCACGGATGCTCCCGAGACCTACGTCGAGAAGCAGCTGCGCGCGATCGTCGGGCTCGAGCTCACCATCGAGCGGGTGGAGGGCAAGGCCAAGCTGAGCCAGAACCGGTCCGATGAGGACCGGGCCGGCGTCGTGGCCGGGCTCCGCACCGAGGGTGGTGCGCGCGAACGGGCGGTCGCCGAGCAGATGGAGCGGCTCAGCTAGGTGCCTAGAGCGCGAGCTCGGTCGTCACCTGGTCCCACACGTCACGTTCGGCGTGCTCGTCGAGGAAAGCCAGCGTCGCGGGCGAGAGGGTGCGCTGCTTGGGCGCCACCTTCTCGACGTACGTCGCATGGACCTGAGCGAACGCCGAGTCGATCTCCGGCACGCGGTCGAGCCCCAGCCACGCGAGCACCTTGCCGAGGCTGGCGCCGGCCGGGTCGCCGAAGAAGCGGTCGTACTCCACCACGACCGCGTGGTCGGGCCGCTGCCGGACCGCGCGGCGGATGCGGCGGAGCGCGCGGTTCCAGCGGACCACCGCCTGGCTCGCGTCCTGGTCGGGCCGCCAGCCACGATCCTCGGGGTCGCGCGCCCGCGCCTCCCAGGACGCCGCGACCGGCTCGATGTCGCGCACGATGCAGACGAACCGCGCCTCGGGCAGCGTCTCCCACACGTGCTGCATCCGGATCGAGACCATCTTGTCGCCGACGTAGGCCGCCGTGTCCCACTTGGCCGCCATGGCGTCGTAGTGCACCTGCCACTCCTCGCCGTTCGCGGGCACGACGTTCGTCATCCCGTCGTCCAGTGCGAAGAACCGCTCGCGGGTGAACAGCTCTCGGGTCACCGGCTCCTCGCGCGGGTAGAACCGCTTGTACCGCTCGACCCCGAGCACCACGCGCGGATGCGCGGACAGGACCTCGACCAGCGCCGTGGTGCCGGACCGGCCCAGCCCCGCGAGGAAGAGGAGGTTCGGGTCGCTTGGCACGGTCGGTGAGCCTACGCGTGCGCCTCGCGTGCGAGCTGCACCGCTCGCGCCATGACGGACTGCTCCTCGACGGTCGTGTGCGGCTTGCCGCTCCGGATCCGCGCGGCCTCCTCGAGGTGCTCGGCGTACGGCGCGGGCGCGGCGGCGCCGTACGCCGTGAGCAGGTCGCCCGCCTCCGGGAACTCCAGCGTCAGCGCGACCCCGGCCAGGATCAGCGCGGACATCGCGACGTCCAGCCCGGGCGGGCCCGGCCGCGCGTTGGTCCAGTCGATGACGACCGGCCCGGTCGGCCCCATGAGCACGTTGAACGGGTGGAAGTCGAGGTGCAGGAGGCTCTCGCCGCCCGGCCACGGCAGGGCGTGCAGCCGACCCTGGAGGTCGGCCTGGATCAGCGCGCCCTCATCGGCGTCGACGGTCCCGTCGAGCAGCCGCTCGCCGAGCGTGGGCCCGTCGATCCGCTCCATCACGATCCTCGGGCCGTCCCACTCGTCGACTCGCGGGACCGGGTACCCCAGCGCGTGCACGGCCCTGATCAGGTCGGCCTCGTCCGCCGCGGAGCGCCGGTCCCTGTACCAGCGGACGACCCGGCCGTCGGCCAGGGCGAAGACGTCGCAGTCTCGCCCCGAGGCCAACGGCCGGGCCGGTGTCACCATGCCGCCGAATCTAGTGACTCGGGAATCAGGCCAGCTCGGCCCCTTCCCGGGCCTCCTTCGGCAGCAGGAACGCCACCAGGAAGCTGACGGCGTAGCAGGCCAGGCTCACCCAGATGATGCCCTTGGTGGCGTCGGTCCAGCCGTCCTTGGGCAGCCACTGGAAGAAGATGGTGCCGATGACGGCGACGCCGAGCGCCCCGGAGAACTGCTGCGAGGCGTTGAGCACCCCCGATCCGGTGCCGACCTCGTGGTCGCCGAGGTCGGCCAGGATGATGTCGAAGAGCGGGGCGAAGATGGCGCCGCTGCCGAGCCCGACGACGAACAGCGCGGGTGCCAGGTCCCAACCGCTGGTCGACATGCCGCCGCGGTCGATGGTCAGCCAGAGGCCGAGCATGCCGAGCCCGATGACGACCAGGCCGCCGTGCAGGACCTTGCGGCCGAACTTCGGGCCGAGCGTCGCGCCCGACGTGGCGGCACCGACCGCCAGACCCAGGGCCAGCGGAGTCATCGCGATACCGGTGTGCATCGGGGTGAAGCCGAGGCCGAGCTGGATGAACAGGTTGATGATCAGCATCACGCCGTTCATCGCGACGAAGAACGACGCGAGGAAGACCACACCGGCCACGAACCCGCGGTTGCGGAACAGCGACTGCTCGATCACCGGGTGCGCGCTCCGCCGCTCGCTGACCACGAAGCCGGCGAAGACGATCGCGGCCGCGCCCATCATGAGGAAGCACCAGACCGGCCAGTCGTGCTCGCGACCCTGCACCAGCGGGTAGATCAGGAGCGCCGAGGCGGCGGCCAGCAGCAGCGACCCCCGGACATCGAGCTTCGCCTCGCGGTCGCGCGGGATCTGGGGCAGGTACTTGATGGCGAGGATCGCGCCGACGATGCCGACCGGGACGTTGATGAGGAAGATCATCCGCCAGCCGGTGCCGAACAGGTCGGCGTCGATGAGGAAGCCGGCCAGGATCGGGCCGAGGACCGCGGCCAGCCCCATGATCGGGCCGAACGGTATGAACGCCTTCTGCAGGTCGTCGGGGTGGAAGGACTGCTTCACCATCGCCAGCCCCTGGGGGATCATCACGGCGCCGAAGAGCCCCTGCAGGACCCGGAACGCGATCAGTGCGCCAGCGGTCGGGGCCAGCCCGCACAGCAGGGAGGCGACCGTGAAACCGACCATGCCGATGATGAACATCCGTCGCCGCCCGACCAGGTCGCCTGCCCGGGCCGAGATGACCAGGCCGACGGCGAAGGACATCGTGTACGCCGCCAGCACCCACTGCAGGGTCGAGGTGCCGCCGCCGAGCTCGGCCTGGATCGACGGGCCGGCCAGGTTGGCGATCGTGGCGTCGAGCAGGTCCATGACGTCGGCGATGATGACGACGGCCATGACCATCCAGCGGTACTGGTAGCCGCGGGGCCCCTGCCGCGGGGCTTCCCCGGATTGCGACCCTGCAGACCCTGCGGGGGAGGGAGTGGTGTCCGAAAGCGCTGACATCGCGTGCTCCTGAAGACGTGGGGACGAACGGTGTTCGAAATAACGAACACTGTTCTAAACCCGAACGGCGTTCGTGTCAAGTACACTGTTCGACATGCCCCAGGGAGACGACCGCGAGCGCAGCTGGCAGGCCGGACCGGTCCGGGTCAGGGTGACCCTTCCGCGCCGGGAGCAGCGGCCCGCGCCCAAGGAGCGGCTCACCACCGAGCGAATCGTCGACACGGCCATGGACCTCATGGCGACCCAGGGGTACGACGCTGTGTCGATGCGCTCGCTCGCCAAGGCACTGGACACCGGACCGGCGTCGCTCTACCAGCACGTCGCCAACCGGGACGAGCTCGACCAGCTCGTGATCGACCGGATCGCCTCCCAGCTGCACATCCCGGAGGCCGACCCGGACGGCTGGGTGGACCAGCTCAAGGACGTCTTCCGCGAGATGCGGGACCTCAACCGGGCACATCCCGGCGCGGCTCGCGCCGCGTTGGCCCAGATCCCCACCCGCGAGGGGACCTTACGGGCGGCCGAGGGCATCATGGCGCTCTGCCTCGCCGGCGGCGTCGCGCCGCAGGCCGCCGCGTGGTTCTGCGACCTCGCCGCGCTCTACGTGAGCGCGATCGGCTACGAGGAGTCGCTGTGGGTCCAGCGCGAGAACTCCACGAAGTCCGGTGAGGAGGCCGACCACGACCAGCTCGACGCGGACATGGTGGCGTTCTTCGAGAACCTTCCTCGCGACGTCTTCCCGCTGATGTCGCGCTACATCAACGAGATGACCAACGGTGACGGGGACGAGCGGTTCGAGTTCGGCCTCGACGTGCTGATCAGCGGGCTCGCCGCAGTGTCCGAGAAGTACCGCTGAGCCGTTTCCGGGGC
>CAVTHU010000044.1:0-222697 GCA_963734355.1 uncultured Actinomycetota bacterium
TGTCGCAGATGAAGGCAATCGTGGTGACGGACCAGGCTGCGGGAACAGTCGGGATGACCCTGGTGGAGCGACCCGAGCCGCCGGCAGCGATCAACGACGTCATCGTTGAGGTTCACGCGTCGGGATGGGTCTCGACAGAGCTCGAGTGGCCCTCGACCTGGACCGATCGCGCCGACCGTGACCGGACGCCGTCGATCCCTGGGCACGAGCTGGCGGGAACGGTCACCGCACTCGGCTATGGCACGACGGGGCTGTCGGTGGGACAGCGCGTGTTCGGCCTCGCGGACTGGCATCGCGACGGCACCCTCGCGGAGTACGTCGCGATCGAGGCACGCAACCTCGCGCCCTTGCCGGACGACGTCGACTTCACGGTCGGCGCTTCCCTGCCGATCTCCGGGCTGACCGCGTGGCAGGGACTGTTCATCCACGGCCGGCTCCAGTCGGGGCAGCGCGTCCTCGCGCATGGCGCGGTCGGCGCGGTCGGAGCGATGGTGACCCAGCTCGCGTCCGAGGCCGGCGCCTACGTCATCGGTACCGGACGCTCCGCCGACCGAGAGAAGGCGCTCGACCTCGGCGCGCAGGAGTTCGTCGACCTCGAGAACGACACGCTGCACGACCTCGGCGAAGTCGATCTGGTCTTCGATGTCATCGGCGGCGACATCCAGAAGAGCTCCGTGGCCCTGATCAAGGCCGGAGGCACCCTGGTGTCGGTCGTGGGCCCGGTCGAGGGCCAACCGGCGAACGGCCGGGCGATCGACTTCGTCGTCGAGGCCGACCGCGACCAGCTGGGTGAGATCGTGAAGCGCGTAGGTGACGGACGGCTGCGCACGAACATCGGAACCATTGCGTCCCTCGACGACGCCGTCGCAACCTTCAACTCCAGCCAGCGGCTCAAGGGAAAGACGATCATCCAGGTTCGCCCCTGAGGACCCTGCCTGGCCCCGCTTTCGTCGCGCGCGGGCTACTCGTCGCCGGTCAGGTTGAACGACCGCAGCTGCCAGCCGGTCAGCCAGGTGCCGCCCGCGACGGCGGCGACCAGCGCGATGACGGCGTACGCCAGCGGCAGGTTGTCGACCAGCTCGAGGTCCGCGATCTGGTCGATGAGCTCGGCCGACCAGCGGGTGATGCTCAGCCAGCGGATGCCGTCGAGCAGGCCGCCGAGCAGTCCCTCCCAGACCAGCAGGTAGATCAGGCCGATGACCACGGCGTGCCGCGTCATGACAGACAGCAGCGCGAAGATCGCGCAGTACGCCATGCCGCCGACCAGCGACGCGAGGCCGAAGCCCACGGCGAACGACGGCGACCCGGTGAGCAGCACCAGTCCGGCCGCCAGCATCGGGAGCGCACCGAAGACGAGCACGCAGGCGACGGCGACGACGAGCTTGCTGGCCACGATCGTGTGGCGCGAGATCGGCTTGGCCAGGAGGTAGGAGATGGAGCCGTCGTCGATCTCCGGCGCCAGCAGCCCCGACATCGCCAGCAGGGCCACCAGGGGCACGATCACGACGAGCCCGAGACCGTAGAGCGTCCCCTCCGCGGCATCGGCGTCCTCGCCGACGAGCACCCGCACCAGCAGCGAGATGCCCAGCAGCACCACGGGCAGCACGATCAGCAGGACCCCGCGCCAGCGCCCGAAGATGCTCCGCACGCCGAGCCGGACGATCGTGGGCGAGATCATGACGACACCAGGTAGGAGAACACGCTCTCCAGGGACTCGTCGGTCGGCGTCACCTCGTGCAGGCGTACGCCGTGCTCGCGGGCCAGCCGCGGCAGCACCTCGCTGAACCGGCCGAAGTCCGAGGCCTCCAGCTCGATGCCACCCTCCGACCGGAGCCGCGCGCCGCGCACGGACGGGTCGCGCAGCAGCGCCGACGCCAGCAGCCTGTCGTCGGCGGTGCGCAGCACGAACCGGTTCGGACGGTCGGTCATCAGCCGCCGGATCGCGCCGAAGTCACCGGACGCCGCGTGCCGCCCCGACACCATGACCTCGATCTGCCGCGCCACCTGCTCGACCTCTTCGAGGATGTGCGAGCTGAACAGCACGGTCCGGCCCTCGGCACCCATCGTGCGCAGGAGCTCCATGAGATGGATCCGCTGTCGCGGGTCCATGCCGTTGAACGGCTCGTCGAGCAGCAGCACCGCCGGGTCGTGGACCAGCGACGACGCCATCTTGATCCGCTGCCGCATGCCCTTGGAGTACGTCGCGATCGTCCGGTCCTGCGCGTCGGTCAGCTCGATCTGCGCGATCGCGCGCTGTGCCGCGGCACCGGCGTCCGCGATCCCGTGCAGCTCGGCCATCGCGACCACGAACTGGCGCCCGGTCAGGTAGTCGAACAGCGCCTCCCGCTCGGGGACCAGCCCGAGCTTGCGGTAGACCTCCTCGTTGCGCCACAGCGGCTCGCCGTCGAGGGTGACGGTGCCGGTCGACGGCGCGAGGAAGCCCGACATCATCGCGATCAGCGTGGTCTTGCCGGCGCCGTTCGGGCCGAGCAGCCCCGTCACGCCCGGGCCGATGGTCATCGACACGTCGTTGACCGCGACGACGTTGCGGTACCACCGGGAGACGTGGTCGATCCGGATCTCGCTCATGCTTTTCCGGGGTCCCCGCGGAAGCGCGGAGCCGCCGCGCGCAGCGCCCCTACGGAGCGGTTTGTGGGGTGGTCATGGCTGCACCGTCCGGTAGCGGGCGAGGAGGGCGCCCACCGAGCCGGCCACGATGAGCAGCGCCGCCAGGACGTAGACGAGACCCATCGCCGTCCCGTCCGGCGGCGTGACGGTGGCGTTCGGGGCGTCGAACAGGAAGACCTGGACCCCGTTGACCAAGGTGTACGGCGAGAACAGCCCCGCGACCTCGCCGACGGTGTCGTTGCCGGTGCCGGTCGCGATGCCCTGGATCGTCGACACGGCGGTGTAGCTGACGCCGAGCACCACGATCACGGCGGCCACCGCGAGGCCGCGCCGGACCGTCAGCGCTGCGACGACAGCGGCCAGCCCGGAGAGCAGGGCGGCGAGCAGCGCCGCGCCGAACATGCCGCCCAGGAAGTCGCGGGTCTCCCGACCCACGGGCAGGTCGGCGAGCAACCCGCCGGCGTACATCAGCACGAGCGGAGCACCGATCAGGATGAAGGTCGCCACCGTCAGCGAGGCGTACCGGACCAGGACGTAGACCGAGCGCTGCATCGGGCGAGCGAGGTAGAGCGTGATGGTGCGGAACCGCAGGTCCCGGGAGATCAGCGCGGGCGCCTGGGCGGCGACGAACACCGAGATCAGGGCCTGCGTGATGACCGGGTAGCGGGAGTAGGCGACGAGCTGCTGGTTGAGGTCGAGCACGTCCTGGGCCTGGACGAGTACGCCGACCAGGATCAGCGCGGGCAGCAGCATCATCGCCAGCAGGATCATCGGCAGCACCTTCGAGCGGCCGGACCGGCCGAGTCCGTAGGTGTTGCGCAGCCCGGTCCGGAAGAAGGACCACGCCACCGGGCCCGCGCCGAGCCGCGGGCCGGCGTACGGCCGGTAGCCGAGGTCGTGGATGACGCCCGAGGGACGGCCGTCGAAGGCGGCGGAGTCAGACGGGCTGGACACTGCCGGCACCTCCCTCGCGGAACACGTCCTCGATGCGGTGGTGCCGCTCCTGCATCCGCACCAGGCCGAGTCCGAGGTCGACGGTGAGGTCGCGTACGACGTCCGGCGTGGCCTCGTCGCGGACCTCGACCTCGATCAGCGCGCCGCCCGGCGGGCCGAGCGGTGAGTCCCGCCTCGACCAGCGCCTGGCCCAGCAGCCGGTCCGCGTCGGGCTTGCCCATCACCTCGACGATCAGGCTGCCGGTGGCGTGCAGGAACTCGGTGGTGGCCGAGGACTGCAGCAGCTTGCCACCGTCCAGCACGACCACGTGGTCGCTGACGCGCTCGAGCTCGCCGAGCAGGTGCGAGGTCACCAGCACCGCGATGCCGAACTCGTGCCCGACCTTCTGCACCAGCGCGAGCATGTCGTCGCGGGAGGACGGGTCGAGGCCGTTGGTCGGCTCGTCGAGCAGCACCAGGCGCGGGTCGTGCACCAGCGCCTGCGCGAGCTTGGCCCGCTGCTTCATGCCGGTCGAGTAGCCACCCATCGGCCGGTACCGCTCCTCGGCGAGCCCCACGTGGCGCAGCACGTCGGCCGCGCGCTCCCGCGCCGCGTTGTAGGGCAGCCCCGACATCTGGCCCATGTGCACCACGAAGTCGCTGGCGGACACGTCCGCCGGCAGGCAGTCGTGCTCGGGCATGTAGCCGACCGACGCGCGGATCGCCGCACCGTCGCGGGCGATGTCGTGGCCGAGCACCGTCGCCGTCCCGCCGGACGCGGGGACCAGCCCGAGCAGGATCTTGATCAACGTGGACTTGCCGGCGCCGTTGGCGCCGACCAGGCCGGTGACCCCGTCACCGACGGTGACGTCGAGCCGGTCGAGCGCGGTGACCGACGGATACTGCTTCGTCAGTCCGACGGTCTCGATCACGGCCACCGCTTCAACCTAGACGGCGTCCCCCCGTGCGGCGTCGTACCCAGGTCTGCGCGTCCGCGTCTTTGGTAGCCCCGACCGGCTCCGCCTGTCCCCCTCTAATGTCGCACCATGAGCAGACAGGTCGTCGCGACCGGGTACGGCGGGCCCGAGCAGCTCGAGGTGCGCGAGCACGACCCGGGCGCACCCGGCGACGGGCAGGTGCTCGTCGAGGTGCGGGCGATCGGCGTCAACGCCTGGGACGTGAAGTCCTACAGCGGCACCGTGGGCGACGACCCCGACAAGCTCCCGATCCTGCTCGGCGGCGAGTGCGCCGGCGTCGTTCTCGGTGGCGACCTCGCCGCCGGCGACGAGGTGATCGTGCACCCGGTGAGCGGGGCCTACGCCGACCGGGTGGTCGCGAAGGCGACCAGCTGCGTGCCGAAGCCGGCGGGGATGTCGTGGGAGGAGGCGGCCGGGCTGATGCTGACCGGCACCGCTGCCGCGCACCTCGTGGCGGCGACCGGGGTGGCCGAGGGCGAGACCGTGCTGCTCAACGGGGCCGCCGGCGGCGTCGGGCTGTACGCCGCCCAGCTCGCCAGGCACCGCGGCGCGCGGGTGCTCGGCACCGCCCTCCCGTCCGACCACGACGTGCTCAGGGAGATGGGCGTCGAGCCGTTCGACTTCCGCGAGGACGTCGAGGCCTGGGTGCGAGAGCAGGCACCGGACGGCGTGGACGCCGTGCTGGACGCGGTCGGCGCACCGCCGGTCCTCGACCTCTCGATCGCGGTGGCCAGGGACCGGGAGCGGATCGCGACGCTGATCCCCAGCCCGGCTGCCGCCGAGCGCGGCATCATCCAGCTCGGCTTCGGCGAGGGAGCCGATCCCGGCACCGAGCTGCGCGCCGCGGCCCGGCTCGACCTGGTCAAGGGCGTCGAGGAGGGCTGGCTCCGGGTCGTGGTCGCCGAGACGCACCCGCTGGAGCGGGCCGGCGACGCGCACCGCGCCATGGTCACCCCGGACCACGGCGCCGGGAAGATCGTGCTGGTCACGTGACCGACAGCGCCCGGCAGATCGAGAACCTGCTCTACACCTACGCCGACCGCATCGACCGTGGTGACCTCGACGGGGTGGCCGACCTGTTCGAGCACGGGCGCATCCACGGCCGGGAGGGCGGCGGGCCGGAGACGGTCTTCGAGGGCCGCGAGCGGGTGCGCGGCCTCTACGGCATGACCACCCGGATCCACGAGGACACCGGCACGCCGAAGACCAAGCACCTCACCACCAACGCCATCATCGAGGTCGACGACGAGGCCGGCACCGCGACCGCCCAGTCCAACTACCTGGTCACCCAGGCCACCGCCGAGCTCCCGCTGCAGGTGATCATCACCGGCCGCTACCGCGACACCTTCCAGCGCATCGACGGCCGGTGGTGGTTCGACACCCGCACCATGTACGTCGACCAGACCGGCGAGCTCGGCCATCACCTCGGCTTCTGACGGCGGCGGCGCACCCGGGCTTCACGCTCCGGCACCTCCGGCACTACGGGCGCGCCCGGGCGGGCGCTGTTCACGTGCTTGCGAGTGAGTTCCAGGGCGAGCCCGGCGGCGAGCGGCGCGTCGTTCATGAGTCCTCCAGATCGTGAGTGCGTGCATCTTGGCCATTCACGCTAGAAGGGTCGTTCGTCATCTTGAATGGGCAATCGACGGCAGAAGACCTGTCTGACCTCTTGTTCGCCATGCAGATCAGCTTCAGACTTGCCAGATGGCCAAAGCGCTCGATTCCACCGACTGGCAGATCCTCGCCGAGCTCCAGCAGGACGGTCGACTGTCCTACAACCAGCTCGGCAAGCGAGTGAACCTCTCCTCGCCCGCGGTCGCCGAGCGGGTACGCCGCCTGGAGGAGGCCGGCGTGATCACCGGCTACCGGGCCGAGGTGGACCCGGCGGAGGTCGGGATCCCCCTGACCGCATTCCTCCAGCTGCGCTGCGAGACCGGGCACTGCCTGCTCAAGAACACCTCGGCCGAGGACTTCCCGGAGGTGGCGGAGGTCCACAAGCTGAGCGGGTCGTTCTGCACGATGCTCAAGGTCCGTGCTGCCTCAATGGCCCACCTGGAGGGCCTCTTCGAACGGCTCGGCGAGCACCGCGACATGAACTCTCACGTGGTGCTCTCGACCCAGTACGAACACCGCACCGTCGAGCCACCGCCCGAGCTGCCGCGCACGGTCAGCAAGCCCGCTGGCTGGCAACGCCGCTGATCGGCTACTGCAGGTAGCCCTCGACCGTGGTGGCGTCCCGCTGCGACTCCGACGACGGGTCCTGGCCGGCCTCGCGGCGCGCGTTGCGGCGGCGCAGGAGGTCCCAGGTCTGGTCGAGCTCGACCTCGAGGTGCCGGAGCCGTTCTCGCTCCGCATCGTCGAGCCCCTGCCCGACATGCCTCTCGCGGAGCTCGTGCTCCTCCTCGACCAGCGCATCTATCCGCTGGCGCAGCGGGTCGTCCGCCATCAGGTCACCTCCCGATCCTCGCGTTGAGCCTAGGGCCTAGGTTGAGGGGATGGGGACCGTCTCCCAGCTCGCCACGGCTGTCGAGGACGACGAGGTCGTCTTCCGGCTCAGCGACACCGAGCACGAGTACGCCGACGTGAAGGTCTGGTTCGACGTCGACCTGGGCGTCGAGCTGGGGATGGCCGAGGTCAAGGATGGCTGGGAGCTGCGGCTCGCGCTGCCGGACCTCGACTGCCTGGAGTACCTCTTCGACGTCGACGGCACCCTGGTGCCCGACCCCGGCAACCCCGACCGGGTCGAGGGTGCCTTCGGCCCGCACTCCTGGCTCGCGATGCCGGGCTACCAGCCCCCGGGCTGGCTCGACGCCGAGGGCGCCCCCGGGTCGCGCCACGAGCTGACCGTGGGCGAGATCGGCGTCGTGGTGTGGGAGCCGGCCGGTCACGAGGGCGCGCCGCTGCCGCTGCTGCTGGTGCACGACGGCGCCGAGATGGACGCCTACGGCGGCGTGGTCCGGTACGCCGCCACCCGACCGCCCATGCGGGTCGGGCTGCTGGCGCCCGGCAGCGACCGCGACGCTCGCTACGCCGCGAACCCGGCGTACGCCGCCGCGCTGGTCGGCGAGGTGCTGCCGGCGATCACCGACGCCTTCGAGACCACCGACCGGCCGGTGCTGCTCGGCCAGAGCCTCGGCGCGCTCGCGGCCCTGCATGCGGCGTGGACGGCGCCGGGCACCTTCGCGGGGCTGATGCTCCAGTCCGGCTCGTTCTTCACCCCGGCGCTCGACCCGCAGGAGTCGGACTACGGGTACTTCGGTCAGGTGACCGGTTTTGTCGCGACCGTGCTGGCCGCCCGCCAGGCGGCGCCCGGGGCCCCGGAGGTGACGATGACCTGCGGGACCGCGGAGGAGAACTTCGCCAACAACCTCGCCCTGCGCGACCACCTCAACGACGTCGGGATGAACGTCTCGTGGGCCGAGGTCCGGCAGGGCCACACGTGGACCTGCTGGCGCGACAGCCTGCACCCGCACCTCGCCGATCTGTTGACCAGGGCCTGGGCAGTGGCCCCCATCGGGGCTCCGTGTGCGCTGCGCGCACACATGGCACGCACCTCGCTGCGTTACCGTCCCTCGATGATGGGCCTACAGCGTCTTCGCTCGGCGCCTTGCGATGCACGCACCCTGAGCACGCCCAGCACGCATGGAACCCCGACGGGGGCCATGGAGCGCTACCAGGTCGAGCTCGACGCGCCCGCCTTCGGCCGGACCGGCACGGTGATCCGCTACGGCCACTGGGGCCGGCCGGTGCTGGTCTTCCCGAGCGAGCGCGGCCGGGCCTGGGACTACGAGAGCAACGGCATGGTCGGCGCGGTGGCCGACCTCATCGACGCGGGTCGCTGCAAGCTCTACTGCGTCGACTCCTTCGACGAGCAGACCTGGTCCGACTCGAGCATCCCGCTCGAGGAGCGGGCCCGGCGGCACGGTGCGTACGCGAGCTGGATCATCGACCACGTCGTGCCCTGGATCGGCCAGGACAGCCCCGGCTCCAGCGACGCGGTCGTCACCGGCTGCTCGATGGGCGCCTACCACGCGCTCCAGCTCGCACTCACCCGCGCCGACCTGTTCCCGGTGGCCATCTGCCAGAGCGGCAACTACGACCCGGCCGACTGGAACGCGTGGGGCGACCGCGGCGAGGCGGCGTACTTCACCAATCCCAGCGACTACGTCGCGCACCTCCACGGCGACCACCTCGACTGGCTGCGGCAGCGGCTGCGCGTCGTCCTGGTCGTCGGTGAGGGACCGTGGGAGACCCACCCGACCGGCTCGCTGCCGTCCGCGCGGCACCTCGGCGGGCTGCTGGCCGAGAAGGGCATCCCGCACGAGCTCGACATCTGGGGCCACGACTCCGCCCACGACTGGGACTGGTGGCAGAAGCAGATCGCGCACCACCTACCGCGGTTCTGCTGACCCTCGTCGGCGCCGGCAGCCGGGTCAGGCGAGGATGGTGGAGATGTCGCTGGCCAGCGAGACGACGCCCAGTCCGGCGATCGCGACCAGCAGGGCCTGTCCCGCCCGCTTGAACCCGACGGGGAGGCCCGGTTCCGTGTCGTCCTGGCCGTCGTCCAGCCCATCCTCGGCCACGGCGTTGTTCGAGGCGATCACGAATGCCATGACGAAGACGGGCACGAGAAGGACGAGCCCGATGCCGGCGAAGACCCACGAGCCGAGCAAGGGTGTGACGCGAGAACGTGGCGCGGTCATGAACCACGACGCGTCGCGCAGCCAGTACTCGGCGAGCGCGGAGAAGATCGCGACCACGAGGACCGGGACCGCCACGAACAAGGCGATGCCGAGCCACAGCGGCTCGAGCCGGGTGAAGTCGACCCCGTCGGGATGGATGATGAGCGCCGCGAAGGTCACGCCGAACCCGATCGCGGACGTGACCACACGCACCGCACCGGTGCCCACGAGGAACGGCCGAAGGAGCAGGTAGAGCGCAGCGCCCACCAGAGTCAGCTGGACGGTCGCGGCCGTCAGCTGCGCGGTCCCGCCGAACGTCAGCTGGCCGATGACGAAGTCGTCGTCGGACCTCACACCAGCGTCCTCGGGGTTGAGCGAGGCGAGCAGGCTCATGGCCAGGCGGCCGCCGACCGCGCTGACCACTCCCGCGATGACGGCGGCACAGCCGCCTGCCGCTGCCGTGCGGATGACGAGGTCTCGTGTGGTCATTGCGAGATCGGTTCCCAGACGAGCTCGGCCACGTCGATGACGAGGTCGGAGCTCTCTCGGTCAGGATCGTCTGGCGCACGGACTTCGCCCGCACAGACGCACACCACGTCATTGAGCCGGTCGTAGCGGTCGCTGTCGCTGAGGTGGGTTACGGAGCCGACGATCTGCCGGCGTCCGGGTGGGTACGCGCGGCCGTATCCCTGCAGCGCGAACATGATGGTCGCGCCGTCGTCGGCTTCGATGACGGCGCGGAAGTCTGGGAGGAACGGACCCTCGGCAGTCCGACGCAGCGGGAAGTTCGCGCCGCGGAAGCGGCCACTGATCGAGCCCTCGCAGCGGCCCTCGGCCAGGAACAGGTGCTGTTCCCACCCGCCCTCGAGACTGACCATCCAGCTCTCGGGATAGGTGAAGCGGATCCGGTACAACGGCTCGAGCCGCAAGGTGCACCTCCGCTCCGCGCTGCCATCTCGGCGCAGTCCGGACGAGATTCTGCCACCGGCCCGCCGATCTGGGTGGAGCTCTACCCGCAGGCCCAGCGGGTCGCCTGAGTTCGCACGTCTGTTGCCGGTGCCTAGCATCGACACGTGACCGACGCCATCGCGCTGCCCGACGACACTGCCGCTCTGACCCAGGGCACCCTGATGCCGCTGCTGGGCTTTGGCACGTGGCAGATCAAGGGCAAGAACGCGGTGCGCGCGACCTCGGCGGCGCTCGAGGCGGGCTACCGCCACCTCGACACGGCGACGATCTACGGCAACGAGGGCGAGGTCGGCCGTGCCCTGACGGAGAGCGGCGTGGCGCGTGACGAGGTCTTCCTGACCACCAAGTGCCCGCCCGACCGGGCCGGTCGCGAGCTCGACACGCTTCGCCAGAGTCTCGACCTGTTGCAGACCGACCACGTGGACCTCTGGCTCATCCACTGGCCGGGCCGCGGCTCGACCAACGTCGACCTGTGGCGCGCGTTCGTCGAGGCCCGGGAGTCGGGGCTGGCCCGCGAGATCGGGGTGAGCAACTTCGACGCCGAGCTGATCGACGAGGTGACCCAGGGTGCCGGGGCCGCTCCCGCGGTCAACCAGATCGAGTGGAGCCCGCTGCTGTACGACGCCGGCGTGGTCGCCGCGCACCAGGCTCGCGGCATCGTGCTGGAGGGCTACAGCGCGCTGCGGGGTGGCACTCTCGACCATCCGGCCATCGTGGAGATCGCGGAGCGGCTGGGCCGGACCCCGGCGCAGGTGATCATCCGCTGGCACCTGCAGCACCAGGTGGTGGTGATCCCCAAGTCCGTCAACCCGGAGCGCATCCGGTCCAACGCCGACGTCGGCGGGTTCAGCCTGACGTCGGACGACATGGGGACCCTCGACACCCTGGCCGGCCCCTGACCGCACCTGCGCTCGCTCGGCATCTCTGCTAGGCAGGGTCCATGGGAGTCCCCGGCAACCCGCCGCCACCCGGCCTCGCCGAGACCGAGCTGTTCGCCGTCGACGCCTACCGCACCGAGTTCGACGCCACCGTCACCGACGTCGACCGCGAAGGCGGACGGGTCGCGCTGGCGCGCACGGCGTTCTACCCGGTCGGCGGCGGCCAGCCCAGCGACACCGGCACCATCCAGACGCCGGTCGGCACCCTGACCGTCACCGGCGTACGCCGCGAGCAGGGGACGATCTGGCACACCGTCGAGGGTGACCTCCCGGACGTCGGCGCCGAGGTGCAGGGCGCCATCGACTGGGACCGCCGGCACCGGCTGATGCGCACCCACACCGCACTGCACGTGCTGTGCGGGGTGATCTGGGCCGACTACTCCATCCCGGTGACCGGCGGGAACATGGAGCCGATGAAGGGGCGGCTGGACTTCCCGTTCCCCGCGATGTCGGCCGACCTCGGTGCGACGGTCGAGCGCCGGATCAACGAGGAGATCGCCCGGGCCCACGAGATCGTGGTCGACTTCCTGCCGCGCAGCGTCGCCGACACCGACCCGGCGCTGATCCGCACCTCCGCGAACCTGATCCCGCAGGAGATCGACCCGCTGCGGGTCATCGACATCGTGGGGCTCGACCGGCAGGCCGACGGTGGCACGCACGTGCTGTCGACGGCGGAGGTTGGCGGCGTACGCGTGGTGGGCACCGAGAGCAAGGGCAAGGACAACAAGCGGATCCGGATCGAGGTCCTTGACGACCTCGAGGCGCCGGCGGACGGGAGTGTGGCATGAGCAAGGACCACCTGGTCGGGCTGCTGCTCGGCGCGGAGGAGGACTGGCCGCGCGCGTTCGAGGAGATCCTGCGCCGGGTCGGGCCGCTCAGCATCGAGGGTCCAGATGGGGACAGCACCGTGCACACGGTGTCGAGCGAGCGGCTCAGCATCGAGCCGTTCCGGCTCGACGACCCGGTCCGCACCGAGCTGGTCATCGACCGGCTGGCGCACTGGTACTACCACCCGCGCGAGTGGCTGAAGAAGGCCTCGCTGGTCAACGGCACCTACCTGCTCAACAGCCCGTTCACGTTCCAGTCGATGGAGAAGCACAGCGCCTACTGCGCGCTGGTCCGGATGGGCCTGAACGTCCCGCCGACCACGCTGGTGCCGTACAAGAACCCGGTCGACAACGTGCGCTGGGCCTACACCTCGGAGAAGTACAACCGCGAGTTCGACCTCGACAAGGTCGCCGAGGACCTCGGCTACCCGCTCTACATGAAGCCGTTCGACGGCGGCGCCTGGCGCGGCGTCTCCCGCATCAACGACCGGGGCGACCTGCACAAGGCGTACGACGAGTCCGGCGAGATGCTGATGCACCTCCAGGCCACGGTCGACTACGAACACTTCGCGCGGGCCTTGTCCATCGGCCCGGAGACGATGGTGATGGACTTCCGGCCCGACCAGCCGATGCACCTGCGGTACGCCGTCAACCACGGGTTCCTCTCCGAGTCCGCCGGCAAGCAGACGGTCGCCATCTCGCGGATCGTCAACGCGTTCTTCCGCTGGGAGTTCAACTCCTGCGAGATGCTCGTCGTCGGCGACGACGTCTACCCCATCGACTACGCCAACGCCTGCCCGGACGTCTCGGTGACCTCGCTGCACTACTACTTCCCGTGGGCCATCACCGCCCTGGTGCGCTGGTCGACGTACTGCGTCGTGAACGGCCGGAAGTCCGAGGTCGACCTGCGGACCAGGCGCTACTTCGAGATCGCCGACGACGAGTCGATGTCGTACGACGAGAAGGTGGACCGCTACCTCGCCCTGGCCGACGAGCACTTCGAGACCGAGCGCTACTGGGAGTGGTCGGAGCAGCACCTCGCCCACCTGCCCGAGGCAGTCCTCGAGTGGGTCACCAGCGACGACTTCGACCGGCTGCTCCGCGACACCGTCGCCGCGACGTACCCGCCCCACGAGCAGGAGGAGTTCCTCGCCCACTTCCGCGGGCTGGTCGGGCTGTGGGCGAGCGAGCAGACCGGCGTCTCAGCCGACCGGTAGCGCCGTCGTACGTCGCGCGGCCACTGCTCGCAGCGCCGGCCAGCACCCCGACCGCTGCGGTGACCGTGAGCAGGAGAACCTGGAACGCGACCAGGCCGTCGCTGAGCTCGTCGTTGCCGAGGCCGCCGTCGAAGAACCCCGAGATCGCGCTGACCAGGCAGGCGAGCGCCAGCAGGGACGCGGCGACCACCGCGAGCAGCCCGTCGCTGCGCGTCGCCAGCCAGGTCAGCACCAGCTGGACCAGGATCATCGGCCAGGGCGCCGCGAGCAGGGCGTCGCCGCTCCACGCCTCGCCCCAGGTGTTGACGTCCGACCCGACCGCGAGCAGTCCGCCGACGAGGTCGACGACGACGAGGACGCCCATCGCGAGGACGAGCCGGCGTGCGCTGGTCATGCCGGACATCCTCACATCCGAGCGGCCTCAGAACCGGTAGGTCGTCTGCCCGTGCTCGTCGCCGAAGACCAGCACCTTGCTGGGCGGCACCCGGAACACCACCGCGCCGTCGCCGGAGCCGTCGCCCTGGTGGCTGACTTCGAAGAAGCGTCCGTCGCGCGCCTCGAAGACCCAGTCGCCGTCGTACTTCGTCCGCCACTCCTCGGTCAGCGCCTGCAGCAGCGCCTCGTCCTCGACTCGTGACGCCACGCCCTCGACGGAGATGTCCTTGCCGCTGCTCCAGCCGTCTGCGCCCAGCGGGCCTGCGGTGACGACCACGTGCGGGTCGTGCTCGAGGTTGCGCATCTTCTGCTCGGCGTCGCCGGTGCAGAAGTAGAAGGCGCCGTCGCGCCACACGCCGCAGAGGGGTACGGCGTGCGGCCGGCCGTCGCGGCGGACCGTGACGATCCAGTAGAGCTGAGCGTTGGTGAGCCGCTGGTCGATGTCATTCCACTCGGGGGCAGTGGCCGAGGCGTCGCCGTACAGCGGAGAGATCGTGCCTGATGTCATGCAGGTACCGACCGGGAGCCGGGCCGGTACTCATCGGGCAGTACTCATCGACATGGTGGAGGCTGGTGCCGTGCGGTTCACCGAGCGAGAGCTGACCGTCGCCCTCGAGGGCGCGGCGAAGAGCGTGCTGGCGGCGCAGGACAAGACGGTCCGCAAGGGGCGGCGGACGGCCGACGACGCGTGGGCGGAGCTGACCCGCTACCAGCGGTTCCAGATGCTCGACGGGCTCGGCGACCAGCTGCTCCCGGTGCTGGTCTCACTGCCCGACGTCGAGGTGGCGGCCGGCACCCGGCCGACGTTCACCGACGCCCAGATCAGCGCAGCGGTCGAGGAGCGGCTCGGTGACGTGCGCGGCCTCAAGCGCAAGGTCGTGCTCGCCGGGCGGGTCGCCCTGGTGAAGCTGGCTCTCGAGGCCGTGCCGCCGCGAGCCGATCCCGACGCGCTGATCGTCCCCGACCACCTCTGACTACCCAGACAGGGCGGCGTCCACGACAGCCTTCGCCTCGGCCTGCACCTCGGCGAGGTGCTCGCGGCCCTTGAACGACTCCGCGTAGATCTTGTAGACGTCCTCGGTGCCCGAGGGGCGGGCGGCGAACCAGGCGGACTCGGTGGTGACCTTGAGGCCGCCGATCTTGGCGTGGTTGCCGGGTGCCTCGGTGAGCTTCGCGGTGATCGGCTCGCCGGCCAGCTCGGTGGCGGTCACGTCGTCGGGCGAGAGCGCGCCGAGCTTGGCCTTCTGCTCGCGGCTGGCGGGCGCGTCGACGCGGGCGTACGCCGGGTCGCCGTGCTGGGCGACCAGGTCGGCGTAGTGCTCGCTCGGCGACCGGCCGGTCTTCGCGAGGATCTCCGAGGCGAGCAGGGCGAGGATCAGCCCGTCCTTGTCGGTGGTCCACGTGGTGCCGTCCATCCGCAGGAACGACGCACCCGCGGACTCCTCGCCGCCGAAGCCGAACGAGCCGTCGATCAGCCCCGGCACGAACCACTTGAACCCGACCGGCACCTCGACCATCGGCGTGCCGAGGGCGGCCGCCACCCGGTCGATCATCGAGCTCGAGACCAGGGTCTTGCCGATCTGCGCCGTGGACGGCCAGCCCGGGCGGCCGCCGCCGAAGAGGTACTGGATCGCGACCGCGAGGTAGTGGTTCGGGTTCATCAGCCCGGCGTCCGGCGTGACGATGCCGTGCCGGTCGGAGTCGGCGTCGTTGCCGGTCGCGATCTGGAACTTGTCCTTCTGGGCCACGAGCGAGGCCATCGCCGACGGCGACGAGCAGTCCATCCGGATCTTGCCGTCCCAGTCGAGGGTCATGAACCGCCAGGTCGCGTCGACCAGGGGGTTCACCACGGTCAGGTCGAGGTCGTGCCGGGTGCCGATCTCGGCCCAGTAGTCCACGGACGCCCCGCCGAGCGGGTCGGCGCCGATCCGCACACCCGCCTCCTTGATCGCGGTGAGGTCCACGACGGTGGGCAGGTCGTCGACGTAGGTGCCCATGAAGTCGTAGGAGCTCGCGGCCGCCCGCGCCCTCGCGAACGGCGTCCGGCGTACGCCGTCGAGCCCGGCCTTGATCAGCTCGTTGGCGCGAGCCGCGATCACCGTGGTCGCGTCGGTGTCGGCGGGGCCGCCGTGCGGCGGGTTGTACTTGAAGCCGCCGTCCGACGGCGGGTTGTGCGACGGCGTCACCACGATGCCGTCGGCCAGCCCCTTCGACTTCCCCTTGTTGGCCCGCAGGATGGCGTGGGACACCGCCGGGGTCGGCGTGTACGCGTCGCGACTGTCGACCAGCACGGTCACGTCGTTGGCGGCCAGCACCTCGAGCGCCGTCGCCCACGCCGGTTCGGAGAGCCCGTGGGTGTCGCGGCCGACGAACAGCGGGCCGTCGTACCCCTGCTCCTTGCGGTAGTCGCAGATCGCCTGCGTGGTCGCGAGGATGTGCCACTCGTTGAACGCCGTGTCGAGCGACGAGCCGCGATGGCCGCTGGTGCCGAACACCACCTGCTGCTCGACGACCTCCGGATCCGGGACCTGGGTGTAGTACGCCGTCACGAGGTGCGGCAGGTCCACCAGGTCCTGCGGCTGGGCGGGCTGTCCTGCGCGCGGGTCGGCCATGCCGCCATCATGCCGTCGGGTCGAGCCAGGCGCGCAGGGCGGTCGCCAGCGCGACCGGCGCGTCGTACTGCACCAGGTGGCCGGCGTCCGGCACCTCGGTCAGGACGGCGCCCGGGACCAGCCCCGCGAACCGGCGCCCCGTCTCCAGCGGGATCCAGGCGTCCTCGGCACCCCACAGGACCCGGACCGGCAGGTCGAGCTCCGGGAGCTGTCGCTCGTTCTCGTGCAGGAGCTCGAGGTCGTAGTCGGCGATCTGCCGGTAGAACGCGGGCTGGCCCTCGGGGCCGGTCCACGGGGCCACGAGCGCCTCGAGATCGTCGGGAGCGAGCCCGGCGTACGTGGCGTTGCCGATGTAGGCACGGACGATCGCCTCGTGGATGTAGGCCGGGAGCTGGGGGAGCAGCGCCGGGTTGTCCTGGACGAACGCGAAGAACGGCGAGCCGCTGGGCGGGATCGCCACCACGTCGACCAGGAACAGCGAGGCGTACGCCGCACCCTCGACCAGGTGCGCGCGCAGCGACGACGAGGCCGCCGAGGTCGTGCGCCACGACCTGCGGACGGTCGAGCCCCCAGTGGTCGAGCAGCGCCTTGAACGCCTGCGCGTGGACGTCGGCGGCGACCCGGTGCTCCGGGTCCATCGACGAGCGGCCGTAGCCCGGCAGGTCCCACAGGTGGACGGTGAACCGGTCGGCCAGCGCCTCGGCGTACGGCGCCCAGACCCTGGAGGAGAACGGGGTCCCGTGGCAGAACACCACCGCCGGGCCGGACCCCGCACGGGCCCAGGCGATCCGCCGGCCCTCCCACGCGAACGACTCGGTCAGCTCCACGAGTCCCATGGTGCGAGACAGGGCGAGCGTAGCCAACGGCACGCGTCCACGGGCCGGAACGCGCGACCTTCGCCCGATCGGAAGCCCGACCGCTGGACCAGCGCACGGAAGTCCAGCTGAACCCGCCCGAGGACCCGGGTCCATCGGGTGTCCTTCTCGGTATGGCCCTGCTCGACCTTCCTGCGTCTGCCACCCTGCGGCAGCCCGCTGCGGAGGTCGGGCAGGGACCTGTCCACCCCCAGCTGCGCAGCATCCTGCGCCGGGTCGGGATCAACCTCCTCGTCGCCTGCGTGATTCCGGGGATCGTCTTCTACTTCATGTTCGTGACCTTCGGGGTGTGGCCCGCGATCGGGGCCTCCCTGACCTGGTCGTACGGCGCCATCGCCATCCGGGCGCTGACCGGCCGGCGTCCGTCGGGGATGCTGCTCCTCACGGCGGGCGTGCTCACCCTCAGGACGATCGTGGCCCTGGCGTCGCACAGCACCTTCATCTACTTCCTGCAGCCGGTGCTCACCGACCTGCTGATCGGCACGGCGTTCATGGCGTCGGCGCTGACCGCCCGCCCGGTCGTGGCCCGGCTGGCCGGTGACTTCTACCCGATCACCGACGAGCTGCACGCGCGACCGGCGTTGCGGCGACTGTTCCGCCGGCTCACCGTCATGTGGGCGATGGCACTGCTCGCCAAGGCGGCGGTGGTCTTCGTGCTGCTGGTCAGCCAGCCGCTGGCGACGTTCGTCCTGGCCAAGAGCATCCTCGTTCCGATCACCAATGCCTCCTGCATCGCGCTGACCGTGCTGGCCGCGACCGCGGTGGCCCGGCACGAGGGGCTGCTCCCGACGCGCACCGCGATACTTCCCACATGGCCCTCCAGGACTTCCCGCGCCACCAGCTGACCTTCGGTCCGAGCCCGGTCCACCCGCTGCCCCGGCTCAGCGCCCACCTCGGGTGGCGCGCAGGTGTGGGCCAAGCGCGAGGACTGCAACTCGGGCCTCGCCTACGGCGGCAACAAGACCCGCAAGCTCGAGTACCTCGTCCCCGAGGCGCTGGCCCAGGGCGCGGACACCCTGGTCTCGATCGGTGGCCACCAGTCCAACCACACCCGCCAGGTCGCCGCGGTGGCCGCGCACCTCGGGCTGCAGTGCGTGCTGGTGCAGGAGAACTGGGTGCCGGAGTGGACCGACCCCCTCAGCACCCAGGTCGGCAACATCCTGCTGAGCCGGGTCATGGGCGCCGACGTGCGGCTCGACCCGGCGGGCTTCGACATCGGCTTCCGCGACTCGTGGCGGCAGGCGCTCGAGGACGTCGAGAAGCGGGGCGGTACGCCGTACGCCATCCCGGCCGGCGCCTCCGACCACCGGCTCGGCGGGCTGGGCTTCGCGGGCTGGGCCTACGAGGTCGCCGCGCAGGAGGCGGAGCTCGGGGTCTTCTTCGACACGGTCGTGGTCTGCACCGTCACCGGCTCGACGCACGCCGGCATGATCGCCGGGTTCGCGGCGCTGGAGGAGGCCGGTGGCCGGCCGCGGCGGGTGCTCGGCATCGACGCCTCGGCGACGCTGGAGAAGACCCGCGACCAGGTCGGCCGGATCGCCCGCAACACCGCCGAGCTGATCGGGGTCGGCCGTGACCTACGAGACGACGAGATCACCGTGCTCGAGGGCTGGGCCGGCGACGTGTACGGCGTGCCGGTGCAGTCGACGCTCGACGCGATCCGGCTCACCGGCCAGCTCGAGGGCGTCATCCTCGACACGGTCTACGAGGGCAAGTCGATGGCCGGCCTCGTCGACCTGGTGCGCAACGGCGACATCCCGAGCGACTCGACCGTGCTCTACGCCCACCTCGGCGGCCAGCCGGCGCTCAACGCCTACGCGAGCCTCTTCCCGACGACCGATCGCCTCGCGGAGGGATAGTCGCAGACGTTCGGCACGCCCGTACGGCGTGCGCGATGTGCGGAAGGTCTGCGACTATCCCGCCGGTGGAGGGGGCGGAGGGGCCGGCGTACCCCGCTGGTTGAGCTGGTCGGCCAGCGCCTGCGCGGCGCCGGACGCGACATCGACCGGCCGGGGCGCGTGCTCCCAGTCGATGTCGACGTGTGCGGGGTTGGCCGCGTCGAAGACCACCGGGAGGTTGATCCCCGGCTGCGGCCAGCGCTTGGTCTGCGCGTAGAACGTGCCCTGCCCGGAGAACGCCGGGATCCCGGGTGCCTCGATCGCGTAGGCCATCGTGCACGGCGCGATCATCGCGTTCCGGTCCATGATGCTGGCCCCGACCACGTGCATGGTGCCGCGGGTGGGCTGCGCCATCCCGCCGCCGACCGCCGAACCGAGCGCCTGCGGCAGCCCGGTCCCGGCCCGCTTCATCATCAGGCGCACCAGGACGAGCACCAGCACCACGACGAGGATCGAGGTCACCACGGACACGAGGAAGATGACGAGTACGGCGGTGCCCACGAGAGCAGGGTGCCGCAGGTGCGGCATGCTGCGCTACGTGGGATTCGTCGTGGCGCTGCTGCTGCTGGTCGCGGGGTGGTGGGCGATCGGGCCGTGGATCCTCGCGGTGCTCCTCGTCGCGCTGCTGGTGCCGGCCACCCGGCGACTGATGCGGCCGAACCGCTGGCTGCTCGGCGGCCTCGTGGCCGTGGTGGTCGTGGCCACCGCCGTGGTGGTGCTGCTGCCGGACGGGCGGCTGCCGATCCCGCCCGGCGGCGGGCGGCTCGTGACGTCGTCGTACGACGGCCACGCGGTCGAGCCGCAGCCGATCGAGCTCAGCGTGCCGCAGCACCCGGGGCTGGCGGCGAACGGCAGCAGCACGATGCACGACGACGCCTGGGCGACCGACAGCTACCAGGGTCCGGGGCCGCTCGGGAAGGACCCCGAGGTGACGACGTCGTGGTACGGCCTCAAGGAGTGCGCGACGCTCGCCTTCGACCCGGACGGCCGGATCGTGGGGCTCTGCGGCGACCGCACCGGTCCGGTGATGCACGTGCTCGACCCCGAGACCATGCGGCCGCTGGAGACCCTCGACCTGCCGGACCGCGAGGAGTCGGACAAGCGGCCGTGGGAGGACCTCTGCGGGGGTGCCTACTTCTACCTCGATGCGGAGGCGCGCGCGGTCGTCGCCACGACCGACCGCCGGGTGCTCACCGTCGACAGCGACGGGCTCGAGGTCCTCGACGAGGTCGACCTGAACGACGTGGTGCCGGACGACGACTGCCTGGTCGCGCTGTTGCCCGACTGGGAGGGCAACACCTGGTACGTCACCCAGGACGGCCGGGTCGGCGTGGCCGGTGGCGCCGACGGGGGCACCCCGCTCGACCTGGCCGGCGAGATCGCCAACTCGATCGCCGCCGACGACACCGGGGTCTACCTGGTGACCACCGAGGCGCTGGTCAAGGTGGCGCTCGACAGCAGCGGGCAGCCGGAGGTCCTCTGGCAGCGGGCGTACGACCACGGCTCGCAGCAGAAGCCCGGGCAGCTGAGTGCCGGCAGCGGAACGACGCCGACCCTGCTGCCCAGCGGGCTGGTCGCGATCACCGACAACGCCGACTCCCAGATGCACGTGCAGTTCTACGACGCCGTCGACGGCAGCCTGGTCTGCGAGGCAGCGGTGTTCGGCAAGGACGAGAGCGCGAGCGACAACTCCCTGGTCGCGGTGGGCGACGCGAGCGTCGTGGTCGAGAACAACTACGGCTACACGGCACCGTGGACCACGATGGCCGGCCGCGCGACGCCGGGCGGCCTGGCCCGGGTGGACGCCGACCCGGACACCGGCGAGTGCTCGGTCGGCTGGCGGTCCGACGAGGTCGCCCCGACGTCGGTGGCCAAGGTGTCGCTGGCCACCGGGCTGGTCTACGCCTACACCACCCGCACGTCCTGGTGGGGCGTGAGCGCGTGGTACCTCACCGCCATCGACGCCCGCACCGGCGAGACGGCGTTCTCGGTCCGCACCGGCACCGGGACGCTGTTCAACAACCACTACTCGGCGGTGACGCTCGGTCCCGACGGCTCGGCGTACGTCCCGACGCTCGGTGGGATGGTCCGGGTCCGAGACCGTTAGAGGTCGAGCTCGCCGAGGTCGTCCGGGACGTCGACGGCGTGCTCCCGCAGCGCCTCGATCGGGACGAGCTCGAGGACCGCGGCGTTCGTCGAGGCCAGCACCACCGGCGCGGCCGCCCCGTCACGGTGGGCGCAGGGCCCAGTTGACCGCGGTCACGCACCACCGGTCTCCGGGCACCAGGCCGGGGAAGGAGTACTCCGGCATCGGTGTGGCCAGGTCGTTGCCGATGCTCCGCTGGTGGCTCAGGAACTCCTCGGTCACCACTGCGCAGATCGTGTGGCTGCCGCGGTCTTCGGGGCCGGTGTTGCAGCATCCGTCCCGGAAGAAGCCGGTCATCGGCTCGGTGCCGCACGGCTCCAGCTCACCGCCCAGGACGTTGCGCTCGGTCACGCCTCCAGCATCGCACCTCAGCTCCGGTCGGCCTCGTGGTCCGTCACCGGCTCGGGCTGCCGTCCGGTCCCGGCGCCGCTTGATCTCGGCCCGGGCGATCACGTACGCGACGACGACGGGCCAGACGTACTTCGCCTTGTCGAGCACCCACCACACCTCGTCCGGGACGTGCCAGTCAGGCAGGTCCGGGGTCGGCACGTCCGGCCACGGGACCGACGGCAGGTCCGGGAAGGGCACGTGCGGCCAGGGGATGTTGATCGCGAGGTGCACCGCGAGGAAGGTCAGCAGGATCGGGACCAGCACCTTGGCGGCGCCGCCCAGTGCTGCGAGCCCGGCGTAGCGGTTCGGGTGGTCGCGCAGCTTGTCGTCGTACCGCTCGGCGCCGCTGCCCGGCTCTGGGACCAGGTCGAGCCCGCCCAGCCGGACGAGCGCCGAGACGTCGTCGCCGTCGGGATAGAGCGTCGCCCGCCGCGGCGCGCCGAGTGCGGAGTAGTAGACGAGGAGCTTGGCCGGCCCGTCCGCCGCCGCGAGGCTCACCTTGTCCGACCTCGTCTTCCGCTGCGCCCGGAGGTCCCCGTCGACGTACCACTGCACGAGGTGCGAGGCATTGCGTCCCGCGACGACGCGGTGCTCGTGGCCCTCGTGGTCGAGGGTCCAGACCTGGTCCGGCGGCATGCCTCGACGCTAGGGATGCGCAAGAACAGTCACATCCGGCCGAGGTCGGTCGCGATATGACTTTGGTCGTGGTCACTCTCCGCCCCGCGCAGCCCGCGGACACCGCCGCCGTCGCCGAGGTCTGGCAGGCGGCATGGCACGACGGCCACCGCGGTCACGTCCCCGACGCACTGATCGAGGCGCGGGACCCGGCGTACTTCGCGGCGCGGTCCCGCGACCTGGTCGACCACGTCACCGTGGCCGTCGACGGCGACGATCTCCTCGGCGTCCTGATCGTCAAGGCCGACGAGCTGCAGCAGATCATGATCACCGCCGCCGCGCGCGGCCGCGGTGTCGGCGGCCTGCTGCTCGCCGCGGCCGAGCGCCAGGTCGCCGCGGCCGGCTATGACGAGATCTGGCTGGCCGTGGTGCCCGGCAACACCTCGGCTCGGCGCTTCTACGAGAGCCACGGCTGGTCCGACCGCGGCGAGGAGACCTACGACGCCGTGACCTTGGGCGGGGGGACCGTGGCGGTGCCGGTCTGCCGGTACGTCAAGGGGCTGAACATCGCCAACCAGCAGCTGACCTGACCCGACGACGGGGCCGGCGACGAGGCAGGTGCGGCGGCGCTCACAGCGCCACCAGCGCGGTGACCCCGAGCAGGACGCCGGTGAGGTAGGTGCCCAGTGCGCCGGCGTCGCGGACCGGACCGTGCGCGGCCAGCGTCTTGGCGGTCAGCATCCCGAAGGCGTGCAGCGACCGGGCCGCCAGTGCGGCGATCGCCAGTGCGTTGAGCCACCACCCGTCGGTGAGGGCCGAGCAGACGACGATGAGGACAGCGAGGGTGGGGACGTACTCGCTGGCGTTGCCGTGCGCCCGTTGGGCGATGTACATCCGGTCCGCCGGGTCGCTCGGCTGCTGGTTGCCGGTCGCGCCGCGGATCACCCGGTAGCGGGTCACGTTGGCGCCGAGCAGGAAGAGCATCACGCCCATGAGCGCGATGCAGACAACAGGGATGGTCGTCATGACAGGAGTTCCTCTCGGGCGAACGAGTCGGTGCTGAGCAGGCGGCGCACCATCGCGCCGCTGAGGTCGGTGCCGAGCAGGGCGTCGGTCTTGTGCATGCCACCGGGGCAGGTGACGTTGACCTCGATCAGCCGGCCGTCGATGACGTCGACCCCAGCGATGGCGATGCCGTGCGCGACCAGCCGCGGGGCCAGGGCCTCGGCGATCCGGCGGTCCGCGGCGTCGATCGACGCCTCCGCGACCGGCGGACCGATCCGGAAGTCGTCCTCGGACGGGCGCCGCAGCACCGCACCGACGATCTCTCCGTCGACGAGGAAGAGCCGCTTGTTGCCGTCGGCCACCGAGGGCAGGTACTCCTGCACGATCACGTGCCGACCCCCGGCCGTCGCGGACTCGGCCAGCGCCCGGCAGCCGTGGCCCGGCTCGACGAGCCAGACGTCGGTGCCGGCGAACCCGTCGACCGGCTTCACCACCGCCGTGCCGTACGTCGCCACGAACGCCTCGACCTCGGCGGCCGTGCTCGTGACCACGGTGGCAGGACACAGCTCGGGCAGGTGCAGGGCGAGCAGCTTCTCGTGCAGCGCCCGCACACCGGCCGGGTGGTTGACGACGCGGACGCCGGCCGCGGCCGCCAGGTCGAGCAGGTAGGTGGTGTGCAGGTATCGCGCGTCCACGGGTGGGTCGATCCGCAGCCAGACCAGCTCGCAGGTCTCCGCCACGTCGAGCGTTGCGTGCTCGACCTCGGCGTACCAGCTCGGCTCGACGACCCAGCGGTGGTCGGCGCCGCGGTGCCGCGGTCGCAGGCAGATCCTGCGGGCCGCGCGCGACCAGCCGCCCTCCCGCGACGCCCAGGTCGGCCGGCTCGCAGACCCAGACCTCGGCGCCCTCGTTCTGGCAGGCGTCCATCAGGCCGACCGACGCGTCGATGTCGGCGAGAAGCCCGGCCAGCGGGTCGGTGACGAACAGCGTCTTCATGCCACGGCTCGTTCCGGGAGCGCGAGCTCGCCCAGAGCCGCCGCGCGCCACAGCTCGGCCAGCCGCGGCGCGTCGGGCTCGAGCTGGGCGAGGGTCCGGCCCCGAACGCCGTCGTCGTACATGAGGGTGGTGAGGGCCCCGACCACCTCCGCGACCCGCTCCTCCGGCTGGACGTCGAGGAAGCGGACCTCGAGATACCGACCGCGCGGCCGCACCGGCGGGAACAACGTGGACAGGTGCTCGTCGGGACCGGTGAACGCCGTGGCGCCCCGCGCGAAGTCGGCGTACGCCGCCACCGGGTCCCCACCGCGCAGCAGCCGGTCGTCGAACGCCGTGCGGTCGGGGTCGACCGCGAGCCAGGTCGAGAGCCGGGAGTCCGGGCCGACCGAACGCGCGAATGCTGCGGCGAGGTGCGGCCCGGCCAGGTTGAGCACCCGCCACTGCTCGAGGCCGGCCCGTCCCGGCCACCAGTCGAGGCAGACCTGGGTCGAGGCCGTGCAGCGCATCATCCGGCGGCCGGCCGGGCCGAGGGTGTCGAAGTGCGCCTGCATGGCGGCGTAGCGGGCGGACGTCAGCTGCAGCGGCACCTCGTCCGGCGTGCGGCTGTCGACGGGGGAGGCGTCGAGCACGATCCCGGCCCGCGCCAGGTCGATGCGCAACGCCGCCACGGTGTGCCGCAGCCGGCGGACGACGGCCGGCGCGGCACCGCACGCCTGGTTCAGCTCGACCTGCCCACCGGGCTCGAACGAGAGTTCGGTGCGGGTGGCCGCGCGGACCCGCTCGATGGCGACCGGAGCCCCGGTCGAGGAGTCGCGGGTGAGCAGCTCGTGCTCGATGCCCACCCGGGTCGTGCGCGGGTTGCCGGCGCCGGGGAAGAGCCGTGAGACCGGGTCCATGACAACTCCTGATATCGTAAGGTAACCTACCGAAATAATGTAAGGAAGCCTTACGGATGTCAAGGGCCAAACCCGATCGGACGCCGATGATCGCTCTCGTGCACAACGCCGACAAGGCGTTCCAGGCGCACATGGTGCGGGCCGCGCACGAGCGCGGCCGCCCCGACATCAAGCCGGCCCACAACTTCCTCTTCGCGATCCTGGGCGACGAGGGTGACCGCGCCGCCAACCTCGCGGTGCGCGCCGGGATCACCAGGCAGTCGATGGGCGAGGTGATCCGCGACCTGGTCGACATCGGCATCCTCGAGATGGCGCCGGACCCGCAGGACGGGCGGGCCAAGATCGTCCGCTACACGCCGGAGGGCAAGCGGTTCACAACCGAGGGCTTCCGCCACCTGCGCGACCTCGAGGGCCGCTTCGAGCAGGAGTTCGGTGCCGACTACGAGGCGACCCGGGTGGTGCTGGAGCGGGTGGTCGGGGTGCTCAGCGAACCCGCCTCGGACACCGGTCAGGGGTAGCGGATCCCGGTCGTCTCCTCGCTGAGCGCCCAGAGGCGGCGCTGTGCGTCCATGTCGTGGGAGAGCCGGGCCGAGGTGACGATCTGGGGCGATCCCCTCATCTCGCCGAGACCGCCGGGGCCGACGTACGTCGCGCCGGGCAGGTCCGCGGTGGCGGCCATCAGCAGCGGCCAGGCACCCTCCGCGGCCGGCTGGGAGACCGCCTTGACGCTGGCGTCGAGGATCGTCGCGATGCCGCCGGCGGACCGGCCGTACTGCCCGTTGGCGGCCAGGTGGGTGCCCGCGAAGCCCGGGTGCGCGGCCAGCGCCCGGAGCGGCAGCTCCTTGGCCCGGGCCCGCCGGTCGAGCTCGTAGGTGAACAGCAGGTTGGCCAGCTTGGACTGGCCGTAGACGCGCCACTTCGCGTAGCGGCCGTGATGGACGCGTGGGTCACCGAGCGGGGCGCCGCGCGCGACGCGGTGCATGTTCGACGAGACCGTGACCACGGTGGCGTCCTTGCTGGCGAGCAGCTGAGGGAGCAGCAGGCCGGTGAGCAGGAACGGACCGAAGTGGTTGGTCGCCAGCTGCAGGTCGAGGGCGTCGGCTGTCACCTGGCGCGACGTGCCCATCACGCCGGCGTTGTTGACCAGCACGTCGATCGGGCCGAACGCGGTGGCGGTCTCACCCGCGCGGCGGACCGACTCGAGGTCGGCGAGGTCCACCTCCAGCTGCTCGAGCTCGGCGGCAGGCACCTCGGCGCGGATGGTCTCGCGGGTCTCGCCGAGCCGCTCCGCGTTTCGGCCGGCCAGCACCACGCGAGCGCCCCGGCGGGCCAGCTCGAGAGCGGTGTGGTGGCCGAGTCCGCCCAGCGTCGTCCCGGTGACCAGGACGGTCCGGCCCGCCTGGTCGGGGATGTCGGCGAGCCGCCAGGCGTCGACCCTCGCTCCGGTCATGTCACCAGGTCATCTCAGGGAGTGGTGGCGAGGCTGGCGAGCACCCGCTCGCCCAGCTCCCGGTCGCCGTCGACGGTGATCCTGCCCGGCTCGGCCGCGCAACGGCCGCCCGCCAGCCGGATGAACGACTCGCGGTCCATGTGCAGCGTCACGGTGGGAGCGGCGGGCGCCGTGACCCGCTGGCCGCGGCCGTTCTCGTCGATCTCGAACGCGAACGGCGGGCTGCCCTCCATGTCCAGCACCATGCTGGTGCCGGTCGGCGCGCCCACCTTCTTGCCGAGCACGTAGCCGAGGCTCTCGGCGAGGTACTCCGCGGTGTGCTTCGCCGGCGCGCTGTCCAGGTTGCCGGGGCGGCCGACCGCGCGGCGTACGTCCTGCTCGTGCATCCACACGTCCAGCGGCCGGTTGCGCAGCAGCGTGCGCCAGCTCCACGGGACGCCGCCGAAGATCGGCTGCGGGCTTCGCGTCGCCGTCGGTGGGCGGGTCCGCGAGCAGGGCGGTGTGCCGCTTCGTGGTCACCTCGCGGATCTCGTTGATGATCGCGTCGGCGCTCGCATCACGACGGTTGACGACGCCGATCTCGGTGTAGAGGCCCATCAGCCCGGTCACGTGCGGCGGCTCGCCGACCTCGGCGGTCTCCTCCGGGTTGCCGGCGAGGATGCCCTCGAGGTGCGCGGTGTGCGCGGCGCAGGCCTTGACGTCCCAGCCCGCCAGGTCGGTCGGCGTCGTCCACTCCTCCTCCGGCAGCTGCTCGAGCAGGTCGAGGAAGTCGTTGACCGCCTGCCACCAGACCTCGACGTACCCGGCGAGCTCCGCGCGGTCGTCGATCCCCGTGCTGTCGCTCATGCGCCAACCGTAGCCACCGATTCGTCTGCGAGGCGGCGCGGGACCCGCCGCGCGCGAGCACAGACGAATCGGGATCGCGCTGGTCAGCCCACGGCCAGGAGCACCGCGATGCCCAGCATCGTCAGGCCGATGAGGATGTCGAGGACCTGCCAGGCACGTGGGAGGGCCAGCAGGGGCGAGAGCAGCCGGGCGCCGAAGCCGAGAGCGGAGAACCAGAGCAGCGACGCCAGTCCGGCTCCCAGCGCGAACCACCAGCGGCCGTCGGCGCCGTGGGTGTTGGCGATCGAGCCGAGCAGCAGCACGGTGTCGAGGTAGACGTGCGGGTTGAGCCAGGTGAGGGCGGTGGCGGTGAGCACGACCGTACGACGCGAGAGCGGCTCCGGGGCGCCGGACGCCAGGGCATCGTTGCGGCGTGCCCTGAGCAGCGACCGCACGCCGTACGCGGTCAGGAACGCGACGCCGAACCAGCGGATGACGTCGATCAGCCAGCCGGCCTGCTCGACGATCGTTCCGATGCCCGCCACCCCGGCGACGATCAGCACCAGGTCGGACAACGCACAGATCGCGACGACCAGGGCGACGTGCTCGCGAGCCAGGCCCTGCCGCAGGACGAACGCGTTCTGCGCGCCGATCGCGATGATCAGCGTCAGACCGGTCAGCAGTCCGGCTGCGGCGGAGTCGAGCACCAGCGCAGCCTAGGGATGGTCTCGACCGGCAACGATCGGGTTTCGACTCGGCAACGCACCTGTCCGCGAGCGGGGCGCGGTCCTAGCGTCCGAAACATGCGGACCCGCCTGCTGCTCGTCGCCGCCCTGCTCACTCTCGGTGCCTGCTCGGATGACGACGGCGGCGGCGAGGCCCGTGAGCCGGCCAGTGAATCGGCCAGTGGAAGCGCGTCGACGACGACCACCGCCGCGAGCCCGAAGCGCTCCCCACCGGCAAGGACGACCTCCCGCTCGAAGCCACCGGCCACCTCTCGCCGGAGGGGTTCGCGCCGGAGCTGGCGCTCGACCTCCAGTTCTCCGGGCTGGTCGGGTGGACCAGCGTGCACCGGGGCGCCGACGCGTTCGACCTCGGCCTGCCCAACCCGGACGCGGATGCCCCGCTGGTCGCGGTGGCCTTCCTGGTGCCCGCGGAGTCCACCGCGGAGGAGGCCATCACCGCGGTGCGGGACAGCGCGACAGGCGTGGGTGCGCAGGTCCGCGACGTGACCGGCCCCTTCGACGAGCTCGGCGCGACGGCTGGCCTCGACATCGTCGACGGGCAGGGGCAGGTCGTGACGAGCAGCGACGGCGGCATCGCCCTCGACGCGGTGCCGGGCGGCCGCCTGCAGGTCTTCGCGACCGACGAGGGCGGCTCCCCACTCGTGATCGTGGTCTTCGCCCCGGACGCCAAGACGTGGCCGGAGGTGAAGGACGTCATGGAGCGTCTCTCCGGCGCCCTGTCGTTCGCCTAGCGTGCAGAACGCCCCGCCGGGCGAACCGGCGGGGCGTCCCTTCGCAGCGGGCTGGCAGCTATGACACAGATCAGAAGGCGTCCTCGGAGAGGTCCATCACCGACAGGTCGGTGGCCTGCGCGATGGCGACCTCGGCGCTGATCCGCGGCAGGTTGGTCTGCGCGAAGAACTGCGCCGCGGCGACCTTGCCCTCGTAGAAGGCCTGGTCCTTGCCCCCGACCGCACCGGCGTCGCCGCCCAGCTTCTCGAGGGCGATCTCGGCCTGGCGCAGCAGCAGCCAGCCGCAGACCACGTCGCCGAGCACCATCAGCAGCCGGGTGGTGTTGAGCCCGACCTTGTAGATGTTGCGCAGGTCGCCGGCCTCCGACGACGGGTCCGCGGACATCAGGTCGTTGATCATGTGGCCGACCAGGGTGTTGGCGTCCGCCAGCGCGGTGGCGAGCAGCTCGCGCTCCACCTTCAGCCGCCCGTTGCCGGCCTCGCTGTCGATGAAGGCCTGGATCTGGGCGGCCAGGTGGCCGAGCGCGGCGCCCTGGTCCTTGACGATCTTGCGGAAGAAGAAGTCCTGGCCCTGGATCGCCGTGGTGCCCTCGTAGAGGGTGTCGATCTTGGCGTCGCGGACGTACTGCTCGAGCGGGTACTCCTGCAGGAAGCCGGAGCCGCCGAACGTCTGCAGCGACTCGGTGCCGAGCAGCACCCAGGAGCGCTCCGAGCCGTAGCCCTTCACGATCGGCAGCAGCAGGTCGTTGACCGCCGCGGCCAGCCTGGCCTCGTCGGTGCCGAGCTTGCCCTCGTGCTCGAAGACCTGGACCCGGTCCTGCCACGACGCGGTGTAGAGCACCAGCGCGCGCATGGCCTCGGCGAACGACTTCTGGACCATGAGCGAGCGGCGTACGTCGGGGTGGTGGGTGATCGTGACGCGCGGCGCGGTCTTGTCGCCGGACTCGGTCAGGTCGGCGCCCTGGACGCGGGTCTTGGCGTAGTCGAGCGCGTTCAGGTAGCCGGTCGACAGCGTGGCGATCGCCTTGGTGCCGACCATCATCCGGGCGTTCTCGATCACCTGGAACATCTGCGCGATGCCGTTGTGCACCTCACCGAGGAGGTAGCCGCGGGCCGGCTCGCCGCCGCCGATGGCCGGGTCGCCGAAGGTCAGCTCGCAGGTGTTGGAGACCTTGATCCCCATCTTGTGCTCGACGTTGCTGACGTAGACGCCGTTGCGCTCGCCGGTCAGCTCGCCGGTCTCCACGTCGAAGTGGAACTTCGGGACGATGAACAGCGACAGCCCCTTGGTGCCGGGGCCACCGACGCCCTCGACGCCGACCGGGCGGGCCAGCACGAGGTGGATGATGTTCTCCTGCAGGTCGGACTCACCGCTGGTGATGAACCGCTTGACGCCCTCGATGTTCCAGGTGCCGTCGTCGTTGGCGGTGGCCCTGCTCCGGCCGGCACCGACGTCGGAGCCGGCGTCCGGCTCGGTGAGCACCATGGTGGTGCCCCACTCGCGGTCGACGATGAGCTGGGCGATCGCCTGGTCGCGCTCGTTGCCGTTGCGGTGGATGACACCCGCGAAGGCCGGACCGCAGCCGTACATCCAGATGGGCGCGTTGGAGCCGAGCACCATCTCGGCCAACGCCCAGTTGAGGCTGGACGGCGCGTAGGTGCCGCCGAGCTCCTCCTTGATCTGGGTGCGCCAGTACTCGGCGTCCATCCAGGCGCGGTAGCTCTTCTTGAACGACTCCGGCAGCGCCGCGGTGTGCGTCTCCGGGTCGAAGACCGGCGGGTTGCGGTCGCTGTCCTCGTACGACGCGGCCAGGTCCTCGCGGGACATCCGCTCGACCTCGCTGAGGATCGCCCGGGCGGTCTCGCCGTCGATCTCGCCGAACGGGCCGGTGCCGAGCACCTCGTCGCGGCCGAGCACCTCGAAGAGGTTGAACTCGATGTCGCGGAGGTTGGTCTTGTAGTGGCTCACGGGAGGAGGCACCTCTTCGTCGTCGGCTGGAGTCTGGGTTTGCTACGGAGCTTGCTACTGGCCGGTTCTACCAGTGAGTAACTTCATCGTAGGCAGCAGGTTACGCACCTCGCAAGGAAACCCACTGCCTGGTGTGACGGGGATCTCGTCCGGTGCACTTTCCACAGGTTTGTCCACAAAGTGAGTACAGTTAGTCGAGACAAACCGATCCGGAGGTGGATCCGATGCGACGACTGGTCCTGCTGGCCCTCGTCGGCCTTGGCGCGCAGCTCGTCGACGGCTCGCTCGGCATGGGGTACGGCGTCACGTCCGCGACGCTGCTCGTCGCGGCCGGGATCGCCCCGGTCGCTGCCTCGGCCGCGATCCACTTCTCCGAGCTCGGCACCACGCTGGTCTCCGGTCTCTCCCACCACAAGCTCGGCAACACCGACTGGCGCACCGTCGGCGTCCTGGCCGCACCCGGCTTCGTCGGTGCCTTTGCCGGGGCAACGTTGCTGGTCAACCTCGACACCGACGTCGCCGTGCCTGTCGTCGCGGTCCTGCTCATCGCGCTCGGCACGTTCGTCACCTTCCGGTTCCTGACGCCGCGCCGGCTGCGGTTCGGACCGCGGCCCAGCGCCCGCTTCCTCGCGCCGCTCGGCCTGCTCGGCGGCACCCTCGACGCGGTGGGTGGCGGCGGTTGGGGTCCGGTCGGCACGTCGTCGCTGCTCGCGTCCGGCCGGCTGGAGCCGCGCAAGGTGGTCGGCTCGGTCGACACCGCCGAGTTCGTCGTCGCGGTCGGCGGCTCGCTCGGCTTCCTGGTCGGCCTCGGCGCGCACGGCATCGAGTGGAGCTATGTCCTCGCCCTGATGGTCGGCGGCGTCGTGGCCGCCCCGATCGCCGCTCTGCTCGTCCGGCACCTGCCGGCCCGGGTGCTCGGCGTCGCCGCCGGCGGCCTGATCGTGCTCACCAACCTCCAGACGCTGGCCGAGTGGGGGAACGCGACCGGCGTCACCGAGGGGCTGCTCGCCGCGCTGGTCTTCACCCTGTGGGTGCTCTGGACCGCGTGGGCGGTCAAGCTCGACCAGCCTGCCGACCCGTCCGCTCCTCGTGTGGCAACGCCGGCCGGCGCCTGACCCAGGGCCCTCCCGCCTACCGCTCGCAGTTCTTGCGTACCTCGGCGCGGCAGGTGTCGACGCCGCCGGCGCCGTTGGCGACGTCGTGGCCGGAGCCGCCGATCAGCACGTCGTCGCCGAGCCTGCCGGAGAGACGGTCGGGGCCGGCCTGGCCGCGGAACACCGACTTGTAGCGCCCGCACTTGGGCAGATCGAGGTCGAAGCCGTTGCCGACCCGGCGCAGCAGGTCCCGGCCATCGCCGCCCGAGACCACGACGTCGTGGCCGTAGGCGTCGAGGTCGTTCCTCTTGTCGTTGCCCTTCATCCGGACCTTGCAGCCCGTCGCCGTGGCGTTGCGGAGTCCTTTCGTCGTGACGAAGAGGAGACCGTCGACGCTCGCCGTCTGGGCGGACAGGTCGACCTTCGCCTGCTTCTCCCCGAAGGCGTAGAGGTGGCTGCCCGCCGTACCGAAGACGACGGTGCCGGTGCCGGGCGTGGACGTCGGGAACAGTTCCAGGGTCCCGCCGCCGCCGAGGACGACGTGGAAGGAGCTCATCTCGTCGGCGATGACGGCACTGGTCCCCGGTCCGCTGACGTAGCTGTCGTTGCCGCCGAACAGGTAGACGGTGGTGAAGGCGCCGGCTGCAGCCGTGGAGACGACCGAGTCGTCGCCCTGGCCGGTGGACACGTCACCGCCCTCGGTGCAGATCAGGTCGTTGCCGCCCAGGGCGCGGATGTCGGGATCCGTCCCGTGGCCGACGATCACGTCGTTGCCCTCGGTCCCGGTGATGATCCCCGTGGAGCCCTCGATCGTGGCGGGCTGGCCCTGACAGACGGCCGCGGCGGCGTACGCCGGGGCGACCGGCACGGTGATCGCGATCGCGGACGGTACGACGATGGCGGCGGTCAGTGCGGCACGTAGCTTCATGGTTCCTCCCGGGGTCAGCCTGCCCTGTTGGATGCCGAACCTGGCCGGTCAGTTCGCGCCATTGACAGATCCGCCCCGAGCGTCGTCGTGTAAGGCAACCGAACCGATCAACACATCTGACACACTGGTCCCGTGCGAGTTTCCGCGAAGTCCGACTACGCACTCCGCGCGTTGATCGAGATGGCGTCTCGCTCCGACGGCAAGGCGGTCAGCGCCGAGGAGCTCGGCAAGCAGCAGGAGATCCCGCACGGGTTCCTCCAGGCGATCCTGGCCGACCTGCGCCGGGCGGGCATCGTGATGTCCCAGCGCGGTCAGTCCGGTGGGTGGCGGATGGGCCGCTCGGCCGACACGGTCTCGGTGGCCGACGTGATCCGCGCGGTGGACGGGCCGCTGGTCTCGGTCTACGGCCTGCGCCCGGAGGCGGTCGAGTACAACGAGACCGCCACCGTGCTCCAGCACGTGTGGATCGCCGCGCGCCGGTCGCTGCGCGACGTCTTCGAGCAGGTCTCGATCCAGCAGCTCGCCGACGCCAAGCTGCCGAAGGCGGTCACCTCACGCACTGCGGACGAGGACGCCTGGCAGCCGCACTGACCGCTTCTTGCGGTCCGTGCGCTCGAGCTCACGGAGTCGTTCGCGCAGTCGCCCGACCTCGGTGACGGCCTCCACCAGCACCTCGGTGAGGACGTCCACACGCTGGTCGTACGCCGCTCGGGCCGGGTCGGTCGAGTGGGCCCGCCGGCGCGGCACCAGGTCGCGCAGGTCGCCGACCACGTCGTGGCCGCGGTCCGCGACCGCCTTGGCCCAGCCTTCTGCGACGTCCACCAGCTCGTCGTGGTCGACGTGGACGCCGGCGTACTCGGCGATCAACCGGAGCGAGGCAGTGTCCACCGGGACGACCAGGCCGGCTGGGTCCGGCAGGGCGAGGCCTTCGGCGTCGAAGCCCACCAACGACCCCAGGGCCCGCCACGCGACTGTCGCGTCGGCCGGGTCGGTCACGACGACGTGCAGCCGGTCCGGGCTGCTGGTCGCGGCCGCCCAGCGGTCGAGCACGCTGCCGAGGTCGAGCTCGTCGGGGAACAGCCCGAGCCGGCCGTCGGGGACCCCGGCCAGCACGACCACGTGCACCTGGGTGCCGGCCAACCCGTCGACCAGGAGCGCGACCTCGTCACGGGTGGCGCCGGCGAGCAGCTCGTGACCGACGACGACGGTCTGCCGCTGCTTGAGGGCCCGGCGGCAGATCGCGCTCCAGGTGCCCTCGACGTCCTTGCGCCGCAGGCCCCACGCCCGGTGCTCGCGTCGCACCTCGACGGCAGCGCGGAACGCCTCGTCGGCCGACTTCGCGGGTGCGGTGACCCCGAGCTCCGCGAGCGCGTCGCGGTGCTGCTCCAGCGCAGCTGTCAGCAGGGGGACACCCGCGTGCGGCAGCCCCACGAGCAGGAACGACTTCGGCTTGGCCATGCCTCCACGGTCGCGCGGTCGCCGCACGGGACGGTGAACTCGACACGACCTGCGGCCGAACGAACAGGCGGATCTGCATCACGACCACTCTCTAGAACGTGTTCCAGTTTCGCCCTACGATGCGGGTCATGAGCAACCCGGCGATCACCTCCGACGCCATCATCTGGAACGCGCCCGACGACGAGCACCCGGCGAGGAACGCCTCGATGCGCTCCTACTCCGCCGTCGCCAAGGGCGACCTCGCCGAGTGGCTCACGGTGTACGCCGAGGACGCCGTCCTCGAGGACCCGGTCGGCCCGTCGATGTTCGACGAGCACGGGCAGGGCCACCACGGCCACGCCGGCATCGCGGCGTTCTGGGAGCTGGCGATCGCGCCGATCGCGACGTTCGAGTTCGAGATCAACGACTCGTTCGCCAACCCGGGCGGCAACACCTGCGCCAACATCGGCCGGATCCGCACGTCGTTCGCCGACGGCAGCAGCACCACGACCGACCTGATCATGGTCTACGTCGTCAACGACGACGGCCGGGTCAGCTCGATGAAGGCCTACTGGGAGCCGGACCGCACGATGGCGAGCTTCCGGCACGCCTGAGGCGCACAATCTGCCCCAGACGTGTGACGCGGAAGGGGACCAGTGCGTCGAAAGGGTGTGACCGAGTTCGAGGAGTTCGCGCGGGCGCGGTCGCCTCACCTGCTCCGGTCCGCGTGGCTGCTCTGCGGTGACATGCACCAGGCCGAGGACCTCGTCCAGGAGACGCTGGCCAAGGTCTACGTGCGCTGGCACCGGCGGCTCGGCGGACCGATCGACAACCCCGCGGCGTACGCCCAGACGACGCTGGTCCGCACCTTCCTGAGCGCGCGACGGCGGAGGTCGTCGAGCGAGCTGCCGTACGCCGAGCCGCCCGACGCCCTGCACCCCGACCCTGCCCCGGCGACCGACCTGCAGCTGCTGGTCGCCGAGGCGCTGGCCGGGCTCGCGCCGGCCGACCGGGCGGTGCTGGTGCTGCGCTACCTCGAGGACCGCAGCGTCAGCGAGGTCGCCGCAGCTGTTGGGCGTCAGCGACGGCGCGGTCCGCAACCGCAGCATGCGCGCGCTCGACCGGGTGCGGCCGCTGCTCATCACCCAGCACACGACCGGAGGACCCAGATGACCGAGACCCAGGTGGGCGAGCTCCTCGAGCGCGCCACCGCCGAGCTCCGACCCACGACCGACCTGGTGGCCGGTGGTGTCGCCGCCGGCCGGCGCCGTCGGCGTCGTGGCCTGGCCCTCGCCGCGGCCGGGACGCTCGCGGCGGCCGCCGTGGCCGGCGGCCTGGCCTCCCTGCCGGGCGGAGGGGCCGGTGGCGAGGACACGGTGGTCGCCGACCCGTCCACCTCGACCGGCGGCTCGTACGCCGACCAGCCGTCCGCGCCGTCGGTCCCTCAGGTCGACCCGACGTACGACGGACCGTTCCCGCTGCCGCCCGAGGCGATGGCCTCGACCCTCGCGACGCTGCTGCACGGCACGGTGACGAACCCGAACGACGACCAGTACCACCTGGACACCCCGGCCGGCTGGCAGAGCGGCGCCGTCGACCTCGACGGCGCGTCGGTGTCCGTGGCCTACCAGCACTCGACCGGCCCGCGCTGCGACGGCGACCTGGCCCGCGGCAACACCAGCTGCGTCGCGCTCGGCGGCGGCTTCTTCCTCGGCACCTACTCGGCCGAGGTCACCACCGTGGGCGTGGGCAGGACCGGAGTCCGCGACATCGGGGTCACGTACTACACGCCCGACGGCTACAAGATCAGCGCCACGGCCAGCAACGGGAGCAGCACCGACCCGACGCGGCCCACGATGGACCAGCCGGTGCTCGACCTCGACGCGCTCACCGCGATCGCCGAGGACCAGGTCTGGCGCTAGCCGTCAGTGCGTCCCGTGCCGCTGGGCCCACTCGACCAGCGGCCGGGTGGCCCGCCAGTCCTTGCGGACCAGGTCGAGCAGCTTGGGAGTGTGGATCACCGGCTCGAAGCCGATGGTCCGGCTCGCGATGATCGACTTGTGCCGCAGCAGGTCGATGCGTGGGTGGTCCTTGTCGTAGCCGCGCGGGGTGGTCTTGAGGACGTCGCCACCGATCGTGAACTTCTTCCGCTCCAGGCCGCGGACGATCTTCTCGAGCTCGGAGCCGTAGGTGTCGTGGGCGATCGCGTCGCGCAGCGCGGCCAGCCGGGGCGCCTCGGCGTGGTAGAACCCGCCGCCGGTGCGTACGCCGCGGGGTGAGAGCTCGACGTACCAGCCGGTCGCGTCGGCCACCCGCACGAAGGCGCCCTGGTGGGTCTTGTACGGCGTCTTGTCCTTGGCGAACCGCACGTCGCGGTACGGCCGGAAGATCTTGGAGTCGCCGAACTCCTTGCCGAGAGCGTCGCAGAGCGCCACCATCGGCGCCTTCACCGACTCCTCGTAGACGTGCTTGTGCTTCTCCCAGAAGCTCTTCGTGTTGTCGACCTCGAGGTCGTCGTAGAAGTCGAGCGCGGCGACGGGGAATCCGGTGAACTCCACGTTCCCGAGATTAGAGGCCTACTGCGAGAGCGCCGCCATCACCTGCTCGTCGCCCCCCTCGGAGAGCGCGGTGACGACCAGCGCGGCGTCGCCACAGCGTGGGGCCTCGAGGAACGACTGGCCGGGCGGCGCCTCGTAGACGACGGCCAGGCTGCTGCCGTCCCAGCGCACCAGCCGGGCCGGGTCGCCCTCCCGCTTCGGATCGCGGACGAAGTACGCCGCGTCCGCGCACGGCACGAGCGTGCCCGACGTGCCGGGCCCGAGGTCGTAGTAGCTCTCGCCCACGCGGGCGAAGAACTCGGCCGTGTCGATGTCGTCCTCGTTCGGGATGACCGACCAGATCGCCGCATCGTCGCCGAGCGCCGCGCCCTCCCAGGCCGCGCACTCGGGGACGCCGGCGAAGGGGTCGAACTGGTCGTCGCCGACGGTGCCGACGGTGCGGCACGACGGCTTGGAGTCGTCGAAGCCGAGCACCGCGGTGCCGCCGTCGGTGACGTGGGCGGCGTTGAACCCGTGCTTGGCCTCGGCGCACCAGGCGATCGAGGTCTCGCCGGTGGCCAGGTCCCTGGTGGCCACGCAGTAGCCGCCTTCCGGTCCGGGGGTTGCGTACGCGAGGGTGTCGCCGCCGAGGGCCCAGGTGCCGCCGGAGATGGTCGGCACGTCGGAGTCCTCGTCGATGGTGAGCTGCTCGCCCTTGGCGAGGTCGGTGATCTCGGCGGTGGCCGGCTTCTTCCTGCCCTCGTCCTGCCGGACGACGACCGCCCAGTCGGTGTCGAGCAGCGCGTTCGTGATCCTGGTGCCGTCCTCGCCGGTGCCGAAGGCCTGGTCCGGGCCGTCCAGCCGGTAGGCGTCGCCCGATGCCTCGACGGTCAGGAACCAGGTGCCGTTGGTGGTCACCGTGTTCGCGACCGCCCCCGGCGCGGGCACCCACTCCATCAGCGACGTCGTCGCCTCGATCGGGGCCGGCTGGTCCGGCGTACCGCCCGCGGGGGCCGGGGACGCGCTGCTCTGGGCGGACGGTTTCGACGGACCGGGGTCCTGGTCCGAGGCACAGCCGGCGAGCGTCAGCAGCGCCGCCGCAAGCACTGTCGCCATGCGCCGGGACTGCACGAGTCGAAGTATCCAACTCCTCGCGAACGCTGCTTGGCGTTCGCGCGAAAGTCGCGTGGGTCGGTCTGTGAGCGGATGACGAGATTCGAACTCGCGACATCGACGAGTTGAGCAGAGTGTCGCGCACGACGCGGCCTGCGACTGAAGTGGAGCGGATGACGAGATTCGAACTCGCGACATCGACCTTGGGAAGGTCGCGCTCTACCAACTGAGCTACATCCGCAGTGCCGGCGTGCCGGCGCGGAGATGCTACCTCAGCGCCGGGGTGCCGCAGGCGTCGGCGTCAGCCCCCGAAGAGCCGCTTCCACCACGGCTTCTTGACCGAGGTGGCGTCACCCACGGTCGTGGGGACGCCGTTGAGCATCACCTGACCCGGCTGCAGCGGCCAGGGCGCGTTCGGCGTGCCCGGAGCGGCCGGGGTGCCGGGCGGAGGAGGTGCGGCGGCGGTCGGCGTGGTGGCCGTGCCGAGCATCGGAGCGATCATGCCGAGCGCCTGCTGCAGCTTCGCCTGCATCTCGGGCGGCAGGTCGGCCGCCGACTGCACCGGCTGCCCGTTCACCACGATCGAGGTGCTGGCGAAGGTCTGGGCGCCGGTGGGCAGCGCGCCGGTCTCGAACAGGTCCGGGATGCCGTTCTTGTCGGCGTCGGGCAACGTGGCGGCCAGCTGCTGGCGCACCTCGGCCGGGACGTCCTCCCAGCGGGAGTAGTTCTGACCGTTGACGTTGATGTCCACGGCGGAACCGTACTGCCGCCGAGGTGGCCTCGGTAGGTTGTCCGCGTGCTGCTGTCAGACCGCGACGTCCTGGCCGAGATCGACGCAGGCCGGATCAGCCTTGACCCGTTCGATCCCGCGATGATGCAGCCCTCGTCCATCGACGTCCGGCTGGACCGGTTCTTCCGCGTCTTCGAGAACCACCGCTACCCGCACATCGACCCGGCCGCGGACCAGTCCGACCTGACCCGTCTGATCGAGCCGGACGGCGAGGAGCCGTTCATCCTGCACCCTGGCGAGTTCGTGCTCGGGTCGACGTACGAAGGGGTGACGCTGCCCGACGACATCGCCGCGCGGGTCGAGGGCAAGTCGTCGCTGGGCCGGCTCGGGCTGCTGACGCACGCGACCGCCGGCTTCGTCGACCCCGGCTTCTCGGGGCACGTCACCCTCGAGCTCGCCAACGTCGCCACCCTGCCGATCAAGCTCTACCCGGGGATGAAGATCGGCCAGTTCTGCTTCTTCAGGCTCTCCTCGCCGTCGGAGCACCCGTACGGCTCGGAGAAGTACGGCTCCCGCTACCAGGGCCAGCGCGGCCCGACTCCCTCGCGGTCGTTCCAGAACTTCCACCGCACCAAGATCTGAAGGCACTGCGGGTCGACGTGAGCCAGGACGACGTCGCGCTCGTCGGTCGCGAGGCTGAGCTCGCGGTCCTGCGGGCGGCGGTCGTCGCAGCCGCTGCGGGTCGCGCGGGTGCGTGTCCTCGTGGCCGGTGAGGCGGGCATCGGCAAGACCCGGGTCGTCCAGGCGCTGCTCGACGACGGGTCAGTGGACCGGTTGGTGCTCCGGGCGCAGTGCGTCGACCTCGGTGAGCCGGGCCTGCCGTACCTCGCCGTGACCGACCTCCTGCGAGCCCTGGGCAGCGATGACACCGGCGCACCGGTCGACGCCGCCGACGAGTCGGCGCGCTGGCAGCTCTTCCACAGGACCGCGGCTCGCCTGGCCGAGGCAGGCGAGGCCCGCGGCCCCGCGGTCGTGGTGGTCGAGGATCTGCAGTGGGTGGACAGCTCGTCCGCCGACTTCCTCCGCTTCCTGCTGAGCCGGATGACGACCGAACGCGTCGCCGTCGTGGCGACGGTCCGCACCGACGGCCTGGCCACCCGCCCACGGGTACGCCGTCTGGTCGGCGAGCTGGGCCGGCTGCCCGCCGTGCGGCGGCTCGATCTCCAGCCGTTCGGGCGCGAGGAGGTCGCGCAGCTCCTGGGCGTGGCTGGTGGGGAGCCGGACGCCGCGCAGGTGGAGGACGTCCTGCGGCGGACCGGCGGCAACCCGTACTTCGTGCGGGCCCTGGCCAGCCTCGAGCACCGACGCGACCTCGGGCGCCCTGGCCGACCTCCTCGCGGGCCGGCTCGACGCACTCTCGGACGAGGCGCGCGCCGTGGTCCAGTGCGCCGCGGTCGTCTCGGACCTCGTCCCCGACCGGCTGCTGCGCCACGTCTCCGGGCTCCCGGACGAGGCGTTCGACGCGGCGGTCCGCGACGCGGTGGCCGACGGAGTGCTGCGGCCGGACGGTGCCGGCTACCGGTTCGCGCACGACCTCGTGCGGTCCGCGGTCAGCGCCGACCTCCTCCCGGGGGAGCGCGCCCGCCTGCACGGACGGGTCGCCGACGCACTCGAGGGCGGGGCTGCCGGCCAGGTGCGCGCGGCGGAGGTCGCACACCACGTCGCCGAGGCCCAGGACGCGCGGCGGGTGCTGGCCTGGTCGGTGCGCGCGGGCGACGAGGCGATGCGGGTCTGGGCGCCGGACGAGGCGCTGCGCCACTTCGACCGGGCGCTCTCGGCCTGGCCGGAGGTCGACCTGGCCGCCGAGGTCGCAGAGTCGTCGGAGGGCCGGGTCGCGCTGCGGGCCGCCCGCGCGGCTGGTCTCGCGGGTGAGCCGGCGCGGGCGGCCGAGCTGGCGCGCCTGGCGATCCGGCTGTGTGACGAGGAAGGGGACGGTCCCGGGTCGGTGGAGGCGCGCGCGTCGCTGGTGCGGCTGCTGGTCGCCACGGACGCCGCCGGTCAGGCCGTCGGCCCGGCGGAGGAGGCGGTCCGGCTGGCCGAGTCGCCGGACGTCGACGCCGTCTCGTCGGCGCTGGCCCACGTCGTCCTGGCCCGGGCCCTGCTCGGCGCCCGTCGCCTGGACGAGGCACGTGAGCAGGGCGACCGAGCCCTGCACGCGGCGCGCGAGACGGGGGTGGCCGGGCTGGAGGTGGAGGCGCTCACCACCGCGGCGCTCCTGGACGAGATCGGCGGTGACCTGGACGGCGCCGCGGCCCGGCTCGGCGATGCCGTCCGGGTCGCCCAGGCCGAGGGCGAGCCGGTCGCCGAGCTGCGCGCGCGCTATGCGCTGGCCTCGCTGCGCTACTACAACGGCGACATCGCCGGGTCGCTGCCGGTGCTGCGAGCGGCGCTGGCCCGGGTCGACGAGACGGGGCTCCGCTGGAGCGACTCCGGCGTGGAGCTGCGGGTGCTCCACGCGGTCGCGCTGTTCGTCTCCGGCGACCTCGACGGGAGCCTGGCCGTCGCCCAGGCTCCGGACACCCGGCCGCCGGACGTCGCGGCGGCCCGGCTGGCCGCCGTGGGCTGCTACGCCGCGGTGGCGCGGGGCGTGCCGGACACCGACCGCAGGCTGGCCGCGCTCGAGGACAGCTGGGACGCCGACCCGCAGGTCGCGCTCGTCGCCGGCGGTTGCGAAGCCGACCGGCTGACCTGGCAGGGCGACCCGGAGCGAGCGGTGGCTGTCGCGGAGCGCGCACAGCTCCACCTGGACGCCGTCGCCGGTGAGGGGATGTACGGCGGGCTGTGGCTCTCGGCGCTCGGCCTGGCCGCCCTCGCCGACCACGCGGCGTCCTGCCGTCAGCGCCGCGACGACACCGGGGTGGTGGCCGCCCTCGCCCAGGGCGCGCTTCTTGCTCGAGCGGGTCGAGCGGATCGTCGCGGGCGGCCACGGGCGTCCGGGCGACCTGGGACCTGAGGGCCGGGCGTGGCACGCACGCGCCGTGGCCGAGCACGCCCGGTTGCTGGGGGAGCCGGCCGTGGAGGCCTGGACGGAGGCGCTGGCGGCGTTCGGCTACGGCCACGTCTACGAGCAGGCTCGCTGCCACTGGCGGCTGGCCGAGGCGCTGGTCGCCGCGGGGGACCGCGCGGCCGCGGCGACGCACGCGCAGGCAGCGATCGCGGCGGCGGCGCGGATGGACGCCGTACCCCTCAAGGAGGCGGTCGCGGCCACGGTGAGCCGGTCCCGGCTCTCCGGATCGGCCGGGGAGGCCGACGCGGTGCTGACCCGGCGGGAGCGCGAGGTCCTGGCGCTCGTCGCCGAGGGGATGACCAACCGCGAGATCGGGAAGCGCCTCTTCATCAGCGACAAGACGGCCAGCGTCCACCTCAGCAACGTGATGACCAAGCTCAACGTCACCAGCCGCACCGAGGCGGTGACCGTCGCGCACCGACGCGGGCTGCTCGACCTCATCTGAGGTGGGACTGCGCGAATGCCTCATGCCTGAGGGCGGCCCTTAGATCGAGCCTCGACTCACGCGGATCCGCACCGTGCGGACGCGTCGAGGAGGATTGCGATGAACACGTCATACCTGCGCGAGCAGCTCGCGCACCAGGTCGCCGGCGAGGTGCTCGACGGCGCGGACCCTTCGGCCGCGACAGTGACGGCCGGGTTCAACACGCGCACCACTCACCGGCCCGCAGTGGTGGTTGCCGCGCGCTCGGCGAACGATGTCGCCGCGGCCGTGCGTGCTGCCGGAGACGCGGGGCTGAAGGTCACCGTCCAGGCCACCGGGCACGGCGCCGACGCGTCCGAGGGGACCGTCTTCGTGTCGACCAAGGCGATGAGGGCGCTGCACGTGGACCCGGTCGCTCGGGTCGCTCGCGTCGAGGCCGGAGTGCGGTGGCGGCAGGTGATCGACGCCGCGGCCCCGCACGGCCTGGCCCCGTTGTCGGGGTCGTCGTCGGGTGTGGGCGTCGTCGGCTACACGCTGGGCGGCGGGATGGGCCACCTGGCCCGGCGGCACGGCTTCGCGGCGGACCACGTGCGCGCCATCGAGCTGGTGACGGCCGCGGGCGAGGTCACCACGGTCACCGCGCAGAGCGACCCGGACCTGTTCTGGGCGCTGCGCGGCGGCCAGGGCAGCTTCGGGATCGTCACCGCCCTCGAGTTCGACCTGGTCTCCGTGCCCCGCTTCTACGGTGGGGCGCTGTTCTTCACCGGGGCAGACGTCGAGCCGGTGCTGCGCGCGTTCGGAGCGTGGGCGCGGACCCTTCCGGACGACGTGACGACGTCGGTCGCCCTGCTGCGGCTGCCGCCGTTGGACGACGTTCCCCCACCCCTGCGCGGCACGGTGAGCCTGGCCCTGCGCTTCGGCTTCGCCGGCGGGCCCGACAAGGGCGCCGCACTGCTCGCACCGATGCGGGCCGTGGCGACCCCAGTGCTCGACTCGATCGGGCCGATGTCGTTCGCCGAGGTCGACCGGATCCACATGGATCCGACCGAGCCGATGCCCGCGGTCGCCCGCGGGACGCTGCTCACCGGTCTGCCCGACGGCCTCATCGACGCGCTCCTCGCCGTCGCGGGGCCGGGCGTCGACGTCCCGCTGGCGCTGGTCGAGCTCCGGCTGATGGGCGGCGCGCTCGCCCGTCCGGCCCCGATCCCGAACGCGGTGGCCGGGCGCGACGGCGCCTTCGCTCTGACCGTGGTGGCCCCGGCGCCGCCGCCGCTTGCGGCCGTGGCCCCGGTCGTCACCGCGCAGGTGGTCGAGGCCGTGGCGCCCTGGACGACCGGAACGGCACTGGTCAACTTCCACCATGGTGACCCCCACAGCCCGTGGGCTCCCGAGGTCCTCGACCGGCTTCGTCGGGTCAAGGCCGCGGTCGACCCGCGCGACGTCTTCGGCGGCCTGGTCTCGCGCGTTCGCGCTGCGCCGAGGTGGGTGCGCGATGACCCGGCAGGTGGTCGTGGTCGAGCCCGGTCAGGGCGACCGGGTCGGCAACGTCGAGTTCCTGGCGCGCACCGTCGACACGCCGCACTTCAACCTCGGCGTCGTGCGCCTCGAGCCCGGACAGGGCGTCGACGGACATCGGCACACCGGTGAGGACGACTCCTGGCTCGTCCTCGAAGGCACGCTGTCGGTCACCGTCGGCGACGAGCGCCGGGTGCTCCGCGCGGGACCCGGCACCTTCGTGCTGGTCCCCGAGGGCACCTACCACGCGCTCGCCAACGAGGGCCTCGAGGACGTCCGGTTCCTCAACATCCACTCGCCTGGAGGCTTCGACCGGCGCATCGGCTGGCGGCCCGGCGCCACCGCCGACAGGCGAGGTTAGGCTAACCTAACTTCATGACACTCCACGGAGACCCGAGCTGTCGCTGATCCTCGACGAGGTCGAGGTGGCCTCGGTGGAGCGGCTGTCGCCGAGCTTCGTCCGGATCGAGCTGGCTGGGCCCGCGCTCGCCGAGTTCGGTGTCGACGGCCCGCTCTACGACCTGCGGATCAAGCTGGTGTTCCCGAACGACGCGGGTGACCTGCCGTCGTTCGCCGGCGCGGACGAGTCGTGGTGGGACACCTGGCTGGAGCTCCCCGAAGCCGAGCGCGGCCACATGCGGACCTACACGGTGCGCGGGGTCCGCGGGATGGGTGCCGACACCCGGATGCTCGTCGACCTCGTGCTGCACCCGGCCGAGGGTGAGGCCGGACCCGGGCTCCGCGTGGGCCGAGCAGGCGAGCGTGGGGGACCGCCTGGTCCTCATGGCCCCGCGCCGCGGTGTCGAGTACGGCGGCATCGAGTTCAAGCCGGGAACCGCGCGGGAGCTGCTGCTGGTGGCCGACGAGACCGCCGTACCGGCGGTGTGCAGCATCCTGGAGGACCTCGACGGCGACGCCCACGGGGTCGCGCTGCTCGAGGTGCCGGTGGCTGCGGACGCCGCTGCCCTCGCCGAGCAGCTCGCACCGCCGAACGTGGAGGTGGTCTGGCTGCCGCGGGACGGGGCTCCGCTCGGGTCGCTCCTCGATGCCGAGGTGCGAGCGAGGCTGGGTGTCGGTGGCGGGGTCAGCCCCGCAGTGGTGGCCGACGCGGACGTGGACCCCGACCTGTGGGAGACCCCCGGGTACTCGTCCTCCGGGGAGGATGTCGACGTCCCCGTGGCGACCGTGGGCCACGACCTGGACGGGTTGTACGCCTGGATCGCCGGGGAGTCGAAGGTGGTCACGGGTCTGCGTCGGCTGCTGGTCAGCGAGCTGGGCATGGACCGCCGCCAGGTCGCCTTCATGGGCTACTGGCGGCGGGGGGTCGCGATGCGTTCGTGACCTGACCGGAGGTCAGTTGTCGACGCGGTCGGCGACCTTGCGGAGCCGCTCGGCGACGCGGTGGCGGCGGGTCAGAGCCGGCATCCGCGGGGCGGACGCCTGGGCGACCCGCTCGTGGATCTGGTGCCGGGCCTGCATCTCGATCAGCGTGTTGCTCATGGCCGTGCTCCTTCTCTCCTGGTGGTCTCAGTCTTGCTGTGTGCACCGACAGTCGGCCTGACTGCCGTTGCGGTCTGTCTGGTGCTTGACGGGTTGCTCAGACCTCGCTCAGCGCGATGTCGCCGCTGACGGTCTTGGCGCGGACCTCGATGTGGTCCTGGCCCTCCTGGGGCTGGCCGGCCCCCTGCAGCTCGGAGCGGATGGTGCCGGACACCGTGGTGATGTCCGTCCACACCGGGACGCCCGCCTTGACGCCGATCGACACGTCGCCGGAGGCGCCCTTCACGGTGAGCCGGCCGCGGTCGACCAGGTCGATCGAGACGTCCCCGCTGCCGGTGCTGAACGACGTGTCGTCGTGCGCGGCACCGATGCTCAGGTCGCCGCTCCCGGTCTTGACGACGGTGTTGCTGCGGGCCGTCTCGACGGTCACGTCGCCGGAGCCGGTCGAGATCGAGCTGGTGCCGCCGGCCTCGCCGACCTCGACGTCGCCGGAGCCGCTCTTGACCTTGAGGTTGCCGCGCACGTCGTCGACCCGGATCTCGCCGGAGCCGGTCTCGACGAGCAGGTGGCCCTCGACGAGCTCGAGGCTGCAGTCGCCCGAGCCGCTGCGCAGCTGCGCGTGGCCGGCGCGACCCTCGACCTGGATGTCGGCCGAGCCGGTGCGGATCGCGGGATTGCTCTGTTCCGGTACGACGACGTCGACGCGGAGCGCGTTGTCGCCGAAGATCCGGCCGCGGCCGGGCTCGGTCACGGTGATCGAGTCGCCGTGCTGCTCGACGACGACGTCCTCGGCGTGCTTGCCCTCGACGACGACGGTGCTCTCGCCGGTCTCGGTGCAGCGGACGTTGACGTTGCCCTTGCTGATCTCGACGACCAGGTTGACGGGGCTGTGGGTCTCGAAGCGGTACTCGGGCATGACTGTCTCCTGTCGGTGCTGATGAGGGTGTGGTCGTCCACCGGGCCGGCGGGGTGCCGGTCCGGGAAGTGGGAGTGCTGGGCTCAGACCCAGCCGGTCATCCGCCGGCCGCGCTTGCCGCCGCCGAACGGTCCCTGACCGCCGAACGGGTCGTTGCCGCCGACGAACGGGAGGCTGGACAGGTCGATGTCGACGTTGATCGCGCCGTCGCGGGTGGCGGAGCGGACGACGTTGACCAGCCAGGTGTTGAGCGAGTGTCCGGACCGGGCGGCGAACTCCTCGGCCTTGGTCTTGACCGACTCGGGGAGCCGGAGCGTGATCCGGGCGATGCCGCCCTCCTCCTCGTCCTCGGTGCCCGGAGGCGCAGGCGGAGCGGGCGGGGCCGGGGGCGCCGGGGGCGCGGCCGGAGCGTCGACCACGAACGCGAGCTCGCGACCGTCGAGGCGGACGTCGACGCCACCGGCCGGCATCTCGGCGGTGATCTCGGTGGCGGCCTGCGAGATGGCCTCCATCAGCGCGAGCCGGGCGGCGGGGTCGAGGGCGAAGGTCAGCCGCTCGGCGGCTGCCTGGGCCTCGGGGCCGGCGGCCTCGGCGGCCGCGACCAGGTCGCGCCTGAGGCTGTCGACGTACGGCGTGATGTCCATGTGCACCACGATGACATCAATGTGACGTCAAGTCAAGAGGAAAGTGATGTCACATGACGTCAGAGCGGTGTCGGTCGCTCATTTGAGCGGCCCGGCGTGGGGTTTGCCGCGTCGAACCGGCGGGCACCGCGCTCGATGGCCTCGGGGTCTCACAGCTGCAGAAAGGGCGTCCGCATGTCCGCACCCGTCCCAGCGATCGCACCGGCGGTGACCGTGATGGCCGACACGATCATCGATGCCACCCCGGTCGACTACCTGATGATCTTCCTCTACTTCGGGGTCGTCCTCGGCATCGGTCTCTTGGCCCGGCGCCAGGTCTCCGACTCGCTCGACTTCTTCCTCTCCGGCCGATCACTGCCGGCGTGGGTGACCGGGCTGGCGTTCATCTCCGCCAACCTCGGCGCCGTCGAGATCATGGGCATGTCGGCGAACGGCGCGGAGATCGGCCTGCCGTCCGTCCACTACTTCTGGGTCGGCGCGATCCCGGCGATGCTCTTCCTCGGCGTCGTGATGATGCCGTTCTACTACGGCTCGAAGGTCCGCTCGGTGCCGGAGTTCATGCGCCGACGGTTCGGCAACGGGGCCCACCTGGTCAACGCGATCTCGTTCGCGGTGGCCCAGCTGCTGATCGCGGGCATCAACCTCTACCTGCTCGGCTCGATCATCCACGCCCTGCTGGGCTGGCATCTGTGGCTCGCCCTGGTCGTGTCGGCCGCGATCGTGCTGTCGTACATCACCCTCGGCGGCCTGAGCGCTGCGATCTACAACGAGGTGCTCCAGTTCTTCGTGATCGTCGCGTCGTTGACACCCCTCACCCTGATCGGGCTGCACCGGGTCGGCGGCTGGGAGGGGCTCACCGACAAGATCACCTCGGCGGCGGCCGACAACCCTGCCGGCCCGACCGCGGAGGAGCAGCTCAACTCGTGGCCGGGCAACGCGTTGACCGGCTTCGAGTCCGACTTCTGGTCGGTCGTCGGCATCGTCTTCGGTCTCGGGTTCGTGCTGTCCTTCGGCTACTGGACGACCAACTTCGTCGAGGTCCAGCGGGCGATGGCGTCGAACTCGATCTCGGCGGGCCGCAAGACGCCCATCATCGGCGCCTTCCCCAAGATGTTCGTCCCCTTCATCACGATCATCCCCGGCATGATCGCGGCGGTCCTCGTCACGGAGATCGCCAAGACCAAGGCCGGAGAGACAGTGCCGGGCGGTGCGTCGGGAGACGTGAAGTTCAACGACTCCCTGCTGCTCCTGATGCGTGACGTGTTGCCCAACGGCCTGCTGGGCCTCGCGATCACCGGGCTGATGGCGGCGTTCATGGCGGGTATGGCGGCCAACGTCTCGGCGTTCAACACCGTGCTCAGCTATGACCTCTGGCAGGCCTACATCGTCAAGGAGCGCGACGACGACTACTACCTGCGGATCGGCCGGGTCGCGACGGTGGCGGCAGTCGTGATCGCCATCTTCACCGCGGCGCTGGCGTCGAACTTCTCGAACATCATGGACTACCTGCAGACCCTGTTCGGCTTCTTCAACGCCCCGCTGTTCGCCACGTTCATCCTCGGTATGTTCTGGAAACGGATGACGCCGACGGCCGGCTGGGTGGGCCTGGTGGCCGGCACCCTGTCCGCGATCCTCACCGCGATCCTCACCGAGGACACGCTCGGCAGCCTCAGCACCGGGGTCATCCCGCTGTCCGGCCAGGGAGCAGCCTTCCTCGCGGCGTCGGTCGCGTTCGTGGTCGACATCGCACTGAGCTTCGTGGTCTCCCTGGGCGGCACACCGAAGCCCTCCGAGGAGCTGAAGGGCCTGGTCTACTCGGAGACTCCCCGCGAGGACCTGGTGGACCCCGACGAGGCGTCGTACCCGTGGTACCGCCGGACCCTCCCCCTGGCCGGCATCGCGCTGGTCATGGTCATCATCCTGAACCTGGCCTTCTGAGGAGACCTGAGTCATGACTGAACAGACTTCGCAGAAGCACACCGCCGGCGCCCTCGACATCCGCAACATCATCGGCGGGCTGCTGGGCGTGTACGGCGTGATCCTGGTGCTGATGGGCATCTTCGGCGACAAGGAGTTCGAGAAGACAGGCGACATCAACGCCAACCTCTGGTCCGGCCTCTCGCTGCTGGTCATGGCCGCGGTGTTCCTCATCTGGGCCAGGCTGAGGCCGACCGTCGTGCCCGAGCACGTCGAGCCAGCCGGACGCGGATCGGCCGCCGAGCGCCTAGCAGAGGTCAGCGCTCGGCCGGGTAGACGACGACGGTGTCGATCACGCGCTCGGACCGGTAGAGGTCGACGGTCAGCGGGCAGCCGTCGCCGTTCCGCGCCGCCCGGGCGTCGATCTGGAGGCGGAGCGCGAAGCGTCGTCCGGTCTCCGGCGGACGCGGTACCCCGCACCACAGGTCGGGCGGGATCGTCACGTTGACGTCCAGCGCCGGCATCCCGGTCGAGGTCGGCGCGGCTTGGTGTGCGGCGGTGGCGATCAGGTCCAAGGCCTCGTCCCAGTGGTCGCCGTCGGCCGCCTCCTGCGCGGTGAACGTCATCGGCTCGCTGCCGAGGACCAGCACGCGCACCGTGTCGGCGAACGCCGGCGCGTCATGTCCCAGAGCGAAGCTGACGAAGTCCCAGGCGTCGGCACGGGAGAGGAACAGCGCCTGACAGTAGACACCGGACGGTACGGCGGTGCGGACCGTCACCGTGGCGCCCTCCCGGACCCGGGTGCCCGCCGGCGGATCCGACTCGAGCACCAGGCCCTCGGGCTCGCAGGACCGAGCCGGCCGGAGCAGGACGTCGTAGCCCTGGTCCTCGAGCAGCCGCTGGGCCTGGCTCCCGTCGAGCGCGAACAGCGAGGGCACCGGCCGCGGGGGTGGCCGGTAGGTCAGCGCGGCGCCCACCGCCACCGCGACCACGACGAGGCCGATGGCCACGAGCGGGCCGGTGCGGCGGGACTGCACGGGGGCGCCGCCGATCGCGCGTTCCAGCGCCTCGTGCACCAGCGGGTCGGGGTCGTCGGCGCGGCGGATCCGCTTGCGTTGCTCGATCAGCACCCGGTCGACGCAGGTGCCCGCCTCGCCCTCGGCGCAGCCCAGGAGGACGGCTTGCTCGATCAGCCTGCCGTACCTCGCCGCGACGTACTGGTCGAAGTCCACGACACCTCCGAGGCCACGCTACGACCTAGCCGTCCTTGGCTGTATAGACAACGACAGCGTCGATGAGCGAATCCGTCCGGTAGAGGTCGACGGTGAGCGGGCAGCCGGTCTCGCTGTCCGGCCGTGCGTCGATCTTGAAGCGGATCGAGCTGCGGTCGGCGACGACGTCCGGAAGGGCGACCCCGCACCAGGAGTCGGGTGGGCCCGTGAACGTGACGACCAGACGCGGCAGCCCGCTGTCGGCGTCCCTGGTCTGTCGCGCCGCGTCGGCGATCGGGGTCGTCACGTCGTCGAGGGCGAGCAGCATCGCGGCGGCGTTCCCGGTCAGCCGGACGGGGGCGCCGCCGTCGACCACCACGTCCACCGACGTTGCGAAGTCGGGTGCCGGACCCCGGCCCAGCGCGAACTGCACGAACTCCCAGGACGCCAGTCGTCGCGGGAACGCGGGCTCGCAATGGCTGCCCGACAGCACCGAGGTGCGGACCGTGACCGTGGCGCCCTTGCGGACCGGTCCGCCGCTGGGCGGGTCCGAGTCGATCACCAGCCCCGGCGGCTCGCAGGACCGCGCCTGCTCCAGCGAGACGTCGTAGCCGCGGCTCTCGAGGAGCTGCTCGGCCTGGTCGCCGGTGAGCGCGAACAGCGACGGCAGCGAGTCCGGTGTCGGTCGGTAGGTCACGACGACGCCCACGGCGACCGCGACCACCAGCAGGGCGACGGCGAGCAGGGGTCCGGCGCGACGCGACCGCTCGGGGGTCCCGTTGATCGCTCTGTCCAGTGCCTCGTGCACCAGCGGGTCCGGGTCGTCGGCGCGACGGATCCGCTTGCGCTGCTCGAGCAGGACCTGGTCGACGTACGCTCCGGCCTCGCCCTCGGCGCAGCCGAGCAGCACGGCGTGCTCGACGAGCCTGCCGCGGCGCGCAACGACGTACTGGTCGAAGTCCATCTGGCCTCCGCCGGGAGCCTAGGCCGACCTACGGCGACGCGGAAAGCGCAGCGTTGTCCTTGGCCGTGTAGACGACGACCCCGTCGATCGCGTGGTCGCTGCTGCGGTAGAGGTCGACGGTCAGCGGACAACCGCGGACGTCACCGGCCGGGCGGGAGTCGATCTCGAGCCGGAGCACCCTGCGTTCGCCCGTGCCGGCAGGCTTGGGCACGCCGCACAGAACGGTCGGCAGCACGTTGCTCCGGACGGTCAGGTGTGGCATGCCGCTGTCCGTCGACGCCGTGGCTCGCGCTGCTCTAGCCACCCGTGCGAACAGTCCTCCCCACCGGTCCGGGTCCACGGCCGCGACGTGGTCGAGGGCGTAGGGGTCCTGGTGGTTCACCACGACGGTCACCGTGCGCGCGAACTCGGGCGCCGGGCCGCGCGCCAGCGCGAACTGGACGAACGCCCAGGCCGCGGACCGGGCGGGATAGTCCTGCTCACACTGGCTGCCGACCAGCACGGAGGTCCGAACCGTGACCGTCGCGCCCTTCTCGACGGGGCTGCCTCCGGGCGGATCCGAGCCGACCACCAGCCCGACCGGTTCGCAGGAGCTCGCGGGGCGGAACTCCACGTCGTAGCCCTGCTGCTCGAGCAGCAGCTGAGCCTGCGGACCGTCCAACGCGAACAGGGACGGCATCGGCTCCGTCGGCGGCCGGTCGGCCAGCACCGCCCAGACCGCGACCGCGATGGCAACCAGGCCGAGGGCGACCAGCGGGCCGGTCCGGCTGCGGCGCGGCGGTGGGCCGTCCAGCAGGTGTTCGAGGGCTTCGTGGACGAGCGGGTCGGGGTCCTCGGCGCGACGGATCCGCCTGCGCTGCTCGAGCAGGACCTGGTCGACGTAGGTGCCTGCATGGTCCTCGGGGCAGCCGAGGAGGACGGCGTGCTCGACGAGCCTGCCGCGGCGCGCAACGACGTACTGGTCGAAGTCCATCCGGCCTCCGTCGTGAGCGTACGACGCGCGGCAGCGTTCAGCTCATGCGATCAAAGGTCGAAGAGGGAGCCCGACTCGTTGATGTCGACGTCGGTCTTCGGGGTGTGTGCCTCACCTGAGCTAGCCGGCTTCGGCTTCTCCTCGGGCTTCTTGTCTTCTTCCGGCTCGGGCTCCGGATCGTGATCGGGCCTCTGGCTCGTCGGGCTCGGCTTCCGGCTCGGTGAACGTCGCGGCCTGGCTCAGCGCGGCACCACCGGAGAGCTCGGGCTGTGGCGCCTCCTGCTCCTTCTCCTCCTTGGCGTCCGGCTCTGGCTCCGCCTCGTCCTTCGCCTCCGGCTCGGGCTCGGGCTCCTCGGCTGCCGGCGCGTCCACTACCTCGGGTGCCGCGATGTCGAACAGGGAGCCGCCCGACCCGATGTCGGCGCTGGGCTCGGCGGGTGCCTCGGCGGCGGTGGTCTCGGCGGGCTCGACCGGCTTGACCGGCTCGTCCTCCGCCTCGATGTCGAAGAGCGAGCCGCCCGACGGCACCTCGGCCTTCGGCTCGGTCGGGCTTGCCGGCTCGTCCTCCGCCTCGATGTCGAAGAGCGAGCCGCCCGACGGCACCTCGGCCTTCGGCTCGGCAGGCTTTGCGTCCTCGGGCTCCGGCTCGGCCTTCGCCTCCGGCTCGGCATCGTCGTCACCGAGGTCGAACAGCGAGCCGCCCGATGCGGCCGGCTTCGCGGGCTCGGTCCGCTTCCTCCGCGGCGTCGTCTGCGGGAGTGTCGAAGAGCGAAGAGCCGCCCGAGGATTTCGCGGCGGGGCCGACCTCGCTGGTCTCCGTGAGCGTGTCCTCGGTCTGGGTGTCGTCGCCCGGTTCGGGCTCGGCCCGAGTCTCCTCGGGCCGCTCCTTCAGTGCGACACCGCCCGAGCCGGGTGCGCGGCGGGTGGCCAGCTCGCCCTTGACCGACGCGAGCAGCATCTGGGCGACGTCGAGGACCTCGACCTCCTCGCGCGCGTCGCCCTTGTCGATCGCGGCGGTGAGGCCGTCGGAGAGCATCACCCGGCAGAACGGGCAGCCGACCGCGATCTGGTCGGCGCCGGTGGCGACGGCCTCGGCGGTGCGGCTGTCGTTGATCCGGGTGCCGAGGTTCTCCTCCATCCACATCCGGGCGCCGCCGGCGCCGCAGCAGAACGAGCGCTCGGAGTTGCGCGGCATCTCGACGAAGTCCGCGCCGGGCAGCACCTGGAGCAGCTCGCGCGGCGGCGCGTAGACGCCGTTGTGGCGACCGATGTAGCAGGGGTCGTGGTAGGTGATCGTCCGCTTCTGCGCGCCGGCGCCGTCCTTGACCGGCGTCAGCCTGCCTTCGCGCACCAGCCGGTTGAGCAGCTGGGTGTGGTGGACGACCTCGAGCTCGATGCCGAAGTCCTTGTACTCGTTCTTCAGCGTGTTGAAGCAGTGCGCGCAGGTCGAGACGACCTTCTTGACCTTGTACTCCTTGAAGGTCTCGACGTTCTGCTGCGCGAGACCCTGGAAGACGAACTCGTTGCCGGCCCGGCGGGCCTGGTCACCGTTGCAGGTCTCCCCGTTGCCGAGCACGGCGAACGACACGTCGGCCGTGTGCAGCAGCTCGGCCACCGCCCGGGTGGTCTTCTTCTGGCGGTCCTCGTAGGCGCCGGCACAGCCGACCCAGAACAGCCACTCGACCTCGTCGAGCGACTCGACGTCCTCACCGACGACCTTCACGTCGAAGTCCAGCCCCTGCGCCCAGTCCATGCGGGCCGTGGGCGACATGTTCCAGGGGTTGCCCTTGTTCTCCATCCCCTTGAACAGCTGGTTGAGCTCGGCGGGGAAGTTGGACTCGACGAGCACCTGGTAGCGCCGCATGTCGACGATGTGGTCGACGTGCTCGATGTCGACCGGGCACTGCTCCACGCAGGCCCCGCACGTGACGCACGACCAGAGCACGTCGGTGTCGATGATCGCGCCGCCGGTCGGCTCCCAGGCCGGGCCCTCGGTCTCACCGACCAGAGGGCGGTCCGCCTCGTCGCAGCACGGCCTGGGGCAGGGAGGCCCGGTCGCCCTCGTCGGCCAGGAGGTACGGCGCCTTCGCGAACGCGTGGTCGCGCAGGTTCATGATCAGCATCTTGGGAGAGAGCGGCTTCTCGGTGTTCCACGCGGGGCACTGCGACTGGCAGCGGCCGCACTCGGTACAGGTCGCGAAGTCGAGCATCCCCTTCCAGGAGAAGTCCTCGATCGAGCCGATGCCGAGCGTGGTGTTCTCGTCCAGGTCGTCGATGTCGTCGAGGGTGACCGGCTGGCCCTGCGAGGTGAGCGGCTTGACCGCTCCCAGTGCGACCGGACGCCGGCCGAAGAGCACGTTCAGCGGCGCCACGAAGATGTGCAGGTGCTTGGAGTTCAGCACGATCACGAGGAACGCCAGCATCACGCCGATGTGCAGCAGCAGGCCGATGCCCTCGAGCGTCTCGGTCGCGCTCTCGGAGAGCCCGTCGAGCGCCGACCCGACCGCGTGCGAGGCGAACGCGGCGTTGCCGTAGGGGAAGTTGTCGCCCGCGACCGACGCGCCCCGGAACAGGAACATCGTCCAGATGACGTTGAAGATCATGAACAGGATCAGCCAGGCGCCACCGAGGTGGGAGCCGCTGAACCGGGACTTGCGGCCGAGCTTGTCCGGCGCGTTCTGGAGCCGGATCGCGGCGAAGGTGACGATGCCGACCAGTGCCATCACCGCGATGAAGTCCTGCGCGAAGCCGAGCACGGCCCAGTGCCCGACGACGGGGATCGCCCACTCCGGGTTGCGGGAGAAGAGGATCCCGAACGCCTCCAGGTAGACCGTGCCGAGGATCACGAAGGCCCAGAAGACGAAGAAGTGCGCCGCGCCCGGCACCGACCACTTGAGCAGCTTGCGCTGGGCGAAGACCTCGACGACCTGGCTCTTGACCGCCTCACCGAGCCGATGGGTGACGTTCTCGACCCGGTCCGGTGCCGGCTGACCGCTGGTGATGAGCCGGAACAGGAAGAACACCCGTCGACCGGCTACGGGGAGCGCGACGGCCAGCATGACCAGCCCGACGATCAGCACCCACAGATCCACAGCTTCAGCCCCTTCTCGACCGACTTCCTCGACCGTGCGGCAGCCTACGGGCAGCGCGCCGGGCCGAGCCCCGACTGAGACGAATCCTACTTTTCAGTAACTTCCGTCGTTCCGGGGGTCGGCACGGAACCGGAGTTTCTCGCGTGTCGTCCGAGAACTCGCCGACGGTTCTTTACGGTGGCCCGACAACGCGGGCACACTCAGGCAGCCCGCCACGACGGCGCTATTGCTGACCATCTGACACACGGGGATCTCGGCCCGCCGAAATCAGGAACAGGTGCGATGACCGACATGTCTGATGCCCCGACCCCCGAGCTGCCCGCGGGCGCTCGCTTCGACCCGGTGAGCGGGGCTTTGCTCGGCGCCGACGCCGGTGGCGGTGGCGAGCGCAAGCAGAGCTTCGCGCTACAGCCCGGCGAGCCCGTGGCGTCGTTCAACGTCGTCAGCGCGCTGATGCCGCTGGCGTCCGGGTCGGCACCGCAGACCTACCGCTGGGCGCTGGGCCTCGGGATCCTGATCCCGGTGGTGGCCGGCGCGCTCGGCTTCCTGGCCTTCGCGTTCGTCGCGGCGGCCCTGGTGGTGCCGGCGGTCTACGTCGTCTACATGTACGACGTCAACCAGTGGGAGGACCAGCCGGTCGGGGTGGTGCTCGGCGCGATCGGGGCCGCGGCCGCGCTCGGTGTGGGGTTCACCTTCCTGTGGCACGCCGGGATCCTCGGCGACGACCTCGCACCGGTGGACGTCGACGGCACCGACTCCGGCATCCGCTGGACCAGCTTCCTGGTGCTGGTGCTCCTGGTCCCGATCGTGAGTGAGGTGCTCAAGGAGGTCGGCCCGATCCTGCTGGCCCGCCTGCCGGCGTTCGACGACATGATCGACGGCCTGACCTTCGGTGTGGCCGCGGGTGCCGCGTTCGCCGCCGCGGAGACCATCGTGGTCAACCGCGGCCTGTTCTCGACGTTCGGCCACGTCGACTCCCCGAACGCCGGCTTCTGGGTGTCGCTGATCATGTCCGCCGCGGTGGTCAAGCCGATCGTGTACGGCGCCGCGACCGGCATCGCGGTCGCCAGCTTCTCCGGTCTCGGTGCGGGCTACGACGGCTTCAAGCCCGCCTACTTCCGCGGCCTGGCCGAGGCCCTGGCCGCCAACATCCTCTTCCAGGGCGGCCTGTTCTTCGCGGCGCGGAACGAGGGGACCACGGGTGCCGTCATGGGCCTGGTCTGGGGCGCGCTGATCGCGGCCGCCCTGGTCGTGCGGCTGCGCTACCTGCTCCACTACGCGGTGCTCGAGGCGGCCCTCGAGGCAGCATCGACCGGAGCCGAGCTGAAGGACGCGGCTCGCGGTACGGCGTACTGCCCCTCGTGCGAGATGCCGCTGATGGCGGGCGCCAACTTCTGCGTCGTCTGCGGCACGTCGGTCCGCGCCGGCAGCAAGGTGACCCGGGCCCGCAACCGCAGCGAGGACGTCGATCCCGCGACCGCGAAGCCGAGCCTCAGGCCGACCCCGGCTGGGGTGGCGCCGCAGGACAACAAGAGGACCGCGTTGGTGGTCGCCGCGGTCGTCGGCGCCATCCTCATCGGCGGGACGCTCGGCCAGGTCGCGGCGGGTGCGGCTGCCGATGAGGGCGACAACCTGAAACCTCCGTCGGAGACGCCGATCACGATCGACCCGCAGTCCGGCGCGGACGAGCTGAGCAGGACCTCGGCGATCCGCCTCGGAGCGAGTGACGAGGACGGCAAGACGTTCGAGGCCGCCGGCGGCAAGGGCGGCATCGTCTCGCTCAGCGACGACGTGCTGTTCCTGGTGCCCAAGGGCTTCAAGATCGAGGACCCGGGGCCGGGCTACGCCCAGGTCTTCGGCTACAAGGGCTACTTCTTCGCCTACCTGACGCCGAAGAAGACCACGCTGCCCAAGCTGATCACCAGCAACCTGACCGGCATCCAGAACATGGGCGTCGAGGAGCTGAAGATCACCCAGCCGGAGTCCATCCAGGTCACCGGTGTCGCCGGCGCGGCCACCCTCAGCTTCCAGGGGCTGCTCGCCACCCAGCAGGGCGGGAGCATCCCGGTCGAGGGGTTCGCCTACTACTTCGTCCGCGAGGACGGCACCGGCGCGACGGCGTTCGGTCTCTACGGCAAGGGCTCGCTCAAGCCCAACTCCAAGCTGCTGATCGGCTACAACACGATGCTCAACACGCTGATCAGCACGCTCTGACCAGGAGGAACTGTGACCACCACACCCGAGACGCCCGCCGCTGGCGGCGCAGCAGTGGCACCTCCCGGTGCGCGGTTCGACCCGGCCACCGGTGCCGAGCTGAGCGCCGGTGCCGGTGCGGGAGGCGAGCGTCGCCAGAGCTATGCGCTCCAGCCCGGCGAGCCCGTCGCGTCGTTCAACCTCGTCACGTCCCTGATGCCGCTGGCCTCCGGCAGCGCTCCACAGACCTATCGCTGGGCACTCGGGGTCGGAATCCTGATCCCGGTCGTCGCCGGCGCGCTCGGCTTCCTGGCCTTCGCGTTCGTGGCGGCCGCGGTGGTCGTCCCCGCGATCTACGTCGTCTACATGTACGACGTGAACCAGTGGGAGGACCAGCCGATCGGCGTGGTGCTCGGCGCCATCGGGGCCGCGGCCGCGCTCGGCGTGGGGTTCACCTTCCTCTGGCACGCCGGGATCCTCGACAGCAACATCTCGTCGGTGAACTTCGACGGCAACGGCGCGAGTGGGGTGCGCTGGTCGAGCCTGCTGGTCCTGGTGCTGCTCGTCCCGATCGTCGGCGAGGTGCTCAAGGAGGTCGGGCCGTTGGTCCTGGCGAGCCGGCCGCAGTTCGACGACATGATCGACGGGCTCACCTTCGGTGTCGCCGCGGGCGCCGCCTTCGCAGCGGCCGAGACCATCGTGGTCAACCGCGGGCTGTTCAGCAGCTTCGGCCAGGTCGACTCGCCGAACGCCGGCTTCTGGGTCTCGCTCATCCTCTCGGCCGCAGTGGTCAAGCCGATCGTCTACGGCGCGGCCACCGGCATCGCCGTGGCCAGCTACTCGGGCCTCGGCGCCGGCTACGACGGCTTCAAGCCGGCCTACTTCCGGGGCCTGGCCGAGGCGCTGATCGCGAACATCGCGTTCCAGGGCGGCCTGTTCTTCGCCGCTCGGATCGAGGGCACCGTGGGTGCCGTCGTAGGCCTCGTCTGGGGCGCGCTGATCGCAGCCGCACTCGTGGTCCGGCTGCGCTACCTCCTGCACTTCGCGGTCCTCGAGGCCGCGCTGGAGGCGGCGGCGACCGGCACCGGGCTGAAGGACAGCGCCCAGGGGACGGCGTACTGCCCCTCCTGCGAGATGCCGCTGCTGCAGGGCGCGAACTTCTGCGTCGCGTGCGGCACGTCGGTGCGCGCCGGCAGCAAGGTGACCAGGGCGCGCAACCGGGTCGACGACACCGTGGCGCTGGATGCCCCACGGCCGTCACTGAAGCCGACGCCCGAGGGAGTCGCACCGCAGGACAACAAGAGGATGGCGCTGGTGGTCGGCGCCGTGGCCGCGACGATCGTGGTCGCGGGTGTGGTCGGCCAGGCGGCGGCCGCGGCTGCCGCCGACGCGGACACGCCGCCCGCCAGCTCCCCCATCGACCTGCAGACCCAGGTCGGGTCCGGACCGACGACGGAGCCCGCTCCGTCCCCGGTCCCGGCGCCGGGCCCGTCCCCCGACGCGTCCGAGGGTGCGTCGTCAGGCGCCGAGCCCTCGCTCTACGGGGCGTTCGACGCCACGACCTCGCCCGATCCGGACGACGGCAGCGGCGGCATCGGCACGACGACGGGTGACGACAGCACGGTGGTCGTCGGAGGCGACATCAGCTTCCAGAAGCCCGACGGCTACGAGGTCGAGCAGCAGCTGGACGGGTTCGTCCAGGTGTTCGGTGACGGCGGCTACTTCTTCGCCATCATCAACCCGGCGCCGACCGACGTGAACGCGATGATCACCGAGAACCTCGACGGCATCCAGAGCATGGGCATCCAGGACCTCGCGATCAGCGAGCCGACCGAGGCGCAGCTCCCGAGCTCGGCTGTCGTGCAGTGCGTGGTGCTCGGCTTCCAGGGCGCGCTGGCCACCCAGCAGGGTGGCACCGTCCCGCTGAACGGCTTCGCCTACTACTTCGTGCTCCAGGACGGCAGCGGCGTCACGGCGTTCACCCTGTACCAGGAGGGCCAGCTGACCGACGCCCTGATCGAGGGCTACGACCAGATGTTCAACACGCTGGTCAGCACGTTCTGACCGGCGACCAGACACGGAGGAACACCTGGTGAGGACACACTCCCCGCGGACCGGCCGACGGCTGGCCGGGCTGGTCGCAACCCTGGTGGCGGCCGGCGCGGCCTCGCTCGTCACCGGCCTCGGCACCACCAGCAAGGCGGTGGCGGCGGCCGACGACGCTGGGCCCGATCAAGGGGAGGTCGCGGACTGGACGATGATGGTCTACGCCGTCGGGGACACCGCGTCGGTGCCGCAGCTGATGGTCGAGAACCTCACCGAGATCGCCCAGCTCGCCGACGAGGACGGCGTCAACGTCGTCGTACTGCTGGACCTCCCGGAGCGCACCGACACCGATGCACCCACGTCGCAGGTCCCCGGTGTCGGCGACTTCAGCACCGCCAAGCTGCTGGTGCTCGAGGACGGCCGGTACAACGAGGTCCGTGACCTCGGCGAGGTCTCGATGGGCCGGCCGGACGTGCTCGCGTCGTTCGTCGCCGAGGCCGCCGACAAGTTCCCGGCCAAGCACTACGGCTTCACCTTCTTCGACCACGGCGGAGGCAACACCGGCGGGTACGTCGACACCGGGCCTCCCGGTACCCAGGAGCTCACCGTTCCGGAGATGCGGGAGGGGCTGATCACCGGCATGCAGAAGGCCGGCATCGACCGCTTCGACGTGATCAACCAGGCCGCGTGCCTCATGGCCAACTACGAGACCGTCTCCGCGCTGGCGCCGCTCGGCAAGTGGCTCGCCGGCTCGGAAGAGATCATGATCGCCCACCCGCTGGCTCCGGCGTCGTTCCCGGCGATGGGCCAGGGCGGCAACGGCCAGGACGTCGCGGGCGCCTTCGTGCAGGGCTACGTCGACCTGCTCGACAGCATCGCCGTGCAGCCCGGCGGCCAGGCCTACCGCGACCTCGTCGCGATGTCGGTCGTGGACGGCGACGCCGTCGCGAACCTCGACGCTGCGCTGGTGTCGTTCAGCCAGACCGCTGTCGCGCACATGCCTGAGATCACGACTGCTGTCGCGCGAGCCCGGGCGCAGGCGCTGGAGTTCGTGGCCGGCTTCCCCGGTCTGGAGGGCGAGTCGCTCGACCTCGTGGACCTCGGCGACTTCATGAAGCACCTCACCGGAGTTCCGGACGACGTCGCCGTGGCCCGGGACGCGGTGTCCGCGGCCGTCGACCGTGCGGTCAGCGTGCAGGCGACCGGCCAGGGCACGCAGCAGGCGACCGGCATCAACGTCTACCTGCCGGCGAACCCGCGGAACGTGAACCAGTCCGTGCTCGGCGACGGCACCGAGCCGCAGGGATGGAGGGAGTTCGTCGAGGCGTTCGTCCAGAGCGCCGCCTCGTCCCAGGGCGACAACGGCGCGGGCGTGCGGTTCGCCTCGTCGCAGGCGCAGATCCTCCAGGCCGACGCGTCCGGCATCAAGATCGCCGCGCAGCTCACCGACGGCTCGCGCGCCAACGTCACCAGTGCGGAGACCTACGTCTTCACCGGGCTCGGGGGTCAGCAGTCGGCGCTCGGGCTGATCCTCCCCGCCTACCTCGACGCGGGCGGACCGGGTCAGGTGCAGGGGGTATGGAACTACGCCCTGACCGCCCTGACCGACGGTCGGACCGTCGCGCCGGCGACCACGGTCTACCAGGCCCAGTCCGGCGGCCTGCTCGGCAACTTCCTGGCGCAGTACACCGCACCCAACGGCGGCGTCAGCGACGTCGGCGTCCGGGTGCTGCTCAGCAGCGCCGGCCAGATCCAGAGCGTGAGCATCGTGGACGCGAGCACCGGGTCGAGCGCGGGCGTCTCGCTCCAGGTCGGCGGCACGCTGACGCCGTACGTCTTCGTGCCGAGCTCCAGCAACTACGAGCAGGTGCTGTCCACGCAGTCGATCCGGGTGACCGAGGACCTGCGGGTCGACTTCGCGCGGATGCCGGCGAAGTCGCAGTTCGACATGGGCCTGGTGGTGCAGGACGCCGCCGGCAACGCCGCGACCGCCTTCGCGTCGGGCCGGGTGCAGTGAGCGGGTACCTGTGGGGTGAGCGCCGCCGCCACTGAGAGGGAGCACGCGATGGACATGCAGGTCGAGCACCCCGAGTTCGAGGGCTGGGAGCGACTGGTCGGCGTCTGGTCGATAGAGGCCCGTCATCCGTTGTTGCCCGGTGATGACATCCGTGGTCTGACGGCGTTCGAGTGGCTCGCGGACCAGCACTTCCTGCTCCAGCGCACGCACTACGAGCACCCGGAGATGCCGGACGCGGTCATGGTCACCGGGGTCGTCGACGGCGAGCCGGCGATGCACTACTTCGACCCGCGCGGCAAGCACCGGACCTTCGCGGTCTCGCTCACCGCCGATGGCTGGCGCTACTGGAACGACGACCCGTCGTTCGGGCAGCGGTTCACCGGCACCTTCGGCCCCGACGGCTCCACGATCACCGGCCGGGCGGAGCGCTCGGAGGACGACGGCGCCTCCTGGGAGCTCGACCTCGAGCTGACCTACCGGCGTCTCGAGCGCTCCTGAAGGCTTGGAGTGCTCGCACCGTCAATGGGTCAGGAAGGCGGCGGGCCGAACGCGACCATGGCGACGTCGTCGCGCAGGGTGCCGTCCTGGAACTCGAGCACCTCGCGGACGAGTGAGTCGACGAGCGCAGCGGGGTCCGGGCCGACGCGCCGGGCCGTCGCCATCAGGCGGTGCTCTCCGTAGAGGTCGCTGCCGTGGCGTCCCTCGATCACCCCGTCGGTGTGAAGGAGCAGCGCGTCACCTGGGTCGAGCCGCAAGGTCGTGTCCTCGAAGGTCGCGTGGTCGACCACTCCCAGGAGCGGGCCGTGCTTGCCGCAGGGTTCGGGTCCACGTCCGTGCCGGAGCAGTAGCGGTTGAGGGTGGCCACCGAGAGCCAGGGTGACCCGCCAGCTGTCACCATCGCGCCTGAGCCGCACGAGCACGGCGGTGCAGAAGCGGTCGGTGGGGTGCTGGTGGAGAACCTCGTCGAGACCAGCGAGGACTGCGCTCGGTCGCTCCTCGCCGACACACAGCGCGCGAACGGTGTGCCGAACGAGGGTGGTGACGACGGCGGCCTCGTAGCCCTTGCCGCACACGTCGCCGAGGGTGATCACCCAGTCGTCGGGACCTACCCGGAACACGTCGTAGAAGTCGCCGCCGACCTCGGTGCCGTGGCCGGCCGGGTGGTAGGCGGTGGCGAGCCTCAGCCCTGGGATGGTCGGCGGCGTCGGCGGGATGAGGGTCTGCTGCAGGGTTCGGGCAAGCTCCCGAGCCTCCCGTTCGGAGGCTTCCGCGCGCTGCTTGGCCTCGAGCAGCTCGCGCTCGTAGCTGCGGCGCTCGGTGGCGTCGAAGACCGCGAACCTGACGGCGCGAGGGTGGCCGTCGTCGCCTCGGGCCAACGAGGCGTTGACCAGGACCGGGAGCAGGGTGCCGTCCGCGCGGACCAGGTCGAGGGCGACCTCCTGGATCCGGCCGGACATCAGGAGCGAGGGGCCGAGGTGGGTCCCGTAGTACAACCGGCTGCCGACGGTGAGGAGGTCGGAGAAGGTGGCTGCGCCCACCATCTCCGAGGCTTCGCGCTGGACCCACGTGCGGAAGGTCGCGTTGGTCTTGACGATGAGACCATCCGGGGTGGTGGTGAGGAAGCCGCACGGCGCCGAGTCGTAGAGCGCGACCGGGTCGTCGTGGACGAGGGCGTCGAGGAACGCCGCCCGGGCCCGGTCGGAGCGCTCGTCGGACTCGGCCGCAGTCACGCGGGGGCCGGCACGGCGGACCCCAGGAAGTCGCGGATGGCCGTGATGGTGTCGTCGGGGGCGCTGAGGTGCGGGCAGTGCCCGGTGGCGTCGAGCAGCACCAGGCGGGCCTGCGGGATGGTGTCGGCGACGTACTGTCCGACCTCGACGGGGGCGATGACGTCGTGGCGGCACTGCAGGACCACGGTCGGGACCGTCACGCGGGGGAGCGCGTCGCGGCAGTCGCTCAGGAAGGTGACCCGGGCGAACTGCCGGGCGACGTTCGGGTCCATCCGGCAGAAGCTGGTGGTCAGCTCCTCGCCGAGCGCGGGCCGCTCCGGGTTGGCCATGATCACCGGGGCCATGGCGGCGGACCAGCCGAGGTAGTTGCTGTCGAGCGAGGCCAGCAGCTCGGTGATGTCGGCCTCGGTGAAACCACCGCGGTAGTCGCCCTCGTCGATGTAGCGCGGCGACGGGCCGACCAGGACCAACCCGGCGAAGCGATCCGGCTCGGCCACCGCGGCGAGCAGGCCGGTCATCGCCGAGACCGAGTGGCCGACCAGCACCACGTCGTGCAGATCCAGCTCGTGGACGACGCCGAGGATGTCGTCGGCGTACGCGTCCAGGGAGACGTACCGCGCGGGGTCCCAGGCGGCCGGGTCCGAGCCGCCGGCGCCGACGAGGTCGAAGGTCACCACCCGGTGGTCGGGCTCGAAGGCGGGCGCGACGAGGCGCCACATGTGCTGGTCGCACCCGAAGCCGTGCACGAACAGCATTGGCTGGCCGTCCGAGGGTCCTGAGACCTGGACGTTCAGCTGATCGGCCGTTGCCACTTCCACACCGTAGTCGCTGGTCAGGCCACGACAGACGGACGGATCGGCGCATCCCTCGCTAGCCTCGGGCCCATGACGCAGCGTCCGTTCACCTACGACCTCTCCGCGGCCGGCCAGACCCTGACTCTGCACGGAGAGGTGGACGAGGCAGCCTCGATCGAGCTGCGTGACCTGCTGCGGGCCATCACGGCCGACCTGGTCGGTGAGCTCAGGATCAATCTCACCGACGTGGACTTCCTCCCGAGCGTCGCCATCGGCGTCCTGGCCGGGGCGCGGAACGCCGCGGCCAAGAACGACGCCTCCGTCACGTTCGTCGCGGCCGACGGATCGATCTCCCGGCGGGTGCTGACCATCTGCGGCATCGCCTGCGACGAAGACTGAGCGTCCGACCGCTCAGAGCGGCAGCCGTGCCGAGACGCGCACCGGGTCGTGTATCTGCACGCCGTCGGGAGGCTCTTGGTCGAGAACAGGAGTGACCCGGAGGTGCGACATGGACACGACGCTCTGTCCCGAGTGCGGTGCGTTGGCCGAGGTGCAGTGGCGCGCGGTCATGGAGAGCACCGACGGTCCGGTCGAGCACGCCAAGATCGGCTGCGTGCGTCGGCACTGGTTCCTGCTCCCCGTCGCCTGCCTCGAGCGTCCCGTGCCGGTGGCGCCCCAGCGCAGGGTGCCGTCCCCGCGCCGTTAGCGGCCGCGACGCAGCGAGACCACCTTTCCGCCCGGCGTGAACGTCACGGTCATCCGCACCGTCGGGTGGCCCTTGTCCTTGGCGCAGAACCCGAAGGTGCGGCCGAGGCGGGTGTAGGGCTGGCCGACGGCGTTCATCACCGCGCGCGTGGACATGCCTGGGTGGATCAAGCGCGAGACGGCTGAGACGTGTCGGCGTAGCGACGGGTTGCGGCACGAGTCGGGCTTGATGCCCTCGGCGCGCTCCCACATCTGGAGGTAGGCCTCCGGGCCGCGGGAGATGTCCTCGGTGATGTTCCTGCCGTCGGCGGCACTCTGAGCGCCTGCGACCTGGGCGAGGTCCTGGATCCAGTCGGGGTAGAGGCCGTACTGTGCGACGCCGTCGGTGTTGATGTCCCAGGTGCGGAGACCGGCCGTCTGGCGCCGGATGGTGGCGCCCTCGATGCCCTTGAACGGATACGTCACGGGGTTCGAGACCGAAGCGCCGCGAGGGTTGCCCTGCGCGCCGAGGCCGTTCATGTCCGCGCCGTACCCGATGCCCCAGTAGTAGCGCGGGTCCGCCCAACCGACGTGGGTGCGCCACTTGTCGACGAAACCGGTGGAGTCTCCGGCGTACGGCGTGATGAACCCGCCCTCCTGGTAGATCCGCGGGTAGGCGTCCGGGGTCGCCCACGAGTGCGAGGAGACGACGCCGTGGTAGCCGAGCTCGTCGATCGTGTCGAGCGCCGACGAGCGGGCCTTCACCGACATGTGGTCGGGGTCGAAGATCATGTGCCGCTGGGCCAGCGCCTTGATCGTGTGCTCGCCGAGCGTGGTGAGGCCGCGCGAGTTGCAGTGGTCGGGCGGCGGGTAGAGCGGCAGCGCGATGGTCGGCAGTCCGAGCTGGGCGATGGCCCCGAACAGCGCGTCCTGCTGCCCGGCGTCGATGCCCGGGGCCGCGACCTGGTCCTTGTCGTGGCTCTCGCCGTCGACCGGCTCGCAGTGCCGCATGTCCCAGAACGACCCGGTCTCGAGGAAGTTCGCCGCGTTGACGAGGGTGCCCACGGTGCCGGTGTCGCCGGCCACGCCGGCCAGCGCGTTGTCGAACTTGTTGACCAGCTCCATCTGGCGCACGCCGAGCTTGCGCACCTCGTCGAGCTGGCGGTCGATGTCGGAGATCGAGCAGGTCGGCACGTCGAGCTTCATCGAGCACCCGAACGGCACCGACGTCTCGATGCCCATGACCACCGCCATCTTCCCGGCGTTGATCACCTTCCGCGCCTGGAACGGGCTCTTCACGATCCGGTAGAAGCCCTTGCCCGGCCCACCGAACTGGGCGTCGATGTAGTCCTGCATCTTGTACATGTCGTGCGCCTGGAGCCGGACCGAGTCCATGTCGTCGCACGAGTTCCGCTTGATCGGGTAGAGCATGCAGAGCTGGTTGTTCTCGACCAGCAGGTTCACGAAGATCCGCTGGCCGCCGCGCCACGACCGCTCGAGCCACTTGTAGTAGGTGCCCTCGTGGGTCAGCGAGTTGGGCGCCGGCCAGTCCTTGAACGTCGGCCAGCCGATCGGGTCGTGGTGGGGCTTCCCGGACAGCGCGTCCTCGAGCACCCCGCCGAACCCGCCGGTGACCACGTGGTCGGGGCAGTCGACCAGGGCGTACGGCGCACCGAACCGATCCCACGGCTTGCCGCAGTGCGCGTCGCCGCCGAGGAACTCGAAGGCCATGCCGTGGGTGTGCGCGTCGACGTACCCCCGCACTTCCTGGTACGACGTCACGCCGGCGTGCGGCTTGCCCGAGACGTCGACGCCCGCCTCCGGGTAGGTGGCGCAGCCCGTGGTCTTCGTCGGCCGGAAGGTGTCCTTGCCGCCGAGCACGAGCTGCTGGCCGGCGTTGGCGAACGTGAAGCCTTGCCCCCGCGGCTGGGCCGTCCAGATCGTCGCGTCGCTCGGCGCCGCCAGCTTGCCGCCGTTGACGAGGAACCGCCGGTCGGTCGTGTAGAGCAGGTACTGCCCGAGGTCGGTCGGCTTGAAGTAGATCTCCTGCCCGCCGAGGCGGTAGCAGCCGTTGGCCATGGCGTAGCGGTCCTGAGGGTGCTCGAGCCGCTTCTGCATCACCCGGACGTGCGAGAGGGTCGGCTCCTGCATCCTCCGCTGGGCCGCCACCGCCGACGCCGCCCGGGCGCGGGTCAGGAACGTGCTCGGGTCGCGGACGTCCTTGCCGGTCTCACCGGCGCGGGAGACGGCGTTCTTGGTCTTGGGGTCGTTGTGGTTGTGGGGTGGGGTGCCCGGTGGGTCGACGTGCGGCCGGGCCTCGAGGCTGCGCTGCTTCCGCGCGTCCATCTTCGACTGCAGCGTGCCCTGCCGGTGGCCCTTCGCGTACGACGGCAGCGCGATGGTCCCGACCACCAGCGCGGCCGCCAGCACCGTCGCCCACACGAGGCGTCGAACCGCATGACCGTCCATGCCGAAAGGAACGTCGTGACCAGCCGGAGGTCACGCGGAGCGACGCTCGCGCCACCTTCGACGCGCCGGCGACCCACCGCCCGGCGCACTCACCGATCTGTGACGACCAGGCCAGGAACGTCAGCGACGCCCACCCAGCCGGGTGCTCAGCAGCCCGGCCGTCCGGCGCACGTCGGTCGCGAGCGTCGCAGCCTCCGCTTCGCCCTCGGCGTAGGTCACCGCGACCCCCGCCAGTGGGTGGCCGTTGTGGTCGAGCACCGCTGCGGCGACGCTGGACAGCCCCGGCGTGACCTCGCCGGCCTCGACGGCGTACCCGCGCTGCCGGGTCTCGGTCAGCAGCGACCGCAGCGAGCTCAACGAGGTCGGCCCGGTGCCGTGCCGCTCCACGAAGGCGGCGGACGAAGGGAAGAGCGCCCGCACCTGCGCGGCCGACAGGTGCGCAAGCACCGCCCGGCCGCTCGCGGTCAGGTGCGCGGGGAGCCGGACACCGACGTCGGTGACCAGCGGCGGCCGGCCAGGTGCTCGCTCCTCGAGGACGTACAGGACGTCGCTGCCGTGCAGCACCGCCAGGTGCGCGCTCTGCCGGGTCCGGTCGACCAGCTCGGCCAACGGGCGCCGGGCGATCCGCTGCAGCGGACCCTGTCGCGCGTACCCGCTCCCCACCTCGAACGCCGCCACCCCGAGCCCGTAGCGGTGCTCGTCGCCCAGGTGCACGACGAACCCCTCGGCGACCATGGCCGTGACCAGGTGGTACGCCGAGCTCCGGGGCAGGTCGCACGCCCGGGCGATCGCGTCGAGCGGCACCGGGTCGGGCTGGCTGGCGAGGTACCTCAGCACCCGCAGCGTGCGCGTCGCCGCGGGGACCTGGGCCATGCCCAGAGGCTAGAGCCAGACTGGGACTAGGGACGCTGGCGCGGGGGCGACACGTCGCCCGGCTGGTAGTCCGTGTCCGTGTGGTCGACCGACGGGTCGAGCCGGTCGGCTTCGCGGATCGCGTCCTCCCGCTGCGCGTCGGTCTGCATCAGCTCGCGCTCTGCCTGGGTGGCCCGGGCTTCGGCGAGCTCGGCGTCCGCGCGGGCCTGGTCAGCAGCAGCCTGCTTCGCAGCGGCTTCTCGCTGCGCCAGATCCACGTCGGTGGACTGTGCCGCCGCCTGCGTGCGCAGCTCGTTGGCCTCACGAGCGCGGCGCTCCCGGCCGCGGGTCCGCGACAGCAGGACCGCCACGACGGCGATCACGACTACGACGGCCACGATGACGATGATCATGGCGACTGTGTTCGACATTGCTCTGCTCCAATTCCCCCCGCGAGCCGGACCGGTACCCCGTCGGAGCAGGAGCATTCAGAGCGGCAGCAGTGCCGCCACCCGGCCACCGCCCGGACCAGGCCCCGCCTCGAGGGTCCCGCCCAGCTCCGTGGCCCGCTCGCGCATGGAGGCGAGGCCGACGCCGGCCCGCCACGCGCCGCTGCGGCCCCGGTCGGTGACCTCGAGGTGCAGCCCGTCGGCAGCCGGGTCCAGCCGCACCGACGCCGAGGCGCTGGTGCTGTGCCGGGCCACGTTGGTGAGCGCCTCGGTGACGATCCGGTACGCCGCCACCTCGACAGCCGCCGGCAGGTCGGGGAACTCCTCGGGGGCGGTGACGTCGACGGCGACCGGGTCGCCGTCCCGGTTGCGCAGCCCGACCGCCTGCTGACGGAGGGCGGGGACCAGGCCGAGCTCGTCTAGAGCCGGTGGCCGCATCGCGTAGACCATCCGCCGGATCTCCTCGATCGCGACCACCGTGTCGGCGCGCAGCTGGGCCACCATCGCCTCGGCGGCGGCCGGGTCGGTGCGGATCAGGTTGCGCGCGGCGTCGGAGGTGAACGCCACTCCGGACAGCCGCGGCCCGAGACCGTCGTGCAGCTCGCGGCGCAGCCGGCGGCGTTCCTCCGCGACCGCGGCGATGGTCTGGCCGCGGGACTCGATGAGGTCCTCCGCGAGCGCCCGCGCGCGGAGCGTCTGGGCCAGGAGGGGCACGGTCAGCCGGAGCACCTGCTCGTCGCCGGGCGAGAACGACAGGTCGCCCGGCCGCAGCCCGACCACCAGCTCGCCGGCCCCGTCGAGGTCGAGGCTGCGGGTGTGCGTGGTCTCGCTGCCCGACGACGCCAATGGCACGCCGTCGACCAGCACCGCGGCGTACGGGATGACCAGCGCCTCGCGGATCGCCCGAAGAGCGACCACGGGGTCCGAGCCGATCCGGCCGGCCACCTCCGACGCGGCGCCGAGCGGGTCCGGCCGCTCGCCGAACAGCAGCTGGTCCACGACGCCGCGGAGCAGCACGCACGTCGGCTGGTAGGCCGTCGCGCACAGCGCCGCGATCAGCGCCTGCGCGCCGGTGTTGAGCTCGTGCGCGCCAGCGCCGTCGAGCAGGGCGAGGGCGAGCACGAAGAGCGACATCACGGTGACCAGCGCGGCACCGTGCACGACCGTCCTGACCACGAGACCGCGGACGTCGACGAGGTCGGGGAGCGTCGCCCCGACGTACATCGCCGGGCCGACGAGGGCGAAGACAGCCGTCGCCAGGGTCGGCAACGTGTCACTGGCCACGTTCTCGGCCGAGAACACGGCGAAGAAGTAGAGCAGCCCGCTGAGCACGAGAGCGAGCGACATCCACACGAGGGCACGGCGCTCACGCTCCGCGGAGACCTCGATCCGCCACCAGGTGTGGACCAGGAGGGCGCAGCCCTGGATCAGCCCCATCAGCCCGGCAGCCCCCGGGTCGGCGTAGACGACCCCCACGAGCCCGCAGCCGACGATGACCACGAGGCTGACGAAGTCGAGGGGGTGCCGCCACCGGAGCCGCGGGTAGGTGGCGAGCGCGGCGGGGCCGAGCACCGACACCGCGAGCAGAGCCGCGAACGTGCCCGCGTCGTCGTGCCCCGACGCCAGCAGCACGGCCGCGGGGACGGCGGCTCCTCCGGCCAGGACGAGCAGCGCGGCCGAGACCACCGCTTGACGCTTGAGCAGCAGCGCGAGCCCCGACCCGCCCGTCGACACCGCGACGATGGCGATGGCCAGGTCGAACGACTCCACGGCCTAGCCGCCCAGACCGTGCTCGCGGGCCCGGATCACCGCGGCGGTCCGGTCGGCCACCTCCAGCTTGGCGAAGATCGTGGTCAGGTTGTTGCTGACCGTCTTCGGCGAGAGGTGCAGGGTCGCGGCGATCTCCGCGGTACGCCGACCGTGGGCGAGCAGCTCGAGGATCTCCTTCTCCCGTGCGGTGAGCTCGGGGAACGGGTCGTCGGGCGCCGCGGCTCCGGGCGGGTTCGCGAAGTGCTCGAGCATCCGGGACGCGATCGCGGCGCCGAAGATCGCCTGGCCGCGCACCACGGCCCTGATGGCGTCGGCGATCTCGTCCTGCTCGGCGCCCTTGAGCAGGTAGCCGCGGGCCCCGGCCTGCATGGCGGTGAAGACGGTGGCGTCCTCGTCGTACATCGTGAGGACGAGCACGGCCGTCTCCGGGACCGCCTTGCGGATCCGGCGGGTCGCCTCGACGCCGTCGATGCCGGGCATCCGCACGTCCATCAGGACCACGTCGGGCTTGGTCAGCTGGGTCTCGCGGACCGCCGCCTCGCCGTCCTCGGCCTCCCCGACCACCTCGAAGCCCTCGAGGGTGCCGAGCAGCGCGGCCAGCCCGCGACGCACGACGGGGTGGTCGTCGGCGAGCAGCACGCGGATCGGCTCGGTGGTGACCACCTACCCATCATCGCGGTAGCGGGTCCGGGAGCGCTTGGGAAGAAGTTCCCGCTTCGACGGGCTGGCCGGGAAGCCCAGGGGAGGGGATGCTCTGGGGAGGGGACTCGGCCCGGGCCGACGGTGGTGCCATCAACCACGACTCACCTCGGAGGTAGCCATGTCCAGCACCACGATCACCCCGTCCCGGGCTCGCGTCACCGGCAAGCAGAAGGTCGGCCTGGCCATCTGCATGTTCTACGGGCTCTCCAACATCCCGTCCGTCCTCTTCCCGGCGCCCGACGGCGAGGAAGGGCCGCCGCTGGCCATCCTCGTCGTGGGCAGCGTCCTCGGCGTTGTCGCACTGGTCGCCGGGATCCTGGCCTGGCGCGGCAACCGGGCGGCGCTGCGGGTCGCCGCGGGCGCGATCATCGTGATCACGCTGACCGGGCTGCCGGCGTTCTTCGTCGACGTTCCGATGGCCATCAAGGCGCTGGTCGGCTTCAGCGTGGTGCTGACCGTCGTGGCTGTGGTCCTCATGTTCTCCGGCGACCGGCGCCCCGCGCCCGTCACGGACTGAGGGCCACCGATGATCGCCGTCGTCACCATCCTCGCCGCGTTCCCGCTCGGCTTCTTCCTGCGCAGCCGGCTCGCGGCCAACACCACCTACGCGATCGCCTACCTGTGGGCGTTCGTCTACCAGACGCTCTACCTGACCCTGGACTCCATCAACGAGAGCAAGAACCCGGCCTTCGAGTCGAACGAGTTCCCGCTGTCCTACGGGATCGTCACGCTCACGATCTTCCTGGTCGGCTTCGGGCTGGTGCAGCTGGGCCACCGCGTCGGCCGCGGCCGACGCGAGCGACGTCAGGACAGCTCGCGCTCGTCCTTGACCGGCACCATCGCCAGTGCGGCCAGCGGGAACACCGCCGCAAGCGCGAACGTCGCCGGATAGCCGAGCCCGGTCACGGTCAGCCCCGCGAGGGGCGGGACCGCGGCCGCGGCGAGGAACTGGGCGGTGTTCTGCACGCCGAGGGCGCGGCCGGACCAGAACGGTCCGGCCCGCTCGGCGACCGCGGTGAACGCCAGCCCGTTGTCGGCCACCGTCACCGCGGTGGCGACGACGATGAGGGGTACGGCGAGGGCCAGGTCCAGCCCGGCCGTCGCGCCGAGCAGCAGCATGGTCGCGGCCGCCGCCATCGTGACCCAGCGCAGCGGCCGCATCCGGCTGGCCACCACGTCGGAGAGCTGGCCGGCGGCGATCCGGCCGAGCGCACCGGCCACCTGGGCTCCCGCGACCAGGGCGCCTGCCGCGGCCGGCGACCAGTGCCGGTCCTGGACCAGCCAGACGAGCGCGAAGGTCCAGACGACGAACTGCGGGACCACCAGCAGCACCGACACCCCGTGGATGCGTTGCAGGTAGCGGTCCGCCCGGTAGGGGTTGGGTGCCGCGGTCGGCCCGCTCGCCGGCCGGGGAGGGTCGAGCACGACGAGCGCGACCAGGAGCGCGGCCATCCCGCAGGCGACGACCGGGATCCACACCGCGACGTACGGCCCGTGCCGGTCGGCGACCACGGCCATGGTCGCGGCAGCGACGCCAACGCCGACCGGCTGAGCCATCTGCCGGATGCCCATCGCGAGGCCGCGCCGCCCAGCTGGGAACCAGCCGACGACGACCCGGCCGCTCGCGACGTTGGTGCTGGCCGCCGCGAGGCCGGCCAGCCCGAGCCCGAGCGCGAGCATCACCACCGAGCCGGACATCGCCGCGAGCGAGCCGAACACGACCGCGCCCACCAGGCCGGCCAGCAGCACCAGCCGCTCCCCGCGGCGGTCGGTCACGACACCCCACGGCACCAGTGCCAGCATCACCCCGGCCATCGGTGCGGCTGCGACCAGACCGGCCTGCGCCAGGGTCAGCCCCTCGCGCTCGTGCAGCACCGGGATCAGGAACGCCGGGCCGTGCACCATCACCGCGGTCGACGCCTGGGCCACGGTGCTCGCCGCCAGCATCGCCCAGCGCCGGCGAACCCCGACCTCGGCGGCCCGGTCGACGGTGGCGGTCACCCGACGATTGAACGCCGAGTGGACTCGTCGGGCGGTCCCTTTCTCGGTGGCTGGTCAGTGACGAGGCAGACAGTCTGAGATCCGAGACAGTCGCCGGGCGACCCCTCTGGCCGCGTACCGGTGCGCGCGTTTGGATGGCCCCATGGCCACCATGACCTCCGCGCCCAGGACCGCCCGCCCGGCAGCGGTCACCGTCGACGTCGGCGCGCTGGCACCCGAGGACGTCGTGGCCGTCGCCCGCGACGAGGCGCCGGTGGTGCTCAGCGACGCGGCCCTGGCCGCGATCGACCGGGCTCGCTCGGTGGTCGAGGAGCTCGCCGCCGCCCCCACGCCGGCCTACGGCATCTCGACCGGGTTCGGCGCGCTCGCCACCCGGCACATCCCGACCGAGATGCGCGCCCAGCTCCAGCGGTCGCTGGTCCGCTCGCACGCCGCCGGCTCCGGCCCCGAGGTGGAGCGCGAGGTGGTCCGCGCGCTGATGCTGCTGCGGCTCTCGACGCTGGCGACCGGGCACACCGGCGTACGCCGCGAGACCGCTCAGCTGCTGGCCGACATGATCTCGCACGGCATCACGCCGGTGGTGCACGAGTACGGCTCGCTCGGCTGCTCCGGAGACCTCGCGCCACTGGCACATTGCGCCCTGGCGCTGATGGGCGAGGGCACGGTCCGCGACGCGTCCGGCGCCCTCGTGCCGGCCGCCGAGGCGCTCACCGCGGCCGGGCTCACGCCGGTCGAGCTGGCCGCCAAGGAGGGTCTCGCCCTGATCAACGGGACCGACGGCATGCTCGGCATGCTGGTCATGGCGATCGCCGACCTGCGACGGCTGCTGCGTACGGCGGACGTCGCCGCCGCGATGTCGGTCGAGGGCCAGCTGGCCACGGACCGGGTGTTCGCGCCCGAGCTGCAGGCCATCCGGCCGCACCCCGGCCAGGCACTCTCCGCGGCGAACCTGGTCGCCCTGCTCGCCGACTCCGGCGTCGTCGCCTCGCACCGCGGGCCGGACTGCAACCGGGTCCAGGACGCCTACTCGCTGCGGTGCTCGCCGCAGGTGCACGGCGCGGCCCGTGACACCGTCGAGCACGCCGCGACCGTGGCCGGCCGCGAGCTCGCCTCGGCGGTCGACAACCCCGTAGTGCTCGCCGAGGAGGGCCGGGTCGAGTCCAACGGCAACTTCCACGGCGCCCCGGTCGGCTACGTGCTCGACTTCCTGGCCATCGTCGCCGCCGACGTGGCGTCGATCAGCGAGCGGCGTACGGACCGGTTCCTCGACAAGGCCCGCAACCACGGACTGCCGCCGTTCCTCGCCGGCGACCCGGGCGTCGACAGCGGCCACATGATCGCGCAGTACACGCAGGCCGCGATCGTCTCCGAGCTGAAGCGGCTCGCGGTCCCCGCCTCGGTCGACTCGATCCCCTCCAGCGCGATGCAGGAGGACCACGTCTCGATGGGCTGGTCGGCCGCGCGCAAGCTGCGCCGCTCGGTCGACGGGCTGACCCGGGTGATCGCCGTCGAGGTGCTCACCGCGGCCCGTGCCCTCGACCTGCGCGCGCCGCTCGAGCCGTCGCCCGCGACCGCCGCCGTGGTCCGGCTGCTCCGCTCGTCCGGGATCGAGGGTCCCGGCCCCGACCGCCACCTCTCGCCCGAGATCGAGACTGCCGTCCAGCTGGTCGCGTCGGGTGCGGTGCTGACTGCGGTGGAAGAGGTCGTCGGGGGGCTGGCCTGACCCGGACGCCGACTCCGCTCAGCTGGTAGCCGCATCGCGCGCAACGACACCGGGGCGTCCCATGTGCGCGCGGACCCGGACGGGAACCACCGCTCGCGGCGCGGGGGAGGCCGTGTCGTACGCGTGCTGCGGGCCGGGGTGGTCGTGACCGGAGACCTGTCCCAGCCCGCAGGCCGTGGTGGTCACCAGGCCCACCGACAGCGCCGCGAACCCGGTCGCGCACCGGATCGTGCTCTTGCGTGGCGTTGTCCTGGCCATGGTGGCTACCCCTGTCCGGTAGTGGATCTGCCACCGATGACTCTCCGTCGCGAGCGCCGCCACGGGTATTCGCGTTCAGGCGTACCTCGCGATCCGTTCCCGGAGATCCAGCCCCGGCTCGTCCCGACCCTGCAGAGCCGCCACCGCCGCGAGGCGGCTGGTCACGCCGAGCTTGCGGAAGCTGTGCTCGAGGTGCTTGCGGACCGTGCTCTCGGCGATGAACAGGCGGTCGGCGATGTCCGCGTTGGAGCGGCCCGCCGCGACGTGCATCAGCACCCGGCGCTCCTGGAGCGTCAACGAGTCCGGCAGCCTCGGGGTCGGCCGCTCTCGCATGAGCCGTTGCAGGGCCGGGGCGATCATCCGCAGCACCGCCTTGTCACGCTCCGAGAACTCCTGTCGGTAGCGAGTCAGGTCCAGCTGGGCGACGTGGTCGGCGCCGTTGCGGAAGCCGACCCAGAGGACGTCTTTGACCCCGAGATGTGCCAGCTCCTCGCGGCATCCGGGCATGCGCGTCACGTGGACCAGGCCGAGCTCCAGCGGGCCGTCGCAGACCTGAGGGTCGATGTCTGCGTAGGCGTGCTCCGGAAGGGCTTGTGAGTCGACGATGCGCCCGGTGTTGTCGCCCAGGGCAACCCCGATCACGTCGCACCGGACCAGGCCGACTATCGCCGCGAGCACGTCGACGGTCGGGACCGGCCTGCCTGGAACGGGCTCCGCCGCCATCAGGGCTCGGAGCGCCTTCTGCTCCGGCTCGCTGAGTACGAGGTCGTCCATGCGGTGTCCCTTCCCTGCTGCCACAGTGACGCTAGGGAGCAGGGAAGTCGAGCGACATTCGCGGATCCGCGAATACCGTTCAGTCCAGCGCCTTCAGGACGCGTCGCGCCGTGATGTGGCCGATGCGGTACGCGTCGACCATCGCCGTCCGGAAGTGCAGTCCACCCCAGATCCGGGCGTGGAACGCGTCGTCCTCCCAGGCGCTCAGCCGCTTGTAGCCCCGGGACGGCAAGGTGGGATGGGTCAGCCACAGCTTGGTGCGTTCGCCGAGGGTCTGGCGGATCACCTCGACCGCCGCGCTGGTGAGGCAGCCGTGCCCGCTGACGTAGTCGGAGTAGGGCGGGTTCGGGATCAACGGCGTCCAGGTGCGTACCGCAGGCGTCGTCGCGGGATTGCCGTCGAGATCGGCGTCCCGGATCGCCTGGAACGGGCGCCAGAACCCACGTCCCGCTTGAGCCGCCAGCACTGGATGAGCGAGTCGGTCTGCGCGGCGTGCAGGGCTGCGAAGAGGCGGGCCGTGTCGGACAGCGACATCGGGTGACGCTCGAGATAGCGGATGAGGGCGTCACCGAGCTGGGAGATGACGTTGGCGTTGAAGAACAGCGCCGTCTGCCGCTGGGCCTCGGTGCGCGTGGTCGAGGTGCGCGCCCCAGGCTCTTCACCTCCTCGAACTGGGTGGTGTAGGCGCTGCTGGTGAGGGCGTCCGGGCCGTCGACCTCGACGTGCTTCTTGACCACCAGGTGTCGCAGGGAGCCGATCCAGGCGCCGAGCATGTCGCCGCCGGCGGTGGCGGCTGCCAGATCCCGGGCGCGGGTGGCATGGAGTAGTGGATGGTGGGGTCCAGGTAGTGGTCGCCGGCGCGCTCCTTCAGGACGCCACGCGCGGCCCGCTTCCCGACCTTGACGCCGAAGCGCTTGGCCGGGCCCGAGCCCACGGCCGCCAGGCTCGCGGCGCGGTCGGCCCCGAGCTTGCCGCTCAGGGCGGGGTAGTAGTGCTGCAGCACCCGGTAGCGCGGCGGCGACGACAGCCGCGCGCTCGGAGGAGCTCCGGTTGCGCGACAGCGATGCCTGGACGGCCCGGTGCATCGCGAGCGAGGTGAACCCGAGCACGGGAACGCCGACCGGGACCGGCGTCGCGGCGTCGGTGTACACGGTGCGGAAGGCGATGCGCTCCCAGTTGAGCAGCATCTGCGCCTTCGCGACGCGGGGTGTGTCCGCCGGCCACGACCGGGGGCGGGCGCAGCGGCAGCGGTGGCAGCGGACGGGGCTGCGGCGAGGAGGGCGGCCGTGAGGGCCGCCGTGGACAGCAAGGCGCAGGAGCGTCGGACGAGGTGCATGGTCCCCCCAGGAGAAGATGTCAGGAACTTCCTTCCTCCTTGGTACGGGCCGTCCCGCTGATGAGGCCATTCGCGTTTGCGCGAATCTTTCCCGCGACCCTCGGCGACCGCAGGAGGCCTCAGTCGCCTACCGCGAGCCTGTCGCGCAGATCCGAGGGCGGGAGCATCTCGCCTCGCAGCGCGACCGCGGCCGCCAGCCGGTTGGTGACCCCGAGCTTGCGGTAGGCGTGCTCGAGGTGCTTGCGGACCGTGCAGGTCGCGACGTCCATGCGGTGCGCGATCTCGACGTTCGAGAAGCCGGCCGCGACCAGCATCAGGGTGCGGCGCTCCTGCGCGGTCAGGGATGCCGGCAGGGCTTGCGTCGCGGCATCCCGGACCAGCCGTTGCACCGCGGGCGCGATCATGGTCAGGACAGCGACGTCACGCTCCGAGAACTCCCCGGTCCGCCGGTCCCACCACACCTGCGCGACGCGATCCCTGCCGGTGCGGAACCCGAGCGCCAGGGAGTCCGACAGTCCGTCCGCGTGGATGCGCTGCGCGTGGCCCGGAACCGTGGTCCAGTGCACGACTCCGATCCGGAACGGACCGTCGCAACCGGAGTCGCTCAGCGTCCCGTTGTGGCCGTGTGGGAGCTCGACCTCGTCGACGACGTACCCGTTCGGGTCGGCCAGCGCCACACCGATGGCGTCGCATCGGACGAGCGCCGCCAGCCGCTCGAGCACGGCGCAAGGAGGGCAGCGGCTGACCCGCAACTGGTTCCGCCGCCAGCACGAACCTCAGCGCCGCCTGGTCGGACTCGGAGAGAAGTAGGTCGCTCAAGGACAGCCTTCCGGTGTCCCCGTGGCCTTTCACGCTAGGTGCAGGTTCCGAGCGTGAGAATGGGCCGGCTGGGCCATCTTGGCGTAGTGCATCTCGTATCCGAGACGCCTCGGTCCGGCCAGCGCTGGTGGCGTGCCGCCCGGCGGAGTTGGATGAGGTGCATGACCGAGCGCCCGAACGAACGGCTCCCCATCCACGCCGCCCACGGCACCGAGCTGACCGCCCGCTCGTGGCAGACCGAGGCGCCGCTGCGGATGCTGATGAACAACCTCGACCCCGAGAACGCCGAGCGTCCCGAGGACCTGGTCGTCTACGGCGGCACCGGCAAGGCGGCCCGCAACTGGGAGTCCTACGACGCCCTCGTGCGGACCCTCACGACGCTGGCCGACGACGAGACGATGCTCGTGCAGTCCGGCAAGCCGGTCGGGGTGATGAGGACCCACGAGTGGGCGCCGCGGGTGCTGATCGCCAACTCCAACCTGGTCGGCGACTGGGCCAACTGGGAGGAGTTCCGGCGGCTCGAGGACCTCGGGCTCACGATGTACGGCCAGATGACCGCCGGGTCATGGATCTACATCGGCACCCAGGGCATCCTCCAGGGCACCTTCGAGACGTTCGCCGCCGTGGCCGACAAGCGCTTCGGCGGAACTCTCGCCGGCACCATCACGGTGACCGCGGGGCTCGGTGGCATGGGTGGCGCGCAGCCGCTGGCCGTGACCATGAACGACGGCGTCGTGATCTGCATCGAGTGCGACCCCGCCCGGATCCAGCGCCGGATCGACCACCGCTACCTCGACGTCGAGGCTCCCTCGCTCGACGAGGCGGTGCGGATGGCGGTCGAGGCCCGCGACGCGAAGCGACCGCTGTCGATCGGCGTCCTCGGCAACGCCGCGGTGATGCTCCCGCAGCTGCTCGAGATGGACGCGCCCATCGACATCGTCACCGACCAGACCTCGGCGCACGACCCCCTGTTCTACCTGCCCGCCGGCGTCGCGTTCGACGACTGGGAGACCGAGCGGACCGAGGATCCGGTCGGCTTCACCAAGCGCGCCCAGGAGTCGATGGCCACCCATGTGCGGGCGATGGTCGAGTTCCAGGACAAGGGCGCCGAGGTCTTCGACTACGGCAACTCGATCCGCGACGAGGCACGCAAGGGCGGCTACGACCGCGCCTTCGAGTTCCCGGGCTTCGTGCCGGCCTACATCCGGCCGCTGTTCTGCGAGGGGAAGGGCCCGTTCCGCTGGGCCGCGCTGTCCGGCGACCCCGCCGACATCGCAGCGACCGACCGCGCGATTCTCGAGCTGTTCCCGGACAACGAGCGGCTCCGGAAGTGGATCACCATGGCCGGCGAGCGGGTCGCGTTCCAGGGACTGCCCGCACGGATCTGCTGGCTCGGGTACGGCGAGCGCCACCTGGCCGGCCTGAAGTTCAACGAGATGGTGGCCTCGGGCGAGCTCAAGGCGCCGATCGTGATCGGCCGCGACCACCTCGACTGCGGCTCGGTCGCCTCGCCGTACCGCGAGACCGAGGCGATGCTCGACGGCTCCGACGCGATCGCGGACTGGGCGATCCTCAACGCGCTGGTGAACACCTCCTCGGGCGCCACCTGGGTGTCGTTCCACCACGGCGGCGGCGTCGGCATGGGCCGCTCGCTGCACGCCGGTCAGGTCACCGTGGCCGACGGCACCGAGCTGGCCGCACAGAAGATCGAGCGGGTGCTGACCAACGACCCGGGCATGGGCGTGATCCGGCACGTGGACGCCGGCTACGAGCGGGCGGTCGAGGTCGCCGAGGAGCGTGGGGTGCGGGTCCCGATGCGCGAGTAGTCCGAAAAGGTCAGTGCGCGCGGAGGCCTCCGCTGGTTAGCGTGCTCCGTCACGGGGTTGGACGATCCCGAGACCCCGGAGTCCCCGAACATGGACATCTCGACCTTCTACGCGCTGTTCTCGGCGACGTGCTTCGCGCTGCTCGGGTTCTGGTGGAACCTCCTGCAGGGCAACCCGCACTGGCTGCGTGACCCCGAGACGCGGGCCTCGGTCGGCGGGGTCTACCTGTCGTTCCTGCTCCCGGCACTGATGGGACTGTTCGCGCAGGTCGGCGGGCCGGGCACGACGACGATCTGGCGGATCAGCTTCGTGGCGATCGCCCTGATCGGTCTGCTGGCCACCCTCCGGGCGCTGCCGCGCAGCCGGCGTTCCGACATCGACGACACCCCGAACCGGATCGCTGCGATCGTCCTCTATGCCCTGATCGCCGTGGTCGGGCTGGTCCCGGAGACCGGCAAGCTGTTCGATCTGACCGGGATCCAGGTCGAGGCGATCCTGCTGATCCTGCTCGTGCTCCTCGGCCACGGCCTGGTCTGGCGATTCATGACCACCGACTCCTACGAAGGGAAGCACGAAGCGTGAGCACACCAAGCGAGGAGTTCGCGAAGATCGGCGGCCGGTTCGGCGACGTCGTGGCCGGCGTCCGTGCCGACCAGTGGGACGACCCGTCCCCGGTCGACGAGTGGGCCGCGCGCGACGTGGTGCGCCACCTCGTCGAGTGGTTCCCGTCGTTCCTCGCCGCGGGGTCGGACGTGCAGCTCCCCGCCGGCCCGTCGGCGGACGACGACCCCGCCGGCGCCTGGGACCACCTCCAGCGCGAGGTGCAGGCGATCCTCGACGACCCGGCCTCGGAGGACCGGGTGCTCAGCAACCGGCACATCGGGTCGGTCCCGCTGCCCGAGGCGGTCTCCAAGTTCTTCACCGGCGACGTCTTCATGCACACCTGGGACCTGGCCCGCGCCACCGGCCAGGACGACACCCTCGACCCCGAGGTCTGCGCCGCGATGCTCGCGGGGATGGAGCCGATCGAGGAGCTCATGCGCGGCAGCGGGCAGTACGGCGCGCGGGTCGACGTACCGGACGACGCGGACGTGCAGACCAGGATGCTGGGATTCATCGGCCGCGATCCCGAGTGGAAACCCCCGACGTCTGCCTAGTCTTTGCTCGTGACGACCACGCCGACCCGCTCCCGGGCCACCCTGACCGGTATCAGCTCGAGGGCGTGGGAGCACCCCGCCGACCGCGGCGCGCTCGTCGCGCTGCGCAAGCTCAAGGGCTTCGACACCATCCTGAAGGCCATCAACGCGCTGTTCAACGAGCGCGCCAACCGGCTGAACTTCCTCGGCGGGATGGTCCGCGTCGACGAGCGCCAGTTCGCCGGGCTGCACCGGCTGCTCGGCGAGGTGGGCCGGACCCTGGATGCCGCCGAGCTGCCGGAGATGTTCGTGCAGAACTGGCCGTTCACCAACGCGATGACCGTCGGCATGGACAAGCCGATCATCATCCTCAACTCACCGTTGCTCGACCTGCTCGACGAGGAGGAGCTGCGCTTCCTCATCGGGCACGAGCTCGGCCACGCGATGAGCGGCCACGCGGTCTACCGGACCCTGCTGCACCGGATGATCCGGCTCAGCGGCGTCCTCAACTCGGTGCCCGGCGGCGCCCTCAGCGCCCGCGCGATCGTGGCCGCGCTGTTCGAGTGGCAGCGCAAGTCCGAGCTCTCCGCCGACCGGGCCGGGCTGCTGGCCACCCAGGACCCGGCCGTCGCCTTCCGGGTGCACATGAAGCTGGCGTGCGGCTCCGGGGACCTGTCGGAGCTCGACCAGACGTCGTTCTTCGCGCAGGGCCAGGAGTACCTCGACTCCTCCGACCTGCGCGACTCGGTGCTCAAGCTGCGCCTCATCGAGGAGCAGGCCCACCCGTTCGCCGTCCTGCGCGCGGCCGAGCTGCGCCGGTGGGTCGACTCGGGCGAGTACACCCAGATCCTGACCGGGACCTACCCGCGCCGGGACGAGGACGCCGGCGCGAGCATGTCGGACGCGGCCAAGCAGGCCGCGGACAGCTACACCGAGGCCTTCAAGAGCTCGCAGGACGCCCTCGGCAAGCTGGTGCACGACGTGGCCGGCTTCTTCGGCAGCGCCAAGCTCTGGCTCGACGAGCAGCTGCGCCGCACCCGCGACTAGCGCGGGCTACGGCAGCGGCCGGGGAGCCTGGATGCGAGCCGGCGCGCGGTCCCGGAACCGGTGGACCCGCTGGAAGCAGCCCTGGCCGAGACCGTCCTTGGCCAGCCCCGCCAGGTCGCCGGCGGCGTACAGCCCGCGGAAGTAGCCGTCGGGGTAGACGCCGTTCCCGGCCTGCCAGTACATGATCTCGTCGACGCCGTTCGAGTGGTCGAGGCCGAAGGCGTGGCCGAACTCGTGGAGCATGACCTCGCCCCAGAGCGGCTTGGTGCCGAGGAAGGACCAGTCGAGATCGCCGCTGAACCACTTGTTGGTGTCGAAGACGGCGGCCGACTGGGTGCTCTCCCACACCGGGCGATGGCGACCGTCGCGCGCGGCGTGCAGCTGGACCGGGCCACCGAACCCGAGCGCCGACCTGGTGACGAAGTCGGGCATCTCGGCCTCGTCGGCGAACGCGATCAGCATGTCCTGCCTGGCGGGCAGCCGGGTGTGCTCGGTCTGGAACGGGATCTGGTGCGACGTGCCGACGAACTTGACGGGGATCCCGGTGGCCGCGGAGATCTGGGCCATGGCCAGCTGCGCGAGCAGGATGCCGTTCGGCCCCACGTCGTCGGCGTTCACGACGTAGCGGACCGTCTTGCACGGGTCGAAGGAGTAGCGGACGCCCTTGTGGTTGAGGAAGACGTGGTCGGCGGGGTTGCCGCGCGGCGCGTACGTCATGAACACGTTGGCCGTGTTGCTGCGGTTGAAGCGGTGCCGCCCCGACGGTGGAGACGCGAACCTTGTGGCTGCCGTACCAGTCCAGGGTGCCGGAGATGGCGAACTTGCCCTTCTTCGAGCTCTTGGTGCTGGCGAACGTGTGCCAGCCGCCGGGCAGCTTGACCTGCAGCTTCACCTTGGTCTTTCCGCCGGGCACTCGACCGTGGGCCGCCACCGCCGCGCTGCCGGAGTAGTAGTTCGTCGAGTCCCAGACCACCTTGCCCTTGTGGCCGTGGTGCCCGTGGTGGCCATGACCGTGACCATGGCCGGCCAGGGCCGGTGCCGGTGTCGCGGCGGCGAGGAGGGCGGCCGTGAGGCCGAGAACGAGCGAAGCCGCGACGAGGCGGACGGGGCGGTCGAGAGTCACGCGGGGTCCCTTCCCGGCGTCACGAGACCAGAAACCTCCGAGTGCCCCGGACCTCGGGGCCCTATCGATCGATGGCGGCGATGCTGTCGTGGATGGTCAGCGTCCGGCGGGCCGAGGCGACGTGCAGGTTCTCGATCATCCGGCCCTGGTAGGTCACCACGCCGGACCCGGCGCCGGCCTCCCAGGCCTCGAGGATGCCGCGGGCGTCCGCGACCGCCTGCTCGCTGGGTGCGAACGCGTCGTTGGCTCCCTCGACCTGGCTCGGGTGGATGAGGGTCTTCCCGTCGAAGCCCAGCTCCCGGCCCTGCCGGCACTCGGCGAGGAAGCCGTCGGTGTCCTTCACGTCGTTGTAGACGCCGTCGAGGATCACCTTGCCGGCGGCCCGGGCCGCCAGCAGCGCGAGGCCGAGCCCGGCCAGGAGCGGCTGCCGGCCGGGCACGTGCTCGGCGTACAGCTCCTTGGCGAGGTCGTTGGTGCCCATCACCAGCACGGTCAGCCGCTCCGAGGCGCCGGCGATCTCCTCGGCGTGGAGCATGGCGTACGGCGTCTCGACCATCGCCCAGACGGCCGTGTGGTCCGGGGCGCCGTGCCTCTCGAGCGCGTCGACGATGGCGTGCACGGCGGCCGCGCTGTCGACCTTGGGCACCACGATCGCGTCGGGCCCGGCCGCGCAGGTGGCCTCGAGGTCGGCGGCGTGCCACTCGGTGTCGGCGCCGTTGACCCTGATGGTGACCTCACGGCCGGCGTACTCACCGCTCGCCGCCGCGGCGCAGGCGGCCTCGCGCGCGGCGGGCTTGGCGTCCGGCGCGACGGCATCTTCGAGGTCGAGGATCAGCCCGTCGCAGGCGATGGTCTTCGCCTTCTCGAGGGCGCGCTCGTTGGAGCTCGGCATGTAGAGCACCGAGCGTCGCGGACGGAGGTCGCTCATTCGTCGACGACGCTCTGCTCGACCCGGATGGCGTCGTACCGAGCCTTCAGGTCCGGGTCGATCGCGGCCAGCTGCTCGGCGAGCTCGACCATGACCAGGCACTGCTTGAGCGAGGCGTCGTCCTCCATCTTCCCGTCGAGCATGACCGCGCCGGTGCCGTCGCCCATGGCGGCCACGACCCGGCGCGCGTGCCGGACGTCCTCGACGCTGGGGCTGAACACCTTGTTGGCGATCGCGATCTGCGTGGGGTGCAGCGACCAGGTGCCGACGCAGCCGAGCAGGAACGCGTTGCGGAACTGGTCCTCGCAGGCCACCACGTCGGTGATGTCGCCGAACGGGCCGTAGTAGGGGTAGATGCCGTGCATCGCGCACGCGTCGACCATCCGCGCGATCGTGTAGTGCCAGAGGTCCTGCTGGAACGTCGCGCGGCTCGCCTCGAGGTTCGCGACCCCGTCGCTGCGCGGCGGGTCCTCGCGGACCAGGTAGCCGGGGTGGCCGCCGCCGACGCGGGTGGTCTTCATCCGCCGGTCCGCGGCCAGGTCTGCGGGCCCGAGGGAGAGGCCCTGCATGCGCGGGCTGGCGCCGCAGATCTCCTCGACGTTCGCGACGCCGCGGGCGGTCTCGAGGATGGCGTGCACGAGGATCGGCCGGTCGAGGCCGGCCTTGGCCTCGAGCTGCGCGAGCAGCCGGTCGACGTAGTGGATGTCCTCGGCGCCCTGCACCTTCGGCACCATGATCACGTCGAGCCGGTCGCCGATCTCGGGGACCAGCGTGGTGAGGTCGTCGAGTCCCCACGGGCTGTCGAGGGCGTTGACCCGGGTCCACAGCTGGGTGGGACCGCTCTCCCCTCCGAGGCCGGCAGTGTCCTTCGCGATCTTCACGAGACCCTCGCGGGCGGCGACCTTGTTGTCCGCCTTGATGGCGTCCTCGAGGTTGCCCAGGAGAACGTCGACGTTCCCGACCAGGTCGGGGACCTTCGCCGCCATCTTCGCGTTGCTCGGGTCGAAGAAGTGGATGGCCCGGCTCGGCCGCGCGGGGATCTCGCGCAGCGGCTGGGGTGCCCCGACGGCCAGCGGCCGGAAGAAGTCCTTGGCGCTCTTGGAAGACCCGCTCATGCTGCGGAACGTAACAGCGTTGGTGTCGCCCTCGGTATGACCGATCTGACAGTCAGGCTGTCACTTCCGGCGCCACCAGCGGCGCTTCGGCTGCGGCTCGGCGACCCGGTCCGCGCTCTGCTCGCGGGCCTTGCGCCGCTGCTCGGCCAGTCGCGTCGTACGCCGCTCGCGCCAGGCGGCGACGGATTCGTCGACGTCGCGCGGCATCGTCACCAGCGGTGGCCCCTCGGGGAGCCGGTAGCGCGCGGCGATCACCCGCTCGTTGAAGTCCTTGACGTGCCGGCGCACCTCCGCCTCGACGTTGAGCTTGTCGAGGGTGTCGTCGAGCTCGGCGTCCTCCTTGCGCAGCGCCAGGCTCGGTGGCAGCACCGCGATGTGCTCGCGTTCCACCAGCTTCTTGAGCCACCAGTTCGGGTCGTGGTGCTCGCCGAGGTCCTCGATCGGCTTGCCGGCCCCGGGCAGGTCGTCGAAGTCGCCGCGCTCCATCGCCTGCCGGACCTGCAGGTCGACCCAGGTGTGCTGCTGGGCGATCCGGGCGCGCGCGGCGGCCTTCCCGTCCGGGCGTACCTTCGGACTCGACCGCGCTCCCGGCCGACGCTGTTCCGGCTCCCCTTGGGGCCAGTCCTCGCTCTCTGGCACCCCTCCAAAATACAGGGCAGCTGGAGAGCCGAGGTCAGTCGTGCGCCCCTACTGGGTGTGACGTCGCCTGGCGCGGCAGCAACAGGAGCGCGCCGGCGGCGAGCAGTGCAGCTGCCGCGCAGATCGCCCAGACGGTCAGGTAGCCGGAGAGCGGGGCGTGGCCCTTGACCGGGTCGGAGATCGAGCCGGTCGAGGCCAGGCAGATCGCGAAGATCGACGACGCGATCGCACCGCCGACCGTCTTGGTCGCGTTGGTCATGCCGGTGGCGAAGCCGGTCCGGTCGGGCGGCGCGGCGGCCGCCGCGGTCGCGGGCAGCGCCGCGACCAGCGCTCCGGACCCGACGCCCGCGATCGCCATGTTGACCAGCGCCTGTCCGGTCGAGTCGTGGAACGGCAGCCAGAGGCGCGTAGCCGAGAGCGACCAGCAGGGCACCGAGCACGAGGGCTCCACGCGGCCCCAGCACGCGGGAGGTCAGCGGCAGGGTGAAGGCGCCGATGGCCAGGAACACGACGTACACACCGATCAGGGTCGAGACGAACGACGCGTCGGCGCCCAGGCCGTAGCCGGCGACCTCGGGATCGGTACGGGCGAACGTGGACAGCGGGATCTGCGCACCGAGCACCGACATGCCGAACAGGAACGCGGTCAGCTGGACCGGCCACTGCCCCGCGGTGGCCATGAGCCGCACGTCGATCATCGGCTCGGGATGCGCGGCCTCGTAGCGCGCGAACGGAACCAGGACGACCAGTCCGAGAAGGATCAGCGCCCAGGGGAGCACGGCGCCGGGGCCCTGCAAGCGGATCGCGATCAGCCCGCCCATCACGAGGCCCAGGACGACGGTGATCAGCGCCAGGCCGCCCCAGTCGTAGCCGCCGGTCCCTTCGCCAGGGGCGTCCTCGATCCCGAACCAGATGATGAAGAAGACGACCGTGACGACGATCGCGGGCAGTGCCAGCAAGAAGGCCATCGACGTGACCTCGACGATCGCCCCGCTGGTGAGCGCGCCGATGATGACCGCCAGCTCCAGGGCGCCGACGAGGATCGACGCGCCCCGGCGGGTGAGGAGCGCCTGGCGGCCGCTGTTCGCCGTACGCCGGTGGATGATCGCGATCTCGAGCGGGAGCCACACGACGTACGCGCCCTGGATCGCCCACCCGATGAGGAACGTCGTGAAGCCCGGCGCGAAGACCAGCACCCACGAGCCCAGCGCGGTGACCGCGGTCGACAGCAGCAGCACCTTCTTGTGGCCGACCAGGTCTCCGAGCCGAGCCAACGGCGGCACCACGAGCGCGGAGACGATCAGCTGCGCCGCCTCGAACCAGTTGACGTCGGCGTCCTTGATCGAGAGGTGGTCGGCGATGTCGCTGAAGATCGGCGTGTAGTAGCCCTGCAGCACACCGCTGGCGAGCTCGACGCAGACCAGGAAGCCGACGATCGCGAACAGGCCGGGCACCGGCCGCACGGGTTGGGCGGTCGTGGCGCTCATCTAGGTGAGCCGCTCGATCAGCCGTTGGTACCAGCGAACGCCGTCGAGGAACGCGTCGACTCCGAGATGCTCGTCGTAGGAGTGGATGGCCTCGCGCTGGGCCTTGGTCATGCGGAACGGCGCGAACCGGTAGACCCGGTCGGAGATGGCGGCGAAGGTGCGGGAGTCGGTCGCCGCCATCATCACGTAGGGCGCGGGGATCGCGTCCGGGAAGACCTCGCTGATCGTGTCCTCGATCAGGCGGAACGCCTCGTCCTCCGCGTCGGCCGTGGAGTACGGCGACAGCGGGCTGGGCTCGTAGGCCTCGACGACGTCGATCTCGACCTTGTCGTCGCCGATCACCTTGCGGACGTGGGCGAGCACGGTCTCGGAGGTGTCGCCGAGCATGATCCGGATGTTCACGCCGGCCGTGGCGGTCTGGGCGATCACGTTGAGGGCCGGGCTGCCGCTCAGCGTGGTGATCGCGAACGTCGTGCGGGCCATCGCGGCGCTCTCCGGCCCCATCGCGGTCAGGATGCGCGCGAGCGCAGGACCGAGGCGGCCGGCGTTGGCCATGAGGGTCCGCATGGGGAGCGGAGCGTGGGGTGCAAGCCGGCGAAAGAGCTCGACCGTCGGTGCCGGAACGCTCGAGGGCATCGGGGAGCGGTCGAGCCGGGTGATCGCCCGGGCCAGCCGCGCGGTCGGTCCCATCCGGGCCGGGGTGGAGGCATGGCCGCCGCGGCCCTCGACCCGCAGCTCGATCGACATGATGCCCTTCTCGGTCACCCCGACGACACCGACGGGCTTGCCGATGCCGGCGAAGGCGTCGTGGGCGATCGCCCCGCCCTCGTCGACCACGAACCAGGGCCGGACGTCGCGGCGTTCGAGCTCGGCGACCGCCAGCTCGGCCGCCGTACCGAACACCTCCTCGTCACAGCCGAAGGAGAGCCACACGTCCTGCGCGGGCGTGAAGTCGGCGCTCGAGCAGGGTCTCGACGGCTTCACAGATCCCGACCAGGCAACCCTTGTCGTCCAGGGTGCCGCGGCCCCAGATCTGGCCGTCGACGACCGCGCCGCTGAACGCGTCGTGCTGCCAGGTGCCCCCGACCGGCACGACGTCGCTGTGGGCCATCAGCACGATCGGCCGCGCGGCGCTCGAGCCGGGCCAGTGGAAGAGCAGCCCGTGGGTGTGCACCCTCGTCAGCTCGAGCCGCTCGTGCAGCAGCGGGAACTGGCGCGCGAGCTCCTCGACGAACGTGTCGAACGCCGCGGTGTCGACCCGCTCGGGCTCGCGGTAGGAGACGGTCGGGATCCGGATCAGTGCCTGCAGCTTCTGCACTGCGCGCGGTGGCTCCTCGGCACCTCCCTCAGCCATGCCCGGACCCTAGTCGGCCCGGAACTGCGGCTGCACCACCTCGTGAAGCCAGTCGTCGAGCCGCCGCAGCTGCTCGGGGTCGCCGAACATCGCCGGCTTCCCCGGCGGCGGAAGGAACCCGACGGCGTCCATGACCAGCCAGTGGCGGTCGGGGGGCTCGTCCGTGTGCCCTGCGTACGCCGCGAGGAACGCCCGCGCAGGCTCTGGGGCGAAGGCCACCGCGAGGTTGGTGGCCGCGTGGGCGGCGTCGAGCCACCGCGGACCCGTCGAGGTCTCGACCCAGTCGACGACTCCGGTGACGGTCGGACCGTCCCAGAGCAGGTTGCGGTGGCTGAAGTCGCGGTGCAGGAAGGTGGGCAGGTAGGCCGGCGCCGCGCCGGCCAGGAGCTCGAAGGCCGCGCGCCAGGAGCCGGGGTGGCGGCTCCAGGCCGGCACCTGCCACTTCGCCTCCCAGGCCCAGGACTCGAAGGCGCGGAACGGTGCGTCCGGCTGCACGGTGTGGATCTCCGCGAGCAGCGCGGCCATCGTGGTGAGGCTCGCGTCGTCGACGTCGGAGGCGGGCCGTCCCGGCAGGCGGGTCATGAGGTGCGCTGCGACCCCGGCCGCGGTGCCGTCGGCGTCCAGGGCGAGGCTCTGCGGGGCCGGCACAGGCGTGCCGGCCAGGGCCGTGAACGCCGCGTGCTCCCGACGGGTGAGGGCGGCGCCGTGGCTCCGCCACGGTTCCTGGGTCATCAACCGCAGGATCGAGCGCCGCCCGGTGGAGTCGACCAGCGACAGCATCGTCGAGGTCATCCCGCCCGCGAGCTCGACCACGTCAGTGACCTCGGCCCCGAGGGCGACTCCGGCCCAGGCCAGGGCCTCGGACCGCACCGGTCAGCGGCCCCAGCGGCCGCGGTGGACGAGCTCGCTGAGCTCGCGGCGCTTCCTGGAACGCGGTGACCCCGAGGGCCGCTCGCCGCCGGCCCGGTGACCGATCGTGATCACGCCGACCGGGTCGTGGTCGTCGGGGATGCCGAACGCCGCACGCACGGCAGCGTCCTTGTCCGGGGGGACGCCGATGAAGCAGCTGCCCAGCCCGGCGGCGGTGGCGGTCTGCAGGATCAGCAGGCTCGCCATCGCCGTGTCCAGGTGCCAGAACGGCATCGGCCAGCGCGCCTCGTCCTGGTCGGTCCAGCCCTTGTCGTCCTCGGCGTACCGCTCCAGGTACGCCCTCTTGCTGGAGCACGGCAGGATCACCACCGGTGCGCCCATCATCCCGGCCAGCCAGCTGTCGGGGTGGTCGAGGTCGTCGGCGGCGGCCGCCCAGAAGCGGCGTACGTCGTCCGGTGAGTCGAGCACCAGGAACGCCCAGCCCTGGCTGAACCCGGCGCTCGGTGCGCGTACCGCGTTGGCCAGCGCGAGGTCGATCACCGCCGGGTCGACCGGCTCGTCGCTGTAGTCGCGGACCATGCGCCGGTGGCGGACCACCTCCTGGAACTCCATGTCGCCAGTATGCGGATCTCGGATCCGAGACCTCGCGACCGGCGCGCTGGTGGCGCCGCGACCCGTGGCTGCGTTGGATGGGGGCGTGCCCCCCACTCCAGCCGACTTCGAACGGATGTGGTCCGACCTGGCGCCCGTCGGGCGGTCGGCGACGTCGGGTGGCTACTTCCGCCAGCCGTTCACCCAACCCGAGCGCGAGCTCGCCGACTGGTTCCGGGAGCAGGCCTCCTCGCGCGGCCTCGCGCTCGAGTCCGACGACACCGGCAACCTCGTCGCGTGGTGGCGCGCCGGCTCCGGTCCTGGCGTCCTGACCGGCTCGCACCTCGACTCGGTGCTCGACGGCGGGGCGTACGACGGACCGCTCGGCGTGGTCTCGGCGCTGGCCGCGATCGACGAGCTGCGGTCGCGCGGCGTCGTGCCCGCCAGGCCGATCGGGGTCTCGGTGTTCGTCGAGGAGGAGGGGTCGCGGTTCGGGCTGGCCTGCCTCGGCTCGCGGCTGGCGGCCGGGGCGATCACCTGGGAGAAGGCACGAGTGCTGCGGGACCGCGACGGCGTGGCCTTCGAGGAGGTCGTGGAGGGCGGCGGTCCGGGGCTTCTCGAGGGCGTCGGGGTGTTCGTGGAGCTGCACGTCGAGCAGGGCCGCGACCTGGTCGACCGCGGTGCGGCGGTCGGGGTGGCCAGTGAGATCTGGCCACACGGCCGCTACCGCTTCGACTTCGCGGGCCAGGCCAACCACGCGGGCTCGACACGGATGGAGGACCGCGCCGACCCGATGCTCACCTACGCGATGACCGCTCTGGCCGCCAACAAGCAGGCCCGGCTGGCGGGTGAGCGCGCGACGTTCGGCCGGGTCGAGGTGACGCCCAACGGCACGAACGCCGTGCCGTCGCAGGTGCTGGCCTGGCTGGACGCGCGCTGCTCGTCGGAGCCTGCGCTGGCCGAGCTCGTCGAGACCGTCACCCGGCAGGCGACTGAGCGCGCCGCGCGCGACGGCACCGCTGTCGACGTCACCGCGGAGTCGGTCTCCGGGGCGGTCGCGTTCGACCCCGACCTGGCCCGCCGGATCGCCGAGGACCACGAGGACGGCGACTGGCCGATCATCCCGACCGCGGCCGGCCACGACGCCGGAATCCTTTCTGCGCAAGGGATTCCGACCGCGATGCTCTTCGTCCGCAACCCCACCGGCGTCTCCCACTCGCCGGCCGAGACGGCGTCGATCCCGGACTGCCTGGCCGGCGTGCACGCGCTCGCCGAGACGCTCGAGCGGCTGGCCACGTGACGTCGTACCTGCTCGAGCGGGCCTGGGTCGACGGCGCGGTTCACGACGACGTGCTCGTCGAGATCGACGATGGGCGGTTCACCAAGGTCGAACTTGTCGAGCGTGTCGCCGACTTGTCGGGCATTGCAATGCCCGACAACCCTGGGAATCCCCGGTCGACCGGGGATCCCACCCGGTTGGCGGGCCTCACCATCCCCGGCCTGGCGAACTGCCACAGCCACGCCTTCCACCGGGCGCTCCGCGGCCGGACCCAGCGGGAGCGGGGGACGTTCTGGACCTGGCGCGACCCTGATGTACGACGTCGCCGGGCGGCTGGAGCCGGAGTCCTACTTCGCCCTGGCGCGGGCGACGTACCGCGAGATGCTCGCCGCCGGCATCACGTCGGTGGGGGAGTTCCACTACCTGCACCACCGGCCCGACGGGGCGGCGTACGACGAGCCGAACGCGATGCGGCACGCGCTCGAGTCCGCAGCCGACGAGGTGGGGCTGCGGCTCTGCCTGCTCGACACGGCCTACTTCTCCAGCGGCTTCGGCGAGCCTGTCGAGGGAGCGCAGCGACGGTTCAGCGACGGCGATGCCGAGCGCTGGGCGGCGCGCGCCGGCGACGGGCCGGCGGCGATCCACTCCGTCCGCGCGGTGCCGCGCGAGCAGCTGCCGGCCTTCCGGGGCCGGGCGCCGCTGCACGTCCACCTGTCCGAGCAGGTCGCCGAGAACGACGCCTGCCTCGCGGCGTACGGCGTCACCCCCACCCGGCTGCTGCACGGGGCCGACCTGCTCGGCCCGGACACCACGGTGGTGCACGCGACGCACCTGACCGACGACGACATCGAGCTGCTCGGCACCACCGGCACCAACGTCTGCATCACGCCGACCACCGAGCGTGACCTCGCCGACGGCATCGGGCCCGGCGCGCGGCTCGCGCGGGCGGGGTGCCGGGTCACGCTGGGCAGCGACAGCCATGCGGTCATCGACCCGTTCGAGGAGATGCGCGGGCTGGAGATGGACGAGCGGCTGGCCAGCCAGGAGCGCGGGCACTGGACCGCCGCCCAGCTGCTGGACGCGGCGACCGGGCACGCGACGCTGGGGTTCGCCGACGCCGGCGCCATCGCGGTCGGCCAGCGGGCCGACCTGGTCACCCTCGACACCGCCAGCCCGCGGACCGCGGGCACCGGCGCGGACGAGCACACGGCGGCGTTCGCGGCGACGGCGGCAGACGTCGTCCAGGTGGTCGCCGACGGCCGAGTCGCGTACACGAAGGGCGACGACGAGGAGATCGGGCGCGAGCTCGACGAGGCGATTGGAGCGCTGTGGCCACGACGCTGATCACCCACATCGGCGAGCTCGTCACGAACGACCCCCAGCGATCGACAGGGCCGGACGACCTCCTCGGTGCGCTGACCGACGCGGCTCTCGTCGTGGAGGGCAACCGCGTCGCCTGGGTCGGCCCGGCGTCCGAGGCTCCCGCCGCCGACGAGGTGGTCGACGCCGGCGGCAGGACGGTGCTCCCCGGCTTCGTCGACAGCCACAGCCACCTGGTCTTCGCGGGCGACCGGGCCCAGGAGTTCGCCGCGCGGATGGCGGGGGAGTCGTACGCCGCCGGCGGCATCCGCACCACCGTCGCCGCGACCCGCGCCGCGACAGATGAGCAGCTGACAGCCCACGTCGCGCGGCTGGTCCAGGAGATGGCCCGGCAGGGCACCACGACGGTCGAGATCAAGTCGGGCTACGGCCTCACCGTCCACGACGAGGCGCGCAGCCTGGCCGTGGCAAGGCAGTTCACCGACGAGACCACCTTCCTGGGCGCGCACGTCGTCCCGGCGGAGTACGCCGACGACCCGGCCGGCTATGTCGAGCTGGTGACCGGCCCGATGCTCGAGGCCGCGGCGCCGTACGCGCGCTGGGTGGACGCGTTCTGCGAGGAGGGTGCCTTCGACGTCGACCAGGCGCGCGCGGTGCTCGCCGCCGGGGCGGCGCACGGCCTCGAGGGACGGCTGCACGCCAGCCAGCTCGGCCCGGGTCCCGGCGTACTGCTCGCCGCGGAGCTGGGCCTGGCCGCGGTCGACCACTGCACCTACCTCACCGACGCGGACGTCGACGCCCTCCGCGACTCCGGGACGATCGCGACCCTGCTGCCCGGCGTGGAGTTCTCGACCAGGCAGCCCTACCCCGACGCGCGCCGACTGCTCGACGCCGGCGTCACGGTCGCGCTGGCCAGCGACTGCAACCCCGGCTCGAGCTTCACCAGCTCGGTGCCGCTGTGCATCGCGCTGGCCGTCCGCGAGATGGGGATGACCCCGGCCGAGGCGGTGCACGCCGCGACGTACGGCGGCGCGCAGGCCCTGCTCCGCGACGACGTCGGCCGGCTCACCGTCGGTGCGCGCGCCGACCTGCTCTTGCTGGACGCGCCGTCGCACGTCCACCTGGCCTACCGGCCCGGAGTACCGCTGGTCTCGGGCGTCTGGACTGGTGGCCGACCGGTCTTGTCCTGACCCGCTCCCTCAGGGACGTGTGGGGCTGGTGTGACACGTGAGGCAATGCCCGAGCGCGATCTTCGGCCCAGGTGTCGGTTCTAAGGCACCCCGCTCGTCGCCTAGGTGTCAGAGATAAGGCACCTTCCCGATGTGGGTGCCTACCTCAGACGGCGATCTTTGTGATCACCAGGCAGTACCAAGACCAACTGAGGAGCACACCAGCCATGGAGTTCAACACCTACGACACCTACCAGGCCGAGATCGCATACCGGAGCAACCGGGTCCGCAAGGACGTGGGCCGCACCAGCCGCCGCGTCCGGGTCCCGTTCGTACGCCGGCCCGCCGAGGCCACCCGCAACGCCCACTGACCCGCCGACGTTGAGCTCGGATGAGCATCGACACGGCGCCGGAGAAGCAAAGCGGTGCAGGAGCAGACAACTGAACAAGGGATCATGGACGGTGTGGCCGTACACACGACCAGCCGGACCCTGATCGGCCGAGACGCCGAGCTGACGGAGATTGCTTCGTTGCTCGGCGTCCGGTCGTCTGCGCCCGGCGACGGGAACGCGCCCCCGGAGCCGGTTCACGTCGTGCTCTCCGGTGATGCCGGAGTCGGCAAGACGCGGCTGCTGGTGGAGCTGCGCGACCTCGCGGTCGAGGAGGGATGGCGCGTGGTCGCCGGGCACTGCCTGGACTTCGGCGACAGCGCACTGCCGTACCTTCCTTTCTCCGAGGTGCTGGGCCGGCTCCAGGCCGAGCTGCCCGAGGTCGTCGAGCGGGTGGCCGAGGCGCACCAGTCGCTGGCTCGGCTCCAACCAGGTCGTCGCGTGCTCGCCGCCCCCGACGGCGCCCCCGCCTCCGCCCGGGTCGAGGGCGAGATGCTCGACCGGGCCGACCTGTTCGCCGCGGTGCACTCCCTGCTGGAGGAGGCTGCGGCGGTGTCCCCGGTGCTGCTGGTCATCGAGGACTGCCACTGGGCCGACCAGTCGACCCGCGACCTGCTCAGCTTCCTGTTCTCCCGGCCGTTCGAGGCGCAGGTGGCGATCGTCGCGTCGTACCGCGCCGACGACCTGCACCGCCGCCACCCCCTCCGTCGCCAGGTCGCCGAGTGGTCGCGGCTGAGCGGCGTCGAGCGGCTCCAGCTCGGCCCGCTCGGCGACGACCAGGTCCGGTTGCTGATCGCCAGCCTCTCCACGAGTGCGATCCGCGAGAAGGAGCTGAGCGCGATCGTGCGCCGCGCCGAGGGCAACGCGTTCTTCGTCGAGGAGCTGGTCGGCGCGGCCGCCGAGCCCGGCAGCTGGGTCCCCGACGACCTCGCCGACGTGCTGCTGGTCCGCCTGGACCGACTCAACGAGTCCGCCCGGCACGTGGTCAGGGTGGCCAGCGTCGCCGGCCGCAAGGTCGCGCACGACCTGCTCGTCGCGGCGTCCGGGCTCCCGGCCATCGAGCTCGAGGAGGGGCTGCGGCAGGCCGTCGAGATGAACCTGCTGGTCCCCGGTGACGGCAGGTACGCCTTCCGGCACGCGCTCCTCGGCGAGGCGGTCTACGACGACCTGCTGCCGGGAGAGCGGGTGCGGCTGCACGCGCAGTACGCCGAGGCGCTCAGCGAGGGCATGGGCCGCGGCACCGCCGCCGAGCTGGCCAGGCACGCCCGGCTGGCCCACGACCTCGACACCGCGCTCGACGCCAGCATCCGGGCGGGCGACGAGGCGATGGCGGTGGCCGGCCCCGACGAGGCCGCGCACCACTACGAGCAGGCCCTCGAGCTGCTCACCGACCCGGCCCGGCGCTCCACCTGCGAGATCGACATCTCCAAGCTGGCGGTCAGCGCCGCCGAGGCACTGACCACCTCGGGCCAGCCGACCCGGGCCGCCAAGGTCCTCGCGGAGCAGCTCGAGCAGCTCGCGCCGGACGCGCCGGACGCCTGGCGGGCCAGGCTCCTGGCCGCCCGCGCAGACGCGGTGATGCTCACCGAGAACGTCGACACGAGCCCCCTCGACCTGATCCAGGAGGCCTTCGACCTGCTCCCCGAGGGCGTGGGTGGGCTGCGGGCCAAGGTGCTCGCCACCCAGGCCCGCGTGCTCTCGGCCTACGGCAAGTACGACGAGGCGCAGGTGGCCGGCCTCGACGCCCTGGCGCTGGCCGAGAAGCTCGACCTGCACGAGCTGGCGTCCGACGTGATCACCACGCTGAGCAACCTGAAGAAGGCCGGCCCCAAGGACGCGCTCCGCTCGGCGCTGGTCGAGGCCGTCCACCGGGCGGTCGACTCCGGCGCCATCCTGGCCGAGCTCCGCGCCCGCTACTTCCTCGGTCGCTCCTACGAGGACTGGGCCGAGTGGGCCCAGGCCGAGACGTGGTTCCGCAGCGCCGTGAAGGCCGCCGAAGACGCCGGCATCCCCTACGCGCCGTGGGGCTTCGAGTCACGGTGGCAGCTGGCGTGGATCAAGACCGTCGACGGCGACTGGGACGAGGCGCTGCGGCTGACCGACACCAGTGGCGAACAGGTGCCGCCGATCCCGTCCGCGCTGGTCGAGAGCATCGCCCTGGTGGTCGAGGCCGGGCGCGGCGAGCCGGTGGCCGAGCGGGCCCGGGCGCTGCGCCGGTTCTGGGAGCTCGAGGGCGGTGTCGTGATCAACTCCGTGGTCGCGGAGATGGCCGAGGCCGCCCACGACGACGACCCGACCAAGGTGATCGCGGTCTACCAGGACGCCGTCGCGGTGCTGAGCCGGATCTGGCACGAGTGGTTCAGCGCCCGCATCCGGCTGGCCGCCATCACGATCGGCGCCGTCGCCGACTCGATGCCCCGGCTCAGCGGCGCCGAGCGGACCGACCTGCTGGCCGAGGTGGAGCGTCTGCACGGCGAGGGTCACACCGTGCTCAACAAGTACTCCGACCCCTCCGGCTTCTGGGGACCCGAGGGCCGCGCCTGGGTGAAGCGGCTCGACGCCGAGACCGTGCGCGCCCGCTGGCTGGCCGGGGTGGACGCGCCGCCGCAGGACGCCCTGGTCGACGTGTGGCGCGAGGCCGAGCAGGTCTTCGAGGACTTCGGCCACGTCTACGAGCTCGCGACGGTCCGCGCCGTCCTCGCCGGCATCCTGCGCGCGACCGGCGACACCGCCGCGGCGCGTGAGCTGGGCGACCAGGCCCGCGAGGTGGCCCACCGGCTCGGTGCCCAGCCGCTGCTGGAGCGGCTGCGTGCCCAGGGCAGTGCGCCGTCCCGAGCCGACGGTCCGGCGTCCGACACCCTGACCGCCCGCGAGGGGGAGATCCTGGCGCTGGTCGCCGAGGGCCGCTCCAACGGCGAGATCGGCAAGCAGCTGTTCATCAGCGCCAAGACGGTCTCGGTGCACGTCTCCAACATCCTGGCGAAGCTCAACGCCTCCGGACGGACCGAGGCGGCCGGCGATCGCCAGGCGGCGCGGGCTGATCGCCTGACGGGACGTGCCGCCTCGCTCGCTGGGTGTGTACACGGAGGTCGCCCGGGTACTTCACTGTCCTCACACCCACCACGTTCCAACGGAGGAACCATGGCTGACGAAGTTCTCGACGACGACGACATGACGACGACCCCGACCGAGGGCACCCCAGGCGGTGGCGGCGACGCAGACGGCACCGACGGTGGCGACGCCGACGGCACCGATGGCGGCGACTCGGACGGCACCGACGGTGGCGACGCGGACGGCACCGACGGCGACGCGACGGACACCACCGACGGGGACGCCTCCTGAGCGCACTCGACCAGCTGACCGGTGACGCCCAGACCTTCCGCGAGAAGGTCTGGGCGTCGCGGGTCCACCACCACAACGTCGACCCGGCCGAGCTGGCGGCGTACTTCTCGCTGGAGGACGCCGACCGGTTGCTCACCGCGACCGCGATCCGTACGCCGAGCGTCCGACTGGTCCGCGACGGCACGGTGCTGCCCGAGAAGGGCTACACCCGCGGGGCCACCCTCGCCGGCCGGCCGCTGACCGGGCTGGTCGACGGACGGACCGCGGTCGAGGAGTTCCGGAACGGCTCGACCGTCGTCTTCCAGGGGCTGCACCGCTCGTTCCCGCCCCTGGTCGACCTGATCTCCCAGCTCGAGCTCGAGCTCGGCCACCCGTGCCAGGCCAACGCCTACCTGACCCCGCCCGGGGCTCAGGGGTTCGCCGTGCACGCGGACACCCATGACGTGTTCGTGCTGCAGACCGCCGGCACCAAGCAGTGGGAGCTCAAGCTGCCCGACGGGGACGAGGAGCCGCTGCTCGAGCCGGGCCACGTGATGTACCTGCCCACCGGCACGCCGCACGCCGCCCGCGCCCAGGACGCCGTCTCGCTGCACATCACGATCGGCATCAACCAGCTCACCTGGCGCGGCCTGGTCGAGCGCTCGCTGAGCTCGCTGGCCGCCGAGGTCCCCGCCGACCACCTGCCGGCCGGCTACCTCGAGGACCCGCAGGCCCTGGCCCACCAGCTGGGCCGGCACCTCTCCGACATCGCCGACCGGCTGCACTCCGTCGATCCGACCGACGTGATCGACGCCGAGGTACGCCGCTTCCTCACCTCGAGGCCACCTCGGCTCGAGGGGGCGCTGGTCGACGGGCTTCGCCTCGACGCGATCGACGACGACACCCTGCTGCGCCGCCGTCCCGGCCACCCCTGCGTGCTGGTCGACAAGGGTGACCGGCTCGAGGTGCTTCTCGGCGACCGGACCCTCGACGTACCGGCCCGGATCCGGCCGGCCCTCGAGGAGGTCCGCGGCCGCGTCGAGCTCCGCCCCCGCGACCTGCCACTCGACGAGCAGAGCCGGTTGGTGCTGGCCCGGCGCCTGGTCCGCGAGGGGCTGCTCAGGGTCGTCACCCCATGATGTGCACTGTGATGGCCGCGTGAGCTTCAGGTGTGCCGACGCGAGTGAGGCGCGTGCCGAGTCGATGGCCGGAACGGCGTCGACGGTGCGCTCCTTCCTGCTGGTCGAGCACGCCGGGCCATGGGGCGAGGAGGCGCTGAGGGACGCGCGGATGCCCGCCGGCATCGGCCCGGAGCTGCGCGAGCGCGCGGCGGCGACCGGCACGAAGGTGCTGCTGATCCGACGGCCGAGCAAGGCGTTGCGCACGCATGCGGGAGTCCGGGTCTTCGCGGCCTACGCGCACCACGCCGAGCCCTGGCTCGAGACCACGGTCCTCGACGACCTGCAGGGCGTCCACGACCTCGACCTCGAGGCGCTGGCGGCGGGCCGGTCGCTCGGGCTGACTCCGCACCCCGACCCAGTGCTCGCCGTCTGCACGCACGGCCGGCACGACAAGTGCTGCGCCGAGCGCGGCCGGCCGGTCGCGGCCGGCCTGGCCGAGGCGTTCCCCGACCAGACCTGGGAGGCGAGCCACATCGGCGGCGACCGGTTCGCCGCGAACCTGCTGGTGCTGCCGCACGGCCTCTACTTCGGCCGGCTCGAGGCCGACACCGCCCGCGGGGTGGCGCGGCTGCTGGCTGCCGGCGAGCTCGACCTCGACCACCTGCGCGGGCGTTCCGGACTGTCCACCCCGCTCCAGGCCGCCGAAGCCGCGCTGCGCAGGTACGTCGACGAGCGACGGCTCTCGGCGGTCCGGTTCGTCTCCCGCGAGGTGAGCGACGGCACGACCGACGCAGTCTTCGACGTCTCCGGTCGCCGCTACGCCGTCGCGGTGACCAGCGCCCGCGGCGACGACCTCCAGCGGCTCACCTGCCGCGCGCTGCGCGAGAATCCCGTCATGCACCACACGGTCCGCGAGATCAGGGCGCTCTGACATGAGGCGGGTGAAGGGGGCGGCCTCTCATCGCCGGCGGCGCCGGACGCTTGTGTGCTTGCCAGCCCGCGCGTGGACGGCGCCGGCATCCACCGCCGATGAGAGGCCGCCCCTGGCCCTCCTCGGCGCCTGCCATCCCGGCCCGGCGTTCGCGGTCACGCTCCTGGCCGGCCTGCTCGCGGGCGCGGTCGGGCTCGGCCCGGGACGCATCGCGCTGGTCGTCGCCGCGGTGCTGACCGGGCAGCTCTCCATCGGCTGGTCCAACGACCTGATCGACCTGGCGCGGGATCGGGCGGTCGGGCGCGAGGACAAGCCGCTGGTGGACGGCCGGGTGTCCGAGCAGACCGTCCGCGTCGCCTGCGGCCTCGCGGTCGTCGCGACCGTCCCGCTGTCGTTCGCGTGCGGATGGCTGGCCGGCGCGGTCCACCTGGTCTGCGTCGCCGCCGGCTGGGCGTACAACCTCGGCGTCAAGGCAACGCCCTGGTCCTGGCTGCCGTACGCCGTCGCGTTCGGTGGCCTGCCGGCGTTCGTCTCCCTGACCGACAACCCGGACCAGGTGCCCCCGGTGTGGCTCATGCTTGCCGGTGCGCTGCTGGGTGTGGGTGCGCACTTCGTCAACGTCCTGCCCGACCTGGCCGACGACGCCGCCACCGGCGTCCGGGGCCTGCCGCACCGGCTCGGCGCGCGCGGGAGCCAGGTGGTCGCAGCCGCGGTGCTCGTCGCGGCCGCAGTGGTGATCGTGGTCGGTGCGCCGATCGACTCCACGGTGGTCGCGGTCGTTGCCCTCGTCGTCACCGCCGGCCTGGCCGCGGTGGCGCTGTTCGCGCACGGCCGGGCGCCGTTCCGGGCGGCGATCGCCATGGCGCTGGTGGACGTGGCCATGCTGGTCTGGGCGCGATGATCACCCCACGGAACTCTTCGGCGGGAGGGCTGCGCGCCGGCGCGAACACTTCCGCGGGGACCCCGAAAAGCTTGAACGAGTCCTGGGACCTCGTGGTCGTGGGCGCCGGCCCGGCCGGCGCGACGGCCGCGCTCGCCGCACTGCACGCCGATCCGTCCCTGAAGGTGCTGCTCCTCGACCGGTCCGACTTCCCGCGCGACAAGTCCTGCGGCGACGGCATCGCCCCGCACTGCTTCGAGAAGCTGGCCTCGATCGGAGTCACCGGCGTCGAGGACGGCTGGACCCCGCTGACCCGGCTCGAGCTCGCCCGCGGCGACCAGTCGGTCTCCGGGACGATGGCCCGGCCGGTCTACGTCATCCCGCGCGAGGTCTTCGACGCCCGGCTGGTCGAGCGGGCCGTGGACCGCGGCGCCACGTTCCGCCGAGAGCGGATCGTCTCGATCGAAATGGTCTCGAACGGGACGATCCCGGATGAGATCGTCCTCAACGGGACCATCTCGGCCGGGATCGTCGTCGGCGCGGACGGCGCGCACTCCGTGGTCCGCGGGCAGCTCGGACTGCCGTACGGCCGTCGGGCGCTCGCGATCCGCGGCTACGCGCCCACCCCGCCGGACCGGCGCGGCACCCAGGTGATCCGCTACGGCGACCGCCGGCAGCCGGCGTACGCCTGGGCGTTCGACCGCGGCGACGGCCTCTCGAACGTGGGCTACGGCGAGCTGCTGCCGGCCGACGGCGAGGGCGACCCACCGTCCCGGGCGCTGCTGCTCGACCAGCTCGAGCAGCTGCTGCCCGGCTCGGTCGACGCCGGAGAGCACTGGAAGGGCCACCACCTGCCGCTCTCCGGCTGGCGGTGGGAGCAGCCCGACGGCCGGCTGCTGCTCGCCGGCGACGCGGCGGGCCTCATCAACCCGATGACCGGGGAGGGCATCTACTACGCGATCGCCACCGGCATCGCGGCCGGCCGGTCCGCGGTCAGCGCCCTGCGCGACGGGGGAGACGCAGGGGCGCGGCACCGGCAGGAGGTCCGCGCCCTGCTCGGCCGGCACCTCAAGCACACCTACGTCGCCTCCAGGCTCGCGGAGCACCCGGTGATCGTCGATGGCGGCATCCGGGTCGCCCGCCGCGACAATCAGGTCTTCGACGAGCTGGTCGAGCTCGGGCTCGGCGACGGCAGGATCTCCGGCCGCCTGGTGCGCGGGCTGGTGGCGGGTTTGGGTCGCAAGGCAGTCTCGCGGGTGAGGGGATGAGGGGGAGTTGATGCAGATCCTGACGGTCCGGGGCGCGTTGCCGGCTCATCGGCACCCGCAGGCGGAGATCACCGACGCGTTCGCGGAGCTGATCGCCGGCGGCGGGGGACTGGACGAGCGGTTGCTGCGCCGCTTCCATGCCAACTCCGGCGTCGAGTTCCGGCACACCGTGCTGCCCCTCGAGGCGTACGCCGGGCTCGGCGGCTTCACGGCCGCCAACGACCTGTTCATCGAGCACGCCGTCGAGCTCGGCTCCCGGGCGCTGCAGGATGCGCTCAAGGCCGCCGACCTCACACCGACGGACGTCGACCTGATCGTCACGGCGACGGTGACCGGGCTCGCCGTACCGTCGCTGGACGCGCGGATCGCCGCCCTGGTCGGGCTCCGGCCGGACGTGAAGCGGGTGCCGCTGTTCGGCCTCGGCTGCGTCGCGGGTGCTGCCGGGATCGCCCGCCTGGCCGACTACCTCGCCGGCCACCCCGGGGAGGTCGCCGTGCTCGTGGCCGTCGAGCTGTGCTCCCTCACCGTGCAGCGCGACGACGTCTCGGTGCCGAACCTGGTCGCCAGCGGACTGTTCGGCGACGGCGCCTCATGTGTCGTCGCGGCGGGCCGGGATCGCGACCACCCGGCCGCGGCCAGCGTCCTCGACTCCCGCAGTCGGCTCTACCCGGACTCGGAGCGGGTGATGGGCTTCGACGTGGGGAGCACCGGCCTGCGGATCGTGCTGGACGCCGACGTGCCGGTCGTGATCGGGCGCTACGTGGGCGAGGACGTCGACCTGTTCCTGGCCGACCACGGACTCACCCGTGCCGACATCGGCTGGTGGGTCTGCCACCCGGGCGGGCCGAAGGTGATCGACGCGCTGCAGGACACGCTGGGCCTGCCCGACGAGGCTGTCGCGCTCACGCGTCGTTCGCTCGCCCAGATCGGCAACCTGTCCTCGGCGTCGGTGCTGCACGTCCTGGAGGACACGCTCCGCGAGCGTCCGCCGGCGCCCGGCAGCTTTGGCCTGCTGATGGCGATGGGCCCCGGGTTCTGCTCCGAGCTGGTCCTGCTGCGGGCGAGGCCATGACCTCACTGACGGCGTTCACGGTCCTCGTCCTCCTGGTCGGCGTCGAGCGGCTGGCCGAGCTCGTCGTCTCCAAGCGGAACGCCGCCTGGTCGTTCGAGCGGGGCGGCGTCGAGACCGGCTTCTCGCACTACCCGCCGATGGTGCTGCTGCACACCGGGCTGCTGGTCGGTGCGCTGGTCGAGGCGTACGTGCGCGAGCCGCACGTGCCGTCCGTGCTGGCGTGGTCGATGCTGGTCGTCGTCGTGCTCAGCCAGGCGCTGCGCTGGTGGTGCATCGCCACCCTCGGTCGGCAGTGGAACACGCGGGTGATCGTGGTGCCCGGGATGGTCCCGGTGAAGAAAGGTCCGTACAAGATCATTTCTCACCCCAACTATGTCGCGGTGGTGCTGGAGGGGATCGCGCTGCCGCTGGTGCACGCCTGCTGGATCACGGCGGTGGTGTTCACGGTGCTCAACGCGGTGCTGCTGACCTTCCGGATCCGGGTGGAGAACGCCGCCCTCTCGACGCTCGCGGAGACCTCCCGTGCGTGACCTGGTGATCGCCGGCGGCGGGCCGGTCGGGCTCGCCACCGCGCTGTACGCCGCCCGCGCCGGGCTCGACGTCGAGGTCCGCGAGCCGCGCCCCGGCCCGGTCGACAAGGCCTGCGGCGAGGGGCTGATGCCCGGTGCCGTCGCCGACCTGGCCGCCCTCGGCGTGGACCCGCCCGGTCATCGGCTGGCCGGGATCCGCTACCTCGGCGGCGGCCGCACCGCGGACGCGCCGTTCCGCCACGGCGACGGACGCGGGGTGCGCCGAACGACGCTGCACCGGTCGCTCACCGACGCGGTGGCCGATGCCGGCGTGAAGATCGTCGAGCGCGCGGTCGGCGAGGTCGAGAACCGCCGCGGGCACGTCCTCGTCGACGACGAGCCCGCCGGCTACCTCGTCGCGGCGGACGGCCTGCACTCGCCGGTGCGCCGGATGCTCGGCCTCGACCAGCCGCCCGAGGGGCGCCGCCGGTACGGGCTCCGCGTGCACGTCGAGATGGCGCCGTGGACGCCCTTCGTCGAGGTGCACTGGGCCGAGGGGTCGGAGGCCTACGTGACCCCGGTCGGCGACGAGCTCGTCGGGATCGCGATGCTGACCGAGCGGCAGGTGCCTTTCGACCAGCTGCTCGCCGAGCACGTCCTGCTCAAGGAGCGGCTCGAGCGCCGGCCGCTCTCCCGGACCCGCGGCGCCGGACCCCTGCGCCAGCGCTCGACGGCACGCACGCTCGGCCGGGTCCTCCTCGTCGGTGATGCCGCCGGGTACGTCGACGCGCTGACCGGTGAGGGCATCGCGCTCGGCCTGGCCCAGGCGCGGGCGGCGGTCGAGGCCGTCGTGCTCGACCGGCCCGCGGACTACGAAGCGGCGTACAAGAAGCTCGGCCGCCGGCACGAGCTGCTCACCCACGCGCTGCTCTCGTCGTCCCGGCTCCCGCTGGTCCGCCGCCAGATCGTGCCCATGGCGGCCCGGCTACCGCGGGTCTTCGCGGGCGTCGTCGACCAGCTGGCGAGGCCGGCATGACCGCGGAGGAGGTCGTCCTCCTCGACGACGACGGTCGGGCCATCGGCACCGCGCCCAAGGCCGAGGTGCACGGCACCGACACCCCGCTGCACCTCGCGTTCTCCTGCTACGTCTTCGACGAGGCCGGGCGGCTGCTCGTCACCCAGCGGGCCGTGGCCAAGCCGACCTTCGGCGGCGTCTGGACGAACAGCTGCTGCGGCCATCCGGCGCCGGGCGAGCCGATCGCCGAGGCGGTACGCCGCCGCACGGGCCAGGAGCTCGGCCTCGAGCTCGACCGGGTGACCCTCGTGCTGCCCCGGTTCGGCTACCGCGCGGTGGGTGACAACGGGACCGTTGAGAACGAGCTGTGCCCGGTGTTCACGGCCCGCGCGACCGGCGACCCCCACCCCGACCCGACGGAGGTCGAGGCCTGGGAGTGGGTGCCCTGGCCGCAGTTCCGGGACGACGTCCGGCAAGGACGCCGCGAGGTCAGCCTCTGGTGCCGGGAGCAGGTCGAGGCGCTACCGGAGGACCCGCTCTCCGCTCCGGCGGCCGACGCTGCCCAGCTACCCCCGGCTGCCCGGACCACCACCTGACCTCGACAGGATGACGGGGTGGACCCGACGACGTACGCCGTGATCGCGGCGGCCGTCCTGGTCGGGTCCGTCGTCCAGTCGGCGGTAGGTCTCGGCGTGGGCCTCGTCGCGGCGCCGGTGACCGCGTTGCTGGAGCCGGCGCTGATGCCGGGCGCGCTCCTCATGGTCGCGTTGCTGATGCCCTGCCTGACGCTGGTCTACGACCACCACGACATCGACTGGCACGGGCTGCTCTGGTCGTTGCCGGCCCGGTTGCCCGGGACCCTGGTGGGCGTCTGGGTGGTCACCACGCTGTCCGCGCGGGAGCTCGGCATCGCGATCGGCCTCGTCGTGCTGGGCGCGGTCGCGATCACCTGGCGTGCGTTCGAGGTCCCGGTCAACCGGGCCAGCCTCTCGGCCGCTGGGTTCGCCAGCGGCATCACCGGTACCGCCACCTCGATCGGCGGGCCGCCGATCGCGATCGTCTACCAGCACCGGCCGGCCCGCGAGATCCGCACGACGATGGCGGTGTACTTCCTGGTCGGCGCCGGCATCTCCCTCGTGGCGCTGCTCATCAGTGGTGATCTCACCGACGACCAGGCCGTGGCCGCTGTGGAGCTGCTGCCGTTCCTCGCCCTCGGCGCACTGATCGGCGCGCTGGCCCGGCGCTCGATCCCGGCCCACGTCGTACGCCCGGCGGTGCTCCTGGTCAGCTCGGCATCGGCCCTTGTCCTGCTCGTGCGGTCCCTGATCGGATGAGCGATGAGTCCTCGCGACACAAGGAGTCAGACCCGCATGCCCAAGGTCACCGCACACCTGTCCATCTCCCTCGACGGCTACGTCGCCGGCGTCAACCAGACCCGGGAGGAGCCGCTCGGCGTCGGCGGTGAGGAGCTGCACACGTGGCACCTCGGCCAGACCGACAACGAGGTCGACCGCGCGATGACGGCGCGGATCCTCGCGCCGCGCGGCGCCTACGTGATGGGGCGCAACATGTACGCCCCCGACCGTGGTGAGTGGGCCGACGCCGCGGGCGGGGAGATGTGGCGCGGCTGGTGGGGCGAGGACCCGCCCTACCACGCGCCGGTCTTCGTGCTCACCCACTACCCGCACGACCCGGTCGAGATGGAGGGTGGCACCACCTTCCACTTCGTGACCAGCTTCGACGAGGCGATGGAGCGCGCGATCGAGGCCGCGGGCGAGGACACCGTCACCATCGCCGGCGGCGCCAGTGCGGTCCGGCAGGGGCTCGAGGCGGGCGTGATCGACGAGATCATGCTCAACCACTCCCCGCTGGTGCTGGGCGGTGGCGAGTCGCCGTTCGCCGGACTCGACGGCTTGCGGCTGCGGCCGATCGAGGTGCACGCGTCACCGAACGCCACCCACGTGATCTATCGGAGGGCCTGAGCGCGCGAGGCCCAATCTTGGTGAAACGCCACGGCGCCCGGCGGCGACGGAGGACGACCGACCTAGCGTGCGCGCATGACGCGGTCTCGCGAGTCGTACGTCGGGCCTGCTCACCGACTGGTCCGCCTCGGCAGCATCGGGGTTCTCACGGCGTTCACAGCCGCGGTCATCGCCAGCCTCCCCTGGCACGCCGACCGCCCGCAGCGGGTCGTCGTGCTGAGCGCGATCATGCTCGTCGTCCTGGCTGTCCATGTTGCGGCGGCGGTGGAGCTGACGTCGCGCGCATCGCAGCTGGCTCCTGTGACCCTCCTCGCTGGCCCCGCCTTGGCGGTGGTCGCGACTGTCGCGTGGATTCTCCCGCGGCTGTGGGCACCCGGCCTTCCAGTCAGCGGAACAGGTGCGCTGCTCACGCTGGAGCTGGGTGCACTCGTCGCCGCAGCGCTCGTCCGCGTCCGCACCCGGGACCTCGTGCAGGCGACCATCGCTGGCCTCTGGGCCGCAGCAGTCGGCTCGTTTCTTGCCTTCGCCGGCTCGATGCTGGCCTTCAGCTACATCGCGTCCAGCGTCCCGAACACGCAAGGACGCTCCATGCTGCCCAGTGCGACCGCGGCCCAGCGACTGGCCGAGAACCGCGTCGAGGCGCCCGATGGCTACCTGGTGCTGCTGTTCGTGGCCCTGCTGATCGCTGGCTTCGTCTGCGTCACGGTCCCGATGGCCCGGAGGGCCGCACCGGCCCGTGCGGCCACCTGAAGTCAGCCGAACGCCCGGGAGACGTGACCCAGCAGGTCGGGGTAGCGCATCAGGTGCGCGCCGCCGTTGAGGTCCATCACCTCGCCGGTCAGCCAGGCCGCCCGCGCGCAGAACACCACCGCCTCGGCGATCTCCTCCGGCGTACCTGACCGGCCGAGCGGGGTGTTCGCGGTGTAGTCGTCCTCGATGCCGTCGATGTCCATCGCCGGCGCGGTGAGCGGGGTGATGACGAGCCCGGGGGAGACGGCGTTCACGCGGATGCCGCGCGGCGCCAGCTCGAGGGCGGCGACCTGGGTGAGCATCGCGAGGCCGGCCTTCGCCGAGCAGTACGCCGCGAGCCCACCGCCGGGCTGCCGGGCGTTGAGCGAGGTGATCGACGTGATCGAGCCGCCCTCGCCGAGCAGCCGGCCGGCGTGCTTGATGACGAGGAACGCACCGGTCAGACAGACGTCCACCACCCGGCGCCACTCGCCGAGGTCGTGGTCGACGACGGCCGCGAGGGTCGACGTACCGGCGCTGTTGACCACCACGTCGACCCGGCCATGGGCCGCGACGACGCCGTCGAAGAGCGCGGTCACCGCCTCCTCGGACGTCACGTCGCAGACGACGTCCGCGCCCTCGCCGAGGTCGGCCACCACCACGGTGCACCCGTCGTCCGCCAGGGCCCGCGCGCAGGCCGCCCCGATCCCCGACGCGCCCCCGACCACCACCGCGACTCGATCGGACACGAACCCTCCCAGCTGCTCGAGCGAAAGTTGACGCGTGTCAAGTTAGTGCCTAGCGTCGGCATGTGCCACCCCTCAAGCGCCCCTCGACCGCCGTGATCGGAGCCGGGATCAGCGGCCTGACCAGTGGCAAGATGCTCGGTGACTACGGCGTGCCCTACACCTGCTTCGAGACCTCCGACCGGGTCGGCGGCAACTGGGCGTTCGGGAATCCCAACGGCCGTAGCAGCGCCTACCGCTCCCTGCACATCGACACCAGCAAGCACCGGCTGTCCTTCAAGGACTTCCCGATGCCCGAGGACTACCCCGACTTCCCGCACCACACCCAGATCAAGGACTACCTGGACGCGTACGCCGACGCGTTCGGCCTGCGCGACCGGATCGAGTTCGAGAACGGCGTGGTGCACGCCGCGCACCTCCCCGACGGTGGCTGGGAGCTGACCACCCAGCGCGGCGAGACCCGCCGGTTCGACCTGCTCGTGGTCGCCAACGGGCACCACTGGGACCCGCGCACGGCCGAGTTCCCGGGCGAGTTCACCGGTGCGTCCATGCACTCCCACCACTACATCGACCCGACCGACCCGTTGGACCTCAAGGGCAAGCGGATCCTCGTGGTCGGCCTCGGCAACAGCGCCGCGGACATCTCCGTCGAGCTGTCCAGCAAGTCGCTGCAGAACCAGGTCACGCTCTCGACGCGCTCCAGTGCCTGGATCGTGCCGAAGTACTCCTTCGGCCTGCCGGCCGACAAGTACTTCGTGACCTCTCCCCACCTGCCCCTCAAGTGGCAGCGATGGTTCGTGCAGAAGATGCAGTTCATGACCGGCTCCAACCCGGAGCTCTACGGGCTGCCCAAGCCCGACCACAAGTTCTTCGAGGCGCACCCGACCCAGTCGGTCGAGCTGCCGCTGCGGCTGGGCTCCGGCGACATCGTCCCGAAGGGGAACGTGAGCCGCCTCGACGGCCGGACGGTCCACTTCGAGGACGGCACGTCCTCGGAGTTCGACGTCATCGTCTACGCGACCGGCTACAACATCACCTTCCCGTTCTTCGACGAGGAGTTCCTCAGCGCGCCGGCAAACCAGATCCGGCTGTTCAAGCGGATGTTCCGGCCCGGCACCGACGACCTGGTCCTGATGGGGTTCGCCCAGGCGGTCCCGACGCTGTTCCCGTTCGTCGAGGCGCAGGCCCGGCTGCTGGCGGCGTACGCGGTGGGTCGCTACGCCCTGCCCGAGGCGGGAGAGATGGAACGGGCCATCGACGAGGACCACGCGAAGTTCATCGGCCATGTGACCGACAAGCCCCGGCACACCCAGCAGGTCGACTACTTCATCTACGAGCACGACCTCCGCGCCAAGGAGATCCCGGCCGGCCTGGCCCGCGCGGCAGCCCGGCAGGGCGCAGCATGAGCGACCAGCCGGCCCGCGGCGACCGCCGGCGTACGGCGCTGCTCGAGTCGCTGGACCACCACCTGCGTGAGGGCAGCCTCGAGTCGATCAACATCGCCGACATCTCGCGCCGCGCCGGCGTCACCCGCTCGGCGTTCTACTTCTACTTCGAGAACAAGGCGAGCGCCGTCGCGGCACTCATGAACGAGATGTACGACGAGTCGTCCGCGGCCGCGGACCAGCTCCGCGGCGGCGGGACTCCGGCCGAGAACATCGAGGCGATGGTGCGTGCCCTCTTCTCCGACCTGGGACAAGCACGAGCACCTGTTCCGAGCCTCCCTCGACGCCCGCGCGACCAGCACGACCGTGCGCGAGCTGTGGGACAGCGACCGGGAGTCGTTCGTCCCCGTGGTGGCGGACATGATCGAGACCGAACGCGCCTCCGGGGCCGCTCCGGCCGGCACCGACGCCACGGCCCTGGCCAGCGTGCTGCTCGAGCTCAACGACCGGATGCTGGAGCGGCTCGCCCTCGGCGGGGCTCTCGACCGCGAGCAGCTGGTCGAGGCGGTCGTCGCGATCTGGCTGCACACGATCTACGGCGTGGTCCACGCATGAACCGGCAGAGCAAGCACGACCAGGTCACCTTCACCTCCGAGGGCGTCGAGCTCGACGGCTGGCACTTCACCGGCGCCGGCTCGGCGTTCGACGGTCCGCGCGGCCGGCCGGTCGTGGTCATGGCGCACGGCCTGGGCGGCACCAAGGACTCCGGCCTCGAGCCGTTCGCGACGGGACTGGCGCGAGGCCGGCCTCGACGTGCTGGCCTTCGACTACCGGGGCTTCGGGGCGTCCGGAGGTGCGCCGCGACAGCGCGTCAGCATGGCCGGCCAGCTCGAGGACTACCGCGCCGCGATGGCCGCGGCCGCCCGGCTGCCCGGCGTCGACGGGTCCCGGCTGGTGCTCTGGGGCGTGTCCGTGTCCGGCGGCCACGTGCTGGCCGCCGCGGTGGGCCGCGACGACGTCGCCGCGGTCGTCTCGCTGGCGCCCCTGGTCGACGGGCGGGCCGCCGGCCTGCTGGCCCTGAAGCACCACCCGTCGCGCGCGATCCTCCGCTCGACCGCCGCCGGCTTCCGCAGCCGGGTCTCCTCGCTGCGGGGTGGGGAGCCGGTGCTGATGCCGATCGTGGCTCGCCCCGGCGAGCTCGGTGCCCTCACCCTGTCCGGACACTACGAGTCCTACCTCGCGATCGCCGGCCCCACCTGGCGCAACGAGATCGACGCCTCGGTCGGCCTCGAGCTCGGCTCGCACCGCCCGGCGCGGCACGCCAGGTCACTGCGCTGCCCGGTGCTCGTGCAGATCGCCGACTTCGACCGCAGCGCCCCGCCGCAGGCGTCCGCCAAGGCGGCCGCGGCGGCCCGAGCCGAGGTCCGGCACTATCCGTGCGACCACTTCGAGGTCTGGCCCGGCAGCGACTGGTTCGACCCGGTCCTCGCGCACCAGCTCATGTTCCTGCGCCGACACCTCGCCGTCGGCTGAGGTTGGGTGCAGGGATACCCGGGTACCCGGGTATTCCAACCACGGTCGGATGGCTGGCGACATCATGTCTCAGTAACCTCGGGGGCGTGGCCCTCCTCGATCACGAGCCGACCGACTCCCGGGTGCTCACCCAGCAGCGGTTCGAGCGGATGACGCTCGCCGGCGGCGCGGCCCTGCCGGCGGTCGACCTGGCCGGGCTGCCTGCGGGACCGACCTGGCCGGCGGCCGTGCAGACCGTCGCGCTGCTGCGGTTCCGGCACTGGTTCCACCCGTACCTGCACAAGAAGTACGGCGACATCTACACGGTGCGGCTGATGCCCAACGGCCGGCCGCTGATCTTCTTCACCAAGCCCGAGCACGCGAAGGAGATCTTCGCGGGCGACCCCGAGATCTTCCACGCCGGCAAGGGGAACGCGATCCTCGGCCCGGTCATGGGCGAGCACTCGCTGCTGCTCCAGGACGGCGCCGAGCACAGGCGGGCCCGCAAGCTGTTGATGCCGGCGTTCAACGGCCAGGCGCTGCGGACCTACCAGGACCTGGTCACCGCCATCGCCCGCGACGAGGTCGCGCACTGGCCCGACGGGCAGCAGTTCCGGTCCCACGACCGGATGAACGTGCTCACCCTCGAGGTGATCCTCCGGGTCGTCTTCGGGGTCACCGACGAGAAGCGGCTCGCTGCGCTGCGTCCGCGCGTCAACGCCACCGTCAACGTCAGCCCGGCGGTGCTGATGGTGTGGACGCTGCCGGCGCTGCACCGCATCGGCCCGTGGAAGGCCGCCGTGCAGAACCAGGTGGAGCTCGACGAGCTGATGTACGCCGAGATCCGCGAGCGGCGTACGGCGTCCGATCTCGCCGAGCGCACCGACGTCCTGTCCCGGCTGATCCGGGAGGGCGAGGAGGCCGGCGACCCCCTCTCCGACATGGAGCTCCGCGACCAGCTCGTCACCCTCCTGCTCGCCGGCCACGAGACCACCGCGACCGCACTGGCCTGGGCGCTCTACGAGCTCGGCCGCGACCCCGGGCTGATGCGCCGCACCCAGGCCGCGGCCGATGCGGGCGATGCCGACGGTGACGCGTGGCTCGACGCCGTCCTCAAGGAGTCGATGCGTCTGCACCCGGTGATCCCCATGGTGGTGCGGACCTTGATGAAGCCGCAGACGATCGCCGGCATCGACCTCCCACGCGGAGCCACCATCGGCCCGTCGATCCTCATTGCGCACAGCCGCGAGGACAACTACGACGACCCGGGTCGGTTCGACCCCGAACGGTTCCTCGGCCACAACCCGCCGACCAACACCTGGATCCCGTTCGGTGGCGGGGTCCGCCGGTGCATCGGCGCCGGCTTCGCGATGATGGAGGGTGTGGCGGTGCTGCGCGAGGTGTTCCGCGCGGTCGACGTCACCACCGCCGGCACCGACGAGCCGCAGGTCCGCAACATCACCTCGGTGCCGAGGCGGGGCGCCCGCATCAAGGTGGCACCGCGCTGAACGACGTCGCGCCCGCGAGGCTTCGCTCTCGTGACCTGGGGTGAGCGGTTCCGCGCAGTGCGCGTGGACCTCACGCCGCTGCGCACCTCGCGCGACTTCCGGCTGCTGTTCTACGCCGGCACGGTCTTCTACTTCGGCGCGATGGTCAGCTACGTCGCGATCCCCTACCAGATCTACACGCTGACCGGTTCCAACCTGGCGGTCGGCGCGATCGGACTGGTGGAGCTGGTGCCGCTGGTCGTCTTCGGGCTGTACGGCGGCGCGCTGGCCGACCACGTGGACCGGCGCAAGCTGCTCGTCGCCTGCGGCGTCGCCCAGGCGGCGTTCACGGGCGTGCTCGCGGTCAACGCGTTCCGCGAGGACCCCAGCGTCTGGCTGATCTTCGTCGTCAGCGTCGGGCTCGCGTCCACCTCGTCGATGCAGCGGCCGAGCCGTGAGGCCCTGATGCCGCGCACCGTCGCCCACGACGAGCTGCCGGCCGCGAACGCGCTCACCAGCCTGGGGATGCAGACCGGCGTGCTCGTCGGCCCGGCCGTGGGCGGCCTGCTCGTGGCGTACGTCGGGATCGGCTGGTGCTTCCTCATCGACATCGGCGGCCTCTCGGTGGCCTCGCTGATGTTCTGGCTGATGTCGAGCTACCCGCACCGCGAGGAGACCACGCCACCCTCGCTGGCCGGGATCCGGCAGGGGCTGACGTACGCGCTGGGCCGCCGCGACCTGCTCGGCACCTACCTGGTCGACATCGCCGCGATGCTCCTGGCCTTCCCGGTGGTGCTGTTCCCGGCGCTGGCCGAGCAGGTCTTCGACAAGCCGCAGTTCCTCGGCCTCCTCTACTCCGCCGAGACCGTCGGTGCCCTGGTCGCCACCGCGTTCAGCGGCTGGACCGGCCGGGTGCACCACCACGGCCGCGCGATCGTGATCGCGGCGGCGGCGTACGGCGGCTTCGTCGCGCTCGCCGGCCTGATGCCCTCGATCTGGCTGGTCGGCGTGTTCCTCGCGTTCGGCGGTGCGGCAGACATGATCAGCGGCGTCTTCCGCGGCACGGTCTGGAGCCAGACCATCCCCGAGGCGATGCGCGGACGGCTGGCCGGGATCGAGATGCTGTCCTACTCGATCGGCCCGCTCGGCGGCCAGGTCCGGGCCGGCGTCACCGCTGACCTGTGGTCGGTTCGAGGTGCGATCACCAGCGGCGGGCTGGCGTGCGTCGCCGGTGTCTCACTCACGGCGCTGTGGCTGCAGGACTTCTGGTCCTACGACGCCCGCACCGACGAGCACGCCGTGGCCGAGCGGGCCGCGCGCCGGGCGGCCGGCGAGAGCTGAGTCAGCCTCGCGACTTGAGCGCCGCCATCACCAGGGCACCGAGCGCGCCGGCCGAGGTGAAGGTCCGCGCGATGTTGAGCTTCACCCAGAGCGACTCGAAGTCGGCGCGGACGGCCGCCAGGTCCTTGATCTTGTCGACCGGGCCGGCGGCGTCGAGAGCGTCGTTGAGCGGGATGTTGCCGGCGAAGGTGATCACGACGGTGCCCACGGCGAGCACGGTCGCGGCGATCGCCCACGGGCGGGCGTGCGATCCGGCCACGGCGATGGAGGCTCCGGCCAGCAGCGGCGCGCCCAGGAACGTGGCGATGAAGACCGGGTTCACGATCGCGATGTTCATCTGCTGCATGGCGTGCACGAACGTGCGGTCGTCCACCTTGGCGAGCCCGGGCATCACGCCGGTGGCCCACGTGAAGTAGGTGCCGGCCTGGAGCCCGGCGACGAGGGCGGCGGCGAGCAGCACGGGGCCGCGGACGTTGGCGGTCATGGCGGTGGTCAGGAAGGGGTTGGTGGAGATCTCGCTGGTGAGCGCCTCGGCGCTGGTCCTGGTGGTCATGACAGGAAGTCAAGCGCCGTTGGTCGAGAGTATCCATGGCTGAATCTGTCTATTGCATACGTCAGCGTCTACATTGGGTCCATGGACGGACTCGCCGGACTTCTCGACGGACCACGCGCCCGCGGCGCCTTCCTGCTGCGGATCCTGCTCGACGCACCCTGGTCGGTGCGGCTCGAGGACGAGGCGCCGCTGTCGGTGACGGCCGTGGTCCGCGGCCACCTGTGGGTGTGCCCGGACGGTGAGGAGCCGACCCGGCTGGAGGCCGGCGACGTCGTGGTCTGGGTCGGCAGCGACCACTGGACCATCGCCGACGAACCGGCCACGCCCACCCAGATCGTGATCCACCCCGGCCAGGTCTGCACCACGGTCGACGGCCACGTCGTCGTCGAGGAGATGAGCCAGGGTGTGCGCAGCTGGGGGAACAGCGACGCCGGCGAGACCGTGCTGCTCACCGGCGTCTACCTCATGGAGGGCGAGGTGACCCGGCGGCTGCTCCGCGCCCTGCCCCGCACCATGATCCTGCGCGCACACGAGCTCGACACCCCGCTCATCGACCTGCTCGGCGAGGAGGTGGTGCGCGACGCGCCGGGCCAGGAGGCGGTGCTCGACCGGCTCCTCGACCTGCTGCTGATCACCCTGCTCCGCACGTGGTTCGACCGGCCCCAGTCCGACCCGCCGGCCTGGTACGCCGCGCAGGGCGACCCCGTGGTCGGCCCGGCGCTCCGGCTGATGCAGCACCACCCCGAGCACCCGTGGACCGTTGCGGACCTGGCCGCCCGGACCGGCGTCTCGCGGGCGTCGTTCGCGCGCCGCTTCACCGAGCTGGTCGGCGAGCCGCCGATGGCGTTCCTCATCGGCTGGCGGATCGCGCTCGCCGCCGACCTGCTGCTCGAGCCCGACGCCACGATCGCGTCGGTGGCGCGGCAGGTCGGCTACGCGACCCCGTTCGCCCTGAGTGCGGCGTTCAAGCGCGAGCGCGGGATGAGCCCCCGCGACCACCGGCGCGGCGGGTCGGAAGTCGCCGCTCAATCGGCGGGGTGACGCCGGCCGCGGCACCGGCGCGCCACCCGCAGCACCACCGAGTCGACCTGCGGCTCGGGAGCCCACCCCTGTCCTCAACCGGTCATCGGCCCTGGCGCTCCAGCCAGGTCTGCCAGTCGATGCCCCGGATGAGGACGTCGTCCCCCTGCGGCAGGATCGAGCCGCCTGCCATGCTCGCTGGCGCCTCGCCGGGCTCGACCGCCACGTCGGAGCCGATGTGAGCGGCGTACCGGCGCACGAGGTCGACCAGCCGCTCGGGCTTCGGCCCGGCCAGGTCGACGTCGCGGTCGATCTCGCCCGTGGCCAGCTCGACGAGCACCCGGGCGATCTCGGCGGTGTCGACCGGCTGGGTCGGCACGTCCATGATCCGGGCGACGCCGGCGTCGGTGTTCCACTCGAGCATCTGCCGGGCGAAGTCGTGGAACTGGGTGGCCCGCAGCACGAGCGCGCCCGGTGCGGCCTTGCGAGTGGCCTGCTCGTGAGCGTGCTTGGCGCGGTAGTAGCCGTAGTCCTGGCTCTCGTCGAGGCCGACGATCGAGAGCACGACGCTCCGTGGGACGCCGGCCGCGGTGGCCGCCCGGCCGAGGTTGGTGGCGACCGTGCTGAAGAAGTCGGTGGCGGCGGCCTCATCGATCGCCGGGAACGACGTGACGTCCACGACCGCGTCCGCGCCCGTCAGGGCACCCTCGAGCTGGTCGGTGTCGGAGTCGGTCAGGTCGAACCCCGTCTCGCGGGCGATCTCTACGACCTCGTGCCCTTCCTTGCGGGCGAGGGCGGTGACCTGGGAGCCGACCTGGCCGGTGGCGCCGGCGACTGCGATGCGCATGGCAGAAACCCTTCTCGAAATACTCGGATAATTTGTGTCCTAGTACAGTAGAACAGGAACTCGGACAGTTGTCATCCGGGTATGCTCGGCCCATGAAGATGTCCGCTGGCGTCGAGTGGGCTGTGCACTGCTGCATCCTGCTGAGCCAGGCTGAGCAGCCCGTACCCGCGCAACGGCTGGCGGAGTTCCACGGTGTCTCGCGGACCTACCTGGCCAAGCACCTCCAGCTGCTGTCCCGGGCCGGGCTGGTGACCTCCAGCGAGGGCCGGGCCGGGGGCTACGCGCTCACCCGCCCCGCCGATCAGATCACCGCCCTCGACGTGGTGCTCGCGATCGAGGGCGACGAGTCGACGTTCCGCTGCACGGAGATCCGCCAGAACGGCCCGTTGCCCGCGTCGCCCAGGCCTGCAAGCGAGCCTGCGGAGTCGCGCGGGTGATGTACGCCGCCGACCATGCGTGGCGTGCCTCCCTGGCAAGGGTGACCATCGCCGACATCGTCGGGACCGTCGAGCGGGACAACGGAAAGCAGACCTTCGTCAAGGCCCGGGGCTGGCTCGCCGCCGGCTGAGGTGGCTGCAGGCCGTGCGCCGCACCGGCGATCCTCAGCAGCCGGACCTCGGAGCCGTTGCTTCGGGCTGTGGACGGTTAGCGGATGGTGCCGACCCCCGGGATCAGCGGCAGGTCCAGCGGGGTCACCCAGCCGGGGCCGAGCTCGTTCACGGCCGGTACGGCGTTGAGCGCGCGCATGCCCGGTGGCCAGGCAGCCGGCCACGGCGGGGGCGCGACCGGAGCCGTCGGAGAACCGGAACGCCGTCTCCTGGCTGATCGAGGGCGAGCCGTCGATGTCGACGCGGTAGACGTCGTCGCCGTTGCCCGAGGGCCAGTCCGGGGCCGCGTCGAGGCCGATCCGGTTCACGTGCTCGAGGCTGATCACCTCGCGGCCGTCGTACACGACCGTTGATGGTGAACCGGATCGCCGCGACGTTGCCGGGCTCGATGACACCCTTGGCGGTCTTGCGGGGAGCGTCGGTGACCCACTTGTCCCAGGTCGTGGTGATCTCGGACAGCTCGATGCCGGCGGCGTGCGCGATCATCGGCACCGTCGCACCCCACGCCATGATCAGCAGCTCCGGGATCTCCAGCAGGGGAGTGAACGACGGCGGGCGGCCGATGCCCATCTCGTCCTCGTAGTCGCCCTCGTAGTCGGTGTAGTCGAGCAGCTCCGACGCGCGCACCGACCGCACCTCGCCGCACAGCCCCATCAGGGTCATCGGGAAGAGGTCGTTGGCGAACCCGGGGTCGATGCCGGTCGTGAAGCACGACGCGCCGCCCGCCTCGCACGCGGCGGTGATCGGGTCGACCCACGCGGCCGGCGTCTGCGTCATCGTCGGCCACACCCACGGCGTCATCGCGGTGGAGCAGACGTCGATGCCGGCGCGCAGGAACGCCGACATCACCCGGATGTTCTCGTCGGCGTGCTGCGCGGTCGGGCCGTAGTGGACGAGCGCGTCCGGCGCCAGCGCGACCAGCTCGTCGACCGAGTCGGTGGCGAGCACGCCGGTGGGCTCGGCCAGGCCGCAGATGTCCGCCGCGTCGCGTCCGACCTTGTCGGGGTTGGAGACGCCGACGCCGACCAGCTCGAACGCCGGGTGCTTCACGACCTCGGCGATCACCAGCTTGCCGACCACCCCGGTGCCCCAGATGACCACGCGCTTCTTCTCGAACGTCATCGGTCGAAGGCCTCCCTGACCTGGTCGTCGCTGAGCCCGTAGTCCTTGAGGGAGTACGAGTGCCTGGGCGCCGCGTGGCCGGACTTCGACTCGCGGTCGACCTCCTCGATCGCGGCCTGCGCCTCGGGCGTCCAGTCCAGCCCGAACTGCTCGTAGATCCCGCGGGTCACCCCGATCGGGTCGTCGCGCAGGTCCTTGAAGGCCACGTCGGCGAACTGCGCCTGGTCGTACGCCGGGCGTGCGTCGTGGAACGCGTGGAACGCCCGCGACCACAGGTCGAGCTGGGTGTGGCCGATGACCCCGCCGACGTACGTCTCCGAGTGGCCGGCCGTCGTCTCCGCCGACAGCGAGGCGGACGAGGCGATGCACGTGACCGGGTCGCGGTGCGTGTAGACGATCAGCGCGTCCGGGTAGACGGTCATCAGCGCGTCCAGGGCCGTCATGTGCGAGGGGTTCTTCAGGATCCAGCGCTTGTCGGGGTCGTTGAGCCCGACGAGCTGGAGGTTCTGCTTGTGCCGGGCGTAGGCGTCGGTCCAGTCCTGCGCCTGCAGCCACTGCGAGTAGCGGGGGAGGTTGGCGAGCGACTCGTAGGAGTTCGACTTCCCGGTCTGGCGCAGCAGCCGCCAGCACTCCTCCACGGTGGTCGCATCCATGTAGTGGATGCCCATGAAGTCCGGGCTCTCGTCGTGGTGTGCCGTGAACGCCTGCTGCATGGCGTTGAAGATCGGGTCCTGCTCCCAGGTCTCCCGTGGCGGCCGCGGCTGCGGGTACTGCGTCAGCCACATCTCCAGGCCCTGGGTGGCGGGGTCGGCGTGCAGGTAGCGGTGCAGCGCGGTGGTGCCGGTGCGGGGCAGGCCCATCAGGAAGACCGGTCGCTCGATCGGCACGTCGCGGTGCTCGGGGTGCGCGGCGAACTGCGCCTGCGTGAGCAGTACGCCGACCAGCGCGCTCTTCACCTCCGAGCGCTGGAAGTAGTTGCCGCGCGGCGTCAGCCCCGCCTCGGGCGAGGCCAGGTCCTCGACCAGGACCCGCAGCCCTTCCTCGTGCGCGGTGCCGCCGAAGTCGGACATCCCGGTGGTGCGCACCGCGGCCGCGACGATGTCCTCGTAGGACCCGACGTCCGGGCGCTCGCGGACCATGATGTTGTCGCTCATGAGCGCCTCGGTGTCATCAGTCGTGGAACTCGCCGCAGTCGACGGTGAGCATCTGGCCGGTGACGGCCGAGGCCAGGTCGGAGGCGAGGAACAGCGCGGCGCGGGCGACCTCCTCCGGCGACGCGAGCCGCTTGAGGTCGGTCGGGCCGGCCTTCTCGGCGTAGATGTCGTCGTGGGTGACCCCGGCCTCGGACGCCAGCCAGTCGAAGTAGCCCTTGTTGACGTCCTCGTAGATGTACGACGGCGCGACCGAGTTCACCCGGATGCCGCGCGGACCGAGCTCGGTGGCCAGCGACGACGCGAGGTGCTCCAGCGCGCCCTTGGAGAGCTTGTAGCCGGCGTACTCCGGCTGCGAGCTGAACAGCACGCAGGAGTTCAGCATGATGATCGACCCGTTCGACGCGGCCAGCGCGTCGGCGAAGAGCGCCGAGAGCCGCAGCGGCGCGAAGACGTTGGTCTCGTTGGCGGCCCGCAGCGCCTCGACCGGGATCGTGGAGATCGGGTCCATCGGCGGGATGCCGAACGCGTTGTTGATCAGGCAGTCGACCCTGCCGAACTCCTCGACCGCCCGCTCGACCAGCGCCACCCGCGACTCCTCGTCGGTGATGTCGGTCGGTACGACGAGCGCGCGGCGGCCGTGCGAGCGGACCACCTCGGCCATCTTCTCGAGGCGTCGCTCGGTGCGGCTGACGAGCACCAGGTCGGCGCCCATCCGGGCCGCCTCCTCGCCCAGCGAGCGGCCCAGGCCCGGGCCGACACCGGAGAGGACGACGACCTTGTCCTTCAGGAGGGGGACGGGCTCGTAGGCATCGGCGACGTCCGTCGCGTGGTGGGTCGAGGTGGTGGTCACTGCGCCAGACTAGAACGTGTTCCAGTTTTGGTCGAGAGTGGCGACCGTCCGATCGGCATCCTCTGGCCGGGCCATGGATGTCTACTCGATCAAGGCGCTCGACCCGTCGACGTGGGAGGACTTCGCGGCGACTGGTCGAGCGGAACCGGCGGGCTGTTCAGCGGGTGCTGGTGCGTCCACTTCCACCACGGTGTCCCCGACGGCCGCGGCGAGGACGAGCCGAACCGCGACTTCAAGCGACGCATGGTCCTGGCGGGCGTCGCGCACGCCGCGCTGGTCTACGACGGCGACCGACGCGGTGGCCTGGGCGGAGTACGGCACCCCGTGACGAGCTGCCCAACATCCACCACCGCAAGCAGTACGACGCGGAGACAACGCGTCGACTCGCCGCCGGACTACCGGATCACCTGCATCAACGTGGCCAAGTAGCCATCGCAGGCAGGGGCTCGGGCCGGCTGGCGCTCCGCGGCGCGGTCGACCTGATCGCGCAGGCCGGCGGCGGTGTGGTCGAGGGCTACCCGCACGACATGGCCATCGCGCGACCCGGCCAAGAAGATGAGCGACGTCGTTCCTCTACAACCTGACCCGGAAGTCCTACGAGGAGGCCGGCTTCACCTACGTCCGGCCCAAGGGCCAGCGGAACTGTGTGATGACGAAGGTGGTCGAGCCGCTCAGCTGATCATCCGGCGCGCGACCGAGCGCTGCCGGGCGGCGATGCGCTGGCGGCGTACTCCTCGTCGTGATGGGCGAGTAGTGCGGCAGGTGCGCGCGTACGTCGGCGAACGGGACCACCTCGACCGTCGGGCCGTCGTCCTCCTGGGTGAGGTCGCGCTCGAGCCGCTGCCAGCGCAGCATCAGCGCGCCGGTGCGGTGGCCGGTGGTCTCGAGCCAGTTCGCGATCCCTGGGTTCTGTTGGGACACCACGAACCTCATGCGACCGTCGGGATCGGTGACCGCCTGCGCCTTGGTGAGCGAGGTCTGGTGGGTCTCGTAGTCGGTGGAGGCGTACCAGTCCGAGCCGACCTGGGCGCCCTGGTAGGAGCAGTCGTCGCAGCGCGGCACCGTGATCACCAGCGCCTGGTCGTCGGCGAGCTCGTAGTGGCCGATCGACGACCGCTGCGAGGCCAGGCCGCCCGGCGTCGACTGCGGGGCGGTCAGGGTGTTGACCGGCTCCTTGTACTGGAAGAACTGCGGGAAGGCGAACCACGTCTGGATGGAGCCGACCAGCGAGCGCGCGGCGACGTCGTACTTCTTCGCGAGCAGGTCGCGGGTCAGCTCCTTCGCCGGCTGGCCGAGCCGGTCGGCGCGCTCGATGGTGAGGATGCCGCGCTCCTCGGTGTCCCAGTCGTTGAAGACCTCGCGGACGATCATCGACTTCGCGCCGGGCTCGGCGACGTAGGTGAACTCGAAGCTCCCGTCCGGCCGAACGTCGAGCTCGCGGTCGTCGAACGCCATCAGGGAGGTGGCGGCCGAGTCGGCGGTGTACTGCCCGCCCATGACCTGGAACGACAGGTCCGCGCTGGTGCCGCGGCGGCCGCGGACGACGTACTCGACGCCCTCGCGCAGGAACGCGTTGAAGTAGATCGCGTCGGGGTTGTCGAGCCCCTGCCGGGAGAACTGGTGGGTCGGGTTCACGAACAGCGGCCGGTCGAGGTCGTAGTCGAAGGCCATCTGCATCGCCATCCGGATCCGGCCGGCGAGGTAGTCGTAGCCCTCGAGCCGGTCCTGCTCCGTCTTGATGAACGGCGCGTTCGCGATCAGCTCCTCCGCCTCGGCGATCGCGTCCTGGAGGGCCTTGGTGAGCCCGTAGCTCTCGCTCATGCCGCCGCCCTCCGCTCGCTTGTAACTAACCGTTCTGTCGTCTTCCATGCGGCTACAACCGCATGGAAGAGGCTGTAACGGTTAGTTACAAGTGCCGAGCCGACCGCGACGGTCACCCGTTGGCCTTGCTGATGATGGTCTCGGCGTAGCGCTCGAGGTGCTCGATCTTCTTCTCGAGCGGCTCGGTGTCGGGGCCCTTGATGTAGGGCACCCGGAAGCCGACGATGCAGTCGGTGACGCCCTTGTCCTCGAGCCGCTTGATGCCGTCGAGGTCGTAGGCGTCGTAGGAGATGACGTGCACCTCGAAGTCGTCGCGGGTGTCGCCCTCCTCCGTGCGGATCTCGGCGAGCCGGGTGAGCAGCCGGTCGAGCTCCTCGCCGTCGCCGCCGGCGTGCATCCAGCCGTCGCCCTTCAGCACCGCGCGGCGCAGCGCGTCGTCGACGTGGCCGCCGACGAGCAGCGGGATCTGCTCGGTCGGCGCCGGGCACTGCTTCAGCGGCTCGATCTCGTAGAAGTCTCCCGAGTAGCCGAAGAAGTCGCCAGAAGTGAGGCCGCGCAGGATGTCCATGCACTCGTCCATCCGCTTGCCGCGCTTCTCCCACGAGACGCCGAGCGCCGCGAAGTCCTCGGGCCAGGGCGAGATGCCGACGCCGAGTCCGAGCCGGTTGCCGGAGAGGTAGGCGATGCTGCTCGCCTGCTTGGCGACCAGCACCGGCGGTCGCACCGGCAGCTTGAGCACGAACGGCGTGAGCCGCAGGGTGGTCGTCACCGCGAACAGGTGCGCGCACAGCACCATCGTCTCGATGAACTCCTTGCCGTCGAGGAACTCCCGGTCCCCGGTGTCGGTGTAGGGGTACTTCGAGTCGGACTCCTGCGGGTAGATCAGGCTGTCGGCCACGGTCATGCTCGTGTAGCCGGCGGCCTCCGCGGCCTGCGCCAGAGGTGCGTAGAACGTCGCCTGCGTCATCGCCTCGGCATAGGTGAACCGCATGGCCGCAAGACTAGAACGTGTTTCAGTTTTGGTCGAGCCCCAGCCGGTCGGTGAGGAACGCGACGAGGTCCAGCGCGGCCCGGTCGTCGAGCATGTGGTCGGCGTTCTCGTAGCTGACGCTGCGGGCCAGCGGGGTCGCCCGTTCGTATGCCGCCCGCGACTCCGCGGTCACGAACGTGTCGTTGCCCGCCCACTGGAGCAGCATCCGGTCGCCGAGCCGGCCGGCCAGCCGGTCGACGGCGTCGATGGGCTCGAGGTCGGCGAAGCGGGCGGCGTACTCCTTGCGGGCGTCGTCGTCGAGCTTGAGCCAGTACGACGCGAACCAGTTCTCCCAGGAGGTGTCCGGTGCCTGGAGGGCGACCGCCGAGATCCGCTCGTCGCGGTCGGCGAGCAGGACGCCGTACATCCCGCCGTAGTCGTGGCCGACCAGGGCGATCCGTGCGGGGTCGACCCCGGGCTGGGCCGCGAGGTGGTCGAGCGCGGCCGCGTGCGCGTCCACCTGGTCGCGCACGCGCTGGACGTCCGTGGCGGTGCCGTCCGGGTCGGGGACCCACGGGAAGTGTCCCGCCGGTAGCAGCGAGACGACACCGCGCGCGGCGAGCGCGACCGCGAGCGGCAGGAACTCGCCACGGTCGTTGTGCCGGTGGCCCAGCCAGTGCAGCCAGAGGACCGCCGGCCGCGGCCACCGTTCGTCGTCCTCCGTGACCAGCCAGGCACGGGCAGCGTGGTCCTGGCCGGCGCACGGGGAGCGGGACGTCGACGATCCTGACATCGCCTGGGACGGCCGCGGGTGTCGCACTCACGGGATGAGTGAACCGTCAGTAGCATGAATCGTCAAGCAACTGACGAAAGGAGGACCCGCGTGGCAGTCACCGACCTCGACCTCGCGGTGCTCCTCCTCAACTCGGTGGACCTGCTCGAGGAGCCGGCCGACCGGATGGCCGACGACCTCGGCTGGTGGCGCCGGGCCCTCGCCCGCAACGGCCTCGACGAGCTCGCCGCCGCACAGCGCGACGAGGACCTGCCGATGCTCCAGGCGCTGCGCGGAACGATCCGGTCGGTCTTCGAGAGCGCGGACGCCGACGAGGCCCGGGCGGTGCTCAACGCCGGACTCCTCGAGGCCGGTGCGGTGGTCCAGGTGGGACCCGAAGGGCTCGGCGTGATCGGCACCGGTTCCGGGGGCGACCTGCCCGCCCGCCTGCTGGTCGCGGTGGCCACTCAGGTCGCCGGGCACGGCGTCGCTCGGCTCGGGATCTGCGCCAGCGACCCGTGCCGCTGCGCGTACGTCGACCAGACCCGCGGCGGCACCCGGCGCTACTGCTGCACGCTCTGCAACGACCGGGCCGCGGCCCGCGCGTACCGCCGCCGCCGCAGGGACCTGCAGGATGAGACCCGATCGTGATCGGCGGCTGACAACCGCGCAGACCGCCCGAGCGTCTAGGAGGCGTGTCCCCTTCCCGGCTCCTCGCCCCGGTCGTCCCCCTGCTCGTTGCGGCGTTCCTCGCCGCCACCCTGGTCCCGGTCGCTGACGCCAGCGGAGCGGACGAGCCGGTGCTCGGCTCACCGGGACATCTCGCCCCGGAGGCCAGGGGTTGGGGCAAGGCGCATCCGCAGCACGTGTTCAACGGCGGCGACCCGTCCGGCGAGGTGGCGAAGCTCGAGTGGCGGCACTGGGGCGCCGCCACCGCGAAGGGCCGCGGCGTGACCTGGCTGCTCCGTCCCGAGGGCGGCTACTACGCGCGTCCCGGCCGGATCGTGCTCCGCGCCGAGGGGCTCGGCACCTGCCAGGACGGCACGGCGGCGTACACCCGGCTGGAGTTCCGCGTGGCGCACCGACCCGGTGGCCAGGTCGGCAAGCACTGGCACCTCTGGGCGGGCGACGGCGACATCTGCTGACGTCTCGAGACGAGGCTGGGAGGCGACCATGCTCCCTAGAACGCGTTTCAGTTCTGTGCGATCCTGCCCGGCGTGGACCTGCAGGAGCTGAGCGACCGCGCCGAGATCACCGACGTCCTGATCCGCTACACGCGCGCCATCGACACCGGGGACTGGGACCGGCTCGACACGGTGTTCACGCCGGACGCGCAGATCGACTACACGGAGTCCGGCGGGATCGCCGCGGCCTTCCCGGAGGTGAAGCCGTGGCTGGCCGAGATGCTGCCGGCGTTCTTCCCGAAGCGGATGCACACCCTCGGCCAGGTGGAGATCCGGCTCGACGGGGACAGCGCCGAGGTGTCGGCGTACTTCCACAACCCGATGCCGATGGACGACGGTAGGGGCGGCAGCAAGCTGGTCGAGTTCGGCGGGATCTACCACCACACGATGACGCGGACCCCGGACGGCTGGCGCAGTCGGCAGCTGCGCGAAGAAGTGGTCTGGAAGCAGAACATCTGATGGGTCTCCCGGAGGAGCGCCCCGACGGGCTGGACTCGCCGGGAGCGGTGCGCTTCATCAAGCTGATGTCGCGCACCCAGGTGCGCGTCTTCAAGCTCACCCACGGTCACGTGGGCAACAAGTGGCGGATCGGTGCCGGCTGGAAGAAGCCGGTGCCGACCCTGCTCCTCACCCACGTCGGCCGGAAGTCCGGCAAGGAGTTCGAGACGCCGCTGCTCTACCTCGACGACGGACCGGACCTCGTGGTCGTCGCGTCGCAGGGCGGGCTGCCGAAGAACCCGCAGTGGTACGCCAACCTGCGGGCGCACCCCGACACGACGGTCAGCCTCAAGGGCGAGCGTGACCGGCCGGTGCGCGCCCGCACCGCGACCGCCGACGAGCGCGCGGCCCTCTGGCCGCGGCTGGTCGAGCTCTACGCCGACTTCGCGAAGTACCAGAAGTGGACCGACCGGGAGATCCCGGTGGTGGTCCTGGAGCCCAGGTAGGAGACCGGATGCCAGCGTTCACGAGGGCCGAGCTCGAGGCCGCACTCGCCCACTACACGACCGTGGTCCAGCGCTGCTCGGCCACCGGCGACTGGAGCCCGTTCGCGGACCTGTTCACCGAGGACGTGCGCTACGTCGAGCACGCGTACGGCGAGCTGCTCGGCCGCGAGGCGGTGCGGGAGTGGATCCAGCAGGTGATGGCGCCGTTCCCGCACATGCGGTTCCCGCAGGGCTGGACGGCGTACGACGACGAGGACGGCGCGGTCGTGATGCTCATCAAGAACCAGCTCGACCACCCGACCGACCCGGACGGCGAGCCGTTCTGGTTCCCGAACTGGACCCGGCTCGTCTACGCCGGCGAGAACCGCTGGTCCTCGGAGGAGGACATCTACAACCCGCGGCGCGACGCCGCCCGCGTGGTCGGCGCCTGGCTGGCCGCCGGAGGGAAGCTCGCCACCGACGAGATCCCGCGCCCGCAGCACGGCTGACGGCAGGCTCAGGCCGGCCTGACCGGCAGGTCGCCGACGTTCGCGAACAGCTGGCCGTAGAGGGTCGCGACCGCCATGTCGGTCTTGAGCATCGGCGTCCAGTGGTCGCCGGCCTTGTCGTAGTCCTCGCGGGTGTGGCCCAGCGCCGTCACCACCCGGCCGACCAGGGCGTCGTCCTCGTTCGCCCAGCCCACCGCCTTGGCGGCCACGGCGAACGCCACGAGCGGCATGCCGACCGGCGTGAGCCTCGGGTCCTCGGGTGCGAACCCGGTCTCCGGGTAGACGGTCTCGAGCGCCGCCTGACGGACCTGCTCCATCTCGGCGACGTCGGCCGCGCTCGCCGTCGCGCCGCCGGACGGCAGCGGGTGGGCGGTCGCGGAGGCGGCGATCGCGGCCAGGTCGTCGGGCGTGAAGCCCAGGCCGCGGGCGGTGAGGTCGCTCTTGTACTGCGCCACCCACGCCCCCGCCTGCGCCATGATCGCCTGAATGGCGCGGCCCATGGCCGCGGGGTCCTGAGGCATGAGCGGAACTTAGCGCCCCGCTACTGGGGCTCGCTGCTTGGCCAGCGGGTTCTGCATGCCGTCATCAGACCAGATCGGTGCCGGTCTTCAGGGTGGCTGATTGGAACGCTGGGGGATCCTGACCGAGAATGGCCGCGTCGTGACCCCCGCGACATCCCGCCCACGGAAGGACCTCGGCGTTGAACGACGACGAAGGCCACCCGGTCGCCTCCGGCCTCGCCGCGCTCGTGGGCGTGGGCGTGGTGGTCGGGATCCTGGTGAGCGGCGGTGCGCTGGCGGCCAGCTCGATGCTCGGCCTCGGCGGCGGGGACGACGACGGAACGGCGTCGAGCCAGCAGTCGATGTACCTCCCCAAGCCGTCGGACACCGTGCAGGAGACCGGACCGCAGATCACGCTGCAGCCCGGCGAGGAGACCCCCACCGGCACGGCGACCTCCGAGGCGCCGCCGGAGTTCGCCATCTCGCTGTCGGCGGCCGTGACCGAGGTGGGTCCGATGGAGGAGATCTACCTGACCGGCGTCTACCCGGGCGGTGAGGGCGCGGTGGTGCAGGTCCAGCGGTTCGAGAACGGCAAGTGGGAGGACTTCCCGGTGGACGCCAGTGTCAGCGGCGAGACCTTCTCGACCTACGTCCAGACCGCCCAGCTCGGCGTCAACAAGTTCCGCGTCCGCGACACCAGCGGCCCCGACGTCTCCAACGAGGTCAAGGTCAAGATCCGCTGACCTGAGCTGGTGGCTCAGCTCGGGATGTAGGCGAAGCTGTCGGGGTTCGGCCCGTTGCGCCCGGCCTCGCCCCGGTCGAGAGCGCTGATCGCCGCGACCTCGTCGGCGGTGAGCTCGAAGTCGAACAGCGCGAAGTTCTCCTCCATCCGCTCCCGGTGCGTGGTCTTCGGGAAGACGATGTCGCCGCGCTCGATGTGCCAGCGCAACGTCACCTGCGAGGGCGTCCGGCCGTGCGCCGCGGCGATCTTGCCGATCACCTCGTCGTCGAGGACGCCACCCTGCGCGATCGGCGACCACGCCTCGACCAGCACGCCGTGGCGGTGGCTGGCCTCGCGAGCGGCGTCGTTGGTGAAGTAGGGGTGCACCTCGATCTGGTTGACGGCTGGCACGACGCCCGTCTCGGCGACGATCCGGTCGAGGTGCTCCGGCTGGAAGTTCGAGACGCCGATCGAGCGGGCCCGACCGTCCTCGACGAACTCGGTGAGGGTCCGCCACGTCGAGACGTAGTCGCCGTCGTACAGCGTCGGCAGCGGCCAGTGGATGAGGAAGAGGTCGATCTGCTCGAGCCCGAGCCTGGCCAGGGACTCGCCGAAGACTCGGCGGGCATCGTCGGGCCGGTGGAAGCCGTTGTTGAGCTTGCTCGTGATCCAGAGCTCCTCACGGGGGACGTCGGAGGCCTTCAGCGCCTCACCGACCTCCTGCTCGTTCTGGTACATCTGCGCGGTGTCGATGTGCCGGTAGCCGACCTGGAGCGCCTGGCTCACCACGTCGGCGGTCTGCGCCGGCGGCACCTGGAAGACGCCGAAGCCCAGCTGCGGGATCTCGGTCTGGTTGTTCAGGGTCAGGGTCGGGACGGTCATACCTGTCCGTAACCGACGCGGGCCGCGTTCATTCCGTTTGCGAGGCTGACACCATGCCCGCGCCCTCCCCCGAGACCCCGCGCCGCTACGTCTCCGACGAGGAGGACAGCGACCGCTGGCGCCGCTTCCCGTTCCGGGCCGGCGACGTGGTGGTCAGCACCCGCTCGAAGAGCGGCACGACATGGATGCAACAGGTCTGCCTGATGCTGGTGCACGGCACGGCGACCCTGCCGGCGCCGCTCGGCGAGCTGTCGCCGTGGGTGGACTGGTTGACGATCCCCGAGGACGAGCTGTTCGCCCGGCTCGAGGCGCAGCCGGGCCGCCGGGTGGTCAAGACGCACACACCGCTGGACGGCGTGGTGATCGACCCGCGGGCGACGTACGTCGTGGTGGTGCGCGATCCGCTCGACCTGGCGGTCTCGCTCTACCACCAGGGCGACAACCTGGATCGCGAGCGGATCGCCGAGCTGACCGGGCAGCCGTACGCCGGCGCAGCGGAGCGGCCGCCGCTCGAGGAGTGGCTGCGTCGCTGGACCCAGCGCGAGACCGACCCGATGACCTCGATGGACTCCCTCCAGGGCGTGGTGCACCACGCCGCCGACGCTGCCGAACGGCGCGACGACCGGCAGGTGCTGGTGGTTCGCTACGAGGAGCTGGTCGCCGACCTCGACGGCCGGATGCGCTGGCTCGCCGACCGGCTCGGAGTCACGGTCGACCCCGGCAGGTGGCCAGCGCTCGTCGAGGCGGCGGGGTTCGGCTCGATGCGCGCCGACGCGGCCGCCCGGACCCCCGACCAGCGGGGCGTGCTCAAGGACCCGGCGGCGTTCTTCCGCCGCGGTCGGCCGGGCGCCGGCCGCGAGGCGTTGCCGCCGGCCGACGTCGCGGCGTACGAGGAGCGGGTCCGGGCCCTGGTCTCCGTCGAGGCGCGCGGCCGTGAGACGGAGGTCCTCCGGCTGCTCAACCTCCGGCCATGATGAGCGGCGTGCTGCACTACACGGAGTACGAGAGCCGGCTGGCGGCGTACGCCGTGATCGTCGACGACCGCGACCGCGTGCTGCTCGCGCTGTGGAACGAGAGCGACGAGCCGCTGTGGACGCTGCCCGGTGGTGGCGTCGAGCTGCACGAGACCGTCGAGGAGGGCGCGGTCCGGGAGCTCCGCGAGGAGACCGGGTACGACGTCCGGCTCGGCCGGGTGCTCGGCGTCCCCACGATCGTGATCCCGCCGGAGGAGCGGACTGTCCCGCGAGGCGGCTGGTTCCGGGGGATCCGGGTGGTCTTCGAGGCGACGATCGTGGGCGGGGAGCTGCGCCACGAGGTGGACGGCAGCACCGACGAGGCGCGCTGGATCCCGCTGGCCGACGTGCCGCGACCTGCCCCGCGTCGAGCTGGTCGACATCGGGCTCGGGCTGCGGGCGGCCGCGGTCTGAGCCGGTGCCGAGCGCCGGTCAGGCCGAGGGCACCCAGGTGGAGAGGACCGCCGCGACGTCGGCGCGCCGCATCGGCTTGGTCAGGTAGTCGTCCATGCCGGCGGCGAGGCAGCGTGCGCGCTCCTCGGCGCTGGCGGTGGCCGTCATCGCGATGATCGGCGTATGGCGGGTGGCGCCTTCCAGGCGCCGGATCTCGGCGGTGGCCGCGTAGCCGTCCAGCTCGGGCATCTGCACGTCCATCAGGATCGCGTGGAACCGTGAAGCGATCGCCGCGGCCACGCCCTTGGTGCCGTCCTCGGCGATCTCGACGTCGTAGCCGAGGTGGCGCAGGATCCCCGCCGCCACCAGCTGGTTGACCTCGTTGTCGTCCACGACCAGCACGCGTTGCCCGGTCGAGCCCGCCGTTGTGGGCTCGGCGTTCGGCGTACGGACGGGAGCGGCCGCGACGACCTGCTCCAGGGTGCTGCGCAGCCGGGACATGAGGACCGGCTTGGTGAGCGCGGTCGCGATGTCGGCGGACGCCGCCTCGGCCCGGCTGATCTCCGGCCCGGACGTCATCAGGACCAGCCGCGTGCCCGCGATGCTGGGCGTCGCGGAGATGCGCCGGGCGAGCTCGAGGCCGTCCAGGTCCGGCATGCACAGGTCGAGGACGGCGAGGTCGTACGGCGCGCCCTCGGCGGCGGACGCGCCCAGTCGGTCGAGCCCGGCCAGAGCACCGTCCACCACGTCGACGGCCATGCCCCAGTGCGCGAGCTGGTCGTGGAGGATCGTGCGGTTCGTCGCGTTGTCGTCGACGACCAGCACCCGCAGCCCGGCGAGCGTCGCCGCCGACCTGGGCGGGGTGACGACATGGGGATCGTGGGCATGGGTGAGCGGGACCGTGAACCAGAAGGTGCTGCCGGCGCCGGACTCGCTCTCCACGCCGATCTCGCCGCCCATGGCCGCGACGAGCTGGCGCGAGATGGCGAGCCCGAGCCCGGTGCCGCCGTACCTGCGCGTGGTGGAGGAGTCGGCCTGCGAGAAGGTCTCGAAGATCCGGGTGGCGTCCTCGTCGGCCACGCCGATGCCGGTGTCGGACACCTCGAAGCGGACCACGAGCCGATCGGCCTCCCGTTCCGCCAGCCACACCCGGACGACCACCTCGCCCTCGGCGGTGAACTTCACCGCGTTGCCGGCCAGGTTGAACAACACCTGCCGGATCCGGGCCGGGTCGCCGCGCAGCGCAGGTGGCAGGTCCGGCGAGCAGTAGGCGAGGAGCTCGAGGTCCTTGGTGCGGGCCGGCTCGCTGACGATCTCGGCGACGCCCTCGACGAGGGCGACGAGGTCGAAGTCGATGACCTCGAGGTCGAGGTGCCCGGACTCGATCTTCGAGAAGTCGAGGATCTGGTTGATGACACCGAGCAGCGCGTGCCCGGCTCCGCGCACCCCCTCGGCGTACTGCCGCTGCAGCGGCTCGAGCTCGGTGGTGAGCAGCAGGTCGTTGAGCCCGATCACGCCGTTCATGGGCGTGCGGATCTCGTGGCTCATCGTGGCGAGGAACGTCGACTTGGCGCGGGACGCCTCCAGTGCGGCGTCGCGGGCCAGGGCGAGCTCCTGGCGGGCCCTGGTCTGGGACTGCAGGAGACGAGCCATCCGGACGAAGGTCACGGCGATCAGGATGAGCATCCCGACGACCCCGTCGGCGGGGCGGACCTCCTCGCCGCGGGCGTAGATGACGACGAGCAGGACCGGGGGGACCAGGAGCGGGAGGACGGCGAGGCCGAGCTGGCCCAGGGGCGTCCGCACCTGCTCGGGCTCCGGTTCCGCGGGCATCGGGCGCGGACGACGCCACGTGGAGGTGGCGATCAGGATGCCGCCGACCATCCAGCCCACGTCGAGGATGGCCGCCATCGTGTCCGAGACCAGGAACAGGAGGTAGCCGAGGTCGGACACGAGCCAGCAGGCCACGCCGACCGCGAAGCGGTAGCCCAGGGCCTCCCGGTGGCGGCGCACGGAGAGGACCCGGAGCACCAGCGCCAGCAGCACGGCGTCGGTGATGGGGTAGCCCGCGAGGACGGCGCGCGTCGTCGCCGACATCGAGTCGTCGGTGACGATCCCGTGGACTGCGACGCTCCACAGGACCAGCACGCTCACCGTCACCACGGTGAGGGCGTCGATGGCAGCGTCGATGTCCACGCGCCGGACGTCCTGGCGGTTCTGCAGGACGATCACCAGCATCGCCGCGCCCAGCCCGAGGTAGCCCGCGTAGTAGAAGATGTCGGCGAGCGACACGTCGGGCTCCAGCCCGGCCCAGGTGTAGGCCAGCCAGATGAAGTCTCCGATCGCGGCGGCCGTGAGTCCGGAGCTGATGAGCACCGGGACCAGCTTCGGCCCAGGGGTCCGCCACGTCCCCAGCCACGCGATCGCCGAACCCGCAAAGATCGCTGTCGAGGTACGTCGCGTCTGCGAACGGGCCACTCGGCCCCACGAGATGCGCGATCACCAGCGCTGCCGTCACCGTCCACAGGAGCACGACCACAAGGGGCGCGCGCACTCGACCCACTGGGGCCACCTCCTGTCCTGAGAAAGGCTAGAGGTCCGGAGAGCCGGTCGCGGGCGAATCCACAAGTCCGGTCTTGACCGGAGCGCGAGGATCTGGGCATGGACCGTGGGCCGGCGCTCGCCGTGGCGACAGTGGCGGTGCTGCTGCTCGCGGGCTGCGACGAGTCCGCGACGAACGCCGACCCGGCCGTCTCGCCGACGAGCGCGACCACGAGCGCACCGGCTCCCGCCCCGGCGCCGACGGCCGACCCGCCGAGCCCCGCGGGCGAGGACGACCCCCTGGTGGTGATCGCGCACGCCACCCGACCCCAGCTCACGCTGACCGCGCAGCAGGCGGCCGAGCTGGTCGCGCGCCGCGGCACGGCCGGAGTCGTCGGCAGCGTGCGGGCGGTCGAGCGCGACCCGGCGGCGGTGGGCGTCGTGCCGCTGAGTGAGGTCGGGCCGACCGTGGTGGCCGCCACGGTGGCGGGCGTGGACCCGGTCCGTGACCATGAGGGCGCGACCACCCTCGTGGTGACCGGTGACGTGATGCTGGTCCGGGGCGTGCCCGACCCTGCCGACGCACTGGCGCCGATGCGCCGGCTGCTGCGAGGTGCGGACCTGACCGTCGGCAACCTCGAGAGCACGCTGTCGACCGATGGCGAGCCGCAGCAGCCGAACAACGACTCGTTCGGCGGCAGCCCGGCGCTGGTGCCGGTCCTCGAGGACGCGGGCTACGACGCGCTGTCGCTGGCCAACAACCACACCGGCGACTACGGCGAGCGCGCACTGCGGCAGACCGTGGAAACCCTGCAGCAGAGCCGGATCCGGCCGTTCGGCGCGGGCGACGACCTGGCCGAGGCGGCCGACCCCGCGGTGCTCTCGGCGCCGGACGGGACGACGTACGCCTTCGTCGGCTTCAACGCGATCGGCGAGACGCCGCGCGCGACCTCGGGGAGCCCGGGCGCGCTGTCGGTCCGGATGCCGCCGCGCACCGGGCCGCTCGTCGAGGCCGACGTCGTCCGCGTCGAGCGAGAGGTGCGCAGGGCGGGACGCCTCGCCGACGTGGTGGTCGTGGTTCCGCACTGGGGCGAGCAGTACACCCACACGCCGTGGCCGGACCAGCGGACCGTCGCCCGGCGCCTGGTCGCCGCCGGCGCCGACCTCGTGGTGGGCGGCCACCCGCACTGGGTGCAGGGCGTCGACGCGGTCGACGGCGTGCCGGTGCTGCACTCACTCGGCAACTTCGTCTTCGACATGGACCGCATCCCCGACCCCGGCGGTGGCTACATGACGGAGACCATGGAGGGCGTCGTGCTCCAGGCGACGTTCTGGGGCCCCGAGCTGAAGGCGGTCCGGCTGCTGCCCTACCGGCTGGACGACGGCAGCTTCGCCCCGCGACGCATCAAGGGCGCCGACGTGCTCGCCGACGTGTGGTCGACCAGCACGGGTCCCTTCTCGGCGGCCCTACGGGGTCCGGGTGATCGTCCCGCGGTAGATGCCGTCAGCGCAGCCACGGCACCACCACTCGGGCCACCCGCTCGAGCTGGGCGGGGTCGACGACCGACGGGCACGTCGGCGGGCGAGTGGTACTCGGCGTACGACGTGCTGCCGAGCCTGGCACCCGGCATCCCCTCCTGGACGAACGACCAGTGGTCGCTCGACTTCTGGTCGGTGTCGACCAGGGTCGGCACCCCGGCCCTGCGGGCCGCGGCCCGCAGCTCGTCCGACAGGGCATCGGGCTCGTACGCCGAGCCGACCGGCACGACCTCCCCGACGCCCACCCGGTCCATCGCGACCATGCCGCGCAGGGTCCGGCGCTCGGACGGGCCGAGCGACGCGACGTACGCCGTCGAGCCGTAGTGGTGGTCGGCGTCGCTCGGGCCGCGCGGCTCCTCCGAGCCGAACGCCACCAGCACCACCGGCAACCGGGTCCGGTGGCCGGCCAGCGCCTCGGCGGTCGCCAGCAGCACGCCGATGCCGGAGGCGTTGTCCTCGGCGCCCGGTGCCTGCGGGACGGTGTCGAGGTGGGCGCCGACGAGCAGCCACGGCTCGCCCGGCCGCACGTCCCCGCGGGTGGCGATCAGGTTGACCGACGGACCCGCCGGCACCGGGACCTCCCACGAGACACCTGCCGGGGTGTGGAACCGCTGCCGCTCCACGGCCCACCCGAGGCGGGTGAGCCCGGACTCCACCCACTGCGCGGCCCGGAAGTACGCCGGCGAGGTGCCCGGTCGCGGGCCGATCCGGTCCCGCCAGGTGCCGGACGGCCGCCATCGCGGTCGCCACCCGGACGTCGTCGGGGTCGGCCCGCGGGCGCACGTCGGCCGCCGGGGCGGCTGGTGGCGTGCGACCGGTCGCGAGTCGGCGTTTCGGTGGCGAGTCGTGGCGCGAGGGCGCTGGTCGGGGTCGGCGGCGCGGGGTCGGGAGGCTCGTCCTCGGTGCACGCCGGCGAGCAGCGCCCGGTCGCGACCGCGGCTGCGACGGCGACTCCTCACCTGCCGCGACGCTAGCCCGGACTGCGCGGGTCACCTCGGAGCCTGAGCGCGAAAATTCCTGCCCCGGTTCGGGAACATCGGGACGCGCCGAGTAGCGTTGAGCCGAGTGAGCAAAGTTGAGTCGATCGGACTCAACCCCGAATCTCTGAACGAAAGAGGAACCAGACATGGCACGAGCGGTCGGCATCGACCTCGGCACGACCAACAGCGTCGTCGCCGTCCTCGAGGGTGGCGAACCCACCGTCATCGCGAACGCCGAAGGCGCCCGGACCACTCCCTCGGTCGTCGCCTTCGCCAAGAACGGCGAGGTGCTGGTCGGCGAGGTCGCCAAGCGCCAGGCGGTGACCAACATCGACCGGACCATCCGGTCGGTCAAGCGGCACATGGGCACGGACTGGTCGGTCACCATCGACGACAAGTCCTTCACCCCCCAGCAGATCAGCGCGTTCGTGCTCCAGAAGCTCAAGCGCGACGCGGAGGCCTACCTCGGCGAGACCGTGACCGACGCGGTGATCACCGTGCCGGCGTACTTCTCCGACTCGCAGCGCCAGGCCACCAAGGAGGCCGGCGAGATCGCGGGCCTCACCGTGCAGCGGATCGTCAACGAGCCGACCGCGGCCGCGCTGGCCTACGGCCTCGACAAGGGTGACGGCGACCAGACCATCCTGGTCTTCGACCTCGGTGGCGGCACCTTCGACGTCTCCCTGCTCGAGGTGGGCAAGGACGACGACGGCTTCTCCACGATCGAGGTGAAGGCGACCTCCGGCGACAACCTCCTCGGTGGCGACGACTGGGACTCGCGGATCGTCGACTGGATGGTCAAGAAGTTCAAGGACAACAACGGCGTCGACCTGTCCCAGGACAAGATCGCCAAGCAGCGTCTCCAGGAGTCCGCGGAGAAGGCCAAGATCGAGCTGTCGGCCTCCAGCGAGACCACGGTGCACCTGCCCTACATCACCCACGGTGAGTCCGGGCCGCTGCACTTCGAGGAGAAGCTGACCCGCGCGGAGTTCCAGAAGATGACCTCCGACCTGCTCGACCGCACCCGCGAGCCGTTCAAGGCCGTGCTCAAGGACGGCGGCGTCGCGATCCCCGACATCGACCACGTGGTCCTGGTCGGCGGCTCGACCCGCATGCCGGCGGTGACCGACCTGGTCAAGGAGCTGCTCAACGGCAAGGAGCCCAACAAGGGCGTCAACCCCGACGAGGTCGTCGCGGTCGGTGCCTCGCTCCAGGCCGGCGTGCTCAAGGGCGAGGTCAAGGACGTCCTCCTGCTCGACGTGACCCCGCTGTCGCTGGGCATCGAGACCAAGGGTGGCGTGATGACCACGCTCATCGAGCGCAACACCACCATCCCCGCCAAGCGCTCCGAGATCTTCACGACCGCTGACGACAACCAGCCGTCGGTGGAGATCAAGGTGGCCCAGGGCGAGCGGCCGATGTGGTCGCAGAACCAGCCGCTCGGCAACTTCGAGCTGACCGGTCTCCCGCCGGCCCCGCGTGGCGTGCCGAAGATCGAGGTCACCTTCGACATCGACGCCAACGGCATCGTCCAGGTCCACGCCAAGGACCAGGCCTCCGGCAAGGAGCAGTCGATGACGATCACCGGCGGCTCGGCGCTGGGCAAGGACGAGATCGACCGGATGGTCAAGGAGGCCGAGCAGTACGCCGCCGACGACGCGGCGCGCCGCGAGGCCGTCGAGACCCGCAACCAGGCCGACCAGCTCGTCTACACGACCGAGAAGTTCCTGGCCGACAACGCCGACAAGGTGCCCGACGACGTGAAGACCGAGGTCCAGGCCGACGTCGACGCGCTCAAGGCGACGCTGGAGAACGCCGAGGCCTCGGCCGAGGAGATCAGCTCCGGCGTGACCAAGCTGGGCGAGTCGAGCCAGAAGATGGGTGCGGCGATGTACGCCGCGGCCGAGGCCGACTCCGCGGCCGCCGGCGGCAGCACCGGTGCGACCGGTGAGGCCGACGACGACGTGGTCGACGCCGAGATCGTCGACGAGCCCACCGAGGGCTCGGACGACACCTCTGGCGAGACCTCTGGCGACACGGCTGGCGACACCGCGGACGACGCCGCGGACGAGCAGAAGTGACCGACCCGCAGCAGCCTCCGGTCGAGCCTGTCGAGACCCCCGAGGGGGACTCGACGGGCTCGGCCCCGGGCTGGGTCCGGGCTCGTTCCCGGAGTCGGCGGCCGAGATGGCGAACGAGACCGAGGTCGAGGAGGAGCCGGTGATGGCACAGCCCTCCGTCGAGGAGGACGACCTCGCCGAGCTGCAGCTCCGGCTCGCGGAGCGGACCGCGGACCTGCAGCGGGTCCAGGCCGAGTACCTCAACTACAAGCGCCGGGTCGACCGCGACCGTGAGCTGGTCAAGCAGAACGCGACGTACGCCGCGCTGGCACCGATCACCGAGGTCATGGACACCATCGACCTGGCCCGCGAGCACGGTGAGCTGAACGGCGGTTTCAAGGCCGTCGCCGAGCAGCTCGAGCGGATCCTGGCCGGTGTCGGCCTGGTGAAGTTCGGCGCGGTCGGAGACCCGTTCGACCCGATGTTCCACCAGGCACTGAGCCACATCGGCGAGGACCCGGACGTCACGGTGACCACGTGCAAGGTCATCGCGAAGGCCGGCTACCGGATCGGCGACCGGGTGGTCCGCGCCGCCCAGGTCCTGGTGGTCGACCCGCCCACGGGCCCGACCGAGCCGGCCGAGCCGGACCGAGCCGACCGAGCCGACCGAGCCGACGCGCGAGCCGGCCGAGCCCTCGGCAGCAGACGACGAGACGAACGAGTAGCAGAGGGGAGGTGCGCGCATGGCCACCACGGAGGGGTTCCGGGCCGACTGGGCCCAGAAGGACTTCTACGCCGAGCTGGGCGTGAAGAAGGACGCGACCAACGCCGACATCAAGAAGGCCTACCGCAAGCTGGCGCGCGCCAACCACCCCGACTCCAACCCGGGCGACGACGCCAAGCACGACAAGTTCAAGACGGTCGCCGAGGCCTACGACGTCGTCGGTGACCCCGAGAAGCGCAAGAAGTACGACGAGATGCGCGAGCTCTACGGCTCGGGCGCCCAAGGTTGGCAGAGTCGCGGCGGTTTCGGTGGTGGCGGCGGCTTCAACCTCGACGACCTGCTGCGGGACCGCGGCGGCGCCGGGGGTGGCGGTGCCGGCGGTGGCATCGGCGACATGTTCGGCGACCTCTTCGGCGGCTTCGGGCGCGGCCGCACCCAGACCCAGGCGCGGCCGCAGAAGGGCGCGGACGCGGAGACCACCGCGACGATCGGCTTCACCGACGCGATCGACGGCGTCACCATCTCGCTGCGGCTGACCTCGGACGCGCCGTGCCCCGACTGCAGCGGCACCGGCGGCAAGCCCGGCACCCGCCCGCACATCTGCCCGGAGTGCGAGGGCGCCGGCTTCATCGTCAACACCGTCGGCGGCGGCGCGTTCTCGCTCAACGAGACCTGCCCCAAGTGCGGCGGTCGCCAGCTCATCTACGACGAGCCGTGCCCGACCTGCCACGGCAGCGGCCACGGCCTGTCCGCGCGCAGCATCCAGGCGCGGATCCCGGCCGGGGTGAAGGACGGCCAGCGGATCCGGCTCAAGGGCAAGGGCTCGGCCGGCGTCAACGGCGGTCCGGCCGGCGACCTCTATGTCACGGTGCAGGTCTCGAAGCACCGGCTGTTCGGCCGCAAGGGCGACAACCTCACCCTCGACGTACCGATCTCGTTCGACGAGGCGGCGCTCGGTGCGGAGATCAAGATCCCGACGATGGGCGGCAGCCCGGTCACGGTGAAGGTCCCGGCGGGCACACCCAACGGCCGGACGTTCCGGATCCGCGGCAAGGGGTCGCGCAGGAAGGACGGCACGATGGGCGACCTCCTCGCCACCGTGCAGGTCCAGGTGCCCGGCACCCTCAACGCCGAGGCGCGGGCGGCCGTCGACGCCTACCGGGCCGCCGGCAACGAGCAGTCCCTGCGCGCCAACCTGTTCAGCGAGGGCGGGTCATGACCACCCCACAGAACGACGCGGGGGACGCGCTTCGCGCGAAGGGGCCGTCCTTCCGCGGGGACCCCGGGAAAAGCTTGAGCGATCGGCAGCCGTTCTTCGGGGCCCCGTCCCCGGACGCTGCTGTCTTCGTGATCAGCGTCGCGGCCGAGCTGACCGGCCTGCACCCGCAGACGCTGCGCACCTACGAGCGGATGGGGCTGATCAGGCCCGGCCGCACCGGCGGCGGCGGTCGTCGCTACTCGGCGCGCGACATCGACCTGCTCCGCGAGATCTCCGACCTGACCTCGTCCGGCATCGGCATCGAGGGCGTGCGCCGCATCCTCGAGCTCGAGAACCGCCTGGTCGCCCTCTCGGCGCGCAACGAGGAGCTGCTCGCCGAGCTCGAGGCCACCCGTGAGGCGCTGCGTCAGGCCGTCTCGGGCCGCCCACAGCAGTCCTCCAGCACCCGGCTGCCCGCCGTACGCCAGCAGCAGAGCAACCAGTCCATCGTCGTCTGGCGCCGCGGCCGGTAGCCGCCCCGACGACCCACATCCGCAGGAGACCGACATGAGCCAGTTCGGCGCCGAGAAGTTCACCACCCGCAGCCGCGCGGCGATCGAGGCCGCGCAGCTCGCCGCGACCACGGCGGGCAACACGTCGACCGAGCCCGTGCACCTGCTCGTCGCGCTGCTCCGCGACGCCGAGGGCACCGCCGGGACGCTGGTCAGCAAGGCCGGCGTCGACCCGCGGGTGCTGCTCGGACAGGCCGAGTCCGTCATGGCCGCACTGCCCCGGGCCACGGGCAGCACCGTCCAGCAGCCCGGCGCGTCGCGCGCCATGACCTGGGTGCTGGCCGAGGCACTCGACCTCGCGGCCGTCGATGAAGGACGAGTACGTCGCCAGCCGAGCACCTGCTGATCGCCCTGGCCGGCGTCGAGGGCACGCGCCCAGAAGCTGCTGCAGCCGCTCGGGCTCACCGAGCCGGGTCCTGCGAGGAGAGCCTGAAGTCGATCCGCGGCAACCGTCGCGTCACCAGCCAGGACGCCGAGTCGACGTACGAAGCGCTGGAGAAGTACAGCGTCGACCTGACCAAGTCCGCCGAGGAGGGCAGGCTCGACCCGGTCATCGGCCGCGACGCCGAGATCCGCCGGGTGATCCAGGTGCTGTCCCGGCGTACCAAGAACAACCCCGTGCTCATCGGCGAGCCCGGCGTCGGCAAGACCGCGGTCGTCGAGGGACTGGCCCAGCGCGTGGTCGAGGGCGACGTGCCGGACTCGCTCAAGGGCCGCCGCCTGCTCAGCCTGGACCTGGCCGCGATGGTGGCCGGGGCGAAGTACCGCGGCGAGTTCGAGGAGCGGCTCAAGGCCGTGCTCGAGGAGATCAAGGACGCCGGTGGCCAGGTGATCACCTTCATCGACGAGCTGCACACGGTCGTCGGCGCCGGCGCCGGCGGCGACTCCGCGATGGACGCCGGCAACATGCTCAAGCCGATGCTGGCCCGCGGCGAGCTGCACATGATCGGCGCGACCACGCTCGACGAGTACCGCGAGCGGATCGAGAAGGACCCTGCCCTCGAGCGCCGGTTCCAGCAGGTCTTCGTCGGGGAACCCACCGTCGAGGACACCATCCAGATCCTGCGCGGCATCCAGGAGAAGTACGAAGCGCACCACGGCGTCCGCATCACCGACGCCGCGCTGGTCGCCGCCGCGACGCTCTCCGACCGCTACATCACCGGCCGGCAGCTGCCGGACAAGGCGATCGACCTCATCGACGAGGCCGCGTCCCGGCTGCGGATGGAGATCGAGTCGTCCCCGGAGGAGATCGACCAGCTGCGCCGCCAGGTCGACCGGCTGAAGATGGAGGAGTTCGCGCTCGAGAAGGAGACCGACGACGCGTCGGTCGAGCGGCTCGCCGCCCTCCGCGCGGACCTCGCCGACAAGGAGGAGGAGCTGCGCGGCCTCGACGCCCGCTGGGAGCGCGAGAAGACCTCCCTCGAGGGCGAGGGCGAGCTGCGCCGCCAGCTCGACCAGCTGCGGATGGAGGCCGACAAGCTGACCCGCGAGGGCAACCTCGAGGCGGCCAGCGAGATCCTCTACGGCCGGATCCCGGCGCTGGAGGAGCAGATCTCGAAGGTCGAGGAGACCGACGGGTCCGCGCCCGAGCCGCTGGTCGGTGAGGAGGTCGGCGCCGAGCAGATCGCCGACGTCGTCGAGGCCTGGACCGGCATCCCGACCGGCCGGCTGCTCGAGGGCGAGACCGCCAAGCTGCTCCGGATGGAGGACGTGATCGGCGAGCGGCTGATCGGCCAGAAGGACGCCGTCCGTGCCGTCAGCGACGCCGTACGCCGTTCCCGGGCCGGCATCGCCGACCCCAACCGGCCCACCGGCTCGTTCCTCTTCCTCGGTCCGACCGGCACCGGCAAGACCGAGCTCGCGAAGTCGCTGGCCGACTTCCTCTTCGACGACGAGCGCGCGATCGTCCGCATCGACATGAGCGAGTACTCCGAGAAGCACTCGGTCTCGCGCCTGGTCGGAGCGCCGCCCGGATACGTCGGGTACGACGAGGGCGGGCAGCTCACCGAGGCCGTCCGCCGGCGCCCCTACAGCGTGGTGCTGCTCGACGAGGTGGAGAAGGCGCACCCCGAGGTCTTCGACATCCTGCTCCAGGTGCTCGACGACGGCCGGCTGACCGACGGCCAGGGCCGCACCGTCGACTTCCGCAACACGATCCTGGTACTCACCAGCAACCTCGGCTCCGCCTACCTGGTCGACCCGACCCTCGACCGGGAGAAGAAGAAGGAGTCGGTGCTCGCCACCGTGCGCGCGTCGTTCAAGCCGGAGTTCCTCAACCGGCTCGACGAGATCGTGGTCTTCGACGCGCTCACCCAGGACGAGCTCGCCAGCATCGTCGACCTCCAGCTCGCGCTGCTGGAGAAGCGGCTCGCGGTCCGGCGGATCACCATCCAGGTCACGGACGCCGCGCGGGCGTGGCTGGCCGAGACCGGCTACGACCCGGCGTACGGCGCCCGGCCTCTCCGCAGGCTCATCCAGTCGGCGATCGGCGACCCGCTCTCGCGGATGCTGATCGGTGGCGAGGTCACCGACGGTGGCTCGGTCGTGGTCGACCGGGGCGAGGACGGGCTGGCCCTCCGGGTCGGCTGAGTTTCGAGGGGCCGTCAGACTGGTGCCATGAGCGAGCCGAAGATCGTGCGCCCGCCCCAGGCCACGTTGGCCGGGTGGCTGGTCCTGGGCGGCTCGGTCGTCGTCGTGCTCATGGCGCTCGGCCAGGGGGCCGTGCTGCACTCGCTCGACACCCGGGAGGCGGTCGAGGAGTACCTCTCGAGCCCGCCCGGCGACCAGCTGGGCGTCGACGTGCAGGGCATGCTGACGCTGCTGCGGGTCGTGTGGACGGTCACGGCGGTCGCCGCCGCAGCGGCCGCGGTGCTCGCGTGGTACGCGTTGCACCGCTCCAAGGCCGCCCGGCTCGCGCTGTCCGGGCTCGCGGTGCCGCTCTTCGTCACCAGCTTCTTCTTCGTCGGGTTGCCCGGTGCCAGTGTCGTCCCGGCGATGGTCACCGCGGCGATCGTGATGCTGTGGTTCCAGCCGGCCCGGGACTGGTACGACGGCATCGTGCGCGAGGCGCCGGCGCCGCCGCCCCAGCTGCGCCGCCGCCGCCGCCCGCGCCGACCGGCCGGGACCCGCTGCTCGACCTCCCGCCGCCGAGCGCGCCGCCGCTGCACCCCACGCCGTACGCCGCCCAGCCGCGCGGCTACGTCGCACCCGCGCGGCGACCCGCGTCGGTCACGTGGGCCTGCGTGCTGGCGTGGCTCTCGACGGCCGCGGTGTTCGGGTTGCTCGGCCTCGTGCTGGTCGTGATGCTCGCGTCGCCCGACGCCCTGATCGACGCCGCACACCGCGAGAACCCCGACCTCGCCAACCAGGGGATGACGGACGCCGACCTGAAGGCGAGCACCTACGTCCTGTGCGCGCTGGTCATGATGTGGTCGGCAGCGGCCGCTGCCCTCGCCCTGCTCGCGTGGCGCCAGGTCCGGTGGGCGGCGACGGGGCTTGCCGTCTCGGCCGGGCTGGCCAGCGTGCTCTGCCTGATCAGCGTCGTCGGCTCGCTCGTCGTGATGCTGGTGCCGCTGGCCGCGTGCGCGGCCACCCTGGCGTTGCTGCTCCGGCCGGAGTCCACGGCCTGGTTCCGGGCCCGCCGCCCGGCCTGACCGGCGCTCAGGGCGGTCCTAGGCGGTGAGGTCGGTCTCGGCCAGCCGGGCCGCGCCGTCCTCGATCACCTCGCGGGTCTTGCAGAACGCGAAGCGCACCAGGTCCCGGCCGCCGTCGGGGTCGGCCTGGTCGTCGTAGAAGACCTGGGTCGGGATCGCCACCACCCCGGCCCGCTCGGGCAGCGCCCGGCAGAACGCCAGCCCGTCCGGCCAGCCGAGGTCGCGCACCGACGCGGTGGCGAAGTAGGTCCCCTGGGGGACGTACGCCGTCAGCCCGGCCGCGCGGAGCCCGTCGACCAGCAGGTCGCGCCGCTCCTGGAGGTCGCGGGCCAGCGCGAGAGGGAACTCCCGCTCCTCGTCGAGCGCCAGGGCCACCGCCGGCTGGAGCGGTGACCCCGAGGTGAAGGTGAGCCACTGCTTGGCGGCCAGCACCGCGCCCACGAGCTCGGGCGGTCCGGTCGCCCAGCCGACCTTCCACCCGGTGAAGGAGTACGACTTGCCGGCGCTCGACAGCGTCAGCGTCCGCTCGAACATGCCCGGCAGCGTCGCGATCGGCAGGTGCTCGGTGCCGTCGAAGGTCAGGTGCTCGTAGACCTCGTCGGTGATCACCACGAGGTCGTGCTCGATCGCCACGTCGGCGACCGCCTGCAGCTCCTCACGGCTGAGCACCGTCCCGGTCGGGTTGTGCGGGCTGTTGAGCAGGACGAACCGGGTCTTCGGTGTCACCGCGGCCCGCAGCGCGTCGACGTCGAGCCGGAACTCCGGCGCCCGCAGCGTCACCGGACGGCGTACGCCCCCGGCCATCTGGATCACCGCGACGTACGAGTCGTAGTACGGCTCCAGCACGACCACCTCGTCGCCGGGATTGACCAATCCCAGCAGCGACGCCGCGATCGCCTCCGTGCACCCGGTCGTCACCACGACCTGCCGGTCCGGGTCGAGCTCGAGGCCGTAGTGCCGCTGCTGGTGCCGGGCGATCGCCTGCCGCAGCTCGGGCCGGCCGGGACCGGGCGCGTACTGGTTGGCGCCGTGCTCCAGCGCCCGCACCGCCGCCGCGATGACCTCGGGCGGCCCGTCCTGGTCGGGGAACCCCTGCCCGAGGTTGACCGACCCGGTCCGCACCGCCAGCGCCGACATCTCGGTGAAGATCGTGGGCGCGATGCCCTGCAGCCGGGTCGCGAGGGGGGTCACGTCTGGTCACGTTACTGAGCCGGGCCGCCCAGGGGGCGGTGGGTGGGCACCCGGTCTCCACAGGTGGGCGGTGGCACAGCAACGCCTGTCCACGGGGACGACGGTTGCGGAGCCACCGCCGCCCCGGGCGGGACTGTGGACGACGGTTGCTGAGCCACCGCCGCCCCGAGGCGGCCGGCCCGTCGTGTTGGATGGCTGCGTGACCGCCGACCTGACCCTGGCCGCCGATGTCGACCAAGCGTGCCGGCTCACCGGCACCTTCACGCTCCGGTCGGGGCAGGTGTCGCACGAGTACTTCGACAAGTACCTCTTCGAGACCTCGCCGGCGCTGCTGGCGCGGGTGGCGGAGGCGATGGTCGGGCTGGTCCCCGACGACACCGAGCTGCTCGGCGGCCTCGAGATGGGCGGGATCCCGATCGCGACGGTGCTGAGCAGCCGGACCGGGCTGCCGGCGCTGTTCGTGCGCAAGAAGGCCAAGGAGTACGGCACCTGCAAGCTCGCCGAGGGGCCGGACGTGGCCGGGCGGCGGGTCACCCTGGTCGAGGACGTCGTCACGACCGGCGGGGCGGTGCGGGACGCGACGAACGCGCTCCGCGACGCCGGAGCGACCGTGGAGGTCGTGCTCTGCGCCATCGACCGCAGCCCGGAGGGCGAGAACCCGCTCGCCGACGTCGGGCTCGAGCTGCGCCCGGTGCTCACCAAGGCCGACCTGGACGCGGCCCGGGAGTCAGCCGGCGGCTGAGCCCTCGGCGGCGGACTCGGTGTCGTCCGACGGGTCCTCGTCGTCCTGGTGGCGGCGATGGCGGACGTACTCGATGACGACCGGGATCGCGGACAGCAGGAGGATGGCCAGGATGGCGAAGTCGATGTTCTCGCGCAGCCACGGCACCCGGCGCCCGAGGTTGTAGCCGAGCAGGGTGATGCTGAACACCCACAGGACCGCGCCCACGAAGCTCCAGACCAGGAAGCGCCGCCGATCCATCCGGGTCACGCCCGCGACGACCGTGATGTAGGTCCGGACGAACGGCACGAACCGGCCGATGACCAGGGCCTTGTTGCCGTGCTTGTCGAAGAAGGCCTGGGTGTTGTCGAAGTACTTCTTCTTCAGGATCCGGCCGTCCCGGCGATACAGGGGTGGCCCGATCGGCCCGGCCTATCTCGTAGCCGACCACGTTGCCGAGCACCGCTGCCACCGTGAGCAGGACCAGCGTGATCGCCAGCTCGAGGAGCCGGGGTCCGGGGAAGTTGTCGATGCCGTGCGAGGGCGTCGCGATGAAGATGCCCAGGGAGAGCAGCAGGGTGTCACCGGGCAGGAACGGGAAGAACAACCCGCACTCGACGAAGACCATCGCCAGGCTGATCCAGAGGAACGCGGCGCCGAACCTGTCGAGCAGGTAGGACGGGTCGGTCCACTCGATCCCGAGGATGAGCGCATGCAGGTGATCGGGCGCCAGCATGCTCACCCCGAAACCGTACCCGCCGGTGCGGTACGCCAGCCGACGGTTCCGTGTACCTCCACCGCCTGTCTACTGTCGCGACGTGGAGGAGGACGAGCGGGCGCCGTACGACCCGATGCCGCACGGGCCGGCCGAGGTCGGGCTCGGCCCGTGGGAGGGTCCGTGGCCCGAGGGCGAGCAGTACGACGCCACGCTGCTCGCCGAGGGCGACCGACGCAACGTCGTGGACCGGTACCGCTACTGGACGATGGCCGCGATCGTCGCCGATCTGGACGCCCGCCGCCACGACTTCCACGTCGCGATCGAGAACTGGCAGCACGACTTCAACATCGGCACGATCGTCCGCTCCGCCAACGCGTTCCTCGCCCGCGAGGTGCACATCGTCGGCAACCGGCGCTGGAACCGGCGGGGTGCGATGGTCACCGACCGCTATCAGCACGTCGTCCACCACGAGGACGTGCCGGCTCTCGCGGCGCACCTCCGCGACCAGCCGGGCGGGCCGGTCGCCCTGTGGGGCATCGACAACCTGCCCGGCTCGCTGCACCTCGAGACGACCGAGGTGCCGCGCCGGGTGTGCTTCCTGTTCGGGCAGGAGGGCCCCGGCCTGTCGGCGCCGGCCCGCGAAGCGTGCGACGCGACGTTCTCGATCGCGCAGTTCGGGTCGACGCGGTCCATCAACGCCTCCGCCGCGGCCGCGATCGCCATGCACGCGTGGGTGCGCGCCCACGCGGACCTGTCCGGCGACGACGCCTGGCGCGGGTGACGGCCGGCAGGCGCAATAGGCTGACGTCATGCCGATCGCCACCCATGAGAAGTACGCCGAGATGCTCGACGCGGCCCAGAAGGGCAACTACGCCTACCCGGCCATCAACGTGTCGTCCTCGCAGACCCTCAACGCCGCGCTCCAGGGGTTCGCGGACGCCGGCTCCGACGGGATCGTCCAGGTCTCCACCGGCGGCGCGGAGTACCTGTCCGGGCCCAACGTGAAGAACATGGTGTCCGGCTCGGTCGCGTTCGCGGCGTACGCCCACGAGGTGGCCAAGAGCTACTCGGTCAACATCGCGCTGCACACCGACCACTGCCCCAAGGACAAGCTCGACGGCTTCGTCCGGCCGCTGCTCGACCTCTCCGTGGAGCGGGTGGCGCGCGGCGAGCAGCCGCTGTTCCAGTCGCACATGTGGGACGGCTCGGCGGTCCCGCTCGACGAGAACCTCCAGATCGCCGAGGAGCTGCTCGCGACCTGCCGCAAGGCCAACATCGTCCTGGAGATCGAGGTCGGTGTGGTCGGCGGTGAGGAGGACGGCGTCGAGGGTGCGATCGACGACAAGCTCTACAGCACGCCCGAGGATGCCATCGCCACCGTCAAGGCGCTCGGCACCGGCGAGAACGGCCGCTACCTCACCGCGCTCACCTTCGGCAACGTGCACGGCGTCTACAAGCCGGGCAACGTCAAGCTGCGCCCGGAGATCCTCAAGAACGCCCAGGAGGCGGTGATCAAGGAGCTCGGCCTGCCCGAGGGCTCCCGGCCCTTCGACCTGGTCTTCCACGGTGGCTCCGGGTCGACGCCGGAGGAGATCAGCGCGGCGGTCGACTTCGGGGTGGTCAAGATGAACGTCGACACCGACACCCAGTACGCCTTCACCCGGCCGGTCGCCGCGCACATGTTCAGCAACTACGACGGCGTGCTCAAGGTCGACGGCGAGGTCGGCAACAAGAAGTCCTACGACCCTCGGGCGTGGGGCAAGGCGGCCGAGGGCGGCATGGCGGCACGGGTCGTCGAGGCCTGCCAGAACCTGCGGGCGGCGGGCCACTCGATCGGCTGAGCCCCGGCTTCGTCAGATACCCCTCGGGGTGTCATGATTCGCGGCGTGATTCCGCCGTCGCATCGACCTGTTTCGACGAATTCGGCGGTTCTCCTGCGGAGACCCCCCATGGGATGTAAGCATCGGTTCGTGGCGACCCCATGCCGCCACACCTTCTCGGGGGCCGTTGTCGCATGCCTGGTGGCTGCGTCGGCGGTAATCGGGGGGGTGCCTGCGGCGACAGCAGTTTTTGCGACGAGTTCGAACCTCGTCGCCGCTGACTCCTGCCCGATTACCTGGCCCGCGCTGAACGCCGGCCCGCCGTCGGGGGCCTTCGACGGCAACGTCTCGGTCCTGGTCGGTGGCAGCCTGCACGTCGGCGGGTCCGCGGCGGGTGCCGAGGGGACGGTCGTCACGCTCGGCGACGCTGTCTTCGCGCGCGACGTGCCCGGGCGCTACGCGGTCGGCGTCACCGCGCTCGGTTCGCAGGTCTCGCCGCATGCCGGCAGCGACATGCTCGCGGTCGGCGGGAACCTCAACACCGCGCCCGGCACCCACGTCGACGTGGGCCAGGGGCTGGGCGGTGACGTCGTGGTCGGTGGCTCGATGCCTGTGGGCAGCGACCTGGATGCCCACGGTGGCCGGGTCGACCAGGCCATCACGGGCGCTACCGCGCCGTACCTCGACCTCGTGGGCCAGCTCGCCGCCAAGTCCAACGCGTACTCCGTCCTCCCGGCCACCGGGCAGGTCGAGATGAACGACGACGCGATCACCCTGACGGGTGACGGGCAGTCCAGCCTGCAGGTCTTCACTGTCGACGGCGCCGCCCTGGGTGCGGGGAACCACGAGCTGGGACGCTCGCTGCAGCTGCTCAACGTGCCGCAGGACGCGACCGTGGTCGTGAACCTCACCGGCCCCGCTGTGGACCTCAACATCGGCTCGGTGCTCTCGCCGGAGGGGCTCGAGGTCGACCCGCTGACCGACCCCTACTTCACCAGCCTGGCCACCCACCTGCTCTGGAACGCCCCGTCTGCCAACACGGTTGCCGTCGGCGGTGCGGCCCAGCTGCCCGGCTCACTGCTGGTCCCGACCGCGCCGAGCACCACGACCCTGTCGGGCGCCGGCACCAACGGCCGCATCCTGGTCTCGGGCGACCTGGTGCACACGGGCGCGGGCGAGCTGCACGCCTACCCGTTCCTCCCCGACCCGCAGCTCGGCTGCGCTGCGGACCCGGTGCACCTCACCACGCTGACCCTCGACGTCGAGCTGGTGGACCCCGACAAGGTCGTCGAACCGGACCGGTTCTTCCAGGGCGATTTCGAGTGCGCCCTGGGCGACCAGGACGTCACTCCGTCCGACAACAGCTGGCGGCTGCGCGCCGGAGCGGACGCCCGGGTGCTCTCCGACCAGATCCCGGCCGGTGCCGTGTGCCGGGTCAGCCAGCGACTGGACGCGCCGCCCGCGCCGTTCCGCTCCTGGGCCAACACCACTGTCCAGCCCGACGTCGTGGTCGTGGCGAAGCGTCAGGTCCTCGGCTTCACGATCACCAACCGGGTGAAGGACCTCCCCCCGACGCCGCCCACGCAGCCCTCCACGCCCACCCCCACCCCGACGTCCACGCCCACACCGACGGAGTCGGTCCCGGAGCCACCCGCGCCGCCCACCCCTGAGTCGTCTCCGACCCCGTCGTCGATCGTCGAGCCCACCAACCGCCCGGAGCTGCCCAGCTCGCCGTCGGAGCTGCCCAGTGCCGCCCCGACGACCGCACCTTCGGCGACCGCCGACACGGAGGCGCCGAGTGCGGACCCGCCGCGTGACAGTGATGCGTCCGGCCCCATGACCGTGACCGCGCCGTTCACGCTCCGCGGCGCCTTCGTGTGGGGACCGCTGCTGCTGCTCAGCCTGCTGACGCTGGTGGTGCGGATCCGGCGTCGGCCGAAGCGGCTGCACTAGCCGCAGCACCTGGCGCACCGGCGTACCCCTCGTGGCGCGGCCGCTCGAAGAGCAGCGACGCGACCAGGCCCAGCACCAGCACCGCCGCCGGGAGCAGGATCGAGGTCGCCATCGCCTGGCTGAAGCCGTCGGTGAACGCCTCCGGCAGCTTGCCGCCGGTCGAGCCCGTGCCCTCGAACGCCGGCAGCCCCTCGGCCGCAAGCCGGGCGTCGATCAGCACCGCGATGGCGGCCGAGCCGAGCACGGCGCCCACCTGACGGGTGGCGTTGTAGACGCCGGCACCGGCGCCGGCCTGCTGGATCGGGAGGTTCCGGGTCGCGGTCGCCGAGTTCGGAGCCCAGATGAACGCGTTGCCGATGCCGAGCAACACCATCGGCCCGATCAGCGCCGGGATGGACACGCCGGGCGTCATCTCGTAGGACAGCCACACCAGCGAGACGATCGTGGCCGCGAACCCGAACGCGGTGATCATCCGGGGATGGACGCGGTCGGTGAGGTTGCCGACCGGACGGGCCAGGACGATCGTCATGATCGCCATCGGGACCAGCAGCAGTGCCGACCTGGTCGGGCTCAGCCCGCGGACGACCTGGGCCCACAGCAGGAGCGGGATCGCCAGCGCGGTGATCGCGAAGCCCATCACCGAGATGTTGACGTTGGCCAGGGAGAAGTTGCGGTCGCGGAACAGGCCTAGCGGGACCAGCGGCTCCTGCCTGTTGCGCGCCTGCCACAGGACGAACAGGACGAGGAGCCCGATTCCGACGACGATCATCGCCCAGATGGTGGTGGACCAGTGGTACTGGTGGCCCTCCTGGATCCCGAAGACCAGCAGGAACATGCCGGCACCGCTGAGCGCGACCCCGAGCCAGTCGAACGAGTGGGTGTGGGTCTCGAGCGTGGGCACCAGGCGGGCGGCGAGGAACAGCCCGAAGATGCCGACCGGGACGTTGATGAAGAAGATCCACTCCCAGCCGAGCGCGTCGACCAGCACGCCGCCCAGGATCGGGCCGACCAGTGTGGCGACACCGGCGGTCGCCCCCCACAGCGCCATCGCCTTGCCCCGGCGGGCGGCCGGGAAGATGCGGGTGATGATCGCCATCGTCTGCGGCGTGATCATCGAGGCGCCCAGCCCCTGGACCACCCGGGCCACGATCAGCAGCTCGACCGTGTTGGTCAGCCCGCACCACAGGGACGCGAGCGTGAAGACCGTCAGCCCGCTCATGTAGAGCTTCTTGGGGCCGTAGCGGTCACCCAGCCGACCGGTGATCAGCACCGGCACGGCGTAGGCGAGCAGGTAGGCGCTGGTCACCCAGACCACGGCGTTCACGTCAGCGTGGAGGTCGGTGATGATCGCCGGGGTCGCGACCGAGACGATCGTCGAGTCGACCAGGATCATGAAGAAGCCGAGACAGAGGGCGAACAGCGCCGGCCACGGGTCCTTCTCCTCGACGGCTGGTGCAGCGGGGGAAGGCTGGGTCATGACCTAAGCCAACACCCGGCCGAGGACAATGCATTCCGTGACCCACCAGGACCTGATGGCCGGCCCCCCGCCCACCCACCTGCCGCGCGACCCCGCACAGGACGACCTGGACGCCGGGATGGCCCCCGGCGACGCCGTACGCCGGCACCCGGCCTCGCCCGCGGCCTGGGCCGCCCTGGCCGCGGCCGAGATCGCTGCGGAGGGCGACTCGGTCACCGTCTACGCCTACGCCCGGGTCGGCTACCACCGCTCGCTGGACCTGCTGCGCCGCAACGGCTGGAAGGGCCAGGGCCCCGTCCCGTGGGAGCACGAGCCGAACCGCGGCTTCCTCACCTGCCTGGGCCTCCTCGCCCTGGCCGCAAGGGCCATCGGCGAGACCGACGAGTGGGACCGCTGCTCGGCGTTCCTGCGCGACTCGAGCCCCGCGGCGTACGACGTGCTGTTCGAGGGGATCGAGTAGCCACCCTGCCGTAGGTATCAGTGGCTGCCTCGACCCCTCTTCCAAGGCAGAAGGGGCGCAGCCCGCGCGCCCGGTGCGGAGGTTGTCATGTCCACGAAGTCTCGCCCCGGTCGACTCCTGGCCCTGCCCGGGCTGCTCGGCGTACTCGCGGCCCTTCTGCTCGTCCCAGGAGAGGCGTCGGCCGCGCCGCCGGTCGCGAACTCCGGGCCCAGTGCCACGGTGGTGGCCGGGACCGACGCCCAGCTCTCCGGCAGCGTGAGCGACCCCGACGGCGACGACCTCGAGATCCACTGGATGGCCACCGTCGTGGACGGGGGTGACTTGACGTCCTGCGCGTTCAGCGGCCCCTGGTCGTGGGAGCCGGTGAGCCCGGAGGGCTTGTCACCCACGCTCAACTGCACCACGCCCGGCAAGTACCTCCTCCAGCTCGTCGTGGGCGACGGCACCTCCTCCGACGACGACATCGGTGCGCTGATCACCTTCACCGACCCGGACACGACGCCGGCCTCGTGCTCCCTGCAGCCCTGGGTCAAGGGCGCGGCCAAGCTCCGGATCGCCGATGCGCAGTCCGGCGTCGCGTCGTACGCGGTGCTCGACACCTACAACCTCACCGTGAAGCCGGGGTCGGGCGCCTGGGCCCCGCCGACGCGTGCCGCTCTCCTGAACTACAGCCGACCCGGTCGCGGAGCGGGGATGGTGCTGGTCACCCACGAGAACGGCGCCGGTGTCGAGGGCGAGTGCGTGCTGCTCGTACGCCGCGACGGCAGCACCGCCGTGCTCGACTGACGCCGCCGCTCGCGCTGTCAGGCTGGCGGCGGAGTGAGCAGCTCTCGGACCCGCTCGCTGCCGAGGGCAAGGAACAGCGTCGGCAGGCGGGGGCCGCGGTCAGCGTCGACCAGCAGGTTGTAGAGCAGCTTGAAGAACGCCTTCTGGTCGGCCTTGATCTGGTCGGTCGGGGCGTCGTCGAGACCCAGGCCGCGGGCGAGCTTGGGTACGCCGTAGACCAGCGCTGTGGTCGGCTCGAGCTCCAGCGTGTCCGGCAGGCGGTCGAGGAGCTGGGCCAGCCAGAGGTGCTCGTCCTCGCTCAGTGCGGCGAGACGCTCGGCGTCCGGAGTCTCGCGGACCGTGGTGCGATCGCCGTACTCGCGTATCCAGTTCCACGCCCGGCTGAGCCGCGGCTCGAGGTCCTCGGTGGCCGCGCCGACGATGCGACTGATCTGGGCCTCGTCGCCGTTGGTGATGTCGGCGACGGAGGAGAGCTGGCGGAACGGCTCGATCGTGGTCGGGCTGGGCAGGACCCCTGCCGTCGACGTCGCAACGGCGCGCTCGTGGGCCAGCACCTGGGCGTCGCGCCTGCCGGGGTCGGCGGCCTTGCGGCCCAGCGCGTCCCACTCGTCGTAGAGGCGCACGACCTCGGCGCCGAAGTCGATGTTGAACGTCTGCCTGGGGTTCCGGCGCACGTAGAGCCAGCGCAGGATCGGCGCCTCGAGAATGCGCAGCGCGTCCTCGGCGGTCGGGGCGCCGCCCGCCGACGACGACATCTTCTGGACGCCGGCGAAGCCCACGAACCCGTAGCCGAACCACGCCGGCCGTGGCATGCCGAAGATGTCCTCCACGAGCGAGTGCCCGACGGTGAACGACGAGCCGGGCGTCGCGTGGTCCATGCCGGCCGGCTCGAAGTCGACGTGCTCGAAGGCCCAGCGCATCGGCCAGTCGACCTTCCAGACGAGCTTCCCCTCGAAGTCCGAGGAGAGCACGGTGCTGCCGGAGTAGCCGTTGAAGTCGCAGGTGTAGGAGAGCTCGGTCGTCTCGTCGTCGTACGACGTGAGGGTCACGGTGTCGCGACCGCAGTCGCGGCAGTACGGCTTGTACGGGAACCGGGCCAGGTCACCGGCGCCGAGCGGCTCGTCGTCGTCGGCCGCAACGGAGTCGGCGAGCGCTTCGGCTTCCTGCTCGTTCTCGGGCTCGGCGGGTACGGCGGCCTTGGTGCGGTGCCGCGCCAGGACCGCCTCGATGGCGTCGCGCGCGGCGACGGCCTGCAGGACGGCGTCCTTGTAGTGGCCGGCCTCGTAGCGCTCGGTCTGGGAGATCTCCTCCATGTCGACGCCCATGGCGTGCAGCGCGTCGCGGACCGGCTGCTTGAAGTGCTCGGCCCACGAGTCGTGGCACCCGTCGGGGTCCGGGACCTTTGAGAGCGGCCGGCCGATGTGCTCGCTCCACGACGGGTCGACGCCGATGGGGACCTTGCGGAACCGGTCGTAGTCGTCCCACACGTGCAGGTGCCGAGCCGGCAGGCCGCGGCGCCGGAGCTCCTCGGCCACGAAGTGCACGGTGAGGAGCTCGCGCAGGTTGCCCAGGTGCACCCGACCCGAGGGGCTGATGCCCGACGAGACCGTGATCCGAGATGCGCCTTCGCCGGCGTGCCGCACCGCCTCGTCGGCGGCGCGCGTCACCCAGTCATGCGGCTCGCCGTCACCCGCTGAAGCACCCCTCGACACAGGGGCCAACGCTACCGGGGGACGACGAGTGAGTACGCCGCGGGCTCGACCCGCCACGAGCGGTGCCGCTCGGGTCCGTAGATCTCGCCGTCGGCGCTGCACCAGAACTCCTCGCCGGACACCGACACCGTCGAGCCACGCAGGTAGGTGACGTCGTCGCGCTCCGGGTGCCGGCCGGTGACCAGCTTGGCGCCGTAGCCCAGCCGCGCCAGCGGCCCGATCGATCGCGAGACCATCACGTCGACCTTGCCGTCGCTGGGGTCGGCGTACGGCGTGAGCTCGGTGCCGCCGCCGACGTGGGCGCCGTTGCCCACGGCCACCATGAGGATGGGCTGGTCGAGGTCGACGACCACCTCGCCGTCCACCTCGACCCGGACCCGGATGAACGGTGGCTTCACGGCCGCGGAGAGCGCGCCGATCGGGTAGCCCAGCTTGCCGAGGTTGACCTTGCCGACGCCGAGGGCGTGCAGGCGGTCCTTCCACTTCGCGCCCCGGCGGCTGGCCTGCGCGCCGGCGCCGGCATGCACGTTGTTGACGACGATCTCGCCCACCTCGTCCACGACCAGGTCCATCGCCCGGGGGTTCCCCGACACGAGGACCTCGGCGGCTTCCTCGATCTCGAGCGGGATCTCGTTGGTGCGGGCGAAGTCGTTGCCGGTCCCGAGGGGCAGGATCCCGAGCACGGCGTTCTTCAGGTCGTTGCGCCGGTAGAGCGTGGTGACCACGGCGTGCAGGCTGCCGTCGCCCCCCGCGACGATGATGCGGCGGGAGCCGGCGCGGTGCAGCGCGCTGTTGAGCTCGCCCGGGTTGGACGTGGCCTGCACCTCGACCGAGGTGTGGGAGCGGAGGACCTTCAGCGCTTTGTCCAGCGACTCCTCGTCGGCAGGGCCGGCGTCGCTGTTGGTGATCACGAGGAGGGGATCCATCGTCGGTGACCCTATCCTTTGCCCGTCACGACTGAGTGGCCCCGACCCCACCCGAAGGAGCCTTTCTCGGATGCCAGCGATCGCCATCATCGGCGCCCAGTGGGGAGACGAGGGCAAGGGCAAGGCGACCGACGTCCTCGGAAGCCGGGTCGACTACGTCGTGAAGTTCAACGGCGGCAACAACGCCGGCCACACCGTGGTCATCGGCCAGGGGGAGACGCAGCAGAAGTACGCGCTCCACCTGCTGCCCAGCGGCATCCTCACGCCCGGGTGCACGCCCGTGATCGGGAACGGCGTCGTGGTCGACCTGGGCGTCCTCTTCGAGGAGATCGACGGCCTCGAGAAGCGTGGCGTGGACACCTCCCTGCTCAAGGTCTCGGCCAGCGCCCACGTCATCGTCAGCTACAACAAGACCCTCGACAAGGTGGCCGAGCGGTTTCTCGGCACCCGGCGGCTCGGCACCACCGGGCGCGGCATCGGGCCGACGTACGCCGACAAGATGAACCGGATCGGGATCCGGATCCAGGACCTGTTCGACGACAAGATCCTGCGGGCCAAGGTCGAGGGCGTCCTGGAGCTGAAGAACCAGATCCTCACCAAGATCTACAACCGGCGCGCGCCGTCGGTGGACGAGATCGTCGACGAGCTGGCGTCGTACGCCGACCGGCTGGCGCCGTACGTCGTCGACAGCGGGCTGCTGCTCAACCAGGCGCTCGACCGCGGCGAGACGGTGCTGCTCGAGGCGGGCCAGGCCACGCTGCTCGACGTCGACCACGGCACCTACCCGTTCGTGACGTCCTCCTCGGCGACCGCCGGCGGCGCGTGCACCGGCTCCGGCATCCCGCCGACCCGGCTCGACCGCGTGATCGGCATCGTGAAGGCCTACACCACCCGCGTCGGCGAGGGTCCGTTCCCGACCGAGCTGGACGACGACTTCGGGGAGCACCTGCGCAAGGTCGGTGCGGAGTACGGCACCACGACCGGCCGGCCGCGCCGCTGCGGCTGGTACGACACGGTGATCGCCCGCTACGCCGCTCGGGTCAACGGCGTCACCGACTTCACGCTGACCAAGCTCGACGTGCTCACCGGGCTCGAGCAGGTCCCGGTCTGCGTGGCCTACGACGTCGACGGCACCCGCCACGACGAGATGCCGGTCAACCAGTCCGACTTCCACCACGCGGTGCCGATCTACGAGTACCTCCCCGGCTGGTGGGAGGACATCTCCGGGGCCCGCACCGTCGAGGACCTGCCGGCGAACGCCCGCGCGTACGTCGAGCGGGTGGAGCAGCTGTCCGGTGCGCGGATCTCCGCGATCGGCGTCGGGCCGGCCCGAGACGCGACGATCGTCGTCCACGACCTGCTGTAGGGCCGTTCGATACCCCGGGGGGCGTGAGGGTGACCACGTCAACTAGCACGCGTGGGTCATTTCGGCGCGTTTCGGCCTTTTTGGCGCCTCAGGATTAGAGGTTGTCGGGGGCAACGCTTATGTTCCCCGCGGTCGACTCGGCGGCCGACCTGTCGGCTTGGGAGCCGGGAGGTCCCATCCCTCTCCTGAAGGGCTTCAACGCGCCTCATGAACATCCACCATCGACGGCTCGGCCGTCTCAGTGCTGGCACTGCCGCCGGCGCACTTCTCACCGGGGGCCTGATGCTGGCCTTCCCGTCCGCCGCTGACGCGGTCGACGAGGTCCCGGTCTACTCGCACACGGTCGACCTGTCCGAGACCCGCGCGACCGGGCACAACGAGTTCCGCACCGACGGTTCCGGTGTCCGGGTCTGGACCGAGGGCAACACCAGCCTCGACAAGGCCGCGGGCTACTTCGACGTGAACAAGACGCTCGCGTCGGTCGGTGAGCCGTCGATGTCGTGGACGCCCAACGGCGCCCAGACCCTCAAGCCCTCGGTCCAGCTCAAGACCGACTTCAACGGTGACGGCAGCATCGACGGGATCCTGGTGGGTGAGCCCACCTACGCCGACGGCTCCGTGCTCTACGGCAACGACTGGTGGCTCAGCAACGGCTCGGCGCAGTTCGTCAAGGACGCCGCCCCGTCGCACGTCGGCGGCTCCGGCTCCGACAACCACGGCACCCTCGCCCAGTGGCGCGCGGCGTTCGCGAACGCCAAGGTGATCCAGGGCGGCTGGTCGCTCGGCTCCGGCGTCAAGGGCGACGGCGTCATCCAGGCCATCGTGATCGGTGGCCAGCCCTACTTCTTCGTGAAGTCGGCCGACGCGGACGACGGTGACGAAGTACCAGAGCGACGTCAACGTCTCCGAGACTCGCGCCAAGGGCCACAACGTGTTCCGCGAGATCGGCGGCGTCCGGGTCACCACCGACCCGAGCGACTGCAACGACGTCAACCCGGCCGGTGGCGTCTACTGCGCCAACAAGGCTGCTGGCTACTTCCCGGCACCGCTGGCCCTCAGCGCCGCCGGCGAGCCGGCCATGGACTACGTCCACTACTCCGGCTCGAAGCCGAGCGTCCAGCTGGTCACGGACTTCAACAACGACGGCACCGCCGACGGCATCCTGGTCGGCGAGACCATCTACGGCCGCGACTGGTGGGTCCCCGGCAGCGCCGCGGCGTTCGTCAAGACCGGCGCCCCGCAGCACGGTGGCGGCTTCGGCTCCGACAACCACGGCACCCTGCCCGAGTGGCGCGCGGCGTTCCCGAACGCCAAGATCCTGCACGTCGGCTGGTCGCTGGGCTCCGGTGCCGTCGGCGACGGTGTCATCAACGCCATCACGGTCGGCCTGACGAAGTACACCTTCTCCGGTCTCAACCGGGCCCCGGTCGCCCCCAACCTGGCGGCGACCACCCCGGCCGGCACCAGCGTCCAGGTGACGCTGACCGCGACCGACCCCGACGGTGACACCCTCACGTTCACCTCGACGGACGGCACCGTGGCCGGCAACAAGCTGACCTACGCGGCACCGGCCGACGCGGCTGGGCCCAAGGTCCTCGCCTACAAGGTGACCGACAGCAAGGGTGCGAGCACCAACGGCACCGTGACCGTCACGGTCACCAAGGCCAGCTCGACGACGAAGCTCAAGGTCAGCCCCGGCAAGATCACGACCAAGAGCAAGCACATCCGCGGCAAGGTCGACGTGACCTCCACGGGCGCGCTGACGGGCGGAACGGTGGACCTGTACGACGGCACCACCAAGATCGGCACCGGCGTCCTCGACGCCGCCGGTCACGTCAAGATCGCGGTGACCGAGAAGCTGTCGAAGGGCAAGCACACGATCAAGGCGGTCTTCGCCGGCACCGGCTCCACCGCCACGTCGCAGGCGTCGGTGATCGTGAAGGTCAAGAACAAGAAGTAGCTCCTGGATTCCTCTCCGATCGGGTGCCCCGGTCCGCCACGTGCGGGCCGGGGCACTCGGCGTTCCGCGCAGGCTCTAGATTGGCCGACGTGGCGACGACCGTGAGCCCCCAGCAGGCGATCGACCGGCTCCGTGCGGCGTTCTCCGGACCACCGGGCCACCGCACCCTGCATGCGAAGGGCCGCTTCTACACCGGCACCTTCACCGCGACCCCCGAGGCCACCGCGCTGTGCCGGGCCGGCCACTTCGACGGGCAGCCGCACGAGGTGACCGTCCGCTGGTCGAACGCCGCGGGCAACGCCAAGCGCTCGGACACGAAGCCGGACATCCGTGGGATGGCGGTGAAGTTCCGGCTCCCCGACGGGTCGGCCACCGACCTGCTCGGCCAGACCTCACCGCGGTTCCCGACCGACGACCCCGAGGTCTTCGTGGCGTTGACCGAGGCGACCGAGAAGCCGCTGACGCTTCCGCTGTTCCTGGCCCTCCACCCGGGAGTGCTGCCGAGCATCGTGGCCAGCGCCCGGGCCGGGGCGATCAGCTCGCCGGTCAGCTTCGCCGAGGTCACGTTCTACCCGATCCATGCCTACGGCTGGCTCGACGCCGAGGGCGGCCGCACCTGGGTGCGCTACATCTTCCGGGCCACGGCCACCAAGGCCGACCGGCTGGACGGCAGCTTCTCCGGCCGCGACAAGCTGGGAGAGGAGATGGCCGCCCGGCTCGAGCGTGGCCCGGTCACCCACGAGGTGTGGGTCCAGGTCGCGGGAGAAGGTCACGACCCGCACCGTGCTACCTCGAACTGGTCAGGGGCCCGCGAGCTGCTCGCCGGCCGGATCGTGGTGACGGCACCCGCCGACGACCCCGAGGGCGGCCCGATGAGCAGCACGCCGACCGTCTTCGACCCGTCCCGCGTCGTCGACGGCATCGAGCTCTCCGACGACCCGATCCTGCGCTACCGGCCCGCCGCCTACACGGAGTCCGTGTCCCGCCGGACGCAGACCACCCCGTGATCCCGTGAAGACCCTCGTCGTCGGGCCCGGTGGTCGTGAGCACGCCCTCGCCCGCGCCCTGGCGCGCGACCCAGGGGTGACCGAGGTGCACGCGGCACCCGGCAACCCGGGGATGGCCGCGGTCGCGACCCTGCACGACGTCGACCCGCTGGACGGGCCCTCGGTCGCGGCGCTCGCCGCCTCGCTCGGCATCGACCTGGTGGTCGTCGGCCCGGAGGCACCGCTGGTGGCCGGCGTGGCGGACGCGGTGCGCACGGCCGGGATCGCGGCGTTCGGCCCGTCGGCGGAGGCTGCCCGGCTCGAGGGGTCCAAGGCGTTCGCCAAGGAGGTCATGGACGCCGCCGGGGTCCCCACCGCGCGCGCCTTCGTCTGCACGACGGCCGAGGAGGCGGCCGCGGCGCTGGACGAGCTCGGCGCGCCCTACGTCGTGAAGGACGACGGCCTGGCGGCGGGCAAGGGCGTCATCGTCACCGACTCGCGCGACGAGGCGCTGGCGCACGCCGCGGCCTGCCCACGAGTTGTGATCGAGGAGTACCTCGACGGTCCCGAGGTCTCGCTGTTCGCGCATCACTGACGGCAGCACCGTCTACCCACTGCAGGCGGCCCAGGACTTCAAGCGGATCTTCGACGGCGACGAGGGCCCGAACACCGGCGGCATGGGTGCCTACACGCCGCTGTCGTGGGCGCCGCCCGGACTGGTCGACGAGGTGCTCGCCACCGTGCTGCAGCCGACCGTCGACGAGCTGGCCCGGCGGGGGACACCGTTCTCGGGGCTGCTGTACGCCGGCCTCGCGCTCACCTCTCGAGGCGTCCGCGTGATCGAGTTCAACGTCCGGTTCGGCGACCCCGAGACCCAGCCGCTGCTCGCGTTGCTGGAGTCACCGCTCGGCGAGCTGCTGATGGCTGCGGCCACCGGCACGCTCTCCGACGTGCCGGCGCCGGTCTTCGCCGACGGCGCCGCGGTCGCCGTGGTGATGGCCAGCCGCGGCTACCCGGCCTCGTCGTCCTCAGGTGACGTCGATCACCGGCGTCGACCTGGCCGAGGCGCTCGACGGGGTCCACGTGTTCCAGGCCGGTACGGCACTGCGCGACGGCCCCGACGGCGACCAGCTGGTCACCGCCGGCGGCCGGGTGCTCGCGGTGGTCGGCACCGGGTCCGACGTGGCGGCCGCCCGCGCCGCGGCGTACGCCGGCGTCGCGGAGATCTCCTTCGACGGTGCTCAGCACCGCACCGACATCGCGGCGGCCCAGTGACGTTCGCGCCCGGCGACCATCATCACCAAGCGGGAGGTGTGGGACGGATCGGCGTGGCTGGAGCACCCGGTCGTCGTCGAGTCCGACGGCGGTCCCGACGGCGTGCTGGCCGTGGTCCTGGCCGACGGCTCGCCGTTCACGTTCCCGCCGCACCCTGGTGGTCCGCACCCCTGGAGCAGCAACGAACGCTGGCTCGGTGCCACCGCGCTCCAGCTGCGTCGACCCGACGACTGGTACTCGGTCTGGAAGTTCTTCTCGGCCCGCGGCGAGTTCGAGTGCTGGTACGTCAACTTCGAGCGGCCGCTCGTGCGCACGGCCCAGGGCATCGACACCGACGACCTCGAGCTCGACCTGGTGGTTCTGCCCGACGGCGACGCGTCGGTGGAAGGACGTCGAGCACCTGGCGGCCCGGCTCGACCAGCGCCGGTTCGGCGTCGACGAGCTGGTCGCTGTGCTCCGCGCCGCCGCCGACGTCACCGACCTGCTGGACCGCGACGTCCGCTGGTGGTCGCCGTGGGACGGCTGGAGTCCGGACCAGCACTGAGCCGGTGCGCGACAATGGAGCCGTGATCGTCCCGAACGTCCTCGCGACGAGGTACGCCGGCGCCGACCTGGCCGAGATCTGGTCGCCCCAGCACAAGATCGTGCTCGAGCGGCGGCTGTGGATCGCGGTGCTCAAGGCGCAGCGCGACCTCGGGGTCGCCGTGCCCGACGGGGTGGTCGAGGCCTACGAGGACGTCGTCGACAAGGTCGACCTCGACTCGATCGCGGCCCGGGAGCGGGTCACCCGGCACGACGTGAAGGCGCGGATCGAGGAGTTCAGTGCGCTGGCCGGTCACGAGCACATCCACAAGGGCATGACCAGCCGCGACCTGACCGAGAACGTCGAGCAGCTGCAGGTCCGCCAGTCCCTCGAGCTCCTGCGCGACCGGACGGTGGCGGCGCTGGCCCGGCTGGCGCGGCTGGCCACCGAGCACGAGACGCTGGTGATGGCCGGCCGCAGCCACAACGTCGCCGCCCAGGCGACCACGCTCGGCAAGCGGTTCGCGACCGTCGCGGACGAGCTCATGGTCGGGCTGCAGCGCGTCGAGGAGCTGCTCGCGCGCTACCCGCTGCGCGGCATCAAGGGCCCGATGGGCACCAGCCAGGACATGCTCGACCTGCTGGACGGCGACGACGCCAAGCTGGCAGAGCTCGAACGGCTGGTTGCCGAGCACCTCGGCTTCGACCACGTGCTGACCAGCGTCGGCCAGGTCTACCCGCGCTCGCTCGACTTCGACGTCGTCTCCGCGCTGGTGCAGCTGGTCGCGGCGCCGTCCAACCTCGCCACGACGATCCGGCTGATGGCCGGCCACGAGCTGGTGACCGAGGGTTTCGCCGAGGGCCAGGTCGGCTCGTCGGCGATGCCGCACAAGATGAACACCCGCTCCTGCCGAGCGCATCAACGGACTCGCCGTCGTGCTCCGCGGCCAGCTGTCCATGGTCAGCGAGCTGGCGGGCGACCAGTGGAACGAGGGCGACGTCTCCTGCTCGGTCGTACGCCGGGTGGCGCTGCCGGACGCGTTCTTCGCCGCTGACGGGCTGTTCCAGACCTTCCTCACCGTGCTCGACGAGTTCGGTGCGTTCCCGGCGGTGATCCAGCGCGAGCTCGACCGGTACCTCCCCTTCCTGGCCACCACGAAGGTGCTGATGGCCGCGGTCCGCAACGGCGTCGGCCGGGAGGCCGCGCACGAGGCGATCAAGGAGGCCGCGGTCGGCGTGGCCCTCGACATGCGCAAGGGCGCGGCCGACAACGACGTGCTCGCCCGGCTGGCCGCGGACCCGCGGCTCGGGCTCACCGCCGAGCAGCTCGAAAGCCTGGTCGCCGAGCCCATCACGTTCACCGGAGCCGCGGTCGCGCAGACCCAGGAGGTCGTGCGCCGGGTGGCCGAGGTGACCGCGCGCCATCCCGAGGCGGCGGTCTATGTCCCCGGCGCGATTCTCTAGATCGACTGCAACGCTCCGGTCAGATCCGGACATGTGACTGACGTGGCCCTCTCCCTCGACGAGCGTGAACGAGCGTTCCGGGATCTCTACGCCGCCCACTTCGACGCGGTCCTCGGCTATGCGCTCCGACGCGTGGACCGACCCGAGGACGCGGGCGACGTCACCGCCGACACGTTCCTCGTCGCGTGGCGGAGGCTGGCGCACGCGCCGCGGGGTCCCGACCTCCGGCCGTGGCTGTACGGCGTCGCGCGCCGGGTGCTCGCGAACCATCGTCGAGGCGAGCGGCGCCGCACCGCCCTGGGTGACCGGCTGCGCCGCGAGCTGAGCACCCACGTCCCGGACGCCAGCGACGACGTGGTCCAGCGCGAGGACGTCACCGCCGCCATGGGCCGGCTGAGCGCCCGCGACCAGGAGGTGCTCGAGCTGCACCTCTGGGAGGGGCTGGAGTCGCGCGAGATCGCCGAGGTGCTCGGGCTGACCACCGCCGTCGTACGCCCCCGGCTCTCGCGCGCCCGGACCAGGCTGCGCGACCTCCTCGGCAACGATCCGTCGCCGCCCGGACATCACCACTCCGACAGACCAACCGCGCTCACCCGGAAGGAGCGGTGATGGCTGAACCCATGAGGGCAAGCTGACTGACGACGCGATCTCGATGCTGCCGCTCGAGTCCGGACGGGCCGAGCTCCTGGAGGAGATCATGACCACCGTCGCACCCGACCGGCAGACCGAGGCCACCCCGAACCCGACCCCGCGCCGCAACCGCTGGCTGGCGCCCGTCGCCGCCGCCGCAGTCGTCGCCGGTCTCGCGGGCGGGACCGTGTGGTGGCAGCAGCACCGCCCGGAGCAGGACGACTCGAGCCGCGTGGCCGCGCTCGGCCTCCCCGAGGGCCAGGCCGTGGTGCTGGACGCTCCGGGCTGGAAGGTCGACTCGCTCGGCGGCGACGGGATCCAGTTCCGCAAGGGCGACGCCAACCTCGAGGTCACGTCGTACGCCGCCAAGGACTACGACTCCTACGTCGAGGACCGCGAGTACATCGTCGACCCGCCGGCCCCCGGTGCCCCGGTCACGGTGCTGGGCCGGCCCGGGCAGCTGTGGGCCTACTCGCCCGACGACCACACCGTCATCCGCGAGGTCGAGGACGGCCGCTGGCTGGAGTTCCGCGGGCAGGGGATGGACCAGGACGCCTACCTCGCGCTGCTCGGCAAGCTCAGGCTGACCTCCGACGCAGAGTTCGACGCCGCGCTGCCCGACGACTACGTCACCAAGGACGAGCGCGACATCGCAGCCGAGCAGATCCTCGGCGAGATTCGCAACGTCTCGAACGCCGGCTTCCCGGACGGCTCGTCACTCCAGCTCGGTGCGGGCGAGTCCAAGGACTACTACCAGTTCGGCGCCGAGGTGGTCGCGCAGTACACCTGCGCCTGGCTCGAGGACTTCGAGAACGCCAAGGCCCACGGCCAGCAGGCCCGTGCGGACGAGGCGGCGCGAGTCCTCGGCACTTCTCGCCAGTGGCCGATCCTGAAGCAGATGAATGCCGACGGCGGCTACTCCGAGGTGGTCTGGGAGCTCGCCGACCAGGCCGTCGCCGGTCAGGTCCCGGACTGGTACCGCGAGGGACTGGGCTGCTAGGAGCCCTCGGCGCGCAGCTGCTCGACCCGGTCGAGCAGCCGCGCCTCCTCCTCGTCGGTGAGCGGCACCGCGAGGTCGTGCAGGTGGTCGCGCAGCTCGGCGACCTCGATCTCGCGGTGCTCTGTCGGCTGGCCCGCCCGCCGCACCGTGACGGTGCGGTGGGTGAGGGAGACGTGGGCGCCGTCGACGTGCTTGGTGAGCATCAGCAGGTGCCGGAAGTGGCTGGCCGGGAACGTGCTCGTGTAGTGGTGGCCGGACACCAGGTCCGGCGGTTGGACCTGCAGCTCGTCGTGGGTGTGCATCAGCTCCCACTGCTCGTCGCGCCACCGGCTCAGCTCCCACGCACGCACGTCGCCCGCCCGGACCTCCCGCAGCCGGTAGGACCAGCCGCGGAAGTCGTCGGTGGCGCCGTCGACCAGCGGCAGCGGCCGGAGCAGGCTCATCCCGAAGCCCGGGTCGGCCAGGAGCCGCTCGCCATCCAGGTCGACCACGACGACGCAGTGCGTCCGGGCGGTGGCCTCCGGCGGACCGACCCGGCCGAGGCGTCGGGTGACGTCGTACCCCAGCCGCTCGAGGACGGCGGCGAACAGCGTGCCGTGCTCGAAGCAGTAGCCGCCGCGGCCCCGGCCGACGAACTTCGCCTGCACCTGCTCGAGCCCGACCCCCGGATGCTGGTCGAGCAGCACGTCGACGTTGTCGAAGGTGAAGGTGCGGACATGGGCCTCGTGCAGGGCGTCGAGAGCCGCTCGCGACGGCGGTAGGGCGTCCTGGCCGACCCGCGACAGATAGCCGTCGAGGTCGAGCCGGCCGACCTGCCAGAGATCGAGGTGCGGTTCGGTCACACCACATTCTGTTGTGGCCAGGTGCGAACCGCCATCCCGGGTCGGCCCTTCGGGCGTCGGGATACGGTCATTACCCCGACGCCGTGCGCTGGGCGCTACCGGGCTCGGGGGAGGTAAAAGCATGAGCCACGCGTTCCGGACCGACGGCGCCGACGGGGCCGGCCGCCCGGACATGGTCGACTGGGACCTCGCGGTCCGCATCGGTGGCCGGCTGGCCGGCGACGGACCGACCGTGGGCCGCGACGAGGCAGCTGCGATCGTCGAGGAGCTCCGCGCGGGTGCGGACCGTTCGACCGGGCTGGTGCGCGAGTTCACCGGCCTCACGGCGCGTGACCACTCGGCCCCCGTCCTGGTCGTCGACCGGGCCAGCTGGGTGCAGGCGAACGCCGACGCGTTCGCGACGCTGCTCTCACCGATCGTGGACAAGCTCACGGAGAAGAAGCCGCCGACGGGGATCTCGGCAGCGATCGGGTCGCGCATCACCGGCGCCGAGGTCGGCAGCGTGCTCGGCTTCCTGGCGTCGAAGGTGCTCGGCCAGTTCGACCCGTTCCACGAGCCGGACGGCCGGCTGCTGCTCGTGGCCCCCAACATCGTGCACGTCGAGCGCGAGCTCGAGGCCGACCCGCACGACTTCCGGCTCTGGGTCTGCCTGCACGAGGAGACCCACCGGGTGCAGTTCACCGCGGTCCCGTGGATGCGCGAGCACATGTTCGGGCAGATCCAGAAGTTCGCCGAGACCATGGAGCCGTCCGGGCTGCTGGAGGACGGCCTCACCCGGGTCCTCGAGGGGCTCAAGAACGCCCGCGCCGGCGGCTCGTCAGGAGGCAGCCTCCTCGACGTGGTCGGTACGCCGGAGCAGCGGGAGCTGCTCGACGGCCTGACCGGCGTGATGTCGCTGCTCGAGGGTCACGCGGACGTCGTCATGGACGGCGTCGGCCCGACCGTCATCCCGTCGGTCGCCAAGATCCGCGCCAAGTTCAACGAGCGCCGCAAGGGGGTCGGCGTCCTCGACCGGCTCCTGCGCCGGGTGCTCGGCCTCGACGCCAAGATGGCGCAGTACCGCGACGGCGCCGCGTTCGTCCGCCGGGTCGTCGACAGGACCGGGATGTCCGGCTTCAACCTGGTCTGGGAGCAGCCCGACAACCTGCCCACCCGCGCCGAGATCGCCGACCCCGACGCCTGGATGGCGCGCGTGCTCAGGAGCTAGCCCGACGTGAGCCTCCACCCCTCCGTCGCGACGGTCCGGGTCGCCGTACGCCGGACCCTGGCCGCGCTCGTTGCCGAGCAGCCCGGCCGGGGGCTGCCGCCGGACGCCGCCGTGCTGGTCGCGTGCTCCGGCGGACCGGACTCGCTGGCGCTGCTCTCCGCGACGGTCTTCGAGGGGCACAAGCTCGGCCTGCGGGTGATCGGGGTGACGGTCGACCACGGCCTCCAGGAGGAGTCGGCCGCGCACGCCGAGCGCGTCGTCGCGCAGATGGCCGAGCTGGGCTCCGACGAGACCGCCACGGCCCGGGTCGAGGTGCAGGGCGGCGGTCGCGGACCGGAGGCGGCGGCCCGCGAGGCGCGCTATGCCGTCCTCGACCAGCTGGTGCAGCACTTCGGTGCCATCGGGGTGCTCCTCGGCCACACCCTCGACGACCAGGCCGAGACCGTCCTGCTCGGTCTGGCCCGCGGCTCCGGTGGCCGGTCGCTGGCCGGCATGCGCCGCCGCTTCGACCACTACCGCCGGCCGCTGCTCGACGTGACCCGCACCGACACGGTGACCGCCTGTCAGGTCGAGGGGATCGAGTACTGGAACGACCCGCACAACATCGACCCGACGTACTCCCGGGTCCGGGTCCGGCGCAAGGTGCTCCCGGTGCTCGAGGACGAGCTCGGCCCCGGCGTGGCCGGTGCCCTGGCCCGCACCGCCGACCAGCTCCGCGCCGACATGGAGCTCCTCGACCAGCTCGCCCAGGAGGCGTACGACGAGCTGCGCGAGCCGGACGGGCTGGAGGTCAAGGCGCTCCTCGACCTGCCGCTCGCGACCCGCCACCGGATGCTCCGGCTGGCCGCGCTGGACGCCGGCGGGATCGGCTCCGAGCTGTTCCACGTCCACGTCCTGGCCCTTGCCCAGCTGCTCTCGTCGCGCGGCGCCGGCGGCGAGGTCCAGCTGCCCGGCCACGTGACGGCGTACCTCTCCTCGGGTGGGGAGGACCGTCGGCTGCGGTTCCGCCCGACGGCTGTGCAAGGCTGATCGCCATGCACGCTGCCGACGTCGAGTCCGACCTCGTCGAGGTTCTCTACACCGAGGCCCAGATCCAGGAACGGCTCGGCGAGCTGGCCCGTGAGATCGAGGCCGACTACGCGGACAAGGACCTGCTCATCGTCGGGATCCTGCGCGGGGCGGTCATGGTGATGGCCGACCTGGCGAGGTCGTTCTCGCGGCACGTCGAGATGGACTGGATGGCGATCTCGTCGTACGGCTCGGGCACCAAGTCCAGCGGCGTCGTGCGCATCCTCAAGGACCTCGACACCGACATCACCGGCCGCGACGTGATCATCGTCGACGAGATCATCGACACCGGCCTCACGCTGTCGTGGCTGACGTCCAACCTCGGCTCCCGCGACCCCGCCAGCGTCGAGATCTGCACGCTGCTCCGCAAGCCGGAGGCGCTCACCATGCCGGTGGACGTGAAGTACGTCGGCTGGGACATCCCGAACGAGTTCGTCGTCGGCTACGGCCTCGACTACCGCGAGCGCTACCGCAACCTGCGCGACATCGGCACCCTCGCGCCGCACGTCTACGGCGGCTGAGCGGGCTGTCGGGTTACCCGGGTACCCGGGTATCCCTGACGATCTGGGCCGTTGCAACACCCCAGATCCTCTGGTTTACCCGGGTACCCGGGTAAACCAGCAACCGGCCGACCCCTGAGCGCGGCCTGAGGATCCGTCCTCCCACAGCGAACGAGGGCGGTTCGGCTCGCTCGATCCGAAGTCACCTGAGACACTTGACGTTGCGGCGTTAGGTACCGTCGTGGGTTCACCCGTGTCCGTAGCTGAGAGAAGTCCGTGAAGCGCATCTTCAAGGGTCCACTGATCTGGATCGTCGTCGCGGTGGTCGGCGTGCTCATCGCCATGCAGTTCCTGATCAACTCGGGCGGCGGTGACGAGATCAGCGCCTCGCAGATGAACGAGTACATCAAGAGCGGCGAGATCAAGGAGATCACCTTCGTCGACGGTGACCAGGTCATCAAGGCGACCCTCGACGACGACGTCGACCGCAAGGGCGGCGACGAGGTCACCACCAAGTGGCTCACCGGCACCCAGGACGACATCGCCCGCGCCGTGCAGCACCAGGTCAACGAGGGCACGATCGAGAAGTCGACCGTCGAGGTGTCCCGGCCAGGGTTGCTCAGCTCGTTCATCTTCAGCTTCCTGCCGATCATCCTGCTCGTGGTGCTGTTCCTCTGGCTGATGAACTCCATGCAGGGCGGCGGCGGCCGCGGGGTCATGCAGTTCGCCAAGTCCAAGGCGAAGCTGATCTCCAAGGACATGCCCAAGACGACGTTCGCCGACGTCGCCGGCTGCGACGAGGCCGTGGAGGAGCTCGGCGAGATCAAGGAGTTCCTCCAGGAGCCCGCGAAGTTCCAGGCCGTGGGCGCCAAGATCCCCAAGGGCGTGCTGCTGTACGGCGCGCCCGGCACCGGCAAGACGCTGCTCGCCCGTGCGGTGGCCGGCGAGGCCGGCGTGCCGTTCTACTCCATCTCCGGCTCCGACTTCGTCGAGATGTTCGTCGGCGTCGGCGCCTCTCGAGTCCGCGACCTGTTCGAGCAGGCCAAGGAGAACGCACCCGCGATCGTCTTCATCGACGAGATCGACGCCGTCGGCCGGCACCGCGGCACCGGCATGGGCGGCGGCCACGACGAGCGCGAGCAGACCCTCAACCAGCTGCTGGTCGAGATGGACGGCTTCGACGTGCGTGGCGGCGTGATCCTGATCGCGGCCACCAACCGGCCCGACGTGCTCGACCCGGCGCTGCTGCGCCCGGGCCGCTTCGACCGGCAGATCCAGGTGGACGCCCCCGACCTGGCCGGCCGCGAGCAGATCCTCACGGTGCACGCCCGCGGCAAGCCGCTGGCCCAGGACGTCAACCTGACCGCGGTGGCGCGTCGTACGCCCGGCTTCAGCGGCGCCGACCTGGCCAACGTGCTCAACGAGGCCGCGCTCCTCACCGCGCGCACCAACCAGAAGATGATCACGATGTTGACCCTCGACGAGGCCATCGACCGCGTGATCGCAGGTCCGCAGCGACGTACCCGCCTGATGAGCGAGAAGGAGAAGCTCATCACCGCCTACCACGAGGGCGGCCACGCCCTGGTCGCGGCGGCGCTGCCGGGCAACGACCCCGTGCACAAGGTGACGATCCTGCCGCGAGGCCGAGCGCTCGGCTACACGATGGTGCTGCCCGACTCCGACAAGTACTCCCAGCCGCGCTCGCAGATGCTCGACCAGCTCGCCTACATGCTGGGCGGCCGGGCGGCCGAGGAGATGGTCTTCCACGACCCGACCACCGGCGCCGGCAACGACATCGAGAAGGCCACGGCCGTGGCCCGCGCGATGGTCACCCAGTTCGGCATGACCGAGCGGCTGGGCGCCATCAAGCTGGGCGACGGCAACGCCGAGCCGTTCCTGGGCCGCGACATCGGCCACGCCCGGAACTACTCCGAGGAGGTCGCCGGGATCGTCGACGAGGAGACCAAGAAGCTCCTCACGAACGCCCACCAGGAGGCGTTCGACATCCTCGAGGAGAACCGCGACGTCCTCGACTCGCTGGTCCTCGAGCTGCTCGACAAGGAGACCCTCGACAAGGAGCAGATCTCCCAGATCTTCGTCCCGCTGCGGCGTCGTGCCGAGCGGCCGGCGTGGACCGGGTCGCCCGACCGGCGGCCGTCGACCATCCCCGCGGTCGAGATCCCCGAGGAGATCCGCGCCCGCGCGGCCTCCAACGGCTTCGTCGCCCCCGGCGTCAACGGCTCCGCGCCGGACGACTCCGACGAGGGTGGCGTGGTGGTCACCCCGCCCGGCGCCGGTGGCGACGTGCACGGCGCCCCGCCGATCGGCGGCGCCGAGCCGCCCACCCCGCCGGATCCGGGGTCCTCCGGACCGACGTGACAGACGTCGTCCGCGCGCCGGCCGACGTGCCGGCGTTCGACCACGAGCGCGCCGCGGCCGCCGTCCGCGAGCTGCTGATCGCGATCGGCGAGGACCCCGAGCGAGAGGGACTGCGCGACACGCCGTCCCGGGTGGCCCGCGCCTACGAGGAGCTCACCAGCGGGCTGCGCCAGGTGCCCGAGGACGTGCTGACCACGGTCTTCGACATCGGGCACGACGAGATGGTGCTGGTCCGCGACATCGAGCTGTGGTCGATGTGCGAGCACCACCTGGTGCCGTTCACCGGCGTCGCCCATGTCGGCTACATCCCGTCCGAGAGCGGCAGGATCACCGGCCTGTCCAAGCTGGCCCGGCTGGTGGACGTCTATGCCAAGCGGCCCCAGGTCCAGGAGCGGCTGACCACCCAGGTCGCCGACGCGCTCATGGAGCTCCTCGGCGCGCGCGGCGTCATCGTCGTGATCGAGGCCGAGCACCTGTGCATGACCATGCGCGGGGTCAAGAAGGCCGGCGCCCGCACCATCACCTCCGCCGTCCGCGGCCAGTTCCGCACCAACGCCACCACCCGCGCCGAGGCCATGGCGCTGATCCACCGCAACGGCTGATGGGGCGGTGGGGGAGCAACCGCTCTCCACGGGGATGACGGTTGCAGGGCCACCGCCGCCCGGAGCCGACCTGTGGACGATGGTTGCTGGGCCACCGCCACCCGGGGCTTCCCATTCGTCCAAGACTCGCCTTGGGGCGATGAGGTTGGCTTGCCTCATGGAGAGCTGGTACGACGTGGTCGGCGGCGAGCCGAGGGGCCTTGGCGCTGGCCCACGCCTGGCACGAGCGCGTCCTGGCCGACCCGGTCGTCAGCCACGCCTTCTCGCACGGGTTCCGCGACGACCACACCGAGCGGCTGGCGGCGTACTGGGCCGAGGTCCTGGGCGGGCCCGCGACGTACTCGCAGACCATGGGCGACGAGGCGCACGTGGTCCGGCTGCACACCGGCAACGGGCCGCACGACGAGATGGACCGGCGAGCGGTCGACTGCTTCGCGGCGGCGTTGCGCGGACGTCGGCGTGCCGGAGGCCCACCACGAGGCGCTGGTCGGCCTGGTTCCGCGACGCCAACCAGTACGTCAACCACCACTTCGACTCGCCCGACGACGTGCCGGACGGGTTGCCGATGCCGGTGGTGCCCGGCCGGAGTCAGAACTCGTAGCCGAGCTCCGCGATCGGGGCCGCGAACAGCTCGGTCACCCGCTCCCGTGAGGCGTCGTCGTAGTAGGAGCGGTACGACGGGCCGCGGGGCCTGGAGCCGCGCTTGGCGTGGGGGAGGTCGGGGGTGCCGGGCAGGCCGAGCTCGGACCAGACGGTGGCCAGGTCGGCGTCCAGGGACTCGTAGCGCAGCACCCGGTCCACGGCGACCTCGCCCTTGATCCGGTAGATGCGCTGGTTCTTGGTCGCGAACGTCTCGACCGCCTCCGAGTCGACGTACTCACCGAACGACTCCAGCCTGGAGCCGGGCTCGGAGTCGCGGTTCCGCCAGTGGTAGAGCGAGACCACGGCGTCCCAGGGGTTCCGCTCGATCGCGAAGGAGAGGTAGGACTCGAACTTCTTCCGGCCCAGCATCTTGCGGACCATCGAGACCGGCATGTGGTTGAACGCGTTGCGCTCCAGGTTCGGCGGCGACTCGAAGTGCTGCGGGCCGCGGCCGCCGTTGGCGCGGCGGAGCACCTCGTCGTCATCGGTGACCGGCGTGATCACGTCGTCCGCGCCGCAGACCCGCGACAGCGAGATCTCCACGCTGGTCCCGGCCGTCTTGCGGGTCTTCATGAAGACGAAGCCGTGCTCGTGGGAGACGATCACAGGCAAACCGTAGGCTGCCGATGAAATGAGTGAGCACAGGGTCGTTCTCGTGACCGGCTCCATGCGCAGCGGGACCAGCTCGCTCGCCGGGAGCCTCAAGCTCCTCGGCTGGCACGTCCCGCAGCCGGAGGTGCCCGCCTCCGAGCGCAACGCCAAGGGCCACTTCGAGCCGCGGTGGGTGATCGAGTTCCACAAGCGCCTCATGCGCAGCGCCCTGGTGCGTCCGAGCGACGGCAGCCCGCGGGCCGAGGAGCGGGTGGCGGCCCTCCTCGACGACGGCACGGTCGAGGCCGAGCTCCGCGACTGGCTCAGCGCCCAGCCGGAGCCGAACGTCGTCATCAAGGACCCGCACGCCGCCTGGTTGCTGCCGCTGTGGCGGCGGGCCGCCGAGCAGACCGGTCGCGACGTCCGGATCCTCACCGCGCTGCGCCACCCGGCCGCGGTGGTCGGCTCGCAGGACCGCACCTGGGGCGAGGGCCGGCGCACGGACGCCGAGCGCCGGGTCAAGGAGACCTCCAACACCGCCGCCTGGCTGAACGTCGCGCTGGTCACCGAGGCGGGTTCGCGCGGCGCCCGGCGCGCGTTCATCCGGTACGACGACCTGCTGGCCGACTGGCGGACCGCGCTGAAGCAGGTCTCCGACCAGCTCGACCTCGGCCTGCCGCTCGACGAGGACCGCGGGCTCGACGCCTTCCTCGACCCCGGGATGCGCCGCTCGCAGCTGACCTGGGACGACATCGTGCTGCCGGACTGGCTGCGCGACCTGGCCGAGGACGCCTGGCAGCAGCTGGGCGGGCTCGTCCTCGACCCGGAGGACCGGACCGCCGGCACCCGGATGGACCAGCTCAGGGCGGCGTACGACGCGCACTACGCCGAAGCGGTCGCGGTGTCGCTCGACGAGGCCCGGCACCGCGAGCGCCGGGGCGCGGCGGCCGGGGCGGCCAAGCTCCGCGGCCGGCTCAAGGACGAGCGGAAGCGCCGCCGGCAGGCCGAGGACAGGCTGGAGTCGGGCGACAGCGGCACCCTCGCCCGGCTGTTCCGCGGTCGCGGCCGATGATGGCCTCGGACGGGCAGCGCGTCCTGTTCGTGCACGTCCAGAAGACCGGTGGCCAGAGCGTCGAGCACGTCCTGCGTCGGCACCTGCCCGACGTCCGCAAGGTGACAGGGCTGCCGGGCGCCAAGCACGCGACGTACCGCGCCGCCCTGCGCGCCCATCCCGAGCTGGCCGGCTACTGGTCGTTCGGGTTCGTCCGCAACCCGTGGGCGCGGCTCTGGTCGTGGTACCAGATGATCGAGCGCCGGCAGGCCACCGCCGAGCGCGGCAACGAGTGGGTGGCGCAGCGGATCGAGCGGAACGACTTCTGGTCCGGCGTCCTCGAGCACTGCCCGGACTTCGAGAGCTTCGTCATGGAGGGCACGGAGAGGTTCGATCGCCTGCGGCGGCCCCAGCTCGACTACCTGCGCGACGGCGACCGGCAGGTCGACTTCATCGGCCGGACCGAGACCCTCGCCGCGGACGTCACGACGGTCGGCGAACGCCTCGGCTTCGACCCCGAGCTCGACCAGCGCAACGCCGGCGGCGGCGGTGACTTCCGGCGCCACTTCACCCCGGCGATGCGGCAGCGGGTGGCCGACCTGTTCGAGACCGACCTGCGTGCGTTCGGCTATGCCTTCGACTGAGCCCGCGAGCGACCGGGCCGCCGTGCTGGTCGAGCTCGACCGACGGATCGGCCACCTGCCGAGCCCGCGGGTCGCGCTCCTGGTCGATGGCAAGGTGCGTCCCGCCGTGGCCGCGATCGAGGCGTGGCGACCCGGCTGCGTCGTGCAGCTCGACGTCCGGGACGACTCGCCGCGGCTGCACGTCCGCCTGGCCGCGCAGGGCCGCTACGACGCGGTGGTCGACCTGGTGCCCCGGGGCGGTGAGTGGCGGCTGGGGCGGCTGCTGCCGCACCTCCGGCCGGGCGGGGTCTGGGTGCGGCGCACCGGGGCGGGCCCGGACGCCGTCGAGGCCGTGACCGGCGAGGACGACGCGGTCGCGATCGTCGGTGACGCGGAGACGGCCGACCTGCTCGCGCTCGATCCCGGCCGTGGCAGCGTGCTCGAGGTGCTGCCGGGCGAGACCTGGCAGGTGCGCGGACGGCTCCGCACCAGCGGCCCGATGCCGGCCAACCCCACGCCGCAGCAGTACGCCGCCCCGCCGATGTTCCTGCGCGAGTACCGCGACGTGGTCTGCCTGCCCCGGCAGGTCGTGGTCGGCGGGCACGTCGTCCTGCCGGAGAGCTTCACCACCGTCGAGGAGCACCGCCAGCGGAACGTCGCGCTCGACAAGCTGAACCCCGACTTCGCCCGCTCGCTCGTGCCGGCCGACCCGGTGCCACTGCCGGGCCGCTGGTTCCACCTCGACAACCACCTCGGATGGCACTTCGGCCACGCCCTGACCGAGCAGGTCTCACACCTGTGGGGCTGGCAGCGGGTGCACGCCGTCGACCCGTCCGTCCGGGCGCTGGTCTTCGCCGACTCCGGCGAGCTCACGCCCTGGCAGCGCGACCTGCTCGCCGCCGGCGGCGTCCCGCCGGACGCGGTGCACGTCGCCACCGCCCCTGTCCGCGTCGAGCGGCTGGTCGGCTGCACCCCGATGTTCAGCCGACCGGCGTACGTCCATCCCGTCATGCGGGAGACCTACGACGCGATCAGCGCAGCGCTCTCGGCGCGGGCCGGCGAGGGGCCTTGGCCGCGTCGGGTCTTCTTCGGCCGCCGCGGCACCAAGCGGGTCTGCGTCAACGCCGCCGAGCTCGAGGCCGAGTTCACCGCGGCGGGGTTCGAGGTCGTGTACCCGGAGGACCACCCACTGGCCGACCAGGTCGAGCTGGTCCGGCGGGCCGAGGTGCTCGCGGGGTACGCCGGGAGCGCGATGTTCCACGTCGCGCTGGCCGGGGAGCCGAAGCACGTGGTCCTGGTGACCTCCGAGTCCTACCCGGCGCACAACGAGTACCTGATGTCGATGCTGCTCGGCCACCGGCTCGACGTGGTGGTGTGCGAGCCGCTGGTGCCGCGCGTCGACGGGCAGTTCACGCGCGAGAGCTTCCACTCCGACTTCGCCTACCGCCCGGAGCGCGAAGGCGCCTTCCTCCGTGCGTCGCTGACAGGACACTAGGGTTCTGCGGTGCGGATCATCCTCCACGCGGGACTGCACAAGTCCGGCACGACGTCGCTCCAGGCGAGCTGGAACGCGGCGTACGCCGACCATCCCGACGTCTGGTACCCGCGCCGGGGGGACGGCCGGCCGCCGGGCCACCACGACCTGGTCCGTCCGCTGCTGACCGCGTTCACCGAGGGTCGGGACATCGATCTGGTCGCGGCCGGCGTCGCGTGGTCGCTGCGCGCGAAGCGCGGGGAGTCGCTGGACGACGTCATCGCGGCCGCGCGGGAGCGTGGCGTCGGGACGCTCCTGATCTCCAGCGAGGACCTCGACCGCGCGCGCCAGCCGGACCGGGAGACCCTCGACAAGGTGCTCGGCGGCGAGGACGTCACGCTGGTCCTGACCGCCACCCGGCCGGCCCACCGCTGGTGCTCGGGCTGGCAGACGCTGGTCAAGCACGGCCTCGCGCAGTACCCGCGCGACGCGGAGCAGCTCCTCCTCGACTTCGCCGGCCTGCGACCCGGGCGGCTCGCCGAGCTGCTCGACCTGGTCCCGGCGGGTCGCCGCGTCGTTCGGCTGGTGCGGAGCTCGCCTCCCGAGCCCGACCTGGCCGCCGACCTCGCCGAGGCGCTCGGCCTCCCCGACCACGAGCTGGCCGCCGGGCGTCCCCTGCAGAACACGTCGCTCGGGACCGACACCGAGGTCGTGCTGCGCATCAACCGCGCCGACCTCGCGCTCGGCACCAGCAAGGCCGGCAAGCGGCTGCTTGCCGAGCTGCGCGGCGACGGCTTCAGCTACCGCGACGACGCCGGGTTGGCCGACCGCTACGCCCTGACCGACGCGCATGCCGAGGGGTCGGCGTCCGAGGCGGCGTGGCTGGCGTCTCCCGGGCCCGGCGTCGAGGTGCTCGACCCGCACGGCCTGCTCGCGGACTGGGCCGACCCGACCGTGCCGGAGTGGTACGCCGAGATCAGCCGCCGCGAGGCCGTGGTGCCCGCTCTGGAGCCCCGCGAGGACCGCGAGACGCAGCTGTGGCGGGTCCGTCAGGAGCGGGCCGCCTACCAGCGCCGCCTGCAGCGAGCGCAGGGACGCCCGTGACCGACCTCCCGGTGGTCATGGGGGTCGTCAACGTCACCCCGGACTCGTTCAGCGACGGCGGGCTGTACGCCGACGCGGCGAGTGCGATCGCGCACGGCCAGCAGCTGCTGGCCGATGGCGCCGACATCCTCGACGTCGGCGGCGAGTCCACCCGCCCAGGTGCCACCCGGCCGCTGGTGGAGGAGGAGCTGGACCGGGTGGTCCCGGTCATCACCGCGCTGGCCGAGGACGGCGCGACGGTCTCGGTGGACACCATGCGGCACCAGGTCGCCGCGGCGGCGCTGGCCGCCGGCGCGAGCATCGTCAACGACGTCTCGGGCGGCCTGTCCGACCCGGAGATCCTGCGCGTGGTGGCCGACGCCGGGGCGACGTACGTCGCGATGCACTGGCGCGCGCACGCCGACCACATGACCGACTTCGCGACGTACGACAACCCGGGCGGGGTCGTCGCCGCGGTGCGCGACGAGCTGGCCGAGCGGGTCGCGGCGGCGCTGGCCGCGGGGATCGCGCCGGAGCGGCTGGTCCTGGATCCCGGGCTGGGATTCGCCAAGCACGGCGACCACAACTGGCAGCTGCTGGCCGACCTCGGGCCGGTCAAGGCGCTGGGGTACCCGCTCCTGATCGGCGCGAGCCGCAAGTCGTTCCTCGGCACCCTGCTCGCCGACGCGGACGGCAACCCTCGCCCGGTGGACGGGCGCGAGGACGCCACCACCGCCCTCAGCGTGGTGCTCGCCGGGGAGGGGGTGTGGGGGCTGCGCGTGCACGACGTACGCTCCACTCGCGACGCCCTGCGAGTGCTGCACGCACTCGACACCGCTCGGGAGGAGGGCGAACACAGTGGATGAGCTCGCCCTGACCGGGCTGGAGTGCTGGGGCCACCACGGCGTCTTCGAGCACGAACGCCGTGAGGGCCAGCGCTTCGTCATCGACCTCGTCCTGGGCGTGGACACCGCCGCTGCGGCGGCATCTGACGACTTGTCAGCGACCGTTGACTACGGAAGTCTCGCGTCGTCGGTGAAAGCTGCCGTCGAGAAGGATCCGGTCGACCTGATCGAGACGCTCGCCCAACGGATCGCGGAGGTCTGCCTCTTGGACTCCCGTGTTGAATGGGTGCGCGTCACGGTCCACAAGCCGGACGCACCCATCAACGCGACGTTCTCCGACGTCGCGCTGACGATCGCCCGGCCGAAACCCCAGGAGGGCCGCCCGTGACCGAGACCCCCAACCCGAACATCATCGACGCCGACACGCTGACGGGCGAGATGCGCCCGATCCGCCGGGCGGTGCTCTCGTTGGGTTCCAACCTCGGCGAGCGGATGGACAACCTCCAGGGCGCGGTGCGGGCCCTCGCGGACACCCCCGACGTGTGGCTGACCTCGGTCTCCCCGGTCTACGAGACCGAGCCGGTCGACGCACCCGACGGCTCCGACATGTTCCTCAACGCGGTGGTGCTCGCCGACACCACGCTCGCGGCCACCCGGCTGCTGGACCGCGCGCTCGCCATCGAGGACGCCTTCGACCGGGAGCGCAGCGAGGTCAAGAACGCGCCGCGCACCCTCGACGTCGACCTGATCGTGGTCGGCGACCGGCGCAACGACGACGACCAGCTCCGGCTGCCGCACCCGCGCGCCGCCGAGCGGGCCTTCGTGCTCCGCCCGTGGCTCGACGTGGACCCGCAGGCGGAGTTCCCCGACAAGGGCCCGGTGGCCGACCTGCTCTCCGCGGTCGGCGAGAGCGGGATCGCCCGCCGCGACGACCTGGTCCTCGAGCTGGAGGTCGACGCCGAGCAGAGACCCTACTCGCGGCACCGACCCTGACGACGACCGGGACGAGCCCCCGGAGCCGGAGGGGACACTGCGGCCGCTGTCGTACGCCGTCGTCACCGCGTGGGCGGCGGCCGGGCTCGTGCTCGGCTGGCTCTGGCATCCCGTGGCCGAGCGGCTGACCGGTACGGCGCCCGTCATCTCGTGGGCCCAGCCCGCTGCGCTCTGGCTCGTGGCGGTGGCCATCGGGATCACCACGTGGCAGACCCACCGCGCCGTCCAGGTGCGCCGGGAACGCCTGGAGCCGCACCAGGCGGTGAACCGGCTGGTGCTCGCCCGCGCGGGTGCGCTGGTGGGCGCGCTGGTCGCCGGCGGGTACGCCGGGTACGCCATCAGCTGGATCGGTGACCCCGCCGAGCTGGCCGGTGAGCGCATCCTGCGCAGCGTCGTCGCGGTCGTCGCGGGGGTTGTGATCGTCGTAGGAGCGCTGCTCCTCGAGCGAGCGTGTCGCGTCCGTAAGCCTCCCGACAGCCCCTAGCCTGCTAGGCATGGCTTCCCCATCTGCAACACAGGCCACACGGAGACGTCAGCGGTCCATCCGCGTGACGGCCGCCGTGGGCCTGATCGTGCTCGCTGCTCTGGTCGTCGCCGGTGCAGCTCTGAGCGGCTCGTGGCTCCTGGTCACCATCGCCGCAGGGCTCGGTGTCGCCCTCGGCGCCGCGGCCACCCGGATCACCCACACCGAGCTGGTCGAGTCCAGGGTCGAGGCCGCGCGCGACCGCGCCGCCCAGGCCGAGGCCTACAACGAGCTCACCGAGGAGCGCACCGCCGAGCACGCGTCGTACGTCGAAGGCGTGCGCACCCGGCTGTCCGCGAAGGAGCGGGCTCTCGACGAGCTCGAGCTGGCCCTGTCCCTCGCCCAGCGTCGGGCCGCCACCTCCACCCGCAAGCGCAACGCCGAGGGGCGCCGCGCCGCCGGTCTCCAGGTCCAGCTCAGTGGCGCCGAGGAGCGGGCGGCGATGGCCCAGCTCCGCGTCGTCGAGCTCGAGCAGGAAGTGCTGGCCCTGCGCGCCGAGCTCGACACCGTCACCGCCGCCTGGCACGCCGCGGAGAACGTGCGCCGCCACGCCTGAGTGTTGACCCGGCGCAACTTTGCGCCGGGTCGGGTGACCCGGCGCAGAGTTTGCGCCGGGTCGACTCCGGGGTGCGGCAGGATGGCGGGTTGTGATCCCCGACGAGAGCCGGTTCGAGCCCGACCCGGAGGAGCTGGTCGAGCCGCCGGAGGGGTTGCCCGAGGGGTGGCAGGTCGGTACGCCGGACCCCGACGACCTCGGTGACCTGCGCCGGCTGACCGAGCTGCTGCGCGCGCACGAGCGGGAGGGGCGGGGCTGGGCGGCGGCCGGCAAGGAGGACGTCCTCGTCGAGGTGTCGGACCACGGGCTGCGGACGCGGGAGAACGTCGTCGTCCGTGACGAGACCGGCCTGATCCGGGCGTGGGGGAGCGTCCATGACCGGGCCAGCGGCCGGATGCTGTTCGTGCACGTCGTCGACCGCGGGCTTCCGGAGCAGGCCGGCCGGGCCTGCTCCGACCTGCTGGTCGAGTGGGCGGTCGGCCAGGCGCGGGAGGTCGGCGCCTACCGGGGACTCGCCGTGCAGCAGATCGACACCGGCGCCTACGCCGACGACGAGCGGCAGCACCGCTGGCTGGCTGCCGCCGGGTTCACCAGGGTCCGGACCTGGTGGCAGATGAAGCGTCCGGTCCTACCGGAGGAGACGGGGCTGGTCGACGACCCGGTGCGCTGGGAGCGGGACGGCGTCGTGGTGCGGCTGGTCGAGACCGAGGGCGGCGGCGAACCGGTCGAGGCGGACCTGCGCGCCGTGCACGACGTGCTCGAGGCGGCGTTCACCGACCACTTCAACTCCAAGCCGGAGACCTTCGACGAGTTCCTGTTCCGCCTCCGCCAGGACCCCGGGCACCGCTGGGACCACTGGTGGCTGGCCGAGGTCGACGGGCAGCCCGCAGGGGCGCTGGTCGGGACCGAGTCCGGCTCCGGGTCGTACGTCGCCTACATCGGCGTCATCGGGCTGGCCCGCGGCCGCGGCGTCGCCAAGGGGCTGCTGCGGACCGTGGTCGCCGACGCCGCGGCGCGGGGCCGCGACCACGTCGCCCTGGAGGTGGACGCCGACTCCCCGACCGGCGCGGACCGGCTCTATCGCGGCCTGGGCTGGGAGACGTCGTACGTCACCGAGTCGTGGCACCGCGACGTGCCGGTTGCCTGACGCCGCTCAGGCCGCCGGCTCGACCAGCGAAGCGCGCAGCGCCTTGTGGATCCCGTTCGGCGTGAGCACGCCGACGAACTGCGCGCCGTCGCGCACCCCGACCACGCCCTTGTCGCTGCGCAGGATCACGGTCAGCGCCTCCTCGAGGGTGGCGGTGACGTCGACGGTGTCGGCGAGGTCGCCGGTGCTGAGCCCGTCGATCGCCTCGAGGTGGCCGCGGTCGATCTGGGTGACCGTCAGCCGGCGCAGCCCCTTGGTCGCGCCGACGAAGTCCGCGACGAAGTCGTCGGCCGGGTGGCCGAGGAGCTCGGCCGGGGTGCCGAACTGCGCCAGCCGGCCTCCGGTCGCGAACACCGCGACCCGGTCGCCCATCCGGACCGCCTCGTCGATGTCGTGGGTGACCATCACGACGGTCTTCCCCAGCTCGGACTGCAACCGCAGGAACTCGTCCTGGAGCCGGACCCGCACCACCGGGTCGACAGCGCCGAACGGCTCGTCCATCAGCAGCACCGGCGGGTTCGCGGCCAGCGCCCGTGCCACGCCGACCCGCTGCTGCTGGCCGCCCGAGAGCTGGTGCGGGTAGCGGTCGCCGTACGTCGCGGAGTCCAGCCCGACCAGGTCGAGCAGCTCCTTGGCCCGCTGACGAGCGACCGGCTTCGACTCGCCGTACAGGAGGGGCACGGTCATCACGTTGGTGATGATCTTCTGGTGCGGGAACAGCCCGATCTGCTGGATGACGTAGCCGATCCCGCGGCGCAGCTTGACCGGGTCCGAGCCGGTGACGTCCGCGCCGTCGATCTCGATGGTCCCGGTGGTCGGCTCGATCAGCCGGTTGATCATCTTCAGCGTCGTGGACTTGCCGCACCCTGAAGGGCCGACGAGCACGACGAGCTCACCCGCGGCGATGTCGAGGTCGAGCTCCTGGACGGCCACGGTCCCGTCGGGGTAGGTCTTGCCGACCCCGGAGAGGCGGATCATGGTTTGTCCGGTTCCCCCATCGGTAACCTCCATGCGGTGACCCTACTGGCGGCGGCCGCCGGCGCCTCGGCGTCTGCCGACGGGCCGACCTGCTACAGCCGGCTCACCAACGAGTGGATCTGCCGCCAGTACGTCGAGGACTTCCGCCCCGAGATCCAGCACGCCACGCTCGAGCACCTCCAGATCACCGCGCTGTCGGTCCTCCTCGGCCTGGCCATCGCCTTCCCGCTGGCGCTGCTCGCGCGCCGGTTCGCCCGACTCGAGTCGACGACGGTCGGCGTCGCCACCGCCATCTACACGATCCCGTCACTGGCGCTGCTGCCGCTGATGGTGCCGTTCACCGGGCTGTCGAAGACGACGGTGGTGATCGCCTTGGCGCTCTACGCGCTGACGATCCTGGTCCGCTCGATGCTGGAGGGGCTGCGCTCGGTACCGGACGAGGTCGTCGAGTCGGCTCGCGGGCTCGGCTACGGCACCGGGCGGCTGCTGTTCCGCGTCGAGCTGCCGCTGGCGACGCCGGTGATCATGGCCGGGCTGCGGGTCGCCACCGTGTCCACGGTCGCGCTGACCACGATCGGTTCGCTGGTCGCGTACGGCGGGCTCGGCAACCTGATCAAGGACGGCGTGAACTCCAACTTCCGCGCCGAGCTGTTCACGGCGTCCGTGCTCTGCGTGGTCCTCGCCGTCCTCCTCGACGTGCTGATCGTGCTGACCCAGCGGCTGCTGACCCCCTGGAGCCGGAGCCAGAAGGTCAGGACATGACCGTCCTCGGCGATGCCTGGAGCTACCTGACGACCTGGTCCAACTGGACCGGCGACCGCGGCATGCTGCACCTGCTGGAGCAGCAGCTGCTGCTCACCTTCACCGCGATGCTGATCGCGATGGTGGTGGGGCTGCCGATCGCGCTGTGGCTGGGCCACCTCGGCAAGGGTGGCTTCCTGGCCATCAACATCACCAACATCGGCCGGGCGATCCCGACGTTCGCGATGCTCGCGATCCTCGTGACCGCCGACTACCCAGGGGTCCGCGAGTTCGGGCCCTACGGTCGCGCCGGGCTGGCCACCCTGCTCGCGCTGGCGCTGTTCGCGCTGCCGCCGCTCATCACCAACTCCTACGTCGCGGTGCGCGAGGTGCCGGAAGACGTGAAGCAGGCGGCCGACGGCATGGGGATGACCGGCGCCCAGAAGTTCTTCCGGGTCGAGCTGCCGCTCGCGCTGCCGCTGATCACCAGCGGCATCCGGCTCGCGCTGGTGCAGGTGTGGGCGACCGCGACGATCGCGGCGCTGGTCGCCGGCCCCGGCCTGGGCCGGGTGATCACCGACGGGTTCTTCCGCACCAACTACGGCAAGGGCATCGCCGGCGCGGTCGTCGTCGGCATCGTCGCGCTGCTCCTGGAGCTGCTCGCGGCGGCGATCCAGCGCCGCGTCGCGCCCGTCCGTAACGGATCGTCACCGAACCGTGACTCAGCAGTGTCGGTGGCGCCCTCTACGGTGGCCACAGGCACCGGCTGACCTCGGAGCAGCCGGGCTCAGCACGTCACAGCAGGTCACAGCACCATCGAGACAGCACCATCCGGACACGCGTGGCCACCCCGGCCACGGGACACAGAAGGAACATCATGTCGATCAGACGATCTCTTGCCGCCGTGCTCTCCGTCGGCACCCTCTTCCTCGCCACGGCATGTGCCGATGACGACCTCAGCTCGGGCTCGGACAACGCCGACGAGAGCACCTCGCCGTCCGCGTCCACCTCCGAGTCCAGCGAAACCAGCGCGGGCGGGCCGGTGACGCTGGCTGGCCAGAGCTTCCCCGAGGCCGCGCTCGTCGCCGCGATGTACCAACAGCTCCTGGAGAACGCCGGCTACCAGGTGACGACCAAGCTGGTCGACTCGCGCGACGGCTACATGGCCGACTTCCCGGGCGGCGTCGACATCGTCCCCGAATACGTCGGCGGCATCGTCAACTTCCTCAACAGCCAGAAGAACGGCGAGAACGCCGCGCCGTTCGAGGCCGGTGACGGCCAGGAGCTCGCCGATGCAGGCAAGGCACTGCTCGACGAGGCGGGCATCACGCTGCTCGACCTGTCGGCGGCGACCGACACCAACGCCTTCATGGTCACCCAGGACTACTCCGACTCCAACGGTGTCACCAAGCTGTCCGACCTCGAGGGCGTCAGCGTCAAGCTGGCGGCCGCCCCCGACTGCGAGGGCCGGCTCGACTGCGAGGGCGGCCTCACCGACCAGTACGGCATCGACGTCACCGAGGTGCTCCCGCTCGGCTACGCCAGCGACCAGACCTACCAGTCGGTGATCAGCGGCGAGTCCGAGCTCGGCGAGACCAGCACGACCGACGGCACCCTGGAGGCCCAGGGGCTGGTGGTCCTCGAGGACGACAAGCACATCCAGCCGGCTCAGAACCTCGTGCCGGCCGTGTCCGCGGAGTTCCTCAGCGCGCACCCGGACCTCGCCGACATCCTCAACCCGCTGATGGCCGCACTCACCACGGAGAACCTCACCGAGCTCAACAGCAAGGTCGCGGTCGACCGCGCGAAGCCGGAGGACGTCGCGAAGGACTTCCTCACCGAGAACGGCCTGCTCTAAGACCCTCGTGAGCTTCGGCCCCGGGACCATCGCGACGCTCGCTGCGCTCGCAGGCTTCGCAGTCGCGATGGCCGCCGGGGCCGATCACGAGGCGCGCTCGCTTCGCTCGCAGGTCGCTGCGCTCCTCCATCGAAATGGCTAGCAGGTAGTCACCGCTCGGTGTCGCGGAGCGCGAGGGCCTGGCCGGGGCGACGGTGGACGGGTCGAGGACCGGTACGTCGATGCGGCGGCCCTCGGGCGTCTCGACGCGGTCGACGGGGCGGCCGAGGTCGCGGGCGTAGGCCACCACCGCGGCGGCGTCCTCGCGACGACCCTGCTCGACCAGCCAGCCGACCAGCCGGTCGACGGGCAGCAACCCCGAGTGGGTGAGCGAGCGGGAGCCCCAGATGGAGAGGACGCCGGTGCGGAGCAGCTGCCACCACTCGTCGTCGCAGCCCGGGATCTCCGCGAAGTAGCGGTGCAGGTCGCCGGCCAGCACCCGGTCGCGGAAGACCGAGGTGACCTTCGGGGCGCCGTACTCCTCGACGCTGCGCAGCGAGGTCAGCTTGGTCTCCCAGCGGTCGCGCAGGTCCTGCGTCGAGGAGCGCTGCTGGGTGATCGAGGTGCCGTCCGAGCGGATCCGCCAGTGGTAGACGACCTCGGGGACGATCCCGAACCGCCGGGCCCGCAGGTAGGCCAGCGTCGTGGTCGGCTGGTCCTCGTAGCGGACCCCTTCGGGCCAGGACAGCCCGGCGTTCCGCCAGAACTCGGTGCGGAACACCTTGTTCCACGCGAACACGTCGCCGAGGATCTCCGGCAGGTCGTCGATGACGAGATCCATCCGCTGGCGGTGCAGCCGCTTCATCCACGGCGGCTCGACCAGGGCCTCGCCCTCGGGCCCGAACTCCCAGCGGGCCACCGAGCCGGCCACGAAGTCCGAGCCGGTGCGGGTCAGCTGGCGCAGCAGCGCCGCGTAGGACCCCGGCGGCACCACGTCGTCGGAGTCGGCGAAGGCGAGCAGGTCGCCGGTCACGTGGCGGAGCCCCTCGTTGCGCGCCGCCCCCAGCCCCTGGTTGTCGGTGTGCACCACGCGCACCCGTGGGTCGCGCGCGGCGTACGACTCCGCGATCTCGCCCACGTCGTCGGGGGAGCCGTCATCCACCACGACCACCTCGAGCCCGGTCTTCCCGAGCGTCTCCGACTGGGCGAGCACCGAGTCCAGGCAGGCCGGCAGGTACGCCGCGACGTCGTACGCCGGCACCACGACGCTGAGCAGCGACGGCCGGCGCGAGAACATGGGCGTCACGCTAGTGACCGCTAGGCTCTTCCCCGTGACGAGCTCCACCCCGCGGGCAGCCCGCGCGAGCTGAGCCTGACCGACGCGGCGACGTACCCGCGCAAGGTGCTGTTCGTCGCCGGCGCCGGGCGCAGCGGCACCAGCACGATGGCCGGGCTGATGCGGATCATGGGGCTGCACGTGCCCCAGCCCGAGGTCACCGCCGACGAGACCAACCCCAAGGGGTTCGGCGAGCCGCGCTGGGTGGTCGACCATCACGACCGGCTGCTCAGGGAGGCGCTGGTCCAGGTCAGCGACGCGCGGCCGGAGGCGTGGTTCGAGACCGGCCGGGTCGCCACCCGCGAGCAGGAGCGGATCCTGACCGCGGACTGGCTGGAGAGCCACTTCCAGGTCAGCCCCGAGCTGGTGGTGAAGGACCCGCGACTGGGCTGGTTCCTCGGCCTGTGGCGGGTCGCCGCGGTCCGCACCGGCGCCACCCCGGTGTTCGCGACCATGCTGCGCGCCCCGAGCGAGGTGGTCGGCAGCAAGCAGACCTACTACGCCAACCGGCTCGGCTCGGCGCACCTGGCCGCGAGCTGGCTCAACATGATGCTGCACACCGAGCGCGGCACCCGCGAGTCCGTCGCCGACGGCGGCCGGGTCTTCGTGCGCTACGGCGACCTCCTCGACGACTGGGTGAAGTCGTCGATGCACGTCGCCGAGACGCTGCAGCTCCAGCACGTGCTGCACGCCGACAGCGAGCAGATCCGCGAGGGCCACCGGTTCGTCGACCCCGGGCTGCGCCGGATGAGCCAGACGCTCGAGGAGCTCGGCCTGCCGAAGCAGCTGCACGAGCTCACCGCGGCCACGTGGGACGAGCTCAACAAGCTCGCCGACCCCGGCGGGGACACCCCCGCGGTGCACGAGGCCCTCGACCAGCTCCGGGAGGCGTACGTCGACCTCTACGAGGAGTCCGCCGCGATCTCGCGCTCCTCGGTCGTGGCCGCCGAGCAGCGGCTCAAGCGGCAGAAGGGCCCGGGCACGGCGGTCGAGCTCCACGGCGCGAGCCGGATCCCGCACGGCGTGCGGGCCGCCATCCCGCCGTCGGTCCGCCGCGGCCTGCGCAAGATGGCCGGGCGGGAGCGCCCCGACACGCCATGAGCGACACCGGCCTGAAGAACCTCGAGGGTCACGCCGACTTCGACATCACCTGGCCCTGGACCCGGCCGGGCGGCCTGCGCCCCGGCGCCACCGCCGTGCTGCGGGTGAAGGACGAGGCCCGGAGCATGCCGTGGGTGCTGCCGCCGCTGCTGCGGGCCTGCGACCACGTGCTCGTCGTCGACAACGGCTCCACGGACGGCACCCCCGAGGTGACCGCCGAGACCGCCGCGGCGGCCGGGCTCGCGGACAAGCTCAGCCAGGCGGCGTACCCGTTCAGCGTCGCGCGCGCCGGTGCCGAGCACCTCGCCCAGCCGGAGCGGTCCGTGCACTCGCTGGCCTACTTCTACAACTGGTGCTTCGCCCAGGTGCAGACCCGCTACTCGTGGAAGTGGGACGGCGACATGGTCCTCACCACCGAGGGCGAGGTGTCGATCGGTGACCTGGGCTGGCAGGTCGGCGACGTCCAGTCGATCATCCGGGTGCCGCGGCACGGGCTCTACCTCGAGAGCGACTCCAAGGGCTACCTCGACCTGGGGCTGCGGAACGCCGAGGAGTGGGGCTTCCCCATCGGGCCCGACTTCGTCTTCACGAAGGCCTACGAGTGGGAGATCCGTACGACGCCCGACCCGGTCCGCTCGATCGGCCTGCCGCACGGCCTGTGCGTCGAGCTGAAGTACCTCGACGGCGACGAGTTCGCGCACTGGACCGACCCGACGTCGTTCGCGACCAGCTACCGCAACAAGCGCAAGCGCCGCGAGTGGACGGTCTACAACGCCCTGCTGGAAGGCACGGTGCTGCCCGGCGTGCACGAGATCACCGCACCGGCCGGCGTGCACATCGTCGACCACGTCACCCACGAGTGGCTGCCGCGCGCGCCACGACCGCTGGAGGTCGGGCTGCCCGAGCTGGCCCCGCTCTCCGCGGCCCAGCAGGCGCTGAGCCGGCGCGAGCAGGGTTGACCCGCCTGTGTCGAACACCGTTCGACACAGCTGCCCGGGTACAGTGCTGCGGTCGCCGGGCTGCGCTGTTCGGAGAACGCCGAGTCCAAGATCTGGTGTGTAGGTGAGTGAGTTGAACACGTCGTCCGGGCAGGAGCCCGCGGTCCTGGTCACCGGGGGTGCCGGCTTCATCGGCTGCTCGCTCGCGCCGCACCTGCTCGAGCGCGGGCTGCCCGTCGTCGCGGTCGACAACCTGCTCGCGCAGGTCCACCCCGACCGGGCCCGCCCCGCGGTGCTGCCCGAGGGCGTGGAGCTGGTCGTCGGCGACGTGGCCGACCCTGCGCTCTGGGACGGCCTGCTCGACCGGTTCCGCCCCGAGCTGGTGGTCCATCTCGCCGCCGAGACCGGGACCGCCCAGTCGCTGACCGAGTCCACCCGGCACGCCACCACCAACGTGGTCGGCACCACCGCCATGCTCGACGCGTTCGTCCGCCACGACGCTCTGCCTCGGCACGTCGTGCTCACGTCGAGCCGCGCGGTCTACGGCGAGGGTCCGTGGCGAGCCGCAGACGGCAGCGTGTTCGAGCCGCCGCCGCGCTCCCACGCCCAGCTCACCGCGGCGCAGTGGGCCCACGTCGACGCCTCCGGACAGCCGGCGACGCCGCTCCCGGCCGACGCGGCGTCCACGCACCCGAACCCGTCGAGCGTCTACGGCTCGACGAAGCTGGCCCAGGAGCTCGTGCTCCGCAACTGGTCGGCCGGCTTCTCGGTCCCGCTGTCGGTGTTCCGGCTGCAGAACGTCTACGGCCCCGGCCAGTCGCCGCACAACCCCTACACGGGGATCATCACGCTGTTCCACCGGCTGGCCTCGCGCGGCGAGACGCTGGACGTCTACGAGGACGGCGAGATCAACCGCGACTTCGTCTACATCGACGACGTCGTCTCCGCACTCGTGGCGGGCATCGGCCGGCCGCCGGCCGACCAGCGCGTCCTCGACGTCGGCAACGGCGTCCGCACCACCATCCTCGACGCCGCTCGGATGATCGCGGCGCACCACGGCGCGCCCGAGCCGCAGATCTCCGGGAAGTTCCGCGACGGCGACGTGCGCTCGGCCTGGGCCGACGTGGCGGCCACCCGTGAGGCGCTCGGCTGGACGCCGTCCTGGACCTTCCAGGACGGCAGCGCGGCGGTGTCCGACTGGCTGAAGCGTGGCGGGTTCCTTGGCTGAGCACGAGTTCGAGACACCGGACCGCGCGGGCACCTACACGGCCTTCGCCTGGGTCCGCGCCGACGTCGACCCCTGGCTGCCGGCGATCGCCCGGCTGCTCGAGGCCCCCGACTGCGAGCGGGTGCTGGTGGCGGCCGGGCCGACCCGGTCGCTCGACCGGCTGCCGGACGACGACCGGCTGGAGGTGGTCGCGGCCGGCTCCTTCGCCGACACGGTCGGCTCGCTGCCCGAGGCCGTGCGCGGCCCGGTGCTGCTGATGACCTCGCCGGTGCTGGTTCCCGAGATGGGGCTCGGCTCTGCGCTCGAGGCGCTGGCTGGAGACGCCCGGGTGGTCTCGGTCTCGTTCCTGAGCAACGCCGCCGGGCACCTCAGCTTCCCGCAGAAGAACAAGCCCACCCAGTACTCCCTCGAGGGCCACGACGAGACCACGCTGACCCGACTCCTGCGCACCAGCGAGCCGCGGCTGGACCCGGCGCCGATCGCCGCTCCGGCCGGTGCCGCGACGCTGGTCAGCCGCGACCTTCTGGTCATGACCAAGGGTCCCGACGACCTCTTCGCAGGCAGCCCCGAGGTCGCCGTGGTCGAGATGGTGATGCGCGCGGAGCGCCGCGGGCTGCGCGCCGTGCTCGACCCCTCGACGTACGTCACGCGCCTGTGGGAGGGCGAGCACTGGGGCATACCGCCGCTGAACGACGAGGCAGTCCGGCGCCGGTTGCGCACGCTGCACCCCGCGGTCCTCAAGCTGCACGACGTCCAGAAGCGACGCTCGGACTCCCCGCTCGGCCTGACCATGGCGACCGCCCGGGCCAAGGTGCGAGGTCTGCGCATCCTCGTCGACGCGAGCTGCCTGGGGCCGATCGAGAACGGCACCCAGGTGCAGACCCTGGCCCTGGTCGAGGCGCTCGCGCGCCGCGACGACGTCAAGTGGATCGGGGTCGGCATGCCAGGGAGCGTGCCGCGCTACGCCGAGCGGGTGCTCGGCCACCCGTCGGTCCGGGTCATCAAGACGACCGGGCTCAAGTTTCCCGAGGGCGTGCGGGCCGACGTGTTGCACCGGCCCTTCCAGCCGGGCGGTGGGCTGCCGTGGATGAACTGGCGCGGCTCCGCCGACCGCGTGCTGGTCACGCTGCAGGACCTGATCGCCTACAGCGTCGGCGCCTATCACGACCGGCCCAAGAACTGGATGTCCTACCGCCGCGGCATCCAGCAGTCGGTGGCCAAGTCCGACGGGCTGATCGTGATCTCCCACGACGTCGCCGACGACCTGCGTCGCGAGCGGCTACCGATCGTGGCCGAGCGCACCTATGTCGTCGAGAACGGCACGGATCACCTCGCCGGCGACGAGGCCGACGTCCTCCCGGCCGAGCTGCTCGCCCGAGGGTGGGCGGCCCGCGACTTCCTCGTGGTGCTGGGCGCCAACTACTCGCACAAGAACCGCGATCTCGCGATCCGGGTCCACAGCGTGCTTCGCGAGCAGAACCCCTCGCTGGGCCTGGTGCTGGCCGGCGTGGCCGTCGCGGAGGGCTCGAGCCGGGTGCTCGAGGCCATCGAGCTCCGCGACGCCTCCGGCGTGGTGACGTTGCCCGACGTCACCTCCGAGGAGCGGAACTGGCTGCTCCGGCACGCCTCGATCTGCCTCTACCCGACCTCCAACGAGGGGTTCGGCCTGGTGCCGTTCGAGGCGGCCCGCTTCGGTACTCCCACCGTCTTCACCCGGGTCGGACCGCTGGCCGAGGTGCTCGACGGCGTACCCGTGGTCTCCTCCAGCTGGGACCCCGAAGAGCTGGCGGCCTGCTGTCAGCGGCTCCTCGACGACCCGCAGTTGGCCGAAGAGCAGGTGGCTGCCACCCTGAAGTGCGGGAGCCGCTACACCTGGGACGAGACCGCCGCCAGGCTCGTCCGCGCCTACCGAGAGCTGCTCGCGCAGCCGGTCCGATGACTGTCACCCCGCACCGAACCGAGGAACGACATGGCTGAACACAAGAAGACCCCGACGGAGTCGACCGAGGCCACGAGCGCGGCGCCCGACCCGCTCGAGGCGCAGCCGGTCAAGAACACCGCCGACCTCGACGACATCTCGCTGGCCCAGGCGTTGCTGGACGTCGATGTCGCGAATGCGCGGGTCATCGACCTCACCAAGCGGCTGACCACGCTCTCCAAGGAGCTGCGGCAGACCTCCAACGACCTCCAGAAGGCCAAGCTGCGCAACCGCAGGATCGCCGCCGAGCTCGACGAGATCCAGGGCTCCCGCGCGTACCGCTCGGCCAGTGCCGCCCAGCGCGTGCTGGGTGCGGCCCGGTCGAGGCTGGGTCGGTGACCGACTCCGGGGCAGCTGCGATGAGCGGGCCGCGCGTCCTGCTGGCCATCACCGCCTACAACGGTGAGGCCTTCATCGCGCGCACCCTCGACTCCGCGCTGCACATCGACCAGGGCGACGCCCAGCTCGACGTCCTGGTGCTCGACGACTGCAGCCCGGCACCCGGCTTCAGCCACCGGCTCGCCGGGCTGTGCGAGCAGCGCGGCATCCTCTACTACCGCAGCCCGCGCAACCTGGGCATCCCGCGCAACGTCTCGCTGGGGCTGCTCACCGCCGTCCAGCAGGGCTACGACTACGTCATCATCAGCAACAGCGACGTGATCTACCCCCGCAACTTCGTCACCCAGCTGCTCGCGGCCGTCGCTCACGACGGCGTCGGCTCGGTGACGGCCTGGTCGAACAACGTGTCGATGTACTCCATGCCGAACGCCGACCCCGACCGCTACCTGGCCGACCAGGACCGCGTCGACTGGCTCAGCGAGACCCTCGCCGAGGAGTACGCCGACGCCGCCATGGACATCCCGGCCGGCATCTCGTTCGCGATGATCGTCCCGACCTCGGTGGTCGAGGACGTCGGCGTGATGGACCCGGTCTTCGGCCGCGGCTACTGCGAGGAGACCGACTGGTCCCTGCGCAGCCTGGCCGCGGGCTACCGGGTCGCGCTGGCGCCGGGCGCGTTCGTCTACCACGCGGGCCGCGGCTCCAGCCTCGAGGCGGGGCTGGTCGAGCGTCAGCACACCTCGGTGCCCGAGAACGAGGACATCATCGACATGCGCTACCCGCTCTTCCGCGGGCAGGTGCGGGCGTTCGCAGCGTCCGGCATCCTGAGCCAGGCGCGGCTGCACGGCGTCGCGGCGTTCATGCGCCGGGCAGGCGCCGAGGCCGGCTACACCATCGACGCGGGCTGGCTGCCGCCGTCGCAGGCCGATGAGGAGCTGGTGCGTTGCACCGTGGCGCCCGACGGGCTGGGCGGCTCGGTGTCGATGGAGTACCTCGGGTTCACGCACGTCGTCGACGACATCGACGCCTTCGCGATCGCCGAGTCGCTCAAGGAGTTCTTCGGCGGACGGGCGCCGTCCGCGGTCAACCTGCGCGACCGCGGCTCCCTCGCCACCTCGCTCCACTCGGAGTTCGGTGGCCTGACCCGTCGGCACGGGAACTACCCGTCGCGTGTCTGAAACCAAGGACGGCCTCGACTTCGAGGCGGACGAGGTGACGGTCGAGGGCGTGGTCGACCACGCCGACGGCACTGTCGAGGTGCCGGAGGCCGCGCCGCAGGAGCAGCCGAAGGCCGCCCACCCCGGCACCAGCAAGATCTGGCTGCCCGGCATCGAGGCGCTCCGTGGCGTCGCGGCGCTCACGGTGGTCGCGCACCACTCCTGGGCCCTGTCCAACCAGCCCAGGTGGTCGTGGTCATTGGAGTGGCTGAGCTGGTTGCCGTTCGTCACGCCGGACTCCAGGTTCCCCGTCTACCTGGTGGTCGAGGGGTTCGGGCTGTGGGGCGTGATGCTCTTCTTCATGCTGTCGGGCTACCTCCTGGCAGACACCTTCTGGCGCTCCGAGCCGGCCGACCTGCGGGTCTACTTCATCCGGCGGTTCTTCCGCATCGCCCCGGCCTACTACGTGTGCGTCGGCCTGCTGTTCCTCTTCTTCGCCGGCCACCGGCTGGTCTTCAGCGAGCAGGGCGCGAAGCAGCTCCTGGCCAACGCGACCTTCACCCACTACCTGTTCCCCGGCACCTCGAGCTCCCTCAACGTCAACGGCGCCCTGTGGACGCTGACCATCGAGATGCTGCTCTACGCCTTCCTGCCGATCATGGCGCTGCTGGTGCGGTTCAACCCGTGGCTCGGGACGGCCATCCTGATCGGCATCGGCCTGGGCTGGCGCGCGTGGGTGGCCTGGGACGGCGACTGGCTGCGCGAGCTCTACTTCGGGGACAACCAGTTCAACCTCGGCATCGAGAGCCTGTTCATCGCCCGGCAGTTCATCGGGGCCGTCTCGATCTTCGCGCTCGGCATCCTGGCCCGGTGGCTGGTCGTGCACGGCCACATCGACGGGATCTACCGACGGCTGCCCGCGCGGCTGGGGGTCAGCTCGTTCCTGGTGCTGATGCTGCCGAGCATCGCGCTGCTCTACTGGGTGGAGAAGGGCACGTTCTTCACCAACCCTCTGCTGTTCACGGTCTACGACTTCGTGCTGATGCTGATGCTGGTGCCGGCCCTGCTCCTGGCCGCGCGACCGGCGCAGTTCTCGCCCAGCCCGCTGAGGTCGGTGAGCAGCTGGCTGGGGGAGCGCAGCTACAGCATCTACCTGTGGCACTTCCCGATCATCCTGGCCATCTACGAGCGCGGCCCGCTCAGGCGCCTGCCGGCCGCGGAGGGGTACTGGTGGCGACTGCCCCTGATCCTCGTCCTGACGCTGGTCTTCGCCACGGTCAGCTACCACGCGGTCGAGCGCCCCGGCATGGAGTGGGGCAAGCGCCTGGCCAAGCGCGTCTCCGGCGGCCGTCGCCGCGCTGCACGCACCCGCCCCACCAACAAGGGAGCCACCACGTGATGAAGCTGTCCTTGCCCTCGCTGAAGTCCATGTCCCGGGCCGGCCGCACCCCGCCGCGCCCGTACGTCGGCGAGGAGCTGGTCTGCCTCCTGACCGACGCCGGCTCGCTGTGGATCCCGGCGTCGGACGGCGTGATGCGTCCGTACCTCGAGGAGCGGGGCACCTGGGAACCCGAGGAAGGGCAGCTGCTGAGCCAGTTCTTCCGCCCCGGACTGCGCTTCCTCGATGTGGGGGCGAATGTCGGCTACTTCTCGCTCCTCGTGGCCCAGCACTGCCCGGACGCGGTCATCCACGCCTTCGAGCCGCACCCGCTGACCAGCCAGGTGCTGGCGCTCAACGCCTGGGCATCGGGCGCGGACATCACGACGAACGCTCTGGCCCTGTCCTCCGGCGACCGGATCCTGGCGTTGACCACCGCGGAGTCGAACCTCGGCGACACCCGCACCCGCGCCGCGGCGTCGGGCACCATGCTCTCGCCTGCCGCCCCGCTGGACGAGGTTCTGCCCGGTGCCGTCTTCGACCTGGTCAAGATCGACGTACAGGGCTTCGAGACCGAGGTCATCGTCGGCATGCTCGGCATGATCAGGCGCAGCCGCGGGGTCGTCATCGTGGCGGAGTTCATGCCGTCGGCCCTGCGCGACCGGGGCCTCGACCCGGTCGGCCGTCCTGGCGTCGTACGAAGAGCTCGGGCTCGACCTCAAGGTCCAGGTCGACACCAAGCTCGCCACCATGACGCACATCGAGGTCGTGCGTACCTGCGAGGGGGCCGGTCCGGACGGCCAGGTGAACCTCGTCATGACCCCGCGCTGAGACGACCTCCGGGCCGCCGGTTCGACAGCTGCTGGACCGCCTGCTGGACCGCCTGTTCGGCCGTCTCGCGGCGGCGCGTGGATGCGGGTCGCGAGCACGGCCGCTGTTAGAGTCTTGGGCGGTCGTGGGCGATGCCCGTGCCGTGCACCGTCAGCCTCTCCGAGGATTCCATGTCACACACCGAAGAGCTCGACGCCGCCGCCCCGAACCTCCCGTTCGGACGCGAGCCGCGCATCGGCATCCTGGTCGTCGCCTACAACGCCGCGTCGACGCTGGCCGACACCCTCGACCGCATCCCCGAGCAGTTCCGGTCGCAGATCTCCGAGGTCTTCGTCTGTGACGACGCCAGCCCGGACCGGACCTACCTGGTCGGCCTCGGCTACCAGGAGGAGTCGCGAAGACCTGCCGGTCACGCGTGATCCGGCACGAGCACAACCTCGGCTACGGCGGCAACCAGAAGGCCGGCTACCGGCTCGCCGCGGAGCACGACCTCGACATCATCGTGATGCTGCACGCGGACGGCCAGTACGCCCCGGAGTTCCTCCCGGCGATGGTCGAGCCGCTGGTGCGCGGCGAGGCGGACGCGGTCTTCGGCTCCCGCATGATGGAGAAGGGCGCGGCCCGCCGCGGCGGCATGCCGGCCTACAAGTTCTTCGGCAACAAGATCCTGACTCGGGTCGAGAACAAGCTGCTCGGCTCGGACCTCTCCGAGTTCCACTCGGGCTACCGCGCCTACAACGTCCACACCCTCTCCGAGCTGGACCTCTCGGCCACCTCGAACGGCTTCAACTTCGACACCCAGATCATCATCGCGCTGCACAGCCACGGGAAGAAGATCGTCGAGATCCCGATCCCGACCTACTACGGCGACGAGATCTGCTACGTCAACGGTGTGCAGTACGCCGCCGACGTGGTCGCCGATGTCGCGGTCTACCGGCTCGCCAAGATGGGCTTCACGCCCGGCGAGCTCGCCCAGGTCGGTGACGAGTACGACCTGAAGGAGTCCGAGGGCTCCTCGCACAGCGTGATCCTCGGGCTCGCGGACGACTATCAGCCATCCAGGATCCTCGACGTCGGGTGCTCCGGCGGCCTGCTCGCCGAGCTGCTGCGCGACCGGGGCCATCACGTCACCGGCATCGACGCGTTCGAGCTCCCCGACATCGAGAAGCGGGTCGACGAGTTCTTCCAGGCCGACCTCGAGAAGGGCATCCCCGAGGAGGCCGGCGCCGGCTTCGACCTCGCCATCGCCGCCGACGTCCTCGAGCACCTGCGCAACTCCGACGCGATGCTGCGCGAGATGGGCAGTCGGCTCGGCGCGGGCGGCCGGATCATCATCTCGGTCCCCAACTTCGGCCACTGGTACCCGCGGGTGCGCACCGCGCTGGGCATCTTCGACTACGACCAGCGCGGCATCCTCGACAAGACCCACGTCCGGTTCTTCACGCGGCGCAGCCTGCTGCGAATGATCAAGAAGAACGGCTTCACGGTGCGGCGGATGGAGATGACCGGGCTCCCGGTCGACGTTGTGACCGCCCAGAAGTCGCTGGTCCGGCGGCTGGTCCTCGCCGTCGACTCCGTGCTGGTCCGGCTGCGGCCGACGCTCTTCGCCTACCAGTTCGTGGTGGAGGTCGAGCCGGTCCCGCCTCCGCGCTCCGTCGTGTGGGCGCGCAAGAACCGCTGAGCGAGTCGGGGCCCAGCCGCGAGCTGCCGTGGGCCGTGTTCCTGGGCGTCGCACTGGCCGCCTCGGCCCTGCTCGTGGTGCTGTCCCGGAACGTCTTCCTGTTCTGGGACGACTTCTACTTCCTCGGTCAGGCCCGGGACGCCGACCTGACCTGGGGCTACCTGACCGACCCGCTCTTCAAGCACTTCTCGCCGATCAGCCGGCTGGTCGACTGGGTCTTCGTCGGGGCCATCCCCGAGCACCTCTGGGTGATCCTGCTCGTCCAGGCCGTGCTGCTGGTCGCTGTGGTCGCGGCCACCACGTGGCTGATGGTGGCTCTGCACGGCCGCACCATGCCAGCGCTCGTGGGCACCATCGTGCTGGCGCCCTCGCTCACGCTCGTCCCGCTGGGCAACTGGTGGACCGCGGGTGTGAACATCCTGCCGGCGCTGGCCGGCTTCTACATCGCCTTCGGCGCGATGGTCCAGCTGCTGCGTGGCCGCAGCGCGTGGTACCTCGCGCCGTGCCTGGCCGGGGTGACGGTGGCGGTGCTCGACTACGAGCTCCCGCTCATGCTGATCGGCTACCTCGGCCTGTGGTTCGCGCTGTTCGGGTCCCGCGTGACGCCCGACCCGTGGCGGGCCGCGCTCCGGCGTACCCGCTGGGCCTGGATCGGCGTCGCTGTGATCTGCCTGGCCTCGGCCGTCAACTACCGGGTCAACTACTACGACCCCGTGGACCGGCCGGGGCTGCTGAAGGTCGGGCACGCCATGGTCGACTCGCTGGTGGGCACGCTGGTCCCGACGGCCGTCGGCTTCCACGACCCGAGGTCGGACGCGTTCTCGGCGCTGAGCCTGGTGATCGGCTGCGCGGTCCTCGTCGCGGTGGTGGGGTGGCTGCTGAGCACCCGTGAGCAGGCGTGGCGCGGCCTGCTGTTCGCGACCGCGGGCTGGTTGCTCCCGGTCCTGGCGCTCGTGCTCAACCGGCTCAGCGTGTACGGCGTCTCGGTCGTCGACAACGCGATCTACTTCCACCTGCCGACAGTGCTCGTCATGATCGGCGTGCTGGAGGCCTGGCGGGCCCCGCGCAGGGCCGGGCACGAGCCGATCCGCATGACCGTCGGAGCGCGCCGGGTCCTGGTGCCCCTGGCGGTGCTCGCGGTGGTGGGTGGCTACGCGTGGTCGGCCGGGCCGACGTCGGAGTACCAGCTGCCCCCTGGCACCTCGCCGGCCTACTACGAGAACGCGCAGAAGTCGGCGCGCGAGCTGCTCGATCGCGGCGAGCCCTTCACCGTGATCAACTCCGACGCACCGACGGCCCTGGTGCCCGGCGGCTTCAAGCCCTACAACCGGGCCGACCGGGTCCTCGGCGTCGTCGGCCCGTCGTCGCTGGTCTTCGACGACCCGGTCCCGCCGTACTACCGGTTCGCGGACACCGGGGAGCTGGTGCCGGTCGATGTCGAGTGGCTCGCGGAGACGGACGCCGGCGCCGGCGAGTTCCGCCTGCTGGACGGCGAGCGTGAGGCGGGCGACGGGTCCCTCTGCTTCACGGCCACCGACTCCTCCTCTGTCCTGTGGCCGCTCGAGGCCGAGCTGACGGGTCCCGACCTGGTCGTCCGCACGATCGCGACCGTCGACCGCGAGTCGTCGGTACGGATCACCGTGCGAGGCCCGGGGACCGATGGCTTCGACCGCGCCAACGAGGACGGACACCAGCTGAGCCCCGAGCGCACTGGGGTGTTGGAGACCGTGGCCCCGACCTCGGTCACGACGGTCCGCATGAAGGGCTTCACCCCGGGAGCGCACGTCTGCCTGGCGTCCATGGCGGTGGGACGGGTCGTCACGCCGGCCGGCTGAGCCACCGGAATGTCGCCCACGTCACGCCGCGAGGTGGTGCCAGGGCCGGAACAACTGGATACCGTGGACGTTGAACACGGCAGTAGTCCGGTACCCACCCCGGTCCGCTCAGCAAGAGCGGATGGTCGGAGGGATTGGAACGAAAGAGGTTCACATGACCCGCATGCGCGTCGGTGTGGTCGGCGCGGGTCGCGTCGGCGCCGTCCTGAGCGCCGCCCTCCGCGCTGTGGGGTGGGACGTCGTCGCCGCCGCGGGCGAGTCCGACGCCTCGCGCCGACGCATGGCCGAGCTGCTTCCCGGGGTCCCGCGGCGCAAGCCGACCGACGTGGCGCGGGCCTGTGACCTGCTGCTCCTGGCCGTGCCCGACGACATGCTGAGCAACGTCGTCACGATGCTCGCCGACAGTGGTGCCCTGCACGAGGGCCAGCACGTCGTGCACACCTCCGGCCGGCACGGCCTCGCCGTCCTCGAGCCGGCCCGCGCGGTCGGAGCCCGGGTGGCCGCCATGCACCCGGCGATGACGTTCACCGGGACGGCGGTCGACCTCGACCGGCTCGCCGGCACGGTCTATCGGGCTCACCGCCGAAGCCGCCGAGCGTGGCTTCGTCGAGTCACTGGTGGCCGACCTCGGCGGCACGCCGATGTGGGTGCCGGAGGAGATGCGCACGCTCTACCACGCGGGGCTGGCGCACGGCGCCAACCACCTGGTCACCCTGGTCACCGAGGCCATGGAGATCCTCTCGGCGGCCGGTGCCGCCGATCCGGCGGGCACCCTGCGCCCGCTGCTGACCGCTGCCCTCGACAACGCCCTCGAGCAGGGGGACGCCGCGCTGACCGGACCGATCGTGCGTGGCGACCTGGGCACCGTCCGGGCCCACCTCGAGGACATCACCGCCAACGCGCCGCAGACCCTGGGCTCCTACGTCGCCCTGGCCCGCGCCACCCTCGACCGCGCCGTGACGGACGGCCGCGTCGTGCCGATCCGCGCCGCCCGGATCCGCGACCTGCTCGACGCCGCCGTGGCAGGCCGGAACCTGCGCGAAGTTCGATGACCAGCCCGCCCCTCCTCGCGCACAGCCGCGAGGAGCTCGACGCGCTGCTCTCCGACGCCCGCGGACGCCGGCCGCGGGTCGGCTTCGTGCCGACCATGGGCGCCCTCCACGAGGGCCACGCGAGCCTGCTGCGCGTCGCGCGTGAGCGGACCGGTGCCGGCCGGGTGGTCGCGTCGATCTTCGTGAACCCCCTGCAGTTCGGACCCACCGAGGACCTCGACCGCTACCCGCGCACCCTCGACGCCGACCTCGAGGTCTGCGAGCGCGAGGGCGTGGACGTGGTCTTCGCACCCGCGGTCGAGGAGGTCTACCCGGGCTGGCCGGCCCAGCCGCAGGTGACGGTCGAGCCCGGGCCGCTGGCCAACGTCCTGGAGGGCAGGACCCGGCCCGGCCACTTCCGCGGCGTGCTCACCGTGGTCGCCAAGCTGTTCGGCCTGGTCCGCCCCGACGTCGCCGTGTTCGGTCAGAAGGACTACCAGCAGCTGGTGCTGATCCGCCGGATGGTCGACGACCTCTGCCTGGGGGTCGAGATCGTCGGCGCCGAGACCCAGCGCGAGCCGGACGGCCTGGCCCTGTCGAGCCGCAACCGCTACCTCGACGAGGAGCAGCGCCGCGAGGCCGTGGTGCTGAGCCGGGCACTGCGAGCCGCCCAGGTCGACGCCGAGCGCGGTGTCGACGCCGCGCTCGGGGCCGCCCGTGCCCAGCTGCGCACGTCGCACGTGGTCGATCTCGACTACCTCGCCGTCACCGACCCCCGACCTCGGCGCACTGCCGGGCGACCTACCGGCCGGCACCGAGGCCCGGATCCTCGTCGCAGCGCGGATCGGCAGCACCCGGCTCATCGACAACCTTCCCCTCACGATCGGACGCCCCGACTGATGCTCCGCACGATGATGAAGAGCAAGATCCACCGGGCCACGGTCACCCAGGCCGACCTGCACTACGTCGGCTCGGTGACCGTCGACGAGGACCTGCTCGATGCGGCCGACCTGCTGCCCGGCGAGCTCGTGCACATCGTCGACGTCACCAACGGCGCGCGGCTCGAGACCTACACGATCGCCGGCGAGCGGGGCAGCGGCGTGGTCGGCATCAACGGCGCCGCGGCCCGGCTGGTGCACCCCGGCGACGTCGTGATCCTGATCGGCTACGGCCAGATGGAGACCGCGGAGGCCAGGGAGCTCCAGCCGCACGTGGTCTTCGTGGACGCCGACAACAGGATCCTCGCCACCGGCTTCGACCCGGCCGAGACCTTCGGTGGTCCCGGACTGGCCCGGGGCGACCTGACGGCGCCTCGATAGATTCCTCTGGTGGAGCTCACCAGATGACAGGGCCCGTACGCCGACTCCCGGGCCGCCTCACCGCGCCCGACCCCGGCTGGACGACGACCGCCGACGTCGTCGTCATCGGCTCCGGCATCGCCGGGTCTCACCGCTGCGCTCCGGCTCCGCGACCAGGTGGCGACAAGGTGCTGGTCGTCACCAAGGACGTCCTGAACGCCGGCTCCACGCAGTGGGCGCAGGGCGGCATCGCCGCCGCGCTGGGCCCGGGGGACACCCCCGAGCAGCACGAGTTCGACACCCTCGTGGCCGGCGCCGGTGCCTGCGACCTCGACGCGGTGCGCGTGCTCGTCCAGGAAGGTCCCGAGGCGGTCCGCGAGCTGATCGCGCTCGGCACCAACTTCGACCACAGCCCCGACGGAGAGCTGTCGCTGACCCGGGAGGGTGGCCACCACCGCGACCGGATCGCGCACGCCGGCGGCGACGCCACCGGGGCGGAGATCCAGCGGGCGCTGATCGCCGCCGTCGAGCGCGCTCCCGAGATCGAGGTGATCCAGCATGCGCTGGCCGTCGACCTGCTGCTCGCCGAGGACGGCGGCGTCGCGGGGGTGACCCTGCACGTGATCGGCGAGGGGGTCCGCGACGGCGTCGGCGCGGTGCACTGCCGGGCCGTCGTGCTCGCCTCAGGTGGTCTCGGCCAGGTGTTCTCCCAGACCACCAACCCCGCGGTGTCGACCGGCGACGGCATGGCGCTCGCCCTGCGGGCCGGCGCCACCCTGCGCGACCTGGAGTTCGTCCAGTTCCACCCGACGGTCATGTACCTCGGCCCCGACTCGCGCGGCCAGCAGCCGCTCATCTCCGAGGCGGTCCGCGGCGAGGGCGCCTTCCTCGTCGACTTCGAGGGCGACCGGTTCATGCAGGGCGTCCACGAGCTCGCCGACCTGGCCCCGCGCGACGTGGTCGCCAAGGCGATCATGCGCCGGATGCTCGAGACCGGGCACCCGCACATGTGGCTGGACGCCCGGCACCTCGGCGCCGAGTTCTGGGAGCGCCGGTTCCCGACCATCCTGGCCACCGCCCGCTCGCACGGCGTCGACCCGGTCACCGAGCTGATCCCGGTCGCGCCCGCCTGCCACTACGCCAGCGGTGGCGTCCGCACCGACCTGTGGGGCCGCTCCGACCTGGCCGGCCTCTACGCGACCGGCGAGGCCGCCTGCTCCGGCGTGCACGGCGCGAACCGGCTGGCCTCCAACTCGCTGCTCGAGGGACTCGTCTTCTCGCGCCGCATCGCCGACGTGCTGCCGGGCGAGCTGCGCGACTGGGCCGACCCGGCCACCGACCGGCGCACCGCCGGCCTGGTGCCCGGCGGGCTGCGCCGCGAGCTGCAGGAGACGATGACGGCCGAGGTCGGCGTGCTCCGCACGCGCCAACGGGCTGGCCGAGGCCACCGCCGAGCTCGACAAGCTGGCGGGCGTGGTCGCCGAGGAGGTCGACCTCGAGTCGTGGGAGACCACCAACCTGGTCACCATCAGCACGGCGCTGGCCGACGCGGCCGCCTGCGCGAGGAGACCCGCGGCTCGCACTGGCGAGAGGACTTCCCCGAGCGTGACGACGAGCGGTTCGCCGGCCACTTCGACGTCGTGATGCGCGACGGCGAGACCGAGCTGGTGTTCGTCCCGAGCCCGCGCCACGGACACGCCTGTGAGCGCTCTGTGAGCGCCCTCCACGACGAGCTCGTCCGGGCCGGCCTCGACCCGGGCGAGGTGCAGGCCGCGATCGACCGGGCGCTGGCCGAGGACGTGCCCACGCGAGGACGTCACCAGCGTCGCCACCATCGCCGCCGACGCTCGCGGCGAGGGGGTGTTCGCGGCCCGCGAGCCCGGCACCGTCGCCGGGCTGGGCATCGCGGCCCTGGTGTTCGAGACCGTCCTGGGCGACGGCGTCGAGATCAGCGACCGGGTCCCGGACGGCACCCGCGTCCGGGCCGGTGACGTCGTCATGCGGGTGGCCGGCCCGACCCGCGGGCTGCTCACGGCCGAGCGCACCGCCCTCAACTTCGCCTGCCACCTCTCCGGGGTCGCCACCGCCACCGCGGCCTGGGTGGACGCGCTCGAGGGCACCACCGCCCGGGTGCTCGACACCCGCAAGACGCTGCCCGGCTGGCGGGCGCTGCAGAAGTACGCCGTCCGCTGCGGCGGCGGCCTCAACCACCGGATGAGCCTGTCCGACCGCGCGATGGTCAAGGACAACCACGTGGTCGCCGCGGGCGGCGTGGTGCCGGCCTACGAGGCCGTCCGCGCGGCGTACCCCGACCTGCGGGTCGAGGTCGAGGTCACCGACCTCGACCAGCTCCGCGAGCTGCTCGACGCCGGCTGCGAGGAGATCCTGCTCGACAACATGCCCACCGAGGTGATGGCCGAGGCGGTCCGGATCACCGCCGGCCGGGCCCGGCTGGAGGCCTCCGGCGGGCTGACCTTCGACCGCGCCCGCGAGGTGGCCGCGACCGGCGTCGACTTCATCTCGGTCGGCGCCCTGACCCACTCGGTCAAGGTCTTCGACATCGGCCTGGACCTCACCGAGGGATGACCCGTGCCACTGCTCGCCGCCGACATCGGCAACAGCCACACCGTCCTCGGGCTCCTCGACGACGGCGAGGTCAGCGCGGACTGGCGGATCTCGACCGACGACCGCCGGTCGGCCGACGAGTGGGCGGTGCTGCTGCGCGGGCTGCTCGGCGACGCGGTCGACGAGGTCGACGGCATCGCGGTCTGCTCGACGGTCCCGGCCGTGCTGCACGAGTGGCGGGAGATGCTGCCCCGGCACTTCCCCGACGTGCGCGCGGTCGTGGTCGAGCCCGGCGTGCGCACCGGCATCCCGGTGCTCATGGACAACCCGCGCGAGGTCGGCACCGACCGGATCATCAACGCGCTCGCCGCGGTCACCGAGTACGGCGGCCCGGCCATCGTCGTCGACTTCGGCGGCACCGCGACCACCTTCGACGTGGTCAGCGGCCAGGGTCAGTACGTCGGCGGCGCGATCGCGCCCGGCATCGAGATCTCGCTCGAGGCGCTCGGCCGCCGCGGCGCCCAGCTGCGCAAGGTCGAGCTGGCCCGGCCGCGCACCGTGATCGCCAAGAACACCGTCGAGGCGCTCCAGTCCGGCATGGTCTTCGGGGTCGCGGCCCAGGTCGAGGGGATCGTGGCCCGGATGATCGACGAGCTCGGCGCCGACCCCGACGACGTCACCGTGATCGCGACCGGCTACCTGGCGCCGCTGGTCGTCGACGAGTGCCGCTGCTTCACCGACTCGGCGCCGTGGCTGACCCTGCGGGGGCTGGAGCTGGTCTTCGAGCGGAACACCTGAGTGTGACGGCGCCGCCACCGCCGTCACGCTCGTCCGCCCTGCCTCCGGTATTGTCGCCAGGCGTCTGACCGACAGAACGACGGCCGAGGAGCTGAGTGGACACCGACCTGTCCCACTACGAGGTGGACATCGACCTGGGCAACCCCAACACCAGTCACAGCCTGGTGGCGGATCTGGTCGGCCGCGGCAAGCGAGTCCTCGACGTCGGCTGCTGGACCGGAGACTTGGGTCGCGCGCTGGTGGCACGCGGCTGCCAGGTCAGTGGCATCGAGATCGACGCGGACGCCGCCGAGAAGGCACGGGCGGACCTCGAGACGGTGGTGGTTGCCGACCTCGACACCGAGCCGAGCAGCCGACTCTTCCCGGCCGGGAGCTTCGACGTCATCGTCTTCGCCGATGTCCTCGAGCACCTTCGCGACCCCGTGGCCGTGCTCGCGGACGCCGCGAACCTGCTCGCGCCGGACGGCAAGATCGTCATCTCGGTGCCCAACGTCACCCACGGCTCGGTCCGGCTCGCGCTTCTCCAGGGACGCTGGACCTACACGGCCACGGGGCTGCTCGACGAGACCCACATCCGCTTCTTCAACCGATCCGGTGTGCTGGCGATGTTCGCCGCAGCCGGGTTGGTGGTCGACGAGCTCCGTGCAAGCATCGCCGACCCGCTCAACGTCGAGGTCGTCGTGGATGCGGATCGGATCCCGCCCTCGGTGATCGAGTGGGTGCGCCACCAGCGAGACGCGATGGTCTACCAGTACGTCGTCTCCGCTCACCGCGCCGCCGCCGACGAGCTGGTCACGCCCGCCGAGCCGCCCTTGGTGCCGGCCGTGGCCGAGGAGACGGTCCGGACGCGCGACAAGTTCACCACCCGCAGCGAGGCCGAGCTCGAGGCCCGTCAGCAGCGGCTCAACACGCGAGACCACATCATCGGGCTCGAGGGGGCCACCGCGACCGCTCAGACTCGTGCGACCAAGGCCGAGCAGCGACTCAAGGGCGCCCAGAAGCGGCTGGAACGCAAGAACGAGCGGATCAAGGAGCTGGCAGCGCAGGTCGCACGGCTGCAGCGCGAGCTCGATGACGAGCGCGCCCAGCAGGGCCGGGGCGCACTGGGCCGGCTACGCCGCGGCAACGACGGGTGACCGACGCGCCGTTCGCCTCGCTCATCCTCGATGTCGGGAGCGCCTCAGCCGACCAGGTCCAGAGGTCCGTGGCCTCGGTGCTCGATCAGCATCTGTCCAGCTGGGAGCTCCTCCTCCACGGCGAGCGCGACAACCTGGACCCGGTCACCGACGCACGGGTGCGCGTGCTGGAGGTCGACGGGCCGCCCGGCGCGCGGGTCCGCGCGGCGGTGGCGGCGGCGACCGGAGAGTTCGTGACAGTGTTGTCGGCCGGCCAGATGCTCACGACCGACGCCTTGGCGTTGCTCGCCGCGAGCGTCGGTGCCGAGACCGACCTTGCCTATGCCGACGAGAGGGTCCTCGACGAGTCCGGTGACGCGATCGTCCGGAAGCCGCTCTGGTCGCCCGAGCGGCTGCTCGGCCACTTCTGGCTCGGCCGTCCGGTGTCTTGCGCACCACGCTCGCCGCCCAGGTGTCGAGCAACGAGCCGCTCGGCGAGGCGTGGGAGCACGACCTGGTCCTCCGTGTCTCCGCGCTCGCCCGCGGCATCGAGCGGGTGGCGCACCCGTTGCTCCGTGGCCCCCGTCGTGCGCCCGACACGTCGAGTGCGACAACCGCCGCGGTGCGCGCCCACGTGGAGCGGCTCGGAGTCACTGCCGAGGTGGAGCCCGGCGAGGTCGCCGGGACCGTCCGGGTGCGTCGTACTCTCCCGGACGACCTGAGCGTCGCCGTGGTCGTCGCCTGTCAGGCCAGCCGCGGCCTGGCCTGGGGCGAGCGCCGCTGGTTCGCCGTCGAAGCGGTCCGCTCGCTGCTGCACCATGGTGGCCACGACAACCTCGAGATCGTCGTCGTGCACCACCGGACGCTCGAGGCGTCCGTGCTCGACACCCTGCTCGCCTTGGACGAACGGGTCCGGGTGGTGTCGGTGCCGGGGATCCCCGACCGGCCCGAGATGGTCAACATTGGCGTGCTGCAGACGAACGCCGACATCGTCGTGCTGATGGATGAGCACATCGAGGTCGAGTCCGACGGGTTCCTGACCGAGCTCGTTGGCCCGCTGCTCGACGAGGGTGTGGGCCTCACCGGGCCGCGCGTACTCGCCAGCAACGGCAAGCTCCTGCACGCCGGCCTCGCGTTCCACCAGCTCCGGATCGAGCCGATGTTCGCGGAGTGGTCGCGGACCGACCCGGGTCCCGAGGGTCTGCTCGCCCTGTCGCACGAGTGCTCGGGGCTGGGCGGCGGCTGCCTGGCTCTACGTCGCGACACCTTCGAGGCCGTCGGTGGCCTGTGCCAGGAGCTGCACGTCCTCGACGACGTGGACCTGTCCTTCAAGGTGCGGCACGCCGGGCTGCGACGGGTGTGGGTGCCCGGCGCCACCGCCTTTGACCTCGTCAACCGCCACAAGATCGCGGCCGTGCACCGCCGCGAGCGCAGGGCGGTCGGTGCCAGGTGGACGGCGCCGATGCTCGACGAGTACGCCCCGGCCTTCGGGGCGTGGCAGCTTGAGCGGGATCGGCAGGAGCTGGAGGCCGGAAGCGGCCTCGCGACCGCCTGACGGGCTGCTGACGCCGTCGAGTCTCAGCGCACGTTGATGCTGAACCGCTCCTCGACCTCGAGGTAGTCGCCCCAGCGGTCGGTGATGAAGCGCTTCTCCCACGGGCCGCACCTCGTTGGATCGGGAGATCGACTCGAAGTGGTAGAGCAGCACGTCGTGCAGCCACACCAGCCGGTGGCCGGTGTGCAGGAGCTTGAGGCAGAAGTCGACGTCGTTGTAGTTGACCGGCAGCTCCTCGGTGAACCCACCGACGTCCTCGAAGATCTCCCGGGTACGGCGATGCACGCACCGGTGAGCGCGGTCACCTCGCGGTTGATCCACAGCTCGCCGTAGGCGCCGACCACGTCGGGATGCGCGGCCCGGTAGTAGCTGTGGGTGATGGTTCCGCTGCCGTAGACCAGCCCGGCATGCTGGACACGGGAGCCCTCGAAGAGCAGCTTCGGCCCCGTCGCGCCGACCCCGGGCTCGCGCAGCGGGGCGATCAGGTTCTCGATGACGCCGGGCGAGATCGCTTCCATGTCGTCGTTGAGGAAAACCAGGACCTCGCCGGTGGCGTGCAGGGCGCCCACGTTGTTCTTCTCGCTGAAGTTGAACGCGTGCCGGAACTCCACCAGCTGCAGCCGCGCGTCGCCGAGCGGCAGGCTGCGAGCTCGGCGAGGACCGACGCCGGAGTCGGGGTGTCGTAGACGACCACGAACTCCAGGTCCCGGTGGCGCGAGGTGGCCAGGACCGAGCGGACGGTCTCGACGACCATCGACGCGTCGTGAGCCGTGCACCACGCCCGAGGAGCCGATCGTCGGGATGATGATGCTGACCGGGGTGGTCCAGGTCCGGCTCGCGCTCGACGTGGTAGGTGCCGGGCGACCCGGCCCTTGCTCGCCGTACCGCCGATGCCGAGCCGGTCGAGGTGGTCCTGGACGGCGCGGACGCCGGCGTCCCACGCCCAAGGCTTGGCGTCGGCGTCGCCGGCGGCCGAGCCGGGCACCTCTCGCCAGTGGTAGAGGACGTCGGGGACGTGACGCACCTCCCGGGCCCGCTCGGTGACGCGCAGCACCAGGTCGTGGTCCTGGCGACCCGTCGTAACCGGCCCGGAACCCGCCGACCTCGAGCGCCAGCGAGCGGCGCAGCACCGAGAAGTGGGTGGTGTACATGTGGTGGCGCAGCCGCTCGGGTGACCAGTCCGGCTTGCGGAACGTGGAGTGGGTCTTGCCCGCGACGGTCATCCGGTCCTGGTCGCTGTAGGCGTAGTCGACGTCGGGGTGCGCGTCGAGCGATGTCGGCCACGATCGCCAGCGCCTCGGTCTCGAGCACGTCGTCGTGGTCGAGCAGGCAGACGAACTCGCCCGTCGCGCGGCTCGAGCGCGTCGCTGGAAGCGGCCACGATGCCGCCGTTCACCTCGCGCTCGTGGACCCGGATGCGAGGGTCCTGCGCCGCCAGCTCGGCCAGCCGCTCGCGCACCTCGGGGTCGGGGGAGCAGTCGTCGACGAGGCACCCACTCCCAGTCGTCGTACTCCTGGCCGAGGACCGACGCCGACGGTGTCCGCGAACGCGTCGAGCGGCGGGTTGTAGACCGCGGTGATGATCGAGAAGCGCGGAGCCGGCCGCGCCGCCGAGGCCTGCGTCATCTGGTGTCCACCCTTCTCCGACGTGGGAGTCTACGGAGGCGTGAGCTCCAGCAGCGCGGCGGCGTGGCCCAGCCGGGCCCAGCGGGACAGCTCGCGACGCAGCAGGGCGGCCAGGGCGAGCGTGGCCACCAGCGCTCCGGCCAGCAGCCCGTTGGTCGCGCGGTCGACGGCGCCGCCGGGCCATGCGGTCCCGGCCACGAGGCCGACGAGCCCGAGCAGCCACCCCAGGGTGACTGCCTGGTGCCGCCCGAGCGCGAGCAGGGCCTGGGCCAGCACGGTCGCGATCAGGAACAGCCCGATCGCCACGGTCAGGAGCAGGTAGGTGGTCCGGGTCAGCCGTTCGTCGAAGTCGAAGAGCCACGAGATCACCGACGGTCCGAGGAGGGGGGCGGCCACACAGCACGCCGTCACCAACGAGACGAGCGCTGCGAGGAGTAGCCCCAGCAGCCGCGTGAAGGCACCACGGTCACCGTGCCCGGCGTGCTCGGCCAGCGCGCGCAGGAAGCTCGGCTGGACGGCGGTGAAGAGGAAGACCGGTATCCGGATCACCACCAGCGCCGCGAGGTAGAGCCCGGCCGTTGCGCGCTCTGAGTCGGTGGCCAGCAGATTCACGACCAGTGGTCCGGCGTTGATGAGAAGCTGCGCGGCAAGTGCGCTCAGCACCAGCAGCGCGAAGTGGCGTCCCAGCCTGGTCCCGGGACGGACCGCGGCTCCCGGCGGCATCCGTCGTTGGGTCCAGGTCAGGAGCAGGGTCAACCATGGTGAGAGAGCGAACGCCGCGCCGTAGGCCGCGGTGCCGGCGTCGACCGCGACGAAGATCAGTGCCGCGAGGAGGCGCAACAGTCCGTCGAGGCCGAGCTGGACGCCGTACCTCCCCAGCCGCCGGGTGCCGGCCAGGTCGCCGCGGGTGGCGAACCAGCAGGCATAGCCGGGCAGCGCGACGAGCAGCGCGACGAGCAGTGACGGCTCGTCACCGAGGATGCGGAGCGTGGCCGGGAAGGCCGCCACAAAGACCACCACGGCGAGCGCCGACGCGATGAGACCCTGCGTGATCGCCCGGCGGTAGAGCGTCTCGTCCCAGCTTGCGGCGGCCCGCCCGTGCGCGCGCTGCCGGGTGACCTCCTGCTCCAAGGGTGCGAACAGCCCGGTGGCCGCGCTCGTGAGGAGCAGGTACAGCCCCGACAGCGCACCGAAGCCGACCGGGCCCAGTGCGCGACCCGCGATGACGAGGAAAAGGTAGGTCGTCAGGGCCTGCACTCCCAGCCCTGCCAGGAGCGGCACGGCACCGGACGCAGAGAGCGTCGCGGTCAGTCTCCTGGCCACGCCCGTAGTGTAAATTCGCAACGGCGTCGACTTTCTGGCTGGGCTGGGTCGAAAGCCCTGCGAGCTGGGGAGGAACGTTTCAGTGAGGTCCGTCGAGGCGGCTCCCGTCCGTTCTGCCGCCAGGCTCCTTGTCTCTGTCCTCTTTGCGGCGGTGCTTGGCGCCGTGGTCTGGTTCGCGACGCCTCACGGGCTACGGGCACCCATCGACATCGTCGGCTACCCGAGCTTCGAGAACTTCGACTTCCACCGGCAGTTCCTGATCTACCGGCTGCTCATGTGGGAGCTGCCCCTGGTCACTCTGCTCGTCTGGTGGCTTCTGGGCAAGGCGGGGTTCTTCGCCGTCGAACGCCGGCCGCGCAACGTCGTACCCCTCTCCGACTCTCCCACGGCCCCCCGCGAGGCGACTGGGGACACCGATGACGTAGCAGCGGACAGGCCGGAGGCCGCTCCGAGAGCCGGGGAGCGTCACGGCGCCTGGCGCTACGGCCGGCTGCTCGTACCCGCGGCGGTGGTGGCCCTCGTGGCGAGCTCCGGCACCGGCGGCGACCCGCAGCGGGCGGTGTCCGTGCCGGGTGTGCTGGTCGGCCTCGGGGTGGTGGTCCTGGTCCTGCTGGCGACCTTCGGGGTGAGCCGCGCCACCCGTGGCCAGACCCGCCGCGACCCTCGCGCGCACTGGGGCACAACGCTGTCGGTGGTGCACACCTACGTGGGGGCGACGGCGACGGTCGTGGCGCTGGTGTCATGGGCCCGGCACTCCGCGGTCCGCACCGTCGACGGCGGCGCGGTGACTCGCTACCCCTGGGTGTCCGTGTGGGCCGGGGTAGTCGCCTGGCTGGTCGTGATGGGCGCGCTGGTCCTGCTTGCGCGCACGCTGAAGCCGGACGCGCTGGAGCGGCTGATGGTCCGGGTCGTGCCCGGGTCGGCGTTCATCTACCTGGTGACCAGCGGTATGGCGACCCAGATCGGGCCGATCCAGGGGTTCGACGACATGCAGAGCGTCACCGGTGCGGACCTGCTGTCACGCGGCTACTTCCCGTGGAGCGACTTCCTGTTCATCCACGGCCTGTTCGAGGACGCGCTTCGCAGCTCGGCCGGGTTCTCGCTCTTCGGGCACACCCTGTGGGCCACCAACGCGGCGCTCGGCATGATCTGGATCCCGCTCACGTGGGTCGGCGTCTACTGGGTCGGGGTCTGGGCCAGTCGCGGTCGGGCGGCGCCGCTACTGGCGATCGTCACCCTGCTGATCTGGGGAGCCGCCACATCGCCCCGTCGTACCGCTGGGTGGCGATGTCCTTGGTCTGGGTGCTGCTCGGCGAGGCGGTACGCCGGGGCGGGTGGCGGTGGACCGCGCTGCTCACTCCGGTCCTCTTCGTCGAGGCGGTACTGGTCCCCGAGGCGTCGTTCCAGGTCATCGCGGCGACCGTCGTGCTCGTCGGGAGCGACCTGGTGCACCGAGACGAGGGTGTCAGTCGCTGGCGGGCCCTGGTCCGCACCCGGGCCTACGTGGTCACGGGTGTCGTCTGCACCGTGGTGTGGTGTCTCTACCTGGCCACGCAGGACGCGCTGGGTGCGTTCATCGACTACTACCTCGTCTTCGGTCCGGGTCACGCCGAGTCCGGGGCGCTGCCGATCCCGGAGCACGCGGCACAGGTCTTCATCAACTGTTTCGTGGCCTGTGTCGTGGTCGCCGCCGTGACGCTCTGGCTGATGGGGGTCGGCCTGATCCGGCGCCGGCCGCTGAGCTCGCGCCACTGGGTCGCGTTCGGTGCCGCGCTCACGACTGCGTTGTACGCCGAGAAGGGGTTGGGCCGCTTCGACGACGGTCACCTGCTGCAGGTGGTGACCGTGGCGCTGCCGCTGCTGGCCATCTGGGTCGCGCTCGTCCTGTCCGCGCTGGACGACACCGTGCAGGCGCTGGTCCGCGGTCCTGGCACCAGTCCGGCCGGTCGCCGGGTCGCGCAGTCGGGCCGGCCGCGCCCGGGTCTCGCAGCCGTCCGGCAGCCTGCGTCGGTGGGCGCGCTGGTGCTGCTCCTGGTGGCCTTCCCCTCGGTGCACCAGGCTGCTGACAGGGCGCCCGGCAACAACGTGACCTACGTCGGCGGTGAGCAAACGCCCGGGCTGGGGTGGGCGTCGAGCGACGCCCTCGACGACCAGCTGCTGGACGACCTGCGGACTGTGGTCGACACCTACACCGCGGACGGTCCGGTCTTCGACTTCACCAACAGTCCCGGCTACTTCTACTACCTGCTCGGGCAGGATCCGCCCACGTCGTACTTCCACATCAGCATGGCGGTCCCTGAGTTCACCCAGGAGATCGTCATCGACCAGCTCGAGAAGAGCCGGCCGGAGCTTGTGGTCTTCGACGGGCCGTTCGGGCTGCCCGGGTGGGACGGACCGCACAACGAGGTGCGGCACTACACGCTGTCCCAGTACTTGCTCGACGGCTGGACGCCGGTGGTGCGCACCCACAACGTGCTGTTCCTGATCCGCAACGACATGCTCGACGACCTGCCCGACCCGCCGGAGCTGGGCAGGGGCCCGGAGCTGAACCGGCTCTGGTTTGCGGCGCCCGCGTGTGACGTCGGCGACACGGCCAACTTCCTCACGTCCGAGCCGACCGGCGAGAAGCTGACCCTCGAGGTCGGCAGTCCTGTCCCGACGCGCCGGATCAGCTTCCGCGGCTGGGCCTACGACACCAGCAATGACCGTTCGGCGCGACACGTGGTCGCCGTGGCCGATGGCGTGGTCATCGAGTCGGTGGCCTCGAGCCACACCCGACCCGACGTGGCCGAGACCCTCGGCGACCCGGATGCCGAGATGAGCGGCTTCGCCGGGGGTCGTGACACGCAGCTCGAGGGCGAGCTCTCGTTCTACGCCGTCTACGCCGACGGCATGGCCCATCCGCTCGCGGGCGCGGAGCCTCGCGACTCGCTCTCCCGCCCCGGCGAGACCCCCATCCCGGTCTCCCCGGTGCCCGCCACCGGGGCGGTCGACGAGGTGATCGAGGAGATGGTCGACGTCAGCAGCGTCGAGGTTCCCCCCGAGACCGACCTGGCGTCCTACCGCCTCGCCGAGCTCTCGAGCAGCACCGGCGACCTCGGGGACGCCGAGCTCGAGCTCACCGACGCCCCGTCGGCGCTCGCCAACCGCGAGCGCCGCATCCTGGTCGGCACCCTGCCGCTTGCCGGCGACTCGATTCGAGTCCGGGTGGGCTCGTGCTTGCAGTGGCACGGCTACACCGGCGACACGCTCTACCTCACCCAGCGCGACGTCGACCATCCGGTCGACAAGATCGTGCTCTCGGGCGTGACCCGCCCCTACCAGGAGTGATGTGGTGCCGCATGGGCCGCGGCACGCGGGCCGATGCGACGTAGCGCCGCACGGCCGGTAATCTCGGGCGGGTGCCTATGAAGGATCTCCCGCGAAATGGGGCGAAGCGCGCCCAGGAGTGGCTGCGCAGTCGTCGTCGCCTCGAACGCATGCTCCGACGGGGTCGGCTCAGTGGCCCCCAGACGCTGTACTCACACGAGCTGGTCGTGCCGCTGAACTCGACGTACGCCCCGTGGCACGACGACCGCGAGTTCCGAGAGGTCTACGACGCCGTCGAGGGGTCCACCCTCGTCGACCAGTACAAGTGCTACGAGCTGTGGGAACAGCTCGGCCAGCTGGTGCACGTCGATGGCGACATCCTCGAGGTCGGCGTGTGGCGCGGCGGCACCGGCGTGCTGATGGCGCGGCGAGTCCAGCAGCTCGGCACCAAGGCCCGCCTGCTGCTCTGCGACACGTTCCAGGGCGTGGCCAAGGCCGGAGAGAACGACCCCTGGTACAAGGGTGGCGAGCACTCGGACACCAGCCCCGAGCACGTGCGCGGCCTGGCCCGGCGCCTCGGCGTGGACGTCGAGCTGCTCATCGGCATGTTCCCCGACGAGACCAGCGAGCCAGGTCGAGGACGTCTCCCTGCGCCTGGTGCACATCGACGTCGACGTCTACGACTCCGCCCGCGACACGCTCGAGTGGGCCTGGCCCAGACTCAACGTCGGCGGGCTGGTCGTCTGGGACGACTACGGCTCCTTCCAGTGCGAGGGCGTCGCGACCCTCGGGCGCAGCTGTTCGACGCAGACCTGGGAGCGGCGGGCCGCCTGGTGCACAACATCAACGGACACTTGCTCCTGATCAAGACGAGCGACGCGCCGCTGCCGGCGCTGGCCACCCCGGCGACTTAGAGCCGGGTTCAGCGCGCGCGCAGCAGCGTCTCTGCCTCGGCCAGCCCGTCCGGCGAGCCGATCTCGTAGAACCGGTCGGCGACCAGGAATCCGGCCAGCGCACCCTCGGCGGCCAGTGCGGTGCACAGCGGCGCCAGGTCGGCGACCGTCGCCGGCGGGACCCGGTCCGCGATCAGCTCGCGGCGTGAACACCGACAGGCCGTAGTCGATCCAGCGCATCGTCGGCGGGGTCGGGTCGCAGCCCCTTCTCGTAGCGGATCACGCGGCCCGTCGGCGTACTCGACGTTGCTGGTGTCGAACTGGCCGTTGTTCGCGAAGACCGTCATCAGCGCCGGGCAGCCCGGACGCGCTCGGCGGCGTCGTAGCACCGCGGCGGGGTCGACCTGCAGCCACGAGTCGCCGTAGAGGACCAGGAAGCGCTCGTCCAGCACGCCCTCGTCGAGGGCGAGCCGCAGCGCGCCGGCGGTGCCGCGCAGCTCGCGGCCCTCGTCGACGTAGCGCGACCGTCGAGGCCCCACGCCGAGCCGTCGCCGACGTGGTCGCGCACCTGCTCGCCGAGGTAGCCGATGCAGTAGACGACCGAGGTGACGCCCGCGCCGGCCAGCCACTCCAGCTGCCAGTCCGCGAACGGCCGGCCGGCGACGGGCAGCAGCGTCTTGGGCACGGTCTCGCGCCACCGGCCACATCCGGGTGCCGAGCCCGCCGGCGAGGATCACGCACTGCATCGGGGCGCGCGTCACTCGCGGACGAGCATGGTGCTGCCGGCGGGGTCGATGCCGAACCGCAGCTCGGTCAGCCCCTCGTCGCGCATCGCCGCGCGCACCCGGCGGGTGTCCTCGGCGTAGAACATCAGGAAGCCGCCGGCGCCGGCGCCGACCAGCTTGCCGCCGCGCGCGCCGGCGTTCCGGCCGACGTCGTAGAGCTGGTCGATGCGGGCGTTGGACATCGAGCTCGAGCGCTTCTTCTTGTTCTGCCAGTGCTCGTGCATCAGGTCGGCGAAGCCGTGCGACGTCGTCGCTGCTCGAGCGCGGCGAGGCTGCGCAGCCCGAGGTCCTTGACGAAGTGGAGGTTGTCGATCATCGCCGCGTCGCCGCCCTGGGACTTGGTGACCTGCTCGGCGAGCACCTCGTCGGCGGCGCGCGAGTAGCCGGTGAAGAACATCAGCAGGTGCTGCTCGAGGTCGTGCAAGGTGTCGCTGGACGAGCCGCGCGGGCGCGACGTCGACCGAGCCGTCGGGGTTGAAGTCGAAGCGCGTGATGCCGCCGAACGCCGCGATGTACTGGTCCTGCTTGCCGACCGTGCGGCCGAGCCGCTCGATCTCGATCTCGCAGGCCTCGCGGCCGAGGTCGGAGGCGGACACGTGGTTGCGCTGCATCGCGTGCACCGCCTTGAGCAGCCCGACCGTGAACGAGCCGGACGAGCCCAGGCCGGTGCCGGAGGGGATGTCGGCCGTGCTGACACGATCTCGACGCACGGCCCGACGTCGTGGGCGCGCAGCACCTCGCGGACGATCGGGTGCTCGATCTGGTCGGGCTTGTCGACCCGCTCGAGCTGGCTGTACTTGAGGAAGTAGTCGTCGGTGAACGTGCGGTTGATCGAGATGTAGATGTGCTTGGTGATCGCGGCCGAGACGACCATGCCGCCGTGCTCCTCGTAGTAGGACGGCAGGTCGGTGCCGCCGCCGCCCAGGGTGATCCGCAGCGGGGTCCGGGTGATGAGCATCGGCTGCCTCTCGCCCGCCGGGCGGCACGTGCGGCGACCGCGGCCAGCTGCCAGCCGAGCGGGCGTCGTCGCGGTTGAGCGGAAGCCGTGCGCTGAAGAACGACTGTCGTGACCGCCTCTCCAGGCCGGACGGGCTGTGCGCCGGGCGCCGGTGCTCCGACGTCGGCGACGAGCCTCTCGCCGCGCGCGATGACGGCGAGCTTGTAGAGGTTGAAGAACGGGAAGCCCGTGCGGCAGCACGCGGTCGACGTCGAGCCCGGCGTCGGTGAGCACGCTCGTGCAGCGGCGGCGCGGTGAAGTGCCGGAAGTGCCCGATGTGCTTGTCGAACGCCGAGCGCGGGCCGCCGGGCACGGTGACGACGACCTTGGCGCCGGGCGCCAGGAGCGCGGGGCGTTGCGCATCAGCGTGGTCGGGTCGTCGACGTGCTCGAGCACCTCCGAGCAGACCGCGTGGGTCGCCGGCGGCTGCCCGCGGTCAGCGGGTCACCGGCTCGCAGCAGGTTGCGCTCGAAGAACCGTGCGCCGGGACGCCTCGCGCTGCGGCGAGCTGCTGGCCCGCGTCGACGCCCTCGGCGCTGTACTCGACGCCGAAGACCGCAGGCCTGCGGGTTGGTCGCGCTGCAGGTCGAGGGCGAACTGCGCCCTGCCCGCTGCCGATGTCGAGCACCACCGCGCCCTGGGCAGCGGCGCCGAGCAGCTTGAGCACCATGCGCGTGGCGGTAGACGTTGGCCGGGTTGCCCTTGGCGGCCTCGCCGTAGTCGTCCCAGTGGTCGTCCCAGTCGTCCTGGTCGGTCCCGTCGGCGTTGAGGCGCGGCGCGGCGCGTCGGCTCACAGCGTGAAGCCCGCGGCCGGCGCGTCGTCGTGGAACATCTGGACGGTCTCGAGCGAGAACTGGTCGAGGTCCTTGCCGAACCGCGCCATCTTGGCCAGCAGGTCGTGGGTGACGGTGATGATGTGGACGCCGACCTCTCGGCCTGGCGGATGTTGAGCACCTCGCGCGGGCTGGCCCAGAGCAGCTCGAGCTCGGGTCGGGCGCGAGCACCTGCGAGCGCCTCGGTCATCAGCGGGATCGGGTCGCGGCCGGTGTCGGCGATCCGGCCGGCGAAGACGGAGACGACGTGGCCGGGGCCGCCCTCGGACGCCGCGGCCACCTGCTCGACCTGGGCACGGTCATCAGCGCGGTGACGTTGAGGTGCACGCCGTCGGCGGACAGCTCGCGGATCACGCCGTCGCTGGGCACGCCCTGCGGTGTTGGTGACCGGGATCTTCACGTAGACGTTGTCGCCCCACGAGGCGATGAGCCGGGCCTGGCGCACCATCTCGGCGGCTCGTCGGCGAAGACCTCGAAGGAGATCGGGTGGTCGGTGATGGTCTCGAGGACCTTGCGGGCGAACGCCTCGTAGTCCTCGACGCCGGCCTTGCGCATCAGCGTCGGGTTGGTGGTGAACCCGGAGATCCGCGGGTCCTCGGCGAGGGCGATGATGCTCTCGAGGTCGGCGCCGTCGGCGTAGATCTTCACGTGCGGTCTCCAAGTCGGTCGCGTCCGGTGCGGCTCACTCGGCCGTCGGTCGGCGCCGCACACCTGCAGGACATGATCCCGTGCCTCGGCAGAGAGCCAAAACGTGCGTCCGGCGAGTCTCTGAGCGGCTCGCCGAGCCCCCAGTCGATCGTAGACGGCGCGACCCCGGCCCGGTGGGCCGCGTCGACGTCGCGCCAGCGGTCGCCGACGCCGACGCTGCGGTCCAGGTCGAGGCCGAGCCGGCGGGCGGCGTCGAGGATCATCCCGGGCCGCGGCTTGCGGCACCAGCAGCCGTCGTCGTCGTCGTGCGGGCAGACCACGATGTCGTCGAGCGGCAGCTGCCGCGCGGAGCCGCGCGTGCATCGCCTCGAGCTCGGCCGGGTCAGCGCGCCGCGGGCCAGGTCGGGCTGGTTGGTGACCACGACCAGGGCCAGCCCGGCGTCGCGCGAAGGCGCCGGCAGGCCTCGACCACGCCGGGCAGCAGCTCGAAGTCTCGGCCGCCGTGCGCGGCGGCACCGGGACGCCGTCGTCGACGAACGACGCGGTTGAGCACCCCGTCCCGGTCCAGGAAGACGGCCGGCCGCGCCGGTCACGCGGCCGAGCAGCCCCGCGCGGGCCTCGTCGGCCATCGGCGGTCATCGAGTCGCGCAGCGCCTCGCGGGCCGGTGCGCTCGTTGGCCCAGCCCAGCGCGCGGATCTTGCCGGTGGCGATCCGCACCACCGGGACGTCGCCCTTCCAGCCGCGGTCGCCGCCGGTGTACTCGAACGTCGTGGCGCCGGGCTCGAGGCCGAGCACCTCCATGGCCAGCTCGGCGATCTCGGTGACGGTGACGTAGTCGCCGGTCGCGACGTTGAACGCGTCGAACGGCGTCGTCGCGCCTGCGAGCCGGCGAGCAGCACCGCCTCGATGACGTCCTCGACGTAGATGTAGGACTTGCTCTGCTGCCCGTCGCCGAGGATCCGCAGCCGGGTCGGGTCGTCGAGCAGCCGGCGCACGAAGTCGAAGCCGACGCCGTGGGTCTGGCTGGGGCCGACCACGTTGCCGAACCGGAAGGCCCGGGCCGTGAAGTCGAACATCGCGGCGTACGCCGCCAGGATCGCCTCGCCGGCGAGCTTGCTGGCGCCGTAGGTCGACGTCGGGCACCATCGGGCCGTGGTCCTCGGCCGCCTCGAGCTCGCCGAGGTCGCCGTAGACGCCGCTGCCGCAGGCGTAGAGCACCAGCGCGACCCCGCCACGCCGCGCCGCCTCGGCGACGTGGTGGGTGAGCAGCGTGCCCTGGTCGAAGTCGATGGCCGGGTTGGTCACCGCGGCGGCGATGTCGGGGTTGGAGGCGAGGTGGATGACCGCGTCGTGGCCGCGCGAAGGCCTCGGTCAGCGCTGGCCAGGTCGCCCACGTCGCGCGCGGACGACCGTCAGCCGCGGGTCGTCCTTGACCGCGCTCGAGGTGCCAGTCGCGGCCGGAGGAGAAGTTGTCGTAGACGGTGACCTGCTCGGTGTCCGGGTCGCGCGAGCAGCGCGTCGACGAAGTGGCTGCCGATGAAGCCGGCGCCGCCGACGACGCAGATGCGGCGCAGCCGCTCGGCGCCGCTCGCGTCATACGACGGACTCCCACTTGGTCGCCTCGCGGCCAGCGCCGGGTGGCTGACCAGCAGGTGCCAGATCACCGCAGCACAGCCCTCGGTGTGCGGGGTGATGTGGTCGGCGAAGGTCGGCGGGACGATCACGCAGGCGTCGGCGAGCTGGGCGGTGTAGCCGCCGTCGCGGCCGACGATGCCGAAGATCGGCGGCGCCGCGCTCCTTGGCGAGGTCGAGCGCGCGCCACGATGTTGGTCGAGACACCTTCTTCTCGGCGTTGCCGCCGCCGACCGAGAAGACCAGCACGCGCGTCGCTCGGCGTCGAGCCGGGAGCCGTGCAGCCACGCCGCGAAGGTGGTGTCCCAGCCCTCGTCGTTGGCGCGGGCGGTGAGCTCGGAGACGTTGTCGATGGGCGAGTAGGACTCGACGTCGCAGATCTTGCGGAAGTCGTTGACCGCGTGGCTGGCGTGAGCCGGCCGAGCCGCCGACGCCGAGGATGAACAGCCGGCCCCCGCGCTCGCGGACCGCGGCGATGCCGGTGGCCAGCGTTCTCGATCTGCGTCGGTGTCGAGGTTCTGGACCAGCTCCACGGTCTCGCGCGAGGAAGTTCTCGGTGAAGCGTCATGCGCGGTCTCCTCGTGGCGACGGTCGGCAGACGGCGAAGGTGTTGAGGCCGAACTTGTGCCGGAAGCACTTGATGGCGTGCGGCATGAAGCCGGCCCTGCACCAGCAGCGGCCACAGGTCGCGCGGGTCGTAGTACATCTTGTGGTCGTCCATCTCCTCGGCCGGCGACAGGCCGAGCTTGAAGGCGGAGTACTCCAGGGCGCGCTTGCCGAGCCAGGACGGGCACGTTGACCGCGCAGACCCCGCCCGGGCGCAGCACCCGGCGGAAGTCGGCGAGCGTCAGCTCGGCTCCCACAGGTGCTCGATGACCGACATGCAGAGCACGACGTCGAGCGAGGCGTCGGCGCACGTCGTCCAGCGCACTCCGGCAGCTCGCCCTCGATGGCGCGCGACCTTCGGGTGCGTCGACCAGGTCGGGGGCGAGGAGACGTCGACCAGGGTCGCGCTGCGCGACCTCGTCGAGGAAGCGGCGCACGAACGTCGCGTCGTAGCCGCAGCCGAAGTCGGCGACGTCCTTGCCGGCGAGCGGGCCGACCGACCTGCTCGATCTGGCGCTTGGACAGCCAGACGCCGAACCGGTCGACGACGGTCGGCGTCGCCGCTCTGCCCGAACGACGCTCGAGCGGTCGGACCGCGTCGTCAGTCACGCGCGTGCGTCGGCGCCGTAGCGGACCTCGTGGCGTGCAGCAGCAGCGTGAAGCAGAAGGTGGAGAACCCGAAGATCATCGAGCAGCAGCCCGAGTGATCGCCGAGGTGGTTGATCGTCGGCCGAGCGGTCCGGCAGCGTGAAGTCGTGGCTGACGAAGAGTGACGACCAGCGGCGAGGTCGAGCACCAGGCCGACCGCGAACAGCGACGCCGCTGATCGACCATCATCTTGGTGTAGCGTGAAGATCCGTCGCCAGCGTTCGCGCAGCCGTCCGCCGTAGTCGAGGAACACGTGGGCCAGGCAGCCGAAGTAGATGCTCTGCAGGCCGATCACCGCCAGGGCGACGCCGATCAGCATCGAGTAGCAGGCTGAAGGTGACCTCGCCGATCGTGATGTCGCCGAACGTCAGCGGCAGCGTGAGCAGCAGACCGAGCAGCGAGCAGCACGATGCCCGGCTTGAACAGGAAGAACTCGGCGCCGTGGATGAACATCGCGCGCAGGTTGATCCAGGCCGCGGCGAACGGCGAGAACCAGCCCGACCGCTTGTGGTGGCGACAGCCGGCCCTCCCGGTCCTTGAGGAAGCGTGACCGGCACCTCGGTCGGTGCGCAGCTCCATCCGCACCGACTTGAGCACCATCTCCGAGGCGTACTCCCAGGACTGGGAGACAGGCCCATCCGCAGCAGCGCGTCGCGGGTGATGCCGCGCATGCCGCAGTGGATGTCGCTGAAGTGGCTGCCGTAGAGGCGGTTGAGGATCCAGGTGGTGAACGGGGTGCCGAAGTACTGGTGCAGCGGCGGCATCGCGCCCGGCTCGATGCTAGCCCCTCCAGCGCGAGCCCATGGCGAACTCGGTGCCGTCGCGCATCGCCTCGACGAACGGCGCGAGCTTGCGGAAGTCGTAGGTGCAGTCGGCGTCGCCCATGATCGACGTAGCGGCCGCGGACGTAGGGGATCGCGTCGATGTAGGCCCGGCCCAGGCCGCGCTGCGGGCGTGTGCAGCACGCGGGCGCCGCGCTGCGAGGGCGAGCTCGGGGGTCGCGTCGGTCGAGCCGTCGACGATGAGGATCTCGCCCTTACGCCGGCCGCCGCGCAGCCCCTCGTGGCACCACGCGACGAACTCCTCGATCGTGATCTGCTCGTTGACCGCGGGCACCAGCGAGCGTGACCTCGGGCTCGGGCTCGTCGTCCGCGGGCACCAGCAGGGTGACCTCGGGGTCGGTCGGGGAGGTGAAGGCGCGGACACCGGGCAGCGCGCACGCGGCCTCGAGCCCGGCAGGGTACCTCGGTGCCGACGGGCGTCAGGGACTCGAGCACGTCCGGCACGTGCCTCACCCTAACAACGGGGTTCTGCGATGGCATTTCCTCGCTGGCCCTGGCCGAGAGCGATCCAGGCACCCGCCGCACGGACTCCGGACGTACGAGGGTGCCCGGTCGTGACGGAAGACACGCGACCGCGTGCTACCTCGACCTGATGGCCAAGGTTCTGACCCGCTTCGGGTTCGAGGGACGCAACACGACGGTGGTCGTGCCCGCAGGCAGCGACGAACGCTACCTGTGGGAGTCCTCCAGGCAACGATGCCGGACGGCAGGTGAGCCTGGTCGAGCCCGGCGAGTTCCGGGCAGACCTGCGCGAGGAGGGCCGCGACTGGCCGGCGGACGCCGAGAGCATGATCGGACTGAAGCGGATGGCCAATATCCGCCACTGCGTCGAGACCGGCGTTGCCGACGGCGTGCCGGGCGACCTCGTCGAGACCGGCGTGTGGCGTGGGCGGTGCCTCCATCTACATGCGCGCCATCCTCAAGGCCTACGGCGTCACCGACCGCCGCGTCTGGGTGGCCGACTCGTTCGAGGGGCTCCCGCCCCCGACCCGGGTCCCGGCCGACGCGGGTGACGAGCTCCACACCTTCGGCGAGCTGGCGGTGTCCCGAGACCAGGTCGAGGAGAACTTCCGCCGATACGACATGCTCGACGACCAGGTGCGCTTCCTCGAGGGCTGGTTCAGCGACACCCTGCCGACGGCCCCGATCGGAGCGACTGGCCGTCCTCCGCCTCGACGGCGACATGTACGACTCGACCATGGACGCGCTGGAGGCGCTGTACGAGAAGGTGTCGCCAGGTGGCTTCGTGATCGTGGACGACTACGGTGCTGTCCCGGCCTGTGCCGAGGCTGTCCACGACTTCCGCGCTTCACGGGGTTGATCTCGGATCCGATCGAGGAGGTCGACTGGGCCGGGTCGTACTGGGCGCAAGGCGTCAGTGACCGCCGAGGAGGAGCGGGTCGCCCACCTGCAGGCGGTGCTGGAGCGGAACCGCGTGCACGGTGCGCGGGCCTTGCGGGAGATGCACCACGCCGTGCACAGCGATCGCGCGGCGCCGAGGCGAGGCTCGCGCAGGCGGAACGGCGCCTGGCGCGGGCGGAACGCCGCCTGGCCGAGACCAAGGACGCGCCTGCGGTCGTCAGCGCCGGCGCTCGCGCGGTTGCGGCGACGGCTGCGCCGGGCCGAGCAGGAGACGACCGTGTTGCGCACTCGCCTCGACGCAAGGCCCTGGCACGGACGGATGTCGCGCTGTCGGCCGGGCGGCTCGCTAGGACGACGCGACCTCGGGAGCTCCGACCGCGCAGGCGGGTGCTCCGGGACTCGATCCCTCCGGTGTCTTGCGGTCGCGCTCGGTGGGCGAGGCACGACGCAGTGCGTCGAGCTCGCGCGCCTGCTGGCGCGCGATCAGCGCCTCGCTGCCGTGCGACCCGCGCCCGGAGCCTGGAGAGGAGCCCGTTGGACGGTCAACCTGTCCTCGCAGCACCAGGCCTCGCGCTCGAGAGTGATGCGGACCCGGATTTGCTCGTCCAGCCAGTCCGGACGTGGAGAGTCGGGCAGCACCTCACCGGCGAACGCGTAGCCAGCTCGACCGCGCGCCAGCCGCCGAAGCCTCACCATGAACTCGTTCTCGTTCGGCTGGGTGGACCGGACGGTGTCGACGTACCAAGGGCTCCGGCCGATCAGGCGGAGCTGGTGCAGCTGCTCCACGAAGCTACCCGGGCTGAACAGCCAGACATGGGAGTCGACATAGGTCCCGGAGATGCTCAGCCGACCCACTCCTGGGCTTCGTCCAGGCAGTGGAAGCGTGCGTCGTAGCCCCTTACGTCGCCGTTCCACAGTTCGGCGACGTCGTACCGCACCACACGGGAGTAGTGGTCGTAGACCGCCCTCACCCCGGGCGCACGGCGCCGAGCTGGTTCGCCTCGAGCATGTCGCCGACCGTGGTCGGGGGCCGGTGCACGTCAAAGCAGTACCGACGGTCGGGAACACGAGCACGAGGGCGCCACCGTCCCTACCACCTCGGCAAGCTCGGACAGCCAGCCGATCAGGTCGGGGACGTGCTCGACGACATGCGAAGCGACCAGCCAGTCGAACGGCGCCCCCTCCTGCTGGCCTCGACCAAGGACGCGATCCGGCCGTCCGGCTGGGTGAGCGGGTAGTCGATCTGCGGGAATGTTGTCGATCGGGATACCGGGGTGATCCCGGTAATAGGCCCGGAGCCGGCTTGTCCTGGATGTCGATGTAGCGCACGTCGGCCCGGTCCTTGCCGACGATCGGGTCGTGCAATGGGCCGATCTCCAGGCCGCGCCCATTGGAGAAGTCCTGCAGCTCCCAGAGCGTCTGCCGTCGGGGGTCGAGGTCTTCCACGCCGCGCACTCTATTCGTGGTGCCGCACTTCTGCTGCCGGTGCCCACGCGTTAGGGGCGAGCCCCATCGATCAGAGCCGAATCGGCGCTCTCCCCTCCATTCGCAGCGACAGTTCCACTATCACGTCAGGATTCGTCTGACGCAGAGAAACCGGTGATTGGCAAAGGTGCCGACGGTGATCCTCCTTTACTCAGTTGGCCTGGAATAGCCATTCGTGCGTTATGTTCCTTTCTGCGGAACATTGCCTTTGACCCCAATTCTGGATCGAAAGACGGGTAATTCACCATGGCGCAAAAGGTGCACATCGTCCTCGAAGACGACCTCGACGGCAGTGACGCCACTCAGACCATTTCCTGTCGGCCTCGACGGCACGTCTTACGAGATCGACCTGAACGACAAGAACGCCGGGGCACTCCGTGACGCGCTGGCCAAGTACGTCGGACACGGCCGCAAGGTCACCGGCACCCGCCGCGGCCGCCGCTTGTCGGCGTCCTCCAACAGCGCGCACAGCGCCAAGGAGATCCGCGACTGGGCCCGCTCCAACGGCCACAAGGTCCCCGAGCGCGGCCGGATCCCCTCCACGGTCCGAGAGGCCTTCGAAGCCGCGCACTGATATTCACCCCCACGAGCTTCGGCCTCGGGCCCACGACGACGCTCGCTCCGCTCGCGGGCTTCGCAGTCGTCGTGGCCGCCGGGGCCGATCGCGGGGAGCGCTCGCTCCGCTCGCAACGCTCGCTCCGCTCGCACCTCAGCCACCGGGCGTGGCTTGTTCGCTGATAGCGGATGCCGGGTGTGTCCGTGGCGGGAACGCGTAGG